>NZ_CAMLJQ010000015.1 GCF_946480305.1 uncultured Caldimonas sp.
CGATGCGCGCGGTGTTCGAAGTGATGGGTGTGACCGACATCGTGGCGAAGAGCCACGGTTCGACCAACCCTTACAACATGGTGCGCGCCACGCTGGACGCACTGACCTCTCTGTCGACGCCCGCTGAAGTGGCGGCCAAGCGCGGCAAGACGGTTGAAGAGATCTTCAACTGAAGCCGGGAGCAATCGTCATGGCTGATGACAAGAAAACTCTGAAGGTGAAGCTGGTTCGCAGCCCGATCGGGACGCGCGAATCTCACCGTGCCACGATCCGTGGCCTGGGCCTGCGCAAGCTGAACAGCGAGTCGGTGTTGGAAGACACGCCGGCCGTGCGCGGCATGATCAACAAGGTGAGCTACCTGGTGAAGGTGCTCTGAACCGGGCAGAGGACAAGATGCAACTCAACACCATCAAGCCGGCCGAGGGCAGCAAGAAGGCCCGTCGCCGCGTCGGTCGCGGCATCGGCTCTGGCCTGGGCAAGACCGCGGGCCGTGGCCACAAGGGTCAGAAGTCGCGTGCGGGCGGTTATCACAAGGTCGGTTTCGAAGGCGGCCAGATGCCGCTGCAGCGCCGACTGCCGAAGCGTGGCTTCAAGTCGCAATCGCTGAAGTTCAACGCCGAGATCCGTTTGTCGGACCTCGAGCGTCTGGGCGCAGCTGAAGTCGACGTGCTGGCGCTCAAGCAAGCCGGCCTCGTGCCCGAACTGGCCAAGAACGTCAAGGTGATCGCTGCTGGCGAGCTGACCAAGAAGGTCGTGCTCAAGGGCGTTGGCGCCACCGCAGGCGCCAAGGCGGCCATCGAGAAGGCAGGCGGCTCCCTGGCTGAGTAAGCCGGCGCGCTGAAGGCAACAGGCTCTAGGACACGCACACAGTGGCAACCAACGCAACGCAGCTGGCCAAGACCGGGAAGTTCGGTGACCTCCGTCGCCGGCTCGTCTTCCTGGTGCTGGCGCTCGTCGTCTATCGCATCGGTGCGCACATTCCGGTGCCGGGCATCGATCCGACGCAACTGCAGCAGCTCTTCCAGGGGCAGCAGGGCGGCATCCTGAGCCTGTTCAACATGTTCTCGGGCGGTGCGCTGTCGCGCTTCACAGTCTTTGCGCTGGGCATCATGCCGTACATCTCTGCATCGATCATCATGCAGCTGATGACCTACGTGGTGCCCACGTTGGAGGCGTTGAAGAAGGAAGGCGAGGCCGGACGGCGCAAGATCACCCAGTACACCCGTTACGGGACGCTGGGGTTGGCGCTGTTCCAGTCGCTGTCGATCGCGATTGCATTGGAGAGCTCGCAAGGGCTGGTGCTTGCGCCGGGCTTTGGCTTCCGCATCACGGCGATGGTCAGCCTGACGGCAGGGACGATGTTCCTGATGTGGCTGGGTGAGCAGATCACCGAGCGCGGCTTGGGCAACGGCATCTCTATCCTGATCTTCGCAGGTATCGCCGCCGGGTTGCCCAGCGCCATCGGCGGGCTGTTCGAGCTGGTCCGCACCGGTGCGATGAGCATCATTGCGTCGCTGATCATCATCGCGCTCGTCGCCGTGGTGACCTACTTCGTGGTGTTCGTCGAGCGTGGCCAGCGCAAGATCCTGGTGAACTACGCGAAGCGACAGGTCGGCAACAAGGTCTACGGTGGCCAATCGTCGCACCTGCCGCTGAAGCTGAACATGGCCGGGGTGATTCCGCCGATTTTCGCGTCGTCGATCATCCTGCTGCCGGCCACGGTGGTGAGCTGGTTCAGCACCGGCGACAGCATGCGTTGGTTGAAGAACATTGCCGACGCCTTGCACCCGGGGCAACCGCCTTACGTGATGCTGTATGCCGCGGCCATCATCTTCTTCTGCTTCTTCTACACGGCGTTGGTGTTCAACAGCCGGGAGACGGCAGACAACCTGAAGAAGAGTGGTGCGTTCATTCCCGGTATCCGGCCCGGTGACCAGACGGCGCGCTACATCGACAAGATCCTGTCGCGCTTGACACTGGCCGGCGCGTTGTACATCACGGCGGTGTGTTTGCTGCCGGAGTTCCTGATCCTGAAGTACAACGTTCCGTTCTACTTTGGCGGCACCTCGCTGCTGATCATCGTGGTCGTGACGATGGACTTCTGGGCGCAAGTGCAGTCGTACGTGATGTCGCAACAGTACGACTCACTGCTGAAGAAGGCGAATTTCAAAGCGGGCTGAAGGCCTGTGGCTACAACGCGAAACGAGACGAAGGACGCATGGCGAAAGACGACGTCATTCAGATGCAGGGCGAGATCCTCGAGAACTTGCCCAACGCAACGTTTCGCGTGAAGTTGGAGAACGGGCATGTCGTGCTCGGTCACATCTCCGGAAAGATGCGCATGCACTACATCCGCATCCTTCCTGGCGACAAGGTGACCGTCGAACTGACACCCTACGATTTGAGTCGAGCTCGCATCGTGTTCCGAGCGAAGTGAGCAACCTGTACTACTCGGAGCAACTGACCGTTCATCGGGCGCTGACCCCGTCGCGAGCACATTGAGGTCAAGGAGAAGACCATGAAAGTTTCGGCATCCGTCAAGAAGATCTGCCGCAATTGCAAGATCATCCGTCGCAATGGCGTGGTTCGCGTGATTTGCACCGACCCCCGTCACAAGCAACGCCAGGGCTGATCGGCTGAACGCCGACCCCTGATGAACGCGAACTAGAGGACCACATGGCACGTATTGCTGGTATCAACATTCCGCCCCACAAGCACGCGGAAATCGGTCTGACCTCGATCTATGGCATCGGTCGCACCACGGCGCAGAAGATTTGCGACGCTTGCGGCATTGCCTATAGCAAGAAGATCAAGGACCTGACTGACACCGATCTGGAAAAGATCCGCGAAGAGGTGGGCAAGATCACGATCGAAGGCGACCTGCGCCGCGAGACGACGATGAACATCAAGCGATTGATGGACCTCGGCTGCTACCGCGGCTTCCGTCATCGCCGCGGCCTGCCGATGCGCGGCCAGCGTACCCGTACGAACGCTCGCACCCGCAAGGGTCCGCGCAAGTCCGGCGTGCAGCTCAAGAAGTAAGCGGCCGCTCCAGCTGATTGAAAGAAGGTTTCCATGGCTAAGTCACCTGCGAACAACGCCGCCCGTCGCGTGAGCAAGAAGGTCCGCAAGAACATTGCGGACGGTATCGCCCACGTGCACGCGTCGTTCAACAACACCATCATCACGATCACCGACCGCCAGGGCAACGCACTGTCGTGGGCGTCTAGTGGTGGCCAAGGCTTCAAAGGCTCGCGCAAGTCGACCCCGTTTGCGGCACAGGTCGCTGCGGAAATGGCCGGCCGTGCAGCTCAGGAACAGGGCATCAAGAACCTGGACGTCGAGATCAAGGGCCCCGGCCCCGGCCGTGAGTCCTCGGTCCGTGCGCTGGCTTCGCTCGGCATCCGGATCAACTCGATCTCCGATGTGACGCCGATCCCGCACAACGGGTGCCGTCCGCAGAAGCGTCGTCGCATCTAATACAATTCGATGTTTTCCGTTCGCCGGCGGGTGCGTGAGCACCCCGCCGGCGGTTTCGTTGAAGCCCACCGTCTGTTGCGCGGCTCCAAAAAATCAATAGCCCGCCAGACTCGCGTGACCTGAACGCAGGACACGTCAGATTTCAGAGGAAGCACTCAAGTGGCACGTTATCTCGGCCCCAAGGCAAAACTTTCCCGCCGCGAAGGCACCGACCTGTACCTGAAGAGCGCACGCCGCGCCATCGGGGACAAGGCCAAGTTCGATTCCAAGCCTGGCCAGCATGGCCGCACGTCCGGTTCGCGTACCAGCGATTTCGGCCTGCAGCTGCGCGAGAAGCAGAAGGTCAAGCGCATGTATGGCGTGCTGGAGCGTCAGTTCCGCCGCTACTTCGCCGAGGCCGAGCGCCGCAAGGGCAACACGGGTGCCAACCTGCTGCAACTGCTGGAGTCCCGTCTCGACAACGTCGTGTACCGCATGGGCTTCGGCTCCACCCGCGCTGAAGCGCGTCAGCTGGTGTCCCACAAGGGCATCACCGTGAATGGCGAAGTCGTGAACATCCCGTCGTACCTGGTGAAAGCCGGTGACGTGGTGGCGGTGCGCGAGAAGGCCAGGAAGCAACTCCGTGTCCAAGACGCCTACAAGCTGGCCGAACAGGTTGGTCTGCCGGGTTGGGTTCAGGTGGACGGCGCCAAGCTCGAGGGCGTGTTCAAGAAGACCCCGGACCGTGACGAGTTCGGTGCCGAGATCAACGAATCGCTGATCGTCGAACTGTATTCGCGTTGAGATCCCCGGCGTTCTCGCGTCAGGCGGAGCTCGCTGCCGACTCTTCGCTGCGCTTCCGGTGCAGCTGTTCGGAGTGTGGCGCACCGCCTGCCGACGCGTAGGACGCTGACGACCCTCTTCTCTTGTTCGCGGCGTTGTGTTTTCCGGGCTCGCAACGTCGGATCTCTCAGCCCGGTGGTCCATCAGCCTTATCGGTGTAACGAGCCGAGGGTATTGACAGGAAGACCTCATGCAAACGAATTTGCTGAAACCCAAAGCCATCAACGTGGAGCCGCTGGGCGGCCACCGCGCGAAGGTCACGCTCGAGCCGTTCGAGCGCGGCTACGGCCACACGCTGGGCAACGCCCTGCGACGCGTGCTGCTGTCCTCGATGGTGGGTTACGCGCCGACGGAAGTCACGATCGCCGGCGTGCTGCACGAGTACTCGACGATCGATGGCGTGCAGGAAGACGTGGTGCACATCATGCTGAACCTCAAGGGGGTGGTGTTCCGTCTCCACAACCGCGAGGAAGTGACGCTGGTGCTGCGCAAGGAAGGTGAAGGCCCGGTCACGGCCGGCGACATCCAGACGCCGCACGACGTCGAGATCATCAACCCGGATCACGTCATTGCCCACCTGTCGCAAGGCGGCAAGCTGGACATGCAGATCAAGGTCGAGAAGGGCCGCGGCTACGTGCCGGGCAACCTGCGGCGCTTCGGCGACGAGCCGACCAAGGCGATCGGGCGCATCGTGCTCGATGCTTCCTTCTCGCCGGTCAAGCGCGTCAGCTACACGGTCGAGAGCGCCCGCGTCGAGCAGCGTACCGACCTCGACAAGCTGGTGATGGAGATCGAGACCAACGGCGCCATTTCGCCGGAGGAAGCGATCCGCGCGTCCGCCAAGATCCTGGTGGAGCAGCTTGCCGTGTTCGCACAGCTGGAAGGCAGCGAGATCGCCGCTTTCGACCAGCCGGCCCAGCGCAGCCAGCAGTTCGACCCGATCCTGCTGCGCCCGGTCGACGAGCTCGAGCTCACCGTGCGCTCGGCCAACTGCCTGAAGGCCGAGAACATCTACTACATCGGCGACCTGATCCAACGCACCGAAACCGAGCTGCTGAAGACCCCGAACCTGGGTCGCAAGTCGCTCAACGAGATCAAGGAAGTTCTGGCTTCCCGTGGTCTCACCCTGGGCGTGCGTCTGGAGAATTGGCCGCCGTCCGGCCTGGATAAGAGGTAACACCCCCTACCGGCCAGAGGCCGGCCTCCTCGAGGGGACGGCGCCAGCAGCCCGGCAAAGCCGGATCTGCGGCGCCACTCGAGAAAGTTCATCTCGTGCAACCCCCGGTACCTGATCCGGCCGGGGTTCAATAAAGAAAGGAAAGCACCATGCGTCACCGTCACGGTCTTCGCAAACTGAACCGCACCTCCGAGCACCGCCTCGCGATGCTGCGCAACATGGCCAACTCGCTGATCGAGCACGAGGCCATCAAGACCACGCTGCCCAAGGCCAAGGAATTGCGCCGCGTCGTCGAGCCGCTGATCACGCTGGGCAAGGAGCCCACCGTCGCCAACAAGCGCCTGGCGTTCTCCCGCCTGCGCAACCGCGACAACGTGGTCAAGCTGTTTGAAACCCTGGGCCCGCGCTACAACGCGCGTCCGGGCGGCTACACCCGCATCCTGAAGATGGGGTTCCGCGTCGGCGACAACGCGCCGATGGCGTACGTCGAACTCGTGGACCGTCCGGAGCCGACCGAAGCCCCGGCGAGCGAAAGCGCCGAATAAGCAGCGGCCACGCGGCCCTGCTCACCCCGAAGGCCAGCCTTGTGCTGGCCTTTGTCATTTGGGTGTGCCTTCATCGTGGCGTGCGGCAAGCCGGCGTCGGGTTTGGCACACTGCCAGCCATGTCCGCCATGACCCTGTTTCGAGCACAGCACCTCGTCAAGCGCTTCGGTACCACGACCGTGGTCGACGACCTGTCATTCGAGATCCACACCGGGGAATGCCTGGGCGTGATCGGGCCGAACGGCGCCGGCAAGACCACGACGATCCGCATGTGCCTCGGGCTGGCCGCCGCCGACGCCGGGCGGATCGAGGCCTTCGGCCTGCCGATTCCGGACCAGGTTCGCCAGGCCAAGGCGCGTATCGGCGTGGTGACCCAGTTCGACAGCCTCGACCCGGATTTCAGCTGTGTGGAGAACCTGCGTGTGTACGGCCGCTATTTCGGGCTGTCGAACGCGGTGCTCAACGAACGCGCGCCGAGGTTGCTGGAGTTTGCGGCGCTGCAGGCCAAGGCGAATGCCAAGCCGGGCGAGTTGTCGGGCGGGATGCGCCGGCGTCTGAGCCTGGCGCGTGCGTTGGTGAACGACCCGGACCTGCTGCTGCTCGACGAGCCGACCACCGGCCTCGACCCGCAAGCGCGCCACTTGATGTGGGAGCGGCTCAAACTGCTGCTTCAACAGCGCAAGTCGATCCTGCTGACGACGCATTTCATGGATGAGGCCGAGCGCCTGTGCGATCGACTGCTGGTGCTCGACCATGGTCGGAAGATCGCCGAGGGCACCCCGCGAGGGCTGATCGCCCAGCATCTGGAAAGCGACGTGGTCGAGGTCTATGGCGACGGGGCGATGACAGCGGCCGGGCAACACCGGTCGCTGGCAGAACGCGTGGAGACGAGCGGTGAAACGGCGTTCTTCTACCTGCGCGAGCCGAAGCCGCTGCTCAATGCGCTGGCAGCGAACCATACGGTGCGCTATCTGCACCGCCCTGCCAATCTGGAGGATCTGTTCCTCAAACTCACGGGTCGTCAGATCCGTGATGAAGCGTGAGGCGATATCGATGCTGGTTTCCTTTTACGCTCCTCCACGGCTGTCCGCCCGAGTCTGGCCGGTGGTGCAGCGCAACCTGCTCGTATGGCGCAAGCTCGCGGTGCCGAGCTTGATCGGCAACATCGCGGAGCCGCTGATCATCCTGGTTGCGTTCGGGTACGGTCTCGGCGCGTTGCTCGGGGAGGTGGGCGGGCTGCCGTACATCGTCTTCCTCGCCTCGGGCAGCATCTGCATGAGTTCGATGAACGCCGCGTCGTTCGAGGCGCTGTACTCGGCGTTCTCGCGCATGCACGTGCAGAAGACGTGGGACGGGATCATGAATGCCCCCGTGTCGCTCGACGACATCGTGTTTGCCGAAATGCTGTGGGCGGCGATGAAGGCGCTGTTCACCGCGGTCGCCATCTCGCTGGTGCTGGTGGTGCTGGACATCAGCCGGGCACCGACGCTGTTGCTGGCATTGCCGCTGCTGTTCCTGGTGGGGGTGACGTTCTCCTCGATCGCCCTCGTGTTCAACGCGTTGGCCAAGGGGTACGACTTCTTCACGTACTACTTCACGCTGGTGCTGACACCCATGACGTTCCTGTCGGGCGTCTACTTCCCGATCGAGCAGTTGCCTGCGTGGTTGCAACGGTTTGCCGAGGTGCTGCCCCTCACCGCCGCGGTGGAGTTGATCCGCCCGCTCGTGATCGGGCAGTGGCCGCAACAGGTCATGCAACCTCTGGCCGTGCTGATCGGTTATGCGGCGGTCGGCTATTACCTGGCGCTGGTGCTCACGCGTCGGCGGTTCTTCAAGTGATGGATGGTTCGATGACAACCGGCGATCAGCCCCTTCTTGCCTTCAGTACCGTCGCCGACGAGGCGGCGGCCAATGTGCTCGCGCGCCAGTTGCTCGAGGAGCGCCTCGTGGCCTGCGTCAACATCGTTCCGGGCGTGCGATCGATGTATTGGTGGCAAGGCCGGATCGAAGAGAGCGGCGAGTGCCTGCTGCTGATGAAGACGACCTCCGCACGCTGGCTGGCGTTGAAACAACGGCTGCCGCAGATCCATGGCTATGACGTGCCGGAGCTGATCGCGACGCCCGTCACGGACGGCCTGGAACCCTACCTCCGGTGGGTGGTCTCAGCAGTACAAGGAGAAAAGCAATGACCACCCGTATCGCATGGCTCGTCGGCCTGGTGCTCGGCATCGGCATGCTGCTGCAAAGCCCCGCGGTGCGCGGTGAGGACGACTTCCTCGAACCTGAGAAGGCCTTTCGCTTCTCTGCACGAGTGCTGGACGACCGGCACCTCGAGGTGCGGTTCGACGTGGCAGACGGCTACTACCTCTACCGTGAGCAGTTTCGCTTTGCCGCCTCCGAGCCGACCCGGCTGGGTGCCCCCGAGATCCCACCCGGCAAGGTGAAATACGACGAGACTTTTCGCAAGGATGTGGAAACGCACCGGGGCACGCTGCGCATCCGCATACCGGTCGAACAGGCGCAGGGTGCGTTCAAGCTCACCGTCACCAGCCAAGGCTGTGCAGACAAAGGGCTTTGCTATCCCCCCATGGACAGCCATGCCGAGGTGTCCCTTGCAGCGTTCGGCGCAGGCGCGAACGGTGTCGAGGCGCTGAGCGAGGCCGCTGCAGAGCGCTGGGGCAAGCCCGGATTGGGCGCGGCATTGCAGGCGCTGGTTGGCGGTTCTTCGGAGCCGATGCCAGCCTCCACTGCCGTGGCCGAGGAGGCCCGCACGCTCGTCAACACGCCGTCACCGACCGACACCGGACGCATCGAGGCTGCATTGCAGTCGGGGCAGTTGCTGACGGTCGTGGCGGTCTTCTTCGTGGCGGGACTGCTGCTGTCGTTGACGCCCTGTGTGCTCCCGATGCTGCCCATCCTGTCGTCGATCATCGTCGGGCAGGCTGAGAACGATGCGGCGGTGGCGAGCCGGCGCCGCGGCTTTGCCCTTGCCGGGAGCTATTCGCTGGGGATGGCGCTGGTCTATACAGCCTTCGGCATTGCGGCCGGGCTGGCGGGTGAGGGCCTGGCAGCGGCGTTGCAGACACCCTGGGTGCTCGCATCGTTTGCCGGATTGCTCGTGTTGCTGGCACTCTCGATGTTCGGCTTCTACGAGTTGCAGATGCCGGCCCGGCTGCGTGACCGGCTGTCGAGTGCATCCGGTCGGCTCAAAGGCGGCCGCCTGGTCGCGGTGTTCGCGATGGGTGGGCTTTCTGCGTTGATCGTCAGCCCATGCGTCGCCGCACCGTTGGCCGGGGCGCTGGTCTACATCAGCCAGACGCGCGACGTCGTGCTCGGTGGTGCGGCGCTGTTCATGCTGGCGGCCGGCATGAGCGTGCCGCTGCTGCTCATCGGCGCTTCGGCCGGGCGATGGCTGCCGCGTGGCGGGGCGTGGATGGAGCATGTGAAGCACTTCTTCGGCGCCTTGCTGATCGCGGTGGCCATCTGGATGCTGCAGCCGGTGGTGGCGGGCTGGATGTCGATGCTGCTGTGGGGGGCGCTGTTGCTCGTCGGTGCGGTCTATCTGCGTGTGTTCGATTCGTTGCACACCGGGGCGCGAGGATGGGCCAGGTTCTTCAAGGGCATTGGGGTGGTGCTGGCCGTGCTCGGTGTCATGCAGCTGGTGGGGGCGGCATCCGGAGGCAATGATCCATGGCAACCGCTCAGGCATTTCTCGAGAGGCGGTGCTGAAGGGCAGGCCGTGGCGGCGGCGCCGCTGCGCTTCGAATACGTGCGCAGCGTCGAGGAGCTCGAGCGGGTGCTTGCCAATGCCGGCCGGCCGGTGATGCTGGACTTCTATGCGGACTGGTGCGTCTCATGCAAGGAGATGGAGGCCTTCACCTTCAGCGATCCGCGCGTGCAAGCCAAGCTCGCCAATGCGCTGCTGCTCAAGGCGGACGTGACCGCGAACAACGCCGATGACCGCGCACTGCTGAAACGGTTCAAGCTGTTCGGGCCACCGGGGACCCTGTTCTTCGACGCCGCAGGCCAGGAGCTGACCGGCGTGCGCGTGATTGGTTTCCAGTCTGCCGAGCGCTTCTTGCAGACACTGGCGGCAGCCGGGCTCTGAGCGAGGGTGGCCGAGTTTTGTGCAGCAGGACTGGCGTGACGTTCGAGAAACGTGCTATAGTCTCTGTTCTTCGCCGCGGGGTGGAGCAGTCTGGTAGCTCGTTGGGCTCATAACCCAAAGGTCGTTGGTTCAAATCCAGCCCCCGCAACCAAATTCAGCAGATGCGCAGCGGTTGCGTCTGACGACAAAAAAGGCCGGTTCTTGCGACCGGCCTTTTTGTTTTTGCGGTGTCGATCAGAGCGATCAGAGGGGCTGCCCACCGAAGCGGGTGGGCGCTGCTTGCGCGTCAAGCGTGTTCCAGATCGCTCCAGCTGCGCAGTTCCATGTCGGCTGCGTGCTCCGGGTCCAGCCATTCGCGCGCCGAAGCCCAGACGTGCTGGGCCAGTTCAATGGCGGCCATGCTTTCCATGGCCGGTCTTCGGGCAAGCAGACGGGCGGCGCAGCGCTCCACCCATTCGCTCTTGCTCATCTTGTCGCTCATCGCGGCAGTCCTTCCCTGTGCTTCGATTTGTGCCTGTGCGGCCGAGGTGCGGATTGTGCCGGCAGTGCCTTGTCCTTGGCCGGTCACCACCCTATCCGGGGGAGGCCGCCGTGAACGATGTTTCACTTGGCCCCCGCCGGTCGTGACGAATGTGGCGCAGTCCGCCGTCGCGTTTGCATAGCAAATTTGCTGCAATGCACAACAAATCGCAGTTGAGCGTGCGGTTAATAGATAGGTACAAATGTTTCCGGCTAGGATCGTCCGGTCTGTGTCGCCGTTCCGGCTCTGGCTTGGGACAGGATGCAGCGGCCAAGAAGCGTTTCCCCGCCTCGTGCGGGGATTTTTTTGCCCGGCTGGCGTCAAGCGCTGCTGATCGCGGCGGTGCGCGCGCCCATCAGGGCAATCACGCGGTCGAGCAGCAGGTTGAGCTCGCTGAGGGCCTCGGGGTCGAGCCGGCTCAGTGCATCGGGCAGCACGCCGCTGACCGGCTCGGGGGCGGATTGCGCAATGCGCTCGCCCTCGGGTGTCAGAAACAACGTGACGGCGCGTTGGTCGGTAGGATCACGCCGTCGATCAATCAAGCCCCGCCTCTCCAGCGTCTCGATCAGGTTGCTGCAGGTCGCCTGCTGGATGCCGAGGGCACGGGCGAGTTGGGTCACGCGCATGCCGGGCGACGTGTGCACGGCCGACAGGCACCACAATTGGGAGCCGCTGAGGCCGGTCGCGTCCTGCACATGCTGGAAATGCCGCTTGATCGATCGGACGATCAACCGGAAGCTGCGCAGCGAATGCAACACCCCCGGCGCGAGTTTGGCCCCGTTCGTCACCGGCCAGTCCTCGGGCGCGGGCGAGCAGCCCCCGGCATCGCGATTGCCATGGGAGGCTGCACCGATGGCGTGCAGAGGAGCTGCAGTGGGTGAGGGCATGTTGGGCGCTGCTCGTCTCAAGGGCGTCTTGCCGACTGGGGACCGTTCCCCGGCAGGACACAACCACAACGCGCTGCGTGCCGCGGCGTTGACATGATGAACAACAAGGAGTGTGCGTAATGCTGGACGAGCTGATGCAAGGGCTGTCCTTCGTCGGGGTGACCGTGAACTGGGCTGCCGCGAGCACCCTGCTCGGTCTGTCCCTGGTGATCATTGCCGGGGCGTTGATCGGCGAAGTCGTGTTCCGGACGCTGGGGTTGCCGCGTATCGTGGGCTATTCACTGGTGGGGATGGGCGTGGCCGCCACCGGTCATGGGGTCGCCAGCGGCGAGATCCCGCCGGCGGTTCGGCTGATCCTGGACCTTGCCCTGGCGCTGCTCCTGTTCGAGTTGGGTGCGCGCATCCATCTGCGGTGGTTGCGGACCAACCCCTTCCTGCTGGTCACCAGCCTCGCGGAGTCGCTGCTGACTTTCATCGTCGTCTACGCGGTGATGCGCTACCTCGGGCTGGACGTGGCTTCCTCGGCGGCCGTGGGGGTGCTGGCGGTGCCGGCCTCGCCGGCGGTGATCGCGCGCGTGGCGTCGGAGTTCGGCGCCGAAGGGCAGGTGACCGAACGCGTCTCGATGATGGCCGCGCTCAATACCCTGTACGGGGTGTTCGCCAGCAAGTTGCTGCTGGCGTGGCTCGACCTGGACCAGGGGCAGAACCCGGTGCAGGCGATCGTGCAGCCGCTCTACGTGTTCCTGGGGTCTTTCCTGATCGCCGGCTTGCTGGGATACGGCGTCGCGCGGGTGGCGCGCGGGCTCGACCTGCGCAACGAGAACTCGACGCTGCTGCTGCTCGGCCTGATCACGCTGGCGCTCGCGCTGACGAAGATGTTCGGCTGGTCGACGCTGCTGGTGCCGCTGATGGCGGGCCTGTGGCTGCGCAATTCGACGCAGCGGCCCTGGGTGTGGCCGCGGCACTTCGGCACCGCTGGCGGCGTCCTCGTGCTGATGCTGTTCGTGATCGTCGGCTCGTCGTGGTCGGTCGAGGGGCTGGCCACCGGGGGGCTGATCGCGTTGGCGGCGATGGCAGCGCGAGGTGCGGCCAAGGCTGCTGCGGTGCTGACGCTCGGATGGTTCAGCGGGCAGTCGGTGCGCCAGGGCATCGGCCTGAGCCTGGCGCTGACGCCGCTGTCGGCCACCGCGCTGGTCATGTACGCCGACCTGCAGTCGTCGCACGCCGGTTTTGCTGCTCAGCTCGCACCGGTCGCGCTCAGCTCGATCGCCCTCATGGAACTGCTCGGCGCGCTGGCGGTACTCGCCGCGCTGCGCAGCGCCAACGAAATTGCTGCCCGCCGCACCTGAGTGGCGCTGCACGGAGACCCAAGGATGACCCTCGAAACCTTTTCCACCTCGAAGCCGCTGACACTCGGTGTCGAACTCGAGCTGGCGATCGTCAACACGCACGACTACGACCTCTCGCCCAGCGCGGTCGACCTGCTGCGGCTGATGAACAAGCGCAAGATTCCCGGCGACGTGAAACCCGAGATGACCGACAGCATGATCGAGTTGTCGACCGGGGTGTGCGTGAACCACGACGACGCGTTGTCGCAGCTCACGCAGATCCGCGACGCGCTGGTCGATTGCGCCCGCAAGCTCAACGTGGGCTTGTGCGGCGGCGGTACGCATCCGTTCCAGGACTGGAGCGAGCGGCGCATCTTCAACACGCCGCGCTTCCATATGCTCTCCGAGCTGTACGGCTACCTGTCAAAGCAGTTCACGATCTTCGGTCAGCACGTGCACGTCGGCTGCCCGGGCCCGGACGAGGCCCTGGTGCTGCTGCACGGCATGTCGCGCTTCATCCCGCACTTCATTGCACTGTCGGCATCGTCGCCCTACGTGCAGGGCACCGACACGGGCTTCCATTCGGCCCGGCTCAATTCGGTGTTCGCGTTCCCGCTGTCCGGCCGTGCGCCGTTCGTCGCCACGTGGCACGACTTCGGCACCTTCTTCGAGAAGATGACCCGCACCGGCGTGGTCAAGAGCATGAAGGACTTCTACTGGGACATCCGGCCCAAACCCGAGTTCGGGACCATCGAGGTGCGTGTGCTCGACACGCCGCTCACGATCGAGAAGGCTGCCGCGCTCGCCGCCTACATCCAGTGCGTTGCGAGCTGGTTGACCAAGGAGAAGCCGTTCGAGCTGGCCGAGGACGACTACCTCGTCTACACCTTCAACCGCTTCCAGGCCTGCCGCTTCGGACCGGAGGGCACCTTTGTCGATCCGAAGACGGGCGAACATCGCTCGCTGCGCGAGGACATCCTCTTCACGATGGGCGCAATCGAGCAGCATGCGATCGATCTGAAGGCTGACGACGCGCTGCGCTACCTGCGCGGCGAGCTGCAGCGACACGGCAATGACGCCACCTGGGCGCGCCAGACGCATGCCAAGGAGCATCTGCTGGCCGAGGTGGTGCGGCAGCAGTGCCTGCGCTGGAGCGGCGAGCTCGCGGCATGACGGCGCCGGCGCTGCACGGCCTGCACCACGTGGCGCTGATCGGTTCGGACGCGGACCGATCGAAGCGCTTCTACGTCGATCTGCTGGGTTTTCGCGTCGTCGCTGAAAACTGGCGTGCCGCCCGGCACTCCTGGAAGATCGACCTCGAGGGGCCGGGCGGGCTGCGGCTGGAGCTGTTCACCTTTCCCGGGGCGCCTCAGCGGCCGAGCCGGCCGGAGGCGCAGGGCCTGCGACACCTGGCCCTCGGGGCGGGCGATGTTGCCGCCGTGCGGGCCCACCTGCAGTCGCGTGGGGTCGAATGCGAGGGGATCCGCGTGGATGAGTACACCGGGCAGCGCTTCTTCTTCTGCGCGGACCCCGACGGGTTGCCCATCGAGTTTTACGAGACACCGCTGAAGTAGTCGAACTACACCAACTACATCCCCGAAATGCGCAGGATCGGCTGCGGTTGAGTCACTCCGTTGTCTTTTCTACCTAAAACAGCGCAATTTGCCCTGCGCGGTGGCTCTGCATCCGGGTAAATACTTGGATTGACCGTGTAGTTTTACTCCAAGAAAATCCGACGCAACGGCCCGGTGGCATCTCGCTCTCTCTTCAGCGCTCGTAACACCACTACAAGCTCCCGGGCCCCACTCAGGAGACAGACATGCACAGTGCGATCAAGCCCGGTTGGCGCCGGGCCTTGACGGTGGGTGCCTGCGTGGCCGCGACAGTGTGGCTCGCGGCATGCGGGGGCGGCGGTGGCGACAGCGCCCCGGGCGATGGCGACGGCGGCAGCGGCGGCGGCGTTCCCGCCGAGACGATGCGGGTGCATTACCAGCGCGCCGACAACGCCTATTCCGATTGGGCCGTGTACGCGTGGAATGGCCCGGTCAACCCGTCCAAGGACTGGCCGGGCACGCCGCGCTACGTGTTCTCGAACACCGATGGCTACGGTGGCTTTGTCGACATTCCCTTGAACCTGTCGGCCGGGAAGATGGACTTCCTATTGAACAACGCTGACGGTGGCAAGGACGGCGATTGCGATCGCACCGTCAACTTCGCCTCCGACCTGGCGACCAAGGGCCAGGAGGTCTGGCTCAAGCAGGGAGATTGCAGTGTCTACGCGAGCGCGGACGCGGCCAGCGGGCTGAATCTGGCCACGGCGCGCGGCCTGTGGCTCGAGCGCGGCACGGTGGCTTGGCCGGGCCTGCCGGGTGGTGGCGTGGTGAAGCTCCACCATGCGGCGAACGGCGGCATCCAGGTCTCGGCCTCCGGTGTGGCAGGTGCCGACGATGCGATCGAGCTGTCGAACGGTGAGCTGAGCGACGCGCTGAAAGAGCGCTTCCGCCATGTGGCGACGGCGCCCGCTTTCGAGGTGCCCGCCACCGCGTTGACCCGGGTGCCTGAGCTGCTCAAGGGGCAACTGGTGCTGACGCGCGAGGTGGACGGAAGGATCGTCGATGCCACGCTGCTGCAGACCCAAGGCGTGCTCGACGACGTCTATGCCGCGCAGGCGGTCAACCAGACGCTCGGCGTCAGCTTCGCCGGCGATGGCACGCCCACCTTCCGTCTGTGGGCGCCGACCGCGCGCGCCGTGTCGCTGAAGATTGTCGGCGGCGACACGCTGCCGATGACGCTCGATGCCGCGAGCGGCGTGTGGAGCGTGACGGGTGACAAGGACTGGACCAACAGCGCCTACTACACGTATTCGGTGCAGGTGTACTCCCGTGCCGACGGCGGGGTGGTGACCAACGAGGTGACCGACCCGTATGCTGTGACGCTCAACGCCAACAGCCAGGCGGCGATGGTGGCGGACCTGGGCTCTGCCGCACTGAAGCCGGCCGGCTGGGACGGCCATGCCGTGCCGTCGCTCGAGGCGCCTGAAGACAGCGTGCTGTACGAGCTGCACGTGCGCGACTTCTCGGTGAACGACACCACCGTGCCTGCCGCCTCGCGCGGCAAGTACAAGGCGTTCACCGCCACGGCCTCCAACGGCATGACGCATTTGCAGTCGATGGCCGACGCGGGCCTGACCCACGTGCACCTGCTGCCGGTCTACGACATCAACACGATCAACGAGGTCGACTGCGTGACGCCGACGATCACGCCCGCGGGCCCCACCAGCGAGGCACCGCAGGCGGCCGTCACCGCCGTGAAGGACCAGGACTGCTTCAACTGGGGCTACGACCCTCGCCACTACGGTGCGCCGGAAGGCAGCTACGCGACCGATCCGGCCAATGGCGCGGTGCGTGTGCGCGAGTTCCGCGAGATGGTGAAGTCGCTGCACGAGTCCGGCCTGCGCGTGGTGATGGACGTGGTCTACAACCACACCAGCGGCAACTTCCTCGACAAGATCGTGCCCGGCTACTACTACCGTCTGAACGGTGACGGGTTCATCGAGAAGAGCACCTGTTGCGACAACACCGCGCCCGAGTACGCGATGATGGAAAAGCTGATGATCGACACGCTCAAGATCTGGGCGCAGCAGTACGCGATCGACGGCTTCCGCTTCGACATCATGGGTCACATCCCCAAGAGCGCGATGGTCAAGGCGCAGGCCGAGACCGACGCCGCTGCAGGCCGCCCGCTGTACTACTACGGCGAGGCCTGGAACTTCGGCGAGGTGGCGAACGACCGCATGTTCGTTCAGGCACGACAGGCCAACATGGCAGGCACCGGCATCGGCTCGTTCAGTGACCGCATCCGCGATTCGATCCGCGGCGGCGGACCGTTCGACGCGGGCGTCGACATGGTCAAGAATCAGGGCTTCATCAGCGGCCAGTGCTACGACCGCAACGCGCAGCACACCGGTGCGTGCACCGACGAGCAGCGCGCCGACCTGCATCACCGTCAGAACCTCATTCGCCTGGGGATGGCCGGCAGCATCCGCGACTTCATGCTCAACGGCAAGGCTGCTTCCGAGTACGACTATGGCGGCCAGCAGGCCGGCTACACGGCCGATCCGCAGGAGGTCATCAACTACGCTGGCGTGCACGACGGCGAGACGCTCTATGACATCAGCCAGCTCAAGCACCCCTCGGACACGACCGCCGCAGAGCGGGCGCGTGCGCAGGTGGTGGCGCTGGGCACCGTGTTGATGGGTCAGGGTGTGCCGTTCCTGCATGCCGGCGACGAGTTGCTGCGCTCCAAGTCCCTGGACCGCGACAGCTACAACTCCGGTGACTGGTTCAACCGCATCGACTGGACGGGCGCGACGAACTACTTCGGCGAGATGGGCCTGCCGCCCGCGGAGAAGAACCGCGGGGAAAACGGGGAAGGCTGGGAGCTGATGAAGCCCTTCCTGAGCAATGCGGCCGCCAAGCCCGATGCCACGCTGATCGCTGCAGCCCGTGACGCGATCAAGGACCTGATGCGCGTGCGCAAGGACAGCACGATGTTCCGCCTGCGCACTGGCGCCGACGTGAAGTCCTGCGTGAGCTTCCCGGACGCGGCGGCGCAAAAGGATGGATTGATCGTGATGCGCATCGCTGGGCAGAAGGCGGGTGGCGGCGCTTGCGGCGACGGCAAGTACGCGAGCGTGGTCGTCCTCGTGAATGCAAGCGCGACGGCGCAGAGCTACGCGCTGGCGGGCTACACCGGCAAGACGGCGGCACTACACCCGGTCTTGGCGGGCGGCAGCGATGCGCGCGTCAAGACTGCGGCGTTCACGAGCGCAACCGGTATTTTCACTATTCCCGCCCGCACGGTTGCTGTGTTTGTAGAGCCGTGACCGGATAAAAACGTTGTTTTGCCGCATCCCGGCACGTTGAATCGAAGGCTGTCGGCCCCCGCCGGCGGCCTTTTTTTGTGCCCAAAGCGGTCAAAATGCAAGTTTTCCGAATTCGACGAGGTTCCCTCTCATGCATACCTTGAGTCTTGTTTCGACCCCCCTGTGGCAGCGTGCTGCCATGCTGATGGCCGGCCTCGTGCTCGCCGCCTGCGGCAAGCAGCCCGAACCCGCGCCCGCTCCAGCCCCGACGACCGAAGCGTCCGCTCCCGCTCCGTTACCCGCGCCCGCCAAGGTGTACGTGGTCGGCACCGACGCCGCCTACGCGCCCTTCGAGTCCCAGAACGAGAAGGGCGAGATCGTCGGTTTCGACATCGACGTCGTCAGCGCCATCGCGCAGAAGGGCGGCTTCGAGGTCAAGTTCGTCAACACGCCCTGGGAAGGCATCTTCAACACGCTGCAGCAGGGCGACCGCGATTTCCTGGTGTCGGCGATCACGATCACCGACGAGCGCAAGCAGACGATGGACTTCTCCGACCCGTACTTCGACGCGCGCCAGCTGATCGCGGTACGCGAGAACTCCAAGGTCGCCAAGTTCGACGACCTGAAGAAGCTGAAGGTCGGCGTTCAGACCGGCACCACCGGTGACGAGGTCGTGACCAAGCTGCTCGGCAAGAACAGCACCAACGTCAAGCGCTTCGAGTCGACCCCCCTGGCACTGCAGGAACTGCAGGCCGGCGGCGTGGACGCCGTGGTGGCGGACAACGGTGTGATCGAGAACTACGTCGCCAACAACACCGGCGCCAAGTTCAAGACGGTCAGCGACGACTCCTTCGCCGCCGAGCAATACGGCCTGGCCGTGCGCAAGGGCAACACCGAACTGCTGGAGAAGCTGAACAAGGGCCTGGCCGACATCAAGGCCGACGGCACCTACGACCAGATCTACGCCAAGTACTTCGGCGCCAAGAAGGCCGAAGCACCGGCAGCCGCTGCGTCGCCGGCCTCCGGCGGTTAAGGCACGAGGAATCACCTCGTGGATTTGCGCTGGGAGATCCTGTCCGGCTACGTGCCGCTGTTCACCGCCGGCCTGTTGATGACCATCAAGCTCACGCTGGTGGCCATCACCGCAGGCCTGGCGCTGGGGCTGGTGCTCGGGCTGGTCAGCAGTTCGCGCAATGCGCCCCGGCCCAAGTCGATGCTGGCGCTGGTGCTGCTGAAGCCCGCCCAGTGGCTGACGCTGGCGTACGTGACGTTCTTTCGCGGCACGCCGCTGTTCGTGCAGATCCTGCTGGTGCACTTTGCGCTGATGCCCACCCTGATCCAGCCCGAACACGGGCTGCTGCTCACGGGTGACGCGGCAATCGCGTTCCGGCAGGAGCACGGGGCGTTCTTCTCGGGGGCGCTCGCGCTCACGTTGAACGCTGGCGCCTACATCTCCGAGATCTTCCGCGCCGGCATCCAGTCCATCCACACCGGCCAGACCCAGGCGGCCTACAGCCTTGGCCTCACGCACGCACAGAGCATGCGCTACGTGATCCTGCCGCAGGCCTTCCGCCGCATGGTGCCGCCGCTGGTGAACGAAGGCGTCACGCTGATCAAGGACTCCTCGCTGGTCTCCGCGATCGGCCTGGCGGAGCTGGCACTTGCCGCACGGACGGTGGCCGGCGCCTACTCGCGCTACTGGGAGCCGTATCTTGCGATCTCGGTCATGTACCTGGTGCTGACGCTGGTGCTCTCGTTGCTGGCCAAGAAGCTGGAGGCGCCCGCCCATCTGCGCGGTCGGTAGCCCGCGCACCCTCGAAAAACGCCGGCCTCGCGCCGGCGTTCTTGTTTCTGGCACGCTGCCTGCCCTTGAAACACGGCGATCCGCCCCTATCCTTGCCGCCGCAACCCCATTCCAACAAGTCACGGGACACGCCATGGACAAACAGACCCTGTCATTCCAAGCCGAAGTCAAGCAGCTCCTGCACCTGGTTGCGCACTCGCTCTATTCGAACAAGGAGATCTTTCTGCGCGAGCTGATCTCCAATGCGTCGGATGCTTGCGACAAGCTGCGTTTCGAGGCGCTGAACAACGGCGCGCTCTATGAAGACCAGCCCAACCTGGAAGTGCGCGTCGGCTTCGACAAGGAAGCGAAAACCATCACGATCAGCGACAACGGCATCGGCCTGTCGGCCGAGGAGGCCATTGCGAACCTGGGCACCATCGCCAAGAGCGGCACCCGGGAGTTCATGGACAAGCTCTCCGGCGACCAGCAGAAGGATGCGCAGCTGATCGGTCAGTTCGGCGTCGGCTTCTACAGCGGCTTCATCGTGGCCGATCGCATCACCGTCGAGTCGCGCCGCGCCGGTCTGAAGCCGGAAGAGGGCGTGCGCTGGAGCAGTGGCGGCACCGGCGACTTCGAGGTCGAGACGATCACGCGCGACAAGCGCGGCACCGACGTGATCCTGCACCTGCGCGACAGCGAGGCCGAATACCTGAGCACCTGGAAGCTCAAGTCCATCATCAGCCGCTATTCCGACCACATCTCCCTGCCGATCTTGATGCGCAAGGAAGAGTGGGACAAGGACAAGAGCGAGTACGTGCAGAAAGACGAGTGGGAAACCGTCAACCAGGCCGCCGCGCTGTGGACTCGCTCCAAGAGCGATCTGACCGAGGAGCAGTACCACGAGTTCTACAAGCAGCTGAGCTACGACACCGAGCCGCCGCTGGCCTACACCCACAACCGCGTCGAGGGGCGCAGCGAGTACACGCAGCTGCTCTACATCCCCGCCAAGGCGCCGTTCGACCTGTGGAACCGCGACAAGCGCGGCGGCGTGAAGCTCTACGTCAAGCGCGTGTTCATCATGGACGACGCCGAGGCGCTGATGCCGGTGTACCTGCGCTTCGTCAAGGGCGTGATCGACTCGGCCGACCTGCCGCTCAACGTGAGCCGCGAACTGCTGCAGGAAAGTCGCGACGTGAAGGCCATCCGCGAGGGCTCGACCAAGCGCGTGCTGAGCATGCTCGAAGACCTCGCTGAGAACCACAAGGACAAGTACGCGAGCTTCTGGAAGGAGTTCGGCTCGGTGCTGAAGGAAGGCGTGGGCGAGGACAACGCCAACCGGGAGCGGCTGGCGAAGCTGCTGCGCTTTGCGTCCACCGAGGCCGATGAGGGCGTGTCGTTCGCCGACTATGTGGGCCGCATGAAGGAAGGCCAGGAGGCGATCTACTACATCACCGCCGAAACGCTGGCGGCGGCCCGCAACAGCCCGCAGCTGGAGATCTTCCGCAAGAAGGGCATCGAGGTGCTGCTGTTGACCGACCGCGTCGACGAGTGGATGCTGAGCCACCTCTACGAGTTCGACGGCAAGCCGCTGCAGAGCGTGGCCAAGGGATCGGTGGACCTGGGCAAGCTGCAGGACGATGAGGAGAAGAAGAAGGCCGAGGAAGCTGCCTCCGCGATCAAGCCGTTGCTCGACAAGCTGAAGGATGCGCTGAAGGACAAGGCCCGCGATGTGCGCGTGACCACCCGGCTGGTCGACTCGCCTGCCTGCCTGGTGAGCGAGGAGGGCGACATGAGCGGCCACCTCGCACGGCTGCTGAAACAAGCGGGGCAGAAGGCGCCCGACAGCAAGCCCGTGCTCGAAATCAATCCTGACCACGCGCTCGTGAAGCGCCTGGACGGCAGCGAGCACTTCGACGATCTGGCGCACATCCTGTTCGATCAGGCCTTGCTGGCCGAAGGCGGTCATCTCGACGATCCCGCGGCGTACGTGAAGCGCGTCAACGCGCTGCTGACCGGTTGAGAGAGCCGTCGATCCCACAAAAAAAGCCGCCCGAGGGCGGCTTTTTTACCGGTGTGCGGTCTCAGACCAGGAGGTTCAATCCTGGCGGCGACGACGGCGCGCCATGAAGCCGACGGCACCGAGGCCGGCGAGCATCAGAGCGTACGTCTCGGGTTCCGGCACCGGCACGAGGCTGATGCCCACGACGAGATCGTCGTAGTCGGCGTCATAGATGTGACCATCGTTGAAGCCGAGGATGAAGTCGTACTTGCCGAAGGCGGGGTTGCCCTCAGCGACGGCGGAGCCGGCGGTCACGGTGTAGCTGGCGTAGGCGGAGCTGGGGCCGCCGTTGCCGACCACGTCGCCGTCGATCGTGTCGGTGAACAGGAAATCCAGCGCGCCGGCAGCCACGTCGATCGTGAAGCTGTCGCCGACGCCAGTGGTCATGTTGTTGATGACCAGATCACCGAACGTCAGGGTGTTGGTGTGCCAGGCGTTGTCCTTGCCGAGGAAGGTGACGGTCAAGGCGCCGCCGAGGCCGGCGTCCAGCAGACCATTCTGGGTGCCGCTGTTCAGCGTGCCCGTGAAGGTTGCCGGCGTACCGTCGTACCCCGAGAACGTGATGTCCGAGCCACCGGACACGGAAAGTTGGGCACTGGCTGCGGTGGTAGCCATCGCAAGACCGAGCGCCAGCAAATGACGTTTCATTCAAATCCTCCTGAAGGTAAAGAGCCCTTTTCGGGCGATATCGCATGGGGCTACCGGAGGGTAGAGCCCGCTGCGAAAACCTTCAGGCCCTCAAGTGAGGGTGCACTCCCGCGCTGAGCGGGCACGGTATTGGCTACCGCGTTACGACAGTGACATATCTTCTTGCATTGCCTCAATTTGTTCGCGCAGCCGCACCACTTGCTCTGACCAGTATGCGGAGCCGCCGAACCAGGGAAATGCTGGCGGGAAGGCCGGGTCAGCCCACCGCCGTGCGAGCCACGCACTGTGATGAATCAGCCGCAAAGTGCGCAAAGGCTCGATCAGCTGTAACTCGTGACGGTTGAAGGGCACAAAGTGTTCGTAACCCTCCAACACACATGCGAGCTGCCGTTGCATCGCCGCGTGGTTCCCGGACAACAGCATCCACAGGTCCTGGACCGCCGGGCCCATGCGGGCGTCGTCGAGGTCGACGAAGTGAGGTCCGGTCGGCGTCCACAGGATGTTGCCCAGATGGCAGTCGCCATGCAGCCGCAGCCGGGTGAAGCCGCCGGCCTCGGCGAAGCGCTGCGCAACGAGTTCGAGGGCCTGCTGCAAGGCGCTCCGCCACGCGGGCTCGACATCGGGCGGGATGCAGCGGTGTGTGAGCAGCCAGTCGCGCGACTCCTCGCCGAAGGTTTGCACGTCGAGCGTAGGGCGGACCATGAACGGCTTGCGCTGCCCGACCGCATGGATGCGACCGAGGAAGCGGCCGATCCACTCGAGCGTGTCCGGATCCTCGAGTTCCGGCGCTCGGCCGCCGCGGCGGGGATAGGCCGCGAATCGAAAGCCCGCGTGCTCGCCCAGGGTTCCACCGATTGGTGCCAGGTGGAGCGGAGCGACGACGGGAATCTCCGCTTCTGCCAGCTCCAGCGCAAATTCGTGCTCTTCGAGGATCTGCGCGTCGCTCCAGCGCTCCGGTCGGTAGAACTTCGCCACGATGGGGTCGCCGTCTTCCAGGAACACCTGGAAGACGCGGTTTTCGTAGGAGTTGAGCTGGATCAGCCGGCCGTCTCCGCGCAGGCCGACGTGATCGAGCGCGTCTAGCACCACATCGGGTGTGAGGTCGGAGTAAGGGTGGGGCGAGGGCGGTGTGGCGGGCATGACCGCATCCTAACCATTCGCCTCGCCGCGAGGCGGCACGTCAGCGTGTGGGGGTGGCCGACGCCGACGTGTCGATGACCACCGCAGCGACTTCGCTTTCCGGCCCGAGGGTGGGCACGGGCGGTGTCGGTGCCGTGGCCGGGGTGGGGGCCAGCGGGGTGAAGCCGCTTTCGATCAGGCCGTCGAAGCGGCTGTCCGGTGCGAAGAAGGAATCTGGATAGGCCGAGTCCTGCCAGCCTGCCGCGCGCTGCTCACGGCGCTTCTTGACCGTGGTGGCCAGGGTCTGCTTGGCGTGTGCGAAGCGGGTGGGCGCTTCTGCAGGGGCACTCGTCGCGATGGCGCTGGCGTGACCTTCCACTGCAAGCTGTACTTCGGCCAGCGAGGGCAGTTCGTCAGCGTAGAAGCGCAGGTACTGCACTCGGCACGTCTTCAGCACGCCGGTCTTGATGGTCAGGGCCCGGCGCGAGCTGTTGTGCCGGCCCTCCACATCGATGGCCGTGATGACCCGCCCGTTCGGCGTGCACAGTGCGAAGGTGACATGCAGCGAGCTGATCAGCTCGTGCCAGTAGGCGACGCGGGCCGGTTCGGTCGGTTGGGTGAAGCGCGTCAGAGGCAGTTTCGCCAGCACCACGTAGTGGGGGAAGGCTTCCCGCAACTGCCGATGCATGCGGCGCTCATCCGCGGTGAAGACGGGGCGCAGCATCAGGTTCCAGTCGCGCGGGAGCGGCACCGAACGTTTGCGGGTGGTGAACCAGAGGACCACGCCGGCACCGAGTGCGGCAGCGCTTATCAGCGCAGCGATCAGAAGTAGGGTCTGCATGGCCTCACCCGGGGCGGAAAGAGCGATGGAAGTCGGGGTGGATCGGGCGTCGGCTCGAAACGAGCGCGGATGATATCGGCCGGGCCCCGCAGCCTCCATCGCCTATCCAGGGGAGGAGTGCCCACTCACGCGGACACGGCGCACTATTCGATATGGGAGCCCCGTCGTTCCGCGATGTTGGCCTTCACTTCCGCAAACCCGTCGAGCAGCGCCGAAAATCGCCGCGCCTGACGCTTGAGCTCGTAGTCGATCTCCGCCGCCTGGCGTTCGAGCAATTGCTCCATGTGGGTGGCCAGTGTGTCGGGTGGGAGCTTGAGGTGGGCTTCGGCCTCGCCACCCTCGCGCTCGATCACGGCGCCGGCTTTTCGCGCGATCCGCAGCATGGCCGCGTTCTCGCTCAACGCGTGGATGTAGAGCGTGTCGATCTTGCGGTTGCGTGCGTGGACAACCGCCCGGTCGAAGAGGCGCGCGCCGAAGCCTTTGCCCCGTGCCGACTTCGACACCGACACGCCGAACTCCGCCATCGGCGGTCGGCCGGCGATCTGCTGCGGCGCGTCGTAGGCCAGGTGGGCGACGGCGATCAAATGGAGTCGCCGATTGAAGATGCCGAACACCTCGTCGCGCTCGAAATCCAGCGAGGCCACGTATTTCTCGATCTGCGCATCGGTGGCCGGGTGGCCGAAGCGCAGGTAGCGGTCAGTCGCGTCGAGCGCAAGAAGGTGCTCGAGGATGCGGCTGCGATGCCGGGGTGCCAGCGAGCGGATCGGCACCCACGAAAACAACGATTCGGCGGGCGGCGTCGCCCGGCTCGGCCGGTCATGCCGGTCCAGGCGGAAGCCTGGACCGCTGAGTGCGTCTCCAGGAAAGCCCATGACGATCTCCTAAGGGTAAACCCGAGGATACACGAAGCCAAGTGCCCTGACTTGTCACGGGTCAGAGGCGCCAGCACCTTGCCTGCACGGCCCGGCTGTAGGTATACTGCTCGGCTTTCCCGACTTCAACCCCGGGGAACGCTCGCGCCTGCATCAAGCTGGTCGGGCGGGTGCCTAAGAGGCTGCAAGCACTTCGCCGCGACGTCGGTGAGGTCACATAAGCAGCACCGACCGCTCCACAGTCATCGGCTTCGCCGGTGCATCGGGTTGAGCAAACCTACCTGGATCAACTCATGAAGACCTTCAGCGCCAAGCCGGCCGAGGTGAAGCACGAGTGGTTTGTGATTGACGCCACCGACAAGGTGCTCGGACGTGTCGCCAGCGAAGTGGCACTCCGTCTGCGCGGCAAGCACAAGGCCATCTACACGCCTCACGTCGACACCGGTGATTTCATCGTCGTCGTCAACGCAGACAAGCTGCGCGTCACCGGCAACAAAGCCGAGCAAAAGGTGTACTACCGCCATTCGGGTTTCCCGGGCGGCATCTATGGCACCAAGTTCAAGGACATGCAGGCCAAGCATCCCGGCCGCGCTCTGGAGAAGGCCGTCAAGGGCATGCTCCCGAAGGGTCCTCTGGGCTACGCGATGATCAAGAAGCTGAAGGTGTACGCCGGTGAGACGCACCCGCACACTGCACAGCAGCCCAAGGCGCTGGAAATCTAAGGAGCGGCGATGATCGGCAATTGGAATTACGGCACCGGCCGCCGCAAGTCTTCTGTGGCCCGTGTGTTCATCAAGAAGGGCACCGGCCAGATCGTGGTCAACGGCAAGCCCGTCGACCAGTACTTCGGTCGCCAGACGTCCATCATGATCGTGAAGCAGCCCCTGGTGCTCACGGCCAACGATGCGGCCTTCGACATCAAGGTCAACGTCCACGGTGGTGGCGAATCCGGCCAGGCCGGCGCGGTGCGCCACGGCATCACGCGTGCGCTGATCGACTACGACGCGGCGCTGAAGCCCCAGCTGAGCCAGGCTGGCTTCGTGACGCGTGACGCGCGTGAGGTCGAGCGTAAGAAGGTCGGTCTGCACGGCGCCCGCCGCCGCAAGCAGTTCAGCAAGCGCTGATTCGTTTCGGTACTTCTTGCCCGCAAAGGCCGCCTTCGGGCGGCCTTTGTGCTTCTACAATCTTTTCTCTTTTGCCCGTAGGGATCGGTCCATGGTGCCGGTGCCCGCGTCGTTCGGAGGTTTGCATGCTCAAGGTCGGTATCGTCGGTGGAACGGGCTACACCGGAGTGGAGTTGCTGCGCATCCTGTCGCAGCATCCGCACGCACGCATCACCGCGATCACCTCCCGCAAGGAGGCCGGCCTGCCGGTGGCCGACATGTACCCGTCCCTGCGCGGTCGGGTCGACCTGGCGTTCACCACGCCGGACGAAGCCAAGCTCGATCAATGCGACGTCGTCTTCTTTGCGACGCCGCACGGCGTGGCGATGGCGCAGGCGCGTGAACTGCTTGCGGCCGGCGTCAAGCTCATCGACCTCGCGGCCGACTTCCGCCTCAAGGACGTCGCGGAGTTCGAGAAGTGGTACGGCATGCCGCACACCTGCCCGGACATCCTCGCCGAAGCCGTCTATGGCCTGCCCGAGTTGAACCGCGAGGCGATCCGCAAGGCGCGGGTCATCGGCAATCCGGGCTGCTACCCCACGAGCGTCCAGCTGGGCTTTGCGCCGTTGCTGCGCACGCCAGGCCTGGTTGACGCATCGCACCTGATCGCGAACTGCGCCTCCGGCGTGTCGGGTGCCGGCCGCAAGGCTGAAGTGCACACGCTCTTCTCCGAGGCCAGCGACAACTTCAAGGCATATGGCGTGAAGGGGCATCGCCACGGTCCGGAGATCAACCAGCAACTGCGCGTGATGGCCGGTACAGCCGACGTGCATTGTCTGTTCGTGCCGCATTTGATTCCTGCCATCCGCGGCATTCACTCGACGCTCTACGCGCGCCTCACCCCGCAGGGGCAGGAGGCCGACCTGCAAAAGCTGTTCGAGGAGTTCTATCGCGGCGAGCCTTTTGTCGACGTGATGCCCGCCGGGTCCGCCCCCGAAACCCGTTCGGTGCGCGCGTCCAACATCGTGCGCATCGCGGTGCACCGGCCGACGCCCGATCTCGCCATGGTGCTGGTCGTCGAAGACAACCTGACCAAGGGCGCGTCCGGGCAGGCCGTGCAATGCATGAACCTGATGTGCGGGCTGGACGAAACGGCCGGCCTCATGTTCGTTCCCGTGCTGCCCTGACGCGACCGGCAGGACCGCGGCGTGCGCTGGAAACTTCTGAGGCGGCGGCTGTCGATCAGCGCGCCGCGCATGATCGTCCGCAGCTACCTCCCCTGGCCTTTGCGCTGGGCCGTGTTCGCGCTGATGCTCGGCTTTTCTGCTGCACTCGCCCTGTGGGCCTTCGAGTTCGGCAAGACGCTCTCGGGGCTGGATCGCGGCAACCCGGACGAACTCCATCGGCTGCGTGCCGAGCTGCTGGAACTGCGTGACCAGCGCGACAAGGCGCAATCCATCGCCAATACCGCGGAGAGCCTGCTGCGCGCAGAGCGTGTCGCACAGGAGCGTCTCGCGGAACAGGTCAAGACACTCGAGGCGGAAAACCTCGCGCTCAAAGGCGACCTCGGGTTCTTCGAGCGTCTGCTGCCGACCTCGGGCCAGCAGCCGCTCGCCGTGCGTTCATTGCAGGCGGAGTTGGCCGGGCCGGGCCAGATGCATTTTCAGATGCTCGTGATGCAGAACGGCAAGACACTACCCGAGTTCAATGGACGATACGAGCTGGTGCTGGCTGGCACGCTGGAAGGCCGGCCGTGGACCCATGCAGCGCCAGGCGGTCCCAAACCGTTACAGGTGAAACAGTACCAACGTGTGGAAGGCGTCATCGACTTCCCCGAAACTGCCGTGGTAAAACAAGTTCAAGTCCGCGTGACCGACAACAACGGCGCGTTGCGCGCGCAGCAGTCCCTCAAGCTCTGACCCTCGCGTCAGCGCCCCCTCATCGAAGCGGCCGGCACGAACCGAGTCGCTCCTTTCGTTGGAGAGCAGCATGTTCAAGAAGAAGCAACCGCCGATCCGCACGTTGATCGGTGAGGGCACGCGCATCGAGGGACGGATCGCCTTCTCCGATGCCCTGCGCATCGACGGAGAGATCGTCGGCGACGTGATTGCTGCCGACGACAGCCCGACGCTGTTGGTCATCAGCGAAAAAGCCAGGGTCACCGGCAAGGTGAAGGCGCGCCATGTCATCATCAACGGTACCGTCGAGGGACCGGTCGAGTCCGACGAGTTGCTGGAGCTGCAGCCCAAGGCGCGGATCTTCGGCGATGTCAGTTATCAGGCCCTCGAAATGCACCAGGGCGCGGCAATCGAAGGCGTGGTGCATGCCTTGAAGACGGTGGAGCTGCCCGCACCTAATGCCCTGAAGCTGGCGTCCAACAACGGATAATGCGCGTTGCTGGACCTTTTCCCCTGGAGTTACCCATGAGCGCAGTTGCCGAAGCCACCCCCACCACCGAGATGCCGGCGCCCATCGTCTTTACCGACAGTGCGGCGGACAAGGTCAAGGAACTCGTCGACGAGGAAGGGAACCCGGAGCTGAAGCTGCGCGTCTTTGTTCAAGGCGGTGGCTGCTCGGGCTTCCAGTACGGTTTCACGTTCGACGAAATCGTCAACGACGACGATACGCAGATGCAGAAGAACGGCGTCACCTTGCTGATCGACGCGATGAGCCTGCAGTACCTGGCGGGCGCCGAGATCGACTACAAGGAAGACTTGGAAGGCGCGCAGTTCGTGATCAAGAACCCGAACGCCACCACCACGTGCGGTTGCGGCTCGAGCTTCTCGGTCTGACCCTCGTTTGTCTGCACGGCAAGGCCGCCTCCGGGCGGCCTTCGTGTTTGCTGGGGTGGTCAGGCAGCGTAGAGTGAGCCGAGCACGCGCGGGCCTGCTGCTCCCGTGACCGATGGAAGATTGCCGGGCTCCACCATGACGCGGCGACGGGCAAGCCAGGCGAAGGCCGTGGCTTCGACCTGCAGCGGAGGCAGGCCGCGCTGAGCACTGTCGAGCACGCGGGTGCGTGGGAGATGGTGGGCCAGCCGGGACAGCAGGTGGGTGTTGAACGCGCCGCCGCCGCAGACGATCAGCTCTTCCAGCTCCATTGCATGGCGTTGCAGGTGCCCTGCGCAAGCGAGGGCCGTGAACTCGCACAGCGTGGCCTGCACGTCGGCTGGAGATGCCGGGAAGTCCGCGAGGTGGCCCTGCAACCACGTTTCATTGAACAGGTCGCGACCCGTGCTCTTGGGCGGAGGCAGCGCCAACCAGGGTTCGCTCAGCAGGGACGCCAGCAGCCCGGGCATGACGCTCCCGCTGGCGGCCCATCGGCCGCCGTCGTCGTACGCCTGCCCCAGGTGACGTGCGCACCACAGATCCATCAAGGCGTTGCCGGGGCCGCAATCGAACCCCAGCGTGGCCTCGCCCGGAACGAGCAGGGTGACGTTCGAGATGCCGCCGACGTTGAGCACGGCGACCGGGCGCTCGGGCGATGCAAACACCGCCGCATGGAACGCGGGGGCGAGCGGGGCGCCTTGCCCGCCGGCAGCGACATCGCGACTGCGGAAGTCAGAGGCCACGGCGATGCCGGTCAGTTCGGCCAGCAACGCGGGTTGGTGCAGCTGGACCGTGTAGCCGATGCCATCGAACTCGCGAGGGCGGTGCCGCACGGTTTGACCGTGAGCGCCGATGGCCTGCACGGCGGTCCGCTCGGTGCCGCTGGCGGCGAGCAGTTGCTGCACCACCGAGGCATAGCAGCGGGCCAGCCGGTTCGCGGCCAGCGAGGCGCGGTGCAGTTCGTCGGCGCCTGGCGTGTTGAGCGCGAGCAGTTCTGCGCGGAAGTCTGGCTCGAAGGGTTGGGCGACATGGGCCAGCACCCGCAAGGGCAGCGGTGATGCGCTGCTGCCGAAGTCGACCAGCACGCCGTCGACACCGTCTAGCGAGGTGCCGGACATCAGGCCGATATAAAGCTCGTTCATGGGGCGATTCTGCGCGCAAAAAAGCCCGCGCTGAGGCGGGCTTGGTGGAAGGCGACGTGCGCCCTTATTCGGCGATGCTCGCGTAGCGCTGGCGCGCTTCTGCCACTGCCAGTTGTGTGCGTGCCGACTGGACGCGGGCGGCGAATTCGCCTCGCGCAGCGGGGGAAATCGTGAACGCCTCCGAGGAGCGCGCCACGCGCAGCGGGTCGACGTGCTCGCCGTTCTCGCGGATCTCGAAGTGCAGGTGCGGCCCGGTGGCCCAGCCGGTGGAGCCGACTGCGCCGATGTGTTCGCCCTGGCTCACGTGCTGGCCCTTGCGCACGTGGATGCGGCTCAGGTGCGCGTAGACCGTGACCCGGTTGCCGCGGTGCTGGATGTAGACGACGTTGCCGTAGCCGTTCTGGACACCCGCGAAATCGACCACGCCGTCGGCCACCACCCGCACCGGCGTGCCGGTGGGCGCACCGTAGTCGACGCCCAGGTGGCGGCGCCACGTCTTGAGCACCGGGTGGAAGCGCATCGCAAAGCCGGAGGTGACGCGCGAGAACTCCATCGGAGACGCCAGGAAGGCGCGGCGCATGCTCTGGCCCTTGAAGTCGAAGTAGGCGCCCTTGCCGCTACCCGGCTCCTGGAACCACATCGCCTCGAAGGTCTTGCCCTTGTTCGTGAACTGAGCCGCCAGCACGCGGCCTGCGGCCTGGTTCCAGGTGATCGGTTCGCCGTCGGCCTCGAGTGCCTCGTAGAGCACGCTGAAGTGGTCGCCCAGCCGCAGGTCGCGCCGGAAGTCGATCTCGTTGGCGAAGATCTCGGCCATCTGGATCGCGATGACTTCGGGCAGCTGGGATTCGTCGGTTGCGGCGAACAGCGACGAGCGGATGGTGCCGCCGCCGAGCCGGACCTGCGGCGCCAGGGGGGCCTGCTCCGTCCTGGCGCGGAAGCCCAGGGCGTCGCGGGTGACCGTGAGGCGGGTGAAATGGGTCGAATACTGCTCGTTCTTTTCGGCGGGGTAGCGCGCGATCAATTGGCGCAACTCACCCAGCTCGCCGGTCACGACCTGCACCATCTTGCCCGGGCGGCCCTGCAGCAGCTTGCGCGCGACAGCATCGCTGCGCAGGAAGGCGGCTGCGTCGGCGTCGGTCACGTTCAGTCGGCTCAGCAGGGAGTCGACGGTATCGCTGCTGCGCGTCAGGTCGCTGCGCGTGAGCTCGAGCAGGTACTCGCCGAGCGCGTCGACCTGGGTGTCGAGCGGCAGCGGCGTGACGTCTTCGATCAGCAGCCGGCGCGGCAGGTCGGAGGCATCGGGGGCCAGCGGCGCGACGCCGAAGGCCGTGATGCCGGTGCCGAGCAGCAGGGCGACCACGGTGGTGGCAACGGCCTTGTGATGGCGATGCGTCCAGAGCATCGCGCGATCAAAGCCGCGCTCCAAAGATTCCAACGCTTTCAATTGATGTGTCTGTCTTTGGAGGGCGCCGGAGGAAGAACTACCGTGGCGCGCTCTTGTGTTGAACCGAACCCTCGGCGGCAGGAGGCCGGCAGGCCGTCCACTAGAATGCCGAGGCACCAAACGTGGGGGTTGGAGGTGCGGCGCAGTATAGCAACCGCCCTCTTGGGCCCCCAACTGCAAAAACCCGTATGTCCCTCACCTCTGCACCGCCATCCGGCACCGTGTCCGCGCCTTCGCCCTCCGCCTCGGAGTACGTCATCACCGACAAAGTTCGGGAGGCAATGACGATTTCTTTACGAGGTTGCGACGAACTGTTGCCCGAAACCGACTGGTTGTCCAAGTTGGCGAGGTCTGAAGCAACAGGCGTGCCACTGCGCATCAAGCTGGGCCTCGACCCCACGGCTCCTGACATCCATATCGGCCATACGGTGGTGCTCAATAAGATGCGCCAGCTTCAAGACCTGGGCCATACGGTGATATTTCTCATCGGCGACTTCACGTCGATGATCGGCGACCCCTCCGGGCGCAACACCACCCGTCCGCCGCTGACGCCCGAGCAGATCAAGGCCAACGCGGAGACCTACTACAAGCAGGCCAGCCTGGTGCTCGACCCGGCGCGCACAGAGATCCGCTACAACTCCGAATGGAGCGACCCGCTGGGTGCCCGGGGCATGATCCAGCTCGCCGCCAAGTACACGGTGGCCCGGATGATGGAGCGTGACGATTTCACGAAACGTTTCAAGGCCGGCACCCCGATCTCGGTGCACGAATTCCTCTATCCGCTGATGCAGGGCTACGACTCGGTGGCGCTGAAGGCCGATCTGGAGCTCGGCGGCACCGACCAGAAGTTCAACCTGCTGATGGGGCGCCACCTGCAGCAGGAATACGGCCAGGAGCCGCAGTGCATCCTGACGATGCCGCTGCTCGAAGGGCTGGACGGCGTCGAGAAGATGTCGAAGTCCAAGGGCAACTACGTCGGCATCGCAGAGCACCCGAACGAGATGTTCGGCAAGCTGATGAGCATCTCCGACGTGCTGATGTGGCGCTACTTCGAGTTGCTCAGCTTCCGCCCGCTCGGCGAGATCGCCAAGCTGAAGGCCGAGTGCGAGTCGGGCCGCAACCCGCGCGACGCGAAGGTGATGCTGGCGCAGGAGATCGTGGCGCGCTTCCACTCGGCGCGCGCGGCCGAGGAGGCGCTGGCGGACTTCAACAACCGCGCGAAGGGCGGCATCCCGGACGACATTCCCGAGGTGACCCTCACCGGCGCACCTCTCGGCATCGGCGCACTGCTGAAGCAGGCCGGGCTGGCGCCGTCGAGCAGCGAGGCGATGCGTCTGATCGAGCAGGGCGGCGTCAGGATCGACGGCGCGGCCATCAGCGACAAGGGCCTGAAGGTCGAGGCCGGCAGCTTCGTCGTGCAGGTCGGCAAGCGCAAGTTCGCGCGCATCACGCTGGGTTGAGACGCGCACCGGTGGCGAACCGAGCCGGCATGTCGGTCACCGGGTACCTGAAGCTCTCGGTGGTGGCCGCGGTCGCCACGATCGCGCTCAAGACGGCGGCGTGGTGGTTCACCGGCTCGGTGGGCCTGCTGTCGGATGCGATGGAGTCGTTCGTGAACCTGGCGGCCGCCGTGTTCGCGCTCGCGATGGTGACCATCGCGCAGGCTCCGGCCGACGACGACCACCCGTTCGGCCACAACAAGGCGGAGTACTTCTCCAGCGGTTTCGAGGGGCTGCTGATCTTCGGAGCGGCGCTGGCCATCATCTGGGCGGCCGTGCAGCGCCTGTTCGAGCCGCAGCCGCTGGAAGCGCTGGGGCTGGGGGTCGGCCTGTCGGTGCTCAGCTCGGTCATCAACGGTGGCGTGGCGTGGTTGCTGCTGCGCGCGGCACGGCGGCACGACTCCATCGCCCTCGAAGCCGATGGCCGGCATCTGATGACCGACGTCTGGACCTCGATCGGCGTGGCCGGCGGCATCCTGCTCGTGCCGGTCACCGGCTGGCTCTGGCTGGACGCGGCGTTGGCGATCGCGGTGGCCTTGAACATCGCCCGCGAGGCCTGGAGCCTGATGCGGCGTTCGGTCGACGGCTTGATGGACCGCGCTCTGAATGAAATGGAACGCGAGGCGATCGATCAGGTGTTGCAGCGGCTTGCCGACGGCGACGTGCGCTTCGACGACTTGCGCACGCGCCGGGCGGCGGGCGCCAAGTTCTGCCAGTTGCACATGCACGTGCCGGGCTCCTGGTCGCTGGACCTGGCTGCGGCGCGCCGCGAGGAAGTGGAGCGGTCGCTGATGCTGGCCGTGCGTGGCTTGCGCGTCACGATCGAGTTGCTGCCCACGCACGTGGAGCCGGTCGGGCAGACGGCGCCCGGTTGAGGAGGGAAGGCGATGCTGGCGGTGGTGCAGAGGGTGAGGCAGGCGCACGTGGAAGTGGGCGGGCACATCGTCGGCCGGATCGACGCCGGCCTGCTGGTGCTCGTGTGCGCGGAGGTAGGCGACACGGACGCGCAGGCCGACAAGCTGGTGGCCAAGCTGCTGAAGCTGCGCATCTTCAGCGACGAGGCGGGCAAGATGAACCGCAGCGTGCAGGACATCGGCGGCGGGCTGCTGATCGTGTCCCAGTTCACCTTGGCGGCCGATGTGTCGGGCGGCAACCGCCCCAGCTTCACCAACGCGGCCCCGCCTGACGAAGGCCGGCGTCTCTACGAGCGTGTGGTGATGCTGGCCCGGCGTGACCACCACACGGTCGCGACCGGCCAGTTCGGTGCCGACATGCAGGTGCACCTGGTCAACGACGGGCCGGTCACGATACCGATGCGCTTCACGCCTGTCTGAGCGAACACAAAAAAGCCGCCCGGCCTTGCGGCGGGGCGGCTGTGAGCCTTCAGAGGAAACGGAGATCGATCAGTCGGCGTAGGTGCCGGCGGCCTTGATGACCGGGCCCCACTTGTTGATCTCGGACTCGACGAACTTCTTGTGCTCGGCGGGGTTCGTGCGGCCATCGGTCACGATCACCGCACCCAGCGCTTGCTGACGCTTCACGAAGTCGGGGTCCTGCAGGGCAGCTTTCAGTGCGGCATTGAGCTTGTCGAGCACCGGCTTCGGCGTGCCCTTCGGTGCATACAGGCCGTGCCAGATCGCAACCTGGAAGCCCTTCAGGCCGGACTCATCCAGCGTCGGCAGGTTCTTCAGCGCGGGCGTGGTCAGGCGCTTCGGGCTCGTGACGGCGTAGGCCTTCACCTTGCCGCCTTCGATCTGCGCGGTGGTGTTGGTGGTCTGGTCGCACATCAGGTCGACCTGGCCGCCGATCAGGTCGGTCATGGCCGGGCCGGTGCCCTTGTACGGCACGGTCACCATCTCGACCTTGACGGTCGACTGGAACATCAGGCCGCACAGGTGCGACGCCGAGCCGAGGCCCGCATTGGCAAGGTTGATCTTGCCCTTGTTGTCGTTGATCCACTTGGTCAGCTCGGCATAGTTGTTGGCCGGCAGCGTGGGGCGGGCGATCAGCGTCATCGGCACTTCGTTGACGAGGCCGAGGTACTCGAAGTCTTCCAGCGTCTTGTACTGCAGGTTCCGGTACAGCGCGGGTGCGGTCGACATCGCGATGTGGGCAAGCAGCAGCGTGTAGCCGTCGTTCGACGCCTTGGCGACCTTGGTCTGGCCCAGCGTGCCGCCGGCACCGGCGACGTTCTCGACGATGATCTGGCCGCCCAGCGGCTTGCGCATGGCTTCTGCCAGGTCGCGTGCCACCTTGTCGGTCGGCCCGCCCGCGGCAAAGGGCACCACGAAGGTGACCGGCTTCGAGGGATAGTCTTGGGCGTAAGCGCCGGTCGCGGCGAAGGCGGCGGCGATGGTCGCCATCAGCATGCGTTTCATGGCAGGGTCTCCTTGTGGTTGGCAGGGGGGTGAAACGCCGTGATGCTAGGTCTGCGGCACCGCTTCCGCATGACGGAAACTACGTAAGCCCGGGTAAGCCTTGACGCAAGGCGGCTGCTCGCGCTTATGTGGTTTTGGAGATAAACGAATTCCGATTCTGTATTGGACGCATATAAGCCGCCGGGCGTACCCTGCCGGCTCGTCTCAGGAGTCCGGTCGTGATGAGTCGGTTGTCTTCGATCCTTTGCCACGCTCTCGTGCTGGCCGCGGCATTCGCGGTGCTGCCGGCCCGAGCCGACGTGTTGTCGGCCCATGCCGCGCAGCAGGCGGTCGCCCGCGGAGCCATCGTCTGGGACGTGCGTTCCGAGTCGCGATATGCGGCAGGCCACCTGCCAGGCGCTGTGCAGGCAGCCTGGTCGAGTGGCGATTCGCTTTCCGCGCTGCAAACGGCGGTGTCGGAGGCCGGCATCGATTTGTCTCGCGAAGTGCTGCTCTATGGCGACGCCGGTGACGCGGCTGCGGGCAGCCTGTATGCCGAACTGCAGCGCGTTGCGCCGGGCCGCGTGCATTGGCTGGTCGGTGGCGTGCAGGAATGGGTGATGAGCGGGCAGGCCCTCACGCAGGCCGCCGCCGTTCGTGCGCCGGTGCCGCAGCGCCTGGTGGTGCTGCGGGGCGACCAGGTCGAGCATCCGCGCATGGCTGCCGATGCACTGCGCCGCACGCGAGCCTGGCAGGCCGATTCGCTGGCGCTGATCGAGGCGCGCGCCGACTGAAGACCACCCCTGTTTCCATACGCGAGGCCTGCACAATGCAGGCCTTTTCATTGGCACCCGGCCCTCATGACCCGCGGCATCGTTCGATTCGATCCTCCTGACACCGCCCCGACTGTCGACCGGCCCCGGCCCGACCGGCTGCTGCAAGGCAACCCCCGGCGCGATACCTGGACGCTCTACGAAAGTGCGAGCAAGGACCTCAGCTGCGGCATCTGGCACTGCGAGGTCGGGGCGTGGCGCATCGTGTTCCCGGCAGGCAAGGAGGAGTACTTCTTCGTGCTCGAAGGCGTCGTGCGGCTGCATGACGTACACGGCAGCGTCACGGAAGTGCGCGCGGGGCAGGGCGCCGTGATTCCGGCGGGCTTCGAGGGGGTGTTCGAGGTGGTCGAGCCCGTGCGCAAGCACTTCGTGGTCGTCGAGCGTGCGGTGACGGCTCAGTCGTAGCTGCGCGCGTCCTCGATCACCTTGCCGTCGTTGGGCAGGCGGCCCGGTGCCACCAGCTGCACGTCGCAGCGCAGCTTGGTCACGTCGCGCACCGTCTCGGCCACGCGCGAGGCCAGGCCATCGGGCAGGCCCTCCACCTCGGCGTGCAGCGTCATCTGGTCCTGCGCCATCGCGCCGGTCACGACCAGGCGTGCGCGCTTCAACTCGGGGTGGCGGCCCACCACCTCGGCCACCTGGCTCGGGTGCACGAACATGCCGCGCACCTTGGTGGTCTGGTCGGCGCGCCCCATCCAGCCCTTGATGCGCGTGTTGGTGCGACCGGTCGGGCACCGCCCGGGCAGCACAGCCGACAGATCGCCGGTGCCGAAGCGGATCAGCGGGTAGTCCGGGTTCAGCGTGGTCACCACCACCTCGCCCACCTCGCCGTCCGGCACGGGCTCGCCGGTGCCGGGCCGCACGATCTCCACGATGATCTGCTCGTCGAGCACCAGCCCTTCGCGCGCCGGCGTTTCGTAGGCGATCAGGCCGAGATCGGCCGTGGCATAGCACTGGTAGCCGTCGATGCCCTGAGACTGGAACACCTGCCGCAGCGACGGCGGGAAGGCCTCGCCGGAGACCAGTGCCTTGCGCAGGTGGGGCAGTGCTTGGCCTGCTTCCACGGCCTTGTCGAGCAGGATCTTCAGGAAGCTCGGCGTGCCGATGTAGCCGTCGGGGCGCAGGTCGAGCATGGCCTGCAGTTGCAGTTCGGTGTTGCCCACGCCGCCGGGGAAGACGGTGCAACCCACCGCGTGCGCTCCGGTCTCCATCATCGAACCGGCAGGGGTGAGGTGGTAGCTGAAGCTGTTGTGCGCCAGGTCGCCAGCCCGGAAGCCGGCGGCAAATACGGCGCGCCCCGCACGCCAGTAATCGGGTGCGGCGCCCTCGGGTTCGTACAGGCCACCGGGCGACTGGAATGCTCGCCGTGCGTGCGCATTGCTGCGGGCAGCCCCCCAGCCGATCGCCGCAAAACCACCGAACGGGTCGTGTGCACGGCCGGCCTTCTGACGCTCCATCAACTCGTGCTTGCGCGTGACCGGCAGGCGCGCGAGTGCAGCGCGGGACGTGACGGCCTGCGCCTCGACGCCATCGAGTACCGCTCCCATCGCAGGCGCATGCCGCTGCGCATGCGCGATCTGCCCAGGCAGGGCCTGCAGCAGCTGCTCCTCGCGCTGCTGCGGATCGCGCGTTTCGAGCGGGTCGTAGTACTCGCTGCTCATTCGTCGCTCCAGCGTCCGAGACGGCGCTTGATCTCGTCGGTGAACTGGCGCACGTCGGCGCTGTTCTTCAGCGTGCGCGTGTCCCATTCGGGTGAGCGGGCGGGTCGCTTCGCGACACGGGCCTGCAGTGCTCCGCCGTCCACGCCCAGCTCGATCACGCGCTGGCCCTGCAGATCGAATCCGTTGCCGCGTTCGGCAAGCGGGCGCAGCTCTCGCAGCGTGCGCTTCAGTTGCACGAGTGCCTCGTCGGGCTTGAAGGGGGGTGGTGCGAAGAAGTCGTCCATCTGTATCTCCCTTGTGGCAGCTTCAGGCCAGCCAGCGCTTGCGGCGCTTGTAGCTCTTCACGTCGCGGAAGCTCTTGCGGTCGCCCCCACCCATGCCGAGGTAGAACTCCTTCACATCCTCGTTCTCGGCAAGCGCCTTGGCCGCACCGTCCATCACGATGCGCCCGTTCTCGAGGATGTAGCCGTAGTCGGCGTAGCGCAGCGCCATGTTGGTGTTCTGCTCCGCGAGCAGGAAGGTCACGCCCTCGCGGGCGTTCAAGTCCTTCACGATGCCGAACACCTCTTCGACGATCTGCGGTGCCAGCCCCATCGACGGCTCGTCCAGCAGCACCATCTTCGGGTTGGCCATCAGCGCCCTGCCGATCGCGCACATCTGCTGCTCGCCACCGGAGGTGTAGGCCGCCTGAGACTGGCGGCGCGTCTTCAGTCGGGGAAAGTAGTTGTAGACCTTCTCCAGCGTCTCGCTGACGGCGGCCTTGCCGTCGCGCCGCGTGTAGGCGCCGGTCATCAGGTTCTCCTCGATGGTGAGGTGGCCGAAGCAGTGGCGGCCTTCCATCACCTGGATCACGCCGCGGTGCACGAGATCGGCGGGCGTCAGCGCCTCGATGCGCTCGCCGCGCAGCTCGATCGAGCCCTTGGTCACCTCGCCGCGCTCGCCGCTCAGCAGGTTGCTGACGGCGCGCAGCGTGGTCGTCTTGCCGGCGCCGTTGCCGCCTAGCAGCGCGACGATGCTGCGCTCCGGCACGTTCAGCGACACGCCCTTGAGCACCAGGATCACGTGGTTGTAGATGACCTCGATGCCGTTGACGTTGAGCAGTGTTTGCGGTGTCGTCATGTTTCACCTTTGACTCATGCAAGCCCCGCCAGCGGGGCTTGCATGAGAGGGCTCTTGCGAGCCCTTTCGGGATGGATGCCGATCAGCTCTGGCAATCCGCCGGCGTGCGGCGCTCGATCTTCTTTTCGGCGGCGTACTTGTCGGCTGCAGCACGCACCATGGGCTTGATCAGCTGCTCGTCGGCCTGCAGCCAGTCGGAGGTGAACTCCCACTTGCTGCCGTTCCACGTGTGCACGCGCGCCCAGTTGGCGCCGAGGTGGTCGACGCAACTCGTGCTGACCGGCCGCATCACGCCCGCGAAGCCGAGCGCGTCGAGCTTCTTCTGGTCGAGCGCGAGGTTCTCCAGGCCCCAGCGCACCTGCTCGCCGGTTACCGGCTTGCCCTTGCCGTAGCGCTCCTGTGCGCGGCGTACGCCCTCGACGGCGAGCATTGCGGAGATGGCGCCGCGCATGTAGAGCACGGAGCCGACCTCTTCCTTCGGTCCGGTGCCCTGGTTCTTGCCGTGCACCATGCTCAGGATGTCCTTCACCACCTGCGAGTTCGGCTCGGCACCGTGCTGCATCGTTACCGCGTTGTAGCCCTTGGCACCTTCACCCACGTCCTTCACGTCGGGTTCGGCGCCGGCCCACCACACGCCGTACATCTTGTCGCGCGGGTAGCCGGTGGCCTGGGCCTCCTTCAGCGCCGTGGAGTTCATCACGCCCCAGCCCCACAACAGCACGTAGTCGGGCCGGCTCTGGCGTACCTGCAGCCAGGTCGACTTCTGCTCGACGCCCGGAGCCGTGACCGGCAGCAGCTGCAGGTCGAAGCCGTGCATCTTGGAGCGCTCCTGCAGCAGAGGGATCGGCTCCTTGCCGTAGGGACTGTCGTGGTAGACCAGCGCGATCTTCTTGCCGCGCAGCTTCGCCAGGCCGCCTTCTTTCTTGCCGATGTGCTGCACCAGCGCATCGGCTGCGACCCAGTAGGTACCGATCAGCGGGAAGTTCCACTTGAACACGCCGCCGTCCTGCGACTCGCTGCGGCCGTAGCCCGCGGTGATGACGGGAATCTTGTCGATCGGCGCCTTTTCGGTGAGCGCGAAAGTGGCGCCCGTGGACAACGGCTGGAACATCGTGGCGCCGCCGTTCTTGCCCTTCAGGCGCTCGTAGCACTCGACGCTGCGGCCGGTGTCATAGGCCGTCTCGCATTCCTCGAACACGATCTTCACGCCGTTGATGCCGCCCTTGGCATTGACGAGTTTCAGGTAATCGACGAAGCCGTTGGCCCACGGCACCCCGTTCGGCGCATACGGGCCGGTGCGGTACGACAGCACCGGGAAGAACTGCTCCTTCGCGGCCTGTGCATGCGCTGCCGTCGAAGTGAGCGCGATGCTGGCCGTGCTGAGCACGATGGCCGCGGCGAGAGCGAGCGACTTGAGTTTCATGCCTTGTCTCCTTATGGGCGTGCACTTTTGTGTGCTGTTGACGTATCGATAAGAACCGCCGCTCGCGCGCATCCGCCCCAACCGAGTGGACGCCGCGGATCCGGCTTTGCCGGTCCGCTGGTGTCGCCCCCTCGAAGGGGGCGCGCGAAGCGCGTAGGGGGTGAGCCATCTCTAGTGCGGGAAAGGCCAGAGGCGCAATTTCTCTTTGCCGATCGACCAGAGCCTTGCGAGGCCATGTGGCTCGACGATCAGGAAGAAGACGATCAGTGCCCCGAAGATCATGTAGACCGCGTGCGAGACGAACGCGGTGTCCAGCGTCAGTCCGAACACGGCGCCGAGGGCCGGCAGCGCCTGGTCCAGCACGATGGGCAGGATGACGATGAAGGCCGCGCCGAAGAAGCTGCCCATGATGGAGCCGAGGCCACCGATGATGATCATGAACAGCAGCTGGAACGAGCGGTCGATCGAGAACGCGGCCGGCTCCCACGAGCCGAGGTACACGAAGCCCCACAGCGCGCCGGCCACGCCGACGAAAAACGAGCTGACGGCAAACGCCGTGAGCTTGGCGTACATCGGCCGGATGCCGATCACCGACGCGGCCACGTCCATGTCGCGCATCGCCATCCATTCGCGACCGATCGCGCCGCGCACCAGGTTCTTCGCGACGAGCGCGAAGATCGTGACGATCACCAGGCAGAACATGTACTTCGAGACCGGACTCTCGATCGGGATGCCTGCCACATTGAGGCTCGCAACGCTCACCGAGCCCGAGGCCGAGTCGTTGGTGAGCCACTTGATGCGCAGGAAGGCCCAGTCGAGGAAGAACTGCGCCGCCAGCGTGGCGACTGCGAGGTACAGGCCCTTGATGCGCAGCGACGGGATGCCGAACAGCACGCCCACTGCGGTGGAGCAGAGGCCGCCGAGCAGCAGCGAAGCGATCAGCGGCATGCCTTCGATGCGCACCTGGAAGTTGTAGGCCGCGTACGCGCCGACCGCCATGAAGGCACCGGTGCCGAGCGAGATCTGCCCGCAGTAGCCGACCAGGATGTTCAAGCCGAGCGCGGCGAGCGACAGGATCAGGAACGGGATCAGGATGGCGCGGAACAGGTACTCCGGCGCCAGGCCGGGCACGACGATGAAGGCCACGGCGAGCAACAGCATGATCGCGATGCGATCCTGCCGGATCGGGAAGATCTGCTGGTCGGCGCGGTACGAGACCTTGAACTGGCCGTTTTCGCGGTAGAGCATCGTGGTCTCCTCGGCTTACACGCGGTCGATGATCTTTTCCCCGAACAGCCCCTGCGGCCGCACGAGAAGAAAGACCAGCGCCAGCACATACGCAAACCAGATCTCGATGCCGCCGCCGAGCATCGGCCCGATGTAGACCTCCGACAGCTTTTCGCCCATGCCGATGATCAGCCCGCCGATGATCGCGCCGGGCACCGAAGTGAGGCCGCCGAGGATCACGACCGGCAGCGCCTTCAACGCAACGAGCGACAGCGAGAACTGCACGCCGAGCTTGGAGCCCCAGATGATCCCGGCGACGAGTGCCACGAAGCCGGCCACCGACCACACGATCACCCAGATGCGGTTGAGCGGGATGCCGATCGACTGCGCGGCCTGGTGGTCGTCGGCCACGGCGCGGAGTGCCCGCCCGGTGGCGGTTTTCTGGAAGAACAGCGCGAGTGCGGCGACGAGGCCGGCGGCAATGAGCGCCGCGATCAGGTCTTCCTGGCTGAGCAGGATGCCGCCCTCGAAGGTCTGCTCGGCGAGGATCACCGGGTCCTTCGGCATGCCGACGTCGATCTTGTAGATGTCGGAGCCGAACAGCGTCTGGCCGAAGCCGTCGAGGAAGTAGGCGATGCCGAGTGTGGCCATCAGCAGCGTGATGCCTTCCTGGTTGACCAGCCTGCCGAGCACGAGCTTCTCGATCAGCCACGCGACGACGACCATCACCACCATGGCGCCTGCAAAGGCCAGCAGGTTCGCGAGCAGCTTGCTTTCGAAGCCGAACCACTGCGGGAACCACTCCGAGAAGCGCGCCATCGCGAGTGCGGCGAACAGCACCATCGCACCCTGCGCGAAGTTGAACACGCCGCTGGCCTTGAAGATCAGCACGAAGCCGAGCGCGATCAGCGAATACAGCATGCCTGCCATCAGGCCGCCGAACAGAGTCTCGAGGAAGAATCCCATGGCCGGTCCTAGTGCGAGGTGCCGAGGTATGCCCGGATCACGTCGTCGTTGTTGCGCACTTCGTCGGGCGTGCCGTCACCGATCTTCTTGCCGTAGTCGAGCACGACCACGCGGTCGCTGATGTCCATCACGACGCCCATGTCGTGCTCGATCAGCACGATGGTGGTGCCGAACTCGTCGTTCACGTCGAGGATGAAGCGGCACATGTCCTGCTTCTCTTCCACGTTCATGCCGGCCATCGGTTCGTCGAGCAGCAGCACCTGCGGCTCCATCGCCAGCGCGCGGCCGAGGTCGACGCGCTTTTGCAGGCCGTAGGGCAGGCGGCCGACCGGCGTCTTGCGATAGGCCTGGATCTCGAGGAAGTCGATGATGCGCTCGACGAAGGCGCGGTGCGCCATCTCCTCGCGCTCGGCCGGTCCCCAACGCAACGCCTGCAGGAAGAGGTTGCTCTTCATCTTCAGGTTGCGCCCGGTCATGATGTTGTCCAGCACGCTCATGCCCTTGAACAACGCCAGGTTCTGGAACGTGCGTGCGACACCCATCTCGGCCACCTGGCGCGAGTTCATGTGCTTGAACGTCTTGCCGCGGAAGGTGATGGAGCCCTGCTGCGGCGCGTAGACGCCGTTGATGCAGTTCAGCATCGAGCTCTTGCCGGCGCCGTTCGGGCCGATGATCGAGCGGATCTCGTGCTCGCGCACGTCGAAGCTGATGTCGGTCAGCGCCTTCACGCCGCCGAAGGCGAGCGAGATGTTCTGCACGTTCAGGATCACGTCACCGACGCGGCGTGCGGCGGCCGGTGTCTCCCGGGTCGTCTCGTGCTCGGCAGCCGCGGGCATCATCGCGGCCCGCATGGTGGTGGCGGCAGCAGCAGTCATGCGGCACTCCTCATCGCGGGGAAGGTCTTCGCATCAGCGATGCGAAGGTCGGCCGACACCATGCCGGTGCGGCCATCCTCGAACTTCACCTGCGTCTCGATGTATTGGGATGACTTGCCCGCGTACAACGCATCGACCAGCACCTGGTACTTGTCGCCGATGTAGCCGCGGCGCACCTTGCGCGTGCGGGTCAGCTCGCCGTCGTCGGCGTCGAGCTCCTTGTGCAGGATCAGGAAGCGCGCGATCTGGCTGCCGGCCAGCTTCTCGTCCGCGGCGAGATCGGCGTTGACCTTCTCGACGCACTCGCGGATCAGTTCGTACACCTGCGGCTTCTGCGCCAGGTCGGTGTAGCCGGCATAGGGCAGGTTGCGCTTTTCGGCCCAATTGCCCACCGCTTCGAAATCGATGTTGATGAAAGCGCAGACCTTCTCACGGCCATCGCCAAATGCCACGGCCTCCTTGATGTGCGGGAAGAACTTCAGCTTGTTCTCGACGTACTTGGGCGCGAACATCGCGCCATCGTTCGCGCCGCCGTGCAGGCGGCCCACGTCCTTGGCGCGGTCGATGATCTTCAGGTGGCCATGTGCATCCAGAAAGCCCGCATCGCCGGAGCGGTACCAGCCGTCGTCGGTCTTGACCTCGGCGGTGGCCTGCGGGTTCTTGTAGTACTCCTTCAGCAGCGCCGGCGTGCGGATCAGGATCTCGCCGCTCGGCTCCACCTTCAACTCGACGCCGTCGATCGGCACGCCGACCGTGTCGGCCTTCACTTCATGGTCGGGTTGCAGGCACACGAACACGGCGGTCTCGGTGGAGCCGTAGAGCTGCTTCAGGTTGATGCCGATCGAGCGGTAGAAGGTGAACAGGTCGGGCCCGATCGCCTCGCCGGCGGTGTAGGCCACGCGGATGCGGCTCATGCCCAGCGTGTTGCGCAGCGGGCCGTAGATGAAGAAGTTGCCCAAGGCATAGAGCATGCGGTCGCCGAGCGACAACGGCTTGCCGTCCATGCGCGCGGGGCCGACGCGGCGCGCGACGTTCATGAAGCTGTGGAACAGCCAGTGCTTGAAACGGCCCGCGTCTTCCATGCGGATCATCACGCTGGTGAGCAGGCCCTCGAAGATGCGCGGCGGCGCGAAGTAATAGGTCGGGCCGATCTCCTTCAGGTCGATCGTCACCGTCGAGGCCGACTCGGGGCAGTTGACGACGTAGCCGCAGGCGAGCCACTGTGCGTAGCTGAAGCAGTTCTGGCCGATCCAGGCCGGCGGCAGGTAGGCCAGCACTTCCTCGTCCGAGGTCAGCTTGTCGAACTTTGCGCCGGCCTGCGCGCGGTTGAGCAGTGCAAAGTGCGTGTGCACCACACCCTTGGGGTTGCCGGTGGTGCCGGACGTGAAGAACATCGCCGCCACGTCTTCGGGGCGCCCCTTCTCGACTTCGGCGGCGTAGAAATCCGGCGATCGTTCGTTGTAGCGATCGCCGGCCTCCAGCAGCGAGTCCACGCTGGCGAGGCCGGGCTCGCGGTAGTTGCGCAGGCCCCGCGGATCGTCGAACCAGATCTGCCGCAGCTGCGGGCACTGCGGACGGATCTCCAGCAGCTTGTCGACCTGCTCCTGGTCTTCGACCACGGCGAAGGCGATCTCGGCGTTGTTGATCGGGAAGACGAATTCCGTGGCCGCCGCATCCTGGTACAGCGGCACCGGGATGGCGCCGATCGACTGCGCGGCAAGCATGGCCGCATACAGGCGCGGCCGGTTCTCGCCGATCACCACGACATGCTCGCCGCGTTGCAGTCCCGCTGCGGCCAGGCCGCCAGCCATCCGCCGCACCAGTTGAGCGAGCTGCGCCCAGGTGAAGGTCTGCCAGATGCCGTATTCCTTTTCGCGCAGCGCGGGGGCGTGCGGCCGGCGGGCAGCATGTTCGAGCAGCAAGCGCGGAAACGTTGTCTGCACCCTTGTCTCCTTGTGAGCACTGCGTGGCGCGTGCCCTGATGGAGTCTGATGCTAGGGAGAAGTTTGACGCCAGGTTGTCGTTCTAACGACAATCCTAGGGTCCGCCCCCAGGGGAATTACCCGAGCATGGTCGAAGCAGCCGTCACGCCCTTGCACCGCCGCGCGCGCGCACCCTCGGCGCGCGAGCTGCACGACATCCCCTGGCTGCATGTGCTCGGCGAGCGCGACCGCGAGAGCATCTCGCACGAGATCCAGGTGGCGGATGCCGCGCCCGGCGAACTGCTGTGCCGCATCGGGCGGCCGCCGACGTACTGGTTCGGCGTGATCGACGGCTTGCTGAAGATGAACAACGACTCATCGAGCGGCGCGCCGGTCACTTTCACCGGCATCCCGCCGGGCGCCTGGTTCGGCGAAGGCACGCTGTTGAAGCGCGAGCCGTATCGCTACAACGTGCAGGCCTTGCGCAACAGCGTGGTGGCCGGCTTGCCGATCGAGAGTTTCCATCGCCTGCTCGACAACAGCATCCCGTTCAACCGCTTCGTGATGCGGCAGCTCAACGAGCGCCTCGGGCAGTTCATCGCGGCACGCGAGATCGACCGCTTGAACGACCCGGACGTGCGCGTCGCCCGCAGCCTGGCGGCCTTGTTCCATCCCATCCTCTACCCCGGTGTCGGCAGCATGCTGCGCATCACGCAGCAGGAGCTGGGCATGTTGGTGGGTCTCTCGCGCCAGCGCGTCAACGAGGCGCTGCACACGCTGCAGGGCAGCGGGTTGATCCGTATCGAATACGGCGGCGTGCGCGTGCTCGATCTCGAAGGCCTGCAGCGACAGGTATTTCACGGCTGAGCTTCGCACAAACCCCTTTGCAAAAAGGGGGCATCGATATACTGGCCCGGTTCACCGCGCGAGGAGACGAGGGGCGCGGTGCGGGCTCATCCACAACAACGCGGCACAGCCGCACGCCGCCCCATGGAACACGTCGATTTCATGCATCTCGTGCGCCTGAGTGAGCAGGCGTGCGAGCAGGATGCGAAGGCCTACCGGCGCAGTGTCTGGTGGTTCGCTGTGCTCGGTTATGCGGTGGTGATCCTGCTGGCACTGGCGGCGCTCGGGGCACTGATCGCGATCGGCCTGTCGTATGCGGCGCGCGGGTTTCGTGGCTGGATGGTGTGGGGCGGCATCGCTTCGCTGGCCCTGTTGTGGGTGTGTCTGCGCGCACTGGTGACACGTTTCGAGCCGCCCGAGGGCTACCGCCTGCAACCCGGCGATGCACCCGAGCTCTTCAAGGCATTGGAGCGCTTGCGTCGCGCCGTGAAGGGCCCGCCCATCGACGTGGTGATGATCGACGCGGCCTTCAACGCGTCGATCATGCAGCGCCCGCGCTTCGGCCTGTTCGGCCACACCAACTACCTGACCATCGGCTGGCCGATGCTGTGCGCATTGGAACCCAAGCGCCTGCTCGCGGTGATCGCGCATGAATACGGCCATCTGCGCGGCGAACATGGCAAGTTCTCGGCATGGGTGTACCGCACCCGCACCGCGTGGTGGCGCATGTACACGACCTATGAAGACGACGACAGCCCGGTGTCGTGGCTGCTGCGCCGGTTTTTCGTCTGGTACATCCCGCGCTTCAACGCGCGCACCTTTGCCCTGGCCCGGCAGGATGAGTACGAAGCCGACCGCATCGCGGCGCGACTGTGCGGCGCCGAGGTGGTGGGTCAGGCCTGGAACGAGATCGAGATCAAGAGCCGCTGGTACGACGCTGAATACTGGCGCCGGGTGTGGCGCCGCGCGGCGCGGCAGGAACAGCCCGAGCCGATGCCGCATGCGGAGATGGTGCAGCGCCTGCTCGACCCGCCGCCCGAGCCGTTCGCGCGCGAAGCCTTGCGGCAGGCGATGCAGCAGTTGCCCAACTATGACGACACACACCCGGTGCCGAAGGACCGCCTCGCAGCGCTCGGCGTGCGCCCCGAGGTGCCGGAGTGGTCGCGCAAGCCGGCCCTCATGCTGCTCGGCGCCGCGGCCCGACAGGTGGCGGAGCATTTCGACGGCGTGTGGTGGAACGAGATGCGGCGCGACTGGCTGCGGCACCGCGAACACCTGGCGAAGTGCCGCGAGCGCATCCACATGCTGAAGGAGCGCGCGCCGGTGCTGTCGGCCGACGAATGGGTCGAGTGGGCCGAGTGCTTCGAATCGCTCAGTGCCGACGACCCGACGCCGTTCTACCGCCGAGCCTTGCAGCGCGATGCGAACCATGCGGGCGCATTGCACCGGCTTGCTCAGCGTGGCGTGGAGGCGGGTGATGCCGGCGCGCTGTCATTGCTGGAGCAACTGCAGGCCGTGCATGCCCACCACGGCTATGCAGCTTGTTCGATGGCGCTGGAGCTGCTCGATCGGTTGCAGCATGCCGGCCGCGACGTGAGCGCGCAGGAACGACGCCAATGGCGCGAACGACGCGAACGCTTCGAACAGACGGAGCAGAAGGCGTGGGAGAGTTTCAGCACCACCAACCCGTGCGCCGACACGTGCTCGCCCCAGTTGAGCGATACCGACCGCAAACAGGTGGTCGACGAACTGATCCGCACGCCTGACGTGGCCGCGGCCTGGATGGCTGGCAAGCGTGTCGCAACGATGCCGGGCCGAGCCTACCTCGTGTTGTTCGTCCAGCTGAAGCGGCTCGACGAGTCGCTCGGCCGTGAGATCGTGCACCACCTCATGCACCGGCTGCCTTTCGGTGGCCGGCTGCTGGTCACTGTCGTCGACCTCTATGTGCGCGCGGCCGACATGCACGCGGCAGGGGCTCAGGCCATCTACGAGCGCCAGCGTTGAAGGCGTGACGCAGTTCTCGCCACCCGCCTGTCAGAGCCTGCAGGTTGGTGCGATGTCCCAGCCCAAGGGGTTCTACTCGCCTTCGCTTTGTTGTCAGATGTGTCGCTCGAAGAACAACGAGTGAGGGCGCGGCATGGGAACGGAAACAGCGTGGGATCCTGCGCAGGCCAACGGCCACGCGATGGAAGCGATCCTCAAGGCCTCGGAGCGCAAGCGCGTGCTCGCCAGTGAGGACATCTACGACAGCACGGGCCAGAAACTGTGGGCGCGCGGACAGCCGGTCTCGTATGCCCTGCAGCAGCGCCTGCTGGAGCGCAAGCTGCTGCAGCCGATCGAGGCCTGCCTGCACGTGGAGGATGGCGTGACGGCCCACACGCTGTGGGAGGACGTCAAGGCACTGCTCGTGTCGGACCACCCCTTGTTGCCGGCGCTGCAGCCTCACGCGTCGCGCCTGCTCGACCAGATCCAGCAGCTGCCGCTCCATTCCGTCGCCTCGCTGCTGCTGAGCGCGGCGAAGGAAAGCCAGCCCGAGCTGTACCAGCACGCGGTGCTCGGCATGGCGCTGGCCGGCGCGTTCGCGCTCCAGGCCCGCCAGGGCGCCTATGAGGTGCGCATGGCGCTGCTCGGGGGCCTGCTGCACGACATCGGCGAGATGTACATCAACCCCGAATACCTGCGCTCGTCGCAGTCCATGGACCTGCAGGCCTACAAGCACGTGGTGGTGCACCCGCACGTCGGCGCCATGCTGCTCGAGCAGTTGACCGACTACCCGCCGGCGCTGGGCCGCGCGATCCGCGAGCATCACGAGCGGGCCGACGGCTCCGGGTATCCCAAGCGCCTGGTCGATGAGGACATCTCCGAGCTCGGCTCGCTGCTCGCGGCGGTCGAGACCATCCTCGGCGTGGGATCGCGCGGCGAAGCGCCTCTCGCGCGTGCCAGCCTGGCGCTGCGCGTGATTCCCGGTGAATACAACCAGCGGTGGGTCGACATGCTGTCGCGCCTGGCCGGCTCGGCCGGCGAATTGCAGCGGTTCGAACCTCAGTGGGAAGCCACTGAGCTGCGCAGCAAGATGGAGACGCTCAACCACGCACTGCATGCGGCGCGCGAGAAAACCACCGAGCTGGTGCGCGTGACGAAGGGAGCACCCCAGGGTGTGGCGGCGGCGCGCACCGAGCGGCTGGTGCAACGCTTGCTGCTGGGCTGGAACGCTTGCGGGCTCTGGTGGCAGGAGATCCGCGAAGCCGAGCGCACCGCGCAGTTCGAGATCATGTGCGCGCTGCGGGAGATCGAATTCCGCATCCGGGCGGTGCGACGCGAGTGCGCGGCGTCGGCTCCCGACCTCGATGCACCGTCGGCCGCACCCTGGGTGCCGTTGTGCGCGGCGCTCGACCAGGCCCTGGCCGGCACCCGTTGAGGCTTTTCAGCTCACGTTGACGATGCCGGCGGCCACGTGCCCTGCCGGCACGTGCATCGATGCGTTCTCGATGTGCCGCATCTGGTCGTCGAAGAAGAAGTCCGGCTCGAACTCGCGCAGGAACTCACCCTTCGGCAGACCGCCGAGGAACAAGGCCTCGTCGACCTCGATGTTCCAGTTCATCAGCGTGCGGATCGCGCGCTCGTGCGCCGGCGCGCTGCGTGCGGTGACCAGTGCCGTGCGGATGCGCATGGCCGCGCTGCCGCTACGCTGGAGACGGTGCAGCGCTTCCAGCAACGGTTTGAACGGACCCGCCGGCAACGGAAATTCCGCCCGGCTGCTCTCGTGCTCCTGGAAGGCGTCGAGTCCGCCGGACTGGAAGATCTGCTCGGCCTCGTCGGAGAACAGCACCGCGTCGCCGTCGAACGCGATGCGCACCTCGTTCGGGTGCGCGTCCGAGGCGCGTGCGGAAAGCGGGTACACCCGCGCTGCCGGAAAGCCGACCTCCAGCGCCTGTCGCACATCGAGTTCGTTGGCCGACAGGAACAGGTTGGCATTCAGCGGCCGCAGGTAGCGGTAAGGCGACTGCCCGCGCGTGAACACGCCGCGCTGGATCGGCAGCCCGTAGTGCTTGGCCGAGCGGAACACCCGCAGCCCCGAATACGGGTCGTTGCGCGACAGGATCACCACCTCGACGCGAGGCTTGCCGTCGGCCGTGTTGTTGTTGAACGCGAGCAGCTTGTGCACCAGCGAAAACGCCACCCCCGGCTTGGCCGGCACATCGAGGCGCTCCATCTGCAACTGCATGTAGGCATGGTCGTCGGTCGCTTCGAAGAGCTGGTTTTCTTCTTCGAAGTCGAACAACGCGCGCGAGGAGATGGCAACGACCAGCTGGCCGGCAAGGGTGATGCTCATGGGGCGGGATGATACGAGGTGGCCGCAGCAGCCAAGGCTCGCGGGGGCGGCGGCGCAAATGCCAAAGATTCACGGTTGCGCCGGCAAGAGCACCGCTCCTTCCCCCGAATCGGGGGGAGGCAAGTTACAGGAACTTTTTTCCATGGAATGATCACGGGCCCGAGCGTCCAGGCGAACGCTACGGCGCCGATTGTTCATATGGCTCGATTGGAGAAGTTCATGATCATGTTGAGGGGGGGCCGCTGGCTGGCCGCAGGTGTTTTGTCTGCATTGCTGGTTGCATGCGGAGGCGGCGGTGGCGGTGATGACGACGACGGATCCGGCAATGCTGCTCCGAGCAGCGCCACAGGGGACTTTTCGCAAAGCAACTACGCAACCGTTGCTGACGCGGCGGCAGTCACGGCCCTGGGTAGCGGCGAGCTGAATTCGTACTCCGAGATCGCGCTGAACGTGTCGGACGCCGGCAGCGGCGTCGATCTCGGCTCGGTGATGGGGGTGCGGCGTTTTGCGCTGGAGCAACTGCGTACGCGCAACGTGCTCGAGCAAGCGCTTGCCACCGAATCGATGACCGAAGCGTGCGACGTGAGCGGCTCCTTCCACGTAAGCGTGACCTACAAGGATGCCAACACCGTCAGCCCGGGCGACCGGATCAGCTTCACCCTGACCAACTGCGCGTTCGAACCCGGTGAAGCGCCGGTGAACGGCAGCTTCACGCTGACCTTCGTGTCGTACACCGACGAAAGCAACAACAGCGTGTCGATCGCCTTCGAGAACTTCGGGGCTGCCGGTGAAACGGTCAGCGGGGCGGTGACCGTCACCACGTCGCAGAATGGATCGATGGTCTCGGTTGCCGCCCAAGGCTTGACCGCGACGTTCGACGGTGAGTCGGTGACCTGGTACCACACCACCACCGTCACGCCGACGACGTTGTCGTTGAATGGATTCATCGTGATCAACGGCGCGGCATACCAACTGACTCAAGCTTCGCCGTTCACGCTGTCGGTTTCAGGCGATCCGGCAAGTGGCGCACTCGTGATCCGGGATGCGGACGGAGATCGCGTGGAGATCGTGGCGGGCGCAACGGCGTTCACCTACAACTTCTACGCTGCCAGCAACTCGACCGGCACGCCGACCGCCACGGTGCAAGGCATGGCATACGCCGACTGACAACAGCGCAACCCGCGCCAGAACAAGAACAGCCGCTCGTGCGGCTGTTCTTGTTTGCGTCTTGGCGAAGCCCTACTGCACGAACCCGATCGGCTGCCGCTTCGCCCCCAGGTCGGGCAGATCGCGCTCCTCGATGCGCTCGCGGTGATCGAGCTTCGCGTTGCCGAACGCCGTCATCCACGCCCGGCGCATCTCGCGCGGTGCCAGCTCGCTCATGCGTTCCAGCACCGCCTCGCCCGGTTCCGCCTCGAAGCGTGAACCCCAGTCATGCTCGCCGCGGATCGATGCGTACAGCCGCAAAGCGATCTTGCGGGCGGCATCGCGGTCCGGCGCGGGCACCTCGTAGACGTTCATGCGGTTGAGCAGCGGCTCGGGGATCGCGCGTTCGTCATTGGCCGTCGCCACCCAGATCACCTGGCTGGCGTCGATCGGCACCTCGGCGAACTCGTCGGTGAACAGTCCTGCCGTGTCGTGTTCCAGCAGGCTGTACAAGGCACCGAGCGGGTCGTAGGTGGCTTCGCCGCCGGCCTTGTCGATCTCGTCGACCACCATCACCGGGTTGGCGTACTGGCCGTCCACCAGCGTTTCGAACACCTTGCCGGGGCGCGCCCCTTTCCATTGGGAAGAAGCGCCGGACAGCACCCAGCCCGCCGTGAGCGAGCTCATCGGCACGAAGCCCATGCCGGTGCCCAGCAGTTGCGACAGCCGGCGCGCGAAATGCGTCTTGCCGACGCCGGGTGGCCCGAGCAACAGCATCGGCGTGATCTCGAGTGCGTCGCGGCTGTCTTCGCACAGCGCGAGCTGACGCTTCACGTCGTCGAGCACCTCGCCGAAGTTCGGCAACTCGTCGTACAGGCTGTCCATCACCGGCAGGCCGGACGGTTTGACCTGGAAGCGCTCCGGCCCCCGCTCGAGCATGCGCTCGTAGGTGGAGCGCAGGTTCTCGTGTTCTTTCTGGGGCAACTTGTCGAGCCGCCGCTCGACGTCGGTCACGCGGTAGACAGCCCGCATATGGGCGATCGGGATGTGAGCGCCGCGCACGGGAACGAGGTCGTTGGAACTCATCTTCAACCTCCACGACAACTGCTGCTGCAGGTGAGAACCATTGAAGCAAAGCGTACCGGGGGCATCGGCCGGAACAAACCGGGAAACCCCCGTCTTCTCACAAGCATGACCCGTGCCGGGCGGCGAAGGCCGTGACGGGCGTCACGGTGTCGCGAAAAGCGAAAGTGCGCTCAGCGCACCCAGGAGTTGAGCTGGATGATCGGCAGCAGCACGGCCAGCACGATGAGCATGACGACCACGCCCATCACGACGATCAGCAAGGGCTCCAGGATGGTGGCCATCTGCATCGCGCGGCGTTGCACCTCCTGGCTGAGCTGCACGGCGGCGCGTTCGAGCATCTTGGGCAGCGTGCCGGTCTGTTCGCCCAGGCGCGAGAACATCGACAGCAGCCCCGGAAAGCGCTTCTTGCCCGCCAGGGCCGACGCGAGCGGTGCGCCTTCGCGCACCTGTACCAGCGCTTCCAGCGCGTCCGAGCGCATGGCGCGGTTGCTCAATGTTTCGGCGGCGGCCTGCAAGGCCTTCAGGATGGGCACGCCCGCACCGGCCAGCATGGCCAGCGTGCCGGCAAAACGTGCGGCGTTGTAGCCGCGCGAGAGACGCCCGACCAGCGGCAGGCCGAGCCATGCCGCGTCGAATCGCTCGCGGAACGCCTCGTTGCGCAGGCTGAACGCGAGCATGCCGAAGCCGGCGGCGAGGAGCAGGGCCGTCAACCAGCCCCATTGCCGCACGAAGGCACTGATGGCCAGCATGGCGACGGTGAGGAAGGGCAGCGTCTGCTTGGTGCCGACGAACACCGACGCGACCTGCGGCACCACATAGGTGACGAGGAAGATCACGATCACGACCGCGACCATCGAGACGATGGCAGGGTACAGCGCCGCGCCGATGAGCCGCGCGCGCAGCGCCTGGCGCTCCTCCAGGTCGTCGGCCAGCTTTTCGAGCACGAGGCCGAGGTTGCCGCTCTGTTCGCCGGCGGCCACCACGGCGCGGTAGATGTCGTCGAACTCGCGCGGCGCGGTGCCGAGTGCCTTGGCGAAGGTGGAGCCGGCGTTGACCTCGCTGCGCAGGTGCGCCACCAGCTCGCGCTGGCGTTCGTCCTCGGCCTCGTCGCTCAGTGCCGTGAGGGCCCGTTCGAGCGGCAGGCCGGAAGTGACCAACCCCGCCAGCTGGCGCGTCCAGATGGCCAGCGCCGTGGAGGTGAACACCTTGCGCCGCAATGCGAGGCCGGAGCTGCTCTCGGCCGCCTCGGTGACGACCATGGCGACTTCGAGCGGCACGAGCTTCTGCGAGCGCAGCTGGGCGCGCGCGGCCTTCGCGTTGTCGGCTTCGATCAGGCCGCTGCTGGTGCGGCCGGTCGCGTCGAGGGCTTCGAAACGGTAGGCGGGCATCGCTGGGCAGGTGGTCAGTCGCCAGTCACGCGCAGCACTTCCTCGAGCGAGGTGATGCCGGCGCGCACCAGGCGTTCGCCGTCCTCGCGCATCGTGCGCATGCCGCCTTGCTCGGCCGCGACGAAGAGCTGCGATTCGGCCGCCCGGCTGTGGATCAGCGCACGCACCTTGTCGTCGGCGACCAGCAGTTCATAGACCCCGGTGCGGCCCTTGTAGCCGCTCTGCCCGCACTCCGGGCAGCCCACCGGGTGCCAGCGGCCGTGTTCGTCCTGCTTCTTGCAGACGATGCACAGCTTGCGCACCAGCCGCTGCGCCAGCACGCCGAGCAGCGAGGAAGACAGCAGGAACGGCTCCACGCCCATGTCGGTCAGGCGGGTGACGGCACTGGGGGCGTCGTTGGTGTGCAGCGTGGCGAGCACCAGGTGGCCGGTGAGGGAGGCCTGGATGGCGATCTGCGCGGTCTCGAAGTCGCGGATCTCGCCGATCATGATCACGTCCGGGTCCTGGCGCAGGATGGCGCGCAGTGCCTTCGCGAAGGTCAGGTCGATCTTGGCGTTGACCTGCGTCTGGCCGATGCCGGCAAGTTCGTATTCGACCGGGTCCTCCACCGTCAGCACGTTGGTGGTGGAGGTGTCGACGCGGCCAAGCGCTGCATACAGGGTCGTCGTCTTGCCGGAGCCGGTGGGGCCGGTGACGAGCACGATGCCGTGGGGCTGCTGGATCAGCTTGTTGAACTTGACCAGCGTGTCGCCTCCCATGCCGAGCGATTCGAGCGAGAACTTCGACTCGCCCTTGTCGAGCAGACGCAGCACTGCGCGCTCGCCATGGGCCGACGGCAGCGTCGAGACGCGTACGTCGATCGCACGGCCGCCGATGCGCAGCGAGATGCGGCCGTCCTGCGGCAGGCGCTTCTCGGCGATGTCGAGCTCGGCCATGATCTTCAGGCGCGAGATCAGCGCGGCGTGCAGCGCCTTGTTGGGCTGCACGACCTCGCGCAAGGCGCCATCGACCCGGAAGCGCACCGACGAGCTGCGCTCGTACGGCTCGATGTGGATGTCGGAGGCGCCGTCCTTCGCGGCCTGCGTCAGCAGCGCGTTCAGCATGCGGATGATCGGCGCGTCGTTGGCGGCTTCGAGCAGGTCTTCGACCGCCGGCAGCTCCTGCATCATGCGGGAGATGTCGACCGCGCTTTCGACCTCGCCGACCACCGCGGCGGCACTCGACTCGCCTCCGGCATAAGCGGCGGCGATGCGCTGGCCCAGCGTGGCAGCGGCTTCGCGTTCGAACGCGTCGACGTCGAAGTGGCGCAGCACCTCGGACACGGCTTGCGGCGAGACGGCTTCGTCGGCCCACAGCACCAGTCGCTCGCCGTCGTCCTCGAGCAGCAGCGTGTGCGCCTTCGCGAAGGCGTAGGGCAGGGGATGGCGGGCACCCATGGCTGTGTTCTAGCGTTCGATCGGGGTGTTGGGCGTCAGCGGGGGCGGGGGCTCCTGCTTGCCGGGCTGCGGGGGGGTGGCGCTGTCGGGCGCCTGCGGCACCTCGAGCGGCGGCAGGACGGGTGCTTCGTTCACCGGCACGAGCACGCGCGGCGTCGGCTGCGTCTCCTTCTGCTGTGCACGGATGAGGTCGTACCGGTCGAGCGAGAACTTGCCTGCCGAGTCCTGGTCGCGCATCACCACGGGCCGCAGGAAGACCATCAGGTTGGTCTTGCGACGCGTGCGGTTCTCGCTGCGGAACAGCCCACCCAGCACCGGCACGTCGCCGAGCACGGGCACCTTGGAGCGGCCGTCGCTGTACTGGTCCTGCATCAGCCCGCCGAGCACGATGATCTGGCCGTCGTCGACGACCACGGTGGATTCGATCGAGCGCTTGGTGGTCTCGGGCCCGACGTTGGTCGTGCCGGTCGCTTCGCCGATCACGTCCGACGATTCCTGGAAGATCGTCAGCCGCACGGTGCCGTTCTCGCCGATCTGCGGCTTGATGCGCAGCGTCAGGCCCACGTCCTTGCGCTCGATGGTCTGGAAGGGGCTGGTCGTGCCGGTGCCGGTGTTCGTGTACTGGCCGGTGACGAAGGGCACGTTCTTGCCGACCACGATCTTGGCTTCCTCGTTGTCGAGCGTGATCAGGTTCGGGGTCGACAGGATGTTCGTGTCCGAGTTGCTCTCGAGCGCGCGGGCGAGCAGGCCGAGCGTGTAGATGCTGCCGAACTTGCGCGCGATGCCGATGTTCAGGCCGTTGCCGGGCAGGTCGGCGGCCGCGAGGCCTTCCTTGCCGCCGATCAGCGCACGGGTGGCGCCGAGGATGTTGTTGGAGCCGCTGCCGAAGTTGGTGCCGATGCCGCCCAGGTATTCGTTGCCGCTGTTGCCGATGATGCCCTGCCACTGGATGCCGAACTCGGCCGCCTTGTCGGCGCTGACCTCCACGATCATCGACTCCACGTACACCTGTGCACGCCGGGTGTCGAGCTGGTCGATCACCGAGCGCAACTGGCGGTACAGCGGGTCGGGTGCCGTGATGATCAGCGCGTTGGTGGCCGGGTCGGCCTGGATGAATCCGCCGGTCGACGGCTGCGCCGCGCTGCTCACGGGGGCCGTCGCTTGCGGCGAGGCGCCGCCGTTGCCGGCGTTGTTGCCCAGGTTGGTGGCCTGGTTCACCGCGGCGGCGAGCGACGTACCGCCGCCCCCGCCGCCGGCCGCACCGCCGCCTCCCTGGCCCTGCGTCGTGAAGGCCGCGCGCAGCACCTGTGCCAGGCGCACTGCGTCGGCATTCTTGAGATAGACGACGTGTATGCCGCTGCCGCCCGTGCCGCCCTGGCCGGGGCGGTCCAGTTGCTGAACGAGCGAGCGGATCACGTTCATGCGCGCCGGGTTGGGCGCACGAACCAGCAGCGAGTTGGTGCGCGGGTCGGCCAGCACGGTGCCGCCACCGCCGCCGCCCGCCGCAGCCGGGGCCGGTGCACCGCCTTGCGGCGCCCCGGTCGGGCTGGTGACCTGCAGGTCGCTCAGCCGCTGCACCAGCACCGCAATGTCGCTCGCGACCGCGTGCTGCAGCGGAATCACTTCGACGTCGGTGCTGTTGGGTATGTCGAGCGCGGCAATGATCTTGGAGAGCCGGCGCAGGTTGTCGGCGTAGTCGGTGATCACCAGCGAGTTGTTGCCGGGATTCACGTTGATCGTGTTGTTGGGGCTGATCAACGGCCGCAGGATCGTGACGAGGTTGTTCGCGTTCTCGTGGTTGACGCGGAAGATCTGCGTGACGATCTGGTCGCCGCGCACCTGCGGCGCCGGCCCCGCCGAGACGGTGCCGGTCTGCAGCTTCGCGTCGGCCTCCGGGACGATCTTGTAGAGACCTTCGACCTGCACCACCGCAAAGCCCAGCCCGCGCAGTGCCGCGAGGAAGCTCAGGTAGGCGTCGGAGCGGCTCATCGGCTGCTCGCTGTAGAGCGTCATCGTGCCCTTCACGCGCGGGTCGACGACGAACTGCCGTTTCAGGATGACGCCCATCGCGCGGGCCACGCCCTCGATGTCGGCGTTGACGAAGTTCAGCGTCACCTGGTCGGCAGCGGCGGCGTCGCCGCGCGCCTGCTGTGCGAGCGCCACGGGCGCGTGGAGGGCCGCCAGGGCGCCGGCAACCACCACGCAGGTGAGCTTCCGGGCAAGGCGGTCGGGCCAGTTCAACTTCATGCTTATCCGATCGAAATGATCGAGCGGTCGCCGCTGCGACGCCCGATGATGTTCAACAGGTTGTTCAATGCTTCCTCGTTGCCTTCGCTCGCGCGCGCTTCGCCGCGGAAGCGCACGCCGGTCGGGCCCCAGATGCCTTCGCCGCTCAATTGCAGGGCGCCTTCCGTGGTGCTGAGGACCGTTTGAACCTGTCCTTCCGGGTTGCTGAACAGGCTGAGCCGGTAAGTGCCCAGCTGGTCGACCGTGGTGACGGGCGACGAGGCGTTCAGCACATCGATGTCGGCCCGGCCCTGTACCTGCCAGCGGCCGGCCACCTGCTCGAACGTCATGCCGGGCGAGGTCAGCCGGATCGCGCCCCCCAACTGTAAGGTGTTCCAGGGCGTGCCCAGCCCGCCGAGCAGGCCGCTCGGCCATTGCGCGACCCAGTCGAGCTTGGGCAGCAGCGTGATCTGGGTGCGACCGAGTCCCGGGCGGATCTGCAAAGAGGCGGTGCCGTTGATGCAGCAATCCTGGCGCAGATCGAGCTGCAACGCGGTGCCGGCCAGCCGCAGCGTCCAGCCGAGGCGGCCGGGCAGCGTGGCAGCGTCGCGACTGCCGGGGCCGCCGGTGAGCACCAGCACGGCATTGCCCGACCAGATGGTGCCGTCGGCCTGGGCCAGCAGCACGCGGTGGTCGGTGGCGCTCGCCACCGCGCTGGCGAGCCAGCTGGCGGGTGCGAAGGCGATCAGCGAGAGCACGCTGCCGAGCACCGCGCCGGCAATGCTCCAGCGCCGCGCCGCCCGCTGGCGCTGGTGGGTGACGCTGGCACGGGTCGCATCGAAGCGCGACGCGCTGAACTGCGAATGGCCGAAGCGCGACACGCCAAAACGCGAGGTGTCGTCGCGGCGCTTGCGCCAACCGGTGAGTGAGGGCAGGCGCAGCTTCATGACGAGCCTCCGGGCAGGGTGAGCACCACGGTGCCGTTGTAGCCCTCGCCGCTGCGGGTGAGCTGGGCCTGCACGACGCGCGCGCGCCCGGCACTGCGGGCTTCGTTCAACCAGCCGAGCATTGCCTCGGGCGGCACGCCGGTCAACGTGAGCGTCGCGCGGTCGCCCTGCAGGCTCAGCCGCGCCCGTTCGCCCAGGCGCTCGGTGGCGGCCTGCAGTGCACGTCCGGCTTGGTTCTGGCCGATGGTGGGCGCGTTCTTGAGTTGTTGCGATTCGGCGGCCAGGCCGCGCATCTGGCGCAGCTCTTCGTCGAGTTGGGCAATGCGCGGCGGTGTGGCGCGCAGCGTCTGCAACGCCGGCTGCAGACCTACCCACCACAGCAGCGCAACTGCCAGCAGCGCGCCTGCGGCGATCACCAGCCGCTTCTCCCGCGCGCCGAGTGCGGCCCAGCGGGCATGCGCTTGTGTCTTGAGTTCCTTGGGGGTCATGCACCCGCTCCCTGCGCGGCGCGCCGCAGCGTCACGCGGCTGCCGTCCCGCTCGACGCGCCAGCCGGAGGGCTGCAATGCGGCGCGGAAGCGGTCGATCTCATCGTCGGCCCAGCCAGCGACCGACAGCGTCAATTGCCCGGGTTCGAACTGCAGGCCTTCGAGGACCCGCGATTCCGGCCAGGCGCTGGCGGCCGCCTGCAGCATCGGTTCCAGATCGGTGTCGCCTGCCTTGCCGGCCTGCAGCCGCAACTGCTCGACCTCGCGCCGCATCTGGACCGGCGCGTCGAGCACCGCGCGCACGTTCGGGAAGGCCGTCTGCAGCAGCGTGACCTGCTCGCGCCGGCGCTGCTCCACTTCGCCGCGCTGGTGCCACGCCCACGCATTGAGGCCGACCAGGTGGATGGCAGCGAGCGACACCAGGGCCCAGCGGGCCGGCCGCCAGGCGGGGCCGCCGAGCTGGCGCCACACGTCGCGGAACGCACGCACGCCACGGTGCTTGAGCGTCAGGTCGAACTGGCGCAGGTTCCAGCCGGTCTGCGAGGCCCACAGCGCCATCTGCGGCGCGGGATACACCTCCACCGGCTGGCCGAGCCATTGTTCGGCAGCCTCCACCGCGGCGGGCTCGGCCGTCCACTGCATGCCCTCGGGTGGCGGAAGCGGCATCCAGGCGCGCACCAGGGTGCCGCCGGGACGCAACACCATCACGCCGTCGGGGCGGGCCCAGATCAGGCGCAGGTTGCGGCCGGCTTCCTCGCTGGCATCGAACTCGAAATGCCCCCGCGCCGGGTCGACGGGCTCTGCCTGCGGCACCAGCCGGTCGACGATGACGCGTGCACCTTCCAGCGCGGTGAGCTGGGTACGCAGCCAGGCGCGGTGGGTGACGGCGATCCAGGTTTCCGCGCCGGGCAGGGCCTGCGGGGCCACGGCGTAGTGCGCGTCCTCGGTGTCTTCGAGCAGCACGTCTTCCAGCAGGCCGGCCAGCGCTGCACGCAGCTTGGCGGAAGGGGCCTTGGGCAGCGTGAGTCGCTGCCAGGAGATGTCGGCTGCGGGGACGACGCCGATGACGGTATCGGCCTTGGGCAGCAGCGGGGGGGCGCAGCGGCCGTGGCTGTGCACCATGGCGCCGTCCTTGCTGAGCACGTAATCGAACTCGGCAGGCGCGCGCTGCGCATCCGCCCCCTGAGGGCCGGAGCGCGAGCCCAGGTGCGGGCGGGGCGCGAAAAGAATGACGAGAACGCTCATGCGGCCAGGGAATAAGGATGGCGGATTGTATGAAGCAACGTATGAAGATTCATTGGTAAATGCCTGACCGGTCGCGTCTTTTGTCGTGAGCCTGCATCAAGGTGTAAACCCGCCGCTGACGGCGAAACTGGAGCGTTCGCGGCGAAGCGTGATGACCCGGCGCCCCTGCCTTTCGACCAGCGAGCGTTCCTCGACCACCCGTTGCTCGATGCGCATGCGACCACGCACTTCAAAGAAATCGGTCGAGATGCCGGTGCGCGCTTCGGAGAGCACGACACCCTGGGGCAGGTGGGGTGAGACGTCGGGCAACTGCTTGAACGGCGTGCGCTGGCGTACCTGGATCAACCGGTCGGCGGTGCCGATGTCCATGCCCTCGACCATCGCCGCGATCACCTCGCGCGGCGCCGTGTTGAGGTTGATCGGCGTGCGGCGCGGCAGCAGCGTGACGTAGGGAGCGAGCCGCGTGGCACTCGCGTCGTCGACTCCGAGCCACCGCAATTCGTCGACCGTGGGCGGCAGCAGCGGCGCATTGCGCGTGTCGACCACCACCCCGCTCGCAGCGCCGCCGGGGACGGCCAGCTGCATCGCGTTGACCAGTGTGGTCGCAACGCTTGCATCCACGTTGACCAGCTCGCACAGTCGCTGCAGCGCGGCCACGTCGGGCTGCGACAGCTGCCCGTCGTTGACGAGGTTCATCAGGTTGAAGCGCGACTGGGCATCGATGATCTGCCCGGCGAGAAACGCCTCGGGTGCGTCTTCGACGTGGCTTTCGTCGGCCGCCAGGAAGGTCGACAGCCGGGCCTCGGCCAGCGGCGTGGCCCACGGCTCGGACAGGTGATCGGCACCGCCGGTGCGCGCGTCTTCCATCAGGATCAGGCGCGCCCAGTCGAGCGCCCCGCTCAGGATCCACGCCGACTGCGCCCGTGTCCGCTCGGCGATCTCGACCTGCACCGAGCGCCACTGCCGCCAGTACATCGCGCTGGCCAGCGTGGCGACCAGCGTGACGATGATCATCGCGGTCAGCAGGGCGGCACCGCGCTGGGCGCGGGGGCGGCGATGGCGCAGAGGCAGGTTTTTCATTCGGAGCGGGTGCGCAGCACGAAGTCCCGGGTGATGCTGCCATTGAGGCCGGAACCGGGTGCCATCGTCAAGACGACGCGGATCCCTTCCGGCAGCCGCTGCTTGCTGCCGGCGGCCGGTCTCGGATTCTGCGCGCTGCCGCCGGGCGTGGCCACGTCGCCGGTCGACTGCGGGTTGCTCCAGGCGTTGTTGCGCCAGTAGTACACCTGCCATTGCGCCACGCCGGGCAGCGCCCGCACGGTGCCGGCCTCGTTGCCGAGGAACTGGTAGGAGCTCATCCAGAGCTCGAGCAGGTCGGCCTGCCGGACCACCGGGCGCGAGGCCCAGCGCTGCCAGATGCCGTCGCGCAGCGACCACACCACCAGTTGCACGCCCGCATCCGTGCGACGCGTCATGCGCAGCGAGGCGCCGTCGAAGGTGGGCATGCCATCGATGACGCCGGTGTCGTGCAGCGTGGAGACGTCGGCGTCCCATTGCGCCAGCACGGTGTTCAGCCGCAGCACCGCGTCGAGCCGCTGCTCGCTGATCTGCTTGGTGCGCACGATGCCGTCGATGCCTTGCCACGCCATGCCGGCGAGCACGGCGAGGATGGTGATGGTCACCAGCACCTCGATCAGCGTGAAGCCGCGCACACGTGCTGCCGGAGCAGGAGGGCATCGCATCGTCAGCGCCTCGGCACGATGGTGGACAGCACCAGCAGCGGCTCGCCCGTTTCGGTGGCGATGCGGGCGTCGACGCGGCGGAAGTTCGGGTTGGGCGTGGGCCGCACCACCATCTGCCCGGCGTACGAGCGGCCGCCCTGTTCGCAACCGAAGCTTGCGTCACCCACTGCCGGGAACTGGCGCGCGAGCACCAATGCGCTCAGCTGGTTCTCGGCGCACCACTGCGCGGCCATCATGTCGGACAGCCGCTCGGCGTTGCGCGTCAACGCCCCGCCGGCCTTGATGCCGGCCGCGAGCGCGATACCGACGATGCTCAGCGCCACCAGCACCTCGATCAGCGTGAAGCCGCGTGCGGCTGCGTCACGGGCCACGGGGCACCTCGCCGGATATCGCGAACGGCATCAGCCCGTCGGTCGCGAGCGTGATGCGGCGGTCGTTCAGCGACAGCGTGAGCCGCTGGGCGCCGATGATGGGATCGGGGCCGAGCACGATCGCCGGTGCGCCGACGATGTCGGCCCGCACCTCGGGGTTGAGCCACTGCGTGGGCAGGTCGATCGAGTCGGGCAGGCCGACGAAGCGGAAGCCTTGGCCCTCGGAGTTGTCTTGTATGCGAGCCGGTTGCCACATCACGTTGAGCCCGGCGGCACGTGCTTCGGCACGCGCGGCTTCCAGCAGCGCGGCCAGCCGCTCCGCTTCGCGTTCGAGTTGGGTGGCTGCGGGGTCGCGGATCGCCAGCGTCACGGAGCTGACCGCAATGGCCATCAGCGCCAGCACGATGAGCAGCTCCAGCAGCGTGAAACCGCGCTGGCGCATGGCCGGGCGCGGCTTATTGCCAGGAGCCGACGTCGGCGTTGTTGCCTTCACCACCGGTCTGCCCGTCGGCGCCGTAGCTGAACACATCGACTTCGCCCTTCACGCCGGGGTTCACATACTGATAGGCACGGCCCCAGGGGTCGTTGGGGAGCTTGTCGAGATAGGGCTTCCAGTTCGGCGGGATGGGGCCGGAGGTCGGTTTTGCGGTCAGTGCCTGCAGGCCTTGCTCCGCGGTCGGGAAGCGCTGGTTGTCGAGCTTGTAGAGCTTGAGCGCCTGCATCAGGTTGTTGACGTCGGTGCGGGCGGCGGTCACGCGGGCGTCGTCGGCGCGGTTCAACACGTTGGGCACGATCAATGCGCCGAGGATGCCGATGATGACCAGCACCACCATCAGTTCGATCAGGGTGAAGCCGCGCGCCAGTTGCGCGCCGGCGGCTCGAAAGCGGTAGGTCGGGCGGGTCATGGTGGGTCGTTGCACAAATAGGGTCATGAATTGAGCCGCCACCCGGGGGAATCACCCGGCAATTGAAACAGCGCCAACAGAGCGCGCGAGGCGGGCCGGAAAAAAGTGGCCTTGAATCATAATCGCCCGATGCTTTCGCGACTGCTTGCATTTGTGCTGTGGGCCCTGGCCGCCGGCGGCCTGGTGTTCTGGGCCCTGCGCCTGTCGGCCGAGCCGTTGCCGGTGCCACCCCAGGCCATGCCCGTCGTCGGGCAGGTCGGCAGCCCGGGCGCTGTGGTGCGCATGTTGGGTGGAGGGCGTGTGCCGGCAGAGCAGGTCGCGGCCGCTCCGCCGCCGGAAAGCACGCGCTTCCGCCTGATCGGCGTGATGGCGCCTCGCGAGGGCAGCAGCGGCCCGGGTGTGGCGCTGCTGTCCATCGACGGCAAGCCACCACGCGCCTATGCGCTGGGCAGTGCCGTGGAAGGTGACCTGACGCTGCAGGCGCTGGGGCAGCGCAGCGCGACCTTCGGCCGAGGTACCGCCGGGGCCGCCTTCACGCTGGAGTTGCCGCCGCTGCCTCCCCCGCAGACCGGCGTGCCGCCGCAGCTGCCGCCCGACCAGGGCGTTTCGATGCCGGCGCCACCCCCGCCGCCGCCACCTCCCTCAGTGATGCCGGCGCCCGAAGGCGCACCGAACACGGCCAACGCGCCGGTGCTGCAGTAGGCGCCGCCCGGCGCTCAGCGCGGCTGAGCATCGGTGCGTGAGTGGTTCAGAGCGGGGCCGGCTGCGTCGGCCCCGGGTCTTCCCCTTCGGCCACTTCCGTCAGCAACGCGCACGCAGCGTTGACGAGCGGCCACGCGAGCGCGGCGCCCGTTCCGTCGAGGCTTTCGAGCCCCAGCTCGAGCAGCGGCCCTGAGTTGAAGTGCTGCAATGCCACGCTGAGGCCCTGCCGGCTGTGGCTGCGCGAGAAGATGCAGTAGTCGGTGACGGGGGCTGCGATGCGGGAGGCGACCATCAGCGCTGCGCAAGCCGGCAGGCCGTCGACGATGATCACGTGGCGTTTGCCGGCGGCGACCAGCATGGCGCCTGCCATCATCGCGATCTCGAATCCGCCGAGGGCCGCCAGGGTTTCGACCGGGTCGCCGACCGCCTTGTGCCGCCCCTGCGCGCCTTCGAGCACCACCATCAGGTGTGCGAGCAGGTCGGGGTTCATGTTCGGGCCGCGCACGACCAGATCACGCACCGGCAGGCCGGCCAGGCGCGAGATCACCAGCGCCGCGCTTTCCTCGCTGCCTTCGCCCAGCCCCGCGCACGCCAGCACGTTGCCGGGCAGCGTGTCGGCGATTTCCATGCCGGCGCGGATGGCGGCCTGCGCCTGATCGAGCGTCATCGCGGCGCTCACGCGGGTGTTGCGCGTGCCGTGCGCGATCTTGCGTGCCAGCAGCATCGGGTGCCGCGGCGTGGGGTCGGCCATGCCGCAGTCGACCACCGAGAAATTCATGCCCTGGATGCGGGCAAACACCGCCAGCGGCGTCCGGACCGAGACGATGCCGTTGACCTGCGCCAGCGTGGCTTCGCCCGTCGGGGAGGTGATGCCGTCCACTGCGAGGCCATGGTCGGCGGCAAACACCACCAGTTGCGGGTCGTGCAGGCGAGGTTTCAGCGTGTTGCGGATCAGGCCCAGCCGCACCGCCAGCGGCTCCAGCTCACCCAGGCTGCCGGCGCTCTCCTGCCGGCGGGCGAGCTTGTGCTTCAGCGCCTGCTCCAGCGGCGGATGAAACGTCGGCGCGATCAGCGAGCGGTTCAGCGACATGTCGTGCGATTCGGGTGGGCGCCGGCGCGAATGGGGCGGCAGGCGATTGTTTCAGCGGCGGCAGGCCCTTGCAACCGCCGTCATGCCTCGCGCTTCCTTCAAGCTAGGGGGCCGGTGTTTCAGCGCAGGAACAGCTTGTAGACCGGGTTGTCCGTCTCGTCGACGTACGGGTAGGCGAGCGTGTCGAGAAATTCCTTGAACGCCTTCTTGTCGCCCTTCGGCACCTGGATGCCCACGAGAATGCGCCCGTAGTCGGCGCCTTGGTTGCGGTAGTGGAACAGGCTGATGTTCCACTCCGGGTGCATGCTGGACAGGAAGCGCATCAGCGCGCCGGGCCGCTCGGGGAAGATGAAGCGGTAGAGCAGTTCGTCCTTGGCGAGCTCCGTGCGGCCGCCGACGAGATGCCGGATGTGCTGCTTGGCCAGCTCGTCGTGCGTCAGGTCCAGGGTGGCAAAGCCGTGCTTCTTGAACAGTGCCGCGATCTTGGTCGACTCGCCGCGGTTGGCCGTCGTGACGCCGACGAACACATGGGCCACCTTCTCGTCCGAGATCCGGTAGTTGAACTCGGTGACGCTGCGCTGGCCGAGCAGCTCGCAAAAGCGCTTGAAGCTGCCGCGCTCCTCTGGGATCGTCACGGCGAACAACGCCTCGCGTTCCTCGCCCACCTCGGCGCGCTCGGCAACGAAGCGCAGCCGGTCGAAGTTCATGTTGGCACCGCAGGTCACGGCGACGAAGGTCTTGTCCTTGCAGCGGTGGCGTTCCACATACTGTTTCACGGCAGCGACGCCCATTGCGCCGGACGGCTCGAGAATGCTGCGGGTGTCCTGGAACACGTCCTTGATGGCGGCGCATACGGCGTCGGTGTCGACCACCACGTAGTCATCGACCAGCTGGCGCGCCAGGCGGTAGGTCTCCTCGCCCACCAGCTTCACGGCGGTCCCGTCGGCGAACAGGCCCACGTCGTGCAACTGCACGCGCTTGTTCTGCTTGACCGAGCGCACCATCGCATCCGAGTCGGTCATCTGCACGCCGATCACCTTGATCTCGGGCCGCACCGCCTTGACGTAGCTCGCCACGCCCGAGATCAGGCCGCCGCCACCGATCGCGCAGAAGATCGCATCGATCGGGCCCTGGTGCTGGCGCAGGATCTCCATCGCGATCGTGCCCTGGCCGGCGATCACGTCCGGGTCGTCGAACGGGTGCACGAAGGTCAGGCCCTGCTTCTTTTCCAGTTGCAAGGCGTGAAGGTAGGCATCCGAATAGCTGTCGCCGTGCAGCACGACCTCCCCGCCGAGCGAGCGCACCGCCTCCACCTTCACTTGCGGCGTGGTCACCGGCATCACGATCACCGCCCGGCACCCCAGCTTGCTGGCGCTCAGCGCCACGCCCTGCGCGTGGTTGCCGGCGGAGGCGCAGATCACGCCCCGCTTCAACTGCGCGGGCGTCAAGTGCACCATCTTGTTGTAGGCGCCGCGCAGCTTGAAGCTGAAGACCGGTTGGTTGTCTTCACGCTTGAGCCACACCTCGTTGCCGAGACGCCGCGTCAGGTTGCGCGCCAACTCCAGCTCCGTTTCGTTCGCCACGTCGTAGACGCGCGCGTTCAGGATCTTCTGGAGGTAATCGGCGGGCTTGAGCGCGCGCTTCTTCGGGGTGGATGCGGGCGAGGGGTTGGCGCGTGCCATCTGGGTTCTCCGACAGGGGGCCGCATCATAAGACAGCGTCGTCTTCGCACTTCCACGGAGCATGGCAGTGCTGATCCGGCGGGATCGATCGCCAGCGTCCGCTGCGCGGCGAACGGGCGCTTCTGCCGTTCGCGTGCGGCTTGTGCCGGCCCAACGAACACCGCGGATCCGGCTTTGCCGGGCCGCTGGTGTTGCCCCCTCGAGGGGCGGCCGCAGGCCGTAGGGGGTGGGCCGTCGTGACCCAAAGAAAAAGGCCCAAGGCGGTGAAGCCTTGGGCCGAATCCACCAAAGGAGGAGGGTGGAGGAGACAAACGGGGTGATGTAGAACTCAATCACTTACATCACATGAACAATAGTTTAACGAGCGCCATGGTGCAGCGCAACAGGAAATTCGTGCTTTTGTCGCGCACACGGCCCGGGCACTCGGGGCAGAATCTCACGCACCGCACAAAACTGCGACTTTCTCCACATCTGCTGAGCAAAGCGACAACACGATGGAATGCACCGTGAACTGGATGCCGGCTTCCGGCATGGCCTTTTCCGCCGAAACCGGCAGCGGCCACCTGCTGACGATGGACGGTGCGCCGGACGGCGGCGGCCGCAACCTGGCGCCGCGGCCGATGGAAACCGTCCTGGCCGGCACCGGCGGCTGCACGGCCTACGACGTGGTGCTGATCCTCAAGCGCGGCCGGCACGATGTGCGCGGCTGCCAGGTCCAGGTCAAGGCCGACCGCGCCGAGACCGACCCGAAGGTCTTCACCAAGATCCACATGCACTTCGTCGTCACCGGGCGGGGCCTGACCGAGGCGGCCGTGCAGCGGGCCGTGCAGATGTCGCACGACAAGTACTGCTCGGCGAGCATCATGCTCGCGAAGACCGCAGAGATCACGACCAGCCTCGAGATCGTCGAAGCCTGACATCCCTCGCGCTTGCTGCTGCGGCCGCGCCATCGCGCCGGCGCAGCCGGTGCGCAACCGTCAGATGTAGTGCGCCGTGGTGGTCATCACCTTGGCTGCCGCGCGCATGGCCCAGCGCACCGGCGCCGGCAACTGCGTGGCGCCGGCCTGTTCCGCCTGCGTCGCATGCCGGGCCTCGTCCTCTTTCATCTGCTCGACGATGGCGCGGGACGCTTCGTCGCCGGCCGGCAGGCGCTCCAGATGGCTTTCCAGGTGCTGCTCGACCTGACGCTCCGTTTCGACCACGAAGCCCAGGCTCACCCGATCGCCGCCGAGTCGACCCGCCACCATGCCGATGCCCAGCGCACCGGCATACCAGATCGGGTTCAAGAAGCTGGTGCGGTCACCGAGCTCGCGCAGTCGCTGCTCGGTCCAGGCCAGGTGATCGGTTTCCTCGCGTGCAGCGGCTTCGAAGTGTGCTTTCAGCGCCGCATCGCGTGTGACGAGCGCCTGGCCGGTGTACAGCGCCTGCGCACAGACCTCGCCCACGTGATTGACGCGCATCAAGGCGGCCGCGAGGCGGCGCTCCCCTTCGTCCAGCGCCGCTGCGCCGTTGCCGGTCGCAGCTTTCGGGGCAGGCCGCGTTGCATGGTGCGCGCCGAAAACCGTGCGCAAGGCGTTGTCGGCGGTGACCAGCAAGGTGTCGATCGGGGAGCGGTTCATGGCGTTGCAGCGAAGAGACAGAAGGGCGCACGAGTCGCGCGATGCTCCGCATTGTGCCGCGTCCACCGCTGTGCTAAGCGTTGCCGCTGCGCCGCAAACACGTTGCGGCAAGACAACAAAAGGACGGGTTTTCAGGGCCAAACGCTGGCTTGGCCAGAGGGGCTCTGGTGGAATAGCGGCAACTTCCGATGAGGAGGTTGGCTCGAAGTGCCCCGCCAAAGAATGGAGCGCTCGAGACCTCTTGTTCAACCTAGGAGATAGTTGCAATGAAAAAATCTCTTCTCGCTCTCGCCGTGCTGGGTGCTTTCGCTGGTGCCGCGTCTGCGCAGTCGAACGTCACGATCTACGGCAAGCTGGACCTCGGTCTCGTGAAGGCCAACGACGGTGAGTCCATGCTCGTCGGCGGCCCGGCCAACGACAAGCTCCGTCTGGACCAGCAAGCCGGTTCGCGTCTGGGCTTCCGTGGCACGGAAGACCTGGGTGGCGGCCTGAAGGCCAACTTCCTGATCGAACACCGCTTCACGCCCGACAACGGCGCAGCTGACGGCACGTTCTGGAACGGCTCTTCCTGGCTGGGCCTGTCCGGCGCTTTCGGTGAAGTGCGTCTGGGCCGCGAATACTCGCCCTACTTCTTCACGAACATCGCCGCTGACCCCTGGGGCTATGACACCGTTGCTCAGAACGGCATGGTTCACACCGCCGCTGGCGTGGCCGTCTCCCGCTATGGCAACAACATCAGCTACCGCACCCCCGACATGGGCGGCCTGACCGCACACGTCGCTGTTGGTCTGGCTGAGGCTGACGACACCGAGCACAACCTCGGCTTCAACGTCCAGTACAAGGCTGGTCCGATGTACGTGGGCTTCGGCTATCACCGTGGTGGTGCTACCGCTGGCCTGGCTGGCCTCACCGCAGGCGCTCCTGCCCTGGCGATCGGTGGAACGAGCAACGACAACACGGCGCAGAGCTGGGGCGTGACCGGTTCTTACGACTTCGGCGTTGCCAAGCTGATCGGTGCCTTCGCGATGTCTGACGTCGAGATGAACACTGGCATTGAAGATCTGGAAGGTCGCAGCTTCTCGATCGCCGCTACCGCTCCGCTGGGCGCTGGTGAGTTCCGCGCGATGGTCAGCCGCCTGGAAGGCACTGACGGCGCTGTGGACGACTTCAAGACCACGAAGTTCGGCCTGGGCTACCACTACCCCCTGAGCAAGCGCACCAAGGTGTACGCCGACCTGGGTACCGCCAAGTCGACCGACCTCGACCGCCGTACGGCCGTCGACTTCGGCATCCAGCACAACTTCTGATCTGACGCTCGCCTTGCGCGAGTGACACGATCAAGTGCGAAAGCCGCCTTCGGGCGGCTTTTTCTTTTCCCGTCTCCATTTTTCTTGTCTGCTGGTTGACGGCAAAAGGGCATGTATCGGCCGCCGTCTGAGCGATACGCGCACGCAAGAAACACCAAGTCACTTGAAGCTGCGACACCCGAGGGCTTCCCCCTTTGACGAGTGGCAAGCGTTTTGCTGAAGATAAAGCTTTCAATATTCAGGAACTCCTTCCATGGTGCATCGCAAGTCCATGGCGGCAGGCGTCGTCACGACCCTGGCCGCTGCAGCGCTGTTCGCCAGTGCAACGCAGGCCGTGCAAGCGAAGACCTTCAAGTGGTCGAGTGCGAGCGACATTCCGACATGGGACATCCATTCGCAGAACAACGCACTGGCCAATGGCATCCACGCTGCCGTGTACGAGTCGCTCTTCTATTACGACCGCAAGTTCCAGCTGGAGCCGGTGCTTGCCACGGGCTACAAGCAGGTGAGCCCGACGCAGGTGCGCATCACGTTGCGCCGTGGCGTGAAGTTCCATGACGGTGCGGACTTCAATGCCGACGACGCGGTGTTCTCGCTCAACCGCGCGATGGACAAGGCCTCGAACTTCGGCGTCTACACGCAAGGCATCGACAAGGTGGAGAAGGTCGACGACTACACGATCGACATCTTCACCAAGGGCCCCAACCCGGTGTTGCTGCGCCAGCTGACCGAGCTGCGCATGATGGACAAGGACTGGGCCGAGAAGAACCGCTCCGTCACGCCGAAGGACATCAAGACCAAGGACGAGAACTTCGCGCACCGCAACGCCAACGGCACCGGCCCCTTCGTGCTGAAGAGCTGGGACCAGGACGTGAAGATGGTGCTGACCCGCAACCCGAACTGGTGGGGCAAGGCCGAGACCAACCTCACCGAGATCGTCTACACGCCGATCAAGTCGGAAGCGACGCGCATGGCCGCGCTGCTTTCGGGCGAGGTCGACATGGTGCTCGATCCGGCCCCGGCCGACCTGGCGCGCATGCGCAACAACCCCGCGCTGAAGGTGATCGACGGCGTCGAGAACCGCACGATCTTCTTCGGCATGGATCAGTTCCGCGACGAATTGCCCGGCTCCAACGTGAAGGGCAAGAACCCGCTGAAGGACTTGCGTGTGCGACGGGCGCTGTACCAGGCGATCGACGTCAACGCGATCCAGAAGACCATCATGCGCGGCATGAGCCAGCCCACCGGCACGCTGATCGCACCGCAGGTCAATGGCTGGACCAAACGTGCCGACCAGCGCTACCCCTACGACGTGAATGCCGCCAAGAAGCTGCTGGCCGAGGCCGGCTACCCGAACGGCTTCGAGGTCGACTTCGCCTGCCCGAACAACCGCTACATCAGCGACGAAGCCATCTGCCAGGCGGTCACGGCGATGTGGGCGCGTGTCGGCGTGAAGGCCAAGCTGCGCACCTTGCCGCTGGTCACGTACTTCCCGATGATCCAGCGCTATGAAGCCAGCATCTACATGCTGGGCTGGGGTGTGCCGACGTTCGACGCGCTGTACTCGCTGCAATCGCTGGTGCGCTCCGTGGGGGCGCAGGGCGATGGCAATTACAACGTCGGCCGCTACAGCAACCCGCAGATGGACGCGCTGGTCGAGCGTATCAAGAAGGAGGTCGACCAGGCCAACCGGAACCAGCTGATCGAGCAGGCGCTGCTGCTGTCGCACCAGGACGTGTCGCACATCCCGCTGCACAACCAGGTGATCCCGTGGGCGATGAAGAAGAACATCGAGCTGTACCACCGGGCCGACAACCGCATCGACATGCGCAGCGTGAAGGTCAACTGACCGGCGCGCGACGAGCTTGTTGCGGCCGTGCCCGTCGCTACCCGGCGGGCACGGCGTGTGTTCACGCGGCGGCGCAGGTGACCCCTCGCCGCCGGAGACAAAAGACTGTCCATGCTGGTCTTCATACTTCGCCGCCTGGTGCAGGCGGTCATCGTGATGTTGGCGGTGGCCTTCATCGCGTTCATGCTGTTCCAGTTCGTCGGCGACCCGGTCACCAACCTGCTGGGGCAGGACGCGACGCCCGAGGAGCGTGCGCGCATGCGTTCCGACCTGGGCCTGGACCAACCCTTCCCGGTGCAGTTCGGCCGCTTCGTCGGCAACGCGGTGCAGGGCGAGTTCGGCCTCAGCCTGCGGCAGGGCCGCAAGGTGTCTTCGCTGATCGCCGAGCGCTTTCCGGCCACGCTGGAGCTGTCGTTGACGGCGGCCGTGCTTGCGCTCGTGGTCGGCATCCCGATGGGGGTGTATGCCGCGCTGCGGCGCGGCACCTTCGTGTCGCAGGTGTTGCTGACGATCTCGCTGCTCGGCGTCTCGCTGCCCACCTTCCTGATCGGCATCCTGCTGATCCTGGTGTTCGCGGTCACGCTCGGCTGGCTGCCGAGTTTCGGACGGGGTGAGACGGTGGCGCTCGGCCCCTGGAGCACCGGCTTCCTCACGGTGGACGGCTGGAAGCACCTGGTGCTGCCGTCGATCACGCTCGCGATCTTCCAGCTCACGCTGATCATGCGGCTGGTGCGCGCCGAGATGCTGGAGGTGCTGCGCACCGACTACATCAAGTTCGCCCGTGCACGCGGCTTGTCCAACCGGGCGGTGCATTTCGGCCATGCACTGAAGAACACGCTGGTGCCGGTGATCACCATCACCGGCCTGCAACTCGGCTCGCTGATCGCGTTCGCGATCATCACCGAGACGGTGTTCCAGTGGCCCGGCATGGGGCTGCTGTTCATCCAGGCAGTGACGTTCGCCGACATCCCGGTCATGGCGGCCTACCTCTGCCTGATCGCGCTGATCTTCGTGCTGATCAATCTTGCGGTCGACCTGCTGTACTTCGCGGTCGATCCGCGCCTGCGTCTCGACAAGGCCGGCGGAGGGCATTGACATGCGCCCCATCTCCCATGCGGTGTTCGCGCACCTCGCGGCGATGCACCCCGAACTCACCGCGTTTCGGCGGGACCTGCACGCACACCCGGAACTCGGCTTCGAAGAGGTGCGCACCGCCAGCCGGGTGGTCGAGGCCTTGAAGCTCACGCGCGTCGACGAGATCCACACCGGCCTGGCCAAGACGGGCGTCGTGGGCGTGATCCATGGGCACAGCCGGGCATCCGGGCGCAGCATCGCGCTGCGCGCCGACATGGACGCGCTGCCGATGCGCGAGGAGAACGACTTCGCCTGGCGTTCCAGCAAGACCGGGTTGATGCACAGCTGCGGGCACGACGGGCACATCGCGATGCTGGTCGGGGCCGCGCGCTACCTTGCCGAAACGCGCCGGTTCGACGGCACCGTCTACCTGGTCTTCCAGCCCGGCGAAGAGGGCTACGCCGGTGCGAAGGCGATGATCGACGACGGCTTGTTCGAGCGGTTTCCGGCGCAGTCGGTCTACGCGATGCACAACTGGCCGCACCTGGCGGCGGGCCATGTGGGCGTGGCGCCGGGGCCGATGATGGCCGCGGCGGACCGCATCGAGATCACCGTCGGCGGCAAGGGCGGCCACGGTGCCCACCCGCATCTTGCGGTCGATCCGGTGCTCGTGGCGGCGCACATCATCGTCGCGGCGCAGAGCCTGGTGTCGCGCAACGTCAGCGCGTTCGACAACGCGGTCGTCAGCCTGTGCGCGGTGCAAGGCGGCGACGTGGGCGCCATGAGCGTGATCCCCCGGCAGGCCAAGCTCGTCGGCACGGTGCGCACCTTCAGGCCGCAGGTGCAGGACATGATCGAGGAGCGCCTGGGGCGCCTCGTCGAGTCGATCGCGGCGGGCTTCGGTGCGACCGCGGTCCTCGAATACCAGCGCATGTATCCGGCCACCGTCAACTCGCCCGTCGAGGCAGCGTTCGCCGCGGACGTCGCGGCGGCGCTCGTCGGTGCCGAGCACGTCGTGCGCGACATCCCGCCCAGCATGGGCGCCGAAGACTTCTCGTTCATGCTGCAGGTCAAGCCCGGCGCCTACCTGCGCATCGGGCAGGGGCGCGACGTCTCCGACCCCGGCTGTTTCCTGCACAACAGCCGCTACGACTTCAACGACGAGATCCTTCCGCTGGGCTCCGCGCTGTTCGCGTCGCTTGCCGAGCAGGCCATGCCGCTCGCGGTCGCGCCTTGAAACGTTCTTTGGCCACGCAACGCGCGATCCTGTCGTCTTGCTTCTTCGAGGAGGAACCATGAAGCTCCAACCCACCCTGCTGGCCCTCGCACTGGCCATCGCCTGCGGCGCGTCCGCCGCCAAGACCGTGCGTATCGCCAACCAGGGCGACGCGCAATCGATGGACCCGCACTCACTCAACGAGTCGATGCAACTCAGCTTCACCGGCAACGTCTATGAGCCGCTGGTGGCACGCGACAAGAAGCTCGGACTCGTGCCGGGGCTCGCCACACGCTGGGTTCAGACCTCGCCCACCGTATGGCGCTTCGACCTGCGCCGCAACGTCACCTTCCATGACGGTACGCCGTTCACGGCCGACGACGTGGTGTTCTCGTTCAAGCGAGTGGCTGGCGAGGGCTCCGACATGAAGAGCTACACCGCGTCGGTGAAGGAGGTACGCAAGGTCGACACGCACACGGTCGAGATCGAGACCGTGACACCGTTCCCGATCCTGCCGGACGTGCTCACGCTCGTCTACATGATGAGCAAGAAGTGGTGCGAGGAGAACAAGGCCGAGCGCCCGGTCGACCGCCGCCGCGGCGTCGAGAACGCGGCGAGCTTCCGCGCCAACGGCACCGGACCGTTCCGCCTGAAGGAGCGCCAGCCGACCACGCGCACCGTGCTCGTGCGCAACGGCACCTACTGGGACAAGATCGAAGGCAACGTGACCGAGGTCATCTTCACGCCGATCGGCAACGACGCCACCCGTGTGGCGGCGCTTGCCTCCGGCGAGGTCGACGTGATGGAGCCGGTGCCGCTGCAGGACGTGGAGCGGCTGCGTGCCAGCCCGGGCATCAAGGTGCTGCAGGGGCCTGAGCTGCGCACCATCTTCCTCGGCATGGACCAGAAGCGCGACGAACTGCTGTTCTCGAACGTCAAGGGCAAGAACCCGTTCAAGGACAAGCGCGTGCGGCAGGCGGTCTACCAGGCGATCGACATCGAGACGATCAGGAGCCGCGTGATGCGCAACGCCGCAACACCGCTGGCACTGATGGTGGCGCCGGGCATCAAGGGATTTGCGCCCGATCTCAACAAGCGTCTGCCCTACGACGTGGAGGCCGCGAAGAAGCTGCTGGCCGAGGCGGGGTATGCCAACGGGTTCGAGGTCACGATGAACTGCCCGAACGATCGCTACGTGAACGATGCCGACGTCTGCCAGGCCGTCGCGGCGAACTTGGCGCGCGTGGGCATCAAGGTGAACCTGCAGGCCGAGACCAAGGGCACGTACTTCCCGAAGGTCCTGCGCCGCGACACCAGCTTCTACATGCTGGGCTGGACCCCGGGCACCTACGACGCGCACAACGCATTGAACGCCCTGATGGCCACGCCCAACGACAAGGGCCAGGGCCAGTTCAACCTCGGCGCCTACAGCAACGCCAAGCTCGACGAGCTGACGCTGAAGATCCAGTCCGAGACCGACCAGACCAAGCGCAACGAGATGATCCGCGAGGCCTTCAAGATCCACCAGGACGACGTCGGCCACATCCCGCTGCATCAGCAGGCGCTTGCGTGGGCCACGAAGAAGAACGTCGAGTTGGTCCAGTTGCCTGACAACTTCATGTTCTTCAAGTGGATCACCGTGAAGTGATGCCGGCACCGGACGACTGACAGTTCGCCGGCACCACCGTGCCGGCGCTTTCCCATCCGCTAGTTCCCCCGATGACCACCACCGCACTGCAACGCTTTTTCGGCGGCGACGTCTGGTACAGCTTCCGCTCGTCGCCGGTGGCGATCCTCGCCGCCGTGATCGCCTTCCTCTGCATCTTCGCCGCGGTGTTCGCCGACTGGGTGGCACCGCACAACCCGTTCGACCTGGCCACGCTCGAGCTGGGCGACGCGCGCCTGCCGCCCGCCTGGGTGGAAGGGGGCAGTACCAAGTACCTGCTCGGCACCGACGGCCAGGGCAGGGACATCCTTTCCGCGCTGATGTACGGTGCTCGCATTTCGCTGTTCGTCGGTTTCGCGTCGGTGGTGCTGTCGATGCTGATCGGCGTCAGCCTCGGGCTGCTGGCCGGCTTCATCGGTGGCCGGCTCGACGCGCTGCTGATGCGCGTGTGCGACGTGATGCTGTCTTTCCCCGCCATCCTGATCGCGCTGCTGATCGATGGCGTCGGCCGCGCGATGTTCCCGGACGCACACGAAACGCTCGCGTTCGCAGTGCTGATCCTCGCCATCACGTTGACCAAATGGGTCGACTACGCGCGCACCGTGCGCGGCTCCACCATGGTGGAGCGCAACAAGGACTACGTGCAGGCCGCGCGGGTGATCGGCGTGAGCCCGCTGCGCATCATGCGCAAGCATGTGCTGCCCAACGTGCTCGGGCCGGTGCTGGTGCTGTCGACCATTCAGGTGGCGCAGGCCATCATCATCGAGGCCACGCTCTCGTTCCTGGGCGTCGGCGCGCCGCCCACTTCACCCTCGCTCGGCACGCTGATCCGCGTCGGCAACGACTTCCTGTTCAGCGGCGAGTGGTGGATCACGGTATTTCCCGGCGTGATGCTGGTGCTGATCGCGCTCAGCGTGAACCTGCTCGGCGACTGGCTGCGTGATGCGTTGAACCCGCGCCTGCGCTGACCAAGAAAGCTCCCACGATGACTTCCCCACTGCTGCAAGTGAAGAACCTGCGCGTCGAGTTCCCGACGCGCCACGGCACGCTGGTCGCACTCGACGACGTGTCGTTCGACATCGCGGCCGGCGAGATCCTCGGCGTCGTCGGTGAATCCGGTGCCGGCAAGTCGCTCACCGGCGCGTCCATCATCGGCCTGCTCGAACCCCCGGGCCGCATCGCCAGCGGGCAGATCGTGCTCGACGGCCAGCGTATCGACAACCTGCCGTACGAAGCCATGCGGCGCGTGCGCGGCCGCAAGATCGGTGCGATCTTCCAGGACCCGTTGACCTCGTTGAACCCGCTCTACACCGTGGGCCGGCAACTGATCGAGACGATCCAGACCCATTTGCCGCTCAACCATGCCGAAGCACGGCAGCGTGCGATCCAGCTGCTCAAGGACACCGGCATCCCGGCCGCCGAGGCCCGTGTGGACCACTACCCGCACCAGTTCTCGGGCGGCATGCGCCAGCGGGTCGTGATCGCGCTGGCGCTCGCGGCGGAGCCTCAGCTCATCGTGGCCGACGAGCCCACCACGGCGCTCGACGTGTCCATCCAGGCGCAGATCATTTCGCTGCTCAAGCGGCTGTGCAAGGAGAAGGGCGCGGCCGTGATGCTGGTGACGCACGACATGGGCGTGATCGCCGAGACCTGCGATCGCGTGGCCGTGATGTACGCCGGCCGCATCGCCGAGATCGGGCCGGTGCACGACGTGATCCACTCGCCCGCGCATCCGTACACGGTGGGCCTGATGGGCTCGATCCCGTCGATCGAGGACGACCGCGAGCGCCTCGCGCAGATCGACGGCTCGATGCCGCGGCTCAATGCCATTCCGCCCGGCTGCGCGTTCAACCCGCGCTGCCCGCGGGTGTTCGATCGCTGCCGCCATGAGCGGCCCGATCTGCTCGACGCCGGCCGCACGCGCGCTGCGTGCTGGCTGCATGCCGAACCGATCCGGAGGGCCGCATGAACGCGCCGCTCGTGCAGGTGAAGGACCTGGCCAAGACCTTCGACGTGTCCGCCCCCTGGCTCAACCGTGTCGTCGAGCGCAAGCCGCGGCAGTTCGTCCATGCGGTCGACGGCGTCAGCTTCTCGATCGAGAAGGGCAAGACGCTGGCGCTGGTGGGCGAGTCGGGGTGTGGCAAGAGCACGGTGGCGCGTCTGCTCGTGGGGCTGTACACGCCCAGCCGGGGCGAGGTGATGTTCGAGGGGCGACCCACGACGACGGTGCTCGCATCAGGCGAAGGGCGCAGCCTGCGCCGACGCATGCAGATGATCTTCCAGGATCCGTATGCCAGCCTCAACCCGCGCTGGAAGGTGCTGGACATCATTGCCGAGCCTCTGCGCGAGCATGGCCTGCTGACCGACGCTGCCGCGTTGCGCCAGCGCGTGGGCGAGCTGCTGCAGTCGGTCGGCCTGTCCGCCGCGGATGTCGAGAAGTTCCCGCATCAGTTCTCCGGCGGTCAGCGGCAGCGCATCTCGATCGCGCGGGCACTTGCCACGCAACCCGAGTTCCTCGTCTGCGACGAGCCGACCTCGGCGCTCGATGTGTCGGTGCAGGCCCAGGTGCTCAACATCATGAAGGACCTGCAGCGCGAACGGGGGCTGACCTATCTGTTCATCTCGCACAACCTCGCCGTGGTGCACCACGTGGCCGACGAGGTGGGCGTGATGTACCTCGGCCGCCTCGCCGAAGTGGCGCCGAAGCGTGAGCTGTTCGACCGGCCGCTGCACCCGTACACACGCATGCTGCTGGACGCCATCCCGGACATCCACATGACCGGCCGCGCGCGCACGCCGGTGCAGGGTGAGGTGCCCAACCCGCTGAACCCGCCGAGCGGCTGCGCCTTCCACCCACGCTGCCCGTATGCGAACGAGCGTTGCTCGCGCGAGCGGCCCGCGCTGCTGGAGCTGCGCGGCGTGAAGGTGGCGTGTCACGCGGTGGAAGAAGGGCGCATCTGAGAAGCTCACTGTTTCAGACCCCTGCGCGGCAGCTTGACGGTGAAGCGGCAGCCCCGACCGCCCAGCCCGGGGCCGAGCGTGACACAGCCACCGTGAGCCGACGCGGTCTGCCTCACGATCGCGAGGCCCAGCCCGGAGCCAGGCGCATCGTGCCCCGCGACGCGGTAGAAGCGTTCGAACACCAGTTCGCGCTCGGCCTCCGCGATGCCCGGGCCGTCGTCGGCGACCTGCAGCACCAGTTCATCGGCAGTGGCTGACAGATCGACGGCCAGTTGCCGCCCGGGCGGCACGTAGCGCAGCGCGTTGTCGAGCAGGTTGTGCAGCATGGTCTGCAGTGCCGCGGGATTGATGGGCCAGTGCAGGGCGTCGGGGGCGTCGAGCCAGAGGTCGAGGCGGTGCGCCAGGGCCGCGGGCGCCCACTGCGCCAGTTCCTGCCGCACGAGCTGAGCGACGTCGATCTCGCCCGACGCTTCGCAGCGGGAAGGGCGATCCGCCTGGGCGAGCTGCAACAACTGCTGCACGAGGTGCGAGGCGCGCGCGATCGCGCGGTCCAGCCGTTGCTCGGCGTCGCGGCGCTCCTGAGCCTCGGTTGCGAGCGCCAGCACATGGGCCTGCGCCGAGATCACCGCCATCGGCGTGCGCAGTTCGTGGGCAGCGTCCTGCACGAAGGCGTGCTCCCGTGCCACCTTGGTACGCAGCTTGTCGAGCAGCGCATCGAGCGCCTGGGCCAGCGGCTTCAGCTCGGCGTGCTTCGGCTCGATGGCGAGCGGGGCAAGGTGGTCGGCACTGCGTTGTGCGATGTGCTGCGAAAACTGTCGCAGCGGCCGCAGCCCGCGCGACACCGCGAGCCAGATCGGCAACAGCACGCACGGGAAGGCGATCAGCAGGTAGGACGTGAGTTCGCGCCCGAGCCGGATCAGCATCCACGAGGTGTCGTATTCCGGCACGCCGACCCGCAGCGCCCAGCGCGGGGTTTCGCCGGACACGACCCGGTAGGCGGTGCCGCCCAGGGTCTGCACCACGCCCTGCCCGGCGCTGCCGGCCAGCAAGGCCGGCCCGGCATCGGCCGAAGAGAACAGGATGCGTTGCGTCTCGCGGTCCTGCAATTGCAGCAACAGGCTGCCCGGTGCTTCGGCCGCCCGGTGCAACTCGTTCACTTGTGCCTCTACCGCTGCCGCGATGGCCTGGGCCTGCTCCGGGCGGTCCACCTGGCGCAGCACCGAGGTCGCGAAGCCCATCAGATTGCGGGGGCCTTCGTCGCGGTCGCCCAGGATGATCTGCGCGTACTGAAAAACGACGAGCACGGCCCACACCAGCGAGAAGGCGATCAGCAATGCCGCCACCACTCGGCGGGTCAGCGTGGGTTGCCACCAGCGGCGCAGCAAGCTCATGACGCACCCTCTCCGGTGGCGAGCATGTAGCCGACGCCGCGCACGGTGCGGATGCGTTGCGCGCCGATCTTTCGCCGCAGGTTCGAGACGTGGACCTCGATCGCGCCGAAGTCCACCGGATCGCCCAATGGCTCCAGCCTCTGCGACAGGGCGCCCTTCGGCACCACGGCGCCCGGCTCGCGCGCCAACTCCAGCAACAGGCGGAACTCTCGCGGCGACAGGTCGAGCGGTTCGCCGTCGATGCGCGCCTGGAATCGGCGCGGCTCGATCTGCAGTGCGCCGAGGGTCCAGGTGTCGCTGGCCTGCTGGGCATAGCGGCGCAACACGGCGCGTACGCGCGAGACCAGTTCCGCCGTGGCGAAGGGCTTGACGACGAAGTCGTCGGCGCCGCCGTCCAGGCCGGCCAACCGGTCCTCCAGGGCGGAGCGCGCCGTGATCACGATGACCGGCACCGTGGCGCCCGAGCGTCGCCAGCGGGCCAGCAGGTCCAGGCCGGTGCCGTCGGGCAGCGACAGGTCGAGCAGCACGCAGTCGACGCCGAGGCCGCTGAACGACACCGGGGCGTCGGACGCCCGGCGCAGCCATTCGCTGCTGAAGCCCTCGGCTTTCAAGGCTTGCTGCAAGGCCCGGCCCAGGTCGAGGTCGTCTTCGATGAGCAGTAGATGCATGGCCGCCATTCTCGTGGGCGCAACCTTAAGCGTTGCCAAAGCTTGCGTTGCGCAGACTGCGGCCCGTCATCACTCAGGAAGGACACGAACATGACAAGCAGTGACGCGTTGGGGCGCCGCGCCGTTCTTCGCGCTGCATGCGGCACGGTGCTCGCCGCGGCGCTGGCGCTCGGCGGATGCGCAGGCGCGCCCGAGCGGCCGGCCGAACTGGCGCGAGGTGACTACAGCGCCGTGCGCCGCCACATGACCGAACAGGTGCGCCACGAGATGCGCCGGCACGATGTGGTGGGCCTCAGCATCGCCTTGGTGGACGACCAGCGCGTGGTCTGGGCCGAAGGGTTCGGCCATGCCGACAAGGAGAAGGGCATCCCGGCCACGGCCGACACGCTGTACCGCGTCGGCTCGATCTCCAAGCTGTTCACGGTGACGGCGGCGATGCAACTGGCAGAGCAGGGCAAGCTGGACATCGACGCGCCGGTGACGCGCGCGCTGCCTCAGTTCTCGATCCGCACGCGCCATGCCGATGCGCCGCCCATCACTCTTAGGCAGTTGATGACCCATCACGCCGGCCTGCCGCGCGACGAGGCCAAGGGCATGTGGGCCGCCCGCACGGGGCCGTTCACCGACGTCGTCGACGCCTTGAAGGAGCGTGACCTGGCGTATGCGCCCGGCACCTTGTGGTCGTATTCGAACGTCGGCATGACCTTGCTCGGGCATGCGGTGCAGAACGCGGCCGGTGTGCCGTTCGCGGAGCACCTGCGTGCTTCGCTGCTCGAGCCGCTCGCCATGCGGGACTCCAGTTTCGAGCCCGGGCTGTCTGATTCGCCGCAGATGGCGCGCGGCTATCGGGATGGCAAACGTTTCGATGAGCCGCAGTTGCGCGATCTTCCTGCCGGCGGGCTCAATGCCAGCGTGCGTGACATGAGCCGCTTCGTCGCGATGGTGCTGGCACAGGGCAAGGTGGGCAACCGCCGGTTGCTGCAGCCCCAGACGGTCGCGCAGATGCTCGCGCCGCAGAACGCCGACGTCGCGTTGGACACCGGTTTTCACGTCGGCCTGGGCTGGATGCTCAGCACGCTGGGCAGCTCCACGCTGCAGGGCGCCGGCACCGTGGCGCACCATGGCGGCGCCACCGTCGTGTTCCGCGCGCAGACCTATCTGCTGCCCCAGCACAAGCTGGGTGTGGTCGTGCTGTCGAACAGCAGCAATGCGCAGGGCGTGGTCGACCGCATCGCCAACGAAACACTGGCGCTGGCACTGGAGGCCAAGACGGGTATCCGGCAGCCGAAGGTCGATCGGCCCGTGCCGGCTGAAGCGAACTGGCCGACGCAGGAGCTGGATGCGCTGGTTGGCGACTACGTCACCGTTGCCGGGCATGTGCGGGTGCAGCGCCAGGGGCAGCGCCTGAAGGCGGACGTGTTCGGCCGCCGCTTCGAATTGGTGTCGCGCGAGGACCGGCAGCTCGGCCTGCGCTATGCGTGGCTGGGCCTGGTCCCGATCGACCTCGGCGAACTGGGGGCGGTTGGCTTGTCGCGCCAGCACATCGGCGGGCGCGAACTGCTCGTCGCCCAGATCGGCGGGCAGAAACTCGTGGCCGGGCAGCGCATCGAGCCCTCGGTCGACATGGGCCGCTGGCGCGAGCGATTGGGCACCTACGAGATCGAGAACCTGGGCGATGACCACGCCTTCATCGAGCGCATCCGGCTGGTGCAGGAACGCGGGCACTTGTTGGTGGAGCTGACGTCGGACGAGGCGCCGAAGGAGGTGCGTCGCCAGCCGCTCAAGGTGCTCTCCGACGACGAGGCGTTGCTGCTCGACCGGCTGGCCGACGCCGGCGAAACGGTGCGCGTGGTGGGGCAGGGCGACGCCGAACGGATCGAATACGCGGGCTACCGGCTGCGGCGCGTGGCACGCTAGGGCCGTCAGTCCTTGCGATAGGGGTCGTCGAAGCCCAGCGCAAGCATCACCTCGCTCTCGCGGGCTTCCATCACCTCGGCCTCGTCTTCCGCCTCGTGGTCGTAGCCCTGCGCGTGCAGCGTGCCGTGCACCAGCAGGTGGGCGTAGTGCGCCTCGAGCGTCTTGCCCTCGTCGCGGGCCTCGCGTTCCACCACCGGTGCGCAAAGGATCAGATCCGCGACGACGACCGGTTCATGCGCGTAGTCGAAGGTCAGCACGTTGGTGGCGTAGTCCTTCTGGCGATAGTCGCGGTTGAGCGACTGCCCCTCGTCGGCATCGACGATGCGCACGGTGATCTCCGCCGGTGCTTCCAGCGCGGCACGCATCCAGCGGATCACCTTGTGACGCGGCAGGTGCGCGCGGTGCCGTGCATCGGCGAACTGCAGCGACAACTGCAGCGTCGGGCGGGCAGCGCGCGTCATGTTTCGCTGGACTTCCGGGCTGAGTCGTACGCCTCGACGATGCGCGCCACCAGCGGATGGCGCACGACGTCGGCCGCGGTGAACCGCGTCATCGCGATGCCGCGCACCTTCTTCAGGATGCGCTCGGCGTCGATCAGGCCGCTCTTCTGGCCCTTGGGCAGGTCGATCTGGCTCACGTCGCCGGTGACCACGGCCTTGCTGCCGAAGCCGATGCGCGTGAGGAACATCTTCATCTGCTCGGGTGTCGTGTTCTGCGCCTCGTCGAGGATCACGAAGGCGTGGTTCAAGGTGCGGCCGCGCATGAAGGCCAGCGGCGCGATCTCGAGCGTGCCTTTCTCGAACGCCTTGGTCACGCGGTCGAAGCCCATCAGGTCGTACAGCGCGTCGTACAGCGGGCGCAGATAGGGGTCGACCTTCTGCGTCAGGTCGCCGGGCAGGAAGCCCAGGCGCTCGCCGGCTTCCACGGCGGGGCGGGTCAGGATGATGCGCTGCACCGCGCTGCGCTCCAGTGCATCGACTGCGCAGGCCACGGCGAGAAAGGTCTTGCCGGTGCCGGCCGGGCCGATGCCGAAGGTGATGTCGTGGCCGAGGATGTTGCGCAGGTAGCCGTCCTGGTTGGGGGTGCGTCCCTGCAGGTCGGTGCGGCGGGTGCGCAGGACCACCTCGTCGCCTGCCTCGTCGCCCGGCGAGGCGCGCGGTTCATCCGCCTGCACGGCCTCGATCAGCGCCAGCTGGAACTCGTCCGCGGGAATCGGCTTGCGTGCCCGGTCGTAGAGCGATTGCAGCAACGCGGCGGCGCGCTCGGCCGGCTTCTTGTGCCCCTCGATGCGGAACGACTCGTTGCGACGGGTGATGCTGACGTCGAAGGCAGCCTCGATGCTGCGCAGATGTTCGTCCAGCGTGCCGCAGAGGTGGGCGAGGCGCGTGTTGTCGAGCGGGATGAAGGCGTGGCGAAGAATCACGGGTGTTCGCTTTCGGTGGGCAAGCCGTGGATTGTCGCCCGTGGGCGGCTCCAGCAGAATCCGCTCCCATGAGTGCCTTGTTGCCGATGCGGGGTTTGCGCCGCAGTGGGTTCTATTTTTGTTTCTTCGCCCTGGGGCTGGTCTGGCTGCTGATGGCGGGCGGCCAAGCCCGTGCGGCCGAGATCGAGCTGCGTCAGGCCCAGGTGCTGACCTTGCAGCCGTTCGACGGGCCGCCGCGGGCGGTGCAGCAGGCGGTCGCATTGCCGGACGACTGGGCCGAGAGCCGTCCTGGCTTTGAAGGCATCGTCACCTACGTGGCCGAGTTCACCGCCGTGGCGCCGCCGGACGACCTGCTGGCGGTCTACATCGAGCGGGCCTGCACGAACGTGGAAGTCCGGCTCAACGGCGAGTTGCTGGCGCGCGACGGCCGCGTGCACCCCCCCGTCACCCGCAATTGCTACCGCCCGCACCTCGTCGTGCTGCCGTCGACGCTGGTGAAGCCTGGGCCGAACCGGCTGGAGATCAAGGTGGCTGGCCATGCGCTCGAAAAGGTGGCGGCGCGGCAGCGGGCCGGCGGGCTGTCCGAACTGATCGTTGCGCCGCAGTCGACCCTGCTGCCGCGTTACGAGCAACAACTGTTCTGGAACGTCACGATGGCGCAGGTGCTGGGCATCACCATCGTGGTGCTGGGCCTGTTCATGCTCGCGCTCGCCTGGGCGCGGCGGACCGAGCCCGCCTACCTGTACTTCGGCCTATTGCTCGTCGGTTGGTCGGTCGTCGCGTCACGGTTGTGGGCGAGGCACATCCCGATCGACCACGATCTCGCCGAGATCCTGCTCAGCTGCTTCTTCGCACTCGTCATCGCCTGCGCGGTGCTGTTCCTGCAGCGCTACGGGGGGCATCGTCATCGCTGGGTGGATCGGGCGATGCTGGCGCAGTGCGTGCTGGTTCCGCTGAGCATCGTGCTGGCGCCCCAGGGCAGCTTCTTCACGGTGTCCACGGCCTGGTCCACCCTGTACGTGATCGAGGTCGGCTGGGCGGCGGCCTACTATCTCCGACAGGTGTGGCACGAGCGCCGGCAGGAGTTCTGGGTCATGAGCGGGGCGCTCGTCGTGATGGTGCTGCTCGCCGGGATAGAAACGGCCGTGCAGCACGGCTGGGTGGACCTGCCGCGCGTGCATCTGCTGCACTTTGCGATGCCCTTGCTGTTCTTCGCGGTGGGCCTGCGGCTGGTGCAGCAGTTCGTGCATGCCATCCAGGCCGCCGAGGCGGCGCGGGTGAACCTGGAGCAGCGCATCCTCGAAAAGACGGCCGAGATCGAACGCAGCTATTCGGAACTGGCCGAAGCGCGCATCGAGCAGGTGGCCGAGGCCGAGCGCAAGCGCATCGCCGGCGACCTGCACGACGACCTGGGGGCCAAGCTGCTCACCATCGTGCACACGAGCGGCGACGAGCGCATCTCCACGCTGGCGCGCGAAGCGCTCGAGGAAATGCGCCTGTCGGTACGCGGTCTGACCGGCAAACCGGTGAAGATCGCCGATGCGCTGGCCGACTGGCGCGCCGAGGTGGTGTCGCGCCTGGGCCAGGCCGCGGTGCAGGTCGACTGGATGACGGCGCACGAGAACGACGAGCGGCACCTCTCCGCCCGGGCCTATGTGCAAACCACCCGCATCCTGCGCGAGGCGATCAGCAACATCATCAAGCACAGCGGCGCCAGCGCCTGCACCATCCGGTGCGTGATCGACACGACCGACTTCAACCTCGTGATCCAGGACAACGGCCGCGGCATCCCGCTCGAACTCGACGGCAAGCTCGACCGCGGCCATGGCATGGCCAGCATGAAGCGCCGTGCCAAGCAACTGGCGGGGCAGTGCCTGGTGGAGTCCGGCCCGGGCTACGGCACCGTGATCCGGCTGACGCTGCCCTTGTAATGGTTTGCGCGGCCCTTCTCCCCCAATGGGACGATGTCTCGACGGCATGCGCCACTGGTACTATCGGCGCTACCTGTTCCGCCCCATGGGAGCGGGCCCCCGCCCGATCTGACGATGCATATCCTTCTGCTTGAAGACCTTCCCGAGATCCGCCAGTGGTTGAAGACACTGGTGACCCAGGTCTTTCCTGCGGCGCGCGTGTCCGAGAGTGCCCGCGTGCACGACGCGCTGGAGCAGATCACCGCGCTGCGCTTCGACCTCGCGCTGATCGACCTCGGCCTGCCGGACGGCTCGGGCGTCGAGGTGGTCGCGGCGCTGCGCGAATCACAGCCAGACGCCCAATCCGTCGTCGTGACCATCCACGACGACGACGACCACCTGTTTCCCGCGCTGCAGGCCGGCGCTTTTGGCTACCTGCTGAAAGAGCAGGCCAAGGACCAGTTGGCCGAGCAACTGCAGCGCATCACCCAGGGGGAGCCGCCCCTGTCGCCCTCGATCGCGCGCCGGGTGATCGCGTATTTCGCATCGCAGGCCCGCACGCAGCCGGCCGAAACGCAACCGTTGCTGCCCACCGTGTCGCTGACCGAGCGCGAGAACGAAGTGCTGCTGCGGGTCGCCAAGGGCTTCACGCTGCCCGAAATCGGTGTGCAGCTCGGCCTGTCGCGCCACACGATCGCTGACTACGTCAAGCAGATCTACCGCAAGCTCAATGTTTCGTCGCGAGCCGAGGCGGCGCTCGAGGCACAGCGCCTCGGTTTGTTCCGCAAATCGCCTCGTTGAAAGGGCGCGCCGCACGCGGTAGGGCGCAGCCCACGATAATCGCCCGATGATCGGTCGTCTGACGGGCGTGATCGCGGAGAAGGCCCCTCCGCTGGTGTTGATCGATGTCAACGGCGTCGGCTATGAAGTCGACGTGCCGATGAGCACCTTCTACAACCTCCCGAACCTGGGCGAGCGCACCACGCTGCTCACCCATTTCGTCGTGCGCGAGGATGCGCAGATCCTGTTCGGCTTCGGCACGCCGTCCGAGCGCGAAACCTTCCGCCAGCTCATCCGCATCTCGGGCGTCGGGCCGCGGACCGCGTTGTCGATCCTTTCCGGCATGAGCGTGGGCGACCTGGCTCAGGCGGTGAGTCTGCAGGAGGCCGGCCGCCTGGTGAAGGTACCCGGCATCGGCAAGAAGACGGCCGAACGGCTGCTGCTCGAACTGAAGGGCAAGCTGGGCGCAGACATTGCACAGCCTTCCACGGTGGTCAGCGACGCGCATGCCGACGTGCTGCAGGCGCTCGTGGCGCTCGGCTACAGCGACAAGGAGGCCGCCGCCGCGCTGAAGGCGCTGCCGGCCGACGTGGGGGTGAGCGATGGCATCAAGCTCGCGTTGAAGGCGCTGGCGAAGTAGATCCACGATGAGCATCCAGACCGACGACTTCACCCCGCCACCGCGCCAGCGGGTGGTGTCCGCCACGCCGAGTTCGCCGAACGAAGAGGCCATCGAGCGCGCGCTGCGCCCCAAGGGCCTGCAGGAGTACGTCGGCCAGACCAAGGCGCGAGAGCAGTTGGAGATCTTCATCGGCGCGGCCCGCAAGCGTGGCGAGGCGCTCGACCACGTGCTGCTGTTCGGCCCGCCGGGCCTGGGCAAGACCACGCTCAGCCACATCATTGCGCACGAGCTGGGCGTGAACCTGCGGCAAACCTCCGGCCCGGTGCTCGAGAAGCCGAAAGACCTGGCGGCCTTGCTGACCAACCTCGAGCGCAACGACGTCCTCTTCATCGACGAGATCCACCGGCTGAGCCCGGTCGTCGAAGAAATCCTCTATCCGGCGCTGGAGGACTACCAGATCGACATCATGATCGGCGAGGGCCCCGCCGCGCGCTCGATCAAGCTCGACCTGCAGCCTTTCACGCTGGTCGGTGCCACCACGCGCGCCGGCATGCTGACCAACCCGCTGCGCGACCGCTTCGGCATCGTCGCGCGCCTGGAGTTCTATACCGCCGACGAGCTGTCGCGCATCGTCACCCGCTCCGCCGGACTGCTCGGCGCGCCGATCGACGCCGGCGGCTCGCTGGAGATCGCGCGCCGCTCGCGCGGCACGCCCCGCATCGCCAACCGCCTGCTGCGCCGCGTGCGCGACTATGCCGAGGTCAAGGGCGACGGGCAGATCACGAAAGGCATGGCCGACAAGGCGCTGGCGATGCTCGACGTCGACCCCCAAGGCTTCGACATGATGGACCGCAAGCTGCTCGAGGCGGTGATCCACAAGTTCGATGGCGGGCCGGTCGGGCTGGACAACGTGGCGGCGGCGATCGGCGAGGAGCGCGACACGATCGAAGACGTGATCGAGCCGTACCTGATCCAGCAGGGTTACCTGCAGCGCACGCCACGTGGCCGCATCGCCACGCTGGCGGCATACCGGCACCTCGGCATCGCACCCCCCGGGCGGGCAGAGGCGGGCGATCTGTTCCGGGAATGAAGCGCCGGAACGGGTTCAGATCAGGTCTTCGATGATCAGCCGCCGGTAGCGCTCGGCGATGCGGGCGCCATGCTGCTTGGCGATGGCAGCCACCCGTTCGGCACGGACGGTTTCCGGTGCAAACACCACCAGCCAGCCGCAGCCCTCGGCCGCAAGCTGCCGGTAGCGGCGCATCAACACGGCTTCGAAGCCGAATTCGGCAATGCCGCTCGTGCGGCTCAGCATGTCGGCCATCGTCGACGCCTCTTCCGAGGCCGTGAAGCGCACGATGTCGTCTTCGTAGAAGCCGTCGTCGAGCAGCGCCTGCGCCGCGCGCTCGGCGTGCTCGTCGCTCTCGAACGCGATCACGACGTGACCCACCGGATCAAAGGCGCCGAGTGTCATCGGCACCTCCTGCTTGCTCATCTTCTTGAGTGCCACGGCCGTCTCCTTCCGGGCTGAAGAGATGGCTTCGAGTGTAGGACTCAGCGCCTGCCTGGCAAGCCGACGGCGGGTGACCCTTGCGTCGTTGGGGAGCTAGCCTGAGGTCCGGTGCACAGCATCCCCACGAGCCACAGTCCGGCCACGATGCCGGTTGCTGCCGCCGCGAGCGTGAACCAGGGCAGCAGGTGCGCGTTCCACAGCAACCATGACGTCGCGCCGAGCAGAGCCAGGAACAGTGCAGCAGACGCCACCCGGACGGGGTAGCTCATCGGTGGGTCATAGAGGCTGACCTGCGCCATCTCGAACGGCGGCTTGGGGTGGCGGGCCGCCACGTCTGCCGGCCGCCAACCGGGGGGCTTGAACCACACGCGCAGCTTGTCCGACCAGCGCTGCGTACGCCAGCTGTCCTTCGCCAGCTCCCAATACACCTGCAGGTTGGCCCACACCGGGTTCCAGCTGCGCAACGGGCCGCGTGTGCCGTAGACGCAAGGGTCGCGATCGTCTTCTTCTTCGAAGGTGTCGAACAGGCGGTCCCACAGGATCAGGATGCCCCCGTAGTTCTTGTCGATGTACTTGTCGTTCACCGCATGATGGACGCGGTGGTTGCTCGGTGAGCAGAACACCCGGTCAAACCAACCGAGGCGGCCGATCTGTTGCGTGTGAACCCAGTATTGATAGAGCAGGTCGATCAACGCAACGCTGGCAAACACCAGAGGCGGCACGCCGATGACGGCCATCGGCAGGTAGAAGATCCAGCTGCCGATCCAGCCGGTGCTCGTTTGCCGCAGCGCCGTCGAGAGGTTGTAGTCCTCGCTCTGGTGGTGCACCACGTGCGCGGCCCAGAACAGCGCGCATTCGTGCCCCAGCCGGTGGTTCCAGTAGTAGAAGAAGTCGTACAGCAGCAGCGCGGCCACCCACACCCACCAGGCATCGGCTGGCAGGTTCCACACCGCGAGGTGACTGTGCACGAGGGCATAGATGCCGACCGCCATCAGCTTCGTGAACAGTCCGGCCAACTGGCTCATGATGCCGAGCCCGATGCTGTTCATCGCGTCGTTGAGCCGATAGGTGTTGCGTCCGCGCGCAACGCCGACTGCGTACTCCACGGCGATCAGCAGCAGGAAGACCGGCGTGGCGAGAACGATGACCTGGGCGGCTTGCATGACGTGCGGCATCTCCTGGCGTAGCGGCCAGTCTGGCACGATCGTTCTATTTTTTGCAGCGGGTGCGGCCTAGGGACTGCACGGATTGCAGCCCGCGGGCCGGGAGTTGTCAGGCAGTGTGACCGACGCGATCGCCGTCCGAGGTCTCGTCGCGCGATGCACTGAGGTGTTGCGTGTCGGCCCAGCCGACCAGGATGAAGCCCTCGCCGGTGAACAGCAGCCGGTTGATGCTCGCGTTCCCCAGCTGCCAGGTCCGCGGCGCCTGCAGGTCGACTCGAGAGGCAGCGCGATAGAGGCAGTCCAGCACGCCGCCGTGAGCCACCAGCGCGATCGTCTGCCCGGGATGGCGTTCGGCGATGGAAGTGGCGGTCTCGATCACGCGTGCGTAGAAGCCGGTCAGGGTTTCGCCCCCCTCCGGCCCGAAGGAGGGATCGCGCTTGCGCCAGCGCAATGCAGATTCGGGCCACCGCTCCTCGACCTCCTTGAACGTCATGCCCTGGAACTCGCCGAAGTGCCGCTCACGCAGCCCTCTTTCGGTCTGCACCGGCACGCTCACCGCGCGGCCCAGCTCCACCGCGGTTTCATACGCACGTGAGAGGTCGCTGGAGTAGATGGCGTGGATGGTCTCGTCGGCCAGGGCCGCGCTCATGCGTTGCGCCTGCCAGCGGCCCGTGTCATTGAGCGGGACGTCAAGGTGCCCTTGGAGCCGGGTGTCGACGTTCCAGGCGGTTTCGCCGTGGCGGACGGCAAGGATGCGGGTGACTTCGGAATGAGGCATGGCGCGCAGGCATAGGGGCAGCGGGCTGATTGTCGCCCGTCGGCCCCATGCCTGCACTCACGCCAGTCGCTTGTTGAGTGTGTAAGTGCCCGAAAAGCGCGCCTGCGCCAGCACATGCCCCTCGATCGCCTCGCGCACCTGGGCGCCGGTGAACGAGCCGTCCACCGGGCAGTGCGCGGTATCGAGCGCGTAGAGCGTGAAGACGTAGCGGTGCATCAACGAATCGTTGAACGGCGGGAAGGGGCCGTCGTAGCCGAAATACTGGCCGCCCATGTCGTCGTTGCCTGCAAACCAGCCGGTGTAGTCGTTCAAGCCGTGCCGCGCTCCGTGGAGGGTGGCCGGGCCGCTCTTGCCGCGTGCCGTGAACTCCCGGCTGTATTCGCCTTCCGCGATCTGGCGCAGCGAGGCGGGCAAATCCACCATCACCCAGTGAAAGAAGTCGATCCGGGGCAGATCGGAGGGCACCTCCCTGTCCGCCTGGTTGACGTCGTCGCCGCGGCTCGGCACGTCGGGGTCGTGGCAGATCAGCGCGAAGGACTTCGTGCCGTCCGGCACGTCGCTCCATGCGAGGTGGGGGTTGACGTTGTCCGAAAAGGTCACGCCCCCCTGGCCGTCGGGCCTGCCGGCAGCGTAACGCGCGGGAATGCGCTGCCCGTCGCTCCAACTATTGCTCGAGAGTTTCATGCGCGTCTCCTGGGTCTCGATGGAAAGGCGGGGTCAGACGCCCCAGACGATCTCCTTGTCCGCTGCATGCGAGCGCCGCATCATCTCGATCAACGGCCACGCGCGCTGGCGCAAGGTCACCGCCTCGCGCGGCGCCAGCGTCCGTCCTTCGGCGCGCGCCTCTTCCTCGGCGCGTTGCCGCTCGGCCTCCTCGTCGAGCACGGCCTTTTCGAGCGCTGCGATCGCCGCAGGCATGTCGGCCGGCAGGATGATGCCGGTCGGTGCCGCTTCCTTGCCGATCAACTTGACGACGTGGTCGCCTGCCGGGCCCGTCATGATGACGTCGCCCGCAACCTTGGACTTGAACTTGTAGAGCATGTTCAGTGGTACATGTAGCTGCGGTTGAAGGGGTAATCCGATTGTGCGCCCCGCACCGGGCCATCGTCCTCGCGCCCGGTTGGGCGTGCCGCAAGCAGTTGAAACAGCGAGATCCATCCACGCTCGAAACTCATGGCGCAGCCGGCCAGGTAAAGCCGGTACGCCCGGACCGTCCGCTCGTTGGTCAGTGCACGGGCGCGGTCGAGATGTTGCTCGAGGCCATCAGACCAGGCCCAGAGCGTGCGCGCGTAATGGGGTCGAAGATTCTCCGCATCGAGCAGCTCCAGTCCGGCCGAGGAAAGGCTTTCGGCGACCCGTGCCACATGCAGCAGCTCGCCACCCGGAAAGATGTACTTCTCGATGAAGTCCCCCATGCCGCCACCCAGTTGGTTGTTCGCCAGCCCGCCTGCGGTGATCCCGTGGTTCATCACAAGTCCGCCGGGGCGAAGGAGCCGCCTGATCTTGCTGAAATACGGTTGCATGTTCGCGCGCCCCACATGCTCGAACATGCCGACGGAGGCAATGCGGTCGAACGGGCGGTCTTCAGGCAGGTCTCGGTAGTCGAGCAGGTGCATCTGGACCCGCCCGCCAAGGCCGCGCTCGGCGATCAGGCGGTTCACGTGTGCATGCTGGTTCCTGGACAGCGTGATGCCCACGGCGTCCACGCCATAGTGTTCTGCGGCCCAAAGCAGCAGCCCGCCCCAGCCGGCGCCGATGTCCAGGATGCGTTCGCCCGGGCGCAGTTGCAGCTTGCGGCAGATGTGGTCGAGCTTGGCCTCCTGTGCTTGCGCGAGCGACATGTCCGTGTCGCGGAAGTACGCGCACGAGTACACGCGCCGCGGGTCGAGCCACAGGGCGTAGAAGTCGTCGGAGACGTCATAGTGGAACTGGATCTGCCGGGCGTCGCGCGCCTTGCGGTGGCGGTATGCGGAATGCAGAAAGGCGAGCCAGCGCTGCCAGCCGGACGTCGCGTCGGGCTGCAGCGGGTCACCCACGAGTCCGGCCGCCACGGCCATCACCTGCCGCATGCCGCCCTCGATGTCCACGTGGCCTCGCACATACGCGTCTGCCAGATCGCCGATCTGTCCGCGGGCCAGGGCCCCCAGCCACCGGGACTCGCTGAGCTTGAGCCGCACATCGGCATTCGCCGTGCCCGCACGGCCCCCCGGCCACTCCAGCGCCACGCTGCATGGCAGCGCTGCCAGACGCTGTTCAATCAGCCCAGACCATCCCTGCATCGTCGCGGCCCCCCGGAGATTACTGCGGATCAACCCAACGCCAGGAGTCTCGGGCATTGCGTTGGCGCACGCAAGCCGGCCCCGGGGCAAACCGGGGCCCGAACGAGCTTGCGCGCTGCTAGCATCCCGCCATGACATTGCAGGTTTTCGGTTTGCCCGTCGCGCGCGGCGTGGCCATTGGCAAGGCCGTCCTGGTCGCATCCAGCCGGGTCGACGTCGCGCACTACTTCATCAACGCCGACCAGGTCGAGCCGGAGATTGCGCGGCTACGCCAGGCCCGCGACATCGTCGCTCACGAGCTTGCGACCCTGAAGCACGACATGCCGGGGGATGCCCCCCACGAGCTGGCTGCCTTGCTCGACGTGCACCTGATGCTGCTGCACGACGAATCGCTGACCGGTGCCACCAAGCAGTGGATCCAGGACCGCCACTACAACGCCGAATGGGCCCTGTCGGCTCAGCTCGAAGTGCTTGCAAGACAGTTCGACGAGATGGACGACGACTATCTGCGCGAACGAAAGGCCGACATCGAGCAGGTCGTGGAGCGCTTGCTTCGCGCCATGGCGCGCGGTGCCAGTTCGGCACTGGCGCCCGCCCCCGGCAAGTCGGTGCAGGACTGGGGTGGTGAGGAGCCGCTCGTCCTGATCGCCAACGACATTGCGCCCGCCGACATGCTCCAGTTCAAGCAGAGCGTGTTCAAGGGGTTCGTCACCGATGTCGGCGGCAAGACCTCCCATACCGCCATCGTCGCCCGAAGCATGGACATTCCTGCCATCGTCGGCGCACGGGAGGCGAGCCGGCTCATCCGGCAGGACGACTGGGTCATCATCGATGGCGACGCCGGCGTGGTCATCGTCGATCCGTCGCCCATCGTGCTCGAGGAATACCGTTTCCGGCAGCGGCAGAGCGAACTCGAGCGGGAGCGTCTTGCTCGGCTGAGGCATACCCCGGCAGTCACCCTGGACGGGGAGCAGGTCGAACTGCTTGCGAACATCGAACTTCCTCAGGACGCACCCGGCGCCCTGCAGGCCGGCGCGGTTGGGGTGGGGCTCTTCCGCAGCGAGTTCCTGTTCATGAACCGTGAGGGGGAGCTGCCTGGCGAAGACGAACAGTTCGAAGCGTACCGGGCGGCCGTGGAGGCAATGCAAGGGTTGCCCGTCACCATTCGCACGGTCGACATCGGCGCCGACAAGCCGCTCGAGCGCATGTCTCTCAGCGAGTTGCGGCATGAGCACACCCTCAACCCCGCGCTGGGGTTGCGTGCCATACGGTGGAGCCTGTCGGAGCCGAGCATGTTCCGTATGCAGCTCCGCGCGATCCTTCGGGCCAGCGCGTACGGCAAGGTCCGTTTGCTCATTCCCATGCTGGCGCATGCGAGCGAAATCAGGCAGACGTTCGACGCCATCGCACGCGCCAAGCAGCAGTTGAGGGATGCCGGCACGCCCTTCTTTGATGTCGAAGTGGGCGCCATGATCGAAGTGCCTGCTGCGGCGCTGATGATTCCGCTGTTCCTGCGCTATTTCGACTTCGTTTCGCTCGGGACCAACGATCTGATCCAGTACACGCTCGCGATCGATCGGGCGGACGAAAACGTGTCCTATCTGTACGACCCTTGGCACCCAGCCGTCCTGCAACTGGTCTTCGGCACCATCTCGACGGCGCGTGCCGCGGGCAAGGGCGTGAGCGTATGCGGCGAAATGGCCGGCGATCCCGCGTTCGTGCCCTTGCTGCTTGCCATGGGGTTGCGCAGCTTCTCCATGCACCCATCGCAGATCGCCGCCGTGAAGCAGCGAGTCCTGAGAGCCGACACGGGAAAGCTCGCCCTGAGCCTCGACCGCGTCCTTGCAAGCGACGATCCCCAAGCCGAGTTCCGCAAGCTGACCGGTGGGGATAGCGTACAAACGCACTGACCCGCTTGCATTGCTTTTTCGTTTCGTGCTACAGTCACTGTCTTCGCTGATCACGGCGGCGCCCCGAGAAAGGCAGCAGCAAAAAGTGATGAGCGAAGAAAAAAAGAGCCGAGTGCTTGACAGGGTTTAAAAAAGTTTGTCATAATCTCGCTTCTTTGCTGATGACGAGTCAGCGAACTGAAAAGCAAAGCAAGTGCGGCGCGATTCAGATTGTTCTTTAACAAATAACAGCCGATAAGCGTGGGCGTTTGAAGGCGAATGCCAAGGATGCCTGGTGGCAACACTGGGCTCCACAAACGCTCACGGAAGATAGAAGTGAAGTTCACTTCAATTCCGTTTTGAGCAAAATTTCAAGATCGAACTGAAGAGTTTGATCCTGGCTCAGATTGAACGCTGGCGGCATGCCTTACACATGCAAGTCGAACGGCAGCACGGGAGCAATCCTGGTGGCGAGTGGCGAACGGGTGAGTAATACATCGGAACGTGCCCAGTAGTGGGGGATAGCCCGGCGAAAGCCGGATTAATACCGCATACGACCTGAGGGTGAAAGCGGGGGACCGCAAGGCCTCGCGCTATTGGAGCGGCCGATGTCAGATTAGCTAGTTGGTGGGGTAAAGGCCTACCAAGGCGACGATCTGTAGCTGGTCTGAGAGGACGACCAGCCACACTGGGACTGAGACACGGCCCAGACTCCTACGGGAGGCAGCAGTGGGGAATTTTGGACAATGGGCGCAAGCCTGATCCAGCCATGCCGCGTGCGGGAAGAAGGCCTTCGGGTTGTAAACCGCTTTTGTCAGGGAAGAAATCCTCTGGGCTAATACCTCGGGGGGATGACGGTACCTGAAGAATAAGCACCGGCTAACTACGTGCCAGCAGCCGCGGTAA
>NZ_CAMLJQ010000016.1 GCF_946480305.1 uncultured Caldimonas sp.
TCTACAACGACGCGGTCGCGATGACCGGCGGCCAACGGGTCGGAGAGCGCCCTGAAGGCCACTCGGTGCTGCAGATCATGCAGAGCCTGATCGCCGAGGGCGTGACCAAGCTCGTGATCGTCTCCGACGACCCGGGCAAGTACAACGGCGTGTCCTTGCTGAGCGGCGTGACGGTGCACCACCGCGACGAGCTCGATCGCATTCAGCGCGAGTTCCGGGAGTTGAAGGGCACCACGGCCATCATCTATGACCAGACCTGCGCCACCGAGAAGCGTCGCCGCCGCAAGCGCGGCACGATGGCGGACCCCGCCAAGCGCGTCGTCATCAACGAACTGGTGTGCGAAGGCTGCGGTGACTGCTCGGTGCAGAGCAACTGCCTGAGCGTGGAGCCGGTGGAAACCGAGTTCGGCCGCAAGCGCCGCATCAACCAGAGCACCTGCAACAAGGACTTCTCGTGCGTGAAGGGCTTCTGCCCGAGCTTCGTCACGGTGGAAGGCGGCGAGCTGAAGTCGGCGAAGAAGGCCAAGACCGAGCGGCCCGATCCGTTCAAGCTGCCGGCGCTCCCCGAGCCTTCACTGCCGTTGGCCGAACAAGCCTACGGCATCGTCGTGGCCGGCGTCGGTGGCACGGGTGTCATCACGATCGGCCAGTTGCTGGGCATGGCGGCGCACCTCGAAGGCAAGGGCATCGTGACGCAGGACGCTGCAGGCCTCGCGCAGAAGGGCGGCAGCACCTGGAGCCACATCCAGATCGCGAACCGCAGCGATGCGATCCACAGCACGCGCGTCGGCACCGCCGAGGCCGACCTGATCATCGGCTGCGACCCCATCGTCGCGGCGAACAAGACGACGCTGTCGGCGATGGTCGAGGGCCGCACCCGCGTGGCGCTCAACTCGCATGGCACACCGACGGCGGCGTTCGTCACCAACCCCGACTGGCAGTTCCCGGGCGGCAATTGCGAGAACGTGCTGGCCAAGACGGTGGGCGAGGCGAACCTGGGCCGCTTCGATGCGGAGCAGTTGTCGGTGCGCCTGCTCGGCGACTCGATCTATGCGAACCCGATGATGCTCGGCTACGCATGGCAGAAGGGCTGGGTGCCGTTGACGTATGCCTCGCTGATGCGCGCGATCGAGTTGAACGGCGTGCAGGTCGACAACAACAAGGCCGCCTTCGAGTGGGGCCGGCGCGTGGCGCACGATGCCGCGGCAGTCGAGTCGCTGGCTCAGCCGGCAGCGCAGGTGGTGCAGTTCGTTAAGAAGACGTCGCAGTCGCTCGACGACATCATCGCGAAGCGCGAAGAATTCCTGACCGGCTACCAGAACGCGGACTACGCCCGGCAGTACCGCAGCTTCGTCGATCGTGTGCGCGCCGCCGAGGCGCCGCTCGGCTCGACCAAGTTGACCGAGGCGGTGGCACGCTATCTGTTCAAACTGATGGCCTACAAGGACGAGTACGAGGTCGCACGCCTGCACACCGACAAGAGCTTCCTCGACAAGATCGGGCAGCAGTTCCAGGGCGACTACAAGCTGGTCTATCACCTGGCGCCACCGCTCACTGCCAAGCGCAACCACAAGGGCGAACTGGTGAAGCGGCCGTTCGGCCCGTGGATGCTGAAGGCCTTTGGTGTGCTCGCCAAGCTGAAGGGGCTGCGCGGCACGGCGTTCGACGTGTTCGGCTACACCGAGGAGCGCAAGACCGAACGCGCGTTGATCGGTGAGTACAAGGACTCGATCGAAGAGCTGTTGGCCACGCTGGATGCCGAACGGTTGCCGCTGGCGGTTGACGTGGCTCGGATTCCCGAAGAGATCCGCGGTTATGGGCATGTGAAGGAACGGCACCTGAAGGGCGCGCGCGAGAAATGGGCGCGGTTGATGCAGGAGTGGCGCGCGTCGGTGCAGCAGCGTCGGGCGGCTTGAGTTCTTCTGCTGGGTTCCTCTTGCCGAGATTGGCGCGGCTCTGGCATGGGCGGGTAGCCGGCAGCGCTTCGGTGTGGGCGCCCCCGGCTACCCGCCCATGCCTTCGCAACCAGCGCCGAGGCGTGCGGACAAGGGGATGGCGGCACACGTTTGCTGTTGAAGCGAAAGCTTTGCTCGCGCGCAACAACATGCAGCACGCACATCGACCTCCAGAAGCTCGCTCGTTTCTGAGGCCACGCATACCTCGGCGGTGGCAGCGAAGGTGCGGGTGGGTCGCCGGCAGCGCGCCTATGCGAAGGCCGAAGCGCACAGGGCTTGCGGCCGGCGCGCCGCGTGCGCGCTTCGTCAACAAACTCGCGGCGGTTGTCTGAACGCAGCGGCTTCGGCCGCGGAGTGAGTTCTGCCGCGCGGCCGCAAGCCCGAGCACTGCAGGGCCCCCCACGCGAGCGGGGGCCGAGCATCGAAGCGCTGCCGGCGACCCACCCGCACCTGAGCCGCGCGCAAACTCACCAACCGGTGTGCAACCTCACAACAACTCAACCGCCATCGCCGTCGCCTCCCCACCCCCGATGCACAAACTGGCCACCCCCTTCTTCAACCCCCGTTGACGCAACGCCCCGAGCAGCGTGACCAGCACCCGCGCCCCAGAAGCACCGATCGGGTGACCCAACGCGCAAGCACCGCCATGCACGTTCATCACGTCATGCGCCAGCTTGAACTCCTGCATCACGGCCATCGTCACGGCAGCAAACGCTTCGTTGACCTCCCACAGATCGACGTCGCCCGCGTCCCAGCCGGTTTTCTTCAGCAGCTTCGAGATGGCGCCGACGGGTGCCGTAGTGAACCAGCGCGGCTCCTGCGCATGCACTGCATGGCCGCAGATGCGAGCCAAGGGCGGCACACCGAGGCGCGACGCGGTCGATTCGCGCATCAGCACCATCGCTGCCGCGCCGTCGCAGTTGCTGGACGAGCTGGCGGCCGTGAGCGCGCCATCCTTCTTGAAGGCCGGCTTCAGCGTGGGAATCTTGTCGGTCTTCACCTTGAACGGCCGCTCGTCACGCGCGACGACCTGCGGGCCGGTCGATGCCGTCACCGCCACCGGGGCCAGCTCCCAATCGAAGCTGCCGTCCTCGTTGGCACGCCGTGAACGTTCTGCCGAAGCGACGGCGAACGCATCCATCGTCTCGCGGCTGAAGCCGTATTTCGCGGCGCATTCCTCGCCGAACAGGCCCATCGCCTTCCCCGGTTCATAGGCGTCTTCCAGCCCGTCGAGCGCCATGTGGTCGTACAGCGCCGAAGCGCCGAACTTGACGCCCTTGCGCACGAACGCGAGGTGGGGCGCGTTGCTCATGCTTTCCATGCCGCCCGCCACCAGCAGGTCGGCGCTGCCGGCGAGCAGCATGTCGTGCGCGAACATGGCCGAACGCATGCCGCCGCCGCACACCTTGTTCAACGTGACAGCGCCCACCGAGTCGGGCAGACCGGCACGTTTGGCCGCCTGGCGGGCAGGTGCCTGGCCCTGGCCCGCCATCAGCACGTTGCCCATCAGCACTTCGTCCACCGCGTCGCCCGGCACGCCTGCCCGTTCGATGGCGGCCTTGATGGCCACGGCTCCCAGCTCCCAGGCCTGCAGGCTGGCGAGATCGCCGAGCAGCCCGCCGATGGGCGTGCGGGCAGCAGACACGATGACGACGTGATCGGACATGACAGGTTCTCCTTCGGTTGACGGTCTTGCCGCCATTGGAGAACGGGCCGCGGTGGCATTACAGTGTCTCTTCTGACATTTTTCAGGCCTTTTCAGCCATGCAGGATTTTGTCGTGCTGTTGCTGCCCGGCGCGCATGCGACCAGCGTCGCGGCCACCCTGGACATGCTGTATGCCGCCCAGCAGATGGCACGCCGCATGAACGTGGCGGCCCCGCGCTGGACCGTGGTCGCCACATGCCCGGGCCATGTGCCGCTGAGCAACGGGCTCAGCGTGCAGGCCGAGCCGCTGCCGCAACGGCTGCCCTCCGGCAAGCCCACCTGGGTGGTGCCCGGCCTGGGCGTGACGAGTGCCAGGCGCGCGGCAGAGCTGCTCGCCGCGCCTGAAAACCAAGCGGCGCTGCAACTGCTGCAGCGCGCCGCTGCGCGGGGCAGCACGGTCGCCGCCTCGTGCTCCGCGGTGCTGGTGCTGGCCGGCGCCGGCCTGCTCGACGGGCGGCGCGCCACCATCTCGTGGTGGCTGGCTGCGCTGCTGCGCCGCATGGCGCCGGCCTGCCGTGTGGACGAAACGCGCATGGTCATCGAGGACGGGCCGGTGGTGACTGCGGGCGCGGCATTTGCGCAGATCGACCTGATGCTGTGGCTGCTGCGGCGGCAGTTCGGGCAGGCCTTGAGCGAAGCCGTCGCACGCGTGCTGCTGGTGGACGGCCGGCAGCTGCAAAGTCCCTACATCGACCCGTCGATGGTCAACGCCGGTCATGACCTGCTGATGCGCATCGAAGCCCAGGTGCGCGCAACCTTGCCGCAAGCGCCCTCCGTCGAGGCCCTGGCGGATGCGCTGGCGATGTCACCGCGTACGCTGGCCCGGCACGTGCGCACGGCGAGCGGGCGCTCGCCACTGGCGCTGATCCAGTCGGTGCGGCTGGCTTGCGCGCGCGACCTCCTGGAAGGGGGCCGGCTGTCAGTGGAAGAGGTGGCGCATCGCGTCGGCTACCAGGACGCGACCGCGCTGAGGCGCTTGATGAAAAAGTCTTTCGGGGCGACGCCGCGGCAGATGCGAGCAGGCTCGCCGGCGTCGTGTTAACAGGCCCTAGAACGGTGATGAGGACGCGTCCGGTTCGCCCTGCAGGGCGAGTCGCTCCTGCAACGCAGCCACCTGCTTGCGCAGCATCTCGTTCTCGGCGGTGAGCACCGCCACGCGCTGCCGCAGCGCATCGACGGATTCTTCCGGCGCCTTCGCTTCTTCGGCCGGGGTCGCTTCTTCGCTTCGCGTCTTGCGCTTGGCTTCGCGCGCCCGCTTGGCGGCCTGCTTCAGTTCGTCCTTGCCGGCCGTCGCGGCGGCCACCTGCTCCTCGGCGGGCAGGCTGGCCACGGCGGCAGCGGCGTTGATCGAGATGACACCCGACTTCACCGCGGCCACCACCTCGGGTGCCGCCTGCTTCTGGATCTTCTCGATCATCACGATCTGGTTGCTGCTGACGCGCGCGGCCTTTGCCACGGCTTCGCGCGTGTCCAGCGGCGCAGGTGCCGGCACGGGCGCTTGCGCTTCATTCGCCGCCTCGGCTGCAGGCGCATCCGGGCTCTGCGCCGCGACCGGTTCGACCCGGCGCTTGGCGACGATCTCGCGCTTGCGCAGCGCCAGCACGCCGCGTTGAAAGTCGGAGATGCTGCGGCGGCCCAGATGCTGGTCGATCATCCACAGGTGCACGTCCTCGATCGACTGGAAGCGCGTGTTCTGCACCGTCTGGAACGGCAGGCCGTGCTTGCGGCAGATGCCGTAGCGGTTGTGGCCGTCCACCAGCACGTTGCCCCACAGCACCAGCGCATCGCGGCAGCCTTCGGCAAGGATGCTGCGCTCCAGGGCCTCGTATTCGTCGGGCGTCAACGGGTCGATGTAGGCCTTCAGTTCTTCGTTGACGACGATGTCCATGGGGTACGGCAAGCAGGCGGTGACAAAGGGGGCGCATTGTAGACAGCGCGGCCGTGCTCAGCGCTTGCGGTGTGTCGTGGCAGGCGGGCTCTCGTGAGCCTGAAGCGCTGCGCGGGTCGCCTCGGCCTGCTCGAGCAGCCAGTCGCGCAACACGACCGCCGCTGGCGAGATGCGGCGCACCGCAGCTGCGGGCCAGACGACGTAGGCAGCCTCTCCCGCGTCGATGTGCGACTCGACCACGCGCTGCAATGTCCCCTCCGCGAGTTCACGCTGCGCGAATGCCAGCGGCGCCAAGGCCACCCCCTGCCCTTGCACGGCCGCTTCCAGCGCCATCATCGTGTGACTGAAGTACAGCCCACGCGACAGGTCCACACCGTCGACGCCCAATGCCGCGAACCAGTCGGGCCAGCGGTCGTTGCCCACCTCGTGCAGCAACCGGGCCTTGCGCCAGTCGATCGCGCCACGCGCGCTGCGCAGGCCGCGCACGCAATCCGGGCTGGCCAACGCATACAGGTCGCCAGCGAACAGCAGCGCCGACTCGGTTCCGCGATAACGTCCTGACCCGAGGCGCAGCGCCAGGTCGAACGGCCCTTTCGACAGATCGACGAGCGCGTGGTTCGCATCGATACGTACTTCGACATCGGCATGCTGGCGCATGAAGGCCGGCAACCGGGGCAACAGCCAGCGGGCCGCGAACGACTGCGCCACCGTCACGTTCACGGTCTTGCGCCCCGGCCGCAACCTTTCCGCGGCCAGTGCAATTGCCTCCAGGTGTCGAGAGACGTCGCCATGCCAGTCGCGGCCGGCCTCCGTGAGCGCGACTCCACGCCCTTCGCGCCGGGTGAGCGCGACGCCGAGATGTGCTTCGAGCACCCGCAGCTGCTGGCTCACCGCGGCGGGCGTGACGGACAGCGCTTCGGCAGCGGCGCGCACGGAGCCGAGGCGCGCGACCGCATCGAAGGCACGAACGGCGTTGAGGGGCGGCAGTTGCATCGGTCTTTCCGTTCAGTTTTTCTAACGTATCTGCACGAAATCCATTGCTCGTCCAGCTCGTTCCTGGCCCGTATTCTCGGTCTATCTCCATTCAGATCAGCTGAACAGATGAAAACGGCCACCCGACTGCTCTCGGCCTGGACACGCTGGCGCACGCAGCGCCGACTGACGCGCGATGTCGAGCGGTTGTCGCATCTGGACAAGCGAATGCTCGACGACGTCGGCTTGCCGCGCTGCGTGGCGCTGCGCGCCGACGATTGCCGGCTTCAGCGCGAACGCCGCAATACGGCCTTGCTCGACGCAGGAGGCGTGCTGCCGTGGTGAGCTGCCACGAGCGAGTCCGCACCTGTCCACTCGCCCCACCTGCTCGAGCAGCCTGGACCCACCCAGCCATCGCCTGACTGCGCTGTACGGCGATCGCGATGTCGACTTGCAGATTGCCGCCGTGCCGGAGCCCGAAACCTATGCGTCGATGGCCCTGGGGCTAGCGATGCTGTGGGGCATCGGCCGGCGCAAGCGCGCCGCCGCTGTTTGACCGCATGCCGTGCAGAGGGCCATCCGCCGCGCGGTTGGCCTGCGACACCCACCAGTCGTGCAGGCGTTTGGCCGCCGCCTCCACACAGCCCTCGTTGCGGATGACCAGGGCCGCCGGCAGGTGACCGGCGAGTTCGGTCGCGCGACGCAGGCGCTGTTCAATCTGCCCGGGGGCCTCTCGGCCGCGAGCGGCGAGCCTGGCGGCAAGAACCCCGGCATCGGCCGTCACCAGCACCACCTGCGCCAGCGGCGCCACGCACAGCAGCGCCGGCAGGTGCCCCCGCGACCCGTTGACCACCTGCCAGTTTCCGCGTGCCAGTGCCGCCAGGTGGTGGTGGCGCACGCCGTAACGCAGGCCGTTGGCCCGCCAGTGCAAGGCGAACGCCCCCTCGGCCAACAGCTGCGACATCTGCGCATCGCTCACCGCCTCATGCTGCTCGGCTGCACTGCCGGGCGCTGCCGGCCGCGTGATCGTGCGGCGAGCGAGTTGCACCGGCGAGGGGTCCGGCAGCATCGCGAGCCAGTGCCGCAGCAGCGTGTCCTTGCCGGCCCCGGACGGCCCCACCACATAGATCAGCCGGCGGCCACCGTCGGCAAGCATCGTGCTCAACCTTTCAGCCCGAAGCGATGTGCCAGCACGAAAGGCTTCCCCTTTTCTGGCTCGATGTACACACACACGCTCTCGCACGCCAATGGCACCGTCAGCGCCGCCTCGAAGTGCCGACGCGCCTGTTCGGCGATGGCCTCCCGCGTCGCGTGCTGCGGCGCAGGCAGCTTGTCGGTCAACGTCATGTGGAACCGCCATTCGTCCATCACGTAGGGGTAGCCGTAGCGGTCCAGCCACTCGCGCTGCGCGTCGGACAGCTGCAGCGCCGACCGGCGTGCCCGCTCGGCGTCGTCCGGCGGCGCGCGGAACAGATCCAGCTTGTCGACACACTCGTCGGCAAGCCGGTGCAATGCATGCCCGCGCGGCAGATCAGGCGTGGGGCGCAGCGCCAGGAAGTCGCCCAGCCAATCGACCCGCAATGGCGGCATCGGGAAAGCCGGTGTGTGAGACGCAAGATGTGCCACCGCGCCGAGCAGCGCGGTCTCCGACCACGGCTCGCGCAGGCGGAAGGGCGGCTTCAGCGTCGCGTGGAAGCCGTAGCGTCGCGGCTCGGCCGTGTGCGCGCGTGGCGGCGCGTGAGCCAGCTCACCCATTTGCGTCGGGTCGCGTTGCAGCCATTGGCAGCCTGCCGCCCACAGCGGATGGTCGACCGGCGGTGCGTAGTAGATCGCGTAGCGGTAGGGCGCCGGCATCGATCACTCCGCCACGAAGTCTTCGGGCGACACGCTCAGCTGCACCGCGTCGGCCGCAAACAAGGTGGTGCCCGCCTCCACCGGCACGCCGCTGCCATCGGTGTTGACGTAGTCCACCACGAGCACGGGCGCCGTCACCGGCCGGGCCAGTGCGTCGGCCTCTTCGTGCGTGGGCATGCGGCACGACACCACGCTGCGTTGGCGCACGTAGTCGTCGACACCGAAGGCCCGCAGGGCACCGGTGATCGAGCGCGTGCTGCCGAAGGTCCGGGCCATGCCGGCAAAGCGCGCCGCAGGAAACACGTTGGTGCTGATGCCGACCGGCCGACCACGCACCACCGCCCGCGTGTGCAGCACTTCCACGCGGTCCTTCGGGTGGATGCGCAGCGGCTGCGCCCAGGCCCCGGCATCTTCGACGCTGGCCGCGCGCAACTCGCGGCGCGCCTGCTCGCCGCTCTCGGCCAGGTTCTGTGTGAGGCGTGTGCGGCGTTGCAGTGCGTAGTCGAGCACCAGCTCACGCACGAAGGTGCCGCGGCCGTGCACCACACGCACGAAGCCGCTTTCAGCCAGCGATCTCACCGCCTGCCGCAGCGTGTGGCGGTTCACGGCAAAGCGCTCGGCCAGCGCGGTCTCGTTCGGCAGCCGCTCGCCGGGCTGGAAGCGGCCCGCAGCGATGTCGTCGCGCAAGGCCTGCGCGATCGCCTCCCATCGCCGCGACGGCGCTTCGATGGCCGCCGCTTCGGGCGGGAGCAAGGGGTCGTTGAGCATGCGGTTCCTGTTCTTTCTCTTGCAGCGCTTCGTGCGCAGCCTTCGTGCAACGCTCTCGTGGAGCCGGGTGCAAAAAAAGTTCAACAAACTGTCATCAAGGCCGCGCACACTGGGCAGCATCTTAGAGACATCTAGATGACAAGCCGATGTCAGACCGCACTGCTCACCCCTCGCACATGCCGCAACGCCAAGCCTGGCTGCGCACCCTCGCCCGCGCCACCACCGACGAGCTGCGCCGCCTCGCCGCCCCGGTGGCCGACACGCAGCACCACCGCTGGCTGCGCGCGCCGGAAACCGGCCTGGTGATGCTGCGCGGGCGCATCGGCAACACCGGCGATCGCTTCAACATCGGCGAGGCCACCGTCACGCGCTGCGTGGTGCGCATCGCGAGCCCTGAAGGCGGCAACGCCGCCGGCGTGGGCTACGTGCTCGGCCGCGACGAGCAGCGTGCCCGCTGGATCGCCTGCATCGATGCGCTGCTGCAGATCGGCCCCTGCCACGCCGACGTGATGCAGCGCGTGGTCGAGCCGCTCGCTGCACTGGCTCGCCGGCGGCACGCCACGGAGCACGCCGCCGCGGCGGCGAGCCGCGTGCAGTTCTACACCCTGCAACCGGAGGTGAACCCATGAACCTCGCGACCACCCCTGCCCTGGCGGACCTGCCGCCCGGCTTCGCCGACGCGGTGCACGGCACGCAGACCAGCTTCCGCTGCCTGCTCGACGCGATGGCCCGCCCCGGCCGCGTGCAATCGCTCGAAGCCGCGACGCTGCACGAACTGCAGTTTCCAGAGGCGATCAGCCCGGCGATGGCGGCGCTGCTGCTGACGCTCTGCGATGTCGACACACGCGTGTGGATCAGCCCGGCTTTCGGCGACGGTGCCGCGCAGGTGCATGCGTTCGGCCGCTTCCACACCGGACTGGTGGCCGTGGACGACCCGCGCCGCGCGGACTTCGCCTTCATGCCGGCCAGCGACGCGCCCGAGCGCACGCTGCGCGAACTGCCGCACGGAAGCGACGAAGTGCCGCAGGACGGCGCCACGCTGGTGATCGACACGCCCTTGTTGACCGCGGTGGAAGAAGACGCCGCCGGCCGCCTCGCCTCGCTGCTGCATCCCGAGGATGCCGACCCCACGCCGTGGGTGCGACTCACCGGCCCCGGTGTGCAGCACGCGCACCGGCTCGCGGTCGGCGGCCTCAGCCTCGCGTTCTGGCGCACCCGGCTGGCGTTGCAGCCCGCCTTCCCGCGCGGCGTGGACGTGGTGTTCACCTGCGGCGAGCGCATGGCCGCCGTGCCGCGCTCGACGCTCGTCGAGCCGCTGCCTGCCCCGGAAAGGAACTGAGATGTACATCGCCGTCAAAGGAGGCGAACGCGCCATCAAGGCCTCCTACCACTTGCTCGAGGCCGCACGCCGGGGCGACACGGCCGTGCCGGAGCTGCAGACGGGTCAGTTGCAGCAGCAACTGCGCCTGCTGGTCGACCGCGTGATGGCCGAGGCGTCGCTGCACGATCGGGAGCTGGCAGCCCTTGCACTGAAGCAGGCGCAGGGCGACGTGATCGAGGCGGTGTTCCTGCTGCGCGCCTATCGCAGCACGCTGCCGCGCTTCGGCTACGGCGAGCCGCTCGATACGTCTCGCATGCGCGCCGGCCGGCGCATCTGCGCGGTGTTCAAGGACGTGCCCGGTGGCCAGTTGCTGGGGCCCACCTACGACTACACACAGCGGCTGCTCGATTTCACGCTGCTGGGCTCTACCGCCGACCCTGAGCCGCTGCCCGGCCCTGCGGACGCACCGGCCGAAGCGCTGCCCAGCGCCCTCGACACGCTGGCCGCCGAAGGGTTGATCGAGCCCGTCCAACCGAGCCCGGGCGACCCCGAGCCGCCCGACATCACGCGTGTACCGCCGAGCTACCCGCTGCCTCGCACCGCCCGGCTGCAGATGCTGGCGCGCGGCGACGAAGGCTGGGTGCTCGGCATGGCCTACTCCACGCAACGCGGCTATGCCAACACCCACCCGTTCGCCGGCGAGATCCGTGTGGGTCACGTGCCGGTGGAGATCGTGCCCGACGAACTGGGCTTCCCTATCGAGATCGGCGAGGTCGAACTGACCGAGTGCCAGATGATCAACCAGTTCACCGGCAGCGCCGAGGTGCCGGCGCAGTTCACGCGCGGCTACGGGCTCGCTTTCGGCCGCAGCGAGCGCAAGGCGATGGCGATGTCGCTGGTCGACCGCGTGATGCGTGCCGACGAGTTCGGTGAAGACCGCACCAGCCCCTCGCAGGACCAGGAGTTCGTGCTGCCGCATTCGGACAACGTCGAGGCCTCCGGCTTCGTGCAGCACCTGAAGCTGCCGCACTACGTGACGTTCGAGAGCGAGCTGCAACTCATCCGCAAGCTGCGCGAAGACGCCGCTGCCCGGTCCGACAGCGCACCTGTCGCCACGCCGCAGGAGCTGTACGCCAAATGAAGATGAACGACACCCCCACCACGCCCGCGCCGCTGGCCGGCTACAACTTCGCCTACCTCGACGAGCGCACCAAGCGCATGATCCGCCGCGCGATCCTGAAGGCAGTGGCCATCCCCGGCCACCAGGTGCCGTTCGGCTCGCGCGAGATGCCGCTCGCTTACGGCTGGGGCACCGGCGGCATCCAGGTCACGGCAGCCATCATCGGCCGCGCCGACGTGCTGAAGGTGATCGACCAGGGCTCGGACGACACCACCAACGCGGTCAACATCCGCCACTTCTTTGCACGCACCACCGGCGTGAAGACAACCGAACGCACGCGGGAAGCGACGCTGATCCAGACGCGCCACCGCATCCCCGAGGCGCCGTTGAACGAAGCGCAGACGCTCGTCTACCAGGTGCCGCAGCCCGAGCCGCTCTACAAGCTGGAGCCGCGCCGCGGCGAGACGCTGAAACTGCACGCGCATCGCGAATACGGCCTGATGAACGTGAAGCTCTATGAAGACATCGCCCACTGGGGCCGCATCGAGACCACCTACGACTATCCGGTGCTGGTGAACGGCCGCTACGTGATGGCGCCTTCGCCCATCCCCAAGTTCGACAACCCGAAGATGGACCGCATGCCGGCACTGCAATTGTTCGGCGCCGGACGCGAGAAGCGCATCTACGCAGTGCCGCCCTACACCGACGTGAAAAGCCTCGATTTCGAGGACCACCCGTTCCGCGCCGAACACCCTGGCCATGCCTGCGCGCTGTGCGGCTGCACCACCAGCTACCTCGATGAAGTGGTGATGGACGGCGGCGAGACGATGTGGACCTGTTCCGACACGGACTGGTGCCGGGAGCAGCGCGCATGACGGCCGGGCTCACGTTCCGCACGGCCTCGGCCGACGACGTACCGGCCGTGCTGGCGCTCTTTGAGGCCGCCGGCATCGACCCGCCGGGCACCGCGGACCTGGACCTTGCACGCGCCACCTTCGAGCGCATGCAACGCCACCCCGACCACCGGGTGTGGCTGGCGCTGCTGGACGGCGAGATCGTCGGCACCTTCGCGCTTGCGATCATGGACAACCTCGGCCACCGCTGCGCACCGTCCGCCCTGGTCGAGGACGTCGCGGTGCACCCGGCATGCCAGGGCCGGGGCGTCGGCCGGCAGATGATCGGCCACGCGATCGGGCAGGCCCGCTCGAAGGGCTGCTACAAGCTCGCGCTCTCTTCCAACGCAGTGCGCACCGGCGCGCACGCCTTCTATGAACGCCTGGGCTTCCAACCCCATGGCATCAGCTTTGTGGTGGAGCTCGATGGACCACGATGACATGAACGCCCCGCTGTTGCGGGTCAATGCACTCGGCCACCGCTTCGACGCGATGTGGGCGGTGCGCGAAGCGAGCTTCGAGCTGTACCCCGGCGAGGTGCTCGCGATCGTCGGCGAGTCGGGCTCCGGCAAGTCGACACTGCTGGGCTGCATCGCCGGGCGTCTGACCCCCGCGGAAGGTTCGGTGACCTACCGCGGCGCCGACGGCCGCTGGCTCGATGTGCACCGCATCGACGAGGCCGAGCGCCGCCTGCTGGCGCGCACCGAGTGGGGCTACGTGGAGCAGAACGCGGCCGACGGGCTGCGCATGAACGTCAGTGCCGGCGCCAACATCGGCGAGCGTCTGATGGGGCTGGGCGCGCGGCACTACGGTCGGCTGCGCGGCGAGGCCACGCAGTGGATGGGCCGGGTGGAACTCGACAGCCAGCGCATCGACGATCTGCCGCGCGAGTTTTCCGGCGGCATGCGCCAGCGGCTGCAGATCGCACGCAACCTCGTCACACGTCCGCGCCTGGTGCTGATGGACGAACCCACTTCGGGGCTCGACGTGTCGGTGCAGGCGAAGCTGCTCGACCTGATCCGCCTGCTGGTGGCGCGCATGCACCTGGCCGCGATCATCGTCACGCACGACCTCGGCGTGGCCCGGCTGCTGGCGCACCGCACGATGGTGATGCGGCAGGGACGCGTCGTCGAGCAGGGGCTCACCGATCGCGTGCTCGATGACCCGCAACATGCGTACACGCAATTGCTCGTGTCGTCTGTCGTCGCACCGTAAGTCATGGACCACCGCCTGCGCGCTTCGCGCGCCGCAACGGTTGCCTACGAAAGATCCGACATGAACAGAGATTCCAGTGTGCTGCCCGCCATCGAGGTGCGTGGCCTGAGCAAGACCTTCACGCTGCACCTGCGCGGTGGCCAGCAACTGCCGGTGTTGCGCTGCTTCGAGATGGAGGTCTACCCGGGCGAATGCGTGGCACTCGTGGGCGCGTCCGGCCAAGGCAAGTCGACGCTGATGAAATGCCTGTACGGCAGCTACGGCTGCGAACAGGGCCACATCGTGATGCGCTCGCATGACCGCAGCGTGGACCTCGCTCACGCCACGCCACGCGAGGTGCTGCAATGGCGCCGCAACGGCATCAGCTACGTGAGTCAGTTCCTGCGCGCGGTGCCGCGTGTCTCGGCGCTCGACGTGGTCGCCGAGCGCCTGCTGGAAAACACCGCCGATGAAGCCTGCGAGCTGGACGACGCGCACCACGAGCAGCGTGCAGCCGCGGCGCGTGAACAGGCTCAGGCGCTGCTCGCGCGACTCAACCTGCCGCCTGCGCTGTGGGAGCTGCCGCCGGCCACCTTTTCCGGCGGCGAGCAGCAACGTGTCAACATTGCGCGTGGTTTCATCAAGCCGACGCCGGTGCTGCTGCTCGACGAACCCACCGCGTCGCTGGATGCCGCCAACCGGCGCATCGTGATGCAATTGATCGACGAGGCCAAGGCACGCGGCGCGGCCATCGTCGGCATCTTCCACGACGAAGAGGTACGCGACGCGGTCGCGACCCGCCTCGTCGGCTTCGCGTGAACGGACACACGATGACAGAACAGATCCTCACCAACGCCCGCATCGTGCTCGCTGGCGAAGTGGTACACGGCAGCGTGCAACTGCGTGACGGGCGCATCGCCGCCATCGACAGCGGCGCCACATCCGTGCCCGGCGCGCTCGACCTCGACGGTGATCACCTGCTGCCCGGCCTCGTGGAAGTGCACACCGACAACCTCGAGCGCCACGTGATGCCGCGCCCCCGCGTGTTCTTTCCGGCACAGCCGGCGGTGCAGTCGCACGACTCGGAGATCGCCGCGGCCGGCATCACGACGGTGTTCGACGCGATCGGCGTCGGCGACCCGTACGACGAAGGCTTCCGCGCACGCGACCAGAGCGCACTGCTCGCGGTGCTCGACCTGCTCGAAGACGCCGGCGTGCTGCGCGCGCGACATTACGTGCACATCCGCTGCGAGCTGCCGGCCCCCAATGCCCGCGAGTTGTTCGAACCCTTCGCGCGGCACCCGCGCATGAAGCTGCTCTCGCTGATGGACCACACACCCGGCCAGCGGCAGTGGAACGACATCGAGCACGCCCGCATCTACTACACCGGCAAGAAAGGCTGGAGCCAGGCCAAGTTCGAGGAAGAGCTGCGCCTCGCGCCGCAGCGGCAGGCCGACCACGCCGAGCCCAACCGGCGCTGGTTCGTCGACTTCGCACGAGAGCACGGCGTGGCGCTCGCCACGCACGACGACACCACGACCACGCATGTGGACGAAGCACTGGCGCTCGGCGCCGCGATGAGCGAGTTCCCGACCACGATGGCGGCCGCACAGCGCGCCAAGGAACTGGGTCTCGCCACCATCGCGGGCGCTCCCAACGTGGTGCGCGGTGGCTCGCACTCGGGCAACGTGGCCGCGATGGACCTGGCGCGCGCCGGCGTGCTCGACGTGCTGTCGTCCGACTACGTGCCTGCGAGCCTGCTGAACGCTGCGTGGCGGCTGCACCAGGAAGGCGGCTTCTCGCTGAGCGAGGCCGTCAACGTGGTGAGCCGCAACCCGGCACGCGCCACCGGCCTGCACGACCGTGGCGAGATCGCCTGCGGGCTGCTGGCCGACGTGGTGCGGGTGCGCGAAGTGGCCGGCCGGCCGGTGGTGCGCTGCACCTGGCGCGGCGGCGAACGGGTGGTGTGAACCGTGAGGCGGGTCCGGTCACGCGCGCGTCATCGCGTGCGTACCGTATGCCGATGGGGTTGCGGCCTCACACGGCGCTGATCGGCCCGATACCCATCCGCGCGGCAAGACCCGGCCGCGTCTTCACGCTCTCTGCCACCCCCAGGTAGTACGCGAGCGAAGGCGTGGCCTTGCCCGGCTCCTTCGCCAGGTCGTCCCAGCGGCGCAGTTGCACCGCGTCCATCGCGAAAGGTCGGGCCTCGAAGTCGCTGGCCTCCTCCGGCGACATGACGCCTCCCTGCAGCGCCAGTGTGTGCACCGAGGCAGCCGACAAGCCGTGGAAGTAGGCCGGCTCGCGCGAACACAGGTAACGCTTGGCCTGCACGTGCAGGCGAATCGGCTCGGTCACCGCCGGGCCGAAGTCGGCGCACAGCAGGTCCAGCGCACGCACTTCGTGGCGATCGTCTTCGTCGTCCGCCACCGGCTCATCCATCAACAGGTGACCCAGGTCGTGCAGCAGCGCGGCCGTGACCAGCTCTTCGGTTGCATGCGCCCACTCCGCCAGTTGCGCGCACTGCAACGCATGGGCCAGCGCGGTCACGCGCTCGGCGTGGGCGCTGCTGTAGAGCCGCTGCCCGCGCGCGAGGTAGATCGCCTCGATGCGCTGCAGCACGGACTCGTCGTCCATCCATTCCATGACACCGCTCCTTGGGCCGGACTCAGAGCAGCCGCCTGCGCAGCGCCGACGACAGCACGTCGATCACCGAGACGGTGACGATCAGCATCAGCAGCACCGCCGCAGTCTCGGCGTACTGGAAGCCGCGGATCACATCCCACAGCACCATGCCGATGCCGCCGGCACCGACCATGCCCACCACCGATGCCGAGCGCACGTTGGCCTCGAAGCGGTAGAGCGAGTACGAGATCCACAACGGCATCACCTGCGGGATCACGCCGTAGAGGATCTCCTCGATCGGCCGGGCGCCGGTGGCGCGGATGCCTTCGACCGGCTGCGGGTCGATCGCCTCCACCGCCTCGGAGAACAGCTTCGCGAGCGTGCCGGTCGTGTGCACCCACAGCGCCAGCACGCCGGCAAACGGCCCCAGGCCGACCGCGACGACGAACAGCAGCGCGAACACCATCTCGTTGATCGCGCGGCAGCCATCGAGCAACCGGCGCACCGGCTGGTACACCCACCAAGGCACGATGTTGCTCGAGGCCAGCAACCCGAGCGGCACCGCGCAGACGATCGCCAGCGCCGTGCCCCACACGGCGATCTGCAGCGTCACGAGCAGCTCGCTCGCGTAGTGCTGCCAGTCCCGAAAGCTCGGCGGGAAGAAGCCGAACAGGTACTCCGCCATGTTGCCCGAGTCGCTCAGCAGGTCGAGCGGCCGCAGGTCCGCTCCCTTCCACGATCCGGCCAGCATGGCCAGCACGAGCGCCCACAGCAGCAGGGTTCCCAACGACGTCTTCGGTGCTGCAGGCAGCAAGGGTGCGTCCGCGACCTGCCGCGGCGCTATGGTTTGTGTGTTCATGACGGGCAACAGCAGGCGCAGCAAGATCGTGCTTCTTACTTGGCGCTCGCGACGACCTTCTGCAGGTCGGCCAGCTGCGCATCGATCTCGCGCAGCTTCTTCTGGCGCTCTTCCGCTGACAGTGTGGTGTCGCTCTCGACCTTGGCGCGCTGGCGCACCAGTTCGAGCTGGCGGATCGGCACGAGCTGCGTGTCGTCGGAGGCCACGAAACCGGCAAAGGTGAGCGTCTTCAGGATCTCCTTCTCGCGCGCGTCGCGGCCGTAGCCGAGCATGAAGTCGCGGATCTTCTTCTTGGTGTCGGCGTCGAGGTCGCGGCGCCACAGCATCGGGTCGCTCGGGATCAGCGGCGAGCGCCACACCTCGCGCAACGCGGCGCGCTTGTCGGGCTGCTTCATCTGCATGCGGTCCAGCCCGTCGCTGGAGACGGTCGCCACATCGACCTGCTTGTTGGCCACCGCCAGCATGTTGGTCTCGTGGTTGGCACGCACGGTGCGCTTGAAGTCCTTGACCGGGTCGACCTGGTTCTGGGCAAAGGCGTAGTAGCCAGGCACCAGCGAGCCGGAGGTCGAGTTGGGGTCGCCGAAGCCGAGCGTCAGGCCGGCGCGGTGCTTGAGCACGTCGGCCAGCGTCTTGTGAGGGCTGTCCTGGTGCACCACCATCACGCTCCAGTAGCCGGCGGCGCCGTCCGCCTGCGTGACCTTGGCGAACACCTCGCCGCCCGCGCGGTCCACCGCTTCCATGCCGGACTTGTTGCCCATCCAGGCCACATGCACCTTGTTGAAGCGCATGCCCTCGATGACGCCGGCGTAGTCCGGGGCGAAGAACGCGTTGATCTTCAGGCCGGTCGCCTTGCGCATGTCTTCGAGCAGCGGCTGCCACGCGGTCTTGAGGTTGGCGGACGACTCGGTGGAGATGATGCCGAAGTTGACTTCCTTCATCTGCGCATGGGCAGCGGCGGCAAAAGCCAGGCTGCCGGCAACGGCCAGATGTGCGAACAGGCGACGGTTCATGATGAACTCCTGGTACGGAAAGCGGGTGAGGGACGGGGAGGGTCAGGCGGCCTGCAATGCAGGCAGCGGCGCCACCATCGGGGCGACGGGGACCGTGGGCGTGGCGATCGACACGGCCCGCTCGAACAGCTCGTCGCTCTGCGTGCCATAGAGATGCTTCAGGCGCTCGCGGGTCAGCGCCGCAGTGGGGCCGTCATAGACCACCTCGCCGTGGCGCAATGCCACCGTGCGCGGGCAGTAGGCAAATGCGTAGTCCACCTGGTGCAGCGACACGACCACCGTGACACGCTGCTCGCGGTTCAGCTCGGCAAGCAGCTCCATCACCTTGCGGCTGGACTCCGGGTCGAGCGAGGCGATCGGCTCGTCGGCCAGGATCACCTGGGCGCGCTGCACGATGGCACGAGAGATGGCGGCCCGCTGCTGCTGCCCGCCGGAGAGGGTGGACGCCCGCTGCCACGCGCGCTCGGCGATGCCCACGCGCCGCAGCGCCTCCACCGCGTTCTGCAGCTCCTGCTGCGGGAAGCGCCGCAGCAGCGTGCGCCACAGCGGCAACCGATGAAAGGCGCCCGCCAGCACGTTGTGCATCACCGGCAAGCGGTCGACCAGGTTGAACTGCTGGAAGATCATCGCCACGCCGGCCCGCACGTCGCGCACCTGTGCGCAGCAACGGCCGGCCTCCTGCACCGTGCGGCCCATCACCTGCACACGCGAGCCGGGCCCCTCGTCGGCGCGGTGCAGCCCGCTCAGGTGGCGCAGCAAGGTCGACTTGCCGGAGCCCGATGCCCCGAGCAGGGCCACCATCTCGCCCTCGTGCACGGTCAGGTTGACGCCCTTGAGCGCGTGGCAGGTGCCGAAGGTCTTGCGCAGGTCGCGCACGTCGATCACAGGCTTGGTCACGGTCTGTCTCCCGGCTGGTTGGGGGTGGATCATCTAGACGACCCATGACCATCAGGTGAACCTTGCATGACCGTTGCGTGACATCCTGCACAGCCCGCATCCGTCCGGCGCGGCATGGCTGCCGCTCGTCAGCGCCAGCGACGGCGGCGCTGGCGCCTGCCTACACTGCGGCGCATGCTGCCCCTCGACTGCCCCGCCCTGGAAGCCTCGCGCAACCTGCAGCGCGGGCGCCGGCTGCCGTTCAGCATGGCCGGCTGCGAGGTGGGCTCGGTGGCCCGCGATCATCTCGGCCTGCTGGCCGAACACGCACCGTGGCTCAACATCAGCCCCCGCGGCGTGCGCATGGTCGACCGGCTGCGCAGCGAGCCGCAACGCAGCGCTGCGCTCTCGGCCACCAACATGGTGCTGCGCGCGCTGGGCCTCATCCGCGGCTGGCGCGACGAGATCTACCCGGTGATGCCCGAACCCGGTGCCGTGCCTCTCGCGTTGATCGAACGCGCCGCTTCACGCTTCTGGGGCACGCTGACCTTCGGCGCTCACCTGAACGGGTACGTGTGCGACGCGCACGGCCACCCCACGCACCTGTGGATCGCACGGCGCTCGCTGAGCAAGGCCACCGACCCCGGCCGACTCGACAACCTGGTCGGCGGCGGCGTGCCGCATGGGCAGACACCCTTCGCGACGCTGATCCGCGAATGCTGGGAAGAGTCCGGCATCCCCGAGGAGCTGGCGCGGCAGTCGGTCTACACGAGCCAGGTCCGGCTGCACTGCGACATCCCCGAAGGCGTGCAGCAGGAGGTGATCTACGTGTACGACCTCGAGGTGCCGCGCGACTTCACGCCGCACGCACCGGACGGGGAGGTGATGGAGCACCGGTTGCTGCCGATCGCGGAGGTGATCGAGCTGCTGCGCGGCACGGAGTTCACCACCGACGCCGCGCTCGTGACGCTGGACTTTCTTCAGCGGCGCGGCATCGTCGCGCCGCGGTGAGGCGAAGCCCCACGCCTCAGAACTCGAACAGCGTCAGCCCCACGCCCAGGCTCGTCTGCTGGTGGTTGTAGTCGAGCAGCGTCTCGCCGTACCCGGTGAAGCCTTGCACGTACCAGCGCAGCCCGTCGGGCTTGTCGGTGTCCACCGGGTAGGTCCAGTCGAACTGCCATGAGCCGCGCTTGAAGTCGCGCAGGTTGGTGCGCCAGCGCAGCGAAGCGGTGGCACGCCCTGGCAGCCACGCCACCGCGATGTCGCCGCGGCCGACATAGCGGGTCAGGTCGGGGTTGTCGTTGTCGTCCGGGTCTTCGCGCAGCCGCTTGTGCATGCGCGCATACACGCTGAGCTCGCCCTTCTCCAGCCCCGCGGCCAGGTACACGCGGTTCCAGCTGCGCGACAGCGGCTCGGCCTGCCCGTTGGACTGGTGCGCCAGCCCCAGCTGCACCATGCGGAACTGCCACCCGCCCGGCAATGCACGCAGGCCTTGCGGTACCGGCACCACGTAGATCACCTCGGGCTCGAAGTCGGTGTTGCGGAATGGCGCGGACTCGCTCGGGTTCCATACCTGCCACAACGACTGCTGGGTGTAGCCGAACCAGACGTCGGCGTCGGGCAGCAGCACGCTTTGCGCGATCTTGGTGCGCAGCGAGATCTGCAGCTTCGCTTCCAGCGGCTTGTAGCCCGGCCGTTCACCGCTGCTCGGCCGCGTGGGGCTGGTGGGCTCGCGGTTGATGTCGCTCGTGTAGTGAATGGGCAGCAGGAAGTTGGGGCGGTAGGTCTTGAAGTTGAACGTGCCGCGCTTGTCTTCACGGTCCAGCTCCCAGAAGCTCGACCAGATGCTCTGGCGCGGCCGGGGCGCCAGCCCGGTGCCTGCAGGAGCGGATGCAGCAGCGCGTTCTTTCGCGGGCTCGTCCTTGGGCAAGGGGGCAGGCATCGACACCGGGCCGTCGGGCACCGCTGCCACCGGCGCAGCAGGCGGCAGGTTGCGACCGGCGAGCCGGTCGTAGCAGGCCAGGCGCTCCACATCGTTGGCGATAGCCGCACAACTGCTCAGGCCGATCGGCTGCACCGGGGTCTCGCCCATCGCGGCGGACGCCGCCGCCAGCCACCCCGCGGCCCACGCGTGGCGTCGCACCAGTTGCTTCACATCTTCCTCGTTACGGCTGAAGAGACCGGCGCAGTGTGCCGCAAGCCGGCGCGACACGTTGTTTCAATCTGCCTTCAAACCGTTCGAACGGTTCCGTGAACGGCCGTGAACTTCCTTCACCGGGCCGGCTCCTATGCTTGCGCCACGCTGCGCTCCTGGTCGCGGCGCTGGATGTCGAGTCCCGCCGAGTCACCCATACAAGCGAATTCAACAATGAAGAACAACGCAACCGCAGTCCGCTACACCGGCGTCGCCGTCGCCTTTCATTGGTTGCTCGCGCTCGCCATCGTCGGCGCGTTCGGCGTGGGGCTCTACATGACGGGGCTGTCGATGTCGCCCACGCGGCTCAAGCTCTACAACTGGCACAAGTGGGCCGGCGTCACGATCCTGGCACTCTCGGCGGCGCGGCTGCTGTGGCGTCTGTCGCACCGGCCGCCCGAGCTGCCCGCCGCCGTGACGGCTGCCATGCCCGCGTGGCAGCGCGCCGCACACCACGGCACGCACGCGCTGCTGTATCTGCTGTTCTTCGCGGTGCCGCTGGTGGGCTGGGCCTACAGCTCCGCGGCGGGCTTCCCGGTCGTGTGGTTCGGCGTGCTGCCGCTGCCCGACTTCGTGCCCGCCGACAAGGCACTCGCCGAAGCCATCAAGCCTTGGCACGGGTGGCTCGCCTATGCCTTGGCCGCGCTCGTGGTGCTGCACGTGGCCGCAGCCCTCAAACACCACTTCATCGACCGCGACGGCCTGCTGGGCCGCATGGCCTTCGGCCGCTGAAACCACCTCCACCCACGAACGTCAACAGGGACACCTCATGAACCGACTCCCGCTCACTGCCTTGCTCGCCACCGCTGCCTGGGTGGCTTCGGCGCCCGCGCTCGCACAACAGAAGCTGCTGCCCGCGCAGAGCGAGATCGCCTTCGTCAGCAAGCAGATGGGCGTGCCGGTGGAAGGCAAGTTCAAGAAGTTCGACGCGCAGGTCGCGTTCGATCCCAAGAAGCCGGAGGCCGCGAAGATCGCCTTCACGGTCGACCTCGGCAGCGCCGCGCTCGGCGCACCCGAAACCGAGGCCGAGCTGGTCAAGCCGGTGTGGTTCAACGTGCCCAAGTTTCCGCAGGCCACGTTCCAGTCGACCGGCGTCAAGCCGCTGGGCGGCGGCAAGTTCGAGGTGGCCGGCCAGCTCAGCATCAAGGGCAACGCGCGCAACGTCGTCGTGCCCGTGACGCTGGCGCAGGCCGGCGGCAACACCACCGCCAGCGGCGCCTTCGCGATCAAGCGGCTCGACTTCAAGATCGGTGAAGGCGAGTGGGCCGACACCTCGATGGTCGCCAACGACGTGCAGGTGAAGTTCAAGCTCGCGCTCACCGGCGTCGCGCCTCTTTGATTTCTTTTCCCGTCCCTCTCTTGCAACCCATTCTTCCTCAGGACCTTCGCTCATGAAAAAGACGCTGCTCGTTGCCTCCCTGTTTGCCGCCGTTGCCTCCGCACAGGCTGCCACCTACACGATCGACCCGACGCACACCTTCGTGACCTTCGAGGCCGACCACTTCGGCACCTCCACCAACCGCGGCCGCTTCGACAAGAAGGAAGGCACCGTCGAGTTCGATCGCGCGGCCAAGAAGGGCAAGGTGGAACTGACCATCGACGTCACCTCCATCAACACCGGCGTGGCTCCCTTCAACAAGCACCTGCAAAGTGCCGACTTCTTCAACGCCGAGCAGCACCCGACCGCGAAGTTCGTCGCCGACAAGTTCACCTTCGAGGGCGACAAGGTCACGCAGGTGAGCGGCACGCTGACCATGCTCGGCAAGTCCAACCCCGTCACGCTGAAGGCCAACCGCTTCAACTGCTACATGAACCCGATGCTCAAGCGCGAGGTGTGCGGTGGCGACTTCGAGACGACCATCCAGCGCAGCCAGTGGGGCATCAACTACGGCCTGAACATGGGCATGCAGGACAACGTGCGCCTGGTGGTGCAGGTCGAGGCGATCAAGCAATAAGCCCACGGCACCGCCGCTCACCGGTACGAGCCCCCGCGATGCGGGGGCTTTTTGTTTGTGCCCTCAAGTGCTTCCTGCCCGTGCAGCGTTTGCCGACAATCACGCAATGACGAAGCTTCTGCTCCTACTCCTGGCCGGCCTGTTCGGCACCATGCCGGCAGCAGCGCAACCCGTCACCTATCTGATCGAGCCCACGCACACCAGCGTGACATGGGAGGTGGTGCACTTCGGCACGTCCACCACCCGCGGCCGGTTTGCGCGCGTGCAGGGCCAGGTCGTGCTCGACCGCGCGGCACGTACCGGCGAAGCGTCGATCGAGATCGACACCACCGCGCTCGACACCGGCATCGCACCTTTCAACGCCAGGCTGAAGGAAGCCGACCTCTTCGCCACCACCGAGCACCCCAAGGCGTGGTTCGTCGCCGGGCGCATGCTGTTCGACGACGACCGCGTCGTGGCCGTGCCGGGCGAGCTGACCTTGCGCGGCGTGAGCCAGCCGCTCACGCTGAAGGCCGTGCGCTTCAACTGCTACCGCAACCCGCTGTTCAACCGCGAGGTGTGCGGCGGCGACTTCGAGGCCACCGTGCTGCGCAACGATTTCGGCATGAGCTTCGGGCTCCCGTTCGTCGGCAACGAGGTGCTGCTGCGGGTGCAGGTGGAGGCCGTGCGTCAGCCGGACTGACCACTTCATCCACGGGGTTGCCGCGCCCGGCCGCCCTGCCCTATGCTCCCGCGCACCACACAAACGATCAGGAGGGTCTCGATGACTTGCATCCAGCAGCAACGCGAGTCCGGGCATGCGCCGCCACGCGTGCGCAGACTGCCCGGCCTGCTGCTCCTCACCGCGGCCTTGGCAGCCTGCGGCTCCACCAGCGCAATGCCCCGAGCGGGCCATTCGTCGACCTTGTCGGAAGACGGCGTGGCCCTCACGGCACGCGCCTTCTTCGCGGACTTCGGCAGCACCGACGAGCCCCGCCGGCGCGCCGCCCGGCTCTACCTGCTCGGCGTGCTCGACGCCACCGAAGGTCGCGCCTGGTGCGACTACAAGACGCTGAAGACCGTCTCGCTGCGCGAGCACCTGTACGAGCACTTCCGCAAGCTGCCCCCCCAGCGCCTGGACGAGCGTGCGTCGGATGTCATCACCGAAGCGCTCGCCCTTTCCTTCCCTTGCAAGCCATCGAAATGAAACCTGCCTTCGTCACCCTCAAGAGCCATCACCATTCGTCCGAGTTCTACAAGGCGGGCTACCTCTCAGCCGAAGCCCTGTACAAGGACATCGGCTACGACATCGAAAACCTGAAGAAGCAGAACGCCGGCTATGCCAACACCTGCGCCACCCGCATGAGCCTGGCGCTGCTGAAGTCCGGCGTGCAGTTCTCGGGCCGCCTGCGCATCAAGGAAGGGCCGTACAAGGGCCGCATGATCGAGCCCGGTGCGAAGCTGCTCGCCGACCAGCTCGTCGGCGTGCTCGGCCGCCCGCTGATCCTGCAACGCCCCACCACCGCGCCGAAGGAGCTCGACGGCAAGCAAGGCATCGTCTTCTTCTGGAAGATCGACGGCTACGACGGCGGACACATCGACCTGATCGAACCCGCCAACGGCGTGCAGGTGTGCAACTCGCATTGCTACTTTGCGTGCAAGGAAGTGTGGTTCTGGGAGTTGAAGTAAGCGCGCTCGCGCTCCCTCCACCGCGCACCACGCAATCGGTGCAGACCCGCCCCGTCCCGGGGCGTTTTTACAGTTGACGCTGTACACCCGGGGCCTCAAGAATCTGGTCCGCTCGCCGGGAACACGGCGATGGAGGGTCAGGTGGCGTACGACGAGCTGGATCCGCGAACAGGCTGTACCACAGGCGCGCAAGCCGCTACGAGCGTTCCGCCTTACTTCAGTTACTGGGGCAAAGCGCGTCCGTTGGACGCCCAGGGCGCCGCGTTTCACTTGCTGCCCTATCACTGCCTTGACGTCGCCGCAGTAGCGGCTGCTTGGTGGGACTTGGACCTCAACCTACAGCGCCAGTTCGGCGAGTTGGTCCAGAGTGCCGCCGATTCGAAGACCCGGCGCGCGTGGGTGCTATTTTTCGTAGCACTCCATGACCTGGGGAAGTTCGACGTGCGCTTCCAAATGAAGTCACTCGATGCATTGACCGTCCTGCAGCCAACGTGGAACGCGCACGACCTGCCCGATCGAGACGAAGCATCACGGTACGAACATGGCGAATGCGGGCTGAGATGGTTCATTCGGGAGCATCCGCATCTCCTTGGCATGCAGGACAAAGACGAATGCCTCGTCGACATCTGGATGCCTTGGCTGGCAGCCGTCGCCGGACATCACGGGAGGATCCCTCGCCACCGCCACCCAGTACACCCGCCCGACGCCGAGGCAAAGATCATTGACCACGACCGCCTCGCCCGCCGAGCATGGCTTCTCGCGTTGGCAGAACTCTTTCTCGCTCCCTCAGGCCTGAAGCTTGCCGACGGCCCCCCACTGCTCCATCAAGACCACGCCACCTACCTTGCTGGCTTTTGCGCGGTATGCGATTGGCTGGGCTCCAACGAAACCTGGTTCGCCTATCGCAGCGACATTGCAGCAAGCCCAGGCGGATACTTTGACGACCGGGTAGCAATGGTCACTCGCGAGCGTTTGCTTCAACGGTGCGGTCTCATTGCACCCCCTTCACCCTATCTCGGGGTGAAAGCACTTCTCGGCCCCGACGAGTCACCGCGCCAGCTTCAAACGCTTGTTGATGCGTTGCCAGCCACGGCAGGCGTGACACTGATAGAAGCCCCCACCGGATCGGGCAAGACCGAAACCGCCCTCGCGTACGCTTGGCGACTTCTTGATGCCGGCCTTGCTGACAGCATCGTGTTTGCGCTTCCCACTCAAGCCACTGCCAACGCGATGTGGGAACGACTCAACCGATTTGCGGACACGCTCTTCGGAAAGGGATCAAACCTCGTGCTGGCGCACGGCAAAGCCAGGTGGCACGATGGGCACAGCCAATTGAGGGAAGCAGCCCGGCAACCGAGTGTGCAAGAAGCCGACGATATCCGGGTGCAATGCGCAGAATGGTTGGCTGAGAGCCGCAAACGCGTTTTCCTGGGTCAGATCGGTGTTTGCACGATCGATCAGGTACTGCTGTCAGTGCTGCCACTGCGGCACAAGTTCGTACGTGGCTTCGGTGTGATGAAGTCCGTGCTCGTGGTGGACGAAGTACACGCTTACGACCGCTACATGTATGGTTTGCTCGATGGGGTATTGCGTCAGCAGCGGCGCGCGGGTGGGAGTGCGGTCTTGTTGTCCGCCACCTTGCCGCACGAGCTACGGTGCAGACTTGCTCGAGCTTGGAACGCAGTCGACCCCCCTGACGCGAACGCTCCCTATCCCTTGCTGACCCGCGTCGATGCGGCTGGTCGAGTTTTCTTCACCGAGCTGAACGACCCGGACCAACGCCCACCAGCGAGAAACGTCCAGATTGAGTGCCGGCCTGAGCCGGATACCCTCCCCGACCGAGGCCTCATTGAACGCATCGTCGAGGCAGCCGCTGCTGGAGCTCACGTCGCCATCGTGTGCAATCTGGTCAATGACGCGCAGGGGCTCGCTCGCCTGCTAAAAGCAGAAACCGAGCTGCCGGTGGATCTGTTCCATGCGCGTTTTCGGTTTCTGGACCGCCAGCTTCGGGAGCAGGAGGTGCTGACCAAGTACGGCCGCAATGCCGAGCGGCTGGGCGGACGCATTCTTGTGGCAACGCAAGTGGTGGAGCAGAGCCTTGATCTAGATTTCGACTGGTTGATTACTCAAATCTGTCCAGTGGACTTGCTCTTTCAGCGGATGGGTCGGCTGCATCGGCACGACCGATCCCGCCCCCCTGGCTTCGAACGCCCTCGCTGCACGGTACTGGTCCCACCAGCTGCCGAGTACGGCCTTCACAAGCTCGTCTACGGGAACACCAGAGTGCTCTGGCGCACGCAGCAACTCCTGCAAGGCGTGGATCACGTGGATTTCCCAGCCGCTTACCGAACCTGGATTGAGCGCGTGTACGAACGCGACGATTGGCCTGACGAGCCAGAGAACATCGCTTTCGAGTACGAGAAGTTTCGCGCCGAAGAGAACGCCAATTTCGATCGTGCGCAGGTCATCGCCAACGACGACATGAACCCGCTCGCAGACAACGACGAGAACGTTCGCGCACTGACTCGTGACGGGGAAATGTCACTGGCGGTCATCCTGATAGATGCTGAAGGGCGCCTGATCGGTGAACACGAACCGATTGCCGAAGTGGACGAGTGGGAGCGGCGCGAGCGCATCGCCTTGAGCGCGGTGGGCGTCCCTGCGAGTTGGAAGGGCAAGCTGCCCGCGCAGGACGACGACGGCCTGGTGTGGCTCACCGTGAACCGAAAAGGATCAACGGACTGGGTGGGCCGCGGCGTCGATACGTCTTTCCGGTACAGCAGGGAGTACGGATTGCAAGAAGAAGGTGCGCAGTGAGAATCTTCCCTTGTGCTGGTTCGCCTTCCTGCCTGCCTTGTCTGCTGTTTGGCTTATAGGAGGAAGATGGTGACCAAGCTATTGCTTGCCCCGTGGATTCCAGTACATGGGAGTTCGACGCGGATCGGCCTGAAGCAACTGCTGTGTGAACGCGAAAGGTGGCAGTTGTCCCTTCCGCGGGACGACATGGAACTTGCGTGCTTGCAGCTTCTGGTTTCACTGGTCCAAGTCATGCTGCCTCCACCAGACCGTGACGCATGGCGCAAGCGGGTGAAAACGCCGCTTACGGAGGCCGAGTACGACAACGCGGTGGCACCGTTGCTGGACTGGTTCGACCTTGACCATCCCACCCACCCCTTCATGCAGACCCGCGGCGTATCGGCGGCCGAATCGACTCCCATACAAAAGCTGATGGTCGGCCTGCCGGAGGGCAACAATCACAGCTTCTTCAATGCACCTGGGGAAGTGCGGCACCTCTCAGCCGCAGCCACCGCGATCGCCCTGTTCAATCAAGCCTCCACAGCGCCTAGTTTTGGCGGCGGATTCAAGGGCGGCCTGCGGGGAACACCGATCACGACGCTCGTAGGTGGAAGCGATCTTCGGGAAACCGTTTGGCGCAACGTGTTGTGCGACGAGCAGTTGCGTCGAGTGCTGCCCTGGTATGAGTCGGCCAAGCAACAGCCTCCGGTATGGGTAGAGCCGATCCGCGAGAAAGAGACGATCCACGCCAACCAGATCGGCTTGTTGCGAGGGCTGTTTTGGCAGCCCGCTCACATCGAACTGATCCGGTCGACCGATATGGCCCCTTGTGATCTCTTGGGCGGACCCGAGCAACCCGGATACAGCGGCTTCAACAAGGAGAAGTTTGATTTCAAGGTCGTCGGCCTGTGGCCTCATCCGCACAGTCCCCGCGAGTTCGAAGTCAAGAAGGAAGACCGAAGTGAGCGGATTCTTTCGTTCACCACCACGGCACCGGCGTGGACGCAGTGTTCCCGGTTTCTCTTCAGCCACGACGACAAGAAGGCAGGGCACCGCCCGGCCGCCGTGTTGGATCAATGGCGCACAAGCGACAGCGGTGCACTACGACTGATCGTCGGCGGATACCGAAACAAGCAAGCGTCCATCCTGCAGCGCCGGCACGAGTTCTTCAGCATTGGCGACGGCTGGCAGGACGAACACGGCCAAAAAGCCATCGAGTGGGCAGTGGACACCGCTCTGGCTTGCAAGACCTTGCTGCGCGCGAAGCTCTACTCGGTGGTCAAGGGAAATCGCGACAAGGGCATCAAGGCTCTTGGCGTGGACATTCACGAGGTCGCGGAGAGCCGCTTCTATGAGCGCACCGAGCAGTTGCTGCATGACTGGCTGCGCAGCATGCGCCGCGCGGAGCGGCAGAGCGAAAAACCCGCGTTTGTCGACAAGCTCGCCACTTGCTGTCATCTGATCTTCGAGGAAGTCACAAACCCGTACGTTCGGAATCCGGCCCTGGTGCGGACAGTCGCGCTGAGCCGGCGCGGGCTGTCCATTGAACTGAAGAAGATGAAGGAGGCCATTGCATCGTGAGCAACAAAGAAGCACCACCGCAACCCGACTTCGTCGAGTTGCACGCGCGCTACCGCAGGATCGCGGAAAGTGATGGCGACTTCCGATCGCAGCTAGGTAAGCGCGTGGGGTCTCCCGAAGAGCTTGGATTGCGTCCAGCCTTCTACAAGCTTTTCCCTGGCGTTCGCCCTCCATCGTGGGCTGAACGCGTCGTGTTCTTTCTGCCTTTCTGTCCCCACGCAAAAGGAGCGAAATCGCTCGGCGAGCAGTTGGCGTCGCACGGTGTGCGAGAAGCTCGACTCTTTCAGGTGGTGAGGGCCGAGCCCCCCAACGACCTGATCCAGTTGCGCCGCTTGGTTCAACACGTCAATCCCGTCGTCGACTGGGCCGACTTTGGACGCCTCCTGTATTTCTGGAACGACCGCTCCAAGCGCACGCTGCTGGAAGACTTCTTCATTCATCAACGACCTGCCAAGGTGCAGTGAAGGACACCGCCCATGAACAAGAACTTCGTCAACATCCACGTCCTTATTTCGCACAGCCCGTCGTGCCTGAATCGCGACGACATGAACATGCAGAAGACCGCAGTTTTCGGTGGTGTCCGCCGCGTTCGTGTCTCGAGCCAAAGCCTCAAGCGCGCGATGCGCACCAGCGACTACTACCGCAACCATCTCGGCACAAGCTCGATCCGCACTCGACAGCTGGGCAAACTTCGAGACACCCTGCTCGCAGCCTTGAGCGATAAATTTCCCGCGGAGTTGGTATCAAAGACGCTGGAGCTGATTTCCGGCAAAGAGGGGTTGGCAGAAAACACGCACGGCGACGCCGTCGCCCCGTGGTCCATTGCGGAGTTCAGTCGCCTCTGCGAACTTGTGCAACGCAACGAAAGCTCAGGTGCAGACAGCAAGAAGCTGGAGAAGCTCGTGTCGCAGGAGGCCGCATCCCTCAGGCAAGCAATGGCAGAAAACATTGACATTGCACTATCGGGACGCATGGCGACGAGCGGCCTGATGTCGAGCGTAGATGGTGCAATGGCTGTGGCACACGCGATCACGACACATGCCGCGGAATCGGATATTGACTGGTTCACCGCTGTAGACGACTTGGTTGCCGAATCGGGCGAGTCTGGCGCCGGCCATCTCGACACGCAGGAGTTCTCTGCCGGCGTGTTCTACCGCTACGCCAGCGTGAACCTTCGCCAACTGCAGGACAACCTTGGCGGCGCCTCCCGCGGCCGGGCGCTGGAAGTGGCCGCTCATGCTCTGCATCTCATGGCCACCGTGGTGCCCAGCGCCAAGCAACAGTCCTTTGCCGCGCACAATCCCGCCGACTTCGCGATGGTCAGTTTGGCGGACCAGCCCATTTCGTTGGCAAATGCTTTCGAGAACCCCGTCAAGAACAGCGGCGGCTTCTTGCGACCATCCGTGAACGAGCTGCTGGGGTACTGGGAGAAGGTGCATCGCGGCTACGGACTCGATGAAACGGCCGCCGCCTTCGATATGAGCGGCTCATCTGAAGCCACCGAGATTGCGCACAAAGCCACACTCCCAGATCTCGAAAAGTGGCTCCTGTCTGACGCATCGGCGTGAGCCCCCAGCATGGCTCAGTTTCTAATCCTGCAACTCGACGGCGTTCTTCAAGCGTGGGGCGATCACAGTCTTGAGGATTACCGACCTACAGTCAGCTTTCCGACGCGATCGGGACTGCTGGGACTGCTCGCTGCTTGCCTTGGCATTGACCGAGGCGACACCGCCGCCTTGACCGGACTCGATAGCAGCATCTGGTTCACCGTGCGCGCCGAAAACAGGCGACGAGGCATGGAGATGCAGAAACTCAGCGACTTCCACACGGTGCTCGACGCCCGCAAGGTTGATATCCGGAAGTCCAACGAATACCCGGTGGTATCGCGACGCGAGTATCTGTGTGATGCCGTATTCAGCGTCGCGATCGAAGAGACACCTGGAGCGACGTATTCGCTGGATCGAATCGCTGCCGCGCTGCGATGCCCGTACTACACGCCGGTTCTAGGGCGCCGCTCATGCCCGCCATCTCGTCCGTTACTGGCCGCAACGGTAGAGGCGGAGAACGCCGCACTCGCCCTGAGCAAGTGGTCTCCACGCCCAGGACGGCTCTACAGCGATGCGCCGGCATTGGAGAACGAGCTTGAGCTACGGCTTCGTGACGCACCGCGCTACGGACGAGTGCGCCAGTTCGACACACGACGCGTATATGTCAGCACAGCGGGAGCGGACCATGTACCTGAGTAAAGTCCAGCTCGATTGGAAAGATGCCCGCAACCCTTACGACTGGCACCGTGCGCTGTGGCGCCTCTTTCCGGGTCAGCCAGACGCTGCGCGCAACTTCCTTTTCCGGGTCGAGCATCAGCGCCTGGGACAAGGCGCATTGGTTCTGTTGCAGTCCCAGGCAACACCCGCCGCGGAAGAGGCGACAGTTCGCGTTGTCGCCGGGCCGAAGAGTCTTCCTCTCACTGCGTTCGCCACAGGGGTGTCGCTTCGCTTTCGCCTCACCGCAAACGTCGTCAAAACCATTCGCGACAGCGACGACCCACAACGATCCGTTCGGGTTCCTTTGCTGAAGGACGAGCAGCAACTGGATTGGTTGCAGCGGAAGTTGGCTGAGTCGGCGCGGCTGGATGGCGCCTCTATCACACCGAACGCCCCGCTCTTCTTCAAGAGAAAAGGACAAGCCGGAAAGCTGGTCACCATCACGTTCGATGGTCAGTTGACAGTTCGGGACCCAGATGCTTTCGCAGAGTTGCTCTGCAAGGGCGTTGGCGCCGCGAAGAGCTTCGGTTGCGGACTACTGAGTGTCGCTCGCGCACCATGACCCACCTTGGTGTTTTGATCCGCCACCTCCCCACGTGCGCCGGCCCAGATGGCGAACGCAGCGGTGCAGTCAGATCGGGAAGCCACACAAGACGTCTGCCATAGGTTGCTCGATGCTGCCGCCCCTGAAGCCCATACCCGTCAAAGAGCGGATCTCCGTCGTCTTCGTCGAAAAAGGCGAGATCGACGTTCTCGACGGGGCCTTCGTGGTGGTCGACGCCACCGGCATCCGCACGCACATTCCCGTGGGCGGGGTGGCCTGCATCATGTTGGAGCCGGGCACGCGACTGTCTCACCGTGCGGCGGCCCTGGCTGCGCGAGTCGGCACACTCCTCGTGTGGGTGGGTGAAGCGGGCGTGCGCCTGTATTCATCGGGGCAACCCGGCGGCGCACGGTCGGACCGCCTGCTCTATCAAGCCAAGCTTGCACTCGACGAATCGCTACGGCTGAAGGTCGTGCGCAAGATGTACGCGCAACGGTTTGGCGAAGATCCTCCGGCAAAACGCAGCGTCGAACAGCTGAGAGGCATTGAGGGCGCCCGCGTGCGCCGAACCTACCAATTGCTGGCGCAACAGTACGGCGTGAAATGGTCTGGCCGCGACTACGACCCGGAGACATGGGACGCCTCGGACATTGCCAACCGCTGCCTCTCGGCGGCAACGGCCTGCCTCTACGGTGTGACCGAGGCGGCAGTGCTTGCCGCAGGCTATGCCCCCGCGGTGGGCTTCATCCACACAGGCAAGCCGCTGTCTTTCGTCTATGACATCGCCGACCTCTACAAGTTCGACACGGTGGTTCCCGTGGCCTTTAAGGTCGCAGCGAGCAACCCGCATGGCAATGCCGAGCGAGCGGTACGGCTGGGTTGCCGCGACATCTTCCGCCAAACGAAGCTGCTCGACCGCATCATCCCGGACATTGAAGACATCCTTGCCGCGGGTGAAATTCCGCGGCCCAGCCCGCCGGAGGATGCAGTAGCGCCCGCCCTGCCGAACCCGGAGAACATCGGCGATGCTGGTCATCGTTCTTGAAAACGCACCCCCGCGGCTGCGTGGCCGGCTGGCCGTCTGGCTGCTTGAGGTGCGTGCCGGCGTGTATGTCGGCAACTACTCCAGGCGCGTGCGGGAGCACATCTGGACGCAGGTGGAAGAAGGCATCGAAGATGGCAACGCCGTTCTCATCTGGCGCAGCCAAGCCGAAGCTGGTTTCGAGTTCAAGACTCTCGGCAAGAACCGGCGCATGCCGATCGATTTCGACGGGGTACAACTGGTGAACTTCCACCCGGAACCCCCTTCGGAAACAGCTCCTTAACAACCTGAGCAAACCGCATTTTCGGTCGGTAGAAATTCTGACCGTAGAAAAGTCGTTTCTAATCAATGAGTTGAAGGAAGTGTGTTCCCCACGTGCGTGGGGATGAACCGTACTTCTTGTGGTGGACGTGCAGCGTTTCGTCGTGTTCCCCACGTGCGTGGGGATGAACCGATCGACCCGCTGCTCGCGGGAATCAACGCTGTGTGTTCCCCACGTGCGTGGGGATGAACCGACGATCACCACCATCACCTACCACTGCCCGACGTGTTCCCCACGTGCGTGGGGATGAACCGCCGAACCAGCCCACGACACAGGCGTTGACGATGTGTTCCCCACGTGCGTGGGGATGAACCGTTGTAGGTGGCGCTCACGACCCCGTCGACTGCGTGTTCCCCACGTGCGTGGGGATGAACCGTTTCTCCCGGAGGAATGCAGCAAGGGCGTGAAGTGTTCCCCACGTGCGTGGGGATGAACCGCTGTTGCTGGCGCTGAAGCGCACGAAGCGCCGGGTGTTCCCCACGTGCGTGGGGATGAACCGAAGTCCTGGTGCTGTTCGGCGATGCGGATGGACGTGTTCCCCACGTGCGTGGGGATGAACCGGATCGGACTGGCAACGCGGTGAAGGTGGACCAGTGTTCCCCACGTGCGTGGGGATGAACCGACCTCCCGCGCATCGGGTTGGAGAAGAAGCAGGTGTTCCCCACGTGCGTGGGGATGAACCGGTTCAACCATGTCGGCTTGATGATTTGGTATGGTGTTCCCCACGTGCGTGGGGATGAACCGGTCGCGGATGGTGTGGCTGTAGCCGTAGCACAGTGTTCCCCACGTGCGTGGGGATGAACCGTCAGCATCCTCGCGGCTGTCCGCATGGATGACGTGTTCCCCACGTGCGTGGGGATGAACCGGCCGAGCCTGTCCGCAATGCTGTAGGCCAAGCGTGTTCCCCACGTGCGTGGGGATGAACCGACCTTCGGCGAGGCGATGGACCGCGGCGACAAGTGTTCCCCACGTGCGTGGGGATGAACCGGCCGCGCTGTTCTCTGCACCAGTCTTTGCCGGGTGTTCCCCACGTGCGTGGGGATGAACCGCTAGACTGCGCTGCATCAACGGCGACAAAGACGTGTTCCCCACGTGCGTGGGGATGAACCGTTCTTCGGGTCAGGATTCAGCCACGCGTCGATGTGTTCCCCACGTGCGTGGGGATGAACCGGTGCGGGCGATCATGCTGACGCCTTCGGGAACGTGTTCCCCACGTGCGTGGGGATGAACCGGCGTTCGAAATCTCGGCCGCGCGCCGATCTGCGTGTTCCCCACGTGCGTGGGGATGAACCGAGTTCCGCAACTTTGGCCGGCTGCACGACCATGTGTTCCCCACGTGCGTGGGGATGAACCGCAATGAGCGCATCAGCCCGCTATGCCTATCACGTGTTCCCCACGTGCGTGGGGATGAACCGAACAGCATGAGCGCTAGCAGCATCTGCTTTTCGGTGTTCCCCACGTGCGTGGGGATGAACCGTCGTAATTTCCGCCGCCCAAGAGCGAGGAGCCGTGTTCCCCACGTGCGTGGGGATGAACCGAATCCGGAATCAGTGAATCAGTGAATCCGGAAGTGTTCCCCACGTGCGTGGGGATGAACCGAACGTGCGCGAGCAATGCGCGAGGCAATGGGCGTGTTCCCCACGTGCGTGGGGATGAACCGCTCCCCGAGTCAGCGGTCAGCGTGTAGCTGCCGTGTTCCCCACGTGCGTGGGGATGAACCGCGTCGTCTCCAGGCCAGGGACGTTGAGCACGTGTGTTCCCCACGTGCGTGGGGATGAACCGCCAAGCAGACGATCAAGGAAGAGTCCGAAACCGTGTTCCCCACGTGCGTGGGGATGAACCGGTTGCCATTACTGCTCTTCCACAGGTGAATCAGTGTTCCCCACGTGCGTGGGGATGAACCGACTCTTTACACCCGTCTCAGCGAAGATCCGCGGTGTTCCCCACGTGCGTGGGGATGAACCGCGCCCGCATGCCGCTGCGCAGCGTCGAATGATGTGTTCCCCACGTGCGTGGGGATGAACCGACCACGCAACAGACCATCGCCGCGCAGGGCGGGTGTTCCCCACGTGCGTGGGGATGAACCGCTGCTGCTGAGATCCACGAAGACGCATCAACAGTGTTCCCCACGTGCGTGGGGATGAACCATTGTCTTCCACGCGGTCGTACTGGTCGATCGCGTGTTCCCCACGTGCGTGGGGATGAACCGTCTTTGTGTGTCGGGCGCGCAGGTGTGCCCGCGTGTTCCCCACGTGCGTGGGGATGAACCGGCATTGCCGGCACATCCCGCGGCTCACATCCCGTGTTCCCCACGTGCGTGGGGATGAACCGTTGTGGGCGATCGTCACCGCCTTGGTGCCCGTGTGTTCCCCACGTGCGTGGGGATGAACCGGCTGCGACCTCGTTGAGCGGTCGCGCGTTCGTCGTGTTCCCCACGTGCGTGGGGATGAACCGGCGACGAGCGCAACCACCGACCTGCAGGGCAAGTGTTCCCCACGTGCGTGGGGATGAACCGATGTCGGCGAGCTGAGGCTTGATCCACTCGACGTGTTCCCCACGTGCGTGGGGATGAACCGTTCACCACCTCATCCCCGCCACAGAAGATGTCGTGTTCCCCACGTGCGTGGGGATGAACCGCTCCATCGCGGCGGTGAACTTCCGACTGATCGGTGTTCCCCACGTGCGTGGGGATGAACCGTCCAGCCCACGGGAGTTGTGGTCAACGTAGATGTGTTCCCCACGTGCGTGGGGATGAACCGCCGACGGAACTGAGTGATATCGGCAATGCGGCGTGTTCCCCACGTGCGTGGGGATGAACCGTGCCCAGTACGTCCCTGAGGGCACCAACGAGGGTGTTCCCCACGTGCGTGGGGATGAACCGTCGCACAACGGCGAGTGGGGTGGCACCGCGCTCGTGTTCCCCACGTGCGTGGGGATGAACCGACACTGAACTCACGCCCGTGGAAGTGGAAGCCGTGTTCCCCACGTGCGTGGGGATGAACCGACCTGATCAACACTGTCACCGGCACCTTTGTCGTGTTCCCCACGTGCGTGGGGATGAACCGTCCTGCCCATGGGTCACCGACGCCGGCGAGATGTGTTCCCCACGTGCGTGGGGATGAACCGTCCTTGAACAGGCTGACGTGCCCGCCCTGCTGGTGTTCCCCACGTGCGTGGGGATGAACCGTAGATGTTCAGCATCGTCACTTCCAGGTGAAGGTGTTCCCCACGTGCGTGGGGATGAACCGTCGACCAGCTTCGGGCGCATGGCGGCGATGGTGTGTTCCCCACGTGCGTGGGGATGAACCGGCTTGCCAAGGCATCGCCGCGCAGCGCGCTGAAGTGTTCCCCACGTGCGTGGGGATGAACCGCGCATTGAGTTCGATGTGAGCCAGTCTCAGGCCGTGTTCCCCACGTGCGTGGGGATGAACCGCTCTACGAGCAGCTGGTGGCGTGGTTCACGAAGTGTTCCCCACGTGCGTGGGGATGAACCGGCCGACGACAACCGTGCGGCGTCAGGCTGCCAGTGTTCCCCACGTGCGTGGGGATGAACCGGTGTCGCTCGCCTCGGTCTGCGAGAGGGTTGCGTGTTCCCCACGTGCGTGGGGATGAACCGTTGAAGGGCCAGATCGGCTCCAAGCTGCAGCCCCTACCGGCGTGTTCCCCACGTGCGTGGGGATGAACCGTACGCGGCGATCGAGTCCCAGAGCGGCGGAGAGTGTTCCCCACGTGCGTGGGGATGAACCGTAGTGGATCCCTTTACCCTGGGCGACGGGTTTGTGTTCCCCACGTGCGTGGGGATGAACCCCCGTCGTAGAGAACGGGGACGACGTGGCAGCAGTGTTCCCCACGTGCGTGGGGATGAACCGATCTGCCTCGACATCAGCTACATCGGGCTGCTGTGTTCCCCACGTGCGTGGGGATGAACCGCTAGTGGTGAACAACCGCGGCTGACTGCATGGGTGTTCCCCACGTGCGTGGGGATGAACCGAGAAACAGCTCTTTCTGTACGACGACTCGCTGGTGTTCCCCACGTGCGTGGGGATGAACCGCCCGAGGTCGACGCCGACGCCAGTGGCGGGAAGTGTTCCCCACGTGCGTGGGGATGAACCGTCGGTGATGTAGACGTTGTAGAGCCCTATGTTGTGTTCCCCACGTGCGTGGGGATGAACCGGAGGCTTGCTCACGTCGGCTCCACGATGTAGCGTGTTCCCCACGTGCGTGGGGATGAACCGCCCGCCACCCGCTTGTACCTGCATCGCGATGAGTGTTCCCCACGTGCGTGGGGATGAACCGGCTTCCCGAACCTCGGGTGGGACGGGCGCGTTGTGTTCCCCACGTGCGTGGGGATGAACCGTCCTCGTACTCTCGAATCGTCTTGATCTGGCTGTGTTCCCCACGTGCGTGGGGATGAACCGTCCGCCACGTGGCCCAGGTCGCGCGATATCAGGTGTTCCCCACGTGCGTGGGGATGAACCGCGTGAGGGTGCTCGGCTTCATGGCATCAGGTCGTGTTCCCCACGTGCGTGGGGATGAACCGAAATCATGGTGAACACCGACAAGCTGCGCAAGGTGTTCCCCACGTGCGTGGGGATGAACCGGGCACGCAACGTGTGCAGCTCGCTCCGCGTCTGTGTTCCCCACGTGCGTGGGGATGAACCGTCGGCGACTGGGCACTCAATTACGGGGAGATCGTGTTCCCCACGTGCGTGGGGATGAACCGGTGAAACGGACGCGATCGCCGACGGCGAAGACGTGTTCCCCACGTGCGTGGGGATGAACCGTCGCAGGGTCGGCGGGCTCCCTCCTGGCGCTGGTGTTCCCCACGTGCGTGGGGATGAACCGCGGCGCGAGCTAACGCAAGCGCAACTTGCTGTGTGTTCCCCACGTGCGTGGGGATGAACCGTACGCACTGTCCGGCAAGGCCCCCGCGCCGCCGGTGTTCCCCACGTGCGTGGGGATGAACCGAACACCAGCAGGTACTCGCTGCAGCCGACACCGTGTTCCCCACGTGCGTGGGGATGAACCGGCGATCGAGGACGCGCGCTACGGCAAGTGTCTGTGTTCCCCACGTGCGTGGGGATGAACCGCTGAAACCGAGGTCACCGGGGCCGCTCGGTGCGTGTTCCCCACGTGCGTGGGGATGAACCGCCCGGCCGCGCCGTCAGGATGGTTTCATCGTTGTGTTCCCCACGTGCGTGGGGATGAACCGCGTCACGGTCCATTCGCAGCACTGCTCAGCGTCGTGTTCCCCACGTGCGTGGGGATGAACCGGCGTACAACGCTGCCACCGGGCTGATGCTGTGGTGTTCCCCACGTGCGTGGGGATGAACCGAGCGCACACTGCACCGTGGCCGACCGAACCGGCCGTATGCTGGCTGACGAAAGCGCCCAGTCGGTCGGTGGTAAACAAGATGGCCGCCGACCTCGGCCGAGCTGGACGGCCCGTAACATTTGACGGGCTTCGGTTGATTTCCCGCCCCTAGAATCCGCGCGCAGTACAAGCCCGCACAAGCGGAGCACACCAACACGTGTGTTGATTCAAGGCAGGGGGAGAAGATGCCCAGATCACTCATCGTCCTCGGGGACCGAACGTCCCACGGTGGCGCTGTCATCACCGCCGACACCACCAGCGACATCTCCGGCAAGTACATGGCCCGCGTGGGCGACCTGACGGTCTGCCGCAAGTGCAAGGGCATTTTCCCGATCAAGGCGGGGCCATCCGACTTGGTGGACGGCGCCGGCAAGGGCTACGCGAGGCACGGCGACAAGACCGCGTGCGGCGCATCGCTTGTCGCCAGTCAGATGTGGTCCACGTGGAGCGACGTTTCGAGCGGCGGCCACTCTGCTGTCGCTGACGACACGGCGTCCTTGTCCCTGGCGACAGCCTATGCCGTCGAAGCGCCAAGCATCTGCCTCGAATGCCTCGCTGGAGCGGCAAAGTCCGGTTCCACCCTCGTTGTCAGGGGGTGAACATGCTTGATGTTCGTGCCCGCTGGGAGGTGCTGAAAGAGGTGCATCCCGAGCTGAACCTGTATGCGCTGATCGATGGCTACCAGTTCGAGCAGCATGAGGGCCGTCGGCTGGAGCGCCAGCCGGGGTATCGAGCGCTGTTCGACGGCACCGAGGATGAACCGCTCGCGCACGCCGGCCCGTGGCTGATCGACATGCTGCAGCATGGCGAGCTGATCGAGAGCCTGGGCAAGCTGGAGCAGGCCACGCCGTGCCTGTCGTGGATCGTGACGCACGTGACACTCGACGGCCTCGCGCAGATGCTGCAATTGAAGCTCGATGCTGAGCTGCCCGACGGGAAAACGGCGCTGCTGCGCTTCTACGATCCGCGTGTGCTGGTCAACCTGTTCGAAGTGATGGACGCGGAGCAGCGCGCGGAGTTCTTCTATCTCATCGCCGAGTGGCACGTGCTGCACAAGGGGCAGCGGGTGTGGGCAGGGAGGCACGATGCTTAAGCTGAATCAGCAGCAGCTTGCCCGCCTGCATGAGCTGGAGCAGTTGCAGTACGTGGAAGAGGTGCGAAAGCTCGTGATCGAGCGGCACCCCGAGCTGGCCGAAGACGAGCGTTTGAGCGAGCGCATGGAGCGGGCCTACCGCGACGGCGACGACATGGGCATCGACGGCGACACCATGACTCAGTTCCTGTACCTCCAAGCCCTCGCGCCGGGGTTCTACCGGGAGCCGGCGGTGCATGCTTGGCTGACCCGGCCGGGCCGCACGGCAGAGGAGCGCTTTGCAGACGTGCTCAGCGCGACGAAAAACATCACCAAGGAGAGGTAGGTATGGCAGCGGCAGCACCGCCACTACTGGAAGCGGCAGCCCACGCGCTCGCCCGCTTGATAGCCGCCGCAGCCGGGGCTCTCGGCGGCGCAGCGGCCAACGAGGAAGTGAACAAGCGGGTCGAGGAGGCCGAGAAGTCCAAGGACAAGCCCATCGCGAAGGCCGAGACGAAGACTGCCACCGCGACCGCCTGCCAGAAGTGCCCGCCGGATTGCGGCTTTGTGGTTGGTCGCAACTGGAATATGTCTGAGGATGCAAGGCTGTACCAGGCGCGCATCAGCGGTTTCCCGCCGTACAGCGAATGGCAATACGCGGGGGTGGACTTCGATGGCTTCCGCTCGGCCGCATGCCTGCTTCTGGAGGCGAAGGCCCGGTATGACCAGTTCTTTTACCCGGAGAGCGGCGACCCCAAGGTGTTCTTTCAGTTGTTCGGGGTGCAGCGCATTTTGATGCAGGCTAATCGGCAGAGTGAGGTCGTGTGGGCCAGCCCCCCGGCCACGCTTCACTGGCATTTCCAGCAGCCACTGAGCTTCACCTTCTTCAGCGAGGCCTTTGCCGAGACTTTGCTGCCCATTCAAACCTTCCTGACACGATGAGAACCGACCCCCTTGAACTGAGAGCAACGATCTGGCCCACGAGCACGGACTTTCTCTCCGCGGAGAAGCAGTACGCCAACCTATGGCGGGTGGCGAAGGAACTGGAAGCGATAGGGCTTCCCCTCGATCAGTGGTTTCCACCAGCAGAGACCGAGGCCGCATCACTGCTGAACCGAGCATTCGATGCCAATGGCCCCACTACTGCGGCGATTGCCCTTGCGAAGGCGCTTCAGACTAACGAGTTGGATAGCTACGGCGCGTGGAATGGCTCTGACGGAGCTGACGCGGCCATGTTCAAGCTCGCTGTGGCGAGCAACTTCAAGCTATTCCCCACCAGGTTCGAGCTGAGTGCCAAGAAGGCCGTGGCCGCCTTCGACAGCTACGAGAACGTTCTGCGCATTCTGCGGCTTGTGCTGGAGCTCTGGTCTCCCGTGCTGGCCGAGGTGAAGCCGTATCGCTACACGCAGCACCGCGCCTTCCCCGACAAGCCTGGCGTGGGCTGGATGGTCTACCTGCCGTTCGCGATCAAGCGCGATCAGGTACCGGAGGCGGCCGAGGTGATTCCGATCCTGGGTGACGACAAGAAGCAGAAGGGCGCCATCGTCGTTTCCACGCGCGAGACGTTCGACGTGCAGAACAAGGCCCACATCAAGCTCGCGAACGACCTCGAGATTCGCCTTGTCGATCAGGACTTGCTGCCCAGCTACATGGCTTTCAGGAACATCCGCTGACCCCCACCAGCGTGTGTATGGGCTGGAGTCAGGTGCGGGGGGCTTGTAGCGTACAAAAGCACGGCGAGATCACTCACTTTGGAAGCTGTCCTGCCCCATACAACTGCAGAGGAAGGCAATCGCTCTGCTTGCTGCGAGTCTTGAGGTATTCGGCCAGACACTCGACGTTCTTCCCGGCTTGCGCACGCTCCTGATCGGTCAGTTGATTCAGTACCACGTCTGCCGCCAACGCAGCGCGATAACCGGCTTCTGCGCGGCTCAGATCACCCTGCAAGCGCTCCTCGTACGTCTTCTCGCGCTTCCTGATCGAGCCGAGCATGCGCAACATGTTGTCCTCATACTCGTTCAGTGCTTTGGGCGTCGGGTAGTGGATGGCGCTTTCCCCAAAGCTCTTGGCTGCCGCGCCCCAGTCCTTGCGCTGTTTCGCCTGCAGCCCGCGGTCGTAGAACCCTTTGGCGACCGTGAGGTTCGCCTTTGAGGCGTTCTCCTTCAGCCATGCGGCAACTGCATCCGGTTGCTCCAGATGGTCTTGACTCAGTCTCGGGGTCTCCGCGGCGCAGCCCGTCGAGACAGCGCATAGCCCCCAAAGAGCGCCAGCGAACCACAGTGACACGACCGACCGTTTTCCCATCGCCACTCCTGCTGAGGATCGAGAATCGGTAGAGCTGCGTCCACGCCGCATCTTGTTCTCCCTTGTTGTGCGACGAGCGATTCTGCTATAGCGCCACTTGCTGGCGATGCGCCCGAGACCCGGGATTGTGTCGTGCTGTTGCATGGCCCCTGGTTGCCGGTTCTCTCCTCGCATTTGCCCCGACACAGGGCATTTGTCATTGCTGCGGGAGAGTCTCAGCAGGTATCCTTGCCCCGTCCAGCCCTTGGCGCCTTTCGCCCCCCAGCATGTCCGCCCGAGAAGAACTCTTCACCAAGCTCAGGAACGCCGGCCGCATCCTGCGCGACGCCGACCAGATGCGTGGCGCGGACGACAACACGCTCGACGAGAAGTGGCTGGCGCTGTATCGCCAGCAGGTGGCCACTGCACTGCAAGAACGGTTCAGTTGCTCGATCTCCAGCCTGTGGCGCCTGGTGGGCAATGAAGGCGAGCGCCGGCTGGTGTGCGTGGCCGCCTTCAGCGGTGAGCCGGGGCAGCTGCCGCAAGGGACGGAAATCCACGAGCACGAATACCGCGACTACCTCGCGGCGCTGGCGACGGCCGGCATCTACAAGTGCAACGACACGCTGGCCGACCCGAACCTGGCCGGCATGCGCGCGAGCTACCTGGAGCCGCAACAGATCCGCGCGCTGCTGGACGCCGCCTTCCGCGTGAATGGCCGCACCTATGGGGTGCTATGCATCGAGCAGCGCGACACGCCGCGCGCGTGGACGCTCTATGACGAGATCGACCTGCGCAAGGCTGCGTCCATCATCAGCCTGCAGCTGGCCTCCAGCCCCTTCAGCCCGCTGGAGCTCGGCGCCCAAACCCGGTAGCGCCTCGCAGCCCTTGCCGGGCGCAGCCGGCCCTTTTCTTGCACCACCAGGCGGGCTATCCGTCAAACCGTAACGCCTGCTGCGATGGCAGGCCGTTGAGAAACACGCCGTTGCGCAACTGACCTGCCCTGTCAGCCCCTGCTGACGAAACCGGGCGGGTGCAGCAAAACTCCGGCGCTGGAGGGTGCTCTTGAAACGAACAACAACCGTGCGCGGCCGTCGATCGGCACGCGGTCTTCTTACGCTGTCGGCCCTGGGCTTGTCGGTGCTGCTTGCAGCATGCGGCGGCGGGGGTGGCAGCAGTGGCAGCAACAGTGGTGGGTCCGGTTCGCCGGCCGGCGGCTCCGGCTCGTCGACCGGTGGCGGCTCGCAAGCCGGCGCCGGCAGCGGCACCGAGCTGCCGCAAAGCCAGCCGACCAGCACGCGCGACGCCGTGCGCCTGGCCGACCAGGCCAGCTTCGGCCCCACTGAAACCCTGATCGGCGAGATCCGCACCAAGGGTGCCGCCCGCTGGGTGGCCGAACAGTTCTCGGCGCCGAAGTCCCGCTACACGAGCGGCGGCGGCGGCGAGGTGCACCAGTACACCGGCTCGGGCGAGTTCTGCGACGGGCGCGGCAGCAACTGCTGGCGCGACTGGTCTTCGAGCATCCCGCTGGTCTGGGACTTCTATCGCAACGCGACCGAAAAGCCCGACCAGTTGCGCCAGCGCGTGGCCTTTGCGCTGCAGCAGATCGTGGTGGTCTCCAATCTCGAGGTCGAGGCCACCTACGGGCTGCGCAACTACCACAACACGCTGCTCGACGAGGCCTTCGGCAACTACCGCAACGTGTTGAAGAAGGTGGCGCTTTCGCCGGTGATGGGCGACTACCTCAACAACGCGAACAACGACAAGGCGGCGCCGAACGAGAACTTCGCGCGCGAGCTGCTGCAGCTGTTCTCGATCGGCACCTGCGAGCTGAACGCCGACGGCACGCTGAAGGGCGGCAACTGCAGCCCCACCTACGACAACGAGCGCGTGCGGGCCTACGCCTACGCGCTGACCGGCTGGACCTACCCCGCCGGCGGCGCCACGCCCTGGGGTTGCTGGCCGCAGGGCACCAACTGCCGCTACTACGGCGGCGACATGGTGCCGGTGGCGCAGTTCCACGACACGCAGGCGCGGCAACTGTTGTCGGGCGTCTCGCTGCCCTCGGGCCACACGGCACCGCAGGCGCTCGAAGCGGTGCTCGACAGCCTGATGCAGCACCCCAACACGGCGCCGTTCATCAGCAAGCAGCTGATCCAGCACCTGGTGACGAGCAATCCCTCACCCGCTTACGTGCAGCGGGTGGCGAGCGCCTTCACGAGCGGGCGCTACCAGAGCTTCGGCAGCGGGCAACGGGGCGACCTGAAGGCCACGGTCGCGGCCATCCTGCTCGACGCGGAGGCACGCGACGAGACGCCGGGCAACAGCTTCGGCCGTCTGCGCGAGCCGGCGCAGGTGATGGCAGGCGTGCTGCGCGCCCTGAACGGCCGCACCGACGGCGATGCCCTGAGCTGGTGGTGGGGCGACACATTGCGCCAGCACGTGTTCCGCCCGCCATCGGTCTTCAACTTCTACCCGCCTGACTACCCCGTGCCCGGCACCGGGCTGGTGGGGCCGGCCTTCGGCATCCACAACGCGAACGGTGCGCTGCAACGCATCAACTACGTGAACTACCTCGTCAACTGGGGCGGCTCGGCGCCGGCGTCGGGCGTACCGAACGCCGTGGGTACGCGGGTCAACCTGAGTGCCTTCGAAGCCGACGCCGCCGACCCGGCCAAGCTGGTCGACCGGCTCTCGCTGCTGGCACTCGGTCAGCCGCTGCCGGCCAATGCGCGCACGCAGGTCATCAATGCGGTGGCGGCCTTCACGCAGCAGAGCAGCGGCAACAGCTACCTGCAGAACCGTGTGAAGAGCGCGGCCTACCTGGTGTTCAGTGCACCGCAGTACCAAGTGATCCGGTGAGACGAGCATGAGCAAGCAATCAACCCAACCCCTCGACGCGCTGCAACTGAAGCGCCGCCAATGGCTCAAGTTCACCGGCAGCACCCTGGCCTCGGCGCTGGGTGCCACCAGTTTGTCGAGCCTGATGCTGAGCCCGAGCGCAGCGCAGACCAGCAACTACCGCGCATTGGTGTGCGTGTTCCTCTATGGCGGCAACGACGGCCTGAACACCATCACGCCGATGGACACGACCCGCTACAACCAGTACGCGAGCGTGCGCGCACACCTCGCGCTGCCGCAGGGCAGCCTGGTGCGCCTCACGGGCACCGACTACGGCCTGCACCCGTCGATGTCGGCCTTGGCCGGCGTGTGGAACGAAGGTGCGCTGGCGCCGGTGTTCAACGTGGGGCCGCTGTACCGCCCGCTCACGAAGGACGAGTTCCGCGCGGCGCCTGGCTCCTCGCAGATCATCCCCGACAGCCTGTTCTCGCATTCCGACCAGCAGGTGCTGTGGGAAACCGCCACCACCAATGCCCACACGCGTACCGGTTGGGGCGGGCGTGCGTCGGCGGTGCTCAACACGACCAACCCGGTGATCTCGGTCGGCGGCAATGGCCGATTCGGCTTGTCTGACCTGCAATCGCCCCTGGTGCTGCCGGGCCCCGGCGCCACCTTCGGCATCGAAGGTCATCAGGACTTGAGCTGGGCCCCCATTGCCGCACGCAAGGCAGCGCTCGACGCGTTGTATGCCGACTCGCACCAGAACCAGCTGCTCGACGCCTACGCGAAGCAACAGCGCAACGCCTTCGAGATGTCGAACCGGCTGGGTGCCCTGGTCAAGACGCAACCGGGCGACGCTAACGCCCCGGCGGCGATCAACCAGGCGTTTGCGCCGTTGATCGTCGATGGCAAGGTCACCACGGGCATCGGCCAGCAGCTGTACCAGGTGGCCAAGCTGATCCACGGCAATGGCACGGTGCAGGGCAGCCGGCAGATCTTCTTTGCACAGCTCGGCGGTTTCGACACCCACGGCAACCAGATCGGCGCCAACGTGCTGCAGGGCACGCATGCCGGCCTGCTGAAGGCGCTTGCCGATGCGATGGCCTGCTTCCACAACGCGATGAAGGCGATCGGCATGGGCCAGCAGGTCACGCTGTTCACGCAGAGCGACTTCGGCCGCACCTTCAAGCCCAACAACAGCAACGGCACCGACCATGCATGGGGCAACCATCACCTGGTGATGGGCGGCGCCGTGAAGGGCAGCACCACCTATGGCACCTACCCGACGCTGGCGTTGGGCGGGCCGGACGACGTGGGCCAGCAGTCGTGGGAGCTGCACGGCCGCTGGATCCCGAAGGTCAGCGTCGACCAGTACGCCGCCACGCTGCTGCGCTGGTTCGGTGCCGACGACGGGCAGTTGAACGCGGTGCTGCCCAACCTCGTGAACTTCGGCAGCCAGCGGGTGTTGGGCTTTTTGTAGAAGCGGGGTGGGCCCGTGCGCGCAGCCTCAGCGCACGGCCGCCTCGGATGCCACGCGGCGGGCCGCTTCCACCAGCGCGTGGGGCTCGAGATTCATCGTACGCAGCGCGCGTGCCACGACCCCATGTTGCGTGCTTGCCGCCACCGCCACCACATGCGCCCCGAGCAGCGGAGCTGCCGGATCGTCCTGCCGCGAGGCCGCCAGCCGCTGCATCAGCGCGTCACCGGACGGCTGAGCGCGATAGAGCGTGGGCTTTTGCGGTGTCGGCAGGCCCGCGTCGTCGGCGAGCATGGCGTCGTCCACCCCCAGGCTTTGCAACGCCAGTTCGTACTGGCGTTGCACGGCGGGCTTGAACTGAGCCGGGTCTGCATTTGCACGCTCAAAAGCACGCCGGGCGGATCCATCGGGCAGGTCGAGTGCCGCAAGCACGAAGTGCTCCGCAGCCGGTTGCGCCTGCCCCTCGGCGCGCGCATGCCTTTCGGCGCCTTCGCACAACGCCTTGATCGTGCCCATGTCGCGCAGGCGCTGCCTGAGCCGTTGAAACATCCGATCCTCCTGGAGTGAACAAGGGCAGCAACGTGGCGAAGGGCCGGTCAACGGTCCGTCGAGACGATGCCCGACAGCCGCTTGTGTGCTGCCTGTTTCGTGACGCCCAAGGCCTCGGCGATCTGCGCCCACGACCACCCCTGCGCCAACGCATGAGCCACGGCCTTGCGTTCGAGCTTGTCAGCCATCAGGCGCAACGCAACGACGGCGGCCAATGCCGCTTCCGGGTCGTCCGGCGGCGGGAGGTTCTTGGGAAACGTCACGCGTCAACTCTAGTTGACGTTCTGCGGCGCGTCAACTTTGGTTGACGTGCTCGAAGAACACCAGTCGGTTGCCGAACGGATCGGTGATGCGCATCTCGTTCATGCCCCACGGTTGCGACTCGATGCCAGGCCGCGCGCCAGGGTGACCGCGCGATTGCAGTTCGGCAAGATAGGCCGGCAGCCCGCTCACTTCGATGCGCACCGCGGAGCCGGGCGTGGCATCGCCATGGTGTTCGCTGAGATGCAGCACGCAGGCGCCGCGTGAAGCCTGCGCATACAGCGGCATGCCGTCCTCGAAACGGTGCTCCCAGTCGACCGTGAAGCCCAGGAAGTCGCCATAGAAGCGTTTGGCGATGTGCTCGTCGAAGATGCGCAGGATGGGAATGGGGGCACCAAGGCTCATGGGTATCGGGTGGATGCACCACCGCCGAGACGACGACAGGCCCGACTCTACTCTTCGACCACCGGTTTCATGCACGAGCTCAGATGACGCCCATCAGGCTCACGGCCCCGAGCAGGACGACCAGCAACAGCGCCGCAATGCTCGACTTCGACACGCCTTGCCTCCACAGCGACACGCCGGCGCCGAGACAGGCAAGCACCGCCAGACCCCATGCCAGCAGCCACACCGCGGAGCCGTAGACGAGATGCGACGGAATACCGCCGCCCGCGAGTTCGACCGGCGCCCGCAGCGTGACGATGAAGGCCGCGAACATCGCCAACGCCCAGGCCAGCAAGGCCAGTGGCAGCAAGGCACGCGGCAGCCACGCACCGGCGTGGTGTTGTACGGTCACCGGGTTCATGGGCAGCGCTTCGATTTCAGCAATGCGGGGTTGATGTCCTTGGGCCAGACGATCTGCTGCCTGGCATCGACGAGCACGGGGCGGGTGCCGCACATCCACGCGCCCTGCACGATCACCCGGCCCGCCTTGTCGATCACCGCAAGGTTGCCGTGCTGCGTCACGGTGGCACGGTCTTCGGAGAACGGCCCGGCCCACTCGAAGCGTGGTGGGATGACCAGCTTGGCCTTGCTGTCGATGTAGCCGTAGCGCTCGGCCGGTGTTTCGCCACGCTTGCGCGCCACGGGCTTCATCACCGCCGCCCGGTCGTTCGACATCGGCTCGATCTTTTCGTAGGGCAGGCGGCCGATTTCCACGCCACGCGAGTCGATCAGCACCTTCTCGTCGGTGTCGTTCTTGCGCAGCACGGCTCGGCCTTCCGAGAAGTTCTCGTCGACCTCGCCATCCACCACGAGGCGCTGCTGCCAATCGAATCCGTAGAACACCGTGCGTTCGCGGTATCCGGCAACGGGCTCGATGTTGCGCCACCACTGGTCGGCCGATTCTTCGGGCGAGGTCTGCGGCTGCTCGGGCGACGACGTTCGGCCGCGTCTGTCGACGAGCCGCTCCTGCGTGCCGTCCGTCTCGTGGCTGTACTGGTCGGCGTGCCAACTCAGCCCGAAGTAGCTGGGGGGCAGCACCCATTCGCCACGGGTGTTGATCATGCCTTCCTGCGACTTGGGCGACGCGGCGAACCAGCCATCGCCGAGCACGGCGAGCGACTCGTACATGGGGCTCAACGTGGCAGCGCCGTCGATCTTCGCCACGCCGTCGCGGTCATCAACGCTGAAGAAGACGAGATCGGAATAGTCTTCGTCCCACGTGACGCTGTCGTAGATGGGCGGCAGCACGACGTTGCCCTTGGGGCCCAGCAGCCCATGGCGCTCGTCGCGTCTGTCGTCCTCATCGACCGGGTGACGCAGCGCCATCTCGGCACGCACCTGCCAGCCGAGCAACCGACCGCCGTGCATCACCGGCTTGGGCGCCTCGGTGTACTGTGCCGCCACCACCCAGTGGCCCTGCTCGTCGACGAGGCCCCAACGCGACTTTTGCCGTGCTGGCGCGAGGCCTTCAACGACATCGCCATCACGCACCGGCGTGGATGCTGCATCGCCTTCAGCGGCGCTCGCAGGCGGGTCGATGCGATCGATGGTCTTGCGCTTCACGTCCATGCGCACGGTGCGATCCTCGCGGTCCTCGCCTTCGAGGACGAACGGAGCCACACGGTCGAATCGGAAGGCGTCCTCCGGGATCAGGTGCAGGCCCCCGGTGTTGTCCACCACGAGATCGCGCTCCAACTTCTCGGCGAATGCGGTGCCGTTGCGAAACAGGCTGAGCGCGTCGAAGCGCGGCGCCATCACCCAATCGCCCTTGCCGTCGATGGCGCCAAAGCCGGAGGCTGTCTTGACCGGCAGCGGGCCTTCCAGCGGTTCGTCCTCCTCGCCATAGCCGTCGTTGGTCGACACCCGGTCGTACTGCCACTCCGGGCGAGACACGACGCGGCCCTCGCGCGTGACGATCGCCATGCGTTCATAGCCCCCGGTGAGCACCGCCAGCGGCAGCAGATGGGGTGACGCCTCTGCGAGCGCGCCGCGCCCATTGAGCAGATGGATGTCGTCGTACAGGCCTTTGACCGCGGGGTCTTCACCGCTCAGCAGCAGCTTGCCTTTGGCATCGAGCAGCGCGAAGCGCAGCGCGGGTTCGCTGGCGCCGCTCGAATCTGCTTCAGGCCCGATGGCGAGCACCATGCCGCCCGCGGTCACTCGAAACGCCTCGACCTTGTCGATTGGCAGAGCGATCTGCTGCCCCTGCTGGTCCAGCACGATGGTCTTTTCGCACCCGAGCAAGGCCACGCCGAAAGGCAGCACCTCCGGCTGGGCGTTGTAGCAATGCACCCCTGCCACGACCACGCTGCCGTTCCGATCCAGCAGGTCCGTTCCCCGTTCACCGGCAGCCCACCGTTCGGCGAAGTACAACCCCTTGCTGAAACTGATGCCGCTGTAGCGCGGTTCGACCACTACCTTGCCTTGCGAGTCGATGAGCCCGTACACGGAGCCGTCCTCGCCGGGCCTCGACACCTTGGCGAGGCGCCCTTCCCATGCCAGGCTGTGCCACGTCGGAGCCACCGCCCAGCGGCCATCGAGCGTCATCAGGCCGTAGAGCGTGTTGTCGTCCACGCGCACGGACGCGGGAAAGCGCCCGTCCACCATCGGCCCGTGCGCATCGACCCCCGCCGGGAGGGGCAGCACGCGCCCGTCGAGATGCACGAGGTGTTCGGGCTTCGACACTTTGACGACGGCCAGGCCATGTTCGTTGAAAGCCTCGGCAGACACCCATGAATACCCATCGATGCGGTGAAGGGTTTGGCCGGTGCGCGAAATCAGTCGCAGCGAGCTGCGGTCGTCCTGCACGATCGCCACGCCGGAGTGGAACGGGTAGGCGTCCTCGAACTGCGGCTCCAGCACCCACTGGCCCAGCCGGTCGATGTAGCCCCACTTGTCGCCCACGTGCACCGGCGCCACGCCTTCCGAGAACTCGCGCCCGCTGTCGTACCTGGGGGGCAGCACCAGCTCGCCCTTGCGGTTCACATAGCCGGTCTTCTCGTCGTGCGTGCCGACGGCGGCGAGACCGTCGGAGAACCCGTCGATCCAATCGAACTCGGGCTCGAGGACGACGCGTCCGTTCTTGTCGAGCAGGCCCCAGGACCGGTCGACGTTGAAGGCGGCCAGGCCATCCTGGTAGGGGCAGATCTGTTGGATGGAAGCGTGCTCGCTCACGCCCCAGTGCTGACACATGGGCGTGCCGGCCGAGGCCAACGGCGATGCGAACGCCAGCGCGAGTGCAGCGGCAAACGGGGAGCGTTTGAAGGAGTGTTGGGTCATGACGCTTTCTTGCATTCGATGTCGGCCGCGGGTTCAGCAGCCCGGGGTCTTGTTGCCTGCACCGGGCACCCACCGCGGCTCGCCGCATTCGTAGCTCACGCGGCCCAGGCGCCTTCCTCGAAGGTCGAGCAAATCCAGCGATTCGAAGGCATGCACCCAGACCACCCCTTGCGAGAACCGTCCGATCTCGGCGTAGGTGGGCTTCACCACGATCTTCAGGTCGTTGTCGATCCAGCCCCATTGCTCCGATTCGTCTCGCACGGCAACCGCGTTGGCGCCGATCGCATGGGCGGTGAGGTATTTCGTCTTGTGCCGTCGGCCGGTGGCAAGCTCATGGAACTCCATGAAATCGGTGTCCTCTCTGCGCCAGCGCGCCAGCCAACGCGGCGAGACCGCCTGCCACGCACCTTCCACTGAAGTGCGCACCTTTCCGTCGCTTTGGCGGACCAGGGTTTCGAGGCGGTCGTCTTCTTTTCTCTCGGCGGTGACGAAGCCTTCGATGCCGGCATGCATATCGCCCATCAGGCTGCCAGGCCACGCACGAGGCGACGTGCCGCCCAGGATCTCGACTGACTCCTCATGTTGCAGCAGCAGGCTGCGCGGCAGCGAGGCCAGGCGGCTCAGCGCCTCTGCCTTGTGGGTGGAAACGGTGCTGCCCTGGGCATCGACGATCGCGTAGTTCGTCCCCGGTTGCTGGACGACAAGTGCCTCCTCGTTCACGAACTCGGTGCTGTGTGTGTCCTCGCGCGAGTACCAGAGCACCCGGTTGAACCACACCGGCTCACGCCCGTAGAACAGCACGCCCGAACGGTCCATGCCGTGCAGCAGCCAGCCATGTGAGGTTTTCGTGGTACTCCGGATGGGCGTCTTGCCACCTTGTGCGTCGATCAGGTAGCGACGCCTCTCCTCGTCCCTGCACAGCCAGGTGTCGCCGGTCAGATGCTCCAGCCGCTCGCACTCGGGGCGCAGCAACCAGCTGCCGTCGGCCTTCCTCACACCTTCGAGATCGTCGACCTCCTCGCTGTAGGTCTTGCCTGAATCGGAGATCTCGTAGACCCGGCCCTGCGATTCCCAGATCACGTCCCCGGTCTGCATCGACATGACCCCTTCACGCCGATCACGCCCCTCGAACGTGGCCGTCATGTCGTCGTGCACTTGCTTCCAGCGGATGCCGGGCGGTGGCAGCAGCACCTTGCCCGAGGCAAAGGCCCACCCGGCGTTCTCACCCGCCCATATACGGGCCCGGCCCTGCTCGAAGAGCCCCACGTGGTCGTAGTGCGGCTGCACGACCCACTCGCCCTTCCCGTTGATCGCGCCGTAGCCGCCCAAGGTCTCGACGACCAGCGGCAGTTCCAGCGAATACTCGCCACGAGGGAAGGACAGCCACTCCTCGTTGAAGACGATGCGCCCTTGCGGGTCGATCAGCCCGAGCGGCTTCTTGACGCCTTCCTTGGGTTGCAGCAGCGCCAGCGGTGCACCGGGTGCAATGGGTGGCATGGCCCGCACGTCGTAGTGCGCTTCCAACGCCTCGCCGGCGGCCCCGATGGCGGCCTTCAAGGTCTTGCGATCGAAGGCGGCAGGGGTTCCATCGGGGTGCAGGAAATGCATCTCGCCGTCGCGCCACACGCCCCAGTAGCCGTGATATTCCGAGACGACCGCTGCACCCAGGTCAACCAGCTTTTCGCCCTTGTGGTTGATCAGCCACGATGACAGCACGTCGACGGAGACCGCGGCGTAGCCGCGCATGAACGATGAGGCCCTGACGTACTGCGGCTCGATGGCCCACTTGCCTTGCAGATCGACGTAGCCGAACTTGCCCACGCCCTCATCCAGCGCAGCGCGGATCAGGCCTTCGCGGGGCTGATCGGCCGCCACGGCGCCGAGGGGCAGCGGCGTCACCCCGTGCTGCGACGCCAGCAGTCGGTCGGGTGGCAACTGAACCGCGGCACGGCCCTGCACCATCAGGCTCGCGCCGGTCGGGTCGTAGGGCAGCGGTTGCGCGCCGCCGCTCAATGCAGCGATGAACTGCCCATCGAGGCCGATCAGGTGCCACGCACCGTATTCACCGCGAGCGAACGCGTGATCCTCGCTGAACGCAGTCGCACCGAAGAAGCGGGGCGTCAGCAGCCAGTTGCCCTGCTTGTCGATGTAGCCCCACAAGAAGCCGTCTTCGCTCGCAGCCGCGCGACCCTGGGAAAAGGTGCCGACTGCCTTGAACTTCGGCAGCACCTTCATCTGGCCGTCGAGCCCGACGAAGCCCCACTTCCCGCCGACATTGACGGCGGCCAGCCCTTCCGACGCCGGGGCGGTGCAGGCCCCCAGCGATGCGTTGGACGGGTCGGCGCAATCGTCGCTGGGAGATTGCGCCGCGGCGAGGGCGGCGGCGGCCAGCAACGAAACAGCAAACAGTTTTTTCATGGCAATGCGTGCGGGGTCAGAAGATGCAGGCGGGCAGGCGCTGCGAGCGCCGTTGCTGCCACAGGGCGTGCGCATGGAGCAGCAGGGCCTCGGGCGTCTGCAGCGTCTCGGGGAAGTCCTCGGCGGTGAACTGCAGCGGCTCGTTGTCGTCTTCCGAAGGTGCCGAGGCGCATTGGGCGGCCGCTGCCCGGCAGATGAGATACCCGGCCCGCATGTGGCCTTCCTGCTCCCCGCCCGGCCACAGGCTGAACACCTGCGGTTCGTTCCCCCAATCGGAGAGATAGCTGCGCTGCACGCCGCCCCACACGTCTTCCCACGGCAGGGCCTGCTTCAGCAGCACCTTGCCGCTTTCGTCGACCCACAACAGCTGCTTTGCGACGACGATCCCGGAGTGGCAGTCCAGGCGTGCCTGCAGGCGCACGTCCGTCGCGCCTGGGGCTTCCGGTGGCGGCTCGATGCCGAACAGCCCACGGATCGGCTCGGAGAATTCGATCGATCCGTCGTTCCTCACTTCCAGCGTGTTCACCTCCACCCGCCGCTCCTGCAGCCACGCCAGGGCACGGGCCTGCGCGCCCTCGGGCGCACGCGCACGGAGCACGGCGTTTGGTGCCGGCCGCTGGGTGAAGCCGGACAGCCAGTCGGCGTATTGGCGGCGCAGGCCCTCGAACAGACGGTCCGGCTGGCCCTTGCTCGATTTCTCGAGCGCCTCGGCATCGAAGCCCGGCTTGCCCTTGCCGACGAGGTGGGAGGAGTCGTCGCTGAGCGTGGTGACGAGCCGCTGGTAGCCGATGAACGGCACCCTGTTCGCGTTGCGAGCACGCGACTTCTTGAGCTGCGGGTCGTGGTAGCCCGCGCACGCCAGAAAGCGCTCGCTGTTCGACGGCCAGCGGTGCGCCCCGCCACCGCTCTGCCCGGTGCGCACCAGATCGGCGATCCACTCGTCGCGGCCGAAGTCGCGCCGCGCCACCGTCTCGCCCGTGTCGGTGATCAGTTGGTGGGAGGTGTCGATCGACAGCCCCGTGTCGCAATCGATCAGTTGCGTGTAGTACTCGTACGAGGCGGCGTCCCAGTCCTTCTTGGCCCACGTGCCCTCGGGCGAATGCCCGGGGTAGCGCGTCGCGCCTTGCAGCAGGCCGTCCGGCCGCAGGCGCAGGGCCTTGTAGTGCACCGCGTGCGCACTGTCGTTGTGATACATGGGGAAGTACAGCCAGTCGCGCTCGTTGGCGCTGGCGGCAGCACAGGCAAACAGGGCGAGTACGCCGAACAGGTGCTGTCGGATCTTGGGTTTCATCGGCAACAGGAAAAAACAATGCGGTGGCGAGCCTGGGTGGCTCGCTTTCGAAACGGGGATGACGAACTCGCGTCGGCTGCGCGGCCCGCTGGAGGCGCAGGCGGCGCCGTCTGCGCTACACGCTCTGCGGCTCGTCCAGCGCGCGGCGGATCTTGGCGACGTCGGTGCGTTGCACGTACTTGAGGATGTTGCGCCACACGCTGTGGAAGCCGTAGCCGCCCTGCGTCATCTCGCGGATGGCCTCCTCGCGCGTCCAGCCCTGCTCGACCATGCGGTACATCGCGCACATCAGCCCGGTGCGGTCAGCGCCGTGCTGGCAGTGGATGAGGAAGGGACCCTTTTCCTGCACGCGCAGGAAGCGCAGCACGGCAACCACGTGTTCGTCTTCGATGTCCCAGGTGTTGATGCGCAACTGGTGGTTGAGCAGCCCGGTGCCGCGGATCTCGTCGTGGTCGGTGTGGAAGGCGCGCAGGTTGATCACGGTGCGGATGCCCAGGCGCTGCAGTTCCGCCATGCCGCGCGCCTTGGGCTGCTCGCTGCGGTACAGGTGCTCGGTCACCCGGTGCAGGTTGCGCACGCCGGGCAGTTCGAGCGGCTGTGCCCAGTGGGCGGGGCGGTCGGTTGCGGCGTGCGAGCTCGCGGTGGCGTGGCCGAGCGGCGCCAGGGTCAGCAGCGCGAGGCAGTCGCGCCGGCGCAGTCCGGCGCCAAGGGGGTGGCGGAAGGTTTTCATGGTGGTGAATCGCATGGGTCTGTGCCGGTCAAGCAGCGGCGGTGCGGGCAACACGGGGTGCAATGGCTGCGAGCACGGCCTCGGCCACGTCGCGCGCAGCATGGGGGCGAGCAATGGCAGCGGCGCGCTGGCCCATGGCGCGCAGCCGGTCGCGGTGGCGCACCAGCGCATCGAGCTTGAATTCGAAGCTGGCGGTGTCGAGCGCGATCAGCGCGGCGCCGCTTTCGAGCAGGTAGTCGGCATTGCGCTCCTCCTGCCCCGGGATCGGCGACACCAGCAGCATCGGCAGGCCCTTTGCAAGACATTCGGACGTCGAGAGCCCACCCGGCTTGGTGACGACGAGGTCCGCGCAGCTCATCACGCGCTCGACCGTGCGGGTGAAACCCAGCGGCCACAAGCGGCCCGGGTGTCGTTGCGCGAGCGACTGCAGGCGGGCGAGCAGTTCTTCATTGCGTCCGGCGAGCGCCACGACCTGCATGTCATGCGGCAGCGACAGCGCCCGCTCGGCCAGCGTGTCGAGGCTGCCCACGCCACCGCCGCCGGCCATCATCACCACCGTGAAGCGGGTCGGGTCCAGCCCGAGTTCGGCAGCGCAGGTGGCACGCTCCAGCGGCTCGGCGAAGCGCGGCATCACCGGGATGCCGGTCACCGCGATCCGCTCACGCGGCAAGCCGCGGTCGGCCAATCGCCACGCCACCTCGTCGTTGGCGACGAAGTAGCCGTCCAGCCCTTCGTGCATCCACAAGCCATGCACGTCGAAGTCGGTCACCTGCACCCACACGGGCGGCGTGGGCTCACCCTTGCGGATGCGGCGCGCGAGCAGCTCGGCCGGCAGGAAGTGCGTGCAGACGATCGCGTCGGGCGCGAGTTTCTCGATCTCGCGCCACAGCGCGCGGGTGTTGACGCGCTCGACGCCGCGGCGCAGCTTGTCGAACACCGAGCGCGCGTTGCGCTGGTCGGTGCGCTGGTACAGGTAGGCCCACAGCAGCGGCAGGCGCTCGACCAGCTCGATGTACGACTCGCCGTACAGCTTGCGGAAGCTGGCCGGCACGTGATCGAGCACGTCGAGTTGCGTGACCTGCACGGTGGGGTCGGCCGCTTCGGCGGCTGCCGCAATGGCCTGCGCTGCACGCACGTGGCCGGCACCGGCCGAGACGCTGAGCAGCAGGAGGTGTCGAGGTTTCATTGGAAAGCCTTCACGCCGTCACGACAGGGGCGCCGGCAGGTGAAAGGAAACGGCACGCGAGGCTGAACCGGACGTGCCTGTCTCGCCGGGAACATCCCACGCGCGGCGTGTTACGGCTTGGCCACCACCGCCAGCGTGTACTGGTCGACGCTCTGCAGCGGCACCCGCTCGTCGAATCCGAAGTCGACGTACTGCGCATCGCCCTTCTCGATCTTGGCGGCCACGGTGGCGCGCCCGACCTCGGTGCCGTTGGACAGCGCGATCAGCCGCAGCGAGCCGTCGAAGCCGTTCTCGGACATCAGGTAGACGCTGATGCCCTTGCCTGCCGTCATGTCCTGCGCGCGGGTGGGTTGCACGGTGGGCGCCGTGGCCGGATCGGCCAGCACGATCTTCTTTGCGTTGAGCGAAGCGTCGAAGCCCTTGCCCATGCCCGAGAGCACGTTGCCGACGCCTTCGGCCACGGTGCCGCCGACTTCCTTGCCACGGTCGCGGACGACCTCGCCCGCACCTTGCACCAGATCGACTTTTTCAGCGGCCAGGTCCTGGCCCTTTTCCTTGGCGGTGCGGCTGTCGCAGGCAGCGACCAGCACCAGGGCAGCCAATGCGGCCGCGAGTTTTGCTGTCATGACCCGTCCCTTGAGGCGTGGAGTTGTTGTTGTGCCAGGAGGCTCGCAGGCCAGTCTGGACCGGGCGAATGCTAGCGCGCGGGTGCCGGGGGCGTCATCCCCCATTCAGGTACCGCCCGGGTACAGGCCCGGCGGTTCACAGCGCGAAGGACACCACTGCGGAGATCACCACGATGCACACGAGGTTGAGGACCAGCCCGCAGCGCATCATCCAGCCCTGCGGCACCTCGCCCGTCCCGTAGACGATCGCGTTCGGCGGGGTGGCCACCGGCAGCATGAAGGCGCAGGAGGCGCTGACCGCGATGGCGGCCGCCAGTGCCGCCGGCGACATGCCGAGGCTGCCGCTCACACTCAGGAAGATCGGCACCAGCAGCGCCGCGCTGGCGGTGTTGCTCACCAGCTCGGTCAGCATCACGACGAACGCGACCACCGCCACGAGCAGCAACAGCGGTGGAGCCCCGTGCACGAAAGCCACGAGTTGATCAGCCAGGAAGCGGCTGGCGCCGGTGCTGCCCATCATGTGGCTCAAGGCAAGCCCGCCGCCGAAAAGCAGCAGCACGCCCCAGTTGGCGCCGCTCTCCAGGTCGTCCCACCGCAGGGTGCGGGTGACGAACAACGCCGCGATCGCCGCCAACGCCACCAGCGTGTCGAAGTCGGCCTCCACGCCGAGCCAGCGCGACAGCGGTGCGCTGCCCACCCAGCCCACCACCGTGAGCCCGAAGATGCAGATGGCGGCCAGGCGCGGCCGGGTCCACTCGAAGCGCTCGTGCGGCACCTCGCTGCGCCCTGCCAGCGAGGGCCGCAGCAGCAGGTACAGCACGCCGACCATCAGGGGCAGCAACAGACCGACCATGGGCAGACCGATGCGCAGCCATTGCGCAAAGCCGATGCCTGCCTGCGCTGCGGCAATGGCGTTCGGCGGGCTGCCGACCAGCGTGCCGATGCCGCCGATGCTGGCGCTGTAGGCCAGCCCGAGCAGCACGAACACGCGGTCGCGCAGCGCGGCGCCGGCCTCCTCTTCAGCCTGGCGCCCCTGCCGCTGCAACAGGCCCAGCGCGAGCGGCAGCATCATCGCGGCCGTTGCCGTGTTGCTGATCCACATCGAAAGGGCCGCGGTCAGCGCGAACAGCAGCACGAAGGCCAGTGCCCGCCTGCCGCGCGCCAGACGCAGCACGCCGATGGCCAGCGCGCGGTCCAGGCCATGGCGGGCCAGCGCGGCCGCCAGTGCAAAGCCGCCCAGGAACAGGAAGATCACCGGGTTGGCGAACGACGCCAGCGCCTCCTTCACGGTGAACACGCCGGTCAGCACGTACAGCAGTGGCACCAGCAGTGCCGTCACGCTGATGTGCAGCGCCTGCGTCATCCACAGACTTCCGATCAATGCGAACAACGCCAGCCCGGTGCGCAGCGGCTCGGCCGACGGGGCAAGCGTGTAGACGGCAGCAGTGACGGCCAGGCTGACCAACGGCCGCCAGCCATGAACCACGATCGCATGCATCGGCTGTCCTCTCGAATCAATGAAGGCCGCCCCGGGCTGCGGTTCGACGCAGCCGGTGCCGGGCCCTCTTCCAGCGCGCAGCAATGCGCGCGCCCGCATCAGCCCGAAGGTCGTTGCAACGGCAACGGCCCGGCTGCCAGCAGTTGCGCAAACTCGGCGGCGGGCAAGGGCGGGCTGAAGCGGTAGCCCTGCAGCACGTCGCAGCCTTCCGCGCGCAGGAAGACAAGCTGCTCGTGCGTCTCGACCCCCTCGGCCACCACCTGCAGCCGCAGGCTGTGTCCGAGCCCGACGATGCTGCGCGTGATGGCGGCGTCGTCCGCATCGGTGGTCACGTGGCGGATGAAGGACGCGTCGATCTTCAGCTTGTCGATCGGGAAGCGCTTGAGATACGCCAGCGACGAGTAGCCGGTGCCGAAATCGTCGATGGACAGCAGCACGCCGGCGTCCTTGAGCTGCTTCAAGGTCGCGATCGTGCTTTCGGCGTCTTCCATCACGGTGCGCTCGGTGAGTTCGAGCTCGAGGTAGGTCGGCGACAAACCGCTGTCGCGCAGCACCTCGAGCACCATGCGTTCCATCTGCGGCTGCCGGAAGCTGGCCTCCGCCAGGTTCACCGCCACCGGGATGGCGGGCAGGCCGGCGTCCTGCCAGGTGCGGTTCTGGCGGCAGGCTTCGCGCAGCACCCAGTCGCCGACCGAGAGGATCAGGTCGCTTTCCTCCGCGAGCGGGATGAATTGCGCGGGCGGCATGAGGCCCGCGCCGGGGCGGTTCCAGCGGATCAGCGCCTCGGCGCCGGCGATGCGCCCGCTGCGCGCATCCACCAGCGGCTGGTAGTACAGCTCGAACTCGCCGCGCTCCAGGCCACGCCGCAAGGCGGTTTCGAGAAACAGGTGCTCGAACGCGCGCTCGTTCAGCTCCTGCCTATAGAACTGGTAGTTGTTGCGACCGCGCTTCTTGGCGTGGTACATGGCTGCATCGGCGTTCTTGATCAGCGCGTGCGCATCGTCGCCATCCTGCGGGTACACCGCGATGCCGATGCTGGTGCTGACCGACAGCTCGTGCTCGCCGAGCCGGTACGAGGTGTTGACGGCCTGCAGCACCTTGGCCGCGACCTGCGCGGCGTCAGGGGCGCTGGGCAGGTCGCCGAGCACGATCACGAATTCGTCGCCTCCCAGGCGTGCCAGCGTGTCTTCTTCGCGCAGCTGGTGCCGCAGCACCGGCGCCACCGCTTGCAGCAACTCGTCGCCGGCTGCATGACCGAGCGAGTCGTTGACGTACTTGAACCGGTCCAGGTCCAGGAACAGTACCGCCACGTGCTTGCCATGGCGGTGTGCCTTGGCCAGGGCGACGGCAAGGCGGTCGAGCAACAGCACCCGGTTGGGCAGCTGCGTCAGCGCGTCGTAGTAGGCCAGGAAGTGGATGCGCTCCTCCGCGGCCTTGCGCTCCGAGAGGTCGTAGGAGATCGACACGTAGTGCGTCACCTCGCCCTGCGTGTTCTTGACCGCGGTGGTGGCAAGCCACTGCGGGAACACGCCGCCGTCCTTGCGGCGCCCCCACACCTCGCCCTGCCAATGCCCATCGTGCTGCAACGCGGCATGCACCACCTCCGGCTGCGTGCCCGGCGCGGCACTGGATTGCAGCAGCGCGTGGCGCATGCCCTGCACCTCATCCGGCTCATAGCCGGTGAGCTGGGTGAACGCGCGGTTGACCGACAGCACCGTCTGCTGCGCATCGGTCACCACGATGGACTCGGCCGTCCCCTCGAACACCTTGCCGGCGAGCTGCAGCTGCTCCTCGGCGCGCTTGCGCTCGGAGATGTCCTGCGTCATCACCATGCCGAAGGCGATCTCGCCGCGCTCGTCCCGCACCGGCACGCAGTAGGTGGCATAGACGCGGCCGCGATACGCCACCTCGTCGGTGCGCACCTCGCCGGCCAGCGCCCTCCGGTAGTCGGGCGCAATGCGCTCGGCCACCACGTCGCCGAACACCTCCCAGATCGTGCGGCCCACCATCTGCTCGCGGTCCAGGCCGGCCGGCTCGAGCCCGGTGCCTTCGGCCAGAAGGTAGCGCAGCTCGCGGTCGAACAGCAGCACCGCACCGTTGGGAAAGTGACGCGCCATCGCCGAGTACAGCTCCTGGCTGCGACGCAGGTCCTGCTCGGTGCGCGCGCGCCGCTCCACCTCGGCCCGCAAGCGCTCGACGAGCAGGCTGTTCTGCAGCGAGATCGCCAGCTGTGCCGCCAGATGCCGCACCAGCTCCGCCCGCCCGGGCGTGAACACGTGGGTCTGCAGGTTGTTCTCGAGATAGAGCAGCCCGAGCGGCTGGCCCTGCTTGAGCACCGGCAGGCACAACGCCGAGCGGATGCGCCGCGCTCGCACGCAGGCATCGGTGGCGAACAGCCCTTCGCCCGCGGCATCGGCCAGCACTGTCGGCTCACGGGTGCGGCGCACGTACTGCAACAGCGACAGCGGCAGTTGCTCGGCGTCGAGCGGCTGCGGGTCGAGCACGCACTCGATCTCGCCGTCGGCCGGGGCGTGACCCTGCGCGCGCAACAACAGCTCGCCATCGTCTTCCATGAGCAGCAGTGCCCCGCGCTCGGCACCGGTGGTTTCGAGCAGCACGCGCAGCAGGCGCTCCAGCAGGCGCGGCAGCTCGATCTCGCTTGCGAGGGCCTGCGCCGCACGCATCAGCGTGACGGCATCGACCGTGCCGCTGCCGCCGGTGCTGGTCAGGCCGTCGGTGGAGGTCAGCGTGGCAGCGGTGCCCGGGCGCAAGGTATCCGGATGCTCGGCCTCCATCGCCCGGACCTTGGCCTGAGCGCCCCAGCGCCGGTAGCACTCCCTGGCGACGCGCAGATGGAATGCGGCCAGGCGCCGCTCGCCCTGCGCCTGAAGAAATCTTCCTGCCAACTCGTTGGCGAGCGCCTCCTGGTGAACCACCCCCTGCTGCCGCGCCGCGTCGGCCGCTTCGCCATAGAGCTGCAGGGCCCGCCACCGGTCGCCATCGACGCGTGCGATCTCGGCCTCGGCCAGCGCGCGCAGGTGACGGAAGTTCTCGGCACAACGCCGCTCCCACTGCTGCAGCTGCGCCAGCCCGGCGCCGAGTTCGCTGCGCCACGCACTGCGATCGGCGCCACGGCCACGGGGGTCGCTGCGAGCGCGGATGAGCACGTTGAACGCGACCATGTCCGCCCGCTCGATCAAGGTGCCCATCGGCTCGCTCAGGGTCACGCCCTTGCCGATGGCCTCAAGGGCCGTGGCCTCGTCGCCCAGCAGGTAGGCCGCCTCTGCCCGTGCCAACTGGTAGATGGCGCGCATCGGCAGGCTGTCCGCGCCCGGCAGACGTTCCACGACGGCATCGTCGTACTCGCCTTCGTCGAACCGCGTGGGCGCACCGGGCTGCCCCTGCAACAGCTGCGCCGAGCGCAGGCGCAGCGAGACCTGGAAGCTTTGCGGCACCACGCCCAACCGGCGCGCGACCGCCAGCGCGTTCTCGGCTGCCCGCTGGACCGTCGCAAGATCCTGCCCCGCCACCCACATGGCCGTGACGGCGTGCGCGTGCGCCGCCACGGCGAAGTGGATGTCGCCTCCCGCCAGGCCGGCCCGCTGCGCTTCGCGGAAGTAGTCTTCCGCCTGCTGGATGGGCTCCCACCAGTAACTCATGAAGCAGCCGTACAGGTGCAGCACGCGGCTGGTGACCGTGGGCTCCTTGTAGAGCCGTGCCAACGCGAGTGCGGTGCGCCCCAGGGCCCGGCCGGTGAGGTCGTCGCCGGTGAGCAGGCCGTGCAGCGTTGCATAGCTGATGCAGGCATACGCAGCCGAAGTCGAGCGGCCGTGTGCCAGCGCGAGGTTCAGCGCGCGCAGCATCACCAGCGGCAGCAGCTCCGGCTTCGACCAGAACGACGGCGATGCCAGGTCGGTGAGCAGGCTCACCCGCGCAAGCATCGTCTCGTCGCGCATCTCCGGCATGCGGGTCAACGCGTCGGGCGGGTTCTGCGCGAGGTGCGACCGCAGTTCGTGCTGCGCCTGCGCCAACGCGCTGCTGGCGTTGTGCAGAGGCAGGCGGTCGCCGAGCAGTCGCAGCGCCAGCCGCCCCCAACGCAAGGCCTCCTGGGGACGGCCGGAGATATCCGCCACGCGCAGCCGGATCGACAACAGCTCGCTGTGCTCCAACGCGGTGCGGGCGTAGCGGTGCGCGTGCCGGGCCCATTCTTCGGCACGCGCGTGTTCGCCGATCGATTGCGCGCAGCGTGCCGATTCGCGGTACAGCACGAGGCAGAGCGCCTCGTCCGCGCGCCAGGAGGCGTCGTCGAGCGGCAGGCATCGCAGACCGGCACGGAAGTATTCGAGGGCCGCGTCATGTGCGGCGCGCGCCTGCGCCTTGCCGCCGGCACGCAGGTTGAGGTGGGCGAGCTGCACGCGTGACGGGAGGTCGGGCAACGCCTGGATGCCGGCATTGAGCTGGTCCACCGCCTCGAACAGGCTGTCGTCGGAACCGATCTCGCTGTCGCGCTCCAGCAGCAGCCGGCCCAGCTGCAGGTGCAGGCGCGCGCGGGCCGGCTCGTCGAGCATGGTGTAGGCGGCCCGTTGCACCTGGTCGTGCGCAAAACGGTACGCGGCGGCGAGCTCCTGCAGCCGCAGGTCGAGCGGTCCACGCTTGCGCGGCAGGCGAAACGCATCGTGCAACGGAAGCAGCAGCCCCGCATCGAGCGCCGGCACCAGTTCACGCGCCACCTCCACCGCGGCCAGGCCCGAGGCCTGCGAGAGCAGTTGCAGCGCCGCCTGGTGCCCGGCACACGCGGCGACCTGTACCAGATGCCGCGTGGCAGGTGGCAGGCGTTCGATCGACTGCACCATCAGCTCGACGGCGCTGTCGGCGATCTCGACCTGCTCGATCGCTTCCGCGTCCCACACCCACAGGTTGAGCGAGCGGTCGAACTGGATGCGCTGCTCCTGCGTGAGCGTCTGCAGCACCCGCCGGATGAAAAACGGGTTGCCGGCCGTCTTGCGCACCAGCAGCCTGGCGAGCCCGGTGGCGCGTTGACGTTCGCACTTCAATGCATCGGCACACAGCTCGGTCACGGCCGCGAGCTCCAGTGAGCCGAGCTCCAGCTGCAGACAGGTGTCGCGGCGCGCCTCGAGCAGCGCATGCAGCGCGTGGCCCGGCTCCACCTCGCGCAAGCGGCAGGCGCCGAGCACCATCAGGTGCGCGCTGGCACTGTCGTCGAGCAGGCGCTGCACCAGGTCGACCGACGCGGCGTCGGCCCACTGCAGGTCGTCGAGGAACAGCACGAGCGGATGCTCCGGCCCGGCGCACGCCTGCAGGAAGGCCGTCCACGTGAGGTTGAAGCGCGTGCGCGACTCCAGCGGACCGAGGTCGGGCAAGGGCGGCGGCTCGCCGATCAGGAACTCCAGCGCCGGCAGCAGTTCGGTGACGACGCGGGCGTTGTCTGCGAGCGCAGCGGACAACCGCTCGCGCCAGCGCCGCACCACCGGCTCGGGCTGCACCAGCACCTGCCGCACGAACATCTGCATCGCCTGCACGAAAGCCGGGTACGGCGTGCCCTGCGGCAGCTGGTCGAACTTGCCGGAGATCATCGTGCCGCGCTCGGCCGCCACCGCCGCACGCACGTGATTGACCAGCGCGGTCTTGCCGATCCCCGCCGCCCCGCCCACCAGCACGAAGCGGCATGCCCCGTTGCGCGCCTCCTCGAAAGCATTCAACAATGCCGTCGATTCGGCCTCGCGCCCATACAGCCGCTCGGGCAGCACCAGTTCGCCGGAGACGTCGTTGCGGGCCAGCTGGAACGGGTCGATGCGCCCATGCACCAGCCAGCGCCGCGCCGCTTCGTGCAGATCGGCCGCGAGTGCGGCTGCCGTCTGGTAGCGCTCCTCGGGCGCCTTGGCGAGCAGCTTGAGCACGATCTGAGACACCAGCTGCGGCACCTTGGGATCGCGCTCATGGGGCGCCACCGGGCGGCGCGCCAGGTGACCGTGGATCACCTCGAGCACGTCCGTCGAATCGAAGGGCGGTGCGCCGGTCAGCAGTTCATAGAACGTGGCGCCGATGGAATAGAAGTCGGTGCGGTAGTCCACCGAGCGGCCGGTGCGGCCGGTCTGCTCCGGCGACAGGTAGGCCCAGGTGCCGCTCGCGTCCGCCGACTCGGGATCGGCGATGGACGCGGTGCGGAACGGCGTCGCGAGTTCGAAGTCGATCAGCGTCAGGCGGCGGGTCTGTTCGTTCCACACCAGGTTGGACGGGTTGATGTCGCGATGCACCATGGGCTTGTCGTGCAGGCGCCGCACGATGTGCACCAACTGCTCGGCCCACTCGAAGAACAGCTCGAGCGTCACGCCGCCGGCCGCGCAGCGCTCCCGCAGGTTCTGCGGCCCCGCGTCCTCGAGCACGAGCGCCAGCCCGTTGCCACGCCGCTCCAGCGCCAGGGCCCGCACGACCCCGACCATGCGCACCGCACGCAGCATCTCGTATTCGTGCCGCAGGGTCGCGATGGCGTGCGCCGACGGCAGCTCTCCGGCCGTCAGCTTCACGATGACGGACGCCTCGCGCTGCGCATCCCACCCGCGGTAGATCTGGTGCCGGTGATTCTGGAAGATGGGAAGGTCCGTCTGCGTGCGGGGGGGTTCCCTCTCCGATGTCCCTCTGCTGCTCATGCAGCCATTAGGGACCGCCGCCCCGCCGCTGGCAACGGGTGTTTCACCGGGGAAGGCGCGCCGGCCCCCGGTGCTACGCCGCCTTGGACTGCGCCGCCCGCTTGGCGAACTCGGCCCGCAGCGCCTTGAGCTTCTCGCGCGGGTCTTCCTTCATCGTCTTCTCGTCGAGCTTCATCTCGCCGATGAAGCGGCTGGGGATGCCCTGCACGAACTCGCGGCCCTTCTTGCGCCGCTTGAGGGTGCTGACGGCCAGCGTGGTGCGCGCGCGCGTGATGCCCACATACATCAGCCGGCGCTCTTCTTCGAGCCGGTGCGCGGTCATCTCTTCGTCTTCGCTCTTGAACGGCAGCAGCCCTTCGTTCACGCCCGCAAGCACCACGTGCGGCCACTCCAGGCCCTTGGAGGCATGCAGCGTCGACAGCGTGACGACGTTGGTGTCGCCGCCGCGCTCGGCCAGGCTCAGGATCACCGAGATCGATTGAGCCACGTCAAGAATGCTCTTGCGCTCGGTTTCCTCGGTGACGCCGCCCTCGGTCTCGATCTGGCCGCCACAGCGGCGTGCGACCCAGTCGATGAAGTCGAGCACGTTCTGCCAGCGGTTGGCGGCGATCTTCTCGTTGTCTTCGCCGTCGTACAGGTGCTGCTCGTAGCCGATCTCCTTCAGCCACTCCAGCAGCACCGGCTTGGCCGCCTCGCTGCCCACCGTGTGGCGGAAGCGGTATTCGAGGTCGTTCACGTAGCGGCCGAACTCGTGCAGCGAGCCGATCGCGCGGGCATTGACTGCCGTGCTCAGCGAGTCGGCGAACAGCGCCTCGAACAGGCTGACCTTCCACTTGGCCGAAAACTCGCCCAGGTGCCCCAGCGTCTGGTGGCCGATGCCGCGCTTGGGCGTGGTCACCGCGCGCAGGAAGGCCGGGTCATCGTCGTTGTTGACGAGCAGCCGCAGCCAGCCGCAGAGGTCCTTGATCTCGGCCCGGTCGAAGAAACTCTGACCGCCCGAGACCTTGTACGGGATCTGCGCCTTGCGCAGTGCCTGCTCCAGCATGCGCGCCTGATGGTTGGCGCGGTAGAGGATCGCAAAGTCGCTCCACTCGGCCGGCGCCTGCGTGGTGGCACCGGCACGGATCGACTGGATGCGCGCCACCGCCCGCTCGGCCTCGTGCTCCTCGTTGTCGCACTCGACCACGCGCACCGGTTCGCCGTCGCCGTACTCGCTCCAGAGCTTCTTCTCGAAGATCTTGGGGTTGGCCGCGATCACGTTGTTGGCCGCGCGCAGGATGCTGCCGGTGGAGCGGTAGTTCTGCTCCAGCGGAATCACCTTGAGCTGCGGGTACTCCTGCGGCAGGCGCTTGAGGTTCTCGATCGTCGCGCCGCGCCAGCCGTAGATGGACTGATCGTCGTCGCCCACGGCCGTGAACATCGCGCGCTCGCCGACCAGCGCTTTCAGCAGCTCGTACTGCACCGCGTTGGTGTCCTGGTATTCGTCGACCAGCACATAGCGCAGCGTGTTCTGCCATTTGGCGCGCGCTTCGTCGTCGCGCTGCAGCAGCTTCAGCGGCAGGCCGATCAGGTCGTCGAAGTCGACCGCCTGGTAGGCGAGCAGCCGCTCCTCGTACAACCGCATCACGCGGGCCGCCACGCGCTCGTCATCGTTCTGCGCCACGGCCTCGGCCTGGTCGCTGTTGTAGCCCTGGTTCTTCCACAGACTGATGGTCCATTGCCAGCGTCGCGCCAGTGCTGCGTCGGTGGTGCTGCCGGCATCGCGCAGGATGGACAGCACGTCGTCGCTGTCGAGGATGGAGAACTGCTCCTTCAGCCCCAGCCGCTGGCCGTCGGCACGCAGCAGCTTCACGCCCAGCGAGTGGAAGGTGCTGATGACCAGATGCTTGGCCGCGCGCGGCCCCACCAGGCCCTTGGCGCGTTCGCGCATTTCTTCCGCAGCCTTGTTCGTGAACGTGATCGCCGCGATCTGCCCCGGCTCGTAGCCCGCCTGCAGCAGCCGCGCGATCTTGTGCGTGATCACGCGCGTCTTGCCCGAGCCGGCGCCTGCCAGCACGAGGCAGGGCCCCTGCAGGTAGTGGACGGCTTCGAGCTGTGCGGGGTTGAGGCTGGGTGGGGCGGAGGACACGGAAAGTGGCTGGGCGGACGGCGCGCCGTTCGGACGGCGGCGAAGCGAAGGATGATACAGAAGCGGGTTGCATCAGCGAGATCCGCGCCGGCCGGCTTTGTGCACCACGGCACAGCTCGTCGCTCGGTCTCCTGTCACGGTGCGCAGGACTGCGGGGCAAGCGTCGGCGGCTGCACGACAAGAGGGTTCCATCACGGACGGTCCATCCCCCAAAAGCAGGGGAGCCGCACCGCTGCATATTGTGGAAACTTCCGCGCCTGTGAAAGCAACGCGCCTGGGACGTACCACGCCCCTCAGCTCCCTATGAACCTCACGCAATTCCGCGCCGCTGTGCTTGCGCAGTTGAAAGCCGCCAAGGCCCCCATCGCCAATGCGAACATCCACTTGCTGTACTCGCCCGAACTGGCCGACCCGTTGGGCCTGGCGCATGAGCAGCGCCGCGAGCAGGCATTCATCCGCCCGCCAAGCCGCTGGCAGCTGGAGGAAGCGACGTGGCCCCGCGTGGTGACGCTCGACTGCCGCCGTGTTGCGAGCTACCTGCTCGAGACTGACGCCGCGCTCGACGACCCGCTGTTCGAGGACAGCATCACCCGCGCCCACGCCGAAGCCTTTGAAGGCGCCCTGCCGGACCCCGCGCTCGTGAACGGCACGCAGGATGCGACGAGACACGCCGTGTGCGGGTGGATCGTCTCGCCCGAACGCGCCGAGACCATTGCGTTGCGCTTTTCGACCCACGGCCGCAAGCAAGACCCGCGCAAACGAGAGCATTGGCTGAGGTGGCACGACCCTCTGCTGATGCAACACCTGTGGTCGACGTTCAGCGATGCGCAGCGCCACCTCCTGCTGGGCGACCGGCTCGCATGGTTTGTGCCCGATGGCCGGGGCGGTCTGCACACCTACACGGGCGCGCCCGGAGGGCCCGTGCCATCAACGCCCGAGGAGATGCTCGCGTCCCCCCACGTTCCCCTGCCGACAGCCGAGCAGTGGGATCGGCTGGCGCAAGTGGTGCCGGCCCATCATCTGCTGAACCAATGGGCCGCGCAGCTCGAGCGCAATGGGCGCGACCTGCCGGCCGACGCCCTGCAACGGGTTCACCAGCAACTGAGCGAAGCTCACCGCCACGGCCTGGATGCAGAAGACATGGCCTTCTACGCCATGCTGTCGCTTCAACTGGCGCCCGCCGCCACGCGCGACCCGGTGTTCGGGCACGCGGTGGCGCGATGCAAACAAGCCGGCGTTGCCGTTCGCGATGCACTCGCTGAGTTGCCCGACGAATTCTGGCTGCGCTACGGCACGGCACACCCCGCGTAGGACGCCCGCCACACCCACAACACAACGCCATTGCAAGGGAGAAGCATGTCCAGCACGACCGCCATCGAGATCAAGAAGAACGCCCTTTCCCAGGCCGCCGACGCCGTTGCAGGAACGCCACCGCACAGTTGCAAGGCCGATTGCCAACCCTGCCACCGCGCTGACCTGCAACTGCTCGTCGTGACACCCTCGGTCGTGCCGAACGAGCACGCGAACGCACTCAAGCAGGCGGGCTATGCCTGGTCTCCGGCCTTCGATGCGGAGTTCGGCTCGCTCAAGCGCGTGGCGACCACGCCGGTGGCACGCATCGCAAGGGCCGGGTTCTTCTTCGTGTACTTCCCTCAGCGCCAGCGCTGGGACGTGTGGCAGATCGACGAAGCCGGGCTGACCCGCAAGATACTGAATCAGGTCAGCATCGAGCAATACGCCAACAAGTACAGCGCGTTCATCGACCCGCCGCAGAATTTCTGCTCGCGAGGCGCCGCCAACCTGCCTGCCTCGCTGATCAACGTGCAAGGGGCCGGTGCCTTGGCCGAGGTGTGGGTGGCGTATTCGGCACGCCTGTGGGCGCCGGACGTGTTGCGCCGACTCGCGGACAACCCCGAAGTGCCTACCGGCGCCACAGGCCCTGACGGCAAACCCGTCCTGGCCAAGATCCGCACCCTGCTCGGCCGCAGCCTCAACCCGCAGGCCATCTTGCAGAACGGCGGCGCTCCGGCAGGGTGCCTGCCCTTCAATGCAGCGGCACTCGAACACAACGTGGCCGATTTCGTTCAGCAACCGGACGCTGCGTACCTGAGCGCTTTCGGGCTGGCGATCCGCCCACTCGACGGGCAACGATACGGCCAGGGAGCGCAGTTCGAGAAGCTGGTGCGAGCCATCGAGAAAGCCGGCAGCCCGGCCAACAACCCGCAGCTCTACGTGGGCAAATCGCTGATCGTCATGGTCCCCGACCCGATCGGCGTGGCGGAACAGCACAACACCATACGCCTGGCCACGCTGGCCGCCAGGGAGCGCTGGGCCGCCGGCGGGCCCACCGCCAAGGGCTATGGCGCTGACCCGAACCGCCCGTGGGAGCGCCAGTCCCTGCTGAACGCGGCCTACATACGCGAATGGGTGCGCGACGCAGAACATCAAAAGCAGAAGCGGATGTTCCAGCATGGCGCATACCGCGATACACAAGTAATCAGCGGCGACGAGTACCGCAAGATCCTCGAACACGAAAAGAAGACCGGCAGGCCCTACAACCCGAAAGGCACCACCTACGAGCGCCTGAAGGGAGATGTCGAACGCTACCGCGTCACGTGGCCCAGCACCGCCGTGCAGCAGGGCCTGAAAGACATTGCCGAGGCCGACGCGCGCAAGCGCATCGAGCGCTACAACAGCCACATCGACTGGGGCCGCGTGGAAGCCGCCAACAAGAAGTGGAAAGAAGAAGAGAAGGAGTGGCAAGACCTGACGCAGGCACGCGATACCGATCACGTGGCATGGCTCGATTCGCCGCTGCTTGCAGTTGCCCTGCGCCACACCCACCTCGACAACAGCGCCTTGCGCAAGGCCAAGCTGCAACGCGATCAGATCGAGGCGCACCTCATCGATGCCGCCAACCGGATGGAAGACACCGCACGCTGCTACGCCGGTGGCGCCTGCTCGGAAGCGAGCCTGAAGCACATGATCGTGCAGTTCCAGAAGGATCCGAAGGACAAGAGCCACTGGATCGCCGAGGCGCTGGTCGGGCAGTACGACTTCTGGGATCTGGTGGCCGGCGATGACCCGGACCATGGGCTGCGGGCCGACCTCTATACCGGCGCTCAGGGCGTACGCACCGCCTACGAGCAAGCCGGGCAAGGCATCCAGTTGCAGCTGCGCGGCATGCGACAGCACACCGAACTGCTCAACCAGGCCGCCCAACAGGCGCTCGCCAAGATGCACGAGCTGGCCCACGACGCCCGCAAAGCACAGAAGCTGGGGCTGGTGGACTCGGTGATGCAGGTGCGCCAGAAGCAGGTCATCTGGACCAATGTGATGGGCCTGCTGCACTACATCGAATCCGGCGAGAAGATGCTGCGCATCAACGTGGTGTGGAAAAACCATGCCTTTGCCAATGCGGCCTCCGACCCGTTGCGCAACGTTCCGGCGTTCGAACTCAAGACCAACCAGCACAGCGAGCGCCGACGCCAGAGCCAGAAGAGCGCGAAGTCCATCGGGCAGGCCGAGTTGCGCCGCGCCATCGAGAACAGCGATCACCCCGACAAGCTGACCGTGCCGCTGATACTGGAACAGGACGTGGTGGAAGCACTTGCCAAGCGCGGCCACAAGATCGGCCCGGGCATGCTGCAAGTGGCCGGCGGCAACCTACTCGGCCTGCCGCAGCCCCCCCTCGCGTTGCCGGAGGACTTTGCACGGCAGGTGTTCCAGGAGCAGGCGAAGACGCGGGCTGAGCTGTTCAAGGCCTGGGGTGAAACCGCAGCAGAGAACTACCGCGGCTCCCTGCCATCGATGGCGGGGCACGGGTTCGTCTTCTTCCTGCAATGGAACGCGTTCTGCTTTGCGCTGGACGAATTCGGCAAGGCGGGCGGTTGGGCGCAGGTCGATGCGGCCGCCTCGGCACTGTCGGCCGCGGTCGGGATGTTCGGCGTGGGGTTGGAGCTGGGGGCGATACTGCTGTCACCCAGGACATTGACGAAGGCGGGCACGCCGACGGCCGGGGTGCTGGTGAGCCAGTTGCCGAAGGCGTATCTCAGGCTGGGGTTGGGGGCGGGGTGGGCTGGCGGTGCTGGGGCACTGCTGGATTCAGTGGTGAACTTCGCAAAGTCAAGAGGGCGATGGGAGAGGGGTGATAAGGATGCCGCCTTGCTATATCTCGGATCTGCTGCATTTCACTTTGCTGGGTTCGGTGCCATATTTCTCGGTGGTTGGACGTCATACCGTGCTTCTGCACTAACGCAAGCCGGAGTTCGAGGCATGGTGAAAGTCTTGGGGATTCGCTTCGCCAGCAGCTTCGCAGCAGCCGGCGTGGGCTCGATGCTGACGGGGCTGGGCATGTTCGCGTGGGTAACCGGCGTGGGCATCGGCATCTACGCCGCCATGCAGGAAGACGACGAGAACGAAGTGTTCCTTGAGCGCAGCTACTTTGGCTACGGGGAGGATCTCGGTACGTTGGCAAAATTCGCCAGCTTGGAAGACGAGATGTTGGCGTTCAAAACGCTGGCGCGCGGGTTCCGCGCCGAGTTGGAGTGGCAAGACAACGTCACCGAGCGCGATGTCGTCACCGTTCGCCTACAGACCATCGAGTGGGACCCAAAGCGATACGCCGTGAGCTTTGCGCTCGACGGCTACGACAAGCTTGACGGCGAGCTCATAGGTCGCATCGCTGAAGGCGAAATGGCCGACGTGCAGGAATCCGGCGGCATCTTCGAGGCCGTGCGTCGCATACCGGTAGACAGTGAGGTGGAGGCCGTCCGTCTCACCTTCACACTCTGGAACGCCAAGCACCGTGTGGCAAACCAACCGCTCCTCGGCAACCGTGGCGTCACAAAGATCGCAGAAGACCGCATCTGGAAGAAGGACTGATGAATTCCAACACGGCCCCGCCTCTACCCCTGGACCCACCCAATGCCCTGCCGCACACGGTGTTACCTCCATTGGATCAAGCCACCAGCGGAAGAGCGCACGCGCATGGGACGATCCACAAGGTTTATCCACACGGCATTCAGTTCATCGATCAAACGACGGAGGCTGAAGGCATGTTGGCGGCCGGGTGCGGAGGCGGAGCACTCATCTTCTTCGTTTTCTTTTTGGTAAGCGCGCAGACCGACGGGTTAAGCGGTCCATACACGTGGGTCACACTGATTTTTGTACTCTTCGGCCTCTTCCTTGCCCGCCTCGACTTCGTCGGCTACCGCTACCAACCCGTCCTGTTCAACCGGGCCCTTGGCAAAGTCCACGTCTTCCTCGACGAGGGCACCGCGATCTGGGAGTTCTGGCGCTGGTTCGGCTTCACGCACCACAGCATCCATACCTATGACTGGTCTTGCGTCCGCGCCGAAGTGGCTGAACTGACCGTGCTCGGCAACGCCAACCTGCCGCGCCAGGAGATGCTGCTGATGCTGGCCTTCACCGAATCGCCGGGCAGCCACAAGGTGGTGGCTCGCGTCGGTGTGGGCTACACCGACCGCTACGTCGGCACCGAAGCGGCAGAGCAGCGCTTCGAGCACATCCGCCGCTACATGCAGCACCAGGGCCCGCCGCTGGCACCGGGTGATCACCTGTGGCAGGACCAGAGCCGCATGTCGTTCTGGGGTGCGCTCACGTGGAATCAGCCGCTACTGGGTCCGGGAAGTTGGGCGCACTGGACGGGTGAGTCGCTGCACCGCATGTGGTTCCTGACCATTCCCTTCGGCCTCGCGTGCTTCATCTTGCTGCCGCTCACCGTGCCCGCCGGCCTGCTGCGCGGCCTGGCGCACTGGACCAAGCTCGAGCCCAAGTGGCCCCCGGAAATCCTCGCCAGCGTCGGCGGCGCCAGCCTGAGCGGCGAAGAACTGGCAAAGCACATCCGACCTGAGCCCGTCGTACCCCGCCGCCATGGCCCCTACAGCAAGGAGCCCACGCCGGTCTACACGCTCAAGCAGCGCCGTGCAATGGAGAAGGAACGCAAACAGCGGCGGGGCAAGGCGGCGTAGGTGTGCGGTGTCGATCGAAAACAGCTCGCCGTCTTGTGCTTCCCCACCCCTTCAACGACGCCTGCAACCCGCTGCCGCAGCCGGCGGATCACCGAACCTTCGTAGTTGATACCGGGAACCGGCGTTCCTAAGCTTGCCTGTTTCCCCGTTCCCCCGGTCCTGCCACCGAAGAAAGGTTCATCCGTGCTCGTTTCCGCTGCCCACACCTCTGCCGCGGCAGGGTTCAACCCCATGCTCCAGCCCGCGCTGAACATGCCCAGCCGGCCCCCGCTCGCACCAGCGCACGGTGCACACACGGCACCGGCATCTTTTGCGCAGAACCCGCCGGCACGGCCGGTCCCGCGTCCGGACCCGGGTCTGCCCCAGCCAACCGACGACGGCAGCCTGCGCTGGAGTCCCACCATCCTGAAGGACAAGACCTGGGATACGACCGGCAGTGACGGCACCCGCTACAAGTTCACCATGGGCAAGGACGGCTCGACCACGATGGAGGTCTTCGACAAGGCGGACCAGGGCAAGCCGATCGGGTCGATGGTGGTGTCGCACGCCACGCTGGGCTGGTCGAAGGTCGTGTTCCGCGACGCGCAGGAGAACACGCTGGGCACCTTCCGGATCTCGGAGCTGTTCGAGCCCGGCACCTTCCGCCTGCGCGATTCGCAGGACAAGGTGCTCCGACCCGGGCAGGGCACCGACGGGTTGAAGTTGCTGGAGTCTTGGGAAGACGGCACGACACTCGTGCGTTTCGCCGGGCAGGAGGTCTATCTGTCGGGCGCGCACCATACGCAGCAAGGTGGCGGGAGCGACGCCGCCCCGGTCGAGACCCTGCGTGTGCAGGGCGACAACTGGTCTGTGTCCGGGACAGGGCGCATCAACAGGGACAGCGAGCTCGAAGTCGAGGGCCATGACCCGGCCTCCGGTCGGCCCGTGCTGCTCAGCCCCAAGGAGTACCGCACACCCGAGACACTGGCTCTCAGCGCGTCGCACTACATGCTCACGAGCGACAGCCCGGCGCAGCAGGTCTACGACAGTTTCATACGTTCGGGTGTCGGCGGATACGGCACGCCGGGCAAGGTTTCTGCAGAACTGAAGGACGCGCTGGACCAGGCGCTGGACAAGCGCGGGCTGTCCGGCATCGAGGAGGTGGAGCAAGAGCAACTGCGCACGCTGGCGCGCACTGCAGCCGAGAACATCCAGTTCCAGGCCGACGCGAACGGCGATGCCGCGGTGCTGTACGACGAGTTCGTGGCGTCCGGCGCGGGCGGCTTCGGTACACGGGGTACGGCGTCGCCCCAGCTGAAGCTCGCCCTCGACACCGCCTTGGCGGAACAGGGCGTGGCGGACGCGGCGGTGCTCAAGAAGATGGGCCTCCGGGACGACGCCATGATCGAGCTGCTGCAAGGCAGGAAGGACTACGACGGCGACAAGGTCAAGCATTTCGAAGGCCGCCCCGGCGAGTACGAGCAGGACATCGGCGAGGTCTCGAACCTGCAGGTGACCTACAAGACCTTCCTCGCATCCGGCGGGCGGCCCGACGGCTTCCTGGACTACCTCAACGAGGTGGCTGCCAAGGGTGGCGACAAGGCCGAGTTCCTGGTCGAAGCTTCGCAGGGGTGGTACGACGAGACCGACGGCCAGCCCAAGGACGACGGCAGCAACGTCTGGAGCCCCTTCGAGCACACCACGCTGTTCGGCTGGCACATCCACGGTGACGCCGACAACCGCAGCGAGTTCCTGTCGCAGTTGAAGCTCGAGGGCGTGCCCGTGCCGGGATGACAGAAGGGGCCGGGCCGGTTGCGGCCCGCCGGCCGCGCCATATCGCACGCCGGCGGCGACTGTTCAGTGGCCGTTCAGCCTGGCGGGCGGCCTGCTTGCGATACTGCGGCCCGCATGCAAGCGATCTTCAACGTCACCCTGCCCTTCTTCGCGCTGGTGCTGTGCGGCTACCTTGCCGCGCGCGCCCGGGTGCTGCCGGAAGCGGCCATCCCGGGGCTCAACGCCTATGTGCTGTTCTTCGCGCTGCCGTGCATGCTGTTCCGCTTCGGCGCGGGCACACCCATCGCCGAACTGCTGAACCCGGTGTGGCTGGCGTTGTACGTCGGCTGCGCGATGCTGGTGGTGTTCACCACGGTGGCCCATTCGCTCGCTTCGGGTATCGGCCTGAAGGACTCTGCCTTCGGCGCGCTGGTCGCCGCCTTCCCGAACACCGGCTTCATGGGCGTGCCGCTGCTGGTGGCGCTGATGGGCGACCGCGCGGCGGGGCCGGTCATCATGACGGTGCTGTCCGACCTGTTCTTCACCAGCTCGCTGTGCCTGGCGCTCGCGCAGACGCATGACGCCGGCGACCTGCGCCAGGCCATCCAGAAGGCGTTGCGGGGCGCGATGAGCAATCCGCTGCCGTGGGCCATCGCGCTCGGTGCGGTGTTCTCGGTAACGCAACTTTCGCTGCCCGGGCCGGTGGACCAGATCGTCAAGATGCTGGCCGCCTCGGCAACGCCGGTGGCGCTGTTCACGATCGGCGCGGTGCTGTGGCGCTCGAACCAGGCCGCGCACTCGCGCACGCCGGCGCGCGACATCGTGCCGGTGGTCGTCATCAAGCTGCTCGTGCACCCGGCCCTGGTGCTGGCGATGGGGCTGCTGTTCATCGAACTGGGCGTGCCGCTCGACAACTTCTCGCTGACGGTGCTGGTGCTCGCCGCCGCGCTGCCTTCGGCGAGCAATGTGTCGCTGCTGGCCGAGCGCTACGACGCCGACAACGGCCGCATCGCGCGCATCATCCTGTGGTCGACGACGCTCGCCTTCCTGACGTTCTCGTTCGCGGTGGGGCTGTTCGGCGGCAGGTCGGCGTGAACTCGCCGCTCAATACGGCACCTGGTCGGTCGGGTACTTCCAGAAGTCCTTCAGCAGGTAGTTCATCGGCAGGTTGAGCGACTCGTTCTTGGGCGGGATCGGCTGCACGAACCAGCGCTCGTAGATCGCGCGCGCCTCGCCGCTGTAGATCAGCCGCCGCATCTCGCCGTCGATCAACTTCTTGAACTCGGTGTCGCCCTTGGGCAGCATGATCGCGAGCGGGTCGATGGTCAGGAACTTGCCCACCACCTGCAGCGCTTCGGGTTGGCGGCTCTTGGCACGCTGGCCGTAGAGCAGCACGTCGTCCATCACGAAACCATCGGCCTGTTTGCGCTCGACCATCGCGGTGGCCGCGTCGAGATCGGGCGCCTCGATCACGGTGATGCGCAGCAGGCGCTCGGCATTGGCGCGCACGATGGCCTTCATCGGCGCAGTGCCTGCGATCGACACGATGCGCTTGCCTTCGAAGTCTTCCAGCTTGTCGATGCGGCTGTCCGCGCGCACCAGATAGCGGGCGCCGGTGATGTAGTGCGGCACCGTGAAGCTCACCTGCTCGCGCCGCTCGGCAGTGTTGGTGGTCGAGCCGCATTCGAGGTCGGCCTGGCCCTGCGCGACGGTCTGTATCCGGTTCGCAGGCGTGATCGTCACGTAGCGCCGCGCAAGGGCCGGCAGCCCGAGCTGCTTGCGCACCGCCTCCGCGAGGTGGGCGCACAGGTCGAGCGCGTAGCCCATCGGCTGACCATCCGGCCCGACGTACGAGAACGGTACCGACGACTCGCGGTGCGCGAGCACGATGGTGCCGGCCTGCCGTATGCGGTCGAGCACGGCACCGGCATGGGCAGTGCCGCATGCCATCGCGGTCGCCCCCAGCAACATCCAGGCGCGGCGATGCCGGCGCACCCATGCAAGTGCGTTCATTGCAGTGCCTTTCGTGCAGGAAGGATCAGTGCGCGATGGCTTGCCGTGCGTGCTGCAAGGCCCAGCGCACGGTGGCCTCGGCGAGCAGTTGCGTGGCGTCGAGCACCGGCACCGCGGCCTGCTGCAGCACGATGGGTATCTCGGTGCAGGCCAGCACCACGGCTTCGGCGCCCTCATCGACGAGTTGCCGGGCCGCTTCGCGCAGCAGCCACTCGCCCCGGCCGAGGTGCCCGGCCTTCACGGCGTCGATGCCCGCATCCACCACGTCGTGCTGCTGCACCGGCCCGGGCAGCACCCACTCGATCTCGCGGATGCGGTCCGTGCGCTGCTGCGCGCGCCTGGCATACAGGCCGGCGGCCACGGTGGCGCGCGTCCCGAGCAGGCCCACGCGGCGCAGCGCGGCCTGCTGCGACAGCACGTCGAGCACCGGGTCGACGATATGCAGCACCGGGATCTGAATCGCTTGCCGCAACTCGTCGTACCAGAAATGCGCGGTGTTGCACGGCATCACGATCAGCTGGGCGCCGGCCGCTTGCAGGCTGCGCGCCACCGAGACGAGCGCCGGCGCCGGGGAATCGGCGCCGTCGAGGATGCTCGCCGCACGGTCCGGGATCTGCGGGATCGAGTGGATCAGCAGCGGCACGTGGTCCTGGTCGCGCCGGGCCGGCGTGGCGGCGACCAGCTTGCGGTGGAAGTCCGCCGTGGCTGCCGGCCCCATGCCGCCCAGCACGCCGACCAGCGGCAGGGAGCCGTCACCGATGCGTTGGAGAGTGATCACGTCAGGCTCCGCAATCGACCCATCACATGGCAGGGCGGTCGGTCGGCGCGCTCAGGTGCTTGCGCAGCTCCGCGCTGATCGGCACGTTCAGGTTCACGCCCTTGGGCGGGATCGGCGACTGGAACCACTTCTTGTACAGCGTCTCGAACTCGCCCGACTTGATGACGCTGCGCAGCGTGTCGTCGACCAGCTTCTTGAAGGCGGGGTCATCCTTGCGCAACATGATCGCGTAGGGCTCCACCTGGATCGCATCGCCGGCCACGTCCCAGTCCTGCGGGTTGCGTGCATTGGCCATCAGGCCGTAGAGCAGGATGTCGTCCATGCCGAAGGCGGCCGCGCGGCCCGACTCCACGTAGAGCATCGCGTCGGCATGGTCCTTCGCGGCGACGAGCTGCGCGTCGAGCTTCTGGTCGAACAGGTACTTGCGCAGCAGCGCGATGTTGGTGGTGCCGGTGGTCGACACCAGCGTCTTGCCCTTCAGGTCGTCGATGCTCTTGATGCCGGACGTCTTGCGCACCAGCAGCCGGGTGCCGGTGTAGAAGTGGTTGATGCCGAACTCGACCTGCTCGCGACGGTTGGTGTTGTTGGTCGTGGAGCCGCACTCGATGTCCACGGTGCCGTTCTGGATCAACGGGATGCGGTTCTGGGACGTGACGGGCTGGTACTCGACCTTGAGGTCCGGGCGCTTCGTCTGTGCCTTGGTGGCCTCGACGATACGTGCGCAAAGATCCATCGCGAAGCCGACAGGCTGGTTGCCGTTGAGGTAGCTGAACGGTACCGAGCTTTCGCGGTAGCCGACCTTGATGACGCCGGATTGAGCGACACGCTCCAAGGTGCCCGACTGGGCAGAGACAGCTGTGCATGCCGCCACGGCGGCCAGGGCGATGAAGGAAGAACGCAGACCCATGATGAACCCCTCAGGAAGAAACAGCGGATGAGAGGCAATGTAGGGACAAGCGCGGTGCCACGCCAATACGAAAGCTGGGCCAGCCTATAAGGCAGGCTTATGGTTGGCGCCTAGCGTGTCTCGACAATGGCTTGCGCCACTTGGCGGATGCACTCGATGAGGTAGCGCGATGCGCTCAGCTCCGCACCAGCCTGGGGCCACAGGGCGTTCAGTTGCACGGGTACCGCGGGCTCCACGCGCAAGACGGCCAACGAGTCCGAGCGACGGCCCGCCACCGTGAACTCGTCCACGAGTGCAGGGCCGAAACCATGCTCGGCGAGCGAGAGCGCCGTCTGGTAGGTCTGTACCGTGATGCCGCCGACGAACTCGATGCCGAGGCGGTGAACCATGTCGTTGATCACGAAGCCGATCGGGTCTTGCGGGTGGATGCGGATCAGCGGTTTGCCGGACAACGCCGACAGCTCGATGGTCTTGCGCCCCTTTGGTGCATCGGGCGACAGGCAAACGAGGTGGCCGGTCGCTACCAGCGTCTCCTCCACGGAAGGATGCGGATGGGTGCCGTACACCACACCGACGTCGCCTTCGCGCAACGCGATCGCCAGCGCGATGTCGCGCGAGTGCAGCGTGCGGATGTTCAGCGCCACCGCCGGGTACTTCTTGCGGAAGCGCTTCAGCGCGAGCGGCAGCAGGTGCGACGACAGCGACGGCGGGATCAGGATGCGCAACTCATGCTCGGCGGGGTCGCGCAGGTTGGCCGCCAGCGTGCGCACCGATTGCAGCTGGCCGAAGAGCTTGTCGACCTCGGCATACAGCGCCAGCGCCTCCTGGGTCGGCACAAGGCGGTTGCGCACCCGCTTGAACAGCAGATAGCCCAGTTGCAGCTCGGCGTGCTGCAGGGTCTGGGTGATGGCGGGCTGCGACACGTTCAGCAGCCGCGCGGCGCCGCTCAGCGTGCCGGCCACCATGATCGCGTGCAAGACCTCGATGTGCTTCAGCCGCATCGCTCTCCCTCGTCGTGGAACGTGGCGATTGCACCACCGCGCCGCGGCGGCAGGGTCATTTGCAATTTCTATCGATCAACCAGAAAAGATCAACTTCCTATTCCGGGCGGGGGTTTCTAAGCTATCGATCGTCAACATCAATTGAGTGCCGCAAGGCAATAGCCAAGGAGCCTGCCATGCCCGACCTGCTGCTCGAACTGCTCGCCGCACTGGCGGAAGCCCGCTGAACGCCCCAAGCCCTGCCCTCAAGCCGATTCCCACAAGGAGAGCCATCCATGACGACCCGCACCACCCTCACGACCGCTTCGGGCATCCCCGTCGCCGACAACCAGAACTCGCTCACTGCCGGCCCGCGCGGCCCCGTGCTGCTGCAGGACTTCCACCTGATCGAGAAGCTGCAGCACTTCAACCGCGAGCGCGTGCCGGAGCGTGTGGTGCACGCCAAGGGTTCCGCCGCCTACGGCACCTTCACGGTGACGAACGACATCACGAAGTACACGCGCGCCAAGGTGTTCGAGGCCGTGGGCAAGCAGACCCCGGTGTTCCTGCGCTTCTCCACGGTCGGCGGCGAGAAGGGCTCGGCCGACACCGAACGTGACCCGCGCGGCTTCGCCGTCAAGTTCTATACCGAAGAGGGCAACTGGGACCTGGCCGGCAACAACACGCCGGTGTTCTTCATCAAGGACCCGAGCAAGTTCCCCGACTTCATCCACACCCAGAAGCGCGACCCGCAGACCAACCTCAAGTCGCCGACGATGATGTGGGACTTCTGGAGCCACTCACCCGAGGCGCTGCACCAGATCACGACGCTGTTCTCCGACCGCGGCACGCCGGACGGCTACCGCTTCATGCACGGCTTCGGCAGCCACACCTTCAGCTTCATCAACGCGGCGGGCGAGCGCTACTGGGTCAAGTTCCACTTCCGCTCGATGCAGGGCATCAAGAACCTCAGCGTGGCCGACGCGGTGCGCCTGGCAGGTGAAGACCCCGACTACGCGCAGCGCGACCTGTTCAATGCGATCGAGAACGGTGACTTTCCGAAGTGGCGCTTGTGCGTGCAGGTGATGCCCGAGCTGGAAGCCGAGACCTGGTCGAAGAAGACCGGCTGGAACCCGTTCGACCTGACCAAGGTGTGGCCGTACAAGGACTACCCGCTGATCGAAGTGGGCGTGCTGGAGCTGAACCGCAACCCGGAGAACTACTTCGCCGAAGTCGAGCAGGCCGCGTTCTCGCCGGCCAACGTGGTGCCCGGCATCGGCTTCTCGCCGGACAAGATGCTGCAGGGGCGCATCTTCGCGTACCACGATGCGCACCTGTACCGCGTGGGCACCAACTACCAGCAGGTGCCGGTCAACAAGCCGCAGTGCCCGTACCACACCTACCAGCGTGACGGCGCGATGCGCTTCGACGGCAACGGTGGCCGCGCACCGAACTACGAGCCCAACAGCCATGCCTCCGCACCGAAGCAGGCGCCGGCCTACAAGGAGCCGCCGCTTGCGATCAGCGGCGACGCGGACCGCTACGACCACACGGTCGACGGCGACCCGTACACGCAGGCCGGCAACCTGTTCCGCCTGTTGAAGGCCGACGAGCAGGACCGTCTGACGAGCAACATCGCCGGCGCGATGCGCGGGGTGCCGCTGGACATCATCCAGCGCCAGCTGGTGCATTTTGCGAAGGCCGATCCGCGCTACGGCGACGGCATTGCCCGCAAGCTGGGCGTGACCGTGCCGAACGCGCAGTAAGCACCGGTGCGGCCACGAGGCCGCGCCCCTCGACCGAACACAAGGAGTACCGACATGAGCCGCATCAAAGCCGCAACTGCCGAAGACTGGCGCCAGACAGCCGGGATGGCGATCTTCGCCACCGGATGGACCGCGCTGATGTACGAGATCTCGCGCTGGGTCTCCTCGGTCTGAGCCCACTTGTCGTCTTGGGGCCCGAGCCCGCCTCGGGCCCTTTTTTTCACGACCGGTGCCGGCCGCCATGCCCGGCCGTCCCGCCCGGACTTTCGCGTGGACCGATTGACAATGCCCGCCCTGTTCGCCAACACTGCAGCCATGACTTTCGCCAAGGCCCTGCTACTACTCACCCTAGCCACTTCATTGCTGGCGGGTCTGGGTCGTCTCGGGTCTTGGAAGCCGCGCCTCACGCGCCGCTGATCTCTCCCCCCGAATACCACCTTCGATCAAGGGCCAGCCACCGAGCTGGCCCTTGTCGTTTCTGCGCCTTCAACTTCCACCGAGCACCGCACCATGTTGAGCCAACCGTCCACGAAGTACCGCGCCTTCCCTCCCGTTGCCTTGGCCGACCGCACCTGGCCGAACCGAACGATCACGCAGCCGCCGATCTGGATGAGCACCGACCTGCGCGACGGCAACCAGGCGCTGTTCGAACCGATGGACGGCAGCGCCAAGCTGCGCATGTTCGAGATGCTGTGCCGCATCGGCTTCAAGCAGATCGAGGTGGCGTTTCCATCGGCCTCGCAGACGGACTTCGACTTCGTGCGCAAGCTGATCGAGGAAGGCCGCATCCCCGCCGACGTGACGATCGAGGTGCTGACGCAGGCGCGCGAAGACCTGATCCGCCGCACCTTCGAATCGCTGCGCGGCGCGCCGCGCGCGATCGTGCACCTCTACAACGCGACGGCGCCGGCCTTTCGCCGCATCGTCTTCGACATGAGCCGCGATGAAGTGCGCGCGCTGGCCGTGCGCAGCGCCGCGTTGATCCGCGACCTTGCCGCGCAACAGCCCGAGACGCAGTGGACCTTCCAGTACAGCCCGGAAGTGTTCAGCGGCACCGAACTCGAATTCGCCCGCGAGGTGGTGGATGCGGTGATGGACGTGTGGCAACCGACGCCTGAGCACAAGGCGATCGTCAACCTGCCCGCCACGGTGGAGATGAGCACGCCCAACGTCTACGCCGACCAGATCGAATGGATGCACCGGCACCTGAAGCACCGCGACAGCCTGTGGCTCAGCGTGCACCCGCACAACGACCGCGGCACGGCGGTGGCTGCCGCCGAGCTGGCGGTGATGGCCGGTGCCGACCGCGTCGAAGGCTGCTTGTTCGGCAACGGCGAACGCACCGGCAACGTCGACCTCGTCACGCTGGCGCTCAACCTCTACAGCCAGGGCGTGCACCCGGGGCTCGACTATTCCCAGATCAACGAGGTGGCGCGCACGGTCGAAGACTGCACGCAGCTGCCCGTGCACCCGCGCCACCCCTACGTCGGCGACCTCGTGTTCACCGCCTTCTCCGGCTCCCACCAGGACGCCATCAAGAAGGGCATGGCCGCACAACGGCCTGATGCGGTGTGGGAGGTGCCCTATCTGCCCATCGACCCGGCCGACGTGGGGCGCACCTATGACTCGATCGTGCGGGTCAACAGCCAGTCGGGCAAAGGCGGCATCGCCTACCTGCTCGAGTCGGGCTACGGGCTGGTGATGCCGCGCCGGCTGCAGGTGGAGTTCAGCGCCGCGGTGCAGCGCGTGGCGGATGCGAGCGGCAGCGAGTTGAATGCGCCGGCCCTGTGGCAGCTGTTCAGCGACGAGTACCTGGCACCGCGCGAGCCGCTGCGCTACGTCTCTCATGAAAGCCACGAGCACGGCGGCCGCGTCGAGATGCAGTTGACGGTGGACGTGAACGGCCGCCGCATGCAGTTGCACGGCAGCGGCAACGGCCCGCTCGACGCGGCCGTGCATGCGCTCGGCTTGCCGGTGCGCATCGACGGCTACGAGGAGCGCGCGCTGCAGGGCGGCTCGGATGCGCAGGCCGCGGCCTTCGTGGAGCTGGCATGGCCCGGTGCCGCGGGCAGTGCGTTCGGCGTCGGCGTGCACACGAGCATCCTGAGCGCGTCGATCCTCGCGGTGGTCAGCGGCATCAACCGCTGGCATGCCCGCGAGCCGCAGGCGGTGCAGGCAGCGTTCGAGCGGTGGGCCCGGCGGCCCGCCGCGGCATGAGGAGCCCGGCGATGAGCTTCGATGCCTCAGCCCGAGAACCTGAGACGGACTACGTGATCGAGGCGGTGCGTGATGTCGGCAGCTACCGCCGCATCGCGGCCCGCGCCGAGGCCCCCGCACCGGCTTGCGAACGATGCGGCGCCGGCTCGAGGATGTCGCGACATGGCTGCCTGACGCGCCAGTTGCGCGACGTCCCGCAAGACGGCCGTCCCACCTGGCTCAGCGTACAGGTGCTGCGGTGGCGCTGCGGCACCTGCGGCCAGACCGTCACACCGGCGATGGCAGGCGCGGCGAGCCGCCGGCGCCTGACGCAACGCCTGATCGACTGGCTGGTGCAGGAATCGTCGCAACGCCCGGCCTCGCAACTCGCGCGCGAGGCCGGTATCGACGAGAAGACGGTGCGCGGCGTGCTGGGCAGCTCGCGCCGTTACGCACCAAACGACTGACGAGAGGACGTCAGGTCACTTCAGCTTGTGGCCGCAACTGCCGCAGAACACGTCGTCGCTCGTGATCGGCGAATGACAGGCGGGGCACGCCAGTTGTGCCGCGTTGCCGCTCACCGGTGCAGCCGGCGGCACCGGTGACGGCGGGGCGATGATCACGGTCCGCTCTTCCGGCGCGGGCGCGTGGGTGGGAGCCGCGGCGGCGACGGGCGCAGCCACCGGAGGCACCGTTGCTTCCGGGGCAGGCGTCGCAGTCGGCGTGACTGCAGCGGCGGGCGCGGCGGGCGCCGCTGGCTCGCTGCGTTGGCGTGCCTGCTCGGCGCGCTGCCGTGCGGCTTCCTGCATCTCGTGCGCGCGGCGCCGGGCTTCGTCGGCGGCCTGCTGGGCCTTCTCGCGCGTCTTGGCCAGGGCCGAGTCGAGCGCGGCTTCGGCCTCTTCGACGTTCAGGCCGCTGGTGAGCTTCAGGTAGGTGAGGCACAGGCCATAGAGCATCAGCGCGCCGAACACGACGCCGACCACGGCCCACACGATGCCAGCGCCAATCAAGCCGCCGTACACCACGCTGCCCGACGGTCCGCCGCCGTAGTAGCCGCCTTCCATGCCGCCCATCATCGAACCCATGCCGCCGAACACGCCGCCGCCCAGGATGGACGCCGACAGCCCCGCCGTCGTCATGAAGCCCATGCCGACGAAGCCGCCGACGAGCGCCGCGACGAAGCCCACCACGAAGAACAGCAGCATCAGGTGCAGGAAGGCCTCGAGCGGCCGGTGCGAGGCAATGGCCCACAGCTGCGACAGCGCGCGCTTGAGCGGCAGGCCCTCGAACAAGGCCGGTGCCGACAGGCTCCACGCCACGTAAAGACCGAGGAACAGCAGGGCCCCGGTGAACGTGAGCACCGGCAGCACGACGGCCAGCAGCAGCCCGCCCACCCCGGGGATCTTGCAGATGAACAGCAGCACGGCCGCGACGATGAACCAAGCAAGCAGCGCGACGCCGAGGATCAGCAGCAGCCCGATCATGCGCACCACGACCATCGGGCTGGACATGAAGGCAGCGACGGTCGGTGTGACCGGGCGGCCCTGGGCCTGGTCCATGAACTGGTGGCCGGCCGTCACGATGCCCAGCAGCATCAGCACGTAGGCGGCCAGCATGAACAAGGCCATCAGCACCGGCACGCCCGTTGCCATGCCGATGCCGAACAGGATGGCCATGCCGACGAAGGTGGCCAGCAGGGTCAGCAGGCCCGCCTGATTGCGCCAGGCCTCGCCGATGCGCATCAGGCTGTAGGGTCCGCTGGGGGTGAAGTTGAATGGTGACGACATGCACGTCCCTCCATAGTTTCAGTCGCGCGCAACGATACTCCGGCGCGCCGGCGCGTCAAGTTCAGACAGGGGATGGACAACGCGCCGTCAGATCGCGAGCGGGTCGACGTCGACCGCCCATCGCACCAGCGCCTTGTGTTGCGAGCGCAACGCGTGCAGTTCGGGCAGCCACAGCGACAGCAGGCGCTGCAATGCCGGCCGCGAGGCCGACTCCACCAGCATCTGTGCGCGCTCGATGTTGGCGACACGCGCCACGCTCATCGGCACCGGCGGGTAGAGCATCACGCCGGCTGCCACGGCGCCGAGCTCTTCCGCCACGGCACTGGCCGCTGTGAGCCAGGCCTGCGCCGCCTCCTGCGTGCGGGCCTCGGCGCGCAGCAGGGCCAGGTGGGCGTGCGGCGGCAGGCCTGCCATCTCGCGCTCCTTCAGCGTGCTGGCGGCGAAGGCAGGGTAGTCGTGCGCACGCAAGGCGGCATAGAGCGGGTGCGTCGGGTGCCAGGTCTGGATCAGCATCTCGCTGCGCGCTGCCTGCTCCACGTCACGCCCGGCGCGGCCGGCCGCCTGCATCAGCAGCGCAAACAGCCGTTCGCCCGCGCGGAAGTCGCTGCTGAACAGCGCCGCATCGGGGTTGACCGCGGCAACCAGCGTGACGCGACGGAAGTCGTGCCCCTTCGCCACCATCTGCGTGCCGACCAGCACGTCCACCTCGCCCGCATGGACACTGGCGAGCTGCGCTTCCAGCGTGCCCTTGAGCCGGGTGGTGTCGGCATCGATGCGCGCCACGCGCGCACCGGGCAGGCTCACGGCGAGTTGTTCTTCGAGCCGCTCCGTGCCGCGGCCGACCGGCTGGATGTCCGGGTTGCCGCACTCGGGGCAGGCGCGCGGCACGCGCTCGGTGTAACCGCAGTGATGGCAGCGCAGTGTGCGGTCCACCCGATGGAACACGCGCCACGCACTGCAATGCGGGCAGCCGCTCTTCCACGCGCATTCGAGGCATTGCAGTACCGGCGCGTAGCCACGCCGGTTCAGCAGCACGAGGCTTTGTTCGCCGCGTGCCACGCGCTGCTGCAACGCGTCCATCAGCTGCGGTGACAGCGCATGGCTGTACGCCACGTCCTTGGGCACGTGGTTCATGTCGATGAACCGCACGCGCGGCAGGGCGCCCCCGCCGATGCGGGTGGGCATCGACAGCCGCACGTAGCGTCCGCGCTCGGCCTGGTGCCAGCTTTCGAGCGATGGCGTCGCCGAGCCGAGCAGCACCGTGGCTCCCTCGAGCTTGCCGCGGTAGATGGCGAGGTCGCGGGCCGAATAGCGCGCGCCCTCCTGGCTCTTGTAGGACGGATCGTGCTCCTCGTCGACGACCACCAGCCCCAACCGCGGCAACGACGCGAACACCGCCATGCGGGTGCCGAGCACGATGTCCGCATGGCCCAGGTGGGCCGCGAGCCAGTGCTTCAGGCGCTGCGCCGGCGTGAGCCCGCTGTGCAGCGCCACGATGACGCGGTCCGGGAAGCGCTCCGCGAAGCGGGCTTCGAGTTGCGGCGTCAGGTTGATCTCGGGCACGAGCACCAGCGCCTGGCGGCCACCCGCCAGCACCTGCTCCACCGCACGCAGGTAGACCTCCGTCTTGCCGCTGCCGGTGCTGCCGTGCAGCAGGGCCACCTGCGGCTGCGGGCTCGACAACTGCGTCAGCGCCGACTGCTGCTCTTCGGTCAATGGGGGCGGACTGGGCACCGCTCCCCCGGGCGGGGCGAGCTTCGCCGTCCTTTTCAGCCGCAGTGCCAGCTGCTTGTCATCGAGCTTGCGCAGCTCGGCGGGCAGCGCCGCGTGCGCGACCTCGCCTATGCTGCGCTGGTAATAGGCGGCGGCGAATTCCACCAGCGCACACCAGTGCGCGGGCAACGGCGGCAGGCCTTGCAGCGTGGCGGCAACCTCGCGCAGCTCCACCCCCGCTTCCTGGGCCGGTGCCTCGGTCCAGACAATGCCGCAGACCGTGCGGCGGCCCAGCGGCACCTGGACGAGCGTGCCGGCGGGCAGCGCCTGCGCAGCGGCATAGCTCAACGCGCCCCGCACCGTGCTGTGCTGCGGCGTGTCGACGACGACGGCCAGCGTGGTCATGCCGTCGATCACACGCGCGAGTAGCGCACTGATTGATACATGTCAGCCGGTCGCGTTAGGCCTGTCATTTCCTGCAGCCTCTCAACAATGCAGCCTAAGCGCTTGATTCAGAACAGCTTTTGAAGCTATCCACGGATCCTGTGGAAAACTTTGTGGGCAACGTGCGCAAACCCGCGCTAAATGCTTGTCGGACGGGCGTTTGCGTTGGTTTGACTCGACAGCGCGCATCGGTGCAAATTCAAGCAAATCAAGGACTTAGCGCACACTCGTTGCGAACTCATGCTGTGGTGCCGCAAAACGTCGTGGAGAAAGTCACGGACCCGGTTTTGGGGATAAGTCAAGTCACTTCGGCGGATTTTTCGGGTTTACCCGGGTTGCTGTGACGAGTGTTCGGACGTGGTAGCGACCGCTGCGTGCGCTACCGCGTGGCGGCGCCGGCTCGTAACAGACAGGGCATCAAGAGCACTCATCGTGCCCGCAAGCGCTTCGAATACTCGTGAACAGCCTCGACGAGCACGCTCACGCTGTCGGGCGGAGTGAATTGGCTGATGCCGTGGCCGAGATTGAACACGTGACCCGCGTGCGAGCCGTCGGCGTTCCGCGGCGGACCGAAGCTTTCGAGCGTGCGCGCCACTTCGGCGCGGATCTGCTCCGGCTGCGCGAACAGCACGGCCGGGTCCAGGTTGCCTTGCAGTGCGACACGGTCGCCCACCCGCGCCCGGGCCTGGCCGAGGTTGACCGTCCAATCGACGCCGACGGCATCGGTGTCGACCGACGCGATCGCGTCGAGCCACAGGCCGCCCCCCTTGGTGAACACGATGCGCGGGATGCGCTGCCCTGCCTGCTCCTTCTTGAGCTGCTGCAGCACGCGCTGCGTGTAGGCCAGGCTGAACTTCTGGAAGGCGCCGTCGGCCAGCACGCCTCCCCACGAGTCGAAGATCATCACCGCCTGTGCGCCGGCGTCGATCTGCGCGTTGAGGTAGGCGGCCACCGCATCGGCATTGATCTGCAGGATGCGGTGCATCAGGTCGGGCCGCTGGTAGAGCATGGTCTTGACGAGGCGGTAGTCGTCCGACCCGCTGCCTTCGACCATGTAGCAGGCGAGCGTCCAGGGGCTGCCGGAGAAGCCGATCAACGGCACGCGGCCGTTCAGCGCCCGCCGGATGCTGGTGACGGCATCGAACACGTATTGCAGCCTGGCCATGTCGGGCACGGCGAGCTTGGCCACCGCCTGCTCGTCGCGCACCGGCGTCGCGAAGCGCGGGCCCTCGCCGGCCGCGAAGCTCAGGCCCAGGCCCATCGCATCGGGCACCGTCAGGATGTCGCTGAACAGGATGGCCGCGTCGAGCGGATAGCGCTCCAGCGGTTGCAGCGTCACTTCGGTCGCGAAATCGGGGCTGGTTGCCAGGCCCATGAAGCTGCCGGCGCGGGCGCGGGTGGCGTTGTACTCCGGCAGATAGCGGCCGGCCTGGCGCATCAGCCACACCGGCGTGTGGTCGGTCGGCTGGCGCATCAGCGCGCGCAGGAAGGTGTCATTCTGGAGGGGGGCAAACATCGCGGGATTATCGCTGCGGCGGACGTATGATCCCGCTCTAGCCATGCTGCCCGCCACCAAACCCTGCATCCTGATCGTCGAGGACGAGCCCGGCATTGCCGACACGCTCTCGTACGCCCTGCGCACCGACGGCTTCGAGCCCGTGTGGTGCGCCACCGGCGCCGCGGCACTGGAGCAGCTGAACCAGGCGCCATTGCCCGCACTGATGCTGCTGGACGTGGGCCTGCCTGATCACAACGGTTTCGAGGTCTTCAAGCGCGTGCGTGAACGGTGGGACCTGCCCATCGTCTTTCTCACCGCGCGCAGCGACGAGATCGACCGCGTGGTGGGCCTGGAGCTGGGCGCCGACGACTACGTCGCCAAGCCGTTCTCGCCACGCGAGCTGGTGGCCCGTGTGCGGACCATCCTGCGGCGGGCCGGCAAGCAGGAGCGCCCACCCGCACCCGAGGCCGGCGCAGCCCCCGCGTTCCAGGTCGACGAAGGCCGGCGGCAGATCCGCTACTACGGGCAGCCACTGGAGCTGTCGCGCTACGAGTACGGCCTGCTGAAGACGCTCGTCTCGCGCCCAGGTCACGTCTACACGCGCGACGTGCTGCTCGAGATGGTGTGGGACGACCCCGGCGAAAGCCTGGACCGCACGGTCGACGCCCACGTGAAGACGCTGCGCGCGAAGCTGAAGGCCGTCGCGCCGCAGCTCGACCCGATCCGCACCCATCGCGGCACCGGCTACGCGCTGGCCGAAGACCTGCCGGCCACGCTGGCGAAGTGACCAAGCGCAATCGCATCTTCATCGGCATCCTGCTCGTCTACGCGCTCGGCGTGGGCGTGCTGATGCTGCGCCTGCTCGAAGACATCGACCCCCGCTACCGCGAATCGGCCGAAGAGTCGCTGGTCGAGACCGCGCACCTGCTGGCCACGCTGATCGAGCAGTCCGAGCAGGACGGCACGCTCGACGTCTCCGGTCTCTCGCCGCTGTTCAAGTCGGTCTACGGCAAGCGCTTCGAGGCGACGATCTACGGTTTCGTGAAAAGCCGCGTCGAGCTGCGCGTGTACGTGACCGATCGCACCGGCCGGGTCATCTATGACTCCACCGGGCGCAACGAGAACGCCAACTTCCTGCACCTGCGCGACGTGAAGCTCACGCTCGAAGGCCGCTACGGCGCGCGCACCACGCCCGACATCGCCGGTGACCACCGCACCGCCGTGATGTACGTCGCCGCCCCCATCCGCCTGCGCGACGAGATCGTCGGCGTGGTCACCGTCGGCAAGCCGGTGCTGAGCTTCGGGCAGTTCATCGAAGCCGCGCGGCGCAAGACCCTCGTGGTCGGGCTCACCTCGGTGGCCGCCGTGCTGCTGCTGGCGGTGATCCTGTCGGTGTGGCTGGTGCGCCCCTTCGGCCTGATCTCCGACTACGCCCGCTACGTGCGCTCGCAGCGCAGCTTCCACCCGTTGCGGCTGGGCCGCCGGGCGATCGGCATGCTGGGCGCCGCGTACGACGAGATGCGCGATGCGCTGGCGGGCCGCAATTACGTGGCGGACTACGTGCAGACGCTCACGCACGAGGTGAAAAGCCCGCTGTCGGCCATCCGCGGCGCCGCGGAGCTGCTGCAGGAGCCCATGCCCGAGCCCGACCGGCAGCGCTTTCTCGGCAACATCACACGCGAAACGCAGCGCATCCAGGAACTGGTCGACCGCATGCTCGAGCTGGCGTCGCTCGAGACACGCCGCCGACTGGAACACGTGAAGCCGGTCGACCTGAAGCCGCTGCTCGAGGAAATCGCCGCCAGTGCCCAGGCTGCCGCCACACTGCGGCAGGTGAACGTGCTCCTGGAAGCGCCCCACGGCGTGACGGTCGAAGGCGACGCCTTCCTGCTGCGCCGGGCCGTCACGAACCTCGTCGACAACGCCATCGATTTCTCGTCTGCGGGGCAGACCGTGCGGATGCAGCTGCGGCAACGCGGCAAGCACGCCGAGATCCTCGTCATCGACCAGGGACCCGGCGTGCCCGCTTATGCCGAAGGGCGGGTGTTCGACAAGTTCTACTCGCTGGCGAGGCCACACAGCAAGAAGAAGAGCACCGGGCTCGGGCTGGCGTTCGTCAAGGAGATTGCCGTGTTGCACGACGGGAGGGCGTCGTTGCACAACGGGGTGGAGGGGGGGGCGGTGGCAACGTTGGTGTTGCCGGCGCCGCGGTGACCGGCGCTGGCTGCTGGCTGCTTGCCTGCTGGCTGCTGGGGTTGCCCGCTGGCGCGGGGGTGGGCGCTGCGCAAGCCTGATCTTTCGCGCCGGGAGTCCGCCCCGGCGGGCGGGTAACTTTCTTCTGGGCCCAGAAGAAAGTCACCAAAGAAGAGGGCTTGAATGCAACACCATGCATTCGTCGGATTCGCTACGGAAACACAGTCCGGTGGGCGGTTGATGACCGCCAG
>NZ_CAMLJQ010000017.1 GCF_946480305.1 uncultured Caldimonas sp.
AGCTGCAGAAGTACAACGGCGGCGACAACTGGCAGCCCGGTGCGACCGACTCCTACGGCCGCGTGATCGAGGCCGACAAGTACGCGGCGAGCGTCGAAGCGCGGGCGCGTGAAATGCGGGCGTCGGGCGGCGTTTGAGGCCGACTCGGGTCGCCATCCAGGCTGCATCTGGGCCAGGAACAGCGGCCCGAGATCACCGACCTCGCCGCGGCGTGCCGTCCCACCGGGATCGACCAAGGCGGCTGCCCCGTACGCCGTCGTGGATTGCTGCAGCCGGGCCCCACCTCAGTTCGCAGGCTCGGGTCGGCACATGGCGGCTCGTCAACGCAGCAACTGCTTGAACGCGTCCCGTGCCTTGCGGTGCACCGGAGGGTTGAGTTTGAAGTTGCCACGCTTGGAGGGAAATGGCAACGGGATCTGCGCCTGATCGTTGTCGTCGAAGTAGCCGCGTTTGTGCCTCACGCCCAGCTCTCTGGCTTCTCGAACCAGCCGTGCTGCGTTGACGTCACCATCGCGTGCCAGTACTTCTAGCTCGTCGTGCGACAGCGCGGTTTGCGCGCAGACGAAGCCCGGACCGTTCAGTCGCTGCCAACTGAAGGCGCTCGCAGCTTCACCATGCAACGTGCCGAGCGGTTTGCCTGTGGTCGTGGTGTAGTGAAGCTCCAGTCCCCTGGCGGGCGCAGCATGTGTTGCGGCCAATGCGCGGGCTTTCTCGACCAATGCCTGCTGCTGAGGGTTCTCGGGTGTGAAGGAAGCGCCGGGGACACCGGATTGACGCCACGTCTCGTAGGCCGGTCGGCCCCACGCATCGTTGATGACCGCGGCCAGGTTGCGAAAACGCTGGAATGAGCGCGGGTACCGCTCGTGAGCGCTGAAGTCACAGACCAGCACCAGCGGTGCTTTCGATTCCCCGAAAAAACGTGCGAGCACGTCCGGCGGGACGGCATTTGCGTCGAGCGGGGCTGTTTCAGACGCTTGCTGCGTCGAGGGTTGCTTCGCAGCGACCACCTCCACCCCCTGCTCCTGCAGCTTCGACAGCGCAAGCGGTGTGCCCGCGGTTGCACCGCTGGTGACGTTGAGCCACAAGATCAGCGGCACATCCAGCTCCTTCGCTCGCTGCCGCGCCGGTTGCAGCATGGTGCGGTCGAACAGATCGGCCTCGTAGGCGAGGCAGCGCGCCTCGAATCCATGGATGCGCTCGGCTTCTCTCTCGAACAACTCGCGCAGCTGCTTGTCGTTCTGGACCTTCTGCACGTCGTCCAGGCAGAAATCGGCGTGCCGGTCGACCGACAGGAATTTGGTCAGATGGGGGTTGCGAAGCGCCAGCAGCGCGTCGACCATCCTGTGCTCCGCGTTGTTGATGTCGAACGCTTTTCGGTCCAGGCAGTGTGCATGTCGGGTCTCCAAACCGCTGAACACCTGAGCGCGGTAAGGCACCAGCAGCCGCAGGGGCACCGTTTTCCAGAGCGGGCTCAGTTCCTGTTGGTCAACGATGCGTTCAATGCAACCCGCCCATATGGCATCGGGCCTTGCAGTGTCGACCGCCGCATCGAGCCTCGGTGTCACCCGCAGCGCACTCTTGATGAGCGCTCGATCGAGAGGCTCGTCCGGTGCAACTGCGGCGGTCAGCCCGAGCGTGTGTTGCAACTCATGTAGCGCCTCGTTCGGCAGCTTTGCAAGCCAACGCACAAGGACCGGTGAGGCATCGGTCGATCGCAGCAGCGATGAGGCGACGCGCTCCATGCCGGCCAGCCGCACCGCCCTGTCTTGCGGCTCGAATGCAAACCGCTCGATGGAAGCCTTCCACGTCAGGTAGTGATCGATCACGCGGCTCAGTGCTTCGCCGCGATAGCCGTTGGCACTGCGCCTCAACTCGTCAACCACGGCCTCGCGGTCGTTCGGAGGCAGGCGACTCACACTGAGGATGCTGGCACAGAGGTCGTCTGGCCAAGCATCGCCGCCCTGGCCCTGAGTACGCATTTGCTCCAGCGTCTGGACCTGCCGGACAAACGCACCAAGGGCTTCCCGATGGCCGATGCGGCCCAGCGCCTCGAGCAGTTCGGCAGTTCTCGGATGCGGAATGAGTGTGGGGAAGTGCTGCTCGAGACAGCCTACAGCCTGCTCCGCACGCTCGACACCAAGAGATGCGAGCGCACCCGCGACGTTGCCCAGGCCGCCAAAGACATCGAGCGAGGGGCGCAACGTGTCGAGGCATCGTGCAAACCGCTGGCGGCTTTCGGTGGATCCCAAGGCAGTCAGGTGACCGAGCAGGCAGTGCAGTTCTTCGGGCGATGACGAGTGATCCAAACCCACCTCGACGGCCCGTGTGCGATCGGGACCGGATAACGCCGCCAGGTTGTGTAGGGCGTGCAGGAGCATCCCTGCCTCCGGTCGGCGCCCATGTGGCCATCGCATCACAGAGAACACGCGGGCCACATCCTCCACGAAGCCGGCTCGCTCGGAAGGCGCAACGCGCATCAGGATGGGCAGCGCGTCCTTGAGCCGCCTCGGAGGAAGGCCGCCCGCCTCGTCGACGGCGTCGACAAAGTCGGCGAACGGTGCCCGGTCGTGCGCGGCGATGCTCTCGACCAGCGGCTGTATCGAGGCACGCGCGTCAAGCGGTGCGTTCTCATCGCGCAGCAACCGGGTCACCGTCTGCGCGACCGACGGCGTCGCCGGTCCGACTCTCGCGGGCGAGGCGACGCGGGGCGGCATGGCCGCGGCACCGGCGGCGGCGGTGTCCTGGGGGCGAGCAGAGAGTCCGTGCGGTCCGCTGCCGACCGGGACCGTCGCCGGCGCCACGGCCTTGCGGCGTTTCCTTGGAGGAGTTGTGTACTCCTCGAAGGTATACGGCATCTTCTTCGCCTCGCTGCGTGTGATTCGCTTCACATGAGGTCCGGAGTCGTGGTGGTCTGCAGCGTATCGAGTCCAGCACCTGTTTCCGTTTTCCCAAAGCGAAGCGGTGGCGGCACGGCCGAAAAAAGGAACATCTCCTGGCGTCGCAACGGACCGACAGCCCTCGCCTCGAGCATCGCCAACGCTGCCGCTCGGCATGCGGGCCGCGCCTGCCCGGCACCGCGTGCGTGCGTGCGACGGAGATTCAACAGTGTGCGGACGGCCACCATTCAAGCGCCGCGCGCGGGCGGGCTGTTGATATCCCCCATCAACGCCGGATCGACCGGCTGGCTCTTGTCGAGCAGCCCGCGCTGGAAGTAGTTCTCCGGGAACGCCGGAGACGAGCCCCACTGCCCGCGGTGCTCCGCCGTGTAGCGTGCAAAGTCCTCGCGCCTGCGGGCGTTGTGGGGGTCGTGCACCACCTTGTCGTAGTTCTCCCGGGCGATCTTGGCGCTCACGTCCTGGAACTCGGGGTAGTACTTGCCCAGTTCGTCGTAGACCGCGTAGATGAACTCGTACATGCGTTGGTTGATCGCGAAGGAATCAGCGCCGTGGCCCTTGATGCCGACCGCGAGGTGATCGGAGCCGAACAGCAGGTCGTTCTTGTGCTCGTTGAAGAACCAGATCGGGTTGTTGCCGCGCACCTCCATCGCGCGTGGAGGCCGGGGGTCGCCTTCGGCCGCAGGCGCCACGCCGTTCTCGTACCGGGCAAAGTCGCGGAACATCTCGCGCGTCGTCTGGTCCCGGAACGCCTCGAGGAGCAGCCGCTTGCTGAGATACGCCAGGTTGCCCATGTGCAGGTCGGTGACCGGCGCCATGCCGGTGCGGAAGGCCGCAGTGCCCAACCGCCAGCCCATGTCGTCGGACGTGTCTGCCTTCATCCCCTTCTCTTCGGCGGAACGGTCCGAGGTGAGAATGTTCTGCACGTAGCGGGCGATGTCGTGCAGGTTGTTGGCCGCCGTGGACCCCTGCGGCAACACGCGCTCGCGCCGCTTGAGCATGTCGTAGGTGTTCTGCTGCACCATGTGCGCCATGAAGTTCCACGACACGTCCAGCACGAAGTTCACGTTCGGCGTCTTCAGCACCGGGCGGTTCAGCAAGCCGTGCAGATAGCGGAAGGCATCGGGCTTGTCGGAGATGGTCTTGGCCAAGCCACCGATGTGCGCGTGGACGAGGTTCATGCGCACGGATGCGGCGTTCTCGAACCCCGGCGTGTTGCGCACCGGGTCCGCGCCCTGCCAGTGGTTGACGAAGTTCGCCAACCGCTCGAGCACGGCCTCGATCTCCTGGCTGTTGCCACGCTTGTCGAGGTGGCTGTCGCCGTTGTCGGCGTGCACGATGGTCGCCTGCCCCGCGATGAACGCTTCGCTCAGCGTGTTCTCCGAGGATTCACCCGAGATCCTGATCTCGCGCGGCGTGAGGTGGCCGACGTGCTCCTTGCGCAGCGTCGTCTCGCCCATGGTCTTCACTTCGCTGCCGGTGTGGCCGATGTCGGGCACGGTGTCGTCCGGGATGTCGGCTTCCTTGATGGCCGCACCGAGGTCGTTCATCATGTTCACGAGCCGGCGCAGGTCGCGTTTGGCGGCGTTCCTGTCGGTCGGGTCGACACCGGTGGTCGACACGTGGATGCTGGTCAGGGCGTTCTTGTCCTTCTCGTTGACCTCGCAGAAGCGCTGCAATGCCTTGACCTGGTTCGCGTGGCCCATGTCGATCCATGCCTTCGCGAACTGCAGGCGGAACCGCTGCATGATCGCCGAGGGGTCGCGGTTCACGTAGTCCATCGTCCGGTTCATGAACGCGGTGTAGTACTTGCGTGCCCCCGTCGAGTTGACGATCTGGTGCGGGATCGATGCCGCGGTCATCTCGACCACACCATGCCGCCAGTTGTGCAGGATCTGCTGGAACATGTTCACCAGCACACCGTTGTAGTTGTCCAGCGGGTGCGCGTGGATGTCCTTCTGCACGGTCACCGGCACCCCAGGCACCGGCCGCTCCGTGGGCAGGCTCATCGACGCCATCAGCTTGGTGCGGTTGGTCTTGGGCATGCCCATCGCGTCGTTCCAGAGGTTGCCGACCAGCTTGTCTGCCACCAGGCGGTCCATTGCGTGGCCGTCGTCCGGAACATGCACCAAGGGCTGCAGTTCGTCGCGCAGCGCCTGGATGACCTTGGGGCCCACTGCATCGCTGAAGGCATTCAGTGCCGCGTCGGGCAGCCGGCCTGCGGGTGCGGGTGCACTGCTCACCGGCACCTGGTGGGTTTCGGTATCGAGGTGCCGCAACACCAGCCGGTTCAACTGCTCCGCGGTGAACTCACCGTTGCGGAAAGCCACCAGGAACCTTCGCGCGGCGTCGTCCGGCTTGCGCGTCACGAACGCGTTCACCACCTCGGTGCAACGCTGCTCCTGCGCTTCGACCGAGGGCGCCGGCTGTGCCGCGCCGGGCGCGCTGGCCACGTGTACCGCCAGGCGGTTCTCCAGCAGCACCAGCTTGACCGCGGCCTCGTTCTTCTGCAGGGCCGCGGCAGAAGGCATGGCCTGGCGCAGCAACAGCCGCACGGCATCCAGCAGCGCCTGCGGGTCCTGCGCGGTGCGCTGCACGTTGCCCATGATCTCGTCGACCATGCCCGGCCGCTTCGCCAGTCCCGAGAGAGACTGGATCGTGCCTGTCGCGCTGCGCGGGTGCGGGCTGCGCAGCAAGTGCTCGTCCAGCCACTCGCCGCCGGCCTGCCGCTTGGTGCGGGTGGCCTGGTGCTGCGCGAAATGCATCATGCCCCTGACGAAGTCGGCCGCCTTCTCCTGCTTTTCCACCTTGGCGACCACGGCTGACAGCAACGCGAGCGCGGCGCCTGCATGCTCGAGCTCGGGCGCGTCCTTCAGGTCAGGGCGCCCGCCCAACTGCACCATGGCCTGCAGCAGCAACGTCGTCGCGTCCGAGACGCGGTGGCCCGCATCGGACAGTTCCGGAAACAACTGCCCGCCGGTGTCGGTGTCATAACCGTCGTGCGCCGATCGTATGGACTTCTCCACCGCCCGCAGCTTCTCGGCCATCTGCTTCAGGCTCGTGCCGACCAGCTGATCCTTGCGCTCGCTGGCATAGTCGTCGAAATGCCCCGCGCTCTCGTGGAGCAGTGTCGTGAGCGTATCGACGCGTTCGCCGAGTCGGGTCACGCGGGCCTGGTGTGCCGTGGGGTCTTCAATCCTGCTGCGTGGCAGTGCATCGCGGAAGGCCTGCCCGTTCATCACCGTCGTCATGGCACTGAACGTTTCCTGGACCGCCTCGCCGAAGGCCCCCTTTTCCATCGACACGGCAAGCTGATCGATGGCTTTCTCGGTGGCGGCGAAGGTGCCCCGTTGCAACTGCTCGATCTGGTTGGCGCGTTCGGCCTTGCCGAAGCGCCCGATGTGCAGCTTGGCGTCCATCGCCAGGCGCGCAATGATGAGATTCATCGCCGTCATCAGCGTGAAGAACGCGGTGTAGCCGCCCAGCACCGACGCCGCCGACTGCTCCTTGGCGCTCAGCTTTCCTTCCTGACCGGCCACAGCGATGGCCCACGTCACCGGGAACAGCGCGCCTGCCGCCGCCACCGTTGCCGCGACGGCGCGGACCGCGAGTTCGAGCCGCTTGTGCGCGGGGGTCGTGCGGTCGCTGTACTTCGGTGTCTCGGACAGGAAGATGCCGCCTTTCAGCGAGCGCGTGTGGTCCATCGCCGGGTACTCGGCCGCTTGCTTCACGCCGTTGCGCCATTTGGTGATCGCGGCACCGCCCATCACCAGGGCCTGCACACCCACGGACATTGCAGCACCGGACAGCGCTGCACGCCCGCCCTGCCCTGCAATTGAGCCGGCCCAGGCTTCCTGCTGCGAGGTGACGGTGAGGTGCGTGAGGCCGTGCAGCACCACGCCGGTGAGCGTGAGTCCCAGCGCGCCCATCATCTCCTTGTAGAGGCCCGACATGCCGTGGTTGCCCAGCGAGAACTTGAGCGTGTAGTCGGCACCGCCCAGCTTGCGCGAGATCACCGACTGCAGCTCGGGCCCCGCCACGCTCATCAGGCCGATGGCTCCGGCATAGACGCCGGCAGTCGCCAGCGGGCCGAAACCCGCCTTCTGATCCAGCACCGCCGCGATCACGGTAGGCGCCGTGAAGGTGCTCAGGTTCACCGCGAACTGCGCCGCCGCATTCACGCCCCACCGGCGCAACGACGGGTCGACGTCCTTGGCCGGCATCTTGGTCACCTGCCACATCGCCCGGCTGCCCAAGGTCAGGTACTTGTCCTGTGCCTGCCAGAACTGGTCGCGCACCGTGGCGTCATCGGGGTGGGGCGCCGGGCCCGGCGGCAGGAAGGGGTCGATGCCCTTTTCCATCGCCTGCAGCCGGATCTCGTTGAGGTCGCCCCAGGCGGCATGCACCGGGAGCATCAGTTCACGCACCTCGGCCGGCACGTTGTCGTTCGTGGTCTTGGCCTTCGCTGCTGCGGCAGGCGCGTCCGGCAGGGGTGCCGCGGGGGTCGTGCCCCGCGTGGCGGCGCTCGCCTGCGGTGCGGCCGGCTGCGGCGTTGCAGGCACGCCTGATGACGGCGCATGGCTCGCGGAGGCTTCGCCGCCGGCGCGCCGCGTGCGATGGTGCCCCCTGTTCCTGCGCGACTGCAGGGGGATCGCCTCCTGCTCTCCGGTCGATGTGGCGGCGGGGGTTGTGCCTTGAGTGGTGCGAGCGGTCGAACCACTCGGTTTGAACAGTTGCGTGACGGACTCCAGCTTCATGGTGGCTGCTCCAGCGGTTGGGGTCTCGCGATCTTGAAGACACGCCGCGCCCCGCCGTAGGGCATGCGAGAAGACGCGGGAAAGTCACGCGAAGCGGTGACGCCCCAACACGAAGCGCACCAACTCGCAGATCGTGCAGGGTGATGGTGCATGCCGGCAAAACACGCACCAGTTCATGTCAAGAAACCAGCCGCCCTGCGCGCTTTCAACGAGCACCCACTTCCGCCGCCGGGCTCGCACCGCTGCCCTGCCTCAGCTTCCTGCACCGCCGTGTGACAGTTCTGTTTCGCGTGCCGCGCCGGTTGTTCGCACCGGCACCTCGCCAGTGCCCTGGCAACGAGCATCGTGGATACCTCGCGTAGACAGATCACAGGAGACCATATGTCAAGCATCCGGGGACGCAGCAGTTTCGACGCAGGCCACACGGGAGCGGTAGGTTCGTCCGAGCAGTTGCAGTCCCACGGTGGCGAATCGACGCGGAACTCCGTCGACGAGCAGCACGGCGTCGAAACGCAGCATGGCCTGCGGTCAAGGCAAAGCCGGGAAAGACTGGAAAGGCCCGAGGGCTCGGTGCGCCCCGAAGGAGCGCCGCGGCGCCACACCGGGCTCGGGATCGGCTCGTCGTCGGCGCCGCGCCCCACGACCTTCGCTGCGCGTGTCGGCTCGGAAGGGGCGCTGACCGAACTGGCGTCTTCGCCCCGGCACGGCGGCAGCCGCGTGTCACGTCACGGGCAAGCGTCGGCTCGGGAGCTGCGCCGTCGGCACGAGCGCCTCGTCCAGGAAAGAGACACTGTCAGCACCGACCACAGCACCCGCTCGCGGGATCTGGGATCGCTCGAACAGCAGCTCGTTGCGCTCAACGAGAAGAAGGAGGGCGCGGAGAAGGCGGTGAACACCGCCACCGGGGCCGTTGGCGAGGCCGAGAAGCAACAAAAGGAGGCGCGGCAGCACCTGCAGAACGTGCAGGAAGGAACGAATAGGGAGCTGACCGAGCAGCAAGGCCGTGTGCGAGACGCGGCAAGCCTTGCGGCCGAGGCCCTCAAGAAGCAGGAGGGGGCACGCACCACCGCCGAGCAGGTCGGGTCGGCGCTCGCCACCACTCGCGGCCAGCTGTCGCAGATCGGCACGCAGATCGAAACGGTCCAACGCGACCGTACCGGGCTGGGCGAAGAACTGGGCCGCCTCCAGCGGCGCGAGCGAGAGCAACAAGAAGCGCTGGCATCGGCCGGGCAGCGGCTCGAGCGGGCGCGAGGCAACGTTGCGTCGTCGGCCTCGCCCGCCGCAACTTCGCAGACGCCCGCATCGGGCGACACCGCCGCTGCCGCCCCACGCCCCACCTCCCCTGCGCCGCAGACGCGGTCCGACAGCCCGGAAGCGGCCCAAGCCGCCACGCCCACCGAGCGACCGAACACTCCGCGCACCGAGTTGCGTGAGAGCGAGGAGCGGCACCGCTCGGCGACGCAGGCGCTCGAAGCCACGCAGAAGAAGATCGGCGAGATGAAGGCCGGCATCGGCGAACTCGACGGCAAGCTGGAAAGACTGGGCGAGCAGCAGCGCGAGCTGAAGTCGACCGAGACCAGGCAGAGCGAAGCGCTCGGCAAGGCCAATGAGCAGCTGGAGAAGGCCAAGGAGGCCGTGAAGAGCACGGCCGACGTGGAAACCGCGGCGCGCAATCGGCTTGGCGAAATGAAGGAAGAAGCCGCCGCGAAAGTCGGCGAAGCCGAGCGCCAGCTCGCCGAGGCCAGCAAGCTCGTCGAGACGCGAAACAAGGAGCTGCTCGGCACGAAGGAAGCACTGCGCTCGGTGACCGCCGACATCGCACAAGCCCAGAAGGCGCACGAAAAGCTCACCGGGCAGGTGAAGAGCCTGGAGCAGCGCCTGACGCAACTGGACGAACGCATCGACGCCAGCAGCGCCTCGATCGAGCGGCAGGAAAGGCGCCCGACCAGCCCCCAGGCGACCCTCTTCTATCAACACCCCGTGCTCTCGCGCGCCAACCTGCCGCGTGTGCAGAGCGAACCGAGCCTGCCCCCGCTGGCAGCGGAAGCGAGACGAGGCTCCGCCTCCCCCGAGGCCGAGGCCGAGGTCGAGTTCGAGTTCACGCCCGCCACGCCCGGCGAGATGTCACGGCGCGGGTCCGAGCTGCAGTCCATGGAGTTGGGGTCTCGCCTCCATGCCCCTGGCAAGAGCCCGCTGGGTCTCGAAGGCACGCTGACCGTGCCGAAGTCGGAGTCCCTGCGCAGCGCCGGCGAGAGCAGTTCCGCCCTCTCCCTCACCGATGTGCCGCACAGCAGCAACATCAACTTGAAAACGCTGGACGGCGAAGCGTTCGCGCTGCGCAACGGCACGCTGTACATGTGGGACAACGGCACCGGCACCTTCTACTCCGAGCTGGAACGCGTGCAGCAGCTCAAGCTCGGCGCCAACGGCCACGCATATGCCCGTGCCGGCAACTCGATCTTCGCGCTGACCGAAACGGCCAAGCAGTCCAATGGCATTGCGGCACGTGAACTGCCCTGCCCCGAGAACTCGCACATCCTGGACTTCACCGTCTCGCCGGCCGGCTCCGTGGCCTACATCACGCAGCCCAAGCCCACCGAAACCGACCCCGAACCGAAGCGCGAACTCTATTGGCTGGCGCACGGCCAGGACGCGCCGACACGGGTGCCGCTGCCGGACAACATGGGCCGCATCGCCGGAGTGGCGTGCAACCCGACCGGGCAGGTGTACAGCCTGGACCACAGCGGCGAGATGTGGCGCGGCCACATCGACGACGTGTTGGCACGCGCGGGTGGCGACACCAATGCAGTGGGGTGGCGCCGCATGGACGTCCCGCATGCCGTCGTGCCGTTCACAGAGATCACCACGCTGGCCAACGGGAACATCCAGGCGAGCAGCGCGCCGCGCGACGGTATTCCCGACGGCGAGCCGGGCAAGGGCCCGGACAACCGCGTCCACTTCGTGCTGAGCCTGAAGGACGAATGGCAGCCGCACGAGAACATGTCGGGCAACGTGCTCGACCTCGCTTACAAGGACCGGTTGAAAAACGCCGCAGCCGAGCGCAAGGCCCGCGTGACGCTGGGCATCGGGGCAGGCAAGCGCTCGGGGTGGGACCACGAGCAGCCGCCCAGTCTGGTGCTGCGAGGCGCGAACCACGTGGCGGACTTCGTGCAGAACCGGGTGGTCGACCCGATCGCCACGCGCGCCGCGCAATTGCCCGCGCCAGTGCGCGCGGTCGGGCGTGCCCTGGGCACCGTGGCGCTGCCGATCGCCACCGTGGCGGCAACGCACGCCATCATGCCGGTGGGCCGTGCCGCGTGGCTGGCGCGCCCGGTGGCCGCGCTGGTCCCGACGATGATCCGCAACCGCGCGGCTTTTCATGCATCGCCCGCGCCGGTGCAGGTGCCGGGCTTCGAGGCTCGCGAGGCGCAGTCCCGCGGTTCTCGCTGGCTCAACTTCTTCAGCGCGGCCTACGGCACGCAAACCGAACGCGGCGCCCGCAACGCCAATGTCCGCCGCGAACTGGCGGTCGGCGCCAAGCTGATGCAGCTGCCGAACGCCGCCATTCCCCCGCGTCCACCGGAGGGCGGCGTCGATCACCACGCGGTGATACGCGGCGACATGGTGAACAAGCTCGTCAGCAATGCCACGACCGCGCTGGACCGGATCGAGAAGGAACTCGGCACGCTCGACCGCAGCGGGCAACCGGTATCGCCCGATATCTATCGCAACAACGAGCTGTACCAGCGCTTCCGCTTCGAGGCACCGAGCACCCTCGGCAAGGCTGCCGGTGCCGTCCGGCATGTCGACAACAACAACAACGTGCTGCACCACCTGCACCGGCAGGCGATGGAGCTGCTGCAGCACACGGACTCGCCGCAGGCGCAGGAACTGGTGGTTCGCCTGCATGCGCTGATGCACGTGAAGCGCATCCACATTCCGGCCGACGAACGTGCCGGGGTGAAGGATCTGACCGGCATGGGCGCGCGCGATACCGCTCATGCCTTCCTGACCACCCAGCTCGCCAAGGTCGCGAGCGATCTCGGTCACACGTTCAAGACGGTCAAGAGTGTCAACGACAAGCTTGCGAGCGATTCCGCGCCGGCCGGCCCGATCGCCGCGAGCCGCACCGATGAGGTGATCCAAGGCATGTGCCGCGAAGCCGTGGCGCGGATGGACGCACCGGGCGAAGGCCGGGTCAACACCGAGTTCAACCGCTACAACACGCTGGCCGACTATGCGACCCACACCGACCCGGCCATCGTCGAGAAGCAGTTGGTCAGTGAACTGCGCACGATGCGCGCGCTGCCGGATGACAACCGGTTGTCCAGGTTGGACGCGCCCCAGTTCGAGCAACTGAAGAAGACCTACCACGACAACACCAAACTCGCGCTCGATCGCTTCGAGGCGGCGATCGGTCTGAGCGATGCGTTCACGGCGTTCCAGACCACCGGCACCGTGCCGCCGACCTCGAAAGGCGCCCCCTACCGGCAGCTGCAGCAACGGGACCAGGCGCTGGTGTGGAGCAACGAGAACGCGCTGTTCGACCTCTACAAGCGCCGCATGGTGGCCTTGCACGGCGCAGACCCTGCCGACGTGGGGCCACCAGGTGCCACGCCACCCGAGGGCGCACGCGGCGACATTCCGCTGCACGAAGCGATCCCCATCCGCCAGCCTGCCGCAGAAGGCGAGCTGACGGCCCGCATCGAGTTCCTGCTGCGCCAGGGCATCCATGTGCCGGTCGAAGCACCCAAGACCAAGCCGATGGAACCGAACACCGCGCCGCAACCGATCGTGCGCGGGCTGTGGCAGAAGGGACCGACGCCCGCCGCGGACAAGGCGGCGCACCCGGACGTCAACGCGCCTCAAGGCGTGGTCGCGCGGGCCAAGAACTGGTTCACGTCGTTGCGATCCACCGTGGTCAACAGCGGCTTGGATGTGCTGCTCGGCCAGATGGTGCGGTGCCAGCTCGTGGCCGAGGAGGCGGCGCAGGAAGTGGCCCGCAAATCGCGGACGGCCGCACCTGCCACCGCGCAACCGTCGAGCTCGACCGCACCCGCCGCGCAGGACGACACCATTCGTTCTGCCACCACCCAAGGCACACCGGCCCCCACCGTGCCGGCTGAGGAACTCGCCGACATCGCGACCCGGTCCAGCGCGCGCATCGCGGGCGGCAAGGACAACCCGGCCGGTGCACTGTTCGAGAAGGGCGTGGTCGCGTCGACCGTGGAGCGCGTCGCCGAGAAGCTGCGCATCCAGCAGATGATCGCCACGCACCCCGATCACATCGTCACCCGCGCGATCAACATGCAGGGCGCCATCCACCCGGAAGACGTCGAAGCGTTCGCGCGCATGGCATGGCGCTCATTGCCCACCGGCTCGACGATCCGGCTGGACCACACGCTGCATCTCGGCGTCGACTTCGACGGCCTCGGGTTCTCGTTCCGCTTCGTGAACCGCCAGTTGCAAGGCGCACCTGAAAGCGAGGATCCGTCCAAGAATGTGCTGAACATCCCGCTCAACAGCCTGTTCAGCTTCCAGCCCACGCCGTACTTCGGGCAGACCAAGGGCTCGACCGTCTCGTTGACCAAGACCACCGATGGTGCCGACATCAAGATGTCGAACTTCACGGACCGCGAAGCCAAGCTGCTGGCCGGCAAGCTGATGTGGGGTGCCGGCCGCTTCGGCATGCACGAGGCCAAGACGTCGGACGGCAAACCCTCGCAGGACGTGCTCGCGCTGATCTACTGGGGCTTCGAGCTGCTGCCCAACCTGCTGAAGATCAGTGGGCGCGGCACCGACGAGTTGACCTTCCACCTCAAGAACGACAACTCCGGCCTGGCCGAGAACGCCGCCGTCAACATCCTCGACCGCAAGGCGTCGATCGACCACCTGCTGGAGGTGTGTGCCAGCCTCGTCGAAACCCACAAGGACAGCAAATCGCGCGAGCACGAGATCGGCTTCCACCCGCTGGCGGCCTCGGTGATGATCGCCAACCGTCCGGACGACAAGGACACCCGCTTCAAGGCCGTGGCCGCCGGCCTGATCCAGGCAGCCCTGACCGGCACCTACAGCAGCGAGGTGGAAAAGACGCAAGGCGACGGCAAGGTGCGCACCACGACGACCGCCAAGAGCAAGAGCACCAACCTCGTGCTGAAGCCGATCGAGGTGACGGAGCTGCAGTTCTCGAAGCAGTGGCCGTGGAACTCGCCGGTGCCGATCAAGGGCATCCAGCCACCGGTCGGCGACGGCATCGAGATGGAGCACAAGCTGCCCACCTGGATCCGCGTCGGCATCATCAACGTGTTCCAGCACAACGGGCTGGCCTGCGGCATCACCACCGCGCCGGACGGCAAGGTCGAGAGCGTGAGTTGGGGCGCGACGACGCGGCACGAATTCAATGACAAGAGCTTCCCGCAACTCAGGGAACTGCGGGAGCGCGCCCCGACCGCCTACAAGAACATGATGACGCTGGCCCGCGAGGCGGAGCGAGCCAACACGCCCGTCAACGTGAACATGGAGCTGACGCCCGATGCGCTGGACCGGCTCAACAACTGCCGCAGCGAAAGCGAGAGCATCCGCATCCTGAAGAACGCCGACAACTACCGCATCAAGTCGGTGTCCGCGGGGGAAGAGTATCGCTACGACTCCGGCACTTTTTTCGGGTTCGACTTCTTCCGCATGGACCACAAGGGCTCCAACACACTGTCCAACCCGGCACGCGGCCTGGTGGAGATGGTCTACCCCGACCCCACCGACACGCGCTCTGCCATCGAAGCCAAGGTGCGGGGCGAGTTCACGGTGGGTGGTGGCGAGCCCGATTTCTCGCGGCTCGATGCGCGCCTGTCCCTGCCCGAGGTGGAGAACGCGATCCTGGACGTCGGCGTGAGCAAGGAGCGAGTGCTGCTGGCCATGATGGCGCCGCAGCGCGCCACCGAAGCCACCGTGCGCGCCGTTGCGGCCGAACTCAACCAACCCGCCCGGGCCACCGCGGGACAGGACCACTTCGCGATGCACAACGGCGAGGTGGTGCTGCGCACGCGGGTAGGCGAGCAGTGGCATCAGGCAGCGCTGACGACCGAGCAGTTGAACCTGCTGCTGTCGACGCCGCCGAACGCACCCGAACGCGCGCCCGAGCCGGCCGGATCGCGGCGCATGCACGAACTGGCGCCGCCGCGCGATCCCGAGACGCGTGCCGGCGATTCCAGCGCGCCGCGGGCGAGCCACGAGCGTTCGATCGACGGCAGCATGACGCGTTCGATGGAGGCCGGCGAAGAGTGGCGCGGCGAACTGCACGCGAAGCAAACCGAACTGCAGCGAGTCGGCGCGCAGCCCTGGGCGCAGAAGGTCCTGCAGGCCATGAGTGCCGGCGCGTCGGTCAGCTTCGCGCACGACCCACAGGCGGTGCTGGGAGCAGCCACCGTCCAGAGCCTGAAGGACGGCGCGCATCATGACGCCACCCCGGCAAGCCGCCGGCTCGACGCCGGTCGGCCGGTCTATGTGGGCGAAATCATCCGGGAGTTGCACGAAGCGGGCGGACGCGCGGGCTACGCGCTCGACGCAGCACAGCAGCACGTGCTCGCGACCTTCTTCCCCGGTGCTGACGGCCGATTCAACGCGGCATTGGTCGACCAGGTGCTGGCAACCGATCCGTACGGATTCATCCGTGCGGCCGACCTGATCGCCGGCCGGGTGAAGCCATCCCTGCTCGCACGCATGGACATCCCCGACGTGGCCGCGATGGGTGCGGACCGCGCACCGGCACCGGTGCCCGGCGTGCCGGTGCTGGGCGGCATCAGCGCTGGCGGCAGTTGACGGACTGGCAAAGGCCCGACGGTCGGCAGGGGGCTTGCCGCCTCTCCGGCCCGGGCGCGCGCGCGAGTGCCGCGGCTTCGCAGCGAGCGGGCCCCGATTCGGCCGAGCGCACCATTGCACCGGCGGCGGTTCGTACAGTGCCCCACATTGGCAACCGCATCGACTTCACACAGGATTGAGATGAGACCCACGGACCGTGCAGGATGGCGACCCACACGTCACGACTGGCCCGACCGGCTGGACGATCGACGATCGGCCCAGCGACCCGGCCCTTCACGGCCGACAGGCAGTGTGAACGACATCCCGATCACATCGCGCAGCCGCCGGCCAGCGGGCGAGCCGGGACGGGTCGACAGGCCCGGACCGCCCGGTGCACGTTTGAACACCAGCATGGGGCCGAGCGGCACGGCGCGTCCACCCGGCATTCCCATCTTCGATATCGGCCCACGCACGGACCTCGTCAGTCTGATCGCGGCGCTGGAAAGCGTCCCATCGAACCGCTTCATTTCTGCGCAAACGCATCGCGTCCAGAACCCGCCAGGCAGTCTCTTGACGGTAGGCAGGTACGAGCCCCCGACCGTCACGACGCTCTACTCGTCATCAACGCCTCCGACCGAGGATCAACGACGCACCTTGCGCGATGCGATCCTCGCCACGGGTGAACCGGCAGATCGGCTCTGACCTGCGCTCCTACTCGCCGCTGCGGGCAGGCGACGAGATCGAGTTGCTGCGGCGCAACCTGCGGCTGGATGACGTGTCGCAGGAAGCGATCCAGATCCGGTTGATCGTTCGCCTCGCGCAAGCCCTGCCGGTGCTCAAGGCGTGGGGGAGCCTCGGCGACCAGCTGGTGCGCGAGGGGAGCGGCCCATCCGCGTCGTTCAGATGGGCCTCGCCTTCCGAATGGGTGAGCACGACGGCTGGGGAAAGTGCGAAGTCCGCGATCCTGGCGATCGCAGAGGATGCGTGCCGCGCCCACGCAGGCGAAGCGCCGCTCACGCCACGAGACCTCCTGCCGGCACGAGCGATGAAGTGGTTCGACACGCGCGGGGCGGCATTGACTGCAAGTGTGGTGCGCGAGTTGGGCCGACACGCGGAGTACCTGATGGGGCAGTACAAGTCGTTGCCAGTGGAAGGCCCCGAGACGATCCACGATCTACTCGACTTCATGCAGACGCTTGGGTCAGAGACCTACATCTGCGCCAGGCGCGACCGGTCGGACCGCCTGGTGTTGAAGACGCAGTTGCACCGACCCTCTGTGCGTGAGAGTGAGCGCGCCGGCGAGTGGATTCGCTATGCGCTTCGAACATGCAGCACCGCAGATCCGCCGAGCGGGCCCGCCAATCGCGACATCGTGGACGCCTGCTGGAAGCTCTACGACCAGGAACGCCGCGGCGATGGCATCACGTCCAGGTTCCTGTCCGGCGTCATCGACCAGTTGCGCCGCAACCCTGCGGTGGTGCTTTCCGCCCCACCCTACTACGGCGAAGGTCACCATGACCCGTCGATGCGGGTGCCGAGGATGCCCATCCCGCGCGACGCGAAGTACCCGAACATCCTGACCAAGATGCGCGCCTTCGAGGGGGAGGAGTTCGAAACGCCGACCGAGCCTGCCGTCCTGAAGCTCACGAAGGACGAGCTGGAGCAGTGCCGGGCAGTGGTCAGGAACGGCCGTCTCGAAACGATCGACGGTATCCCGATCAACAACGACACGATGAAGCATGCCATGCGCAGTGGCAAGTACCTGGTGTACGTGATGGACGTGAACGGCGACATCTACACGGGTGCGGACAAGACCATCCAGCACTCCAGCTTTCTTCACCAGGTCGCGGATGCAGGCCAGATCTCCTTCGACGACGTCACGGGAGAGTGCACGCTCAACCCATGGAGCGGCCACATGACGCCCGATGAACCCAACACCCGGCAAACGGAACATTGCCTCCGTTCGCAGGGCATGAACAACTTGAACGTGGTCGTCATACCGTCTTGGGACTGATGGCAGTGATCCGTTCGATCCCGGCATTCAACACAAGGAGTCACCGTGAAAAGAATCTCAGGCCCGAGCGCCGGTAGTCCATACGACGCCGGAAGCAGCAGCAGACCCACTGGCGCGACGAGCAACACACCAGGTGGGGCGGCGCATATGTCGAACAACCCGTTCCTGCGCTCCCGGCGCGAAAAGGCAGCAGGCGAGCAGCCGTCTGCCGTGCCGACCTACCAACACGCCGCCACGCAGACAGAGGCCACGCCGATCGTGCCCTCCTCCCCTTCTGCCACCGCAGCAGCACCGACAGGCGATGCGCCCGGAGCGGCCTCATCCGTTGCCGAAGCCATCCTCACGCTGAATCGGTTGCGGCAGAGTTTCCCGGCGCTGCTCGATCAAGCGGTCGATGTGCCTCACATTCACCCGGTGGACAACGTGAGAACGTTCATGGACCGCGTGCTTGGCGATGCGAGCAGTCAGATCGACATGCTCCTGCTTCGGCAGGGCCTGCGAGCAGACCTGAGGGCGCCCATGATTGCGGCGCTGCAGCAAGAGGTTCACCAGGCCTTCGACCAGGCGGCGCGCACGTTCAGGGACACCTGGCTCGATGAGGTCGAGACCCATTCCAACGTTTCCCCTGAACAGGAGACCCAGCCCTTGCTCGGCCACAGCGGCGAGGCGTCCCGTGCACCCTCGCGGCGCAGCACCTCGCCGCTGAGCAGCGCATCCAATGCCGAGGCCGTCAATCCTCCTGCATCTGGGACAGGGCATGAAACCCCTCCCAGGGGCAACGACCTGCTGTTCCGGACACTGGTGGAGCGCGGCCTGCCACCGCAGCAGGCGCGCCAGGTGGCAGGCGACTTCTCCGCAAGGCTGGAACGCGCGGAAACGGCGCCCGCTCAATTGGAGTCCGCGCGGCGCTCCGGGACTGACCGACCTGAATCCAGCCGTGCATCGTCCGCCGGGCGCCCAGGCGAGCCGAATCTGCTCGAAACCACTCTGCGCAACCGAGGCATGAGCGAGCAAGAAGCTCGAGCCACCGTGCGCAACCTGCAGGCCTTTTCGCTGGAACGTCGGCGAACCGCTCCAGAGGGATGAGGATGGCCGGGCCGAGCCCTGGCCGACGCTCGAGCCGGGGCTCGGCCGGATGCGCCGCCCAGCGTCGAGCCTGGCTCGGGGCCCTGGCCTAAGGATGCGCCAGCGGCCGCCTCGCGCTTGCGTGACCAGCCCTCAGGCCCGCAGCCACATGTACTGCCCCGAGCACACCCCCTCGAACATCTCGTCCGTCGCGGTGATGATGCTGTCGCGCCAATACTGGCCGTGCTCGATGTAGTGGTTGAAGGTGTCGGCGAGCCAGGTGCCATCGATCTCGTCGGTCATCGGCACCCGCACGATCAGCAGCACGCCGCCGGTGTCGGGGTTGAGGCCCATCTGCGCCTGGTCCTGCGCGTAGATCTGCAGGTTGGCTTCCAGCAGCAGCCGGAACACCCTCAACGTGCGGCCGGCGGTGACGATGCCGAAGTTGAAGTTGAGGTACATGGCCTCGGGGTCGTTCTCGAAGTGCGAGATCAGCACCTCGTAGCCCTCGATCTCCACAGCGCCGCGCGCCAGCACGGCTTCGGCGTCGGGAATGCCGACCACGCCGCACATCTGCGTGACGAGCTCTCGGTAGCGGTCGAAGCTCACGTCACACTCCCCGGCTGCGCAGGATGAGCCGCTGGCGGTCGAGCGCCGCGCGGTGCTGCGTGGGGGTACGCGGGCGCACCGCGTTCAGGGCCAGCAGCGGCAGCAGGGCGAGCGTGTCGCCGATGTGCTCCGGCTGTCCTGAAGGCAGCGCCCAGCCGTTCCAGGCCTCGCGCTGGCGCAGGATCAGCAGGTTCTTCACGTCGGCCAGCGAGAGCGCGCACGACACCGGCCCTTGCCGGCCGAGCTCGGCAAGCGCGGCATTGAGCACCAGGCGGGACAGCTTGAGCGTCTCGTCGCGTGCCGTGCAACGGCGCTTCACGCCGGCCAGCACCAGCGACGCCATCGCAGCGATCAGCTCCATCGGTGCCCGCTGCCCGCCCGCTTGCGGACCGAACAGCTCTGCGGCACCCGGCAGGCCGAGCTCGACCATGCGACGTGGCAGGCCGTCGTCAGCAGCAGCGGCGGGGGCAGGCTTGTACGTCATCTTGCGCGCGGAAGCATCCGCATGCCCTTGCGAGCCGAAGCGGCGCGGCCGGCCGTTCGAGGCATCGCCCGTGCCGGCGTCCATCTGCATCGACGCGAAGGGGTCGAAGGGCCGCTCGTGATCGTCCATGCCACCGTCATGCAGTTGCTGCTGCTCCTGCATCTCCGCGTGCTGCATCCCGGTGGGCCCGCGGCGCGGTGGCCGTCGGCGCGTGAGCGGCGTCTTGCGCACGCCCTGGCGCGCCACGCCCTGTGCGCGCTGTTGCGGCACCTTGTAGCTGCGCCCGCCATGATGGCCCTCCGCCTGCCGGTTCTGGCCGGCTCCCTGTTCCTGCCCGCGCAGCGCGTTGTCGCTGCCTTGAACCTTGCGCACACTCATTGGAATATCGCCACGAGGATGTTTTCAGAGAACCGCAGCAGCGTCATGCCCGCCCACGGCGCGGCAATGAACACCACCACGGTCACGGCCAGCAGCTTGATGCCCTGCGAGATGCTGGAGTCCTGCAACGAGGTGATCGCCTGGAAGAACGAGACCAGCAACCCGATCAGTGCCGAGACCAGCACCGCCGGCAGCGACAGCACGACGCACATCAGCAAGGCCTCGGACGTCAGTTGCAGTACGTTTTCGTAGCCCATGGGTCTCCTGCCGGTCACTTGTAGGTCAGCACGAGCCCATGGATCAGGCGCGACCAGCCGTCGAGCACGACGAACAGCAGCAGCTTGAACGGGATCGCGATGTTGGTGGGCGTCACCTGCGACAGCCCCATGGCCAGCAGCACGTTGGCGATCACGATGTCGACGACGATGAAGGCCAGGTACAGCAGGAAGCCGATGCGGAAGGCAGCCGCCATCTCGGTGAGCAGGAAGGCCGGCGCGAGCACCAGCAGGTCGTCTTCCTTCAGCTGCTTGGCATGCTCGGGCGGCCAGATCAGCTCGGCAGACTTGAGGAAAAATCGCTTCTCGCGCTCGTGCGCGTGCTTGGCCAGGAAGCGGCGAAACGGCTCGCGCGCCGCATCGGCCGCCGCCAGCACCTGCTGTGCATTGGACTCGGTGCCCTGGGGCGCGTTGCCCACCGTGATCGCCCGCGATGCGTCCATCAGGATGGGCGCCATGATGTAGCACGACACGATGAGCGCGATGCCGTTGAGCACCATGTTGGGCGGCACCTGCTGCACCCCCATCGCGTTGCGCAGCAAGCCGAGCACCACCGCAATCTTGGCGTACGAGGTGACCACCATCGCGGCAAACGGCAAGATCGCCAGCCCCAGGACGACCAGCAGCAGCGAGACGGGATCAACGCTGGGAATGGCGACCATGCTCGATGCCCATGCTCGTGATGCGCACGCCCAGCTGCTCGCCGACCGCGATCAGTTGCCCGTGCCCCACCGTCTGCCCCTGGCACACCAGCCGGATGGTCGCCTCGGACAACGGTGCCTCCAGCTCGACGATGTAGCCCGGCCGCATGGCCGCCAGTTCCGCAAGGCTGACGCGTGCCGTGTCCACCTCGAAGACCACCGGCAGTTGCAGGTCCTCGATGCCCTGCCCGGCGGCGTCGGGCGGCGCGACGGCATCGGACGCCATGTAGGGCTCGTCCGCGACATGGAGGGTAGGAGTGTCGGTCGACATCTGCGTGTGCACCTGCAAGGTCTGGCCGATACCGATGATCAGTGTCTGCTCGTACACGGCCCGTCCGAGCAGCACCACGTCGCCGACGCGCAGCGACGCCAGAAAGTCGGCACGCCAGTGCCGCACCATGAAACGCACCCGTCCACCGAGGCACAGCCCGGACCAGTCGCCCAGGTCGGCACTCACGTGACCGAGGAATGACGAGAGATGCCGCGTGCTGCGCTCGTCGGCACCGCACAGCGCAATGCGCTGGCCCGCGACGTTGAGCACGAACCCGGCGTGCGCACGCGTGCTGTGCTCCCACGACACGACCTGGGCGCCGGTGACCACCGGTGCAAAACGCCTCAGCACGCCGTCGAGCAGCAAGGTCATCACGCGGCAGGCCATCGCGGCATCGGCGTGGGCGAGCGCCGCGCGCATGGCCGGCGTGACCGCCTGAGACTCCAGGCCCACGCGCACGCGGCCCTCGTTGGCCTCGATGTCCAGCACCAGCAGCGGTGCACGTGCCTTGCCGACGTGAACCTGCATCAGCGGGTCGTCGTTCACCGCCGACAACCAGCGCTGGAAGCGTTCGTCGCAGAGGAGCCGCGAGACCCGGGCAATGCTGGGAGTGATCTTGGGCAACCGGCTGGCCACTGGTGCCCAGGGTGGAACCTGCGGGGTACGGTGCGCGGCAGCAGCGGTCATGTCAGGTCGATGTCGATCGTTCGATCGCCCCGAAGGGCCTGTTGCAGCATGGCGGCCAATGAAGGCCGATGCATCGACAGTAGTTGCAGCGACTGGGGCGACTGCGTATGGAAGCGAAGCGACAAGGCCTGCCGCGAAAGCGTCAGATGCAGCTCGGTCTGCGGCAGCACCTGCTCGTTCAGCGGGACGACCACCGACCATGCCTCGATCGCCGGGTCGGTGTTGACGCACAGCGTGACGATCACGCGCACGAGTTCGACATCCCAGTTGCTCACCGGCTCACCGAGCGAAAAGCCCTCCGCCCGCGCTTCGCGAGCCTCCGGCACGCTTGTTTGCAGGCCCCAGTCCATTGCGGCGGGCGCAGCCGCCTGTACCGGTTGGGCGAGGCGGGCCCGGTGCGTGGGGGTGGAGGTGGCCGCCTCGCGACTGGGGGAGCTCGCCGCGCCCGTACCGCCGGATGCGGCCCCCTCGCCACGTTCGGCGATAGCGGTCGAAGCGGATGGCCGAAGGGGGGCATCCGAACGCCGGCCGTGCTGAAGCACCCGCTGGAAGCGCTCGGCCTGCCGAAGCACCGGTGCAGCCGCCTGGCTTTGCGCCGGCGCCTGTGCCGGGATGATGTTGCGCGGCCGGCGGACCTCGTGCTCGCTCATGTCGAGGGTCCGTTGGAGGGCCGTCCGTCTCCACCGGCGAGGTCGCCGCGGCCTTCTACCCTCGCCGCGAACTCGCGCCGCAATCTCACGTCGTCCAGGCCCCAGTGCCGCCCCAACGCGAGCAGGGTCGGTTCGCACGCCGGGTCCTCCGCAAGCCCCTTGCAGAGTGCGGAGATCAACTTCTCCTGCCGGTTTGCGGCGATCTGGGCCATGCGATCGTGGAACATCGCCTTCGCCTGCGCGGGGGTGCCCGCACGCCGCGCTTCGGCTGCCTTGCGTGACTCGCCGTGGAGGATGCGGTGGCTCAGCGCGAGGAACTTGTCGACATGGATGCGCGCGTCCGCGATGTCCTGTGCCACACCCGCCACCACCTCACGCGCCCTCTCGATCGCCAGGCGCACGCCGTTCGACGACACCTGCAATGCCTCCTTCACCGCCTCTCGGAACAGCGTGGCGGCCGGCTCGCTCATCCCGTCAGGAGGCGACCAGCCCGCCATGGCGGTCAGGTCGATCCTGGGCAGCTGCGCGCATCGGGGAAGCAGAGGCGCACCACCCTCATGGCGTGCCGACAACGGCTCGATGGGGTGGCCGGTCGAGGTTCGGGCGTCGACAGCCTTGCGGGCGTTCTTGCCCGCGTGACAGGGCCGTTGCCACGGGGTGCCCGGATGCACCTCCCACGGCGGTGGCTTGCGCAGCTTCATGCGGTCCCTCCGACTCGCGTCACACCGCCACGCGTCCCACCGGACGCAGCTCGACCAGATTGCCCAGCTCCTGGAACGAATACACCTTCAACGTTCCCAGCCGCCCTTCGATCATCTTCTTCACGTAGCGGCGAATGTCCATGGACGTCACGAGCGCGAGGCCCGGGGCCGGCGGCGCGCCGACCAGCTCCACCACCTTCTCCGTGATCACCGCGGCGTGCTCGGGCGGCATCGCAAGGTAGTTGCCCGCCGGCGTGGGCTTGATGCACTGCCGTATCGCCTGCTCGACGCTGGCGTCGAGCAGGATGGCCTGCACGAATGCCTGCCCTCCGGAGGCTTCGTAGGCGAGGTAGCGGCCGAGGTCGCCACGCACGTACTCTGTGAGCAGCAGCATGTCCTTCTCCTTCGGGCCCCAGACGATCAGGCTCTCGAAGATGCTGCGCAGGTTGCGGATGGGCACCTGCTCCTCCAGCAGGCGGCGCAGCACCTCGGCGATGCGCTGCGTGGGCATGATCTTCTGCACCTCGGCCACCAGGCCGGGGTAGTCCTGCACCGCCTTGTCGATCACCCACTGCACCTCTTGCACGCCCATGAACATGTGGGCGTTCGCCTTCAGCAGGTGCATCACCTGGCGAGCCATCACGTGCTCGAGGTCGAGGCAGTTGCCACGCTCGGCCTCGGGCACCGCCTCGGGCTTCACCCACAACGAGGTCTCCTGCTCGAGCACCGGCCCGTGCTGCTGGGCCTTGGCCACCAGCGGCGAGTCGGGCGCGGTCAACATCATCAGGCGCCCCGGCACCGACACGAGTTTCAGCGGCACGTCGTTGAGCAGCACTTCGAACTGCAGGCCCTGCATCTCCTTGGCCACCCACATCGTCACGCCGGGGAACGGCAGCCCCAGCTTGGCCTGCAGGCGGTGGCGTTCGGTCTGCATCGCGTCGTCGAGCTTCTCCGCTTCCAGCAGCAGCGCCAGGTCGCGGGACATGCGCACGCACAGCGGCTTCGAGAACGGCGGCTGCTGCTGCAGGATCGAGGGCGGTTCGCCCTTCGCTCCTTCACGCTGCAGTGCCTTGATCGGCTTGGAGATCACCTGGGCCTCGGCCTTGCGCCGGCGCTTGGTAAGGAAGTGACCCGCCACGCACAGCCCGATCGCCAACGCAAGGAACTGCAGAAACGGAAAGCCGGGGATCAGCCCCATGCCCACACTCATGGCCGCTGCCAGGTACACCGCCCGGTCGCTGCTCGTCATCTGGCCCACGATCTCCTGGCCCAGCGACTTCGGCTTGATCTGGTGCTCGTCGGCCACACGCGTGATCAGCACGCCGGCGGCCACGCAGATGAACAACGACGGGATCTGCGACACCATCGCGTCACCGATCGACAGCACCAGGAAGTGATGCGCCGCCTCGCCCGCGGTCATCTCGTGGTACATCGTGCCGACCACGATGCCGGCCAGCATGTTGATCACGGTGATCACGAGGCCGGCGATGGTGTCGCCCTTGACGAACTTCATCGCGCCGTCCATGCCGCCGTGCATCTGGCTTTCCATCGCCAGCAGCGCACGCTTGCGCTTGGCCTCCTCGCCGGTGATGATGCCGGCGCGCAGGTCGGCGTCGATGCTCATCTGCTTGCCCGGCATCGCGTCGAGCGTGAACCGGGCGCCCACTTCGGCCACGCGTTCCGCGCCTTTCGAGATCACGAGGAACTGCACGATCGTGATGATCAGGAACACCGTGATGCCCACCACCAGGTTGCCGCCGACCACCAGCTCGCCGAAGCTGGCGATCAGCTCGCCCGCCTCGGCTTCGAGCAGGATCATCTTGGTCGATGCGATGTTCAGCGACAGCCGGAACATCGTCGTGAACAGCAGCAGCGACGGAAACGATGAGAGTGCGATCGCGTTGGGGATGAACAGCGTGATCATCAGCAGCAGCACGCTGATGGTCAGGTTGATGGCCAGCAGCGTGTCCATCACCATGAGCGGCAGCGGCAGCACGATCAGGCCGACGATGGCCACGACCACCAGCGCCATGGTGAGGTCGTTGGTCAGACCTGGCGGCATCTCGAACTTCATGATCTGGAACCTCCATCCGGCTGGGCCGCGCCTCGGACCGACTCCGCCGCAGTGCCCGATACGTGCCGTGTGAGCTGCTCCATCAGGCGCACCCACCTCAGCACCGCTGCGACCGCTTCGAACAAGGCCTCGGGAATGCTTTCGTTGAGCGGAACGCGGTGCAATTGACGCGCAAGCGGCGGGTTCACGACCACCGGGACGCGATGTTCTTCAGCGATGGCGCGAATCTCCAGTGCCTGCGCATCGATACCTTTTGCCACCACGACCGGCAACGGCGTCTGGCCCGGCACGTACCTCAGTGCCACGGCGTAGTGGGTGGGGTTGGCCACCACCACGGAAGCGCCGGGCACCGCCGCACGCGGCGCCTCGTTGGCCATCTCGTGCGCGATCTGCTTGCGCTGCCCTTTGAGCTGCGGGTCGCCCTCCATCTCCTTGTGCTCGCGCTTGACCTCGTCCTTCGACATGCGCTGGTCGCGGATGAACAGCCACTTCTGCAGCGCGAAGTCGAAGGGGCCGATCACGATGAACACGATGATCGCGGCGCCCAGCAGCTTCAGCAGCGCCGACCAGCCCACGGCGATCACGCCTTCCGGGCTGTACAGGCTGGCACCCACGAGCAGCGGCAGCAGGCCCATGCAGATGAAGAAGGCCACCGCGCCGAGCACGAGGGCCTTGAACACCATCTTGAGGAAGTCGACCAGCGATCGGATCGAAAAGATCTTCTTGATGCCGGACGCCGGGTTGATCTTGTTGAAGTCGGGCGTGATCGGCTTGAACGTGATCTGCACGCCGACCTGGGCGAACGATCCGAACAGGCCCACCACCACGGCGATGCCCACGTAGGGCAGCACCACCATGCCGCCCTCCTTGACCATGTCGAAGATCAGCGCGAACACGTCGTCGTTGGTCTGCGCCAGGATGCCGCGCTCGTAGAAGATCGCGAACATCTTGAACAGGTGCTCCGTCGACGACTTGGCGGCGACCGCCAGGCAGATGGTCAGCGCGAACAGCCCCAACGCCGCGTTGACGTCGGGGCTCTTGGGCGACTCGCCCTTCTCGCGCGCATCCTTGAGCTTTTTCTCGGTTGGCTCTTCGGTCTTTTCGCCGGACATGCCTCACCCGATCGGCTGCTTGCAGACGTAGATGACGGGAACCGCCTGCCGGCACCTGGCCTGCAGGCTCCCCATCGACCCCATCGATCCGGTCGGCGCTACGCCAGGTTCTTCACGGCGGTGGCGCCGGCCGTCGCCGTCTTCGCCTGGGCCTCGGCCAGCTCCTGCATGATCTTGCGCTGAGACGCCTCGGCCGTCATGGCGGTGTTGAACAGCATCTGGCGGTTTTGGAGATCGTTCATCGCCAGCTGGACGTTCTGGTTGTTGAGATTGGTCTGCTGCATGTGCGCGATCAGCGCATCGGTGTTCTGCGGGATCGACGGATCGAGCATCGGCGTTTGCGGATGCTGCCCGCCCAGCGGCGGCGTCGACGGGGGCGTGGGCAGGCCGTGGTCACCGGGAGCGCGGTTGTGCATGGGCGGCGATGACGAGCGATCCAGCCCCGGCGTCGACGGCGGCGTCGGCAGGCCCGGGGTGCTCGGCCGCGGCGTGTGGATCGACGGTGTGGACGAACCGTCCGACGATGGCGTCGACGGCGGGCTCGGCGGCGTGAACGGCGTCGGCGCAAACGTCACGTCCGGCTTCGGTGTCTCCGGCGATGCGGGACGGGGCGTGGTGGGCGACCCAAGCAACGTCGGCGATACCGTTGACGCTTGCTCCTCGAGCCGCTGCACGTTGGCGGTATCCACTGACGATGGACGCCGCGGAATCGGCGCACGCAGCGGTGGAGCACTGCTGGACCGCGGCGGTCCCCCGCGTGCTGCCAGACCATGCGGCGTCTGCATCTGCTGGCTTTGGCCCGACGTGGCGCCCCCCGCGGGCGTTCCGCTCGACGACCTGTCGACCGGAGTGGTTGGGCGGGGACCGATGATGCCTGGCATATCTGGCATGGTGTGCTCCTTGGCTGCCTTGCCGCGCCTCGCGTGATGCCGCGCGTCAAGTGACGGTGCCATTGACGCATTCCGCATGCGGCCGTGTGGTGGTGAGACGAAGCAGTTGGGCGGGAAGCGAAAGCGCGGCAGCGTGGCATACGCAGGGACGAGCCATGTGTCGCGGCAGGTTCGTGCCGTGCCGTGCCGCTTCGCCTTCACCCCCCTCCGGCCGACCGGCGCAGGCGATGGTTCCGGCATCGCGGAGCGACGTTTCAGCGCGCCCCGGGGGCGACACGCCGTTCAAGACCGATGAGCATCAACTTCTCTGGATTGCATCGTTCCATGCAGGTGCCGGGCAACAGCACGGCGCCATTGCCCGCGTCGTCCGGCCCGGCATCGCCGGGCGCCTCGGTGCACCATCAGTTCGCCGCATCGGCAGGACTCACGTCACGCAAGGGACTGCAGCCAGGCCACAAGCTGCCGCCGCCGCGCAGCGACGCACTTCGATCGAAGCTGGCGCATCCGCGATCGGGGATCACAAGCGCCGCAGCCGCTGCGGGCCGACCACCGTCGTCGGCCCCCGTCTCGTTGCCGCCCGTCGAGTCCGCCCCGCCGACCTCGACGCCGCCGGCGACGCATCTGCCGATCACCGCTGGTCAGCCCACCCCCGCCGCAGCTCGCAACACGGCCGCCGCGCCCTTGCAGGCGGGCGCGCAAACCGAGCCGCGCCCGCGGCCCTCGGTTCCTGTTCCGGGGCAGCCCGCGGTCTTCGCCTGGTTGCCGATGCAACGGTCATCGGCGCCCGCCAGCATGGCAGCGAGCAGCACCGAAGGTCCTCGCTTCCTGTGGGCGCATCAGGCCACCCGCTGAGACCCGAAGGAAGCAGCGGCGCGACGCTCGCTTCACCCTCTTTCATATAGCGCGTGTGGGGAACCCCGCGGCGCCGTGCACGCCTCGTCATATTTCAATTGTTTTGAGGGTCATCGCTCATCGCACGCGGTGTGTAAGGACCTTCCCGAATGCGTCACCGGGGGATTCTTTCGAAGTGAACAAAGTTGAGGATTTCGTCGAGCAGGTGTGATCTTCCTCACGGCGCACGCTCATAGCATCTTTTCATCCGAGGAACACATCACGCGAAGGATGAAGAAATGCTGATGCTTGCCTTGACTTCCATTCGTTCTTGTCTTCAAGACGAGCCCGTCCGCATGGTCATGCGCGGACAACTTGCACAGGCGGTCCGCCTGGCCATGGTGAAACTGGAGAAGCGGCCCTCGCCACAAGCCGCAGATGCACACGCGCTGCTCGGCCAGATCATCGGCCGCGCACTCCTCGTCCTCGGGCGTGAAGAGGAAGCGGAGGAGCTTTTCAGGCGGCAGTTGCGGGTCTATGAGATGTCGTCCCGCTCCGCCGTGCGCTGGATGTCGTCGCTCGACCACGGCTCGCTGCAACTCGCATTGAACCGGCTCGGCCGTGCTGCCGACGCGTTCAATACCGTGGCGGACGACGAGACCGCGCCGGTGCCGCTGCGTGTCGAAGCATTGGCCGGGTTGAGCGTTTCACTGCGCGCTCTGGGTGAGTACCGCCGCGCCGAACGCACGCTCACGCACGCGCAGCTCATCAGCCAGGCCCACACGCCGATGCTGCTGCAACGCCTGCTCGACGCGATGCGCATGGAGAGCAGCGTGCTGAGCAACCTGCGCGCGTTCGACGAAGGCGGCGATGCAGCACCGATCAGCCTGGGCTCCGGTGCCCCGACCTACACCCGGGGCCAGTTGCTCGAGCTGGCGGTCGAGTTCGGCGACGTGGCGATCGCCGCGCAGCGGCTGCGCTTCCTCGCGGCGCTGATGCCTCACCGCAACATGACCGAGCAGATCGGCAACATCACAGAGAACCTGCAAGTCGTGCGGCAGCAGAAGCTGAGCGGACTCGAGCGCGAGTGCCGCGTGGAAGCAGCTCTGGCCCTGGTCAACGGCGCGGAGGCGAAGGCGGCGAACGACGTGCTGGAGGGCCTGGCCCACGACGAGGAAAGCGTGCGACGCCATCGCTACTCGCTCGAGCTGAAGTACTGCCTCTCCCGCATCTACGCGCTGCAGGGACGGCACATGGACGCCTTGCGCCTGTACAAGGAACACGTGAACCAGGCGATGGGGAGGCTGCGCACCGAGCTGGCCCAGCTGCCCTACTCGCGCTGCCTCGAGAAGCAGCAGATGGCCGAGCACAACGATTCGATGAAGATGCTGCTGCCGCTGCGCTATCGGCGCGCCTACCAGTACATCGTGGAGCACCTCGACGATCGCGACCTGTCGGTGCGCGAGGTGGCGGCACACATCGACGTGACGGAACGGGCACTCCAGATGGCCTTCCGCACGCACCTCGGCATGGCCCCGGCGGAACTGATCCGGCGCAAGCGCATGGATGGCATCCGCAAGGAGCTGCGCGAAGCACCGGACCGGCCCAATGTGCTGGACGTTGCGCAACGCTGGGGCATGACCAACCGCTCCACGCTGACGCAGAACTACCGGCACTTCTTCAAGGAGACGCCGACCACCATGCTGCGCGGTGGTGCACCGCTGGCCGGCGGCACCCACGTGGAGCCCGACGACATCCAGTGACCACCGCGCTCGCCGCCGCGCCTGCCGCGCAGGTGCGGCGGCGCGCACCCGACCTTCATGTTGCCGAGCCGCCCCACCCGCCTTCCAGTCGCCGGCACGGTAAGCCAGACGAGAAGCGATGCAGCCTCCGGGTGCACCGCGGCCACGCCATTCGCCCGGTTGGAACGGCAGCTCCTGCGGGGTGGCGCCCGGCTCGGTCCGGAGCGGGCCCTGGCAGACCGCGTGTTCAGTGTGGTGGCACGCTCGATCTGCAGCACTGTCGATGTCACGCTCGAAGACACCGGGCAGGACGACGTTCCGCCCGCTGCGGGCCCGTTGCCTGCACTGCAGCCGCAGGCGACCGATGAGCGCCCTCCGGGCACACCTCAGGCCTGCACCCAGACGTCCGTCGTGCAAAGCCCGCCATACAGCCAGGATGCGCAGCACGTCGTCGGCGCACGGCCGCCGCACTCGGTGGGCGCTGCAGCTTCGGTGCAGCGGGCAACACCGCCATCGCGCCGCGTGACCGGTGTGGGTGCCCCCGTACGACCGATGCACCACCACGTGCTGTCGCGCCGCCGAGGCTACAGCCGCGCGCTGATGCTGAGCGTGGCGCTGGCCGTGTTGCTGGTCGCGTTGACCTTGAACCTTCTGGCCACTCCCCGAGCGGACACCACGCACGACGCCTCCGGAAGGACTCAAGGGCGCCAGGGCGCGGCCGGTCAGTACGTCGAGCGCGACGATCGCCACCGCGCGAGGCAGCCTGGAGAACCACCGCGAGACGACCGGCAGCAGTGACACCGTTGATGCACCGCGGCGCTTGCGCAATCTTCCGCATCGCTTCGCACCCCGCGTGAGCGCCGCCGGCAAGGTGTCCAACATCGTGTCACACCCGAGCCTCAGCCTGGAGCTTCGAATGGAAGGATCGACCCATCGCGACACGTCACGGCCACTGCTCGTCACCAGCCGCGCATACCCCGGAGGCAACTGGGCCGACGTGGCCCGCGGCGCGGGCGCCGGGTGGAAGCTGTGGCGCGACCGCCGCCACCCTACGGTCTTCGCCGATTTCGGCCACCTCGGTCACGGCGTATCGGGCGTGCGGCTCGCCCGGCTGCTGCGCTCGGTGTCGAAGGACGTGCGCATCTTCCTGTTGTCGGACCACGCCGACGCGGCACAGAAACTCTGGGCACGCGCCAACGGTGCCGACGACGTGATCCACCGCGAAGCGGCAGCGATCGCGGTGCGACTGTCGGGCTTCTATCGCGACAGGCAGGGCGCCGACGACGACACGGAGGACGCGCCGCAGCAGCTGCTCGGCGCACGGTTCACCGCCGCGTTGATGACACATGGCCGGCTCGGCCCTGCCGCCTGCGTGCTGGTCGACGAAGCCATCGAAACATGGTCTCGCACGCATGACGGCGCGGTGCCGACGGCCGAGCAACTGGCGCGCGAGCTCGTACAGCACATCACGAGCGACAAGCAACGCGTCGCATTCCTTGCCTGCTTCGGGTTGGAGGCGTAGGGCCATGCTGCAGTCGTTCGCCCATCGGTCCCTGTCGTGGCAGCTCGGCGTGCTGATGCTGCTGGTCACGTTCGCCGGGCTGTGCGCCGTGCTCGCGGTCGCACGTGCGCTTGCGGTGCAAGGCACATTGAGCGAAGCGCGTGCGGTCGCCGACATGGCACAGCACGTCGAAACCTGGGGCTCGCGCTACGGTGAGCTGGCCGTGCGGCTGCGTGGCGTGAATCCGGCACGTGCCGGTCGCTACGTGGAGCAGCGGGTGTACGCAGCCAGTGCGCAGGACTTCCTGCACCTGGCCGGCACCCGGGTGAACCCCTTCCAGCTGGACCGCGGTGCACTGGAGCGTGTCGATGCCTACTACATCAAGAACCCGGCCCTGATCCAGCGCGAGCTGGCCGAGATCACCCGGGGTTCCACGGCACGCGTCCAGCTGCGCATCGTCGAGGCCGGTGTGTCGAACGAGTTCGAACGCCCCGAAGCGTTCGAGCGCGATGCACTCGACGCTTTCAGGGACGGCACGCAACTCGAGTACCACGCGGTGGCCGACGAGCGGCTGCTGTATGCAAAGCCGCTCGGCGCGCCCCCCGCCCCGATGCGCATCGTCAGCGTGTCCGCCGTCATCCCGTCCACATGGCAGGCGCTGTCGCAAGGCCTCGGGCCAGCGGCCTGGAGCGCACTCGCCGCGATGTTCGGCATGTACGTGCTGCTGGCGCTGTTCGTCCAGCGGCGTGTGGTGCGACCGCTCGAGCGTATGCGACGGTATGCGGACGACCTCTCCAACGCGGTCGTCACCGCCGAACGCACGGTCCCCGAGCTCGGAGAGATCGAGGCCGAGTCGTGCAACGAGGTCGACCGGCTTGCGCTGGCGATCACCGCCCTGGGAGCCTCGGTGCGCATCCTGTTTCGCAAGGTCCGCACCCGGGCCGCGGCGGCAGCAGCGCCGTCCGCGGCCGTCGGGATGCACACGTAGGACGAAGGACAAGCAGCATGGACGTTTTCGATCTGCTCGATCGCGAGACGCACCGGTTCTCGCGGGACTTTCGCGCCTGCGCCGCAGAGCGTGACGAACCCACCCGCCACAGTGGCGGGGAGTCGCTGCTGCGGCGGGTCGCCACCTACCTGCTGGCGCTGGAGGACGTCGTCTACCCGTCGCTGGTGGCGGCCGACATACGCGTTGCACCTGCCGTGCTGCAGGCGCACGAGCGCGTGCACCGCCGCACCGCCGAAGCCCTGCTGCGCCACTGCGGCAAGCATGCCGGTGCCAGCCGCTCGCTGGGCCGCGTGCGGTACGAGCTCAAGCAATACATCGAGATGATGCGTCGAGAGCTGTACCCGCAGATGTACCGGTCCCTCTCCGCTGCGGAGAGCCTGCTGCTGGCCGACGAGTTGCTGCAGTGGCTGGCCTCGCACCGGCGCCGTCGCGAGGACGCGGCCGCCGTGTCCGAATCCGGGCACTGGTCGCCTTCGCAGCCGGCAGGGCTGGATCTCGACCGGCTGCCGACGCTGCACCATGTGGTCGCCGTGCAGCCGCAACCGGGCAGCACCACGAGGAGCGCACGATGAAGCGATGGCTTTGCATCGGTCTCGCGCTGCTGGGCGTGGCAGGCTGTGCCGGCAACGCCCAGCAGCGCGGCACACCGTCCTCGCCGGCGCCGATCGAGGTTCGGCCGGCCACCGCACCGGCTGCGGCGGGTACCGCCGGACGAACCAGCAGTCGCCGCTGGAGCAGCGGGCTGCGCGCCGTCGCGAAACAGATGCAGCAGGCCGCACTCGAACAAGGCTCGGCCTCCGTCGACCGCACGTCGGACGACAGGCTGTTCATCCGCATGCCCATCTCGGCCGCGTTCGCACAGCGGTCGCTGTTCGCGACCCGCTCCACCGTCGCGTTCCTCGACGTGCTCGCCGATGCGTTGATCGAGGAACAGGGCGTGTGCGTGACGCTGGCGGAGAACCCGCCGTTCCACTTGCGCGAGCGCCCCGGGTTGAAGCCCTACCCGCGCGCGCAGGCCATGCGCAATCACCTGATGGAACGGGGCATCGACCCGGGTCGCATGGCGATCGAAGTGCTGGGGTATCACGAGGTCTCGGTGGGCGCGTTCTGGCCGGCGCAGGACAAGGTGGCACCGCATGTGGAGCTGATGCTCTACAGCTGTCCTGGGTGAGTGTGCAAACACACTGCTTCGCATCGCACGCCCTCGCTTCGCATCGCTGCGCCGCTTCTGCGGGTGATCCCTTACCTTGCAGCCAAGGAATTCATCAAACAGACATGTAGCGCGGACCGAGAGGGGCGAGACACGGCGGACCGCGGCCGAGCGGCCGCATCTGCCAGGCAGCCAGGCTGGGCAAGACAGGCCCCCGCTCGGCCCTTCTTCCGTGCATTGCAAGGCGGTGTGTCCGCCTGTCACGCCAGAGAAGAGGCTTTCGATGCAACCAGATCCCATCCCCTCCTCGCCGCCCCGGGCCCATCGCCGCATCTGGGGCTTTCCTCAACCCGTGTTCGAAGCCGCCTGCATGATGGCGTGCGAAGGCAAGGACCCACGGCCGACAGAGATCGACCTCGATCCCTGCCGCATCACGGTGCGTCCGCTGCAGGAGCGCGCGGCATCGTGGCTTGCCAGCACGCCGGTGCCTCGCGCGCCGCGGGCCAACCGCGCCTTGTGGCACAACACCTTGCTGTGCGCGAACACGGCGTTGATGCGCCACGGCAGCTTTGCCTTCGGACTCGACGAGGACGAGCATCCGCTGCTCACGGCCCAGTTGTTCTCTTCGTCCGAAGATCCGATCGGCCTGGCGCGCCAACTGCAACGCATGCACGAGCTGTGGCAGTGCGCGCAGACGCTGTCACTGGCCGACGCCGCTGCGATCGCGCACACGCACATCGAAGCCTTCATGGTGCCGCGCCAACCTCCGGAGCCCCAGGGCCGTGACGCCCGCCGCGAGGCGATCATCTCCAACTGCCTGATCGAGAGCCTGCTGGCCATGGGCCTGTCCAACCAGCAGGCGTGCCAGATCTCGGCGGCCGGCAAGCTGCGCCTGGACAAGGCCGAGATCAGCTTCGAGTGCCCGCCCACCGGCGTCGCACTGCTGCTGGTCATCACGCTGCACAACGCACTGCTCGACGGCACGGCCGCCTCGGCGTTGCAACTCACCACCGAGCTGATGGCCGACTTCGGCATCGCAGTGGGCCGCACGTCGACGGGCTACCAGCTCCTGGCGCGCTGGCCCTGCAACGGACATGCGAAGACCGAGTTCGGCAAGTTCATCGCGACCTTCGCCGAGCTGCCCACCGTGCTGCTCGCCGACACGACCGTCTACGACCCGGGCGACAGCGACCTCGACGTGCTGCTGCCGCACGTGTAGCCGTTGCGCCTCGTGCGCGGCGGTGGCAGCGGCACTTCGCGCCGCGGACGACCGGTTCGCCACAGGGCGCACGCGGGGGCGGCACGCAGACGCATGATGAGCCGAGCAGCCGTCGCGGAACTTCTCCGCGCCACGCCTGCCCCCCACGTCGTTGCCCGGAGGTTTGCCATGCACCAACATCCGCCGTCCGCACCTGCCTCGCGCAGCAGCATCGCGCCAGGTGCCTTCGTCCCGCCCGCACGTGTCGGCCTCGTGCAGCTGCCCGGCAGCACGCGGCTGGTCTGGTGGACCGGCCGCGTGGCGATCGGCTTGCGGTACTGGCCGGCCGACAACGAGCGGGTCGGGGCCGGCAGCGGCCACGCCGGCTGAGGAGCACGCACTCAAGGGGAATCACATGAGCGGTCCCTCTCGCATCGGCTCATCGAGCCCCGCAGCGCACGGAACGCCGGCACCCGCCACGGGCAAGGCGACGTCGAGCGGCCGCTCCATCGCGTCGACGCCCACCCCGGGCAATCTCTCCGCGCACGCGTCGCCCGCGAGCTCGTCGCATGTCAGGAGCACGGCGCCCCGCGCGTCGAACGCTGCACTGAAGAATTTCCTGGCGCAGGCCAACCATGGCCTGCAACAAGCACCCGCCGCGCTGAACCAGGCGGCCGACACCCTGCAGCTGGCGAGCACCGCGGCGCAACAGGCCGGCACCCTGGTGCAGCACGCGAGCGCCCTGCTGCCGCATGCGCCCAAGGCCTTGCAGCAGGCCGGCTCGGCACTGCAGACCCTCAGCGCCGGCGCACAACTGGCAGCAAGCCACGTGCTGCCGGTCGCTGCCACCGTGGCGTCTGCTGCCGGCGTGGTGCAGGCAGCCCAGGGCGCCGTGCAGGCCTTCCAGTCGCCGTCCGGTGCCGAGCCGGGCGCGCGCACCGGGGCCTTGCTCAACCTCGCGGCCAAGACCGGGGAACTCGCCGTCAACCTCGCGAGCGCCCAGCCGACGGCCCGGTTGGCCACCACGCTGGCATCGACCGCGGTGTCGACGATCACCAAGCCAGGCAAGTAGCGCCGTCGATCGGCGGTGAGCGCCGGCCGCACGGCCGCATCGAACCGGTGGCCAGCGGGGTCACCAGCAGGCTTCAACCGGCAGGCGGCCGCCGGTCACCCCCTGGATGCCGAGATGGTCGATGGTGTAGCTGCCGCACCCGTCGGCGCTTTGCGCGCCGGTCGGCTCGGCCGTGGCGGTCCAGCCGCTCGAGCCGGAGGCCACCTCGACTTGCAGCCGGTAGTAGGCCGCACTCCCGGAGCGCACCTCGAGCGGAAAGGCCCCCGCGCCATAGCCGAGGTGGTCGGGCCGGTCGGTGTACGCGTTGTGGGTCGTGAAGTAGCGCTCCTGCCGTGCGGCGAGATCGAGCAATGCCGTCTTCGCCTCGGCACGCCTGGACTTGCGCATCGACTCCACGTAGCTGGGGAACGCCACGACGGACAGGATGGCGACGATCACCACGACGATCATCAGCTCCACCAGCGTGAAGCCGCGCTGTCGGTGAGAAGCTGCGATGGCATGCACGATCGTCACCGCAGCTGGATCCAGTTGAGCCGCCCGCCCGGCCCCACCGGCGCTGGCTGAATGCGCGTGACGCGGCCGCCTCCGGCGTGGGTCTGCTGCACCAGGTAGGCCTTGCGCCTGGTCGTCATCACCGACGGGCTGCCGGTGGCGCCCAGCGCCAGGCCTGCCGCATCCGGCACTGCGGCATCGGGGAAGAAAGGCGTTCTCGCAGCGCCGCCGTTCTCCACCGACAACGCCATCGTGTAGCCGCCCTGCTCCCGGCGTGCGCAGGTCAGCGGGTTGGCGTCTTCGGGCATCGTCGTGTTGACGAGGAACATCCCGTAGGCGAGCACCGGGTTGTAGAGCGCCTGCTCGCCAGCGGCGAGCGGCACGCTCCACCCCATGTGCCCGTTGCCGTCGCTGCAGGCCGCATTGCCCTTCCAGCAGACCTCGGCGCGGGTCACCGTGCGGACGTCGGCGCCTTCGGCCGAGGTCCGCGTGCCCACGGTCTGCGCGAGCAGTTGTGCCGGCGTGACGGTGGAGGCCGACGTCAGGCTGGCGTAGCGGGCACCGGTGCGCGTCTTCGCGTTCCAGTCCTCGAAGCCGGCGTCCCACACGCCATACAGGGCCTGCTCGCCGGCGGCATAGGTGGCCGCCGACGCGAGGGTCTGCTCGTGCTTCTCGCCGGTGCCGAAAGCCACCACGACCCGCGGCAGCGCACCGGGGCCGCGGCCGGGCACCGAGGCCACCGCCACCTTGCCGGTGATCGGCTGGCCCGGTGCGCTGAACAGCGGCGCTGCATCGGCGCTCCAGCGTGCCGGGTCCGCCGACGAGAGGTCGAAGCGCCACACGTTGCCGCGGCGGTCGCCGGCATACACGTAGTCGGTGATGTGGTCGCCGTCCAGGTCGGCCGGCGTGACGTTGGCGATGCCGTTCTTCGAGGCTTCGGCACCTGCACCGGTGTCGAGGTATCGGAAGGTGATGGCGCCGGTCGCCGAATCGACACGCATGATGAACAGGCCCGCGCCGCCGGCACTGCTGTTCATGCCGTTGCCGAACAATGCGGCCCAGCTGCCGTCGTGCAGGCGCCGGATCGCTGGCGTGCCGACCACGGCACCAAGGTGTGCGCCGCACAACGCATGGTTGACGCACGTGATGGAGGCCGAGCTCCACTCGCCCTTGACGATCGCACCTGCGCGGCCCTCGGCAAAGCCGGCGGGATCGGTCACGTCGAGCGCATAGACGGTGCCGGAGACCACGGTGCGGTCGTCGCCCACCGCACCGTTCTCGTTGCGTGCCGGACCCAGCCCGCCGACCAGCCAGGTGCGCCAGGCACCGCCGAAGTACAGGTCGCCGGTGCCGGGCGTCGCATCGACGTACAGGTTGTGCGCATACCGGGGGTGGGTGTAGTCGAGCGCCGCGGTCGTCGAATGGATGCGCGACACCACATCGGCCGGCATGTAGGCCAGCAGTTCGCGGCCGTCGTTGGTGCCGCCCGCGCGGAACCCATGCAACAGCCCGTCGTTGGCGCCGACGTAGACCACCGGCGTACGGCTCGCGCGGCTGGCACGGAAGGCGGCATACGATTGGCCCTCCGGCCCCGCGGCGCCGGTGATGGCGTCGACCCACGGCCCGTCGTAGGGCGACGAAGGCGCGCCCACCCAGGTGGGACTGGAGTTCTGCATGTCGCCCAGCAGCCCGGTGCGTCCCCGCAAGCGCCCGCCACGCGGAAGCTCAGCGTCGCGGCTGCCGCGCAGGTAGTCGAGGCGTTCCGGTGCAGGGCGCCCCTCGGCGGCGCTCAACGCGCCTCGCTGTGCCTCGGTGAGCGAGTCCCAGCGCAACGGCACGCCGGTCGCACCGTTCCAGCTCAGCATCGTGCGGGCCGATGGTGCCTGGGCTGCACGCGTTGGCGCGGCCGGGCCCATCGCCTCGCAGGCACCTCCGGTGAGCACGCAGTGGGCATCCCAGTTGGCAGTGCTGCGGATCGACAGTGTGTCGGTCTCGGTGTCTTCGAGCAGATCGTGCGCAGTGAGCTGGCCCCACCACCCCAGCGGGTGATTGCGCACCAGGTAGAGCTGCGAACCCGCACGCACGCGTGTCGTGGGCTTCACGTCGGTGCCGGCCGAGGTGCTGGAACTGCTCTGCGGCGCCGCCTTGAAGCAGGTGATCTCGTGCACGTTGCTGCCGCCGCCGGTGCTGCCTGAAAAGCCGAAGCGGAACGACGCCGGCAGCGGCCCGTTGGACTCGGTGATGCGACGCCCCGTCACCACCGGTTGTGGCGTGCCTCCGTTGACGCTGTAGGCGAAGTCGAGGTAGCCGTCCTGCGACAGATCCAGCGTGTAGGTGATGGGCACGGCGGCACCGCGCAGCGGGCGGTCGATCGCCTGCTGGTTTTCGATCGTGGTGCCGAGCGGCAGGTCGCTCGAGGCAAGGTGCGGGTAGTTCAATGCCAGCGGGAGGTTGGTGTTCACCGGCGTGCCGCTGTAGTTCCAGAGCTTGCCGGTGGCGCAGGTGTTGCGCACCGCCTCCGCCCGCTTGTCGATGCTGAGCGTCGCCGGGTAGTAATGCGGGAAGTCCCGGTTCAGCCGCGCCCAGCGGGTGTCTCCCGCGCCACGCAAGCTGATGCGCCCCGCCTTGAAGCCGGGGCCGGTGTCGGTGTTGTCGGCAGGGTTGGCGAAGTTGCCGTATTCGTCGATGCCGATGCCGAGATAGCCGCCGTCGACGCCGTCGTACATGTCCGGCACGTCGAGCGGATTGCCCGGGATTGCATCGAAGCTGCCCGTGGCCCGGTCGAAGCCGACGAGCAGGTTCTTGCAGCTGTAGCCCAGGCTGCCTCCAGGCGCCCCCACGTCGACCGGCCGCGATCCGTCGGCAAGGAAGAAGCTCATGCCGTCCGCACCGTGCCCGTCCAGGTTGTTGCCGCCGTAGGTGACGGTGGTGAAGCTCACGCGCAGGCCGCGATGTGTGGGGAAGGTGAAGTTGGAGACGACCGCGCCCGTCTGGAAGATGGCGTTGGTGCCGCTGCCGGTGTTCACCCCGTGCCGCTTCTCGGCAATGTCGCCGTTCGTCAGCCGCAGTGCGCCATATCCCGGCGCATCAGGCAGGCGGCCGGTCACGCCGCCCACGTGGATGGCGCTGCCGTAATACGGCAGGCCCACGCAGGCCGGAATGCTGCCGGTGTTGTTGCCGGCGGTCAGGCACGCACCATTCAGTGCCCGCCAGTCGTAGCTGCTCGATGCGCCGGTGAGCTTGTCGTCGATGACGAGCTGCCCATAGGAAGCGCCGGGCATCGCTGCACCGACGACCAGGGTGGCGTACATCGCATATCGCATCGGTCGCATGGCCCTCTCCTCCTCTTCACAAGCCGCCCAGGTCCCGGATGCCCGACGTGACCTGGTAGGTGCTCTGCACCACGGCCGCCGTGCCGGACTTGCCACCGCTCGCCGACGCGCTCACGCGGTACAGCTGCGCGCTGCCGTCCATCGAGAACCCGAGATAGTGAATGTGCAGCGCCGGCGCCTCGCGGTAGGTCCATTGCCCGTCGTCGGTCAGGCCGCCGTCGGCCGAGATCGGCAGGTCCTCGGGCGCGTACTCGAAGCGCACGGGCCACGGCAACGCGGCCGGCTCTTCCAGCGCCTCGGCGCAGACCATCAGGTCGTCGGCACCGTCGATCGGCGTGACGCCGCTGCAGGCGCCGCCGGTGGCCGTCCCGCCCTCGGACAACCACCACTCGCCGTACTGCAAGGTGCTTTGCGCAACGCTGAAGGCACGCAGCTTGTCGCGCGTGTTGGCGGCGATGCGTTCCTGCAGGCCGTTGCCGCGCAGCATGACGACACCGAGCACGCTGACGACCAGGATCATCAGCATGGCGGCGATCAGCACGAACCCGGTACTGCCGGCCCGGGGCGAAGGCGATGTGCGACGGTCGAAGGGCTTCATGTGCGGTTCATCAGGTTGACGTGCTGCATCCAGTCGATCGTGGCCGGCTCGCCGGGCGTACCGGCATAGGGGTTGACGAAGCGCACGGTGATGCGCGCGCTGCGCACCCGGTCCCACAGGCCCGAGGCAGTGACCTCGTCGGCGGAGAGGTAGCGGTCCACGTGGCGCTCGGCCACGGCCGCGCCGTAGAGCACCGAGAAGGACTGCACCTGGTTCACCAGGGCGATGCTGGTCGCGCCGCCGTCGACCGAGCAGCGCAGCGTGCGGTCAGCCCCCACGGTGTAGGTGTTCACGACCAGCTGCGGCTCCCCCGTCTCGTTGCGACGGCCCGCACAGTCGGCAAGGGTCTCGCCGGGCGCGACCACGTAGCGAGTGGTGAGCGAGGCGGCCGTCCCGGCGTCACCCGTGCCCACCAGCCCCTGCCCGGCGGCAAAGCTGCCGAATGGCGTGGCAGCCGACGGCAAGGCAATCGGCGCGGGCTGGTTGAACGGGTCCGGGTGATACCCCGCTGCCTGCACGGTGGCGGCCAGCAGCCCGAGCGCGAGGCGCTCGTTGTCCTGCAACGCAGCCAGCCGGTCCTGTGCGACGAAGGAGCGCTTCACGCCGACGAAGGAGGCGGCAAATCCGCTCAACATGAACAGGCCGATGGCCACGGCCACCATCAGCTCGACGAGGCTGAGCCCGCGCTGGCGTCGTGACGACCGCGCGCAAGAGAGAGAACGGTGCATGGTCAGGGCTCCACGTAAAGCGTGTACTGCTGCCGCGACGTCATCGCGGCGGCAGCGGCGGCCGTGCTGCGGTTGATGGCCACGGTCTTCTCGGACCAGCTCACCTCGATCACGCAATGAACCGGTCGCAACGCCGCGGTGGTGCAGGCCACCGCGGCCTCGTGATCGGGGAACTGCGTCTGCGCGGTGCGCGCCCAGCTCTGCAGGTCGTCGGCTGCCAGTTGCGCGGGCGAGCAACCCTCGCCGTCCCGGCATGCGGCCGTGGCGGACAGCACGCCGTCCGGGTCCGAGACCGTGCCGGCACGCATCGTCACGCGGGCAGGCGCGGCCGCACTGCCCCAATAGGCACGGTTCGCGTTCATCGCTGCCGCGAGGCTCGCGGCCTGCATGGCCACCAGCGAACGGGTGCGGGCGGTCTGCGTGTTCGACAGTGCCGCCGCCTGGAGCTTGGCAAACCCGAGCAGCCCGACAGCGGAGATGACGATGGAGACGAGCACCTCGACCATCGAGAAGCCGCGGCTGCGGCGGCGGCAGGTTGCAGCGGGCTTCATGCGCACTCCCCGGTGGAGGAGCGTTCGACGCGATGCCGCCCCGCGCGATTGATCGTGATGCAGCTGGCGGTCCATGCGCTGCCATTGGCCGCCTCCGCCCGCAACTGAGCCTCCGACACCGGCAAGCTCAGCAGAAAGCCGTCCCGGCCGAAGCTCAGCAGGCCGATGCCGGCGCTCGCGACCAACGTGTACCGCTCCCGCCACGGCAGGTGGCGCCGCAGCACAAGCGACGGATCGTCCACCGCGCCGTCGCCTTCCGCATCGACGAACACGATCCACCCCACGTGCCACGGTTCTTCATCGGAGCACGCCACGCCATCGGTGGAAGGACATACCGAGACGGGGAGACCGCGCGTGATCGCCTCGGAGCGCGCGAACTGCAGGTCGCCCAGGAAGTCGAAGGTGGAACTCTCCAGGCGCGTGCGGTCGATCAGCGTCTGCATGGACGCCGACGAGACGCTGCCGAGGATGGCCACCAGCGCGATCACGACCATCGTCTCGACGAGCGTCAGGCCGCGCATGCGGGCGTGTGAAGGAACCACTCGATGCTTCAAGGTGACCTCCTTGCGGTTGCGTCGAAGCCGATGTCGCTCGACCGGTCGTGATATTGCTCGCTGCATCGGGGCGTCGCAAGGCGTTGCGACGCATGCGAAGCGTCCGGCTTCGCATGGGCTTGCACGACTTCGCATCGCGCGGCTGAACGGTCGCTGCAGCGGCACGATCGGCGCGCCGCCGCGTGGGTCAGACTTCGATGATTCCGCGCTTGAGGGCGATGATGACCGCGTGGGTACGGTCATTGGCGCCGAGCTTGGAGAGGATGCTGCGCATGTGCGCCTTGACCGTCTCTTCCGAGATGTCCAGCAGCCCGGCAATGCGCTTGTTGGAGTTGCCTGCTGCGACGAGGCGCAGCACACCCACCTCGCGCTCGGAAAGCGCGTCGTCTCCGAAGTGTTGTGCGAGGTCCGCGGCAATTTCCTGCGGGATGCAGCGCTGGCCGCGATGCACCATGCGGATCGTCTCCAGGAGGTCCTTGCGCAGCATGCTCTTGAGCAGGTAGCCGGCGGCGCCGGCCTTGATTGCACGCATGGCCTGCACGTCGCCGCGGTAGGTCGTGAGGATGATGATGCGCGCTTCGGGATGGCGGTCGCGAATGGCGATCATCGCGTCGATGCCGCTCATTTCTGCCATGCGCACGTCCATCAACGTGACGGCAGGGCGCAGGCGCTCGAAGCACTCGATCGCTTCTTCGCCGCTGGTGGCCTCACCGACCAACCGCATGTCCGGCTGGTCGGCGATCACGCCGGCGATGCCTTCGCGCAGCAGCGGATGATCGTCGACAACCAGCACTGAAATCGGTATGGGCTCAAGCACGCTGCTCATGCACTGGACCTTCTCGAACGCAACCAGTCCAGCACCCCTTCGGACGACGCAGGCGGATCGAGCACGTACGCGAGCGCAGCAGGAACCACCAGTTCGACCTCGGTTCCCGAATCCTGCACGCCATGTATCGACAGCCGTGCACCCAGCCTGCGCGCACGCTCGCGCATGCCGGGCAGGCCCCATCGGCCGCGCCGGGCGCCTGCCGACAGCACCTGCGGGTCCATCCCGCCGCCGTCATCGCGTACGCACAACCTGAACACGTCGGCGCCGTACGTCAGCTCGACCAGCACCTCGCCGGCGCCGGCATGCTGGAACGCATTGAGCAGCGCTTCGCGCCCGATCCAGTAGGCCTCCTCGGCCACCACTGGCTGAAGCTCACGAAGACCGGTGTGCCGCTCGAGCCGGAATCGCGTGCCGTACTCGGCCATCAATTCTTCGCCCGCAGTGCATAGCACGTCGGCCAGGCTGCCGGGCGTCTTGTCGACGCCGCGCAGGCCTGCCAGTCGGTCGCGGCCCTCGAGGAGGACGCGATCGGCTTGCTCGAGCGCATCATCCATCATCCTGCGGGCGGGAGTATCCGCAGGAATACGCATTGCGGCCGACTGGAAGCGCAGGATCAACCCCTGGATGCCTTGCAGCAGCGTGTCGTGCAGCTCGCGCGCGATGCGCTCGCGCTCCACCAGCCGCTCCTGGCCCGCAAGCTCCTCCAGCTTGGCGAGCGACTCCGACAGCTCGCGGTTGCGTTCCGATAGACGTGTGCGCAGGTTGCTGAACTGCCAGCCGAAGGTGGTCAGCTGGTGTATCGCGAGAAAGAAGTAGAGGCCGAGCGCAAACGTGGTCAGGTCGTTGACCGCCGGATACCGGAAGTCGTCGCGTGCGAGGTAGAGCGCCAACGCGATCGACAGGCCGACCAGGGTCCATGCCCAGGTGAACTGCTGCGGCTTGAAGCCGACCAGCGCGAAGATGTAGGTGACGCACACCCCGACGAGGAACAGCACCGCCAACTGCGGCGCCAGCACCAGGAAGATCAGTTGCGCCGCGCACGACGCCCCCACCTGCGCGACCAGCATGCCGGGATCGCGCAGCCGCAGGTTCCACCCGCTCCAGATCAGCAACGCGAACACCCCGTTCATGCCGACGCTGCTGACGAGGAAGATGCCCCACAGCGCCCAGCTCAGTTCACCGGCCCACACGTACAGCAGCATGACCGCCGCCTGCAGGCTCGTGTTGGCGAAGGCGAGCATCGTCAGCCGCAGCCGATGGGTCTGCAGTCTGCGTTCTCTCTGGGGGTTGTTGTCCATGTCGCGCTCCGCGTCCACGCGTTCAATCGAACTCAAGCCGAGGCGCAGACCGTTTCGTACGATGACGCATCGATGCGCCCGCGGCATCCCTCAAAAGGGTAACCGCACCGCTCGCCGCGAGGCAACCGCCCGGGTTCGAGCAGGTGCTGTGCCAGGAAGGCTCACATGTGCAGCATGCCGGCAGGCGGCGCGTGATGCGTAACAGGCGTGCCGATGGCGCCGGGCCTCTGTTCATGCGAGGACGGCGTCAGCGCGAGCAACACGGCGATCGGCAGAGCGGAGCCGAGCGCGCGGGTGCCGATGCGCGCCAGCGGGACGCTGCCGGGGCTGCCGATCTCCGCCGTGCCTTCTTCCTCATCGATCTGGATCAGGGGGACGCTTGCGCTCGCGCAACGGCGGCGCAGTTCACTGGACACGGCCGTGGGCGTGTCGCGCTCGAGGACGACGGCCGCCGGGCGGCGCATTCCCCATGCGTCGGCCTGGCCGTTCACGGCATCCGCGAACTCCACCTCCACGCCGAGATGCTCGATGGCTTCATAGATGGCGCGGCGGGCTTCCACGCGCGAGGCGACAACCAGCACCGGCCCGCCACGCGGTGCGTCGCCCGCTTGCGCCTGGCCTGTGCCAAGTTCCACCACTTCGATGGCGGGCGATTCGCGCACGTCGATGCACGCGAAACTGAATCGCACCCATGTCATGCCGCCCTCGTCGCCGCTGCGCATGCTCCATCCCAGCGCCTGCGCCGCGTGCCGCAACAAATGCCAGTTCGCGCCCCACGCAGCGGGCCCGCCGAAGCGGCTGCAGCGGACGCGTTCGTTGCGGTGCTGGATCGCACAGACGAGATGCGCCTCGTTGGCAAGCTCGCCCCGCTCGATGTGCAACTCCAGGCGTCGGTCCGCGTGGTCCATCGCCCAGGCGAGCAGCCCGTGCAGCAGCGAGGCCACCAGGGATCGATCGGCCGACACCTCGGTCGCCGGCAGCAGCCGCAGCACCGACAAGCCGCTGCGCCGCAAGGGTTCGCCCAACGAGGTCAGTGCCTCCTGCACCAGCTCATCGAGCTTCAACCGCTCGCTCCGGCCACGCCCCCCGCGCTCTGCAATCTTCGCGATCTGCTGGCTGCGCACGCCGATCTGCCGTGCCTTCTCGAGGCTGCGGCGCACGTCGGAGATCACGGTCGACCGGACGCGCCCCTGGTCTGCCGCATCGGACAGCAGCCGCATGGCCGCCTCGAGGTTGTCTTCCATTTCCCACCCGACCTGCCTGAGGAGGTCGCACCACAGGATGTGCATACCGACCGAGCCGGCAAGGCCCTGCTCCGGCACTGCGTCGACAGGCGATGAAGCGTTGATCATGGATATCGGCACGGTTGAAGACGAAGAGGTGCAGCGCATCGGCGCCGCACGTGCAACCTTAGAAACGCCATCGATGCGCGTGACATGTTCCACGAAGCGCGACCGGAAAAAGCGAAGAATGCACCGCGCTTCGCTTTGGCACCGATCCCTGCGGCTGCGACTCGCATCGCCGCGTGCTCGCGCAAACACTCGCCGCCATCACGCACCCACCGCAGGAGCACGCATGAGCACACGTCTGTATGCATCACAGGTCATGGCAGCGCTGGCAGACCAACTGGGCACCGCGACGCGCACGACGACCTGCACGCCGTTCGGCGTGCCGCTCCAGCCGGCCTGGGGAAGATACGCCGTCGGACAGCACGTCAGCGCGCCGGGCGTTGATGAGTGCAGTCCCCGGCTGGCATGCGAAGTGATCGCCGTAGGGCGTCGCCCGGACCATGCCGGCGTGTGGTGCCTGCTGCGCAGCCTGGACCGGCACGGCGGCTTCGCACTCGTGCATGAAGGCGACGTGCGTCCGCTCGACGAGACGCGCGTCGCATCCCGCGACGTGCAGGCCACGCGGCGCACGCCGGCCGTGTGGCATGGCGCTGCTGCGGTGATGCGCCCGCTGCACGCGAGCCGGCAAGCGGCAGTTCGCTAGGCTGGCTTCGCGCGGCGGCGCTCAGGGCTCGAGCGCCGTTGCGGCCAGTTCGGGCACACGCACCACGACCGGCAGCGGACCCTGCACACGGCTCGCGGCACGCGCTTCCGCCACCATGCGGTAGCCCACGTTGGTGACGGCGTGCAGTACCAGCAACTGCTCGGCCGATTCGCATGCGAGCAACAGCTTGCGACGCAGACGACACACATGCTGCTCGATGGTCCGCTTCGCGACGCTGACGTCGGTGCCCCAGACTTGCCTGGAGATCGTGTGCAGGTGCACCACCTGGCCGGAACTCTCGAACAGCACCCAAGCGAGCGCGAACTCGCGCCACGTCAGCTGCAGTTCGCCACCCCGAAAGCGCAAGGTGCGGGACTGGGCGTCGAGCGTGCACGGGCCCACCTGCTGCGAGACGCGCTGCTCGGGCTCCCGGCAGACCTCGACGCGGGCGCGGATGCGGTTCACCAGCGTGTGGCTGGCCTCGCCGATGACCGCGTAGTCGCAGGCGCCCAAGCGCAGCGCTGAAGCGATCTCTGCCGCCGAGCCATTGCCCACGGCGATGATGGGCACGTTGGTCGTGCCGCGGAATCTGAGGGCCGCCATGCAGGCCGCCAGGTGGGTGCCCTTGTCCTCGACGATCGCCACGTCGAAATCCGCAGTGTGCAATGCGGCCACCAACTCCGCGGTGGAGCCGAACTTGCGCATGCGCATGCCTTCGCCTTCGAGTGCGCCACCCACCGCCGCTTCCGTCCAGCGGGAGACAAACAGCGCTGCCACTTGGGATGTCGCGTTCGGTGCTACGTTCATTGGTGTACTCATCTGCAACCTCGTTGTTGGATCGCTGCGCACCACTGCCAGTGCGCGGCACCTCGCATCACATGGGGTGCGGACAGCCTACCCAGGCAGATCACTCGGCGAATCGCATATTCCGGGCACTGCGGGCTAACACTTTCGAGGGATGCGAGTTGCACTTGGAGACATCGACCCGCGCACGACGTGGCGGCAGGCGTGCAATGCGCACGGGCGTGCGCAGGCCAAGGCTCCGCACACTGGGAACCACTCCCATGCAAAGTCGCTTCACGGCGCTCGCGTCGCAGCATGCCCGCAGCAAGCTGCCCCCGCGGGCAGCGCTGCCTCATCGGACTCGCAACCCTGCGAGCCGGCTCACGACGACGGGGTCGTCCAGGCAGCCGCGGCGTCGCGCCGCAACGCCCCGAGGTACAAGCGATATCCGATGCCATAGACCGCCTGCACATGCATGCTCGGCACGTCCTCGTCGGGCATCTCGCCGAGCTTGCAGCGCAAGCGATAGATGTGCTGCTGTATCGACCGCTTGCTGATCGCGGCCGCACGGCCCCACAGGCGCGTGGCGACCGTATCGAGGGTCACCACCTTGCCGTGCTGCTCGAACAGCAGCCACGCCAGCGCGAACTCGCGCGCCGTGAGCACGATCTCGCGGCCCTTGTAGGTGACGCGTTGCCGCGTGCGGTCGAGCAGGTAGCCCCCGGCTTGCAACACGCTGGTCTCGTCCGGCTGACCAGTGGCTTCGACCCGCGCGTTCAGCCGCGCAAGAATGCTTTCCACGCCATCGCTGATGCTCGCGTAGTCCGTCGCACCGCACCGCAATGCACGGGCAATGTCGCCTGGTCTGCCGGCACCGACGATGATGGCCGGGAACCTGCTCAGCCCATGGCTCTTGAGCACGGCCAGCCAGTGGCCCAGGCGCACCTCGTTGTCCTCGATGAGGGCCCCATGCACGCAGCCGCTGCGCATGGCGGCCAGCACGCCGTGGATGTCGCGCTGGACAACCACGTCGACGCCCGGCCATGTGAGCAGGGGCCGCAGGCAGATTTCACTGGCAGGGTCCGTGAACAAGGTGGCGACTCTCATCTCATCCTCCTGGGTCGACGTGAAACGCGTTGCGTGCGAGATGGCGGTTGGCGGTCGTTCGACACCGCGGCGCACACCCATCGGTTATCGCGTCCAGCTGCCGCGTCAAGGGCCCAGGGTGCGAAGCTTCAAGCAGTGACCCGAACCCGACGCGCCCATACGGCGTGGCGGCGCTGCGGCCATTCAGCCGAACTTCTCCTCGACACGCTCCATCGCGCCTGAACGTGCACGGGCTTCGACGAGTGCCAGTGCGATCCCGCTCCACGCCGGTGGCGTGGGCCGCGCCACGGCGCGCTTGCGCCATGCTTGCAGCGCGGGGCAGCCGGCGTCGACGTCATGAATGAGGGCGTCGGTGCAATCGCGTGCAAGAACCTGCTCGACATGAGCCGACAGCCGCTTGGGATCGATCCCAAGCGCGGCGAGCGCTTGCACACCCTGCAGGTCCCCATGCTGCAGGCTCAGCGCCGCGTCCCTGGCTCCGTCGCCCGCGACGAGGATGCGGTTCCAGTCCACCGCCAGCACGTGAAAGTCGCCGTAGACGGCAGCGTAGGTCGCGTATTCCCTGCGCCTCAGCGGCTCCGGGCCAAAGGTGTTCGCAGCCAGCAGCCCCCCGGGCGCGAGGATGCGGTGCATCTCGCGCAGGAACTCCACCGTCATCAACCGTGCAGGAATGTAGTCGTCGTCGAAAACGTCGAGCACGATCACGTCATAGCGCCTGCCCGCCTCGTGGCTGCGCTGCACGAATGTCCGTGCATCCGCCACATGCAGCTGCAGGCTGTCGTCGGCCGTCAATCCGAAGAATGTTTGCGCGGCGTGCAGCACCACGGCGTCGTGGTCGATGGCGTCGATGTGTGCCGCGGGCACGATGCGCCGCAACGCCATGGGCAAGGCACCGCCTCCGACCCCGAGCACCAGCACATGGTGTGCACGCGGATGCGCCGCGACGACCGCAGCCAGGCTGCCCATCCATGCGTCGAGGACGGGCTCTCCCGCCACTCGCTGCACCCTCGTCTGCACTCGCTTCTCGTGCATGGAGAACGACAGGTAGCGCGCGTCGCCCTCGTCGTAGACACATACCGTGTGGTGCTCGCCCTTGCTGCTGTGCAGCAACTTGCCGGTGTGTCCGAGCGTGTTTGACGTGGCGGTCGGCGGCATGGCCTGCGCCGCATCGTGGGCTGACGGGAGCCCGCATGGGGATGGCAAATGCGTGGAGTTGCGGGACTCGTCCATGCCGCACACTGTGGGTGGCACCGGTTTGCGGCGTATGCCGGAGCCGAAACGCAAGGCCGCAGACGCGAAGCGATATCAGCAGGGGGTTCGTGGGCAACCTGCGGAGGACGTGCCCTCGGACGACCACCGAGACCGGCGCTACTGCCCGCGCACTGGGGCCAGCCCCGTGTTCGATTCCGACGGCACGAGCGGGCGATCCAAAGGAGTCGTTGCGCCACCGCGAGCAGGATGGCAGGTGCAGTGCCCGTGCGACAGCCAGCCTGCCCGGTGCAGCAGCTCTCTCCCGCAAACACTGAGCCAGCGGGGCAGCACTTGGGCCACGCCGCCGTGGAAGCCACCGAACATCAAGGTGGCCGACACGTTCACCACTTCATGCCACCAACCAGCCGGCACGTACAACACGTCACCCGCGTGCAGTTCGACTTCGAAGAACCCACGCGTCGACCCTTGCCGCTCGGCCAGCGTGTGCACGTCGGCGCGCGCCAACACGGCCCACGCGTCGTACTTCGACGAGACCGCGCCGAGCTGCTGCACGACACCCGGCCGCGCGAGCCGCCACCGCTTGGTGCCGATCACCTGCACGGCCACGTTGTCGAGGTGATCGAAGTGCAGGCCGGTCGCGGCGCCTGCCGGTCCGATCCACGTGCGCAGTGAGCGAACGGCGGTGGCCCGAAGCAACTCGTGGTGACGCAGGTCGGACCGCAGTGCGGGGTGGGCGGCCAGCAGGTCGAATTCCTTGAGGTACGCCAACCGACCGTCATGCCGCGCCCCGGTGTGCAGGCCAAGCAGGTACTGGCGCAGCTTCGACGCCTGGAACGCGGTGGCCTCGGCTTCGCGGTTGCCCTTGACGAGTTGCACCTCGGCATCGGGTACGCGCTGCGCCAGTTGCGCGAATGACCAGTTCCGCACGGCGGGCCAGTGGGCCGCCAATCCGCGATAGACCACCGCTTCCGCGGGCGAATGCTGTCGCTGAAAGCGCGACGGGGGCAGTTCGGGTAGCGAGGGAAAGACCGGGTGGTGCATGGCAGGTGTCAGTGGCGACGGCAAGCGGCGCAAAGGTTACTGGCGAAGACGGCGCTCAGCTTTGATGCCCTGCCGCGGACCCCGGCCGTCATCACACCGTCATGCAGTTCAGCGCCAATCGCGGTCGACAAAAACCACTGCCCTGCCCTCTATGGACCTCGACCAAGCAGACACCTCGGTCATCGACGCGCCTGCCCTCGCGCAGGCGCGTCCCTTCGCCCGACTGCTGACGCAGGACGACCTGCCGCAACTGCTCGACCTCGAACGCGATAAGTGGGACGACCACCAGGCAGCCTCGGCAGACGACCTGTCCGCGCGCATAGCGGCCTACCCGCAACTCTCGATGGGCGCGTTCCATCCTCGTTCAGGGCGCATCCTCGCCTCCACGTTCCTCAAGCCCATCTCGCCAACGTTCTGGATGCGTGCGGCAGATTGGTTCGACTGCGCGACCAGCACGCCACCGCCTGACACGCGCAGCCTCTTCGGCATCAGCTTGAGCGGTCGCGACGACGGCGGCGTGGACGCCCTCGGCGAGTTCTTGTGGCCGCATCTGGCCGCATGCGGTTGGCGCGAGGTGTATCTCGGCTCGCCTATCCCTGGCTGGACGCAGTGGCAGCAGCAGAACCCGGGAGCCAGCGTCCAGACGTACGTCGCCCGCCGGCGCAGCGACGGCCTGCCCTGCGACCCGCAACTACGGTACTACCACCGACGCGGCTTCAAGGACATCGTGTGCGTGAAGCGAGACTATTTCCCCCATGAACGCTCCCAAGACCACGGCGTGATCGTGCGGCGCGACGTGAGCCCGGTCTGACCGGCTGGCGCCCTGCTTCATCGCACAACGGCCGCCTCGCAACAGCGGGGCGGCCCTCGCCGGCTACGCCGGTGAAGTCGACGCGGTGACGTTGCGCGTGCTGCCGGCGAAGCGGCTCGACCATGGCGGCGCGAGCCTGCTGTCGATGCGGGCCCGCTGCTCCACGCCTTGCGCCAGCAGGCGCAGTTCGCGTGCAAGCTCTGCATCGCCCGGCAGTTGATCGGCGATGTGTCGCAGTCGTGGCGCATCCTGCACGCGAAGGCGCTCCGCACTGGCGATCTCGCCGATGAACTCCCGGTCCTGCGCCGGCAGTGTTCCTGCGCCCGTGGCGCGCAGGAGCGGTGGCAGCCGCAGTTGATGGTCCAGCAGTTGGCGGACCACGATCTCACGGTTCGCCTCGAGCCGGGTCCTGTCGGCGGCCTGGATGTCACGCCGCTCCTTGCGACGCACATCGGTCTTCGCCTTCAACGGCGCCATCTTGTCGCGCAGGGTGGGCCACAGATAGTCGTTCAGCCCTGAGGTCAACCCCACACGCGTGCGGCCCAGCCAGGACCCAGCGTTCTCGAAGGCCGACAAGGTCGGATTGCTTTTCAGCGGTTCGAGCGCCGCGTCCGTTGTCGCGGGCGCTGCCACGCCAACCAGCACATTGGGCAACACATGCCGCATCAGCAGATCGGGGATGGCATGGAGCGGGTCCAGGACCAGCTCCTTGGGCAGCTTAGCCGCTTCAACGACCGTCCCACCCACCGCTTTGAGCGCCGCTCCAGGCAGGTGCAGCACATCGCGCCAACGCGCCATGTCCACGCTCGGATCGAGGTTGCGTCCCACCGGGATGAACATGTTGAGCCGCTGCGGACGGTTCATCGCGTCCTTGACCTGCACCTGCCCGAGATAGGGCATCGCCTTCGCAAGGTTGAGCGAGCCGCTGGCAAGCGCACCTGCGGTGGCAGACCCGAAGGCCGACACCGAAAACACCGAGCCGCCACTGTCCCGCGCCTGCTCAGAGAGGAGCACCGGCTGCAGCGAGTTGAGGCAGGCCGTCAGGAAGGGTTGCGTCAGCGCCCCATAGTGCTCCGCGTTCCAGGCCTGCTGCCACATCGCGATGCTCTCGCGCTTCTGTTGCGTTTCGCTGTCGAGCTTTGGCAGATGCGGCGAGGCCCCGCGAAGACCGTCCTCGAAGCGCCCCGCCTCATCCTTCACGCCCGCGATATGGAAGCGAACCATGTGCGTACCGTCCTCGCTGCGCCAGCTTGTCTGGCGCACGCGGCCCGGTGGAGGGGCGAGCAACTCCGGGGGGACGGGCACCAGCGCAGGCAGGTTTGTCTTTTCAGCCTGCTTGAGCATCGCAGGTTCGATGGCCTTTTCGAACAGATAGGCCCCCAAGCCCCCCACTGCACCGCCGAGCGCGTTGGCGTCGACCGTGTGGACCGAGTTCACCGTCAACTGGTCGCCGGGTCGCGGCCGCAACTCGGTGGCGGCTCCGTTGCGCGCCGGTGAGCGCATCAGCGACGAAAATCCTCCGCGCGCGAACTCGAACGCCGCGTTGAGCAAGCCCTCGGCAAACGGCGCCTGCATCGACTGCCCCGGCACATACCTTTCGCCGTACAACACACGCCATGCCGCCTCGATCGGCGCGTTCTCCTTGATGTAGAGCCGCTTCAGTTCGCGTTGCTCGTCGGCGTTCTGAGTGGGATCCAACTGCATGCCATCCAGCACGGCTTGCAGGCGTTGCTGCGCGGCAGCCAGCTCTGGAGGCACCGTGCGGTGACTCAACTCCTGATCGGACGCGAAGCGCCTGCCGAGCAGCTCGCCAGCTCGCTGCATGCGACCCACAAGGGAGACGATGTCAGCGGGCTCAGGCAGGGGCCGCCGTGATGCAGCCTCCATGCACTGCGCAATGTCTGCCGGTAGCGGCCCCCTTGCCGACGCCGATTCGCTCGAGGCCCGCGGGATCGTCAGCGCCGCCACGGGCACGGGCGTGATGGCATCGACCGGAACGGCGAGCCCTTCTTGTGCCGAGCGAGCGGGCGTTTGCGCGAGCGCCTCCATACGATGCGATACCGACATCTCAGCCGATGGCCGTGTGCTGACGGGGACGGGTGCGTCCTTCGGAGCCATCACTTGCTGCACCGTGGGATGGTTCGATGGCGGTGCCTCGCTCGAAGCCCTCCGCACCGTCTCGGGCGGGGACATGGGAGCGCGTTGGTCCGCCGGTTGGGGCGATGCCTGGTCCGTGCCTGTGGGCGTTTGCACAGGCAAGACCGGCTCCTTCGAAGGCTGCGTCTCGGCCGTTGCTGTCACTGCATGAACGGGCCGCGACGAGCGGCGCAACACGGGTGAGCGCGGCGGCAAAGGCGTCGACGTGCCTTCCGTGGATGCACGGCGCGGGGCCGCGTTCAACTCCGCATGCGGGGGAACGACGCAGCCCGTCTGCCCGCCCCCAGAAGGGCCTACGGTGGCAGACCGGGAACGAGTTGGCGCGGACAATGGCCGGCGGCTCGGGCTGTCAGCTCTCATGGTCTTCCCCCTCTGCGCCGGGCACCTCCACCGGTGCCATGGCATCCAACAACATGTGCAACGAAGACCACGCGACCACGTTGGCAAGTTCGAGGGCGGTGACCACCTCGCGGGCGTTGTCGAATGCCCGCAGGCACGTGACCTGCAATTCACCGTCGTCCGCCATGCACAGCAGCCACAGTCCGGTCGACAGCAGTGAGGCCTGAAGAGTCATCAAGACCGCCACCTCGTTGCCAGCCAGCTCGTTGGCGTGGAGTCCGAGCAGGACCGTGGGTTTGGCGGAACGCGGCACGCCGTCGATCGTCTCGACGGCCAACAGGCAGGACAACCCCGAACGACCGACAAAGCGCTCGCCGGCCTTGACGCGATCCGCGTGCTCCACCGGCAAAGCGAGTTGCACCATCAGTTCTTCCAAAGACAGCGCGGGAGGCACGGGAGCGGACGTCGTTCGTCTAACGGCAAATGCAGGCTTCATGGCGGGCGCGGGAGGAAGTTCAGACGTGCATGCACGATAGGCCTCCTCACCCGCTTCGGCCCGGTTCACCCGAAAACGCTCGGCCGACGCCCGAAGCACCGATTGACACGAAACCGTCATAAGTCGGTTTCGCAGCGGGCGCGGCGGCTTTCGCGTTCGCAACGTCAGATGCCCGCAGGGTCACGCGACCCCAACCGTCCACGCCCGCTCGCGCCGCGGTCGCCATCTCCCGGCGGTCTCAACGGCGCCTATACGAATACGGGGGGCAACGGGTTGGGGCCGCGAGCAGTTCCGCCGGGGGCCGCTCCGCAACAACGTACGGCCCTGCCTACAAGCCGCAGGCCTTCGTATGCCTACAGAGCTCCAGCCCCAGATGCGGCGAGCGCCGCGGCATCACGCCCGCCCATGGTCACGCGACTCGCACATGCCGTCGGCCGCGAAAGCGCTGCTGATGACCGAGCTGTCGTTCCACCATGTCCACGCACGCATGGCCGCCGTGAACGTCCTCGGTCTGCATCGCCTGGTAGGTGCACCGTCGCAAGCGTCGCGAGCCTCCACGCACGGGGTTGGGTCTGAAGTGAGGGCTGTACGGCGCCCCCTTCAGCTGCCGGTTCACGCAGTTCACAGCGATCACGGCTTTGATGTATGCAAACAAGGGCCGCGTGCCACGACGCGTCGCACGCCGGTGCCACACGTGTTTGGCGAAACAAAAAAGGGACCTCGATGGTCCCTTTCAGAATGCACAACGGACTTCCGAAGAAGTCCGTTGTCGAATGTTTGGAGCGGGAGACGAGTCTCGAACTCGCGACCTCAACCTTGGCAAGGTTGCGCTCTACCAACTGAGCTACTCCCGCATGGGTTCCAGCTTCGCTTTATATCGGCGTTTTGGTGAACGCCTTGCGTTGCGCTGAAGCTCACATTCTATGCCAGTTTCAACCAGCCGCGCAAGGGGTGCGCGGCTGATTTTTTCACTTCAATGCTTCAGCACGTCGGTCGACACTTCCGCGGCCGGCGTCCCCTCCTTCGCCGCAGCCTCTACCTTGCCCGGCTCTTCGTCAGGCAAAGGGGTCGGCTTCGACTCCAGGGCAACCTCGAGCACCTTGTCGATCCACTTCACCGGAACGATCTCGAGATGGCTCTTCACGTTCTCGGGAATGTCCTGCAGGTCCTTGACGTTTTCCTCGGGGATCAGCACCGTCTTGATGCCGCCGCGATGGGCTGCCAGCAACTTCTCTTTCAGGCCACCGATCGCCGTCACTTCACCGCGCAGCGTGATCTCGCCGGTCATCGCCACATCGGCGCGCACCGGGATGCCGGTCAACGCTGACACGAACGCCGTCGTCATCGCGATACCGGCACTCGGGCCATCCTTCGGCGTTGCGCCATCGGGCACGTGGATGTGGATGTCCCGCTTCTCGAAGAGCTCGTCCTTGATGCCCAGGCGCCGCGCGCGGCTACGCACCACAGAACGTGCGGCCTCGACGGACTCCTTCATCACATCGCCCAACTGGCCGGTGCGGATGATGTTGCCTTTGCCGGGCATCACGGCAGATTCGATCGTCAGCAAGTCGCCACCGACTTCCGTCCAGGCCAAGCCGACGACCTGGCCGACCTGGTTCTCCTTCTCGGCCTGGCCATACTGATAGCGGCGCACGCCGAGGAAGTCGTTCAGGTTCTCTTCGGCGACGACCACCTTGCCTTCGTACTTCTTGAGCGTCAGGCCCTTGACCACCTTGCGGCAGATCTTGGACACCTCGCGTTCGAGCGAACGTACCCCGGCTTCTCGCGTGTAGTAACGGATGATCCCGCGAATGGCTGCTTCGGTGACTTCGAGCTCCTCTTCCTTCACGCCGTTGTTCTTCATCTGCTTGGGCAGCAGATAGCGCTGGGCAATGTTGACCTTCTCGTCCTCGGTGTAACCCGAGAGGCGGATGACCTCCATGCGGTCCAGCAACGCCGGCGGAATGTTGAGCGAATTCGACGTCGCGACGAACATCACATCGGACAGGTCGAAGTCGACCTCGATGTAGTGATCGCTGAACGTGTGGTTCTGCTCCGGGTCGAGCACTTCCAGCAGCGCGCTGGAGGGGTCGCCACGAAAGTCCATGCCCAGCTTGTCGATCTCGTCGAGCAGGAACAGCGGATTGCGAGTGCCGACCTTGGTCAGGCTCTGCAGCACCTTGCCCGGCATGGAGCCGATGTAGGTGCGGCGGTGGCCGCGGATCTCGGCTTCGTCACGCACGCCGCCGAGCGCCATGCGCACGAACTTGCGCCCGGTCGCCCGCGCCACCGACTGGCCGAGCGAGGTCTTGCCGACGCCCGGGGGGCCGACCAGGCACAGGATCGGCGCCTTCACCTTGTCGACGCGTTGCTGCACCGCGAGGTACTCGAGGATGCGGTCCTTGACCTTCTCGAGCCCGTAATGGTCTTCATTGAGCACTTCCTCGGCATGCTGCAGGTCGTGCTTGATCTTGGTCTTCTTGGCCCAGGGCAGGTTGACCAAGGTGTCGATGTAGTTGCGCACCACGGTGGCCTCGGCCGACATCGGCGACATCAGCTTGAGCTTCTTCAGCTCGCTCTCGGCCTTCTTGCGTGCTTCCTTGGGCATGCGGGCGGCTTCGATCTTCTTCTCGAGTTCCTCGAGATCGGCACCTTCCTCGCCCTCACCCAATTCCTTCTGGATGGCCTTGACCTGTTCGTTCAGGTAGTACTCGCGCTGGCTCTTTTCCATCTGGCGCTTCACGCGGCCACGGATGCGCTTCTCGACCTGCAGGATGTCGACCTCATGCTCGAGTTGTTCGAGCAGGCGCTCCAGACGCTCTGAAACGGAGAACAGGTCGAGCACGGCCTGCTTGTTCTCGAGCTTGAGCGGCAGGTGCGCGGCAATGGTGTCGGCGAGCCGGCCCGCATCGTCGATGCCCGCGATGGAGGTCAGGATCTCCGGCGGGATCTTCTTGTTCAGCTTGACGTACTGGTCGAACTGCTGCGTCACGGCTCGGCGCAGCGCCTCGATCTCGGGCGACGTATCCACTCCAGGCGGCACCGGCTTGACCTCGGCGACGAAATGCTCGCCGTTGTCGTCGATGCGCACGGTGTTCGCACGCTGAAGGCCTTCGACCAGCACTTTCACCGTGCCGTCGGGCAGCTTCAGCATCTGCAGGATGCTGGAGACGCAGCCGACCTCGAACATGTCGTCGGCCTTGGGCTCGTCCTTGCCGGCGGCTTTCTGCGCGACCAGCATGATCTGCCGGCCGGCTTCCATCGCCGATTCGAGTGCCTTGATGGACTTGGGACGCCCCACGAAGAGCGGGATCACCATGTGCGGGAACACCACCACGTCGCGCAGCGGCAGCAGCGGCAGTTCAATGGGATCGGGGGGCAAAACGGGATGTCCAGACATCGCTACCTCTCTTTCTCAAGCCCGATGTGAGGCTTGAGCGTTTATTTACAAGATTCGCCGACGTGGACTGCAACGAAGGTGTTGCCGTTCACGCGCTCGCCTTGGCCTGCTCGCGGTACACCAGCAGCGGCTTCGTGTTTTCTTCGATGGTGTGCTCGTCGACCACCACCTTCTGCACGCCATCCATCGCGGGCAGATCGAACATCGTGTCGATCAGGGCCTGCTCCATGATCGAACGCAAACCGCGTGCCCCGGTCTTGCGGGCCAGCGCCTTGCGCGAGATCGACGCGAGAGCCGACGGACGGATCTCCAACTCGACGCCATCCATCGAGAACAGCTTCTGGTATTGCTTCACGAGCGCATTCTTCGGCTCGGTGAGGATCTGGATCAGCGCATCCTCAGTCAACTCACCCAGCGTGGCGACCACCGGCAGGCGCCCAACCAGCTCGGGAATCAACCCGAACTTGATCAGGTCCTCGGGTTCCACCTCGCGGAACACCTCGCTGACCTTGCGCTCGGTCTTGCTCTTCACGGTGGCGCCGAAGCCGATGCCGGACTTTTCCGAGCGGTTCTGGATCACCTTCTCAAGCCCGTCGAACGCGCCCCCGCAGATGAACAGGATGTTGGTCGTGTCGATCTGCAGGAAGTCCTGGTTGGGGTGCTTGCGGCCGCCCTGCGGAGGCACCGACGCCATCGTCCCTTCGACCAGCTTCAGCAGCGCCTGCTGCACACCCTCGCCCGACACATCGCGCGTGATGGACGGGTTGTCGGCCTTGCGCGAGATCTTGTCGATCTCGTCGATGTAGACGATGCCGCGCTGCGCCTTCTCGACGTCGTAGTTGCAGTTTTGCAGCAGCTTCTGAATGATGTTCTCGACGTCCTCGCCCACATAACCCGCTTCGGTGAGCGTGGTCGCATCGGCAATGACGAATGGCACGTTCAGCAGGCGGGCGAGCGTCTGGGCCAGCAAGGTCTTGCCGGAGCCGGTCGGGCCGATCAGCAGGATGTTGCTCTTGGCCAGCTCGACTTCGTCCTTCTTGCCGGCACCGCCCATGTGCTTCAGGCGCTTGTAGTGGTTGTAGACGGCAACGGACAGCGTGCGCTTGGCCGGGTCCTGCCCGATCACGTACTGGTCGAGGATGCTCTTGATCTCGGAAGGCACCGGAAGGTCGCCGCGCGTCGCCTTCGAATCCGCACCTTCGGTGGGCACCTCGTCCCGGATGATGTCGTTGCACAGGTCGATGCACTCGTCGCAGATGAACACCGACGGACCGGCGATCAGCTTCTTCACCTCGTGCTGGCTCTTGCCGCAAAAGGAGCAGTACAGGACTTTCTCGCTGGAAGAGCCTTTTTTCTCGGGCATGGCGTTTGGTGGGCTGGGTTCTGAGGGGGATGATAAGTCAAATGAAAACGGGGCCTTGGGTGGGAAAAAGGCCCCGTTGCGCGTCCTGTTTTCCCTTACCAAATACCGCACGGTTCTCGCGCGGCACGATGGCAGGGATTACCCGCTATCGAGAAGGGATTCAGCCCCGTTTCTCCAGCACTTGGTCGATCAGCCCATAGGTCTTGGCGTCGTCCGGGGACATGAAGAAATCGCGCTCCGTGTCGTTCTGGATCTTTTCCAGCGGCTGGCCCGTGCGATCGGCAAGGATCTTGTTCAGGTTTTCGCGCAGTTTCAGGATTTCTCGCGCCTGGATCTCGATGTCGGTGGCCTGCCCCTGGGCGCCACCGAGCGGCTGGTGGATCATGATGCGCGAGTTGGGCAATGCATAGCGCTTGCCCTTGGCGCCGGCGGCCAGCAGGAAGGCGCCCATGCTCGCGGCCATGCCCATGCACAGCGTCGACACATCGGGCTTGATGAACTGCATCGTGTCGAAGATGGACATCCCGGCGCTCACCGAGCCGCCCGGCGAGTTGATGTACAGCGAGATGTCCTTGTCCGGGTTTTCGCTTTCGAGGAACAGCAGCTGCGCGACGACGAGGTTGGCGGTCTGGTCATTGACCGGCCCCACCAGGAACACCACCCGCTCGCGCAGCAGGCGGCTGTAGATGTCGTAGGCACGCTCACCGCGGCCCGATTGTTCGATGACGATGGGCACCATGCCCAGGTTCTGAGTGTCCAGTGCGCTCATGGAATCCTTCCGGTCGGTCTGCACGAATCTGGGGATGGATTATGAGGTGACAAGAGCCACCCCGTAGAAACGACAAAGGCGCCGGGGCCACCGGCGCCTTCGGTCTTGCAAGGCGTGACGAAGCGATCAGGCGCCCATCAGCTCGTCGAACGGCAGCACCTTGTCGGTGACCTTCGCCTTCGCGAGCACGAAGTCGGTGACGTTGTTCTCCAGCACCACGGCCTCGACTTCCGCCAGACGCTGGTTGTCGCTGAGGTACCAGCGCACCACTTCCTGCGGCTTCTCGTAGCTCTGCGCCAGTTCCTCGATATGGGCCTTGATCTGCTCCGGCTTCGCCTGCAGTTCATTGGTCTTCACGAGTTCGGCGACCACGAGGCCCAGGCGCACGCGCTTTTCGGCCTGCGGCTGGAACACCTCGGCAGGGATGGGCGCGTTCTCGGCATCCTTGACGCCGCGGTTCTTCAGGTCGGCACGGGCACCGGCGATCATGCGATCCACCTCGTTCTGCACCAGCGACTTGGGCAGCTCCAGCTCGGCGGCCTTGATCAGCGCATCCATCACGGCGTTCTTGTTGCGAGCCAGCACGCGGAACTTCACTTCACGCTCGAGGTTCTTCTTGATGTCGGCGCGCAGGGCCTCCACGGTGCCGTCGGCAATGCCGAGCGACTTCGCAAAGGCCTCGTCGATTTCCGGCAGGTTCTGCTGCTCGACCTTCTTCACCGTGACGAGGAAGTCGGCTTCCTTGCCGGCCACGTCCTTGCCGTGATAGTCCTCGGGGAACTTCAACGGGAAGGTCTTGGACTCACCCGTCTTCATGCCGCGCACGGCCTTCTCGAACTCCTCCAGCATGCGGCCTTCGCCGAGGATGAACTGGAAGTCTTCGGCCTTGCCGCCGGCAAACGGCTCGCCATCGATCTTGCCTTCGAAGTCGATCGTCACGCGGTCGCCGTCGGCGGCAGCTTCAGCGGCCGGGCGCTGGCCGAAGGTGCGGCGCTGCTTGCGCAGGATCTCCAGCGTCTTGTCGATCGCGGCGTCGGTCACCTCGGTGCTGACACGCTCGACCTCGGCGGTCGACAGGTCGGCGATCTTGACTTCCGGGTAGACCTCGAACGTCGCGTCGAACGCCAGCTGGCCCTCGGGCGCACCTTCCTTCTCGGTGATGCGGGGGGCGCCTGCCACGCGCAGCTGCGCTTCGGAGGCGGCCTGGGCAAATGCCTCGCCGACCTTGTCGTTCATCACTTCGTACTGCACCGAGTAGCCGTAGCGCTGGGCCACGATGCTCATCGGCACCTTGCCGGGACGGAAACCATCGGCCTTCACGGTACGCGCGAGGCGCTTCAGGCGGGACTCCACCTCGTTGTTGATGAGGTCCGCCGACAGCGTCAGCGTGATCTTGCGTTCCAGTTTGTCGAGGGTTTCAACAGTCACGGCCATGGTGATCTCTCTCGTTTGAATGTGGTGCGCGGGGGGGGACTCGAACCCCCACACCATCGCTGGCGTCAGGACCTAAACCTGGTGCGTCTACCAATTTCGCCACCCGCGCAAATCAAAAGGAGGGAAGCCTTGAGCTCCCCTCCTGGGCAATTCGGCGAACCGGGTATTTTAGCCAGCTAGTTGGGCAGGGTTCTCGTCCTCGGGTCGTTTGACCCGGAACCAGGCCGCGTACATGGCTGGCAGCGCCAGCAGCGTCAGGGCCGTCGCGACGATCAGGCCGCCCATAATGGCCACCGCCATCGGCCCCCAGAACACGCTGCGCGACAGCGGGATCATCGCCAGCACCGCGGCCGCAGCCGTCAGCACGATGGGCCGGAAGCGCCGCACCGCCGACTCCACGATCGCCGTCCACGTCGGCACGCCGCGCGAGCGGTCCTGCTCGATCTGGTCGATCAGGATCACCGAGTTGCGCATGATCATGCCCATCAGCGCGATCACGCCCAGCATCGCGACGAACCCGAACGGACGGCCCAGCAGCAGCAGCGCGGCCGCCACGCCGGCAATGCCCATCGGTCCCGTCAGGAACACGAGCAGCGAGCGCGAAAAGCTCTGCAGCTGCAGCATCAGCAGCGTGAAGGTCAGGAACAACATCAGCGGCACGTTGGCGAAGATCGAGCCCTGCCCCTTGCTGCTTTCCTCGGCGGTGCCCGCCAGCTCGATGTGATAGCCCTGCGGCATGCGCGACTGCAACTCCTGCATCTTGGGCCACAGTGCGGTGCTCACCGTGGGGCCCTGCACGCCTTCGGCCACGTCGCCCTGCACGGTCACCGCGAAGTCGCGGTTCTCGCGCCACAGCACGCCAGGCTCCCAAGCATGGGTGATCTTGGCGATCTGCGTGAGCGGAATGGCGCGGCCGCTGGCCGTCGGCAGGTAGGCGTTGCCGATGTCGGTGATCGCGTCGCGCTCGTCCTGCGGCTGGCGCAGCACGATGTCGATCAGACGATCGCCCTCGCGGTACTGACCGATCGTCGTGCCCGACAGGATGGTGCGGGAGGCCTGCGCAATGCTCTGGCTCGTCACGCCCAAGGCGCGGGCCTTGTCCTGGTCGATCTCCAGGCGCAGCGTCTTCACCGACTCGTTCCAGTTGTCATTGACCTGCCGCATGTCCGGGTGAGCGCGCAGCAGTGCCTTGGCCTCGTCGGCCCACTTGCGCAGCTCGTTCACGTCCGGCCCCATCACGCGGAATTGCACGGGGTACGGCACGGGCGGGCCGTTGGGCAGCAGCTTGACCCGGCTGCGTACCTCGGGGAACTCCTCCGCCAGGATGGTCGGCAGGCGCTTGCGCAGCGCTTCACGGTCAACCAGGTCCTTCGGCAGCACGATCGCCTGGCTGACGTTGGTCTGCGGAAACACCTGGTCCAACGGCAAGTAGAAGCGCGGCACGCCACTGCCCACCCAGGTGGTCACGTTCTGCACGCCGGGCTCTTTCATGATGCGGGCCTCGAAGCGCTTGGCCACATCCTCGGTCGCCTTGAAGTTCGTGCCTTCGGGCATCCACAGGTCGACCAGCAGTTCCGGCCGGCTCGAATCGGGGAAGAACTGCTGCTGCACCCGGCCCATGCCGACGACGCCCAGCGCCAGTGTCCCGAGCGTCAGGCCGATCGTGATCCAGCGGTGCTGCACGCACCAGTTCACCGCCGCGCGGAAGCGGCTGTAGAACGGCGTGTCGAACAGCTCGTGCGCCTCGCCTTCCACCTTGGGCTTGATCTTCAGCAGCGCGGCGCCGATGTAGGGCACGAAGTACACCGACACCACCCAGGAGATGAGCAGCGCCGCGGTCGTCACGGCAAAGATCGCGAAGGTGTATTCGCCCACGGTGGACTGCGCCAGGCCGATCGGCAGGAAGCCGACCGCGGTGATCAAGGTGCCAGTCAGCATCGGCATCGCCGTGACGTCATAGGCGAAGGTGGCGGCGCGCATCTTGTCGTAGCCCTCTTCGAGCTTGCGCACCATCATCTCGACCGCGATGATGGCGTCGTCGACCAGCAGGCCGAGCGCGATGATCAGCGCGCCGAGCGATATCTTGTGCAGGCCGACCCCCCAATACAGCATCGTCACGAAGGTGATCGCGAGCACCAGCGGGATGGTGATGGCCACCACCAGGCCCGGCCAGATGTCGATGCGCAAGGGCCGCGTGTGCAGGCCCAGGGCGATGAAGCTCACGGCCAGCACCACCACCACCGCCTCGATCAGCACCTTGACGAACTCGCCGACCGAGCGCGACACCGCGCTGGGCTGATCCTGCACCTGACTCATCTCGATGCCGACGGGCAGCTCCTTCTGGATGTCGGCGACCGCCGCACGCAGGCGCTCGCCAAGGGCGATGATGTCGCCGCCCTTGGCCATCGAGATGCCGAGTGCGATGACCTCCCGGCCTTGATGGCGCACCTTCACCTGGGGCGGGTCGACATAACCCCGGCGTATCTCGGCGATGTCGCCCAGCCGCAAGGTGTTCGCGGCGCCCGTGGCGGGGTTGGTCGCGCGGATGGGCAGCGCCCGCAGGTCCGCCTCGGAGTTGAACTGCCCCGCGATGCGCACCTGCAGGCTGTCGCCATCGGCCTGCAGCACACCGCTGCCCTCTACCGCGTTCTGCGAGCCGATCTGTGCGATCACCTGATTGAAGTCGATACCCATCTGCGCGAGCCGCCGCTGCGACACCTCGACGAACAGCTTCTCGTCCTGCACGCCGAAGAACTCGACCTTGGCGACGTCGGGCACCTTCAGCAGGCGCTGCCGCACCCGGTCGGCGTGCTGGCGCAATTCCTCGTAGCTGAAGCCGTCGGCGGAGAGCGCGTAGATGGAGCCAAACACGTCGCCGAACTCGTCATTGAAGAACGGGCCGACCACGCCTTGCGGGAGGGTTGCCCGCATGTCGCCGACCTTCTTGCGCACCTGGTACCAGACGTTGGCCACCTCCTTCGGCGGCGACGAGTCCTTGATCTGGAAGATGATCAACGTCTCGCCCGGCTTGGAGTAGCTGCGGATCTTGTCCGCGTAAGGCACTTCCTGCAGCGTCTTCTCGATCTTGTCGGTCACCTGCTCCGACATCTGCTGCGCGGTGGCGCCCGGCCAGAACACCCGCACCACCATCGCGCGGAAGGTGAACGGCGGGTCTTCGTCCTGGCCGAGCTGGAAGTACGCCGCCGCCCCCAGCACCAGCAGCACCACCATCAGGTAGCGCGTGAGTGCAGGATGTTCGAGGGCCCAGCGGGAGATGTTGAAGCGGGACGTCGGGGTGTTGTTGTGGGTATTCACGAATCGCCCCAGGAATCAGTTCGTCTGCCCGGCGGTATCGGAAGAGACGACGCGTTCCGCAGCGGGCGACGCGGCAACGGCGGTTTCACGGAACAGCCGCACCTTCTGGCCGGGCGTCAGCACATGCACCCCTGCCGTCACCACCACCTGGCCCGGCTGCAGGCCGCTCGCCACCAGCACCTGGTTGCCTTCGGCACCCGCCACTCGCACGGGTTGGGGCTTGACCGTCATCGAGGTGCCGTCCACCAGCCACACCGAGCTTTGCCCCTGGTGCTCCATCAATGCAGACAGCGGCAGCTTCGTCACCCCCACAGCCTGCGGCAGGCTCACGGCGACCGTCGCCGTCTGGCCGAGCGTCACATCGGGGCGACCGATGTCGGCCTTCACGAGGTAGGTGCGCGTCACCGGGTCCGCTGCGGCCGCCAGCTCCCGCACCTTGGCGGGCAAGGTTTCCGACGGGTTGCTCCACAGCCTGACCTGCAGCACCGCGCCCTGCTCGGCCAGCGCCTTCACCAGGTTGATCTTGTCTTCCGGCACCGAGAACACCACGTCGCGTGGGCCGTCGTGCGCAAGTCGCAACACGGGTGTGCCGGCCCCCACCACCATGCCGGGCTCGGCCTCCACGCCGGTGATCACACCGCTCGCGTCTGCCGTCAACGACGCGTATGCGGCCTGGTTGCCCTGTGTGCCTGCTTGCGCAAGGGCTTGCTGGTGCTGTGCCTGCGCCGACTTCAGTGCGGTTTCGCGCCGCTCCAGCTCGGCGGAGCTGATGAACCCCTGGTCGCGCAACTCCTTGAAGCGCTTGAAATCGGCACTCGCCTGGTCCAGGTTGGCTCTTGCCGCCGACAGTGCCGCCTGGGCAGCTTCCTGACCGAGCCGAAGATCCTGCGGATCGAGTTGCGCGAGCACCTGGCCGCGAGCGACGCTGTCGCCCAGGTCAACGGCCCGCCGCACCATCTTGCCGCCCACCCGAAAGCCGAGCCGGGATTCAGTACGCGCCCGCACCTCCGCCGCGTACTCAAGAGTGGCGCCGGCCGCGGCCTCGGAGACCGTCAGCGTCCGGACGGCCCGCACCGGTTCTTGTGCAGGCTCCGGCTTCGAGCACCCGGCGAGCGCAACGACCACGGTGAGAGAAGTGAGCAGGGGCAGGGATAGGCGGCGCATGGCATGAACCCTCGGGCGATATTGCGTAACTGACTGACCGGTCAGTAATGTATGAGGGTTTTTGCGGTGTGTCAAACCGGTCCGCGTCAAGTTTGCGCTCCCTACTACGTGCCCTTACAGGACGCCGTGCAGCGGCGCGTGGACAATCGCCGCCGTGAGCGTCAACCACTATGAAAACTTCCCCGTCGCTTCGGCCCTCTGCCCGCCTCACCTGCGGCCGGCCGTGGCGGCCATCTACTGGTATGCCCGCACGGCCGACGACATTGCCGACGAGGGGGTACGGCCGAGCCTTGAGCGCCTTGCCGAATTGCATGCCTACCGCAACGACCTGCGCGCCGTCTACGAGGGGCAAAGCCCGTCGTCACGCTGGGCCCCCGTCTTCGAGCCGCTGGCTCGGGCGTGCCGACAGTTCGAACTGCCGCAGCAGCCGCTCGAAGATCTGCTGAGCGCCTTCGAACAGGACATCGAGAAAAACCGCTACGTCAGCCAGGAAGAGCTGCTCGACTACTGCCGCCGCTCGGCCAACCCGGTGGGCCGGCTCCTGCTGCATCTGTACGGCGTCAATGACGAGACCTCGTTGCACCAATCGGACTGCATCTGCACCGCGCTGCAGCTCATCAACTTCTGGCAGGACCTGAGCATCGACACCAGCCGAGGCCGGCTCTACGTTCCGCTGGACGTCTGCCGCCGCCACCATGTGCCGGTTGCCTCACTGATGGCGCAACAGGAAACGCCGGCGACGCACGCGCTCGTGCGCGAGCTGTGCCTGTGGGCGCAAGATCTCATGTTGCAAGGCGAGCCGCTGTCGCGCCGGCTGCCGGGGCGCGTTGGCTGGGAGCTGCGGCTGATCGTGCAGGGGGGTCTGCGGATTCTTGAGAAAATCGCGCGCCTGAAGTACGCCACGCTGCACGAGCGGCCGGTGCTGCGCGCCTGGGACGGCCCCGTGCTGTTGTGGCGCGCGTTGCGCCGTCGCCTGCCTCCCCCGACGCAACCCACCATCCCCTGATGAGCCCAGAACAATACGTGCAGGACAAGGCGGCCGCCAGCGGGTCGAGCTTCTACTACGCCTTCCTCTTTCTGCCGCCACCGCGCCGAGCCGCCATCACCGCCTTCTATGCGTTCTGCCGCGAGGTGGACGACGTGGTCGACGAGGTGGCTGACCCGGGCGTCGCCCAGACCAAACTGCTGTGGTGGCGCAAGGAAGTGGCTCAGGCCTACGGCGGGCAGCCCACGCACCCCGTCATGCAGGCCCTGATGCCGCACGTGGCCGAGTACGGCATCGAGGCCCGGCATCTGCACGCTGTCATCGACGGTTGCCAGATGGACCTCGAGCAGACGCGCTACCTCGACTTCGCCGGGCTACAGAAGTATTGCCACCTCGTCGCGGGCGTCGTCGGCGAGGTGGCCTCGGCCATCTTCGGCCGCACCGAGGCCGCCACGGTTGCATACGCCCACAAGCTGGGCCTGGCACTGCAGCTCACCAACATCATCCGCGACGTGGGCGACGACGCACGCCGCGGCCGCATCTACCTGCCGGTGAACGAACTGCAGCGCTTCGACGTGAAGGCCCACGAGATCCTCAACCGAGGCTACAGCGAGCGCTTCACGGCATTGATGAAGTTCCAGGCCGAACGTGCGCACGCCTGCTACGACGAAGCCTTTTCGCTGTTGCCCGAAGCCGACCGACGCTCGCAGAAGCCGGGGTTGATGATGGGCAACATCTACCGGACGCTGCTGCGCGAGATCGAGCGCGAGAACTTCCAGGTACTGCACCAGCGCATCTCGCTGACGCCGCTGCGCAAGCTGTGGATCGCGTGGCGCACACACTGGCGGGGACAGTGATGGCAAAGAAGCTCGCCGTCATCGGCGGGGGCTGGGCCGGTTGCGCAGCCGCCGTGCAGGGCGCCGACGAAGGCCACGACGTGACACTGTTCGAGATGGCCGGCCAGCTTGGCGGTCGCGCGCGTCGGGTCGACGTCGAAGGATTCCCGCTCGACAACGGCCAGCACATCATGATCGGCGCCTACACCGAAACGCTGCGACTCATGCGGCAGGTGGGCGTGAAGACGACGCTCGACCTCCTGCGCACGCCGCTGCGAGTGACCTACGCCGACGGCACCGGCTTGTTCATGGAGCCCGGGCACCCGCTCGTCGCGTTGGTGCGCGCGGTGCTGCGCTACCCAGGATGGGGTTGGCGCGACAAGCTCTCGCTGCTGACCGCGAGCACCTCGTGGGCGGCGCGCGGTTTTCAGTGCCCCCGTGAGTGGACGGTGGCTCGCCTGTGCTCCCGCTTGCCCTCCCGAGTGCGCGACGAGCTGCTCGACCCGCTGTGCGTGGCGGCACTCAATACGCCGGCAGACCAAGCCAGCGCAGTGGTATTCCTGCGCGTGCTGAAGGACGCGTTGTTCGGCGGCCCCGGGGCCTCCGACCTGCTGCTGCCTCGCACCAACCTCAGCACGCTATTCCCGGATGCGGCCGCCGAATGGCTGCTGCAGGCCGGCGCGACCCTTCATCTTTCGCGGCGCGTGATGGCGCTGACCGCCGACGGCAACGGGTGGCGGGTCGACGGCGAACGCTTCGATGCGGTCGTGGTCGCTTCGTCGCCGGTGGAGGCCGCCCGGCTGCTGCAACCGATCGCGCCCGACTGGGCGGCTGCGGCGGCGGCCTTGCCGTTCGAGCCCATCATCACGGTCTATGCGCGCGGAGACGGCACCCGCCTGCCGGCACCGATGTTGGCACTGCGCAGCGGCCCCCAGGCGCCGGCGCAGTTCGTGTTCGATCACGGGCAGCTCGACGGCCCTGTCGGCTTGTTGGCTTTCGTGATCAGCGGGGCCGGCCCGTGGGCCGAGCAAGGCCTGGAAGCCACGAGCCGTGCCGTGCTCGCGCAGGCAGGCCAGGAACTGGGCCGCTTCTTCCGCCCGCCCCTGCGCGTCGTCCGCACGATGATCGAGAAGCGCGCGACCTTCCTGTGCCGCCCTGGGCTGCAGCGCCCCGCTGCCCGCATTGCACCGCAGCTCTGGGCGGCAGGAGACTACGTGGCAGGCCCCTACCCCGCCACGCTGGAAGGCGCGGTGCGCGCGGGCGTGCATGCCGCGCGACACGTCCTGGCGTGAGTCGGGTGTCGATCAGGGCCGGGCGAATGGCGCCGACAACGGCTCCCCGATGAACACCCCCTGCTGCGGCCACGCGACGCTCTTCCAGTAGGCCTCGATCGCCGTGCTGCCCTGCAGGTAGTGCAACAGCAGCACCTGCGGATGGGGGAACTTCTGCAGGTGGTTGCACGGCTCGCTCACGGTGCCGTAGCTGGCTGTCGCGCCCGCCTGGATCCATTCGAGCGCGCTGGTCTGGCCCTGCCCACCGTCCAGCCACCCGCCAAACGACGTGAGGTGATCGGCCAATGCCCCAGGCACGAAGCGCACCGCATCGAGTGGCGCCACCCGCGCCGCGCCGGTCTGGTACAGCAGCACCCGGTCGCCTGTGGAAGGCGGCTCGCGCACACCCGAGCGCACGTGCACACCCAGCTTCGGAATGGCGCCCTCGGGCGGGAAGAGCCGCTCCCGCACCGATCGCACCTTGTCGTCGGTCACGGCAAAGTGCGCCACCACCGGCGGCGCGCCTCGCAATCCGAGGCTGCGGTCGGCGGCCACGCCTCGCGCGATGAGCGCCTTGGCCGACGCAACGTCCGGCGCGGCCAGCAGCATCGACAGGCGCAGTGCATGATCCGCGGCCGGTCTGACCGAGGGCGAGTTGAAGTAGCGCGACAGACGTGTCGCCGCACAGGTGCGACGGCACAAGCCGGCGTCGAACCCCAGCGCGAGGACGCCGTTGATCGATTGGCACTCCACTGCAAAAGGCTGCCGCCATGCGAGTGCATACGCCTGCACCGGCCCCTCCCCCGCGGGGCCGAAATGCTCGACCAGGCGGACCTGGAGTCGCTCGAACTCCGGCAGCGTGAGCTCGGCGCGCACCGGCAGTTCGACCCGCAGGATGTGCTCCGGCGCAATGCCCCGTGTCTTCGCGTAGAACTCGCCGACCTCGACGGAATACGGGTCGGCCGTATTGACGACCAGGCCCAGTTCGCCAGCGCCCAACCGCCCCTTGACCCGCGGCACCTTCACCCATTGCCGGACTGGCTCCGATGCCGCCTGCTCCTGCGCCGACGCCGCAGCCGGCGAAGGCCGCGCCGTTTCGCCCTGCGCGGGCGTGAGCAGCAGCGCCATGCAAAGCGCCGCGCAGGCCACCGAAACCTTAGGGACGACGCCGCTCAGCGTAAAGCTCCTTGAAGGTCTTGCCAGCCGGCGCCGGCATGTCCCGGGTGTCCGTCCAGCCGCGGGCCAAAGGCAGCCGCCGGATGCGCCCGCCCTCGCTCATCCACTTCAATGCACGCACCCCGATGCGGCTTGCCACCCGGTACAGCCGGGGCCGGCGTGCCAGGAAGCCCCACGCTCGCAGCGCCGCCCGCTCGTACCACGGCCTCAGCCCTCGCTCGAACTGCCGCTCGCGCAGTTTGCGCAGCAGATCCGGCAACGGAATCTTCATCGGGCAGACGACGTGACACTGACCGCACATCGTGGCCGCCTGCGGCAGATCGAGCGTCTTTTCCAAGCCGACGTAACTCGAGGTCAGCACCGAGCCCATGGGCCCCGGGTACACCCAGCCATAGCTGTGCCCGCCGATCTTCTGGTAGACCGGGCAGTGGTTCATGCAGGCGCCGCAGCGGATGCAGCGCAGCATCTCCTCGAACTCTCCGCCGAGCAAGCCGGTACGCCCTCCATCCACGAGGATGAAGTACATGTGCTCAGGGCCGTCACGGTCCCCGCTTCCCCTCGGCCCTGTGAGCAACGAGAAATAGTTGCTGATCACCTGCCCGGTGGCCGAGCGCGGCAGCAGCCGCATCACGGTCGCCAGGTCTTCGAGCGTGGGCAGCACCTTCTCGATGCCGGTGATCGCCACATGCACGCGGGGTATCGACGTGCACAGCCCCTCGTTGCCCTCGTTCGTCACGAGCGCCACCGAGCCGGTTTCGGCAACGAGGAAGTTGCCTCCGGTGATGCCCATCTCGCTTGCCAGGAAACGCGATCGCAGCACTTCGCGCGCCTCGCGTGTCATCTCGGGGATCTCCGGCACGCGCCCCTCTTGGCGCGGACGCGGATGGTTCTTCACGAAGAGCTGGAAGATCTCTTCCTTGTCCTTGTGCACCACCGGCGCGATGATGTGGCTCGGCGGCTCCGCGTTGTTGATCTGCAGGATGTACTCGCCGAGGTCCGTCTCCGTCACCTGCACGCCGGCCGCCTCGAGCGCCTGATTGAGCGCCATCTCCTCGGTCACCATGCTCTTGGTCTTGGTGGCTCGCCGAACCTCATGCTTGCGGGCGATCTGCACGACCAGTTTCGCCGCCTCATCCGGGTTTTCGGCCCACAGCACTGTGGCGCCGCGGCGGGTCGCTTCCTGCTCGAAGCGCTCCAGCCACACGTCGAGCTTCGCCAGTGCGGCATTGCGGCGCCGCACCGCCTCGTTGCGAATCGTCTCGAACGCCTCGAGTTCCCGCACGGCATCGGCGCGCGCGGAGACGAACTTCGTCGATAGCTTCTTCAGGTTCCTCTGCAGCCGCTCGTCGGCCAGGCGCTGCCCGGCACGGGCCTTGAAGTGCATGGACTGGACTTGCATCGGCTCAGCCCTCCCCGGCAAGGATTTCGGCGATGTGGATCACGCGGACCGACTCGTTGCCCCGGCGCCGCAACCGGCCTTCGATGTTGAGCATGCACCCCAGGTCACCCAGCACCACGGCCTGCGCGCCGCTGGCCACCACGTGATCGCACTTTTCGTCGGCAATGGCGGACGAGATGTTTCCGTACTTCACCGAGAACGTGCCGCCAAACCCGCAGCACTGCTCGCACTGCGCCATCTCGTGCACGGTCGCCCCAGCACTTTGCAGCAACTTTCTCGGCTGATGCTTCACACCCAGTTCGCGCAGCCCGGCGCACGAATCGTGGTACGTCACGGTGCCGTCGAACCGCCCCGGCACCGTGTCGACGCGCGCGACGTCCACCAGGAACTGCGTCAGCTCATACACCTTCGGCTGGAGTTGGGCAAACCGGAAGCTGAGGTCCGGGTCGTCGGCGAACAGTTCCCCATAGTGCGTGCGGACCATGCCCCCGCACGAGCCCGAAGGCAACACGACGTAATCGAAACGCTCGAACTCGCCCAACAGCTTCTCGGCCAGGGCGCGGGTGGTGTGCCGGTCGCCCGAGTTGTAGGCCGGCTGCCCACAGCACGTCTGGGACATCGGCACCTCGACCTCGTACCCCGCCGCCTCGATGAGTTGGATGGCGGCAAACCCGATGCTGGGCCGCATCGCGTCGACGAGGCAGGTGATGAAGAAACCTACTTTCATGCCGGTCGATTATGGGCGGCCGAGCCGCGATTGACACCCGAGGTTTCGCGATGCAAAAAACGGGCGAAACTGAGAGAAAATCCTTCACATGAAAAAGACCGAAGGCAGTTCCCCTACCATCCAGGTTTTGGAGCGGATGTTTTCACTGCTGGACGTGCTCGCGGCCCATCAGGATCCTGTCTCGCTGAAGGAGATCAGCGAGCAGACCGGCCTCCATCCCTCCACGGCCCATCGCATCCTCAACGACCTGGCCATCGGCCGCTTCGTCGACCGGCCCGAAGCCGGCAGCTACCGCCTCGGGATGCGACTGCTGGAACTCGGCAACCTCGTGAAAGCCCGGCTCGACGTGAGGGACGCGGCGCTGGGCCCGATGCGCGAGCTGCACAAGCTCACGCACCAGCCGGTCAATCTCTCGGTCCGACAGGGCGATGAGATCGTCTACATCGAACGCACCTACAGCGAACGGTCCGGCATGCAAGTGGTACGGGCGGTCGGGGGGCGGGCGCCGCTGCACCTCACATCGGTCGGCAAGTTGTTTCTGGCCAACGACGACCCGCAGAGGGTGCGCGCCTACGCCACCCGCACGGGGCTCGCAGGACACACGCGCAACAGCATCACCGACCTCGGCACGCTGGAACGCGAACTGGCGAAGGTCAAGCAGTACGGCACCGCGCGCGACAACGAAGAACTCGAACTCGGCGTGCGCTGCATGGCAGCCGGCATCCACGACGACCAGGGCAAGCTGGTGGCAGGCCTGTCGATCTCAGCACCGGCAGACCGCCTCGAAGAAAGCTGGATGGAGCGGCTGACGGCCACCGCCGCGCAGATCTCCGCCTCGCTCGGTCACCGCCGCTGAAGCAAGTACCCAAAAAACAAAGCCCGGCTGTGCCGGGCTTTGTTTTTTGGTCAGGACGTCACGCGTGGGAGCGCCGGCGTGTCAGCCGGGGCCTCGTCATCCTCCGGCAGCGACAACTCCTCCAGCCATTTGCGCACGCGCTCGGCGTCGCCGAGGCGGGAGTACCGGCCGGCGGAATCGAGGAAGACCAGAATCAACTGACGACCTGCGAGCTGGGCCTGCATCACAAGGCAACGACCCGCCTCGGAGATATACCCCGTCTTCTGCAGCCCGATCACCCACGAAGGGTTGAACACCAGCCCGTTGGTGTTTCGGAACTGCAAGTGCCGATTGCCCACCGCCACCTCATATTCCGGCGAGGTCGAAAGTTCGCGGATCAACGGATAGTGGTGAGCCGCCTTCACCAGCGTGGCCAGGTCGCGGGCGCTGGACTGATTGCGGCTCGACAGCCCGGTAGGTTCGACGTAGCGGGTGTCGCTCATGCCCAGTTCGGTTGCCTTGCGGTTCATCGCGGCGACGAACACATCGAGCCCGCCCGGGTAGTGCCGCCCCAACGCGTTCGCTGCACGATTCTCCGAAGACATGAGCGCCAGATGCAGCATCTCGCCGCGAGTCAACTGCGTGCCGAGTGCGAGGCGCGAATGGCTGCCCTTCTCGGTGTCGACGTCCGCCGCGGTAATGGTGAGTAGCTCGTCGAGCGGCTGCTGCGCCTCGATGACAACCAGCGCGGTCATCAGCTTGGTCAACGACGCGATCGGCAGCACCGCCTGGGAGTTCTTGCTGAACAGCACCTCGTCGGTGTCCTGGTCGAGGACCAGCGCCACGCTGGACTTGAGGTCGAGAGGATCGTCCGTTTCATGGAGACCGTAGACCTGCCCGTAGGACAGCCGAGGCGCTGGCACCACGGCGGCGGCTCGGCGCACGGAACCCGCCCTGACTTTCGGGCGCGAACCCTTGGACACCCGCGAAGCCTTGGGACGCACGACGCGCTTCGACGAGACCGAACGCTTCGCAGCCGGCTTCTTGGACACGCTGCTCGCGGCCACGCGTTTCGACTCGGCCTTCTTGCCAGCCGCTACGGTGACCACCGGGCCGGTCGCCAACATGCACCCGACGAGCAGGGACACCAACCAACGAGACCCGAACAGCTTGCCCAACGCCAACACGTCAACCTCCAACAGCTTGGCGAACCCAGTGTAGGCGAAGGGAAAAATGCGCGCAAGATCAAAAACTTACACGGTCTTTCTCAAGTCCCGGGTGAGTGTCAAATATTCACATCGGGTCAACCCTGAGCCGCGACGCGATCCGCCTTGCTGTGCAATTTGTTGAGGGCCGCCAGATAGGCCTTGGCTGACGCCACCACGATGTCGGGGTCCGCACCGACACCATTGACGACGCGCCCACCGTGTTGGAGGCGCACCGTCACTTCGCCTTGAGATTCTGTGCTGCCGGACGTGATCGCATTGACCGAATACAGGAGCATTTCCGCGCCACTTTGCACTTTGGTCTCGATCGCCTTCAGGCTCGCGTCCACCGGGCCGTTGCCGTCGCTCTCGGCGTGGAACTCCTGGTCGCCGACGGCGAACGCCACCTTGGCGTGGGGCCGCTCGCCCATCTCGGAGCGCTGGGACAACGCCAACAGCCGGTAATGCTCATGCTCGCTGGTGACGCTTTCGTCGCTGACCAGCGCGATGATGTCCTCGTCGAAGATCTCGCTCTTGCGGTCCGCGAGGTCCTTGAACTTGGCAAAAGCCGCGTTCACCTCGGTCTCGGAATCCAGTTCGATGCCCAATTCCTGCAGCCGCTGCTTGAATGCGTTGCGACCCGAAAGCTTGCCCAGCACGATCTTGTTGGCAGACCAGCCGACGTCCTCGGCGCGCATGATCTCGTACGTGTCGCGTGCCTTCAGCACGCCGTCCTGGTGGATGCCGGAGGCGTGTGCGAACGCGTTGGCGCCCACCACGGCCTTGTTCGGCTGCACCACGAAGCCCGTCGTCTGCGAAACCAGGCGCGATGCCGGCACGATCTGCGAGGTGTCGATTCCCAGCTCGAGGCCGAAGTAGTCGCGCCGCGTGCGTACGGCCATGACCACCTCCTCCAGCGCGCAATTGCCCGCGCGCTCACCCAAGCCGTTGATCGTGCACTCGACCTGCCTCGCACCGCCGATCTTCACACCGGCGAGCGAGTTGGCCACCGCCATGCCGAGGTCGTTGTGACAATGCACCGACCACACGGCCTTGTCCGAGTTGGGAATACGCTCGCGCAGCGTGCGAATGAAGTTGCCGTACAGCTCTGGAACCGCATAGCCCACGGTGTCCGGGATGTTGATGGTGGTGGCGCCTTCCGCAATCACGGCTTCCAGCACACGGCACAGGAAGTCGACCTCCGACCGATAGCCGTCCTCCGGCGAAAACTCGACGTCGCCCGTGAGGTTCTTCGCGAAGCGCACCGCCAGCTTGGCCTGCTCGAAGACCTGGTCCGGTGTCATGCGCAGCTTCTTCTCCATGTGGAGTGGGCTTGTGGCGATGAAGGTGTGGATGCGCGCGGACCGCGCGCCCGCCAGAGCCTCCGCCGCGCGAGCGATGTCTCGATCGTTCGCACGTGCGAGCGAGCAGACAGTCGACTCCTTGACCACGTCGGCAATTGCCTTCACCGCCTCGAAATCACCGTTGGACGAGGCGGCAAAACCGGCCTCGATCACGTCGACGCGCAACCGCTCGAGCTGGCGGGCGATCCGCAGCTTCTCGTCCTTCGTCATCGAGGCGCCGGGCGATTGCTCGCCGTCGCGCAGGGTCGTGTCGAAAATGATCAGCTTGTCGGCCATGATGAACTCCGTGGTATGGATGCCGGTGGTTGCGAAACCCAAATGCAAACGGCCCGCCAGCTGTGCGCTTGCGGGCCGTTGATGCGTGAGAATCTTAGACGTGTCTCATCAGCGCGCCCGAAGCACTCCTAGGAGCAGTAGCGAGTCGGCGGTGATGCGGATCGACATGGCGGCCAATATACCACGCACCTCAGATGGGCTGCCTCAGGCACCGTCCTACTGGTGCAACCCCTTTTCGTCCGGTTCGTCGGTCGACACCGCGATGACGCTCACAGGCTTGCCCTTCGATTTGCGGATGAAATAGACGACGTATCCCGACACGCCGTAGACGACGAACAGGCCGAACAGCACACTCGGCGGGTCGTAGGCCACGACCGCAAATCCAAGGGCGATCGCGACGATCACGATGAACGGCACCGTGCGCTTGAAGCTCACGTCCTTGAAACTGTAGAAGGGCACGTTCGTCACCATCGTCAGTCCGGCGTACACCGTGAACCCGAAGGCCGTCCACGCGAGCCATGGAATTTGCTCGACCCCCTTGTAGCCGAGGTCATCCATCACCCAGACCAGCCCGATCACCAGCGCAGCAGCAGCCGGGCTGGGCAAGCCTTGGAAGAACCGCTTGTCGACGACACCGATGTTGGTGTTGAACCGGGCCAGTCGCAGTGCCGCCCCAGCGCAGTAGATGAAGGCAGCGAGCCAGCCCAGCTTGCCCAGCCCTTGCAATGCCCATTCGTAGACGATGAGCGCCGGCGCAGCGCCGAACGACACCATGTCGGAGAGGCTGTCCATTTGCTCGCCGAAGGTGCTCTGCGTGTTGGTCATTCGCGCCACGCGCCCGTCCAGGCTGTCGAGCACCGCCGCACTGAAGATGCCGACGGCCGCCAGGTCGAAGCGCTTGTTCATCGCCATCACGATGGCGTAGAAGCCGGCGAACAAGGCCGCCAGCGTGAACAGGTTGGGCAGGATGTAAATGCCCTTGCGCCGCGGACGCACCGCTTCGACTGGGGGGCTGGACTGGGGATCTGGCATGTCGTTCATGTGGTGCTTCCGTGAAGGAAGGAAAGGCGTGTTCCGCCAGGGACGCGTGGCAGGCCCATCCGGCCGTGCTCGCTATCCTTCAAACAAGCATGTATCCGTGTAGCAAGGCATGCGCCCGCTGGAGGCGCTGCGGGCCAGCTTCTGACAGAAATGCCATGGCCGCGAGAATACAACAGCGCTTGAACAAAAAAAGCCGCGGCGGCTGCCGCGGCTTTTTTCTTGCTGCCGGACGATCAGTTCTTCGACTGGTCGACCAGGCGGTTCTTCTTGATCCACGGCATCATCGCGCGCAGTTGTTCGCCAACCACCTCGATCTGGTGCTCGGAGGTGAGGCGGCGGCGCGACAGCAGCGTCGGGGCGCCCGCCTTGTTCTCGAGGATGAAGCTCTTGGCGTACTCTCCGGTCTGGATGTCCTTCAGGCACTGGCGCATCGCGTTCTTGGTCTCCTCGGTCACCACGCGCGGGCCGGTGACGTATTCGCCGTACTCGGCGTTGTTGGAGATCGAGTAGTTCATGTTCGCGATGCCGCCTTCGTAGATCAGGTCGACGATCAGCTTCAGCTCGTGCAGGCACTCGAAGTAGGCCATCTCGGGCGCGTAGCCGGCTTCCACCAGCGTCTCGAAGCCGGCCTTGATCAGCTCGACGGTGCCGCCGCACAGCACGGCCTGCTCGCCGAACAGGTCGGTCTCGGTCTCTTCGCGGAAGTTGGTCTCGATGATGCCGGCCTTGCCGCCACCGTTGGCCGCGGCATAGCTGAGTGCCAGATCACGCGCCTTGCCGGTCTTGTCAGCATGCACGGCGATCAGATGGGGCACGCCACCACCTTGGGAGTAGGTCGAGCGCACCGTGTGGCCGGGAGCCTTGGGCGCCACCATCCACACATCCAGGTCCGCGCGAGGAATCACCTGGCCGTAGTGCACGTTGAAGCCATGCGCGAACGCCAGCGAAGCGCCCTGCTTGATGTTCGGCTCGACTTCATTCTTGTAGACACCGGCGATCTGCTCGTCGGGCAGCAGGATCATCACCACGTCGGCGGCCTTCACGGCCTCGGCAATTTCGGCAACCTTGAGGCCGGCCTTTTCGGCCTTGGCCCACGAAGCGCCGCCACGGCGCAGGCCGACGGTGACCTTCACGCCGCTGTCGTTCAGGTTCTGCGCGTGCGCATGGCCCTGGGAGCCATAGCCGATGATGGTGACGTTCTTGCCCTTGATCAGGCTGAGATCGGCATCCTTGTCGTAATAGACCTTCATGAGTTTCTCCAACTTGTATTCGTGAACAGGTGACCGAGCGACCGCGTGAACGAGTGCCAACCGCGTCGAATGCCCCACCTCACATGTTCACCGCATCACCTGTCCACTCGTTCACGGTAAGAGGTTCAGACGCGCAGGATGCGCTCGCCGCGGCCGATGCCGCTGGTGCCGGTGCGCACCGTCTCGAGAATCGACGTGCGCTCGATCGCCTCGATGAAGGCGTCGAGCTTGCTCGCGTCGCCCGTCAACTCGATCGTGTAGGTTTTCTCGGTCACGTCGACGATGCGACCGCGGAAGATGTCGGCCATGCGCTTCATTTCCTCGCGCTCCTTCCCGACGGCGCGCACCTTGATGAGCATCAGTTCGCGCTCGGTGTAGCTGCCTTCGGTGAGGTCGACGACCTTCACCACTTCGATCAGCCGGTTCAGATGCTTGGTGATCTGCTCGATCACGTCGTCGGAGCCCGTCGTGACGATGGTCATGCGCGACAGAGACGGATCTTCCGTCGGCGCGACCGTCAGGCTCTCGATGTTGTATCCACGGGCCGAGAACAGGCCCACCACGCGGGAGAGAGCACCGGGCTCGTTCTCCAGCAGTACCGCGATGATGTGTTTCATGAGTCGTTGTCGCGCTCTTCAAGCCGGCGGCGGTAACCGCAGGCCCTTGGCCACGCCTTTCGATCAGCTATGGAAAGAGAGTTCGTCCCAGGTTCGGCGACCGTCTGCCCGGCGCCTGGCGTCCCGCGGTAACGGGAGCGCCCTTGCCGGGCTTGCCTGCCGTCAGAGGTCCTCGGATCCCAGCAGCATCTCCGTGATGCCCTTGCCCGCCTGCACCATCGGCCAGACGTTCTCGGTGGGGTCGGTGCGCACGTCAAGGAAGACCGTGCGGTCCTTCAGCTTCATCGCCTCGCGCAGCGCCGGCTCCACGTCCTGCGGTTTCTCGACCAGCAGGCCCACGTGACCATAGGCCTCCGCGAGCTTCACGAAGTCGGGCAGCGCATCCATGTAGCTGTGCGAGTAACGGCCGCCGTAGTCGAGCTGCTGCCATTGGCGCACCATGCCCAGGTAGCCGTTGTTCAGGGACACGACCTTCACCGGCGTCTGGTATTGCTGGCAAGTGGACAGTTCCTGGATGCACATCTGGATCGAGCCTTCCCCGGTGATGCAGAAGACGTCCGCGTCCGGCTTGGCGAGCTTGATGCCCATCGCATAAGGCAGGCCCACGCCCATCGTGCCCAAGCCACCCGAGTTGATCCAGCGGCGCGGCTCGTCGAAGCGATAGAACTGCGCCGCCCACATCTGATGCTGGCCCACGTCGGAGGTGATGTAGGTCTCGCGGTCCTTCGTGAGCTCCCACAGCGTCTCGACGACGTACTGCGGCTTGATGACCTCACTCGAGCGCTTGTATTTCAGGCACTCGCGCTTGCGCCACTCGTTGATCTGCCCCCACCAGGCCGACAGCGCCTGCACATCCGGCCGCGCCTGCTGCTCCTTGATCTGCGCGATCAGCTCCTGCAGCACGTCCTTCACGTCGCCGACGATGGGGATATCGACCTTCACGCGCTTCGAGATCGACGACGGGTCGATGTCGACGTGGATGATCTTGCGCTCCACCGACGCGAAATGCTTGGGATTGCCGATCACGCGGTCATCGAAGCGCGCACCCACGGCCAGCAGGACGTCGCAGTTCTGCATCGTCATGTTGGCTTCGTAGGTGCCGTGCATGCCCAGCATGCCAAGGAACTTCGGGTCGCTCGAAGGATAGGCCCCCAGGCCCATCAAGGTGTTGGTGCAGGGATAGCCGAGCAAGTCGACCAGTTCGCGCAACTCGGCCGAGGCATTGCCCAGGATCACCCCGCCGCCCGTGTAGATGTAGGGCCGGCGCGCGCTCATCAGCAGCTGCACTGCCTTGCGGATCTGTCCACCGTGGCCCTTGCGCACCGGGTTGTACGAGCGCATCTCGACCACTTCGGGATACTCGAAGGTGGTCGTCTTCAGCGACACGTCCTTCGGGATGTCCACCACGACGGGGCCAGGGCGACCGGTACGCGCGATATGGAAAGCCTTCCTCATCGTCTTGGCGAGATCGCGCACGTCCTTCACGAGGAAGTTGTGCTTGACGATGGGCCGGGTGATACCGACGGTGTCGCACTCCTGGAAGGCGTCCAGGCCGATGGCCGGCGTCGGCACCTGGCCTGTGACGATCACCATAGGGATCGAATCCATGTAGGCGGTCGCGATGCCGGTGATCGCGTTCGTCACGCCCGGGCCGGAAGTGACCAGCGCCACGCCGACCTCGCCGGTAGCGCGGGCATAGCCGTCAGCTGCGTGGACTGCCGCCTGCTCGTGGCGCACCAGCACGTGCTCGATGGTCTTCTGCTTGTAGAGCGCGTCGTAGATGTAGAGGACAGCGCCCCCGGGGTAGCCCCAGATGTACTTGACGTTCTCTGCCTGCAGGCAGCGAACCAGGATGTCGGAGCCGTTCAGCTCTTCGGGTGTGTTTTGCGGCGAGGCTTTGCCGTCCGTGGAGGCGGCACGCTTGAGTTCCGCGGCAGACATGTCCATTTAGAACCTTTCTGAATTTCTCTAACGAAAAACGATCGGTGCTCCTTTCCGCGCCCTCGTGAGGCGGGTGTGGAGCCTGCGCGGTCATGAACGAGGAGGCCCAGGTCGGGCGTCCGAGTCGAGACCCGTATGTTGTGCAAAGCAGCATTATGGCATTTCGGAGCACTTTTTCCGCGGAGCGCTCGCCTGGTTTCTGCGTGGTTTCAGGGCAATGCGATAATTTTTCGGTTGTCCTCCCGGTGCTTCGGCACTCACAGCCTTTGGCCAGCGAACGAGAACTGTCCGATTTCCTCAAGAGCGCAGACAAGCGCGCTTTCAAGCGAACGCTCTATGCAGTTCGCGACGCCAACGCGGCACTGGATATCGTGCAGGATGCCATGATCCGGCTCGCCGAGAAGTACGGTGACCGCCCTTCGGCCGAATTGCCGCTACTCTTCCAACGTATCCTTGCGAACGCGACTACCGATTGGTTTCGCCGCCAGAAGGTGCGCGATGCGGTCGTTCAGAGCTTCTCCTCGTTCGAATCGAACGACCCGGACGGGGAATTCGACTTGCTTGAGATGCTGGAGGCCCTGGACGCTTCAGCGGGCACTGAGAGCGCATCCGACTCGGTGTCGCGGGCTCAATTGCTGCGTGCCATCGAGGCCGAGGTGGAGAAACTGCCGGCTCGTCAACGAGAGGCGTTTTTGATGCGTTACTGGGAAGAGCTCGACGTTGCCGAGACAGCCTCTGTCATGGGCTGCTCGGAAGGGAGTGTCAAGACGCACTGCTCCAGGGCGGTGCATACCTTGGCCCGTGCCCTGAGAGCCAAGGGAATTGCACCATGAAACCACTCTCACCCCAGCAAGCCTCAGAACTCGAGGCCCTCGAGGCTCGGTTCGCGCTGCGCGTCGGCGCGGCCCTCTCCGGGTCATCGACCGAACTCGGGCCGGACATCTCCGAGCGGTTGCGCTTCGCCCGGGAGCAGGCCGTGCGGCGTCGCAGGCAGCTGAGCGAGCAGGCGGCATCGACCATTGACAGCCGTGGGCGCGCTGCCGTGCTGGGAGGCGGATCCCGGCCAAGGCGATTGTTGTGGCTGTTTGCATCGGCATTGCCGTGGGTGCTGCTGTTCGCAGGCCTTTTCTACATCCACGACACGCACATGGAGCGCCAGCTGCGCGAAGTCGCGGATATCGACGCAGCCCTGCTCGCCGACGACCTTCCGCCGGCCGCCTACACCGACCCGGGATTCGCGGCGTTCCTCAAGGCCGCGGCGCGATGACTGACCGCGCGTTCCGCTTCGGTACCGCGTGCTCTGCCGTGCTCTGCGCAGCCATTGTGTACGGGCACCCGTCGTCGGAGGCCAGGGCGCAGCCCAAGCAGCAGCTCGCTTCCTCCACCGCCGAAGGCCCCGCCTGGAAGGACCTGTCGCCCGCGCAGCGCAGCGCACTGAGGCCACTTGAGCGCGAATGGGCTCACATCGACGAGCCCCGCAAGCGCAAGTGGTTGGAGATCGCTGCCCGCTTTCCCTCGATGAATCCTCCCGAGCGGACCAGACTGCAGGAACGCATGACCGAGTGGGTCCGGCTCTCGCCCGAGGCCCGCACGACCGCGCGACTGAATTACCGGGAAGCAAAAGACGTCTCGCCGCAGGACAGGCGAAGCAGCTGGGAGGCCTACCAGGCATTGAGCGAAGAGGAGCGCCAGCGTCTCGCACGACAGGCGGCCCGCGCCCAGGAAAATCAACAGAGCCGCGCTTCCAAGAGTGCCGGCTCTTCGAAGCCGGGCTCGCAGCAGGCAAAATCGCGGTCGCAGGCGAAGTCGAACATCGTACCGAATCCGGCCTTCGCCTCTCGACCCAAGCCCGTTGCGCCGGTAATCCTCCAGGCCAAACCTGGCGCGACGACCACGTCCATCAGCAAGCGCCCGGCTCCGCCGTGGCACCAGCAGCCAGGCATGCCCAAGATCGCCGCCACGCCGGATTTCATCGACTCGCACACGCTGCTGCCCAAAGTCGGGCCACAGGCGGTAGACCCGCTCCCGGCAGCTCCCTCAGCGCGTGGCAAATGACGCCGAGCAAGGATCGCGGCGCACCGGCCGCCGAGGCCCAGGCCGCCCCCTCGCTTCGTCGACGCCTGGCCTGCTTCCTCTACGAAGGCGTGTTGCTGTTCGGCGTCGTGATGATCGCCGGATACCTGTTTTCCAGCCTCACACAGCAGCGGCATGCGTTGCAGGGCCGGCACGAACTGCAGGCCTTCATGTTCCTTGTGCTCGGCATCTATTTCGTGTGGTTCTGGTCGAGGGGTGGGCAGACACTGGCAATGAAGACGTGGCACATCCGGCTGGTGGCTGCCAACGGTTCGGTCGTGGGGCAGTGGCGCGCTCTGAGCCGGTTCTTTGCCAGCTGGATCTGGTTTCTTCCCTCCTTGCTCGCCATCTGGCTGTTCGACTGGCAGGGTTCGGCGTCAATTTTTGGTGCCATGGCCGTTTGGGTGCTGTTGTACGCGGGTTTGTCGCGACTCCATCCCCGGCGGCAATACTGGCACGATGCGGTGTGCGGGACCCAGCTCATATCGTGGCGTCAGCCCTCGCTCGGCAAGAGCAACGCATGACAAGGCATTGACACCGTGCACACGCAAAATCCCGGCATCGAGAATCCACACAAGGGCCGCACGGGCTTGGCCCGCGTGATGCATGCAACCCGCTATTCCCTGGAAGGCCTCAAGACGGCGTACCAGGACGAGAGCGCGTTTCGGCAAGAGTCCTGGTTGGCAGCACTGATGCTGCCACTCGCCTTCTGGCTCGGGCGTACGTGGATCGAGGTTGCGGTGCTCGCAGGCTCGGTCATGCTGGTCTTGATCGTCGAGTTGCTGAATTCCGGCATCGAAACGGCGATCGATCGCGTTTCCTTCGAACTGCACCACCTTTCGAAGCGGGCCAAGGATCTGGGCAGCGCGGCGGTGTTCCTTTCCGTGCTGACGTGCTCCGGTATCTGGCTCGCGGCGCTCTATCAGCGCTTTGTCCCGTGACCTGCACGAGACGGAGGCACGCATGAGCGTCTTTTCGGTGTGCGTGTACTGCGGTTCGCGTACAGGCAATTCACCGCTGTACGAGCAAGTCGCACGCGACGTCGGTCACTTCATTGGCCGCAACGGCTGGCAACTGGTGTATGGCGGCGGCCGTGCCGGGCTGATGGGTGTGGTGGCGGATGCCGCGCTTGCTTCCGGAGGCACCGCGGTGGGCGTCATTCCGCAGGCCTTGCTCGAACGGGAGCTGGGTCATCGCGGGCTGACCGAGTTGCACATCGTGCAAACGATGCACGAACGCAAAAAGATGATGGCTGAGCGGGCCGACGCCTTTCTCGCCCTGCCAGGTGGTATCGGCACGTTCGAGGAGCTGTTCGAGGTCTGGACGTGGCGCCAGTTGGGCTACCACGACAAGCCGCTCGGCCTGCTCAACAGCGAGGGCTATTACGACCAGTTGCTGGCCTTCATGCAACACACGCAGCGCGCGGGATTCGTGGCGCAGTCGCAGGTCGACCTGCTCGAAATCGATCACCGTCCCGAAGCGCTGCTCACGCGCCTTGCACAGCTTGCGCTCCAGGCCAGCGCGCCAGACGACTACGAACGCATCTGACCCGCACAAACGAAGAAGCCCGCTGTAGCGGGCCTCTTCGTTTGCAGGTTTCCGCAGCTCAGACGGCGGCCTCGTCGGTTTCGCCCGTCCGGATCCGCACGACCTGCTCCACGGCGGTCACGAAGATCTTTCCGTCGCCGATCTTGCCGGTCTTGGCGGCCTTGACCACCGCCTCGATGCAACGCTCGACGTCAGCGTCCTTCACGACGACTTCGACCTTCACTTTCGGCAGGAAGTCGACCACGTATTCCGCGCCACGATACAACTCGGTGTGCCCCTTCTGTCGTCCAAAGCCTTTGACTTCGGTCACCGTCAGCCCGGTCACGCCGACCTCGGCCAGCGCTTCGCGCACTTCTTCGAGCTTGAAAGGTTTGATGATGGCGGTGATCTGCTTCATTTCGGCTCCATGGTTCGGGTCGTATCGCGCGTAGTTTAAGCGCGGAACTTCGACGTGATCGGATACCGCCAGTCCCGGCCGAACGCACGATGCGTGATGCGGATACCGACCGGCGCCTGCCGGCGCTTGTATTCGTTGATCTTGAGCAACCGGGTGACCCGCTCCACGTCGGCACGGTTATAGCCCGCCGCCACGATCTCATCGATGCCCTGATCTTCCTCCATGTACCGCTGCATGATCGCGTCGAGCACCTCGTATGGCGGCAGGCTGTCCTGATCCGTCTGCCCGGGGCGCAACTCGGCAGAAGGGGGTCGCGTGATGATGCGTTCGGGAATGACCGGACCAATAGAGCGGTCCGCACGACGGCTGGGCTGTCGGTTCTTCCATTCGGCAAGGCGATACACCAGGGTCTTCGCCACGTCCTTGATCACCGCGAACCCACCGGCCATGTCGCCGTAGAGCGTGCAATAGCCCGTTGCCATCTCGCTCTTGTTCCCGGTGGTGAGCACGATCGAGCCGTATTTGTTCGACAACGCCATCAGCAGCGTGCCACGGACGCGCGCTTGGATGTTCTCTTCCGTCGTGTCTTCGGGCAACCCCGCAAACTCCTGCGCCAGGCTGGAGCGAAAGGCCTCGAACATCGGCATGATCGAGATCTCGTCGTAGCGCACGCCCAACCTGGTCGCCATCTCCCGTGCATCGAGCCAGGAAATGTCCGCGGTGTAGGGAGAAGGCATCATCACTGCGCGGACCTTGTCGGAGCCCAGGGCGTCGACCGCAACGGCGAGAACGAGCGCGGAATCGATGCCCCCCGACAGGCCAATGATCGCGCCAGGGAAACCGTTCTTGCCGACATAGTCCCGCACACCCGTCACCAGGGCCGCCCACGCCTGCGCTTCCACTTCCGGTACCTCGGCCACGATGCCGGCGGCATGATCTGCACTCACATCGAGCAGCAGCAGGTTTTCCTCGAACATCGGGGCACGCGCGGAGATCCGACCATCGGTGCCGACCGCAAAAGACGCTCCGTCGAACACCACCTCGTCCTGCCCACCCACCTGGTGCGCGTAGATCACGGGCATGCCCGATTCCCTGGCCCGCTCAGCCATGCGCTCTTCCCGCTCCTGCACTTTGCCCAGGTGATAGGGCGAGGCGTTGAGCACGAGCAGCACGTCTGCCCCCGCCTGCCTGGCGCTGCGCGCCGGCTCAACGAACCAGGCGTCTTCACAGATGTTCACGCCGAAGCGCACACCCTCCACCTCGAACACGAGCGGCTTGCAGCCGGCGTCCCGGCCCGAGACGAAATAGCGCCGCTCGTCAAAGACTTGATAGTTCGGCAGTTCTCGTTTGGCATAAGTGCCGAGGACCCGGCCGTCCGCCAGCACGGACGCTGCATTGAACCTGCGCTGCACGGCAATCGACTTGGTTCTAACATCGCCGTGCTCTCCCCAGCTATGCGGATGCCCTACCACCACATGCAGACCCGCCAGCCCCGCCAGCGCCGAGGCGCATTGGTTGACCGCCTCCGAGCAGGCTTGCAGGAAAGCCGGCCGCAACAGCAGGTCTTCAGGCGGATAGCCGCAGATGGAGAGCTCCGGGGTGACAAGGAGCCGCGCTCCCTGCTGATAGGCCTGCCGGCCCATCTCGACGATCTTGCGCACGTTGCCGGCAAGATCGCCGACCGTCGCATTGAACTGGGCGACCGCCACCTTCACGGTATGTTGCGATGACATCGAGGAATGCTGGGAAATGCACGTGACAAAAGGGTCGATCGATTATGTCACCCACGTTCATCACAACATCGACGAGATCGATGCAACCGCCTGGGACAAGCTGGCGCAATCGGCGGGAGGAAGCCCTTTCCTGCTGCATGCGTGGCTGAAGGCGTTGCACGATTCCGGCAGCGCTGCTCCGTCAACCGGATGGTCTCCCAGCTTCCTCACCCTGCACCGGCACGGCGCGCTGGTGGCCGGCTGTGTCCTCTACCTGAAGGACCACTCCTACGGAGAGTATGTGTTCGACTGGGCATGGGCCGACGCTTACGAACGCCACGGCCTCCCTTACTACCCCAAGCTGCTTGGGGCCATTCCGTTCACCCCGGTGCCCGGTCCGCGGCTGCTCGCTTCAGATGATGCAGCACGCAGTGCGCTCTTGCGCAGCGTGGAATCCCTCGCCCGGCAGCTCGAGTTGTCGTCCGCCCACCTGCTGTTCCTCACCGACGAAGACCGGCGCGCCGCTGAATGCCAGGGTTGGCTGGTGCGCAGTACCGTGCAGTTCCATTGGCATAACCGCGCGCCGCACGCGTACGTCGACTTCAGCGAGTTCCTTTCGTCACTGCAGAGAGACAAACGCAAGAAGATCCTGCAGGAACGTCGGCGGGTCGCCGACGCAGGGGTAACCTTTCAGGCCCTGCGCGGGGAAGATATCCAAGAACGGCACTGGGACTTCTTCTACGAGTGCTACTGCGCGACCTATCGTGCACACCACTCCACGCCCTACCTGACCCGGCAGTTCTTCGCGCTCGCAGCGGAACAAATGGCTCCGCACTGGTTGCTGTTCATCGCTCGTCGAGATGGCCGCCCGGTTGCGTCCTCGCTGATTGCGCTCGACCCGCGTGGCAAGCGCGCCTTCGGCCGCTACTGGGGCGCGCTGGAATACATCGAATGTCTGCACTTCGAGGCCTGCTATTACCAACCGCTGCAGTGGTGCATCGCGCACGGATACGAAGTCTTCGAAGGGGGTGCTCAAGGTGAACACAAGATGGCCCGGGGCCTCCTGCCGGTGCGCACATGGTCCGCTCATTGGCTCAGCCACCCTGCCTTTTCGGACGCAGTCTCCCGCTTCCTCGAAAGAGAGGGCCGAGGCGTCGACGCCTACGTAGACGAATTGGCCGACCGCAACCCGTTCAAGCCTTCCTTCGGCCCAACGCCTCGTTGAGAGCTCTCATCGCCCATGCCATCCGAATTCTTCGCCGTTGTTTCTGCCTGCTACGACGAAGATGACTCGATCGTCGAGCGATGCGTGCAGTCCGTCCGCGACCAGGAGGTCGCGTGGCCCGTGCGTCATTACGTCGTCTGCGATGGCTTCCATCGCAAGCTCCCCTCGGACGTGCATGCTGTCACGCTGCCTCACACCTCGAGCGACTGCGGCGACACGCCTCGATGCATCGGCGCGGCCCTGGCGATCCGCGACGGTTGTAGCGGACTGATGTTTCTGGACATCGACAACACGCTGCACCCGCACCACCTCGCACATGCGCTGCGTCTGCATCGCTCGACTCGCGCCGCCATTGTCCTGGCGCAGCGGCGCTTTCTGCGCCCCGACGGCACGGAACTCCCGCTGCTGAGCGTCGAAGACCGCGACCATCTGCACGTCGACACCAATTGCTTCGTGCTGTTCGGTGCTGCGATCGGGGAGGTGCTGAGATGGGCGACAGTGCCCCGCTCGCTCGCGTGCATCGGCGACCGCGTGTTCTGGGAAATGCTTCGTGAGACGCCGCACACCAAGGCGGCCACTCATCTCCCCACGGTCCGGTACGCATGCCGGTGGGCCGCCTCATATGAGGCGGTGGGCGAAACACCGCCGCCAGGCAGCAAGCGCCTCGAACCCGCGCTCGCAGCCCTTGGGGAATGGTGGAACCAACTGAGCGAAGCTGACAGAGAGGCGACAGCGGCGCGGCTGCCTGCGCGAATCGTGCTGTGGCTTCGCAGCTTCTCCGCGAACGCAGCAAGCCTGCCCGGCTCCGCTATTCCTTGAAGTCTCCCCCGACGCCGATCACCAGTTGCTCGGGCTTCACGTATTTGCGTAGCGCCTCGTTGACCTGATTCAACGTGAGCTTGCCAAGGGCATCGTCCACCTGCTTCGACACCAGAAACGTGCGATCGAGATGCAAATTCTCCGACAACGCGACCGCCAAATTCCGGTCCTGCGCACGCGACAGCCGACGGAAGCTCAGCAACCCTTGTCGGCCTTGGTCGAGCTCCTGCTGTGAAAAACCCTCCGCCAATGCGCGGGCAAGCTCCTCACGGATAGCCTGCTCCACGCGAGCGCGGTTCTGGGGAGCAAAGATGGCCGTGGCCGACCATACGGAGTATGGCTCCCACGCATTCCATTGCACGAATGAATGGACATCGTAGGACAGGCCTTCTGCCTCCCGTATACGAGCCCACAGCCGCGAATTGCCGCCCTGCCCCAACAAGTAGTTCGCCATCGTCAACGCCGGGTAGTCGGGGTGCAACTCCTTCAACGGCAGAGGCAGGCCCATGCGCAGATACGCGTTCTGCTTGTCCGGCGTGCGAATCACCACACGCCGCGGTTCAACATCAACATAAGGCGCCGGCACCCTTGCATACGGCTCCGGGCTGCGCCAGTTTCCGAAGGACCGCTCCAGGGCGCCGCGCACTGCAGTAACGTCAAAATCACCAACCGCGGAGAATTGTGCGTTCGAAGCGCCATAGAAGCGCTTGTGAAAGGCGCGAATGTCGGCAATGGTGGCTTGTCGAAGCGCTGAAATCCGCTCGTCGAATGTCAACACGTGGCGTACATCGCCGGGGGGATACGGATTGAACGCCTGATCGATCTCAAGATCGACCAACGCCTCCGGATCCTTGCGCTCGTCTTCCACTGCAGCGATGGATTGGCGGCGCACCTCTTCCAAAGCTTCCGGCGGAAACACCGGCTCGCGAAGCATCTCGGAAACCAATGCGATCAACGCAGGCAAATGTTCGCGGCGCGTCGACATCGCCACCGAAACCCCCGTCGGCCCTCCCGAAATGGCCAGTTCGGCCTGCAGCTTGTCGAGCTGGTCCTGCAACTGCTGCCGTGTATGCTTTGACGTGCCTTTGTCCAGCAAAGAGGCCGTCAGCTGCCCCACGGTCGAGAGCCCTTTCAAGCTCTGTTCGTTCCCAAAGCGCAACCGCAGCTGCGCCGTGACCGTTCCCCCGCGGGTACCCTTCGACAGCAGCGCGGCTTCGAGCCCGCTCTCCAATGTGAGCCGTTGCGTCCGACGCTCGATGTTCTCCGGAGACGCATCGAACGCTTCGGCAAGCTTGACCTGCGAATCCCCTACGTAGCCCTTCAACATCTGAGCCACATCTACCCGGGCCGGAGGCGGGGCACGTTCGGGATCGACCGTGGGGACATAAGTGGCCAGCGTCCGGTTCGAACGAAGCAGGCGCTCCTGCGCGACCCGTTGCACGTCTGCAAGCGCGATGCTGCGGACGCGGTCTCGGTTGAGGAAAAAGAGTCGCCAATCGCCCGCTGCGATAGCCTCGGAAAGCGCGACACCGACGCGCTCAGGGTCGGCAAATACCAGGTCCCAGTCATTCAACCACTTGGTGCGGGCTCTTTGCAGTTCATCAGGCCCAAAGGGCTGGCGCTCAATCGATTCGAGCGTCGAAAGCAGCACCTCCTGCGCCTTCTGCACATCCTGTTCAGGCCCCAATTGCGCTCCAAAGACCGCGAATCCAGGATCGGCGAGGGCTTGGGAGAACCCAAAAACAGCGGCGGCGTGCCCCTGCTCTACCAGTGCGCGGTGGAGTCGACCCGACGGTGTCTCTGCCATCATCAGTTCCACCATCTCAACTGCCGGGTAGTCCGGATGAGCTGCTGGCGGAACGTGATACATCGCATATAACAGCGGCGTTCCTCCTACCCTTCGCAGGGTCACACTGCGCTCCCCATCCTGGACCGGGTCAAGCGTGTAGAGCGTGGGGAGCTGGCGTTTCGGCTTCGGTAGCTTGCCGAAGAACTCAGAAATCCATTGGAGAACGACGCGTGGCTCGAACTTTCCAGCAACGATAAGTGTCGCGTTGTCCGGCTGATAGTAGCGGCGGTAAAACGCTTGCAAACGTCCGATGTCCACGTTCTCTACGTCTGCCCTGGCGCCGATCGTGCTCTTGCCGTAGTTGTGCCACTGGTACATCGAGGCCAGGCCTTTTTCGAAAAGAATTCGTCCTGGGCTGTTCTCCCCTCGCTCCATTTCGTTGCGCACCACCGTCATCTCAGTTTCGAGGTCACGCTTCGAAATGAAACTATTCAACATTGCATCGGCCTGCCACCCCAAGTACCAGCGCAAATTCTCATCGTTCGCGGAAAAGCTCGCGAAATAGTTCGTGCGATCAACCCATGTCGTGCCATTTGCACGCAGCCCTCGCTTGGTGAACTCCCCCCATACGTTAGGGTGCTGTGGAGTCCCCTTGAAAATAAGGTGCTCCAGCAAATGCGCCATACCCGTCTCACCATAGCTCTCATGCCGGGAGCCGACCTTGTAGGTGAGATTGACGGTGGTGGAGGGTTTTGACGGGTCGGGGATCAGCAATATCTGCAGTCCGTTTCCCAACCGATATTCGGTAATGCCCTCAACCGTGGTCACCTCTCGAACTGCTGAGGGCAACCGCTGGTTGCCACTCGCCAACAATGGGGTGACACAGAGCAGCACTGCGAAGAGGCGCAAGAGCACGCGAGCAAGCATCAATTTCTCCCGAATGTTCTCGTTGTTGTGACCAGATTCCTCGCGCAGCGTTCCACGATTGTGTGCGCATCTTACGATTTGACCGGCCGACGGGAATACGTTACTCGAATTCCCCAAAAGCAAAACCCCCTGCATTCGAGAGAATGAGGGGGTTTGATGC
>NZ_CAMLJQ010000018.1 GCF_946480305.1 uncultured Caldimonas sp.
CCAGCACGATCATGCCGATGGCTTTCATCAGCGAGCCGGAGGCCAGCACCACGGCACCGATCAGGCCCAGCACCATCAGCGAGAAGTATTCGGCGGGGCCGAACAGGAAGGCCATTTCGGTCAGCGGCGGGGCAAACGCCGCCAGCACCAGCGTGGCCACCGAGCCGGCGAAGAAAGAGCCGAGGCCGGCCACCGCCAGCGCGGGGCCCGCACGGCCCTGCCGCGCCATCTGGTAGCCGTCGAGCGCCGTCACGACCGAGGCAGCCTCACCGGGCACGTTGATCAGGATGGCGGTCGTCGAGCCACCATACTGCGAGCCGTAATAGATGCCGGCCAGCATGATCAGCGCGGGCGTCGCGTCGAGAGAGTAGATCGACGGCAGCAGCATCGCGATCGTGGCCGTCGGCCCCAGGCCCGGCAGCACGCCGATCAGCGTGCCGAGCACGCAACCGAAGAACGCATACGCCAGGTTGGACAGCGTGAGCGTCGTGTCGAAGCCCAGCGCCAGGTTGTTCAGAAGTTCCATGTGACTGCTCGATGTATTGGTTTTCGACAGACCATCAGCCGAGGAAGCTGGGCCACACGGGGATCACCAGGCCAAGACCGGTGACGAACACGAGGTACGAGCCCACGGTGAGCACGACGCTGAGGATGCCGATCTCGACCGGGCGGAACTTGCCCGCGGCAAAGCTGGACAGTGCGATGAGCAGGGGGATGGTGACGATCAACCCGAGCCGGGGCAGCGCCACGCCGAAGATGCCGACGGAGCCGAGGATGATGATCAGCGGCTTCCAGGCAATGCTGCCGATCGGCTCGCCGTCCTCGGTTTCGATCGTCAGGGCCTTGAAGGTGACGACGGCGCCCAGGATCGCCAGGATGATGCCCAGGCCGAACGGGAAATACCCCGGTCCGGGCTTGGCCGAGCTGCCGAACGAATAGTCAGTCGCTCCCCACGCGAACGCCAGGCCGACCACGACGAATGCTAGCCCAGAGACGAAATCTCGCTGGCTTTTGATCTTCATGAAAGTCTCCTCGAAACTGTCAGGGATTCTATGGAGGAGACCCGGCAAAGTGCCTGTGGGTTACACGTAGCGTGCCCGGGCCACCGGGCGCCGGTCGTCAGCCTTCCCAGGCGGGCGTGGCCCGCAGCACCTCTTCGAGCGTCGTCAGGCCCTCTGCCACCTTCATCGCTCCCGCCAGACGCAGTGGGCGCATGCCGTCCTGCGTCGCCTGGTGTCGCATCTGCGACAGGTTGGACGCTTCCCCGATCAGCGCTTTCTGGGCTTCGCTGACGGTCAGCAACTCGTACAGGCCAGCCCGGCCGCGAAAACCCGTCATCCGGCACTCGATGCAGCCCACCGGCTTGTAAGGGCGAAAACCTCCCGTCATGCGCCAGGGTTTGATGGCATCGGCCAGCGTTTCGCGCGTGAAGCTCTCGTCCGGCTGCTTGCAGTGCGGGCACAGCGTGCGCACCAGCCGCTGCGCCAGCACGCCCAGCACCGTGGCGTTGATCAGGTACGACGGCACGCCCAGGTCCTGCAGCCGGGTGATGGCCGAGGTGGCGTCGTTGGTGTGCAGCGTCGTGAAGACGAGGTGGCCGGTCAGGGCCGCCTGGATCGCCATCTCGGCGGTTTCCAGGTCGCGCACCTCGCCGACCATGATGATGTCCGGGTCCTGCCGCATCAGCGCGCGCAGCCCGTTGGCAAAGCCGAGGTCGAGCTGCGGCTGCACCTGCGTCTGGTTGAAAGCCGGCTCGATCATCTCGATCGGGTCTTCGATCGTGCAGACGTTCACTTCGTCCGTCGCCAGCCGCTTGAGGGTGGAATACAGCGTGGTGGTCTTGCCGGAGCCGGTGGGGCCGGTCACGAGGATCACGCCGTGCGGTTGCGTCACCAGCTGCTCCCAGCGCTGCGCATCGTGCGAGCCGAAGCCGAGCGCGTCGAGCGACTTCACGGTCGACTCCGGGTCGAAGATGCGCATCACGAGCTTTTCGCCGAAGGCGGTCGGCAGCGTCGACAGACGCATCTCGACCTCCTCGCCGGCCGGGTTGCGCGTCTTGATGCGGCCGTCCAGCGGGCGGCGCTTCTCGACCACGTCCATGCGGCCCAGCAGCTTCACGCGGCTGGTCATCGCCGCCATCACCGACAGCGGCAACTGGTAGACGGTGTGCATCACCCCGTCGATGCGGAAGCGGATCGCGCCCATCTCGCGGCGCGGCTCCAGGTGGATGTCGGACGCGCGCTGGTCGAACGCGTACTGCCACAGCCAGTCGACCACCTGCACGACGCCGGCATCGTTGGCGTCGAGCTGCTTGCTCTTGCCCAGCTCGACGAGTTGCTCGAAGTTCGCCGGGCCGGCCATCTCTCCGGTCTTCTGCGCGGCACGCACCGACTTGGCCAGCGTGTAGAACTCGGTCGTGTAGCGCTGCAGTTCGAGCGGGCTCACGACCACGATCTTCAGCGTCTTGCGCGTGTGGCCTTCGATCTCGGCGACCCAGTCCAGGTCGAAGGGCTCGCAGGTGGCGATCGTCACCTCCTGCGTGCCGATCTGCACCGGCAGCGCACGGCGCCGCTCGGCATAGTTGATCGACATGATGTCGGCGACCCGCCCGACGTTCACCTTCAGCGGATCGATGCGCAGGTAGTCCCGGCCGGCGCGCTTGGCCAGCCATTCGGTGAGGGCTTCGACATCGAGCGGCTTGCCGCTGCCCGCGTGCTGCATGCCCACGTGGGCGAGGCGCACCAGCGGATGCTGGGCGCTGTCGCCCGCCGCCAGCCGCTGGCTGGTGCGCTGGGCGTCGCCCGGGGTGATGACGCCGTCCTCTCGCAGCCAGTCGACGAGCACCCGCCATTCGAGGCGCCCCTTGAACGGGAGGTTGGCTGGCGACTTGGAATGGTGAGCGTGGGCCGTCTTGGCGTTCATGGCGGGTGCGTTGGGTGGTACCGCGGGCACGGATGCGAGGGGGGAGTCAGCCCGCCAGGCGCTTGATCATGCGCAGCCACTTGCGTGCCGGCAGCCCGAAGCGAGTTTCGATGTTTTCCGCACGCGCGGCAAGGGTGGCCCGGTCCACCACCGGGGCGGCTTTCGTGCCAAGCACCACGGTGTTGCCCTCCTTCGTCGGCTTCAAGGCCCACATGGCCTCGAGGCCGAACGACTTTGCAATCCGTTGCACGCTGCGCTCGAAGCTCGCATCGCGCCCGAACAGGTTCACGCTCATCACGCCCTGCGGGGCCAGCATGCGGTGGCAGGCCGCGTAGAAATCCGCATCGTCGAGCACGGGGCTCGCCGCCTCATGGTCGTACAAGTCGACGCACAGCGCATCAGCCGTGCCTTCGTGCGCAGCGTCTGCCGCGTACAACGCCGCATCCTGTCGGACCACCGTCAGCAGGTCGTCGTCCTCGGGCAGGCGAAACCAGTTGCGGCACACCGCGATCACTTCCGGGTTCAGTTCCACCGCCGTCGTCCGCATCTGCAGCTTCTTGTGACAGAACTTGGTGATGGTCGCCGCACCCAGTCCAAGTTGCACCGCGTGGCCGGAGGCCACTTCGTCCTGCGGCCGCAGCAGCATCCACGCCATCATGCGCTGCACGTATTCGAGTTCGATCTCATACGGCTTGCGGATGCGCATCGCACCCTGCACCCACGGCGTGCCGAGGTGCAGATAGCGCACGCCGTCGGCTTCCGAGACCGTGACCGGTGCCATGTCTTGCGTCTTGCGGCGGCTCATGCCAGTCCATGCCTTTCAAACACTTCGCGCCACGCTGCGAGCTTGCGCTCGAAACTCCATGAGGCATTGGCCGGGCTGGTGGACGGCAGGCGGTAGACCTGCAACCCGAGCGCCTGCGTGATGCGCATCGAGCGCGCGGATTCACCCCCGTTGTGCGCAAAGGCCTGCAACTGCGGCAACCGTCCCTTCAAGCCGGCCAGATCGTTCGGCTGCGCATCTTCGATGGCGCTGTCGAGGCTACCCTCACGCCGGCAACCGGCATAGACGTCCCAGATGCCGAGGCCGCGCTGTTTCACGACCTCGATCCGTGCGTCGTACGGCTGGGCTCGCAGGTCGACACCCCACAGCGCCGACAGGATGGGCCAGAAATGGTTGCGAGGGTGAGCGTAGTACTGCTGCGCCTCCAGCGAGGCCACGCCGGGGAAGCTGCCGAGCACGACCAGCCGTGTGTGCGGCGCAACCACGGGCGCAAGTCCCTGGAGCAAGGAGTCCTGCTTCGTCATCGAAGGATGCCGGCCTTTCAATGCAATGCCGCCAGCCGCGGCAGCACCGCGCGGGCGTTCTCGGTGGTCTGGCGCGCCAGCTCGTCGACCGGCAGGCCGCGCAGCGCTGCCAGCACCTGCGCGATGCGCGGCAGCTCCGCGGGTTCGTTGCGGCTGCTTTCGCCGGCCGCGCGCTGCTCGGCCGTCTTGTAGAGCCAGTGCGGCGGGATGTCGGGCGCGTCGGTCTCCATCACGATGCTGTCGAGCGGCAACTGTTGCGCGAGCCGGCGGATCTGCAGCGCCCGCTCGAAGGTCAAGGCACCGCCGAAGCCGAGCTTGAAACCGCGCTCGATGAAGGCTGCCGCCTGCTGCTCGCTGCCGTTGAAGGCGTGCGCGATGCCGCCGGGCACCTCGATGCGGCGCAGGTGCTTCAGCACCACGTCGACGGCGCGGCGGCTGTGCACCAGCACCGGCAGATCGTGGCGGCGTGCCAGCTTCAGTTGCTCGACGTAAAGATGCTCCTGCCGGTCACGGTCCAGCTCGGGCACGAACAGGTCGAGACCGATCTCGCCGACCGCCACGAGACGCGGGTCATCGCGGTGCCGCTGCAAGGCCTCGTCGAGCCGGTCGAGCGCGTCGGCCGGCTCGGTGTTGGCGAGGATCGGGTGGATGCCGAGCGCGTAGCTCAACCGATGCGCATGTGCCAGCTCGCGTATCGCGTCGAGGTTCACCGTGCCGATCGCGGGGAGCACGATCTGCGTGACCTGCGCGGCGCGCGCACGGGCGATCACCGCGTCAAGGTCCTCCGAGAACTCGGCGGCGTCGAGGTGTGCGTGTGTGTCGATCCACATGGCCGGCTACCGGGCAGCGTGCAGGCGTTGGCGCAAACGCGGTTTCACCCCAGCGAGCCCGATGTGAGATGCACGACTCGATCGCAACGCTGGGCGATCGCCTCGTCGTGCGTGACCACCACGAACGCGGTACGGCGCTCGCGGGCCAGCGACAACATCAGCCGGAACACGCCATCGGCCGTTCCGCGGTCGAGGTTGCCGGTAGGCTCGTCGGCCAGCACGCAGGCGGGCTGCGCCACCAGGGCGCGCGCGATCGCAACACGCTGCCGCTCGCCGCCCGACAGTTCCGCCGGCCGGTGCTGGGCCCGCTCCCCGAGCCCGACCTGCTTGAGCATCCGCAGCGCCTGGTCGCGTGCGGCCTGCTCGCTCACGCGGCGGATGCGCAAGGGCATCGCCACGTTGTCGAGCGCGGTGAACTCAGGCAGCAGGTGGTGGAACTGGTAGACGAACCCGAGGTTCGCGTTGCGCCACGCGCCCTGCTCGGCCGCACCCATGTCGGCAAAGCTGCGCCCGCACAGCGTCACGCGGCCGGAGGAAGGCGCATCGAGCCCGCCCAGCAGGTGCAGCAAGGTGCTCTTGCCCGAGCCGGAGGCACCGACGATGGCGAGCGTCTCGCCCTCGTGCACCGCGATGTCCACGCCGCGCAGCACGTGCACGTCGAGCGGGCCCTCCTGGAAGCGCTTGTGCAGGTCGCTCGCCTGCAACACGACCTTACTCATAGCGCAGTGCCTCCGCCGGCTTGACGCGGCTGGCGCGCCAGCTCGGATACAGCGTGGCCAGGAAGGCCAGCAACAGCGAGATCACCACGATGGGCACGATGTCGCCCGCCTGCGGGTCGCTCGGCATGCGGCTGATGACGTAGATGCTGCCCGGCAGGAAGCTGGTGTTGAACAAGGCTTCGAGCGCCGGCACGATCACATCGATGTTGAAGGCCACCAGCAGACCGAGCGCCAGCCCGCCGAAGGTGCCGAAGAAGCCCGACAACGCACCCTGCACCATGAACACGCCCATGATCGAGCCCGGGCTCGCGCCGAGCGTGCGCAGGATGGCGATGTCGGCCCGCTTGTCGGTCACCGTCATCACCAGCGTCGAGACGAGGTTGAATGCCGCCACCGCGACGATCAGCGTGAGGATGATGAACATCATGCGTTTCTCGAGCTGGACCGCGGCATACCAGTTGGCATTGGTGTGCGTCCAGTCGTTGATGTAGAGCTCTCCGGTCAGCTGGGTGCTCAGCTGCGACGCCACCAGCCGGGCCTCGTGCACGTCCTTCAGACGCAGCTGCACGCCCGTGGGGCCGCCCACGCGAAACAGCTTGGCCGCGTCGTCGAGGTGCATCAGCGCCAGGGCGCTGTCGTATTCGTAATGGCCCGCATTGAAGATGCCGACCACCGTCATCTGCTTGAGCCGCGGCACGATGCCGGCCGGCGTCATCTGACCGCTGGGCGACACCACCGTCACCTTGTCGCCTTCGCTCACGCCCAGCATGCGGGCCAGCTCGCTGCCGAGCACGATGCCCCATTCGCCGGGCACCAGCCGCGCGAGCGGGCCATCTTTCAGCTGGGCAGCCAGCGGCGTGACCTTCGGTTCCTCTTCGGGCAGCACGCCACGGATCATCGCGCCTTTCATTTCGTCGCCGCGGGCCACGAGCGCCTGCGCCGCCACGTAGGGTGCGGCACCGACCACCTGCGGGTGCCGCAATGCATCCCGCGCAATGCGCTGCCAGTCGTCGACCGCCTGGCCGTTGGGTGCGAACACGTCGACGTGCGAGATGACCGAGAGCATCCGGTCACGCACCTCCTTCTGGAAGCCGTTCATCACCGACAGCACGATGATCAGCGCCGCCACGCCCAGCGCAATGCCGAGCATCGAGGCACCCGAGATGAAGGAGATGAACCCGTTGCGGCGGGTGGCACGGCCGGCGCGCGTGTAGCGCCAGCCGATCTGCAATTCGTAAGGCCAATTCATGTGTGACGAGTTTTCTGCCAGGCAGCTTTCGGCAATCACGCAGCGCACGCCTCGGAAACCACCGAGTGACGCCGCGGATCCGGCTTTGCCGGTCCGCCAGCGTCGCCGCCTGGAGGGGGCGGGCGCAGGCCGTAGGGGGTGGACCGTCCAAGCGTTCGATGCTACCTGAGCCGGCGCCCGATAATGGCGGGCCATGCACCTGCTGATCCCTCACGCCTCCGCGCTGTCCGAGGCCTGCACCCACACCCTGAAGGACCTGCAGCTGCCCCATCTGTCGCAGTTGCTGGCCCGCCTCGCTCCCACCGAACGCAGCGAGGCCGATGAATTCAGCCTGTCGCCGCCGCACGAGCGGGCGCTCGCGCGCGCCATCGGCATGGCGGGCCCCGACGGTGGGCTGCCCTGGGCCGCGTACCTGGCGGCACAAGACGGCGTCGAAACCGCCGACCTGAGCTGGGGCCTGTTGACCCCGATGCACTGGCACGTCGGCACCGATCACGTCTCGATGCTCGACCCCGCGGCACTGGCGTTGAGCGAGGCCGAATCGCGCGAGCTGATCGAGGTCGTGCGCCCGCTGTTCGAGTCCGAGGGCTGGGCGCTGGTCTATGGCGCACCGACGCGCTGGTACGGCGCCCACGAAAGCCTGACCGATCTGCCCACCGCCTCGCCTGACCGCGTGATCGGCCGCAACGTCGACCTGTGGATGCCCGACCACCCCCAGGCGCGACTGGTGCGCCGGCTGCAGAACGAGGTGCAGATGCTGCTCTACACGCACCCGAGCACCGACCGCCGCATCGAGCAGGGCCAGCTGCCCGTCAACACCTTCTGGCTCAGCGGCTGCGGGCCGCGCCAGCCCACCGTGATGCCGCCCGACCTGCAGGTGGACGACCGCCTGCGCGCCCCGCTGCTCGGCGAAGACTGGGCTGCATGGGCCGACGCCTGGCGCGCGCTCGATGCCGGTCCGGTGCGTGCGGTGCTCGCCGCGCACCAGCAAGGCGAACCGGTGCAGATCACGCTGTGCGGCGAGCGCAGCGCGCAACGCTTCGAACCGGTCGCACGCGGATGGATGGAGCGCCTGCGCAACCGCTTCCAGCCGGCCAGCGCGGCCCCGCTGCTCCTCACGCTCTGAACATGAAGATCACCCTCCGCGATTGCCCTCCCCGCGCTGCCTGGGCGCTGGAGCAGGCCGGCGTGCACCCGCTGCTGGCACGGCTGTATGCCGCGCGCGGCATTGCCACCAAGGACCAGCTCGACGACTCCCTCGCACGGCTGCTCCCGCCCGAACAGCTCAAAGGCGCCGACGCGGCCGCCCGCTTCCTGGCCGACGCGCTGCAGCAGGGCCGCAGGCTGTGCGTAGTGGCCGACTACGACTGCGACGGTGCCACTGCCTGCGCAGTGGCCCTGCGCGGCCTGGCGCTGCTGGGTGCCCGGCCCGGCACGCTGAGCTACGTGGTCCCCGATCGGGCGGTGCACGGCTACGGGCTCTCGCCCGCCGTCGTCGAGCTGGCCCTGCAGCAACGGCCCGACGTGCTGGTGACGGTCGACAACGGCATTGCCAGCCTGGAAGGCGTGGCCGCCGCCCGTGCGCGAGGGCTGGACGTGGTCATCACCGACCACCACCTGCCCGCGATGGTGGGCGACCAGGTGGTCCTGCCTGACGCCACCGTGATCGTCAACCCCAGCCAGCCCGGCTGCGGCTTCGGCAGCAAGTGCCTCGCCGGGGTGGGCGTGATGTTCTACGTGCTGCTGGCCGTGCGTGCCGAGCTGCGCGCCCGTGGGGTGTACACGCCGCAGGACCAGCCCCGCCTCGACGCCCTGCTCGACCTCGTCGCGCTCGGCACGGTGGCCGACGTGGTGAAGCTCGATGCCAACAACCGCCGCCTCGTCGCGCAGGGCCTGCGTCGCATCCGCAGCGGCAAGATGCACGCGGGCGTGGCCGCGCTGTTTGCCGCCGCACGACGCGAGCCGGCACGCGCCAGCGCCTTCGACTTCGGCTTTGCGCTCGGGCCGCGCATCAATGCCGCGGGTCGGCTGGCCGACATGACGCTCGGCATCGAGTGCCTGCTGACCGACGACCCCCGGCGCGCGGCCGAGCTGGCGCAGACGCTCGACACCATCAATCGCGAGCGCCGCGACGTGGAAGCCGGCATGCGCGAGCAGGCCGAAGCCACGCTCGCGATGCTGATGCCGGAGGGCGACCCGCCGCCGGCGCTGGCGATCTTCGATGCAGCGTTCCATGAGGGCGTGGTCGGCATCGTCGCCTCGCGGCTGAAAGACAAGCTGCACCGCCCGACCTTCGTGTTCGCGCTCGGGCAGGACGGGCTGCTGAAGGGCTCCGGCCGCTCCATCCCCGGTTTTCATCTGCGCGATGCGCTCGATCTCGTCAGCAAGCGCCACCCGGGTGTGCTGAAGAAGTTCGGCGGCCATGCGATGGCAGCCGGCTGCACGCTCGGCGAAGGCGACTTCGAGACCTTCGAGCGCGCCTTCCAGCAGGTCGCGCACGAATGGCTGGAACCCGAGCTGCTCGCCCGCACGCTCGCCACCGACGGGCCGCTCGATCCGCAATGGTTCGCGCCCGAGGTCGTGCAGGTGATCGAGCGCGAGGTCTGGGGCCAGGCGTTCGAGGCCCCGGTGTTCAGCGACGAGGTCGAAATCGTCTCGCAACGTGTCGTCGGCGAGCGCCACCTGAAGCTCACGGTGCGCCACCACGGCACCTTGCGCGACGCAATCTGGTTCGGCCACAGCGAACCGCTGCCCCAGCGCACCCTGCTGGCCTACCGCTTGTCGCTCGACGAGTTCAACGGCGCGCAGCGCGTGCAGATGGTCGTGGAGGCGGCTGCCGGTTGAGGCACGCCACCTTGAAAGTACAAGGCCGGAACATTTGCATTCTGTAGCGCACGGGGCGTGACCACGCCCGTAGCCTGCGGGGCTCGTCCACAACGCGCAGCGGCACCTTCCGCTGCCGCCTTGCATGTACCGCCATCGTCCCCAGGCCGCTGCTGGCGCCTGCCCGTCGTCTTTCTCCCGGCGCAGTGCCCTGCGCCGGCTCGCCGGCTGCGCCTGCACCATCGCTGCGCCGGCGCCGGCCCTGCTAGGCTGCGCCCACCTCGCGCCGCCCGGGCCGCCGCGTCCGGTGCCCTTCGCCACCGGGCTCGAATTGCCCTGGGGCATCGGCTTCCTGCCCGACGGGCGGCTGCTGGCGACCGAACGGCCGGGGCGCCTGCGCGTCATCTCCCCACGGGGCGAGATCTCCCCTGCCCCGGTTGCCCGGGTTCCCCAGGTGGACCACCGAGACCACGGCGGCCTGATGGACGTGGTCGTCGATCGCGAGTTCGGGCACAACCGCTACGTCTACGTGAGCTATCTCGAGGCGGGAACGGGTGCCGAGACCCGGCGCACCGGCCTCGCCATCGCCCGCGGTCGGCTCGACGCCGGTGCCACGGCACTCACCGACGTGGAAGTCATCTTCCGCCAGACGCCGAAAACCGAGAGCGGCGAAAACCTGGGGGGCCGCATGGCGCAGGCGGTCGACGGCACGCTGTTCATGACGATCGGCGACAAACGCGAAGACGCCGAACGCGTGAAGGCGCAGGACCTCGGCAGCCACCATGGCAAGGTGATCCGCATCCGCACCGACGGCAGCGTCCCGGTCGGCAACCCGTTCGTGACAACGCCCGGCGCGCGGCCGGAGGTGTGGAGCTACGGGCACCGCAACCCGCAGGGCATCTTCGTGCATGCCGAATCGGGCGAGGTATGGACCTGCGAGCACGGGCCCTTCGGTGGCGACGAGGTCAACATCACGCGGCCCGGTCGCAACTATGGCTGGCCCATCATCAGCCACGGCTGCGAATACGACTCGTGCGCACGCATCGGTGAAGGCGGCGCGAAGGACGGCATGGAGCAGCCGCTCACCTACTGGGTGCCGCACTCGATCGCACCCAGCAACTGCATGATCTACAGCGGCGCGCGCTACCCGGCGTGGCGGGGCAACCTGTTCGTCGGTGCGTTGGCGGGCACGGCGTTGTGGCGCGTGCAGCTGAAAGGCAGCGCGACCGCGCCGGCAGTGGTGTCGCGCGAGCCGCTCTTCAAGGAACTGGGGCAGCGCATGCGCGACGTGCGCGAAGGCCCGGACGGGCACATCTACCTGCTCACTGACGGTGCCCCGGCGAGCGTGCTGCGGTTGCAGTCGTAGGCGGCATGCGGCCCTGACCGGACGCGTCGTCAGCGCGAAGCGGGGCGGTACAGCACGTCGGAGCGCAGCACGTACTTCGTGCCCGACAGCGCCGGTGCGCCTTCGTGCCAGGAACGGGGCTCAGGCCACCGGTGTGGTGTCGCGCTCCTGCGCCGGCGCCGGCTCGTCCTTGTACATGGCGAGGTCGCGCACGTTCTTCTGCACCGCCACTGCGGCGAAAAGGCTGAGCAGGTAGGCCATCGCGTAGAAGCCCTTTTCGGGCGACGTGAGGGTGGCGTTCCACAGTCCGACCACGAGCAGCAGCAGCGACAGACCGAGCGACGTCCAGCACAGTCCGAAGTAGATGCCCGTGACGGGGATGCCCTCGAGCCGGTCGCGCACCGATTTCTGCAGCGACACCGCCGCGAACAGCCCGTACATCAGCAAGGTGAAGTAGTAGCCCTTCTCGTTGAGCTGCATCTCGGAGTTCCACAGTCCGACGAGGTAGGTCAACGCCCCCACCAGCATGGCCACCCACGATGCGGCCACGAAGGCGCCAGTCGGCTTGTGCACTTGTATCGTTTTCATCGGCTACCCCTCTCCTCGGTCGTGATGTGCGGCGATTCTAGGGGCGAGGGCCGCGTGACCGGTACCCACTGAACGAGTGCCGGCGACGTGGAGAAGCGACGTGGCCGCGAGGCTGGAGCCGCGCTCGACTTAGACTGCGGCCGTTTGAAGTCCAGGAGTGCCGCCGATGATCTCCCGCCGCATGCTGATGTCCTTGCCGATGCTGCTGCCGCTGGCCGGCACCGTGCAGGCCCAGTCGCTTCGCCCGGTCGTCATTGCCAAGGGCCTGCAGCACCCGTGGGGCCTGGCCTTCCTGCCCGACGGCCGCATGCTGGTCACCGAACGCCCGGGCCGGCTGCGCATCGTGTCGCCGCAGGGCGCGGTCGGCGAGCCGGTGCAAGGCGTGCCGGCCGTCGACGCGCGTGGCCAGGGCGGCTTGCTCGACGTCGCGATCGACCCGAAGTTCGCCCAGACGCCCTGGGTCTACCTCAGCTACGCCGAGGCTGGCGACGGGGGCAACGGCACCGCGGTGGCGCGGGGCCGGCTGCAAGGCAACCGGCTGGTGGACGTGGCGGTGATCTTTCGGCAGCGGCCCAAGCACGACGGCACGGCCCACTTCGGTTCGCGGCTGGTGTTCGACCGCAGCGGCAGGCTCTTCGTGACGATGGGCGACCGCTTCTCCCGCCGCGACGAGGCGCAGTCGCTGTCGTCGCACATCGGCAAGGTCGTGCGTATCGAGCCGGACGGAGGCATTCCGGCTGACAACCCTTTCGTCGGCCGTCAGTCGGCCCTCCCCGAGATCTGGAGCTACGGCCACCGCAACGTGCAGGGCGCCGCGCTGCACCCGCAGACCGGCGAGCTGTGGACGCACGAGCACGGGCCGCAGGGCGGCGACGAGGTCAACGTGGCGGAAGCGGGCAAGAACTACGGCTGGCCGGTGATCACCTACGGCCGCGAATACGGCACCGGCTTCAAGATCGGCGAAGGCACCGAAAAGGCCGGCATGGAACAGCCGCTGGTGTACTGGGTGCCCTCCATCGCGCCCAGCGGCATGGCCTTCCTGACCAGCGACCGCTACCCCGGCTGGCAGGGCAACCTGTTCGTCGGCACGCTGCGCGCCCAGGTGCTCGTGCGCATGGAGCTCGACGGACGCAGGATCGTTCGGCAGGAACGCCTGCTGTCCACGCTGAGCGAACGCATCCGCGACGTGCGGCAGGGCCCGGACGGCTGGTTGTACGTGCTCACCGACAACGAGGACGGCAAGGTGCTGAGACTGGTGCGGTAATTCGCGCAAGCGGCGATTCCTGCACGGCAGCCGGTCCACGGGCTTGTCCCTGCACAAGCCTCGGCGCGACCCGCTGCCTACAATCTCACACGTGAACATTCTCAATGCCGACCTGCACTGCCATTCCTGCATTTCCGACGGCACGTTGCCGCCGGAGGAACTGGCGGCACGCGCCAAGGCCAATGGCGTCGAACTCTGGGCGCTGACCGACCACGACGAGATCGGCGGGCAGCACCGCGCGCGCGAAGCCGCCGAAGCGATCGGCCTGCCCTACCTCACCGGCACCGAAATCTCCGTGACCTTTGCAGGCGAGACGGTGCACATCGTCGGCCTGGGCTTCGACCCGGGCGACGCCCAACTCGTCGAGGGCCTGCGCCGCACGCGCGGGGGCCGCGAGCTGCGCGCACGCGAGATGGCCGCCGGGCTCGAACGCGTGGGCATCGTCGGCGCCTATGAAGGCGCGTTGAAGTACGTGGGCAACCCGGATCTGATCTCGCGCACGCACTTCGCACGCTACCTCGTGGAAGTGGGTGCCTGCCGCGACACGCAGGAGGTGTTCCGCAAGTACCTCACGACCGGCAAGCCGGGATATGTGGCGCACCGCTGGGCTGCGCTCGGTGACGCGGTGCGCTGGATCACCGAAGCCGGCGGCGTTGCCGTGATCGCCCACCCGGGGCGATACAAGTTCACCGCCAATGAAGAGTTCGCGCTGTTCTCGGAGTTCAAGGAGCACGGGGGCCGCGGCGTCGAGGTGGTGACGGGCAGCCACAGCAGCCAGGACTTCGTGAAATACGCCGACATGGCACGCGAGTTCGGCCTGCTGGCCTCGCGCGGCTCCGACTTCCATTCCCCCGCTGAAAGCCACACCGACCTCGGCACGCTGCCGCTCCTTGGCCCCGAGCTCTCGCCGGTGTGGCTGGCGCTCGAGGAACGCATCCATCGCACGGCGTGAGCACGCCGCTGCTCCCTGTCGCCAGTGCAGGCAGCCGGGGGGCCGCCTCGCGTGAGGGGCACAATCGCGCGATGGCCCAATACTTCGAAGTCCACCCCGAGAATCCGCAGCAGCGCCTGTTGAAGCAGGCTGCGCAGATCCTGCATGCGGGCGGCATTGCCGCCATCCCCACCGATTCGAGCTATGCCTTCGTGTGCCGGCTCGACGACAAGAACGCCGCCGAGAACCTGCGCAAGCTGCGCAACGTCGACGACAAGCACCACCTCACACTGCTGTGCCGCGACCTGTCTGAGCTGGCGAGTTACGCCAAGGTCGACAACCGGCAGTACCGCCTGCTGAAGCTCGGCACGCCGGGGCCGTACACCTTCCTGCTCGAAGCGACGAAAGAGGTACCGCGACGCGTGTCGCACCCGTCACGTCGCACGGTCGGCCTGCGTGTACCGCAGCACCAGGTGACGCAGGAGCTGCTGGCGCTGTTCGGCGAGCCCTTGCTGGCGACCACGCTGATCCCCCCCGGAGAAACCGATCCGGTGAACGACCCGCACGAGATCCGCGAGCGTTTCGAGAAGCAGATCCAGGCCGTGGTGGATGCCGGTGCCTGTGCGATGGAGCCGACCACCGTGGTCGACCTGACGGACGACGAGCCGCGCGTCGTGCGCGTGGGGCGGGGCCCGCTGGAGGCGCTCGGCCTGGCCTGAGACGCCGTCAGCGCGCCAGGGCCTGGGCAACGCGCTCGGGTTGGAAGCCCACCTGCCGCTGCCCCTTCACCAGGAGCGTCGGCACGCCCGGGGCGGCGAGCTTTTCATAGGCAGCGAGGCACGCTGCATCGACCGTGGTGTTGCACTCGGTGTAGGCCACGCGGTGCTCGCCGAACCATTTGCGCGCCTGCGCGCAGTAAGGGCAGTCGGACGTGGTGAACATGACGATGTCGCCCGGCCGGGCCGCCTCGGCGGCCTGCTGGCCGAGCCCGCGCTCGTGCCACGTTCCCGCCAGTTGCGAGGCCGCGAGCACGGCCGCAGCCGTGGCCCCGAGGCCCAGCAGGCTGCGCACGGACGTCTTCACGGTCGGGGCCTTTCAGACCGCCGCGGTGACCACCACCTCGATGCGCCACTCGGGCCGGGCCAGCCTGGCCTGCACGGTGGCGCGCGGCGGCGCGCTGCCCTGCACCACCCATGCATCCCACACCTCGTTCATGCCGGCAAAGTCGGCCAGGTCGGCCAGGAAGATCTGCGCCATCAGGATGCGGCTCTTGTCGCTGCCCGCCTCGGCGAGCAGCTTGTCGATCATGCCGAGCACCTCCGCGGTCTGGCCGCGGATGTCCTTCGTGCCGTCTTCGGGCACCTGGCCCGCCAGGTAGACGGTACCGTTGTGCACGGCCATCTCCGACAGCCGGGGCCCGACGTGGAAGCGCTGCACCATGTTCAATGTCCTTTCGTGTGAGGTGCCGCCGGCGGAGCGGCCTTCTGGCCGATCTTGCTCTCCTTGCCTTCGAGCAGCTTGCGGATGTTGGGTGCGTGGCGCCAGATCAGCAGCAGGCTCATCGCAAGGATGGCGCCGAGCACCGGCCCCGCGCCCCAGATCAGCAATTGATAGAACGGCGCGAACACGGCCGCGGCCAGTGACGCGAGCGACGAGTAGCGAAAGAAGAACGCGATGATCACCCAGGTGGCGAGCGTCGCGAGGCCCAGCCAGGGGTTGATGCCGAGCAGCACGCCGGCCGCCGTGGCCACGCCCTTGCCGCCCTGGAAGCGGAAGAACACCGGGAACAGGTGGCCCACGAAGGCAGCCAGACCGACGATCGCCGCCGCGCCCTCGCCCAGCCCGAAGCGAGGGCCGTAGACCGCTGCCAGCAGCACCGGCAGGTAGCCCTTCAGCGCGTCGAATACCAGCGTCAGCGCCGCGGCCTTCTTGTTGCCCGAGCGCAGCACGTTGGTGGCCCCCGGGTTCTTGGAGCCATAGGTGCGCGGGTCGTTCAGGCCCATCAGCCGGCTCACGATCACGGCAAACGACAGGGAGCCGACGAGGTAGGCGGCCAGCACCGCGACGGCGGCGTTCATGGTGTCCATAGCGGTTGGGAGGTTGGTTCCGAATTTCCTGGAGCGGGCTGCATTGTGCACGGCGCGCGCGGCCGCGGGCACAGGTGTTCCCCTGCACACCGCGCGCCACACGGGTACACCCGTTGCTCGATTTTGGTGCTGCTCTGTGCAAGGCACGCAGCGTCCCGGCGCGACAGGCGTCGCCCCAGGGGACCGGCGTCACGGCGGCCGGCAGCGACGGTCGGCATCGCGAGTCGTGTGCGAACGCGCCACACCAACATTGAAAGGATTGCAGATGTATCAACGACAGTACGGAGACCGCAACCGCAACGAAGGCTACGACGACAACTCCCGCAACCGTGGCGAAGAGCGCTATGGCTCCAGCGACCGGTGGCAGGACCGCCAGGGCAGCCAGGGCCGCTACGGCAGCGGCCGGGACTACGAGTCGGCACGCAGCGAAAGCTACGGTTACGGCGGCTATGGATCGCAACAAGGCGGCGACTTCGAAGGCGGACGCGGCTCGATGGGCGACTACTACACGGGCGGCGGCCGCGGCAGCCAGCACAGCAGTGGCGGGTATGGCGGCAGCTATGGCTCGCAACAGGGCCAGGGCTGGGATGGCGGCTCCCGTGGCCAATACGATGCGGGCGGCCGTTATGGTGGCCAGGACACCGGCGGGCGCTATGGCGGGTATGAGGGCGGCGGCCAGTACGGCGGCGCCCAGGGTGGGCAGCGCGGCGGATACCGGGGCGGCTCACAGGACTACCGGGGCGGCCAGGAAGGCGCCTACGGCGGGCAACACGAGACGCGCTACGGCAGCATGTACGGCGGCTACGGCGAAGGCCGCGATACCGGCTATGGCGGAGGCTACGGCGGCGCCGGCAACTTTGGCGGCGGCGGGTATGGCGGCCAGTCGAACGACGAACGCTCCCGCGGCACCTATGGCCAGAACTACGGCGGCTCGGGCGACTACCAGGGCTACAGCTATCAGGGGCAACGTCACCTGGACCCCGACTACCACCAGTGGCGCAGCGAGCAGATGCGCGCACTCGACGAGGACTATCACAACTGGCGCCAGGAGCGCTACCGCAAGTTCTCCGACGAGTTCAACCAGTGGCGACAGGGCCGGCAGCAGTCGGGCTCGCAGTCCGGTTCCCAATCTCAGCAGGGCTTGCAGGGCACGTCCGCCGGCAATCTGGGCAGCGCCACCGCTTCGCAAGGCCAGAGCGGCAGCACCGGCGGCGGCCTGGGTGCCGCGTCGGGCCTCGGCGGCACCGGCAGCGGTGCCACGGGGGCTACGTCAGGCAGCGCAGGCTTGTCGGCCAGCAGCGGCTCGGTCACGGGCAGCGACAGTGGTGACAACAGCAGCGGCAGCCGCAGCACCAGTGCGTCGAAGAATAAGTGACGCACTGAACGCACCGCTCCCATGAAAAACGCCGGGTCTACCCCGGCGTCTTTCTGCGCTGGTCAATCTCGCGCCAGGGTCGCACTCACACGTGCTTGCGGCGCTTCTCGACCGACGGCAGCTTCATCATCTGGCGGTACTTCGTCACCGTGCGGCGCGCCACGCTCAGCCCCTGCCGGGCGAGCTGACGCGCGATCTGCGCGTCGGACAACGGATCGCTTGCGTCCTCGGCCTCGATCATGTCCTTGATGACACCGCGGATGGCAGTGGCGGAGCACGAGCCACCGCTCACGGTGGGCAGTGCGCGCGAGAAGAAATACTTGAGTTCGAACACGCCGAGCGGCGTGGCCATGTACTTGTTGTTCGTCACGCGCGAGACGGTCGACTCGTGCAGGCCCAGTTCCTCGGCGATCTCACGCAGGCCCAGCGGTTTCATGGCCAGCGCGCCGTACTCGAGGAAGTGGCGCTGGCGTTTCACGATGGCCTGGGCCACGTGCAGGATGGTGGCGAAGCGCTGCTCGACGTTGCGCACCGTCCAGCGCGCCTCCTGCAGGTGAGCGGCGAGTTCGGCATGACCCGAATCGCGGTGACGCTGGAACAGCTCGGCATACACCTGGTTCAGCCGCACCTTGGGAATCACGTCGGGGTTCAGCGCCGCCGTCCACACGCCGCGCACCTTGCGCACGATCACGTCGGGCGTCACGAACTGCGTGTTCGAGGGGCCGAAGCGCCAGCCCGGGCGCGGGTCGAGGTGGCGGATGCGCTCGCACACCGCCTCCACCTGCGCCACGCTCGCGCCCAGCGTGCGCGCGAGGCCGTTGACGTCGCGCATCGCGAGTCGGTCGAGATGGTCGCTGACGATGCGGCATGCCAGGTCGGAATCGGCCTGCTGCTCGCAGTCCTTCAGTTGCAGCAGCAGGCATTCGCGCACGTCGCGAGCGGCGATGCCCGCGGGGTCGAGCGACTGCACGAGCTTCAGCGCGACGTTCATCTCGGTGTCGTCGGGTACCGGCGAGCAGCCGCAGAGCCCGGTCAGCTCGTCGAGCGACAGGCGCAGGTAGCCGTCGTCGTCGAGCGCCTCGATGATGGTGCCGGCCAGTTGGCGGTCGCGCGGCGACAGCGGCATCACGTTGATCTGGCTGTGCAGGTGCTGACGCAACGACACATCGGCCGCCACCATCTCGACGAGATCGAGTTCGCCGTCGCCGCTGCTGCCGCGCCCGGACCCACCGCCGCCGGGCGAGCCCCAGCTCTCGCGGTCCCACGGCGTGTCGGCGGCCGGTGCCGTGACCGGCGTGACCTCGCCCCAGGTGGGCGGTGCATCGGCAGGGGCGTTTTCTGCCGCGGCAGCGGGCGCCGCGTGCGCCTCGGGATCCTCTTCGAGGAAGGGGTTGCTGCCCACGGCCTGTTGCACTTCCTGCGCAAAGTCGAGCGACGACAACTGCAACAGACGAACCGCCTGCTGCAGGCGCGGCGTCAAGGTCTGGTGTTGCCGGTGTTCGAGTCGAATGACCGGTGCGTTCATGCAGTCCTCCGGGGGAAAGGGCCCGCCGCTTGCGCGTCAGCGGGCTGCACGTGTGAATGAACAAGGATCGGCACCGACGGGGCGCCCTGGAGGAGGCCGCGCGGACAGGAGGCAGACGGCGTGACGCCGTGGAACCGGTTGTCTTTTGTGTCGGTGAATGTGATCGTCATGAGTCGTCGGCCTGCACCGCGCCGAGAGGGAAAACGCCTCAACTCGCGGCAGGCAAGCGACTCCATTGAGAGCAACACCTATGCCAGTCAATGGAGTCGCCGATCATCATCGGATTGCAGCGTTACGACACGTCGCGAGGGATACAAAGCGCTTCATGCATGTCGCATCATGGAAACGCATGCGGCCTGCAGAGGGATTCGTGGGAGACCGTCCCGCCCGGCTCAAATGAACGCTCACTCCGCCGCTTGACCTGTCGCCATGCGGCGACAGCGCGACCCCGCAGCAGGGGCGCGGTGCGTGCCGGCCCCAACGCAAAGCGCGAAAAGTTGTGCCGTTTGCCGCAAGAAATGCTCCGGGCTCGTGCCCTCGCGCCGTGCTGGCGCCTCACGCGCGGCGCTGCGGCTTGACCTTCTCGCGATACACCTTGTCGAGCACCGGTCCGCGGTCCGTGTCGACCAGCCCCTGCTCGATGTCGTCGTGCGCCTGCTGCATCTTCTGCTGCTGGTCGGGTTGCTGCAGGTCCTGGCTGTCCGCCGACTCGTCGCGCTCGTGCGGCAGACGGGGCTGCCGGTGATGCGCCTGGTTCATCGTGGTGTTGCCCGTGCGCGCGCGGGTCGGTTCGCGCTCCTGATGGTCGGTTCCGGGCCGTTGTGGCGTCGTAGGCATGTGCGCTCCTTTTGCAAAAGTTATTGCAGACGCGGCAACCGCCATGCCGGCGCCTTTGCGGCACAACGGTTGCTGTGCTGTTGCAACGCGCAGCCTGCGCGCCCCACGACACCACAACCCCTAGGAGCAAGTCCATGGCCCGTAGCAATACAAGTTCTCGCAATGAAGTCCTCGAGATGCTGAAAGAGGATCACAAGCGAGCCAAGAAGGCGTTCCGCGACTTTTCGAAGTTGCAGGAAGAAGGCGATCAAGCGGGTTGCCAGGCGCTTGCCGAGCAGACCTGCAAGGAGCTGCAACTTCACATGCGACTGGAAGAGGAGGTGTTCTACCCCGCGGCGCGCGGCGGGCTCGACGAGGAGGACCTGATCGAGGAAGCCGAAGTCGAGCACGGCAGCGCCAAGACGCTGATCGAACAGTTGAGCAGCCTTTCGCCGGAGGACGCGAAGTTCGCCGCGACCTTCACCGTGCTGGGGGAATACGTCAAGCACCACGTGAAGGAAGAAGAAGGCGAGATGTTCGAGCAGCTCGGCCGCTCCAAGGTCGACTGGGACAGCCTGCTGGAAGAGATGCTGGCGCGGCGCATGGAGCTCGAAGGCGAGCTGGGCCTCGACGCCGCCGAGGAAGAAGGCGAGACCGAGGAGCAGGCAGCCGCGCGCATCGCTGCAGCCGGCGACAAGGCCAAGTCCCGGCCCTCGCAGGGCAAAAGCGTGCGCTGAGGCGGGCACGTCGGTTGCGACATGAGCGGGCCGGTGGCACCTGCGCCGCCGGCCGATTCCATTGCATAGGAGTGAACCATGAACAACAAGCGCATCCTCGCCGCCCTGATCGCAGCTGCGGGCGTCTTCACGACCGCCGGCTGTGCCGTGACGAGCGGGCAGAGCTCGGTCGGTGAGTACGTGGACGACAAGACCATCAGCACCCGCGTCAAGGCACGTCTTGCCCAGGACCCGGTGGCCAGCGCGATGCGCACCCAGGTCGAGACGCAGGACGGCGTCGTGCAGCTCTCCGGCTTTGCAGCCAGCCAGGACGAGAAAAGCAAGGCCGCCGAGCTCGCACGCGAGGTGCCGAACGTGAAGGCTGTACGCAACGACATCATCGTGCGGCCGCCCAACAATTGAGGCGCCGGCATTGCGAGCGAGCGGCGCGTGGAGCGTGTAATTCGCGCCGCAAATCCCACTGCAGCCCCTTGCGCAGCCGATGCCTCATGTCCTGATCGTCGACGACGCCGCGGATGAACTGGCCTGGATGGCCGAGGTCGCCGCCGCGGAAGGTTGCACCGTGGCGACCGCAGACACGCTGCGCGCCGCACGCATGCAGCTCGTGCGGCAGCAGCCCGACGTGCTGCTGACCGACCTGCAACTGCCGGACGGCAGCGGGCTGCAGCTGGTGCACGACCTCGAAGCACCGGCGCAGACCGAGGTGGTGGCCATCACCGGCCATGCATCGGTCGACAGCGTGGTCGAGGCATTGCGGCTCGGGGCAACCGACTACATGGTCAAGCCTCTCGACGTGGAGCGGCTGCGCGCCATCCTCAAGCGCCAACCGCATGAGGCGGAGTTGCGCCACGAGATCGGTGAGCTGCGCGGCGAGCTGCGCAAGGCCGGGCGCTTCGGCCTGCTGCTGGGCGGCTCGCCGGCCATGCAGTCGCTGTACGACAAGCTCGCGCGCGTGGCGCCCACCTCTGCCACCGTGCTGCTGATCGGCGAGAGCGGCACCGGCAAGGAGCTTGCGGCGCAGACCATCCACGACCTCAGCCGGCGGCGGCGCTCGCCCTTCCTCGCCGTGAACTGCGGCGCGATCTCGCCGCAACTGATCGAGAGCGAGCTGTTCGGCCACGAAAAAGGCAGCTTCACCGGCGCCGACCGCCAGCACGTCGGCTTGTTCGAGCGCGCCAACGGCGGCACCCTGCTGCTCGACGAAGTCACGGAGATGCCGATGGAGCTGCAGGTGAAACTGCTGCGCGTGCTGGAGACCGGGACCTTCGTGCGCGTGGGCACCACGCAGCCGATCTCGACCGACGTGCGTGTGGTCGGTGCGACGAACCGCAACCCCGAAAAGGCCGTGGCCGAGGGCCGCCTGCGCGACGATCTCTATCACCGCCTCAACGTGTTCCCGGTGCACCTGCCCCCGCTGCGTGAACGGGGCAACGACATCGAGATGCTGGCCCAGCACTTCCTCGACGACCTCAACCGCCAGGAAGGCACCCACAAGACCTTCTCTCCGCAGGCGATCGCCAAGCTGTACGAACGCAGCTGGAGCGGCAACGTGCGCGAGCTAAAGAACTACGTGCAGCGCGCCTACATCCTCTGCGACGACGTGGTCGAGGGGTTCGAGACGGGCGAGAACGAACCGGTCGACGAGAGCCGCTCCGACGTCATCAGCATCCGCATCGGCACGCCGCTCGACGAGGTGGAGCGCCGGGTGACGATGGCGACGCTGGAGCGCTGCGGCAACGTGAAGCGGCGCACGGCCGAGGTGCTCGGCATCAGCCTGAAGACGCTCTACAACCGCCTCGAGGTGTATGCGATGAAGGACAAGAACCGCACACCCACGTCGGGCCACAACGCGCCCGGCACCGCCGCGGGGCGAGAGAACTCACACCGCACCTGAACGCCCGGCGCCGGCTTGCGGCAGGCGCGGCCGTTGTTGCGCGCCGTCCACCGTCCACGCCAGCGCGGCACCCAGCAGCAGGATCTGCGACGAGTAGTAGATCCACAGCATCACGACCACGAAGCTGCCCGCCGCGCCGTAGCTGGAGGCCACGCCCGCCCGCCCGAGGTAGAGCCCGATCAGGTGCTTGCCGATCGAAAACAGCAGCGCACTGGCGACGGCCCCGATGAACACTGGCCGCCAAGCCGGTGGAGATTCGGGCAGCCAGCGCAGCAACGCGGCGAAGGCGAAGCTCAGGACCAGCGTGGACACCGCGATGTCGGCCCCGGAGATGAGCGCCGCAAACGGCGGATAGCGGCGCGCGAGATAGGCGCCGAGCGCCGCCAGGGCGGCACTGAAGACCAGCGAGACGATCGCGAGAAAGCCGAACCCGAGCACCAGCGCAAAGGCGACCAGCCGCGCTCGCACGAAGGCGCCGACGCCGCTGGGCATCTCGGGCAGCCGGCCGAGCCGGTTGAGGGCGTTGCGCAGCGCGACGAACACGCCGCTGGCGCCCAGCAGCAATGCGCCCATGCCGAGCAGGCCGGCAAGGCCCCGGCTCTCGCCGCGCCAGGACGACTCGATCATCGCCTCGATGCCGCGCGCGGCATTGCTGCCGATCAGCCCTTCGATCTCGCCGACGATCTGGCCCCTGGCAGCCTCGGGCCCGAAGATGGCGCCTGCCAGCGTGATCGCCACCACGAGCAACGGCGCCAGCGCGAACATCGCGTAGAACGCGATCGACGCACCCAGTTGGGGCCCGAGTTCATCGAGCCACATGCGCACCGCGGCTGCCGCGAGCTGCAGCGGGTGCTGCAGCGGCTGCGGGACGAACCGCCACGCCCGTTGCTGCCAGGCCAGTCTTTCCATGCCGCCATGGCGGCAGGCGGCATGCCCGCCCCCAGGCTCAGCTGGTGACCGCTGCGCCGCACGCCGCGCAGAAGCGGGCATTCGGCGTGAGGCCAGCGCCACATTCGCTGCAGAAGCGCGCGCCTGCGGGCGCAGCGGGCGCAGGCTGCTGGGGCTCGGGTCGCGCCAGCGCCGCTGCCGCGTGGATCTCGTGATGCAGCTGGGCTGCGCCGCCCGGGGTCGAGGTCAACGCGCGCTCACCGGCGTTGAGTGCCTGGATGCGCGCCTCGTCCTCCGCGCTGCCCGGCGCGATCAGCACGCTCTGGCTGCGCGCGAACGACATCAGGTGGCCCGCCAGGTCCTTCGCCTCCTGAGAGGTCGAGAACATCGCGGTGATCTGCCGGTAGCCGTCCTTGCCGAACACCACCGACTCGATGCGGGCACGCCACACGCGCAGCGTCATCGCCTCGGTGCGGACGATCTCGCTGTCGGTGTTGAGGCGGCTGCTGAACTGGTTGCCGGTGCCCACGCGCGAGCGCTGGAAGGTGCCCGCCAATTCGACCCACACCAGCACCGACTCGAAGTTGAAGCGGCCCCACAGCCCGCCGGCCGACTTGAAGCAGAACACGGCCACCAGCAGCAGGATGGTCGCAGTGCCGAGCAGCGACAGGTGGTTGCCGCCAAGCAGCGGCGCCGCGAGATCGAAGCTGCGCACGAAATACAGCACCAGCCCCACGGCCACGACGACCAGCAAGGTGGCGTAGACGTCGATCAACAGCAACCAGCGATGCGCCGCATTGGCCAGCGCGGAGCCGAGCGTGGGCGCCACGGTGCCGGACAACGGCATCGGCTGGGTTTCCTCCAGCAGTTCACCGGCGAACGGGCCGGCGGTGCGCACCGGGTCGATCGCCGGCTCCAGCCGCGCATAGCGGCGGTTCGGGATGCGCTCGGTCCACTCGTCCTGCAGCTTGCGCTCCAGCTCGTCGAGCAGCATGCCGGGTGGCGCGTTCATCGACAGCTTCTGCTGCTCGCCGCGCGACTGCACGCTCGGCGGCGTGCCGATCTGCGCGTGCACCGCGAGCGCGATCAGCACGACGGCCACGAGCCCGGTGCCGAGCATCACGGCCGTCTGCATGCTGAGAGAAAAGCCGCCGAGCGACGGCAGCCGCGCGCCGATCATCCCGATCAGCACCGGCGCCAGGATGGCCGCCGCAAACAGCCCGACGACCGACGCCATCGACAGCCGTGCCCGGCTGTCCGACAGCACCGGCCGCAGCAGGAAGACCACGCCGAACACGAAGTACAGCGCGCCGATCCAGGGCCGGCTCGCCTCGTTGCCGAGCAGCAGCCACGACACCGCGAAGCTCACCGCGGTGGCCACCAGCGCGGCGAAGTTGAAGAAGTGACGGCGCGCACGCTCCTGCACCTCGATCGGCGCGGTGATCAGCTGCGGCACCCAGTGGTAGAGCACGCCGTCGAGCGCGCCCTGCGGCTCCGGGTAGGTGAGCCCACCCTGACGCAGAATTTCCTTCAGCCCTTCCGCCCGCTTGGAACTGCCCGTCATGCCGGGCGGCAGGTCGTCGGCCAGCGACACGGGCCGCCCCCGGCCGAAGAAGAAGCGCAGGCGCTTGGCCGCGACCGCGGCACTGGTCAGGCCGGCCGCGAGCAGGCCGAAACCGGCCAGCAGCGGCATGACGCCTCGCTGCAGCGATTGCGCCTGCAAGGCCTCGCGCGTCCACCACAGGCACAGCACGCCCCCGCCGACGAGCAGCACCGCGCACAGCCAGAGCCACAGGTTCTGCAGCCGGTAGGGGTTGGGTAGCTCCAGGCGCTTGCCCTCGGAGCTGTAGTCATAGGCCATCGATTCCTCCCGCGGTTGTTGCTCGAGTGTGCGCTCAGTGCGCCTTGTCCCAGTTCGGGCCGACGCCCACCTCGGCGAGCAGCGGCACTTTCAGCTCCGCCACGCCGGCCATGACGCGGGGCACCTCCACGCGCACCCAGTCCAGCTCGCCCTCGGGCACCTCGAACACCAGTTCGTCGTGCACCTGCATCACCATCTTGGTCTGCTTGCCGGCGGCGTCCAGCTCGCGCTGCACCGCGATCATCGAGAGCTTGATCAGGTCGGCCGCAGTGCCCTGCATCGGCGCGTTGATGGCGGCCCGCTCGGCACCGCCGCGGCGTGGGCCGTTCGGGCTGTTGATCTCGGGCAGCCACAGGCGGCGACCGAACACCGTTTCCACGAAACCCTTGTCCTTCGCGAAGGCGCGCGTCTCGTCCATGTAGCGCTTCACGTCCGGGTAGCGCTGGAAGTAGCGGTCGATGTAGTCGCGTGCAGCCTTCTGCTCGATGCCCAGGTTGCTGGCCAGGCCGAAAGCGCTCATGCCGTAGATCAGGCCGAAGTTGATGACCTTGGCGTAGCGGCGCTGCTCGCTCGTCACCTGGTCGGGCGTGGTGTTGAAGATCTCGGCCGCGGTGGCGCGGTGCACGTCCATGCCGTCGGTGAAGGCCTTCAGCAGCGTCGCGTCGCCGGAGATGTGCGCCATGATGCGCAGCTCGATCTGCGAATAGTCCGCCGAAACGATCACGTGACCCGGCGGCGCGATGAACGCCTCGCGCACGCGCCTGCCTTCGGGCGTGCGGATGGGGATGTTCTGCAGGTTGGGGTCGTTGCTCGACAGGCGGCCCGTCACCGCCACGGCCTGCGCATAGTTGGTGTGCACGCGCCCGGTGGCGGGGTTGATCATCAGCGGCAGCTTGTCCGTGTAGGTGCCCTTGAGCTTGCACAGGCCGCGGTGCTCCAGGATCTTGGCCGGCAGCGGGTAGTCCTCGGCCAGCTTCTCCAGCACCTCTTCGTCGGTGGAGGCCGCGCCGCTCGCGGTCTTCTTCACCACCGGCAGCTGCAGCTTGCCGAACAGGATCTCGCCGATCTGCTTGGGGCTGCCCAGGTTGAACGGCTGGCCGGCGAGTTCGTGCGCCTCGCTCTCGAGCGCCATGATGCGCTGCGCCAGTTCATGGCTCTGCCGCGCGAGCAACTGGGCGTCGATCAGCACGCCGTTGCGCTCGATGCGCTGCAGCAGCGCGGACACCGGCATCTCGATCTGCTCGTAGACGTACTTCAGCCCCGGTTCGGCCTCCAGGCGCGGCCACAGCGTCTGGTGCACGTGCAGGGCCATCTCGCTGTCTTCGCACGAGTATTCGGCGGCGCGCGCCACTTCCACCTGGGCGAACGGTATCTGCGCGGCCCCTTTGCCGCAGACGTCCTCGTACGACAGGCCCTTGCGGTCGAGGTGGCGTTGCGCGAGGCTGTCCAGGTTGTGCGGCCGGTGCGCTTCGAGCACGTAGCTTTCGAGCATGGTGTCGTGCACATAGCCGCGCACGGTGATGCCATGGTTGGCCAGCACGTGCACGTCGTACTTGATGTTCTGGCCGAGCTTGGGCCGCGTCTCGTCTTCCAGCCACGGCTTCAGCCGCGCGAGCACCTCGTCGAAGGGCAGTTGCTCCGGCGCGTCGGCATAGGTGTGGCGCAATGGCACGTAAGCCGCCTCGCCGGGGCGCACCGCGAACGAGATGCCGACGATCTGCGCGCGCATGGGGTCGAGCGAGTCGGTTTCGGTGTCGAGAGCGGCCAGCGGGGCGTCGTTCAGCTTGCCGATCCAGGCATCGAGCGCGTCGAAGCTCACGATGGTGTCGTAGCTGCGCTCTCCCACCGGCTGCGGTGCCGGCACCGAAGCATCGACGCCGAACAGGTCACCGGTCTGACCATGTGGCAGGGTGGCCTGCGGAGCGGGTGCGGCCGTCACGCCCAGGCTTTCCTCCAGCTCGCGGCGCCACGTCTTGAAGCCGTAGCGCGCATAGAAGTCCAGCAGCCCGTGGCGGTCGACGTCCTTGAACTGCAAGGCGTCCAGCCCGGGCCAGCCGAGCACGTGGGCGGCCAGGTCGCAATCGGTCACCACCGTGACGAGTCGCCTGCCCTGCGGCAGCCAGTCGAGCGCGCGGCGCAGGTTGTCGCCGGCGACGCCCTTGATCCTGTCCGCGGCGGCCATCACGCCCTCGAGCGAACCGTATTCGTTGATCCACTTGGCCGCCGTCTTGGGGCCGACCTTCTCGACACCGGGGATGTTGTCGACGGCGTCGCCGACGAGCGTCAGGTAGTCGACGATGCGGTCCGGCGGCACGCCGAACTTGGCCAGCACCGCGGCGGCGTCGAGCATCTCGTTGCCCGCGTTGTTCATCGTGTTGATCAGCGTCACGTCATCGTTGACGAGCTGCGCCAGATCCTTGTCGCCGGTCGAGACGATGACCTTGTGCCCGCTGCTGCGCCCCACGCAGCACAGGGTGCCGATCACGTCGTCCGCCTCGATGCCCGGCACCTCCAGCACGGGCCAGCCGAGCAGCTTGACCACTTCATGGATCGGCTCGATCTGCGCTGCCAGCGCCTCCGGCATCGGCGGGCGATGCGCCTTGTACTCGGCATACCACTCGTTGCGAAACGTGTCGCCCTTGGCGTCGAAGACGCACGCCGCGTGTTCCGCCGGAAACTGCTCGCGCAGCTTGCGCAGCATGCCCACGATCCCGTGGATGGCGCCGGTGGGCACCCCTCCGGGGCCGCGCAGATCGGGCAGTGCATGGAAGGCCCGGTAGAGGTAGCTGGAACCGTCGACCAGCAGCAGGGTTTTGTCGCTCATGGCGGGCATTTTCCTGCAACGCCTGCGCGGGCATCGGCGGCCCCCCGCCAGCGGCCTAGAATCCGCCCCATGAAGCGCTTCCTCTGCCCGGCCCTCGGGGCTTTGCTGCCTTGCCTGTACGGCGCCGTCCACGCACAGAACGTGCCCTCCGCCGTGCCGGAGCCGGCCGTGGAGCACATCCGCATCGAAGACGATCGCGCACGGATCGACGAGCTGCGCGTACGCGGGCAGACGCAACGCATCACCGTGCAACCGAAGAAGGGCGGCAAGGCCTACGAGGTGCTGCCGGCCGACGGCAGCCGCGACCTGTCGTCCGAAGCCACCCGCGGCGCTGCCGGCCAGCGCGTCTGGCACCTGTTCTCGTTCTGAGTTCCTTTTCCTGATCTTCCGACGCCGCTGCCGCGTCCCTGCCCCATGGCCGTCTTCACGCCCGTACCCACCGACGAAGCCGCTGAGCTCGCCTCCCGCCTCGACCTCGGCACCCTGACCGAGCTGCGAGGCATCACCTCCGGCATCGAGAACACCAACTACTTCCTGACGACCGACCGCGGCGAGTACGTGCTGACACTGTTCGAACGGCTGACCTTCGAGCAACTGCCGTTCTACCTGCACCTGATGAAGCACCTGGCGCAGCGCGGCATTCCGGTGCCGGATCCGAAAGGCGACGCCAGCGGCGAGATCCTGCACCGGCTGCAGGGCAAGCCCACGGCGGTGGTCGACAAGCTGCGCGGCAGCCACCAGCTGGCACCGAGCAGCCGCCATTGCGAGCAGGTGGGTGCCATGCTGGCCCGCATGCACCTGGCCGGCCGCGACTACCCGCGCCATCAACCCAACCTGCGCGGCCTCGACTGGTGGGCCGAGACCGTCCCCATCGTGCTGCCCCACCTCGACGCACCGCAACAGCAGTTGCTGCAGGACGAGCTCGCCTTCCAGCAGGCGCTGGCCGCATCGCCGGCCTTTGCCGCGCTGCCGCGCGGGCCCATCCATGCCGACCTGTTCCGCGACAACGTGATGTTCGAAGGCGAGACGCTGACCGGCTTCTTCGACTTCTACTTCGCCGGCGTCGACACCTGGCTGTTCGACATCTCGGTGTGCCTGAACGACTGGTGCGTCGACCTCGACACCGGTCGGCTCGACGAACAGCGGGCGGTGGCCTTCCTCGCCGCGTACGACCGCGAGCGCGAGATCACGCACGACGAATCGCGCCTGCTGCCTGCGCTGATGCGCGCCGGCGCCCTGCGCTTCTGGATCTCGCGCCTGTGGGACTACTACCTGCCGCGCGACGCGCAGATGCTGAAGGCCCACGACCCGACGCACTTCGAGCGCATCCTGCGCGAACGGCTGGCGAACCCCTGGCATTACGTGCGGGCGTGAGCAGTCCGCCTGCGACCGGAGCCTCTATCATCGGCCGTCGTCCCGCGTCCGTCGGCGCGTGCATGTTCACGCGCCCTACCCCAAGAAGCACAAGCCGATGAAACTCCGTCTGGTGCCGGCCCGCCAAGGCGCACTCTGGGTGCGCCAGGCCTTCCGCGTGTTCTTCCGCCAGCCGCTGGCGTTCTCGGCGCTGTTCTTCCTGTTCGTGTTCGGCGCCTTCCTGCTGCTGGTGCTGCCGTTGGTGGGCCCGCTGGTGATGCTGACCCTGCTGCCCATCGTGACGCTGGGTTTCATGATCGCGACGCAGCATTCCATGAGCGGCCGCTTTCCGCTGCCCGGCGTGTTCCTGCATCCGTTCCGCGGCGACCGTTCCCGCGTGCGGGCGCTGCTGCAGCTGGGCATAGGCTACGCCGTCGCGTCGCTGCTGCTGATGTGGCTGGCCGACCTGCTGGACGGCGGCAAGTTCGCCCAGCTCCAGGAAGCGGTGGTCCGGGGCGGCGAGTCGAACGAGGCCGTCGACAGCTCGGGCGCGCAGACCGGCCTGTTGCTGCGCCTGGTGCTTGCGCTGCCGCTCAGCATCGCGTTCTGGCACGCGCCGGCGCTCGTGCACTGGTTCGGCGTGAGTACCGGCAAGTCGGTGTTCTTCAGCCTCGTGGCGTGCTGGCGCAATCGCGGGGCCTTCGTCGTCTACGGGCTCACATGGGCCGGCGTGATCGCGCTGTTCGGCATCATGTCGACGCTGGTGTTCTCTCTGCTCTCGGCGCCGCAGCTGGCCTCGCTGGCCGCCTTCCCGGCCGCGCTGATGTTTTCCACCGTCTTCTACGTGTCGCTGTATTTCACATTCGTCGACTGCTTCGAGGTCGACCCGGAGGGGACATCGCATGACAACAACGAGACACTGGCTTGAGGGACGCCGCGACGACGAAGTGAGCTGGACACGCCGCCGCGAGGTGCTGCAAGGCGCCGCGGCGTTGGCAGCGGCCGCTGCGGCCGGCCCCGCATGGGCACGCGGCAACATCGTCACGCTGATCGGCGATGCCCGCCTGAACGGCGCGCCACTGTCGGTCAACGACACCATCCAGACCGGCGACACCGTCGAAACCGGGCCCGGCTCGATGCTGGTGTTCACGCTCGGCAGCTCCGCCTTCCACCTGCGTCAGAACACGCGCATGTCGCTGGAGCGCGGGCGCACGCTGAACCTCGTTTCCGCACTGCGGCTGCTGACCGGCGGACTCGTCTCGGTGTGGGGTCGGCGCGAGACGCGCCAGATCTCCACGCCCACGCTGACGATCGGCATCCGCGGCACCGGCGTCTACACCGAAGCCCGCCCGGATGGCCGCACCTACTTCTGCAACTGCTACGGCACCGTCGACCTCACGTCGGCCCGCACGCGCCTCACATCGCAGGCCGAGTACCACCAATCGTTCTGGGCCGAGCCGGACCGGCCGTCCACCGCCCGCCTGCGCCCGGCACAGGCCATCAACCACACCGACGAGGAACTGGAATTCCTCGCGGCACTGATCGGCGAGCGCACCCGCTGGGACGAGCTCGGTCGCAAAGGCGTGAAGGACGGCAAGGGCTACATGGAGCCCCAACCACCGCAAGCGCACCCCGCCGAGCGCATGGCGCCGCGTTGATCGCTGCGGGCACTCACCGCCCGCGCGCCTCCCCGCTTCTTCATCGAATCGTCACGCCGGTGCGCCATGCGCGCCTGCGTGACAACGCCTTCACCGAAACGTCACGCCCTCGTCACCCCGCCTTTCCATCATCGCAGCCGCTCGGCCGCCACCGCCGCGAGCCGGGGATTCCACAACCATCAGTAGGAACCTGCGATGAGCGCATTCGACTCGGACGACCTCCCGTCCAATCCCACCTCCAACCCGCACTTCAACCAGATCGCCGAGGCCATCCGTTCACGCCGCGGCTTCCTGAAGGCCGGTCTGGCGACGGGTGCCGTCACCTTCCTCGGCGGCCTGGCAGGCTGTGGCGGTGGCGGCAGCGACGATGACGACGGGGGCACGGACGGCGGCGGCAGCGAGCAGCCGGTGATGCTGGGCTTCGCCGCGGTCGCGGCGAATTCGGGGGACGCGATCACCGTGCCCGCCGGCTACAAGCACGCCGTGTTCTGCCGCTGGGGCGATCCGCTGTTCGCCAACTCGCCGGCCTGGAAGGGCGACGCCTCGGAAGACGCCGCAGCGCAACTGCTGCAGATCGGCGACAACCACGACGGCATGCACTTCTTCCCGCTGACCGAAGGCAACAGCACCGAAGGCCTGCTCGTGATGAACCACGAGTACATCAACGACGAATACTTCTACACGCCCGAGGTGCAGTCCGGCGCCACGCCGTGGTCGCTCGACCTCGTGCGCAAGGGCCAGTACGCGCATGGCGTGTCGGTCGTGCACGTGAAGCTCGTCAACGGCAACTGGTCGGTGGTGATTCCGTCGCAGTACAACCGCCGCATCCACGGCAACACCCCGATGCAGCTGACGGGCCCGGTGCGCGGCCACGCGCTGGTGCGCACCAGCGCCGACCCGGTGGGCGAAGTCGCACTGGGCACGCTGAACAACTGCGGCAACGGCTACACGCTGTGGGGCACCTACCTCACCTGTGAAGAGAACTTCAACGGCTACTTCGGCACCACGACCGCCGGCGACACCCGCAGCGACAGCATGAAACGCTACGGCATCAGCGCGCAGGGTTCCGGCTACAAGTGGGAGCAGTTCGACGACCGCTTCGACTACAAGAAGGAGCCGAACGAATCCAACCGCTTCGGCTGGATCGTCGAGATCGACCCGTACGACCCCACCTCGACGCCGAAGAAGCGCACCGCCCTCGGCCGCATCAAGCACGAGAACTGCGCGATGACGCTGTCGGCGAACAACCGCGTCGTGGTCTACATGGGTGACGACCAGGCGAACGACTACGTCTACAAGTTCGTCTCCGACGGCACCTACATCGAAGGCAACGTCGCGAACAACCGCAACCTGCTCGACAGCGGCACGCTCTACGTCGCCAGGTTCGGCGCCGGCGCCACCGCCAACGACATGATGGGGACCGGCGAATGGGTGGCCCTGAAGCTGGACACCCCGGCAGTTGCGGGCGGCACGCTGGGCGACCTGTTCGCCGACATGGGCGAGCTGCTGGTGAACACCCGCCTGGCCGCCGACGCCGTTGGTGCGACCAAGATGGACCGGCCCGAGTGGGTGACCGTGCACCCGTCCACCCAGGAGGTCTACATCACGCTGACCAACAACAGCGGCCGCACCGTGACCGACGAGGCGAACCCCCGCGCCAGCAACGTCTATGGCCAGATCGTGCGCTGGCGCGAAGCCGGCAGCGACGCAGCCGCGGCCACCTTCGAGTGGGACCTGTTCGTGCTGGCCGGCAACCCGACGGCGCACACGACCGCCGGCGACCTGCGTGCCGGCTCGGCCAACGTGACCACCGACAACCTGTTCAACAGCCCGGACGGCCTGGCCTTCGACGGTGACGGCCGGCTGTGGATCCAGACCGACGGCAACTTCTCGAACGTCGGCAACTACGCCGGCATGGGCAACAACCAGATGCTGGTGGCCGACCCGACCACGAAGGAGATCCGCCGCTTCCTGGTCGGCCCCTCGGGCTGCGAGATCACCGGCATCACCTGGACGCCGGACCAGAAGTACGTGTTCGTCAACGTGCAGCACCCGGGCGAATACGGCAGCCATCCGCGCCGCCCGACGGCGACGCCCGCCGAGGACCCGCTCGCGTTCTGCCAATGGCCGGACGCTGCCGGCGGCCGCCCCCGCTCGGCCACCGTGGTGGTCTGGAAGGAAGATGGCGGCGTGGTCGGCACCTGAAGCCGCGTTACACCCCTTGCAAAGCCGGGCCGGTGCGCCCGGCTTTTTCGTTGGGCGCCGGGCGTATGATCCGCCGCATCCTCGCTCCGCCCCCTGCCATGCCGCTGCTGCCCCTTCGTGTTCTGACGATCGCGTTGCTCGCGTGCTCGCTCCATGGCTGTGCCGTCGTCAGTGTGGCGGGCGCCGCTGCCGGGGCGGCCATTTCCGTTGGAGGCGCCGTCGTCACGACCGGCGTGAAGGTCACCGGCGCCGTGATCGAGGCTGGCGTCGATGCGGTCTCGGACGACGACGAGGACGACTGACGCCTGTCAGTGGTGGCCCGCCGGGCGCTCCAGACGGGCACCCAACGCCACCAGCCGCGGCCGGACCTCGTCGAGCAGGAACTGCGGGCTCAGGTGAAATGCCGGACCACCGCAGTTGATGGCCATCAGCGAGCGAGCGCCTTCGGGGCGGAATGCGACAGCGATTGCGTTCACGTCCTTCTGCCAATCCCCGAACGAGCAGCAGACGCCGAACTCCCGGTATTGCTGGATCGCGGCCTCGATGCCCTGCCGGATGCGCGGCCACGCCATTTCATCGAGCTCACGGATGCGCTCCATCAGGTCATGGCGTTCGGCCTCCGGGCAGGCGGCCAGGTAGGCGCGCCCCATCGCCGTCGTGGCCAGCGGTATGCGCGAGCCGACGTCGAGGCTGAGCGTGAGCGCCGAGGGGCTGCGGCAGTTCTCGACGTAGATCATGCTGAGCCGGTCGCGCGTGCCGAGCGACACCATCGCCTGCGAGTGATCGGCGAGGTCCTGCATCAGCGGGCGGGCGAGCTGCCGTACATCCATGCGCGCCAGCACGGTGCTGCCGAGCGACAGCGCGGCCGTGCCGAGCCGATAGCGGCCGGTGTCCTCCACGTAGTCCAGGAAGCCCAGCTTGGTGAGCGTGTAGGTCAGTCGCGAGATCGTCGACTTCGGCAGGCTGCAGCGTTTCGCCAGCTCCTGGTTGCTCAGCATCTTGTCGCTGGAGCGGAAGCAGCGCAGCACCTCCAGCCCGCGCGCAAGCGCCGTGACGAAGTGGCGGTCCTCCTTGATGCGCGGCGCATCGCGCGGCGGCATGCCAGCGCTGTTGTCGTTCGGGGTCTCGTCCTGCCCGCTGGAGGCTGGGTGGTTCAGGGCCATGCTGTCCTTTCGAGGCACATCGTGCCGCTGCACACGGCGCTTCCTGGTTTCGGAATACCGTGCCGCATTGCAGAACCGACAGTGTGCACTGCCCACGGCCCCACCCCGCCCCTCGGAACCCCTCCTTGACGGAACAAGCCTCACCCCGCAACATCGGATACTTCACATCTTCAAAATATAGTTCTGCAATGCAGTTCACCGATCTCACCCGCATTCAACTGGCCGTGGTCGGCGCCGGCGTCATGGGCCGGGGCATTGCGCAGATCGCCGCGCAGGCGGGCTGCACCGTGTTGCTGTTCGATGCCAAGCCCAATGCGGCCGCGGCCGGCGTCCAAGAGCTGACGCAGACGTTCGACAAGCTGGCGCAGAAAGCCAAGCTGAGCAAAGAAGCGGCCACCGCTGCCGCGGCACGCCTGCGCGCCGTCGACGCACTCCCGCAGCTGCAGGCGTGCGACGTGGTCGTGGAAGCGGTGGTCGAGGACCTGGCCGTCAAGCGCCAGTTGTTTGCCGAGTTGGAGACGATCGTGCGGCCCGACTGCGTGCTGGCAACGAACACTTCATCGCTGTCCGTCACTGCCATTGCCGCGGGCCTGAAGCATCCGCAACGCGTGGCCGGGTTCCACTTCTTCAACCCCGTGCCGCTGATGAAGATCGTCGAAGTGATCGACGGCCTGCTCACGCAGCCCGGCGTGGGCGACTTCCTGCTGAAGCTCGGCGAGCACCTCGGGCACACCGCCGTGCGCGCGAAAGACACGCCCGGCTTCATCGTCAACCATGCCGGCCGCGGCTACGGCACCGAGGCGCTGCGCCTGCTGAACGAAGGCGTCGCCGAGTTCCACCAGATCGATCGCATCCTGCGCGACACCGCCGGCTTCAAGCTGGGACCCTTCGAGTTGATGGACCTCACGGCGCTGGACGTCTCGCACCCCGTGATGGAATCGATCTACCACCAATACTACGAAGAGCCCCGCTTCCGGCCGCAACCCTTGACGCGCCAGATGCTCGCCGCCGGCCTGGTGGGACGCAAGGTGGGGCGCGGGTTCTATCGGTACGTCGACGGGCAGGCCGAACGGTACGAAGAGCCACCCGCCCCCACCGTGCGCCCGTCGCGCGTGTGGATCAGCAGCGCCGACGAACGCGGCCACCGCAAGGCGTTGGAGCTGGTTCGCATGCTGGGCGGCACCATCGACGAGGGCGAACGCCCAGCGGACGACAGCTTGTGCATCGTGACCCCGCTCGGGCACGACGCAACCACGTGCGCGACTCGAGAGCGGATCGACGCGAGCCGTACGGTCGCCATCGACACGCTGTTCGACAGCAGCCGACGCCGCGTGGTGATGAGCACGCCGGTCACGAGCGTCGCCACGCTCGAGCAGGCCCGTGGCTTGTTCGGCAGCGACGGTGTGCCCGTCTCGATGATCCGCGACTGCGCCGGCCTGCTTGCACCACGGGTGGTGGCCACCATCGTCAACATCGCTTGCGAGATCGCGCAGCAGCGCATCGCGCGGCCGCACGACATCGACCTGGCCGTGACGCTGGGGCTGGGGTATCCGCGAGGGCCGCTGGCCTGGGGCGATCATCTCGGTGCGCGCACGGTCTTGACGGTGCTCGACGAACTGCTCGCCAGTACCGGCGACCCACGCTACCGCGCCAGCCCGTGGCTGAGGCGCCGGGCACAACTCGACGTGTCCCTGCTCACCGACGAAGCCTGACCTGCCCACTTGGTGTGCTGTCCCGCTGTGCAGCACGGGCGCCTGTCGCGTGTCGCGACGACGACAATTTCCTAGGACGAGACCCAGTGTTGGATCGGTCTCTTCGCCGCTACCCTTGTTTCACAAGTGAATAGACAGGTTCTGCACTGCAGAACTTCCGATGAACGAGGACGGCCCGCCGGGCCGGGTGAGGAGACGAAGATGCCCCTGCTGCGCCGCGGCCGACGCCTGTTGCTTGCGATCTCCACGGTGATAACCGTGTCCACCCAGGCGGCCTTGGCCGCCCCCGACATCGTGATCGGGCAGGTCGCTCCGTTGAGTGGCGTGATCGCCGGCACCGGCGACGAATACGTGGCAGGAGCGCATGCGTACTTCTCTCACGTGAACGCGCGTGGTGGCGTGAATGGCCGCAAGATCCGCGTGGTGCTGAAGGACGATGGCTACAAGCCGGAACTGACGCTGCAACACACGCGCCAGATGCTCGAACAGGACAACCCGGTTGCGCTGTTCGGCTTTGTCGGCACCGCGAACATCCTTGCGCTGAACAAGAACAAGGTGCTCAGCGAGGCCGGCATCGCCCTGCTCGCACCGTACACCGGCGCCGCGGACCTGCGCGAGCCGGTCAATCCGCACCTGTTCCACATCCGCGCCAGCTACACCGACGAGACCGCCAAGATGGTCGAGCACCTACACACCATCGGGTTGCGTCGCTTTGCGGTGATGTACCAGAACGACGGGTTCGGCAAGAGCGGGCTGGCCGGCGCCGAGCAGGCCACCACCCGGCTGGGGCTGCAGCTCGTGGCAGCGGGCCATTACGACCGGACCAAGCCCGAGGAAGTCGACGAGGCGGTGAAAGCCATCGCGCCTGCCAACCCCGATGCCGTGATCATGGTGTCGGTCAACCGGGCATCGGCCGCGTTCGTGAAAAAGCTGCGCGCCGCCGGCAGTCGGGCGCAGCTCTTCAGCATCTCGGTCGTCAACTTCAAGGAGCTGCTGAAGAACGCCGGCGAGGACCTGGCGCGCGGTATCGGCATCTCGCAGGTGATGCCCTTCCCCTACTCGCCCTCCGCACCGGTGGTGCGCGAGTTCCACGCGCTGATGAAGCAGTACGCGCCGGACAAGGTCATCTCCTACGCCAGCATCGAGTCGTTCATTGCCGCCAAGGTGATGGTGGAGGCGCTGCGCCGCAGCGGCCCCGAGCCGAGCCGGGAACGGGTGCTCGCGGCCTTGCAGAACATGCGTGAGTACGACGTCGGCGGCTTCAAGATCGGCTTCGGGCCTGACGACCGCGTCGGTTCACGCTACGTCGAAGTGACGGTCATCGGGCGCGACGGACGATTGCTGCGCTAGGGCCTGTTCACGTTACCGAGGTCTGCACGAGCGCTTCACTCGATCGGCGTCAGCTTCGCGACGCTCAGCGCCAGCCACTTCAGGCCATGTCTGCCGAAGTTGATCTGCGCCCGCGCGTCGGCCCCGCTGCCTTCGAGCGTGACGATCACGCCCTCGCCGAACTTGGTGTGGAACACCGACTGCCCCACGCGCAGCGCGACGCCGTCCGACGTGGACACCTTGGGCTCGATCTTCTTCTGACCGCCACCGAATGACGAGGCGCCCGACGCCACTTCGGCCCAGGCCGAGCGCGGGTCGCGTGCGAAGCTCGAACCGAAGCCCTGCACCTTGGGCGTGATCCATTTCAACGCGCCCTCGGGCAATTCGTCGAAGAAGCGGCTCTTGACGTTGTAGCGCGTCTGCCCGTGCAGCATGCGCGTCTGGCTGTGGCTCAGGTACAGCCGCTTGCGCGCACGCGTGATCGCCACGTACATCAGCCGCCGCTCTTCCTCCAGGCCTTCATAGTCGGACAGCGAGTTCTCGTGCGGGAACAGGCCTTCTTCGAGGCCGGTGATGAACACGCAGTCGAACTCCAGGCCCTTGGCGGCATGCACCGTCATCATCTGGATCGCGTCCTGCCCGGCCTGCGCCTGGTTGTCGCCCGCCTCCAGCGCGGCGTGCGTCAGGAACGCTGCCAGCGGCGACACGATCTCGCCCGTCTCGGCATCAGGTGTGATGTCGGCCAGCGCCACCGCCGGCGGGTCGCCCTCGGCCATCGCGCCGGCCTGCTCGTCGATCGGCAGCGCCACGGCATCCTTGCCGAAGCCCTCCTGCGTGACGAAGGCTTCGGCAGCGTTGATCAGTTCGTCCAGGTTCTCCAGCCGCTCGCGGCCTTCCTTCTCGTTGCGATAGAAATCGGTCAGCCCGGACGCTTCGATCACGTGCTCGATGATCTCGCGCAGCGTGAGGCCGCGGGTGGCATCGCGCATCGCGTCGACCAGGGCATTGAACGCAGCGAGATTCGCGCCGCCCTTGCCCGTCACCGCGCCGGTGCTCTGGTACAGGCTGCGTCCGCTCGCCCGCGCTGCATCCTGCAACTGCTCGATCGTGCGCGCACCGATGCCGCGTGTCGGGAAGTTGACCACGCGCAGGTAGCTGGTGTCGTCGTTCGGGTTCTCGAGCAGCCTCAGATAGGCCAGTGCATGCTTGATCTCGGCGCGCTCGAAGAAGCGCAGGCCGCCATACACGCGGTACGGAATGCCGGCATTGAACAGCGCGCTTTCGAGCACCCGCGACTGCGCGTTGGAGCGGTACAGGATCGCGATCTCGATGCGCGGCGTGCCTTCGCGGTGTAGTTGCTGCGCTTCTTCGAGCAGCCATTGCGCCTCGGCATAGTCACTGGTGGCTTCGTACACGCGCACCGGCTCGCCGGGGCCTGCCTCGGTGCGCAGGTTCTTGCCCAGGCGCTTGCGGTTGTGGGCGATCAGTTCGTTGGCGGCGTCGAGGATGTTGCCGTAGCTGCGGTAGTTGCGCTCCAGCTTGATGACGTGCTCGACGCGGAACTCGCGCTCGAAGTCCGACATGTTGCCGACCTGCGCGCCGCGGAAGGCATAGATGCTCTGGTCGTCGTCGCCCACGGCGAACACGCTGTTGCTCTGGCCCGCGAACATCTTGAGCCAGGCGTACTGCAGGCGGTTGGTGTCCTGGAACTCGTCGACGAGGATGTGGCTGAAGCGCCGCTGGTAGTGCTCGCGCACCGCGGGCTGGTCGCGCATCAGCTCGTAGGTGCGCAGCAGCAGTTCGGCGAAGTCGACCACGCCCTCGCGCTGGCACTGGTCTTCGTAGGCCTGGTAGATGTCGACCAGCGTGCGCGTCTGCTCGTCGCGCACCGTCACGTCCTTCGGGCGCAGGCCCTCTTCCTTGCTGCCCGCGATGAACCACGTGACCTGCTTGGGCACGAAGCGCTCTTCGTCGAGGTTCATGCCTTTGATGACGCGGCGCACGGCAGAGAGCTGGTCCTGCGAGTCGAGGATCTGGAAGCTCTGCGGCAGTGCGGCGAGCTTCCAGTGCGCACGCAGGAAGCGGTTGCACAAGCCGTGGAAGGTGCCAATCCACATGCCTCGCACCGGAATCGGCAACATGGTGCCCAGGCGCGTCAGCATCTCCTTCGCCGCCTTGTTGGTGAAGGTCACGGCCATCACGCCGGCCGGTGACACCTGGCCCGTCTGGATCAACCACGCGATGCGGGTGGTGAGCACGCGCGTCTTGCCGGAGCCGGCGCCGGCCAGGATCAGCGCATGCCGGGCGGGCAGCGTGACGGCGGCCAGCTGCTCGGGGTTGAGGTTGTTCAGCAGGGCGCTGCCGGGAGCCGGAGAGGGAAACGTTTCAGGCGGGAGCGGGTTCATCCGCCGATTCTAGGAGCCTGCGCCGAGGCCCTCCCGGCCGGGGCCACGCGTCCTGCTTCCCGTACGTAAAGTTCGGCAAAGCTCGATTGCGCCCCGCCGCCGCGCTCGGTCGACCGGGTAGCCTGTGCGCCCGACGCAAGGACAAAAAGCACCCGGAGGACCTGTGGACGCGCAACTCACCCCCTATCGCCTCAGCACGATCGCCGCGACGCTGCTGCTCGGCTTGATGGCGGGATTCTTCTTTGCTTTCGCAATCGACGTCGCTCCTGCGATGACACACCTCCCGGGCCCTGCCTACGTGGAGGCGCAGCAATGGATCAACCGGGTCGTGCGCAACGCGACGTTCGGCAGCGTCTACTTCGGTTCCACCCTTCTGGCTTTCGTCCCCGCAGTGATCGCCGCGTGCACGCGACGTCGGGCACTCGCCGCCGCCTGGACGCTGGTGGCCCTCGTGTACTTCGCTGCCGTCTTCTGGTTGACGCGCAGCGTCAACGTGCCGATCAACGAGGCCGTGGCCGCATGGAACCCTGCCGCGCCGCCCGCCGACTGGACGCTGTGGCGCGATCGCTGGAACGAAGCGAACGTGTGGCGGGCCTGGGCCTCGTTCGGCTGCTTCGCGGCCGCGACGGTTTTGACCACCTTGTCACGAAGCACGCCCGCGAGAGTCCCCATGTCGCGCCACGGGATACCCGCCGCGTAGAATGCGCCACCGGGCCCAAATTTTGGCGCCCGGTTTTCTTTTGCGGCTCCCCTGCCTGCTCAGGGGCCTTCTGCCGCAACCGCCGGGCCTCAAGTCAAGCGCTCGCAGCCATTGGGCCGCGCACTGCCACAACGCGCCGCCTCCTGTCTGAACCGGCCCCTAGGAGCAAGCCATGGAAATCTTCGACTACGACAACGTGCTGTTGCTGCCGCGCAAGTGCCGCGTGGAAAGCCGCAGCGAATGCGATCCCTCGACCGAGTTCGGCGGCCGGCGCTTCAAGCTGCCGGTGGTGCCCGCGAACATGAAGACCGTGGTGGACGAGCCCATCTCCGAATGGCTGGCCGCCAACGGCTACTTCTACGTGATGCACCGCTTCGACCTCGACAACGTGGCCTACGCGAAACGCATGCGCGACAAGGGTTTGTTCGTCTCGATCAGCTCCGGCGTCAAGCAGCCCGACTACGAGGTGATCGACCGGCTCGCAGCCGACGGCGTGGGCGCCGACTACATCACGATCGATATCGCGCACGGCCACGCCGACAGCGTGCAGCGCATGATCGGCCACATCAAGCACAAGCTGCCTCGGGCCTTTGTCATCGCGGGCAACGTCGGCACGCCGGAGGCCGTGATCGACCTCGAGAACTGGGGCGCGGACGCGACCAAGGTCGGCATCGGGCCGGGCAAGGTGTGCATCACGCGTCTGAAGACCGGCTTCGGCACGGGCGGCTGGCAGCTCTCGGCGCTGAAGTGGTGTGCGCGGGTGGCCACCAAGCCCATCATTGCCGACGGCGGCATCCGCGAGCATGGCGACATCGCCAAGAGCGTGCGCTTCGGCGCGACGATGGTCATGATCGGCTCGCTGTTCGCGGGCCATGAAGAGTCGCCGGGCCGCACCGTCGAAGTGGACGGCAAGCTGTTCAAGGAGTACTTCGGCTCCGCCAGCGACTTCAACAAGGGCGAATACAAGCACGTCGAAGGCAAGCGCATCCTCGAGCCCGTCAAGGGCACGCTGGCCGAAACGCTGCGCGAGATGCAGGAAGACCTGCAAAGCTCGATCAGCTATGCGGGCGGGCGCTGCCTGGCCGACATCCGCCGCGTCAACTACGTGATCCTGGGCGGCGATAACGCCGGCGAGCATCTGTTGATGTAGGCGGCCGCGCACCCGCTTCGCCGAGCAGACGCGCCGCGAAGCGACGGGCGAGCGTCTTCGCGTCGGGCACGGGCACCGGCAGGGTGTCGATGACGCCGTCGATCGCCAGGTGCGCATAGCCGTGCGCCAGGCTCCAGCCGCACAAGGCGATCTCTGGCCCCTCGTCTGACGAGAACTCGGTGGCCGCCTGCAGCAGCACGCCGAACGAGCGCTCGGCCGACTGCTGCAACTGCGGATGCTTCTGCTTGTGTGCCAGCAGCGGGCCGAACATCAGGCGGAACTGCTCGGGGCGGCGCAGTGCAAAGCGCACGTAGGCCTCGCAAATGCCGAGCAGCCGCGCGCGCACGTCTGCCCCCTCGGCGGCGGCCATCTCGTCCGCCAACACGGCGAACCCCCGTTCCGCGACGGCCGCCGTGAGCGCCTCCAGGCTTTCGAAGTGGTGATAGGGCGCCGCGTGCGAAACGCCGGCGGCCTTGGCAACCTCGCGCAAAGTGAGCGCCGACACGCCGCGTTCTTCCAACAGGGTTTCGGCGGCCGACAGCAGGCTGGCTCGCAAATTTCCGTGGTGGTAAGGCTTGGGCATCGCCGGATCTTGACACGAGAAGGATTGGCGCGCACGATGCGCGGCAAATCTTTCTTTCGTAAAGATTGGAGCCGGCCATGTACCACTTCGTCGTGCGCAGCAAGCTGCTGCGCGCTTTCCGCGACATCAACGCAGGCGCCTACGAGCGCATCCTTCCGCAGTTTGCGCAGAGGCACCGGCACACCATGTACGGCCGCCACGCCCTGGCCGGCGAGCGCCGCACCATGCGCTCCACCGCCTTGTGGTACGAGCGGCTGAAGCGCCTGCTGCCGGACCTGCGCTTCGACGTGCACCGCATCGCGGTGACCGGCTGGCCCTGGGACACCGTCGCCACGGTCGACTGGACCGACCACTTCACGCTGCCGGACGGCGGCCAGGGCTCGAACCAAGGCGTGCACGTGTTCGGGCTGCGTTGGGGCAAGGTGCATACACTCGCGATCCACTGCGACACGGCACGGCTGCAGGGCTATTGCGAGCGCATGGCGAGCCTCGGAGTGACGGAAGCACTCGCCGACCCCATACAGGACGCGCCCCATTCGGCGTGAAGCCGTGAAAAGAGGCCCGCAAGGCGTACACGCCTAAAATTGCGGCATCCCAAGTCCGGCGGCGTCCTCGAGGGGCGCCGCCGTCATTTTCTGCACTCCATTCCTCTGACCCGGCACCATGTCCGAACTCGCGAAGTCCTTTGAACCGAAAGCCATCGAAGCGAAGTGGGGCCCCGAATGGGAGCGCCGCGGCCTGTACGAACCGACGCTCGACGAGAACAAGCCCTCGTTCGCGATCCAGCTGCCGCCACCCAACGTGACCGGCACGCTGCACATGGGCCACGCGTTCAACCAGACCATCATGGACTCGCTGACGCGCTATCACCGCATGGCCGGGTTCAACGCGCTGTGGGTGCCGGGCACCGACCATGCCGGCATCGCGACGCAGATCGTCGTGGAGCGGCAACTGCAGGCGCAGGGCGTCTCGCGCCACGACCTCGGCCGCAAGAACTTCGTCGCCAAGGTGTGGGAGTGGAAGGAGCACTCGGGCTCCACCATCACGCAGCAGATGCGGCGCATGGGCGATTCGGTGGCGTGGGGTCACGAGTACTTCACGATGGACGACAAGCTCTCTCCCATCGTGACCGACACCTTCGTGAAGCTCTACGAGCAAGGGCTCATCTACCGCGGCAAGCGCCTGGTGAACTGGGACCCCGTGCTCAAGTCCGCCGTGTCCGACCTCGAAGTGGAGAGCGAAGAGGAAGAAGGCTCGCTCTGGCACATCCGCTACCCGCTGGCCGATGGTTCGGCCGAGCTGATCGTGGCCACCACGCGACCTGAGACCATGCTCGGCGACACCGCCGTGATGGTGCACCCCGAAGACGAGCGCTACCGGCACCTGATCGGCAAGCAGGTGAAGCTGCCGCTGACCGACCGCGCCATCCCCGTGATTGCCGACGAATACGTGGACCGAGAATTCGGCACCGGCGTCGTGAAGGTCACCCCCGCGCATGACTTCAACGACTACGCGGTGGGTCAACGTCACCAACTGCCGATGATCGGCATCTTCACCCTCGACGCGAAAACGAACGACGAAGTGCCGACCGCCTACCGCGGCATCGACCGCTTCGATGCGCGCAGGAAGGTCGTCGCCGACCTGGAGGCGCAGGGCCTGCTGGTCGAGGTGAAGAAGCACAAGCTCATGGTGCCGCGCTGCGCCCGCACGGGCCAGATCGTCGAGCCGATGCTGACCGACCAGTGGTTCGTCGCGATGAGCAAGGCCGGTCCGAGCGGCAAATCGATCGCCGAGCAGGCCATCGAGGTGGTGCAGGACGGCCGTGTGCGCTTCGTGCCCGAGCAGTGGGTCAACACCTACAACCAGTGGATGAACAACATCCAGGACTGGTGCATCTCGCGCCAGCTCTGGTGGGGCCATCAGATCCCCGCGTGGTACGGCACGAACGGCGAGCTGTTCGTGGCGCGCAACGAGGAAGAAGCGCGCGCGAAGGCCAGGGCTGCCGGCTACGAGGGTGAGCTGACGCGCGACGAAGACGTGCTCGACACCTGGTATTCGTCGGCGCTGGTGCCGTTCTCGACGCTCGGCTGGCCGAACGAGACCAAGGAGATGGACCTCTTCCTGCCCTCGACGGTGCTCGTCACCGGCTTCGACATCATCTTCTTCTGGGTCGCCCGGATGATCATGATGACGGTGCACTTCACCGGCCGCGTGCCCTTCCGCCACGTCTACATCCACGGCCTGGTGCGCGATTCGCAGGGCAAGAAGATGAGCAAGTCGGAAGGCAACGTGCTCGACCCGGTGGACCTGATCGACGGCATCGCGCTGGAGCCGCTGCTCGAAAAGCGCACCACGGGCTTGCGCAAGCCGGAAACCGCGCCGAAGGTGCGCGATGCGACGAAGAAGGAGTTCCCTGAAGGCATTCCCGGCTACGGTGCGGATGCCCTGCGCTTCACGTTCGCGGCGCTCGCCAGCCTCGGCCGCAACATCAACTTCGACAGCAAGCGCTGCGAGGGCTACCGCAACTTCTGCAACAAGCTCTGGAACGCCACACGCTTCGTGCTGATGAACTGCGAGGGCAAGGATTGCGGCCTCGCCGAGCATGGTGCGCAAGCGTGCGTGCCCGGCGGGTACCTGGACTTCTCGAACGCCGACCGCTGGATCACCGGCGAGTTGCAGCGCGTGGAAGCCGCCGTCGAACAGGCGTTTGCCGAATACCGCCTCGACAACGTGGCGAATGCGATCTACCAGTTCGTGTGGGATCAGTACTGCGACTGGTACCTGGAGATCGCCAAGGTGCAGATCGCGACCGGCGACGAGGCGCAGCAGCGCGCCACGCGGCGCACACTGATCCGTGTGCTGGAGACCGTGCTGCGCCTGCTGCACCCCATCACACCGTTCATCACCGAAGAACTGTGGCAGAAGGTGGCGCCCGTGGCGGGTCGCAAGGCCCCTGGATCGGACGAGTCGATCATGCTCGCGCCGTACCCGAAGGCCCAGCTCGAACGGGTCGATCCGAAGGCCGATGCCTGGATGGAGCGGTTGAAGGCCGTGGTCGGCACCTGCCGCAACCTCCGCAGCGAAATGGCGTTGTCACCGGCCGACCGCGTGCCGCTGTATGCGATCGGCGGCACGGATTTCATTGGGCAGGCGGCACCCGTGCTGCAGGCACTGGCGAAGCTCAGCGAAGTCAAGGTGTTCAAAGACGAGGCGGAATTTGCACACGCCACGCGCATGGCCCCGGTCGCCGTGCAAGGCGAAAGCCGCCTGGCGCTGCATGTCGAGATCGACGTGGCCGCCGAACGCGAGCGCCTGGGCAAGGAATTGAAGCGGCTCGAGAACGAGATTGCCAAATCGCAAGCAAAGCTTGGTAACGACAAGTTTGTATCCCGCGCTGCTGCTAACGTCGTGGAACAGGAACGGGCGAGACTGTCAGACTTCACTGCTACCCTCGCCCGGGTGCGTGACCAGATCGACCGGCTGGCGTGAAGCTTGCATCGGTGTCGGGTCAGTCAATACCAGGAGGAAAAAACATGCACGTCACGAAAGCTGTATTTCCAGTGGCGGGCCTCGGCACCCGCTTTTTGCCCGCGACCAAGGCGCAACCGAAAGAGATGCTGCCGGTGGTCGACAAGCCGCTGATCCAGTACGCCGTGGAAGAGGCCTATGAAGCCGGCATCCGCGAAATGATCTTCGTCACCGGCCGCACCAAGCGCCCGATCGAAGACCACTTCGACATGGCCTACGAACTGGAAACCGAACTCGAAGCCGCCGGCAAGCATGAACTGCTCAAGATCGTGCAGTCGATCAAACCGGACGACATGGAGTGCGTTTTCGTGCGCCAGCCCAAGATGCTGGGCCTGGGCCACGCGGTGATGTGCGCCGAGCGCCTGGTCAACGGTCACCCGTTCGCGGTAATCCTGGCCGACGACCTGATGGTTGGACGGCCTCCGGTCATGAAGCAGATGGTCGAGCAGTTCGCCGACTGGAAGGCCACCATCATCGCGGTGCAGGAGGTGCCACCCGAGCAGACACGCCGCTACGGCATCGTCGCCGGCACGCAGGTCAACGACCGGCTGATGGACGTTGAAGAGATCGTCGAGAAGCCCGCTCCAGAAGTGGCGCCGTCACGTCTGGGCGTTGCCGGCCGCTATATCCTGACCCACGGCGTGTTCGACGAGATCCGTCGCCAGCCGAAGGGCGTGGGCGGCGAGATCCAGCTCACCGACGGCATCGCCGGCCTGCTGCGCCGCGAGAAGGTGTTCGCGTACCGCTATGACGGCGTGCGCTATGACTGCGGCAGCAAGGAAGGTTTCCTGCAGGCCACGGTGGAGCTTGCGCTCGGCCACCCGCAACTGGGCGCCGGGTTCCGCGAGTACCTGAAGAGCCTGGATTTGTAAGGCCCACCCCCTACGCGCTTCGCGCGCCCCCTCAAGGGGGCGACACCAGCGGACCGGCGGAGCCGGATCCGCGGTGTCACTCGGGTGGGGCGAGGGGCGCGTGCTTCAGCGCGCCGAATACACGCCGCCTCGGGCGAGCGGGGAAGTCCGTCCACCCTCAAGGGGGCGAGACCGGCGGACCGGTGGAGCCGGATCCGCGGTGTCACTCGGGTGGGGCGAGGGGCGCGTGCTTCAGCGCGCCGAATACACGCCGCCTTGGGCGAGCGGGGAAGTCCTGTCCACCCTCAAGCACGCGCCGCTTCGGGCGAGCGGGTGACGTCCTATGCGGGCGCGTTTCAGCGCCGGCGCAGCACGTGGACGAATTCCTTGTCGAGCGTCTGCTGGTCGACCAGCTCGTTGCCGGTTTGCTTGGCGAAGGCCTGGAAGTCGCGCAGGGAGCCGGGGTCGGTCGCGACCACCTTCAGCAATTCGCCGCTCTGCATCTCGGCCAGGGCCTTCTTGGCCTTCAGGATGGGCAGCGGGCAGTTCAGGCCGCGGGTGTCAAGTTCCTTGCTGATGTCCATGTGAGGGTTCCTTGAATCCGGCGATTTTAGGCTGCGGGGTCATACGCGTGGGAGCTCGATCCATTGGGGCTCATGGCCGCGTGCCTTCAGCCATTGCGCCAGCATCACGCCCGTGCCGGCAGGCCAGCACTTCACCTCCTCCGGGCGGAACAGCTTGTACTCGGCCAGTTCGGGCGACAGCACGATCTCGCCGTGCGCGACGGCGTGGTAGGTGATGATCACCTGGTTCATGCGCTGGAAATCGCATACACCCTGCAGCGCGAGGTGAGACACCGTCAGCGATGTTTCCTCCGCGATCTCGCGGCGGATGCCGTCCTCGGGCGATTCGCCCGCTTCCATGAAGCCGGTGATGAGCGCGAACATGCGGCCCGTCCACGCCGCGTTGCGTGCCAGCAGGATCTGGCCGTCGCGGTCGGACAGCTCGATGATCGCCGCCAGCACCGGCGTCGGGTTGTTCCAGTGGGTGTAGCCGCAGGCCACACATCGCTGCCGCTCGCGTTCGCCGCCGTCCTCGGTCGCCGCCAGCCACTGCAGCGGGGTGGCGCAACGCGGGCAGAATTTGAAGTCGCTCACCATGCACTCCTGCTCAGAATCCGGCCATCCTAGCGGCCTTCCTTCACCTTCGCTGTCGCCGACGCACGGCTCGCGCCGCGTCGCCAGCAACCAGTGCGGCCTGCACCCGCGCTTGGAGCGCGTGGTGCGCAAGCACCTCGCCACCGAGTTCCGCCGCCCGCCCGCAGCCTACAGCGTGGCTGCGTGCAACACGCTGCTTGAGCGGTGGGATGGCAGCGCGCCACTGATGCTCGACAGCGCCTGCGGCTCCGGAGAAAGCACCGCAGCCCTTGCGTTGTGCCACCCTGGCGCCTTCATCGTGGGCGTAGACCAGTCGGAGGAGCGCCTCGCGCGTGGAATGCGCAAGCTGGCCGACTCGCTACCGCGCAATGCCTTGCTGCTGCGCGCCGACGTGACCGACATCTGGGCCCTGCTGGTGCGGCAAGGCATACGCCTGGCGCGCCACTATCTGCTCTACCCCAATCCGTGGCCCAAGAGCGAGCACCTGCAGCGGCGTTGGCACGGCCACCCGCGGCTGCGCGAACTGATCGCACTGGGGGGCGAGCTCGAGCTGCGCACCAACTGGCCGCTCTATGCCGAGGAATTCGCTTGCGCCTTGAGCCTGGCAGGCTGGCAGTCAAGGCGCGTGGACGTGCCGGCAGCAGAGCCGCTGACGCCCTTCGAGCGCAAATACCGTGACAGCGGTCACCCGCTGTGCAGGGTCGTCGCTCAGGCCGGAAAGACGCCGGTCGACAGGTAGCGGTCGCCGCGGTCGCAGACCACGAACACGATGGTCGCGTTCTCGACCTGCTTCGCGATCTGCAGGGCCACCCAGCAGGCGCCCGCGGCCGAGATGCCGGCAAACAGGCCTTCTTCTCGTGCCAGCCGGCGGGCCATGTCTTCGGCATCGGCCTGGCTCACGTAGACCATCTCGTCGACCCACGTCGGGTCGTAGATCTTGGGCAGGTATTCCTGCGGCCACTTGCGGATGCCGGGGATGCGGGAGCCCTCGCTCGGCTGCGCACCGACGATGCGCACCTGCGGGTTCTTTTCCTTCAGGAAGCGAGACACGCCGGTGATCGTGCCGGTCGTGCCCATCGCGCTGACGAAGTGCGTGATGCGGCCTTCGGTGTCGGCCCAGATCTCGGGGCCGGTGGTTTCGTAGTGGATGCGCGGGTTGTCGCCGTTGGCGAACTGGTCGAGCACCAGGCCCTTGCCGTCCTTCTGCATCTGCTCGGCCAGGTCGCGCGCGTACTCCATGCCGCCCGCCTTGGGCGTGAGGATCAGTTCGGCGCCGAAAGCCTTCATCGTCTGCGCGCGCTCGATGGACAGGTCCTCCGGCATGATCAGCAGCATGCGGTAGCCACGAATCGCTGCTGCCATCGCCAGTGCGATGCCGGTGTTGCCCGAGGTCGCCTCGATCAGCGTATCGCCCGGCTTGATCTGGCCGCGCTCCTCGGCACGGCGGATCATGCTGATGGCCGGCCGGTCCTTCACCGAGCCCGCCGGATTGTTGCCTTCGAGCTTGCCCAGGATCACGTTGCCGCGCTGCTCGTTGTCGAGGCCGGGCACGCGTTGCAGCTGCACCAGCGGGGTCTGGCCGATGACGTCTTCGATGGTCTTGTAGGCGGGCATGTCGGTACTCTCTTTGATCCGCTCGAAAAACATGGGGAGCGCACATTGTGTCAGGCTTGCCAAGGCCACACCGGCCGCGCTGTGTGATAATCGCGGCCTCGCACGCAAAGCGTGTTTCCCGCCGGCCCAGGTGGCGAAATAGGTAGACGCAAGGGACTCAAAATCCCTCGCCAGCGATGGCGTGCCGGTTCGAGTCCGGCTCTGGGCACCACCCCTCCCCCCTCCCCTGCTTCTCGACGCTCCGCGGCGCGCTCAGTCGTGCGTCTCGCCCGCAAGCGGCGTGGCCAGCATCGAGGCACGCGCGCCGAACATGTCGAACCAGCGCGACAGCCGCGGTCTGCCTGGGCGGAACGCAGGCAGCCCGCGAAACTCGATCCAGCTCAACGCGGTCGCGACCGCAATGCTGCCCAGGTCGAGCGGCACGTCGTCGGGCCACTCACGCTCCAGCATGTCGTAGCCAGCAACGAGCTTGGCCACCATGCCGTCGCGCAGCGCCGGATAGCGCAGGGGTTCGGGCCGGCGTTCGGTTTCCCAGCGCACGGCAATGCCCGCCTCGCACAGACCCTTTGCCAGCGCATCCAGACGCAGTGCGCGCCAACGCGCTTCGCCACCGTGGGCAAGGAGCCGACCGGGGGTGGCGCTGATGCTGTCGACGTACTCGCAGATCACGGTGGAGTCGAACAGCGGTTCGGCACCGCGACGCACGAGCACGGGAACCTTCCCGAGCGGGTTGACAGCGCGAACTTCGGGGTTGGGACGTGTCGGGCTGGTTTCGTGGTGCACCACCTCGACGTCGCCCGCCAACCCTGCTTCGTGTATGAACACCAGTGCCTTGCGTGCGAACGGAGAGTGCGTTTGATAGAGCAGTTTCATGGTTGCCGTTGAAATGAACAAGCCCTCCATCTTGTGCAACGGGCGTCGACGATGCGCCGCATTTCCAATGCTTCAGGCGTTGCCGCGCCGCAAACGGCGGGCACGGGACGCGGTGCCTCCGCTGCCCGGGCATCGGTGCCACCCCTCCCCATTTGGAGGGTGCGTAACACCGCCCGTGCGGCATTGACCGAGGGGCACGCGCCGTCAAGAATTTCGCCTCCAGAAAAACATCAGGAGGACGAATGGCTGCGCTTTCATGGCCGCTCGCACACAACACGATCCGCAAGCAGGTGAAGAACAACACGTTCGGGTACGTGCGCAATGGAGGACAACGGCCTCATCAGGGCTGGGACTTGTATGCCCCGCTGTTCACGCCGTGCTATGCGGTGGCGGACGGCATCATTGAATGTGCGAGGCCAGACGGCATGTTTGGCATGCTGGTTCTCCTCAAGTTTCTTCATGGTCAGCAGACGTATTGGGCAGCCTACGCGCACCTGTCTGTTGCATTTGTCCAGGAGAAGCAGGCGGTAACACGCGATATGCAGCTCGGACTGACCGGAACAACCGGCAACGCAAGTGGCACGAGCGGCGACGACTTGCATCTCCACTTTGAGATTCGCACCACTCCTTTCCCCGGAAAAGGACTGACCGGCCGCGTGGATCCGGCGCAACTGTTTGGGTTTACCCCTCTCGATACAACCATCATTCAGGCCCGCGGTGAGAAAAGGAGCACCTCGGGGCTCAATGGGTTGCTGGTGAAGGGCGCAAATGTTCTGGAGGAATCGTCCAAATGATGCGGGTGCGGGCAAGACTTGCGGCGCTCGCTGGAGCGCTTGTTGCGGCCAGCGCCGTCTACGCGGGGGCTGACTCACAACAGGAAGCTCAAGCGTTGATCGGGCTGGAGTACCAGTTGTCCACAGGAACCACCAACGGGCAAACGATCGCCGAGCACCCTTCTTGTTCCAATGTCGGAGGCACCCTGATGTGGGTCAGAGGAAAGTCCTTCGACGACTGGTCCGCGGGTGAATTCGAATGCAAAGGCCAGCGCATCCTGCTGCTGAAGCGGCAAGTCAACGCATCAGGGGCTGCAGTGAGGTGGAGGATCGTCGATACGCAGCTCCTGCCGCCATATGCCCCCGGCTTCGACGACAAGCGCCCTTTTGCTCCGCGCTTGCACTCCACCGGCGAGTGCGCACTCGACGGCAGGACCGACACGCTCTTCTTCGTCCTGCTCCGCTGGGGAAAGCGCGAACGTGTCGACTGGCGCACGGGCATCGAGCGAGCATGGGGTTTCAATCTCGACGCCGAGCGGATCGTCCCCCTTTCGACCAGGCGCATCGTCTGCGAAAAGCCGGACCCGCTCGATTGACGGGCTACGGGCGCTGGAAACTGGTCGTCGCAGGGCGCCCTGGCAGGTCGAGCGTCGCGGTGGCGGGCGGTGTCGTCGAGACCACCTTGCCGCCGCGCAACACCATCAGTCGGGTGGCTCGCAGACGGATCGCCTCCACCGGATCGCGCGCTTGCAGCAGCACGAGGTCGGCCTTGCAGCCCGGTGCGAGGCCATAGCCTTGCAGGCCGAGGATCCGTGCCGGTCCGGCGGTGACCGCCTCGAAGCACTGCCGCATCGCCGCCTGCGAGGTCATCTGCGCGACGTGCAGGCCCATGTGGGCGACCTCCAGCATGTCGCCCGACCCCATCCCGTACCACGGGTCCATCACGCAGTCATGGCCGAAGGCCACCTCCACACCCGCAGCCAGCAGCTCGGGCACGCGCGTCATGCCACGGCGCTTCGGGTAGGTGTCGTGCCGGCCTTGCAGCGTGATGTTGATCAGCGGGTTGGCGATCGCCGCCACGCCGGCCTCCTTGATCAGCGGGATCAGCTTGGAGACGTAGTAGTTGTCCATCGAATGCATGGACGTGAGGTGCGAGCCGGCCACTCGGCCTTGCAAGCCCAGCCGCTGCGCGTGGAACGCGAGCGTCTCGATGTGGCGCGACAGCGGGTCGTCGGATTCGTCGCAGTGCATGTCGACGCGCAGGCCACGCTCGGCAGCCAGCTCGCACAGCAGCCGCACGGATTCCGCCCCGTCGGCCATCGTGCGCTCGAAGTGCGGGATGCCGCCCACGACGTCGACGCCCATGTCGAGCGCGCGTTTCAGGTTCGCCATCGCGCCGGCGCTGCGCAGCACGCCATCCTGCGGGAAGGCCACCAGTTGCAGGTCGAGATAGGGCCGCACTCGCTGCTTCACGTGCAGCAGGGCTTCGGCCGCCAGCAGCCTCGGGTCGCACACGTCGACGTGCGAGCGGATCGCCAGCAGCCCCTTGGCGACCGCCCAGTCGCAATACGCCAGCGCGCGGTCGACCAGCGCCTGCTGCGTGAGCTGCGGCTTCAGCTCGCCCCACAGGGAGATGCCTTCCAGCAAGGTGCCCGACTGGTTGATGCGCGGCAGGCCATAGCTGAGCGTCGAGTCCATGTGGAAATGGGCATCGACGAAGGGCGGTGTGACGAGTTGCCCCGCGGCATCGACCTCGCGTGCTGCCTGCGCGGCCAGCGCTGGCTCGACCGAGACGATCTGGCCGCCGTCGATGCCGATGTCGTTGTTTTCGCGTCCGTCGGGCAGGGTGCAGCGCCGCAGGATCAGTTCGAGCATGGTTCTTTTCTCCGTCAGTCAAGTCCGCATCCGCGCAGCATGAGCCCGAGCACATGCTGCGTGGCCTGCTCGAGATCGGCCGCACCGAGTCGCCGTTTGCCGAGCACCGCGCACACCTGGGTCTCGAAGTCGGCGTAGGTCTGCGTCGCGGCCCAGATGGTGAAGAACAGATGCACGGGATCGAGCCGCGCCATGCGCCCTTGCGCCATCCACGCCTCGAGCACCGCGGCTTTCTCGGTCACCAGCGCTTTCAGCTCGCGGCGCAGGTAGGCGCCGATCTCGGGCGCGCCGTGCAGCACTTCGTTGGCGAACACCCGCGACGCCTCGGGCCGTGTCGCGGTGAGGTGCATCTTCGCGCGAATGTACTGCGCGAGTGCTTCACGCGGGTCGGCACCGGCATGGATGCAGTCGGTCTCGGCCAGCCACAGCGTCAGCGTGTTCGCCAGCACGGCACGATAGATCTCCTGCTTGGTGCGGAAGTAGTAGTGCAGGTTGGACTTGGGCAGACCGGCGCGTTCGGCGATCTCGGCCATCGTGGCGCCGCCGTAGCCCTTGCGCGCAAAGACGCTCTCGGCCGCCTGCAGGATGCCGGCCTCGTTGGCCCGGCGGATGCGCCCCTTGGGCCGTTCGCAGGCATCGGCAGGGGCTGTCTTCACTTGGTGCCGAACATGCGGTCACCGGCATCGCCGAGCCCCGGCACGATGTAGCCATGCTCGTTCAAGCGCTCGTCGACGGCGGCAAGCGTGAGCGGCACGTCGGGGTGCGCCGCCTGCACCGCCTTCACCCCTTCCGGCGAGCCGAGCAGGCACACCAGCTTGAGGCTGCTGACGCCGACCTCCTTCAACCGGCTCAACGCGGCAATGGCTGAATTGCCGGTCGCGAGCATCGGATCGACCACGATCACCAGGCGGTCCTGGATGTCGTCCGGCACCTTGAAGTAGTACTCCACCGGCTCCAGCGTTTCAGGGTCGCGGTACAAGCCGATGTGGCCCACGCGTGCGCCGGGCAACAGGTCGATCATGCCGTCGAGCATGCCGTTGCCGGCCCTCAGGATGGAGACGAGGCACAGCTTCTTGCCACTGATGACCGGCGAGCGGCACGAAGCCACCGGCGTCTTGATGTCGATCAGCTCCGTGCTGAGGTCGCGCGTGACCTCATAGGCCAACATGGACGCGATCTCGCGCACCAGGCGGCGAAAGTTGTCGGTGGTGGTGTCCTCGCTGCGCACGTAGGTCAGCTTGTGCTGCAGCAGCGGGTGGTCGACGACGTGGACGCTCATGTTCGCTCCTTTTCATCAAGATCAGAAGACCGTGCCATCGCTGGCCATGTTCACCGGCGGCCCACCCCCGGCACGGCGCTCGGCGGCAATGCGCCGGCCGGCCGACCAGATGCCGCCTTCGAGCACACGTGCGAGCGGGAAAGCCGCGGCGTCGAGGCCCAGGCGGTCGCGCACCAGCGTCGCGACGCGGTCGAGCGCGATCACGGTCGCGGCACGCCACTCGACGATGGCCGTCTCATCGACGGTGTGCCGCACGGCGAAGAACGATGCGTCGCGCGGGCGCAGCAGTTCGAGATCGAGCAGCAGCCCACCGTTGCGGTATTCGGGCAGCCCGGTCAATGCGTCCAGCCCGGTCACGGTGAGACCGGCGTCTTCAAGCGGCTCCAGCAGCGAGTAGGTGAGCCACTGCGTCAGCTTGTGGAAGGGCACAAGACCGTCGGTTGCGCCCGGGTGGTGCCAGCAGTCGCCGAGCGGCACGCCTTGCAACGACACCCGCCCCGGCCAGACAGGGCCCAATGCGCGCAGCAGGGTCGCAAGCACGAAGCCGGCCTCGATGTGCCCATCGCGCGCATGCAGCAGCAGGTAGTCGAGCAGATGACCCAGGCGGGCCGGGGTGCCGAACACGATCGGCGTCGCATGCGCGACCTCGCCCAACCGCCGCAACAGGGCCAGCCGGCCCTCAAGCCCCACGAGCGGGTTGTCGGAACGCACCTGGAAGGCGCTCGCCAGCACGTCGGCCCGCAGGTGCGCCAGCGCAACGGCATCGCTGCGCAGCGGGTGTTCTGCAGTCCGCGCCGACAGCGCCCCGGACGCGAAGAGCGCGAGACTCGCCACCCCCAGCCCCTCCGAACGCGCAAGTGTCACGCCGTTCGCCGTGTCGACATAGCGCCAGTCCGGCCCTGCACCGGCATCCAGCAACACGCTGGGAATCACGAGGTCGATGCGCACGCGCGCCTGCTCCAGCGCATCGAGCTGCACCGTGCGCTTCAGCGCGCCCCAGCGATCGATGCCGCCCGCCTCGAAGTGTCGCCAGCGGCTGTGGTACGGCACGTGCAGGTCCGGGTAGTTTCGGCGGATCGTGTCGGTCACGTAGTCGGCCACCGACTGCAGCCGTTCGGGGTGCCAGGTGAAGTGCGGTGACTGGCCGGCCTCGACATGCGCCATCACCTCGCTGCACCGCTGGCGCACCGCCTCGGCCGTCAACAGGGCCGAGGCCGGATGCGTCTCCGGCACAGGCGTGTGCCAGCCGGGCGCGTGCGAATACGGCAGCTCGCTCATTCTTCGAGCCCCCGCCCCTTGGGCTGCGCAAGCTCGGTTGCATCGGGCGTGTAGTGCGAGAAGTAGCCGGCCGCCTTCTTGGCGTCCATCTCCACCCGTGCATCCGCGGGAATCAGCTCATCGGGAATCGGCACGCGCTCCACCACCTCGATGCCCTGCGCGGCCAGTGCGCCGTGCTTCATGTTGCTCATCGAGGCCCAGCGGTCGATGCGCGTGATGCCGAGCCAGTGAAAGACGTCCGGCATCAGCTCCTGGAAGCGCATGTCCTGCACGCCGGCCACGCATTCGGTGCGCTCGAAGTAGGTCTCGGCGCGGTCGCCGCCCGTCTGCCGCTTGCGCGCGTTGTAGACGAGGAACTTGGTCACCTCGCCGAGCGCGCGGCCTTCCTTGCGGTTGTAGACCACCAGCCCGACGCCGCCCTGCTGGGCCATCTCGATGCACACCTCGATGCCGTGCGCCAGGTAGGGGCGGCAGGTGCAGATGTCGGAGCCGAACACGTCGGAGCCGTTGCATTCGTCGTGCACCCGGCAGGCCACGCGCGTCTCGGGCTTGCCGAGCTGGGCCACGTCGCCGAAGAAGTACAGCGTCATGCCGCCGATCGGCGGCAGGAAGACCTTCAGGTCGCTGCGCGTCACCAGCTCGGGAAACATGCCGGCAGTCTGCTCGAACAGGCTGCGGCGCAGCGCGCTTTCCTTGATGCCGAAGCGCTTGGCAAGGCCCGGCAGGTACCACACCGGGTCGATGGCTGCCTTGGTGACGCGCACGTCGCCGTTGGCCTGCAGGATCTCGCCGTCAGGGTGCAGGCGGCCGGCGATGACGGCGGCGCGCAGCTCCGGCATGTTGATGTGGGCCTTGGTCACGGCGATCGTCGGGCGGATGTCCATGCCGGCGGCGATGCGGTCGGCGAATGCCGACGACACCATGTGGCCCCAGGGGTCGAGCGAGACGATCTTGTCCGGGTCGGCCCACTGCGGGTGCGGCCCGATCGCCTCGGCCGGTGCCGTGTTGGTGAAGTCCGGCCGGTGGTCGCGCTGCAGCTGGCCTGAAGCCACTGCGAGGGCGCGGTACACCGCGTAGGCACCCGAATGGGAGCCGATCGCGTTGCGGTGCACCGGGTTGGTGAGGCTGGCGACGATGGGCCCGCGCTCGGCCGGTGTGGGCGCACCCCACTGGATGCCGGACGCCGCAGCCTCCCCCTTGCGCGGGTGCGAGGTCAACACGATGTGGGCGGACATGGCAGGCTCCTCGGCGGTCGTCAAAAGTTGACCGTTCGGTCAACTTTGCGCCGTTGAAGCGATTTGCGTGCCAGCAGAAACCCGAACTCCGCACGCGCTCCTGCCCAAAAATGCCTGCCCCGCCAAGCATTCCCCGACGCGCCGCGGGAACAACGCGTCCACCCAAGGGTGAGCACAGAGCCACCGCTATGATGGTCAGCTTTTGTGCCACCCGAAGTCCGAGATGCCGCCACTGCCTCCCATCGTCAAGACGCTGCTGCTCGTGAACGTCGCCGCCTTCTGCATCGACGCCATCCTGGGGCCGGTGCTGATGCGCTGGCTGGCACTGTGGCCGGTGGGCAGCGGGCTTTTCATGCCCTGGCAGACGGTCACGTATGCCTTCCTGCACGGCAGCATCGGCCACCTGTTCTTCAACATGCTGGGCCTGTGGATGTTCGGCAGCGAGCTGGAGCGCCTGTGGGGTGAAAAGCGCTTCATGCAGTTCTATGCCGCCAGCGTGCTGACCGCAGCGGCCGCTCAACTGGCGGTGACCTTCTTTGCCGGCTCGCCCTACCCGACCGTCGGCGCCTCTGGTGGCCTGTTCGGCCTGCTGCTTGCCTACGGCATGCTGTTCCCGAACCGGACGATCATGCCGCTGTTCCCGCCCATTCCGATGAAGGCCAAGGTCTTCGTCGCGATCTACGGCGGTCTCGAGCTCTTTTTCGGCGTCACCGGCACGGTGTCCGGCATCGCGCACTTCGCCCACCTGGGAGGCATGCTGGGTGGCTTCCTGATGATCCGCTACTGGCGCGGCCAACCGCCGTTCAGCGGCCGCCGCCGGTTCTGAGCTGCGCGCCAGCGCGGGCGCTTTCCCCTGCAGCAAGCTCGGGCAAGGTGAACGCGCGATGCTCTGGCATCCGCCGTTGCCGGGGTGCGCCATGTCCGTCCTGCCCGCCTCCTCCCGCCTGCTGCACGCTGTGCGGCTGCATGCGATCGTGATCCTGGCCGCGGCCCTTGCTGCGGGCACAAGCTGGGGGCAGCCCCCTACCGCGCCGAACGACGAGGCGGCCGTGGCCGAGCAGGCGCGCGTGCTGAAGCAACTGAACGCCACCGTGGTCGGCGTGCGATCGCTCGCCACACCCGGGGCGCGCTCGATCGACACGCTCGGTCGGCTGCGGCATGGCTCGGGCGTCGTGATCGACGCCGACGGCCTGGTGCTCACGATCGGCTATCTCATCCTTGAAGCGGAAAAGGTGGACCTGCTGTTGCCCGATGGCCGCGAACTGCCCAGCCGGGTCATCGCGTACGACATCGCCACCGGCTTCGGACTCGTGCAACCGCTGATCCCGCACCATCTCTCGCCGGCGCCCCTCGGCTCTTCCGGCGGCATCGACGAGAGCGCGCCGCACGTCGTGGCCAGCGGGGGCGAGTCGGGTGCGATGAGCGTGGCCCAGGTGGTGTCGCAGCGCGCCTATTCGGGCTACTGGGAATATCACATCGAGGGCGCGATCTTCACCATTCCGCCACGGCCCGATCACAGTGGTGCCGGCCTGTTCAACGCCCGCGGCGAGCTGTTGGGCATAGGCTCGTTGCTGGTCACCGATGCGGCTGGCCCGGGCCGGCAGGTGCCGGGCAACATGTTCGTGCCGGTCGACCTGCTGAAGCCCGTGCTGGGCGAACTGCGCGAGCGCGGCACGTCCCGCCCCAGCACGCGTGCCTGGCTGGGCGTGAACTGCGTCGAGCACCAGGGCCTCGTGCGCGTGGTGAAGGTGAACGCCGAAAGCCCGGCCGAGGCCGCCGGTCTGCAACCGGGCGACGTGATCCTCAAGCTGGACGGCGAACCGGTCGGCAACCTGGCCGCGTTCTACAAGAAGCTGTGGGACAGCGCTCAGCCCGAGCGGGAAGTGACGCTGGAAGTGGGTCGCGGCCCCGACGTGCAGACGCTGAAGGCGCTCACCGTCGACCGCATGACGACCCTGCGCCGCTCGGTCGGGATCTGATCCCGCGGGCAAGCACTCGGCGCTACGGCGCCAACCCTTCGCGCACGGTCGGATGACGCAGCTTCAGCCTCAGTTCACGCTTGAGGCGCTCGTTGCGCAGCCGACGCGACTCGCTCATGAACGACAGTTGCACCGGCGAAAACTGCCGCGCCGCCTCGGCACGTGCAATGCGCGGCGGGCGGGGTAGCCCGCACAGGTCGGCGGCCAGGTCGAAGTAGTCGCCCATCTTCAACGCGGTGTCGTCGCTGGCATGCACCACCCGCTGCGGCAGCCCGCGCACCAGCGCCGCCACGCAGGCGCGCGCCAGGTCGTCCGCATGGATGTGGTTGGTGTAGACGTCGTCGGCCGCATCGAGCACCGGCGTGCCGCGCAACAACCGCTCGCGCGGGTGCCCGCCCGGTCGGTCGCTCGCATAGATGCCCGGAATGCGCAGCACCGTCACGCGCACGCCGCACGCGCGCCCGAACCAGCGCAGCCGGTCTTCCGCATCGACGCGGCGCCTCGCCCTGTCGGTGGCAGGCGCGACCGCGCGGGTTTCGTCGAAACACGCCCCGCCCGCATCGCCATAGACCCCGGTGGTGCTGCCGTACACCAGCCGGCGCACACGGCCCTTGCGGGCCAGCGCCTGTACCAGCGCCGCGGTTCGAAGGTCCCTCACGCCGCTCGACTGAGGCGGGGCGAGGTGGAGCACCGCATCGGCCAACCCCGCCAGCCGGCCGAGCGTGACGGGTGCGTCGAGGTCGCCCACCACGGGCACGGCCCCCAGGGCACGCAGCTCGTGCGCGCGTTCGGGTCTCGACGTGAGCGCAAACACCCGCCATCGGCGGCCAAGCAGGCGCAGCACGCGCATGCCGACATCGCCGCAGCCGACGATGAGCAAACGGGGGCGGCGCAACGGGGTAGGGGCAGGCAGGGTCATGGCAGGACGGCCGGCCCGGCGTCGGGCCTTTGCAACCGGGGCAAAATGTCGGGTTTCGCAGTGTATGGGCCAGGCATCGTGCCAGCCTTTCAGGAGAGCTTCCCATGACCTTCACCGTGACCGTGCAGCCGAGCGGCCACACCTTCGACGTCCAGCGCGACGAAACCGTGCTGGCCGCCGCGATCCGCCAGGGCGTGGGCCTGCCCTACGGTTGCAAGGACGGCGCCTGCGGCTCGTGCAAGAGCCGCCTGCTCGATGGCCGCGTGATCCACGGCGCCCACCAGGTGAAGGCCATGTCGCCCGCCGAGGAAGACGCGGGCTACACGCTGACCTGCTGCGCCACCCCCCAGACCGACATCGTCATCGAGTCGCGTGAGGTGGTCGGTGCAGGGCAGTTCCCGATCAAGAAGATGCCGTGTCGCGTCAGCACGATCGAGAAGGTCGCGCCCGACGTGGCCGTGCTCAAGCTGCAGCTGCCCGCCAACGACCAGTTGCAGTACCACGCGGGTCAGTACGTCGAATTCATCCTGCGTGACGGCGCGCGGCGCAGCTACTCGATGGCCAACGCGCCGCACACCCAGGCCGAGAAGCCAGGCATCGAGCTGCACATCCGCCACATGCCCGGCGGCAAGTTCACCGACCACGTGTTCGGTGCGATGAAGGAGAAGGAGATCCTGCGGCTCGAGGGCCCGTTCGGCAGCTTCTTCCTGCGCGAAGACTCCGACAAGCCGATCGTGCTGTTGGCCTCGGGCACCGGCTTTGCGCCCATCAAGGCGCTGATCGAGCACATGCAGTTCAAGGGCATCACCCGCCCTGCCGTGCTGTACTGGGGCTGCCGCAGCAAGGCCGACCTGTACCTGCACGAGTGGGCCGAGCAGGCCGCGGCTGCGATGCCGAACCTGCAGTACGTGCCGGTGCTGTCCGAGCCCAAACCCGAAGATGGCTGGGCGGGTCGCACGGGCTTCGTGCACCAGGCGGTGATGCAGGACTTGCCGGATCTCTCGGGGCACCAGGTCTATGCGTGCGGGGCGCCGGTGATGGTGGAGTCGGCACAGCGCGATTTCACGCTGCATTGCAGGTTGCCTGCTGAAGAGTTCTACGCAGACTCCTTCACCAGCGAAGCCGACAAGCACTGAAGGCTGCTTCCTCGGCGGGCTCACCGTTCCCGCGCGCCGCGTTTGCGCGGGACGAGGTTGCCGGGTGGCCGGCTCCGCTCATGTCCCCCGGCCCGGGCTGACGCCTGGGCCTCCTCCTTTACTTCGCTTCGCCGGCCACCCGGCAACCTCGTCTGGAAACGCTCGCTCGGCCTGTCGCACGCAAGAGACGGCTCCAGATCGAGATGGCGGGGTGCTGTGCGTAGCGAAGTAAAGGAGGAGCGGCGGGCAAAGCCCGGCGCGGGGGACATGAGCGGAGCACAGTACCCCGCCATCTCGATCCCGCACGAACCTCCACATGGGAAACAACGCGACCTCCCATGTTCACGCTTCACCGAAAAGCAGCATGCAAGCGCGATGTTCGCCCGCATCGCCCGCGCCAGCGACAAGGGCCCGCCATACTGGAGCTCCTTTCGTTTCTCGCAGGCGCCTTTCGCGCCCACGCCGTACCGATGAACCGACGACTCTGGCTGCAAGCGCATGCTGCCCTCGGCTGCGCGCTTTCCTTCCCTTCGCTGCTCCATGCACAGACGCGCACCGTCAAGCTCGTCGTGCCGTATCCGGCAGGCGGTCCGCTGGATGCCATTGCACGCCTGCTGGCCGACAAGGCCAAGGATGCACTGGGCACCGTGATCGTCGAGAACCGTCCTGGGGCCGGTGGCAATCTCGGCGCCGATCATGTCGCGAAGGCTGCCGCCGACGGCAACACTATCGTGATGGGTGCCGTGGCAACGCACGCGATCAACCCGTGGCTCTATGCCCGCGTGCCCTACGACCCGATCCGCGACTTCGCGCCCATCACGCTGGTGGCGCGTGTGCCGAACGTGCTCGTGATGAACAACGACACGGCCGCGCGGCTGCACATCAATTCCCTGCAGGACCTGATCGCCTACGCGCGCAAGAATCCGGGCCGGCTGAACTACGGCTCCGGTGGCAACGGCAGCGCCGGCCACCTTGCAGGCGAGATGTTCAAGACGCAAGCCAAGGTGAGCATGGTGCACATCCCGTATGCGGGCGCCGCGCCGGCGCAGCTCGGCCTGCTGGCGGGGCAGGTGGACCTGAACTTCGACAACCTCGCCGGGGCCTCCGCCAACATCCGTGCAGGCAAGCTGAAGGCCCTGGCGGTGACGACACCGCAGCGTTCGAGTGCGATGCCCGAGCTGCCGACGATCGCCGAGTCGGGCCTGCCCGGCTTCGCGATCGACACCTGGTTCGGGTTGTTCGCCCCCGCCAGGACACCGGCCGATGTGGTGTCCCGGCTGAACGAGACTTTCGTTGCCGCACTGAACGCGCCCGACGTGAAGACCCGCTTTGCCACCTTCATGGCCGAGCCCTCGCCGACCACGCCGCAGCAGTTTGCAGAGTTCGTGAAGGCCGAACTTGGCAAGTACGAGCAGGTGGTGAAGGCCAGCGGCGCGAAGATCGAGTGACGCCGCACCGCTGCGTTTTCACGACATCCCCCAACTCGGCGTTTGACGCACCGCAACAAACTCGCTTAGTCTGCGTCTCATGTTGAAGCAGCTCCCGTTCGCCACCAAACATTGGAACCGACGTACTCGACGACGACGTTGAGGGCTCGTTCCTGTTTGGCTCCGCACGGAGGCACACCAACCCAAGGCCACGAGTACCCCTCGTGGCCTTTTTGTTTGCCCTCGAAAGAGGATGAGGGCGCCCGGCCTGAAGAAGGCCCACACAGCGAGGAAACCATGAGCTTCGACTCCGTCAGCTTCCACCACTACCCCGTCGATGCGCTGATGCGCGTGACGAACCGTCCGCAGCACGTGTTCGTGCGCGGCAACGGGCATTGGCTGTGGGACTCGACCGGGCGACGTTACCTCGACTTCGTGCAGGGCTGGGCCGTGAACGCGCTCGGACACGGCGCACCCGAGATCGCGGCCGCGCTCGCGGCACAGGCCACCCGCCTGCTGCACACCGGCCCGGGCTTCTACAACGACCGCGCGATCGAGCTGGCGTCGCAGCTCGTGCAAGCGAGCAAGCTGGAGCGCGTGTTCTTCACGAACAACGGCGCCGAGGCCAATGAAGGGGCGATCAAGCTCGCACGCAAGTACGGCCGCGTGCGCAAGGGCGGCGCGTTCGAGATCGTCACCTTCGAGAACGGCTTCCATGGGCGCACGCTGGCGACGATGAGCGCGAGCGGCAAGCCCGGGTTCGACCGGCTCTTCGCGCCGCAGGTGCCCGGCTTCCCGAAGGCCCCGTTCAACCACCTCGACAGCGTCGCGGCCCGTATCTCCTCCAACACGGTGGCCGTGATGCTGGAACTGGTGCAGGGCGAGGCCGGTGTCATCGAGGCCGCCCCGGGCTTCGTGCGCGGCTTGCGCGAGTTGTGCGACCAACACGGCCTGCTGCTGATCGTCGACGAGGTGCAGACCGGCATGGCGCGCACGGGTTCGCTGTTCGCCTTCGAGCGCTATGGCGTGCGGCCCGACGTGATGACGCTGGGCAAGGGCCTGGGCGGCGGCGTGCCGATCGGCGCCGTGCTGGCGCGGGAAGACGCATGCTGCTTCGAGCCGGGCGACCAGGGCGGCACCTTCAACGGCAATGCGTTGGTCTGCGCTGCGGCGCAGGCCGTGCTGCAGCGCGTGAGCGAGCCGGCGTTCCTTGAACAGGTGGTCGAGATGGGAGCGTTGCTGCGCGCGCGCCTCGCGGCGCTGTCGGCCCGTCACGGCCTGGGCGGCGTGCTCGGCACCGGCCTGCTGCAAGCGCTCGATCTGCCGCCCTCGCTGAATGCGCACCACGTCGCCGACGCCGCCATGAGCCCGACAGGCGACACGCCAGGGCTGCTGGTCAACCCGGTGCGGCCGCATCGGCTGCGCTTCATGCCGGCGCTCAATTGCGGCGAGGACGAGATCGAGCAGGCGATGCACCTGCTCGACGCCGCACTCGTGCGCGCGGCACGCGCGTGAGCCTCACAGCTCCTTGCGGCGGATGAAACTGGAGCGCTTCGCGTCCTCGGGGTACTGGAACTGGATCTCCCCCCGGCGCCACACACCGAGCCAGATCATGTTGCGCGAGAACGCATCGTGGTCGCTGGGGGAGAACGGCTTCTCGTGCGTCGTCACGACACCGGCATACGGGCGCTCCAGGTTCTCCAGCGCGCGCTTGAGTGCATCACCCGAGGTGTCGCCCTTGCTCTGGAACAACACACGCAGCATCAGGTGCACGGCGTCGTATGTCTGCGCGGCAGCCATCAGGGAGCCGACCGGCTCATTGCCGGCGTGGCGCTTGAGCCGGGCAATGAAGGACATGCGGCGCTCGTTGGATATGTCGGGAATGATGGTCTGGACCATCATCGCGCCGTCCGAGGCGGCACCAGCTTTCTCGGGGACCGTCCGGAACGACAGCGGCCAGGGGCCGTAGAACGGCCCGGAGAACCCGGCCGCCACGCGCGCCTGCGCCAGCACCGCGAACTCGGCCCCCACCGTGTAGCCGACCAGGGCCTCTGCACCCGCCGCCTTGGCGGCCCGCACTTCTTCCGAGAGATCCTTCACGCCCAGCGGAAATCGCGCCACGTGCACCGGCTTGAGCTTCTTGTCGGCAAGAAAGCGCTCCAGGTCCTTCAGCCCGCCTTCGCCATAGCCTGTGTTGTCGGCAAGCACGGCCACGCGCTTGATGCCGCGCCTGACGATGTCGTCGACGAGAAACGCAGCCTGCAGCGTGTCGCGTGCGGACATGCGGAACACATAACTCTGGTTGGGCGGGTACTCCGCGGTGATCGCAGAACCGGTGGCCACGGGAACGACAAGCAGGTGCTTGTGGCTCTGGAAGACATCCAGCGACTTCATCGCCACGCCCGTATTGCAGAACCCGATCGTGAAGTCGACCTTCTCCTTCAACACCAGCTCTTCCGACACCTTTCGGCCTTCGTCAGGGATGGCCTTGTCGTCACGCGCGACGAGCTCGATCGGACGACCCAGGTAGCCCCCCACCTCGTTGATCTCCTTCGTCGCCAGTTCGGCGCCGAGCCGGGCGCTGTTGCCGAAATCAGCCGAACCTCCACTGAAGGGACAGATGAAGCCGATGCGCACCGGCTTCGAGGATTGCGCGGCGAGGGGCCCTGCGACCAGCGCGAGCGAGAGCGCGACAAAGGCGCGACGGGTGTTCATGAAATTCTCCTGACGGCAACGAGAGCCGCGCGAGGCTGCCGTATCGGTGCGGTCTTACGAATCGGGAACAACCCTGGAGCGCAGCGCAACTGCGATTTTGATCTCAACTCGGTGCGTCGCCCGCTGAATAACAGCTGAACAGTGCACACTCACCAGGCAATCAGCGGCCCGGATTCTGCACGAGCCCAAGAAAAAAGGCCGCCTCGCGGCGGCCTCTTGCACCCTGACGGAGGCGCGGTGGAACTCACTCGCCCAGGTAGGCCGCCCGCACCTTCGGATCGTTGAGCAGTTCCTTGGCGTCGCCGGTCATCGTGATCTCGCCGGATTCCATCACGTAGCCGCGGTTCGCGAGCTGCAGTGCGCGGCTGGCGTTCTGCTCGACGAGCAACACGGTGACGCCCTGCTGGTGGATGTCGTTCACGACCTCGAAGATCTTGTCGACCATGATCGGCGACAAGCCCATCGAGGGTTCGTCCAGCAGCAACAACTTGGGACGTGCCATCAGGGCACGGCCCATCGCGAGCATCTGCTGCTCGCCACCCGACATCGTGCCCGCCAGCTGGTTGCGGCGTTCCTTCAGGCGCGGGAACAGCGCGAACACCTTCTCGATGTCGGCGTCGATCTCCTTGTCGTTGCGGGTGAACGCGCCCATCAACAGGTTCTCGGTGATCGTCATGCGTGTGAAGGTGCCGCGACCCTCCGGCACCATCACCAGGCCCTGTTTCACCAGGTCCCAGGCGCCCGTGCCCTTGCAGGGCTGGCCGAGGTATTCGACAGTGCCGTCGGCGATGGGCTGCGTGCCCGTCACCGCCTTCAGCGTGGTGGTCTTGCCGGCGCCGTTGGCACCGATCAGGCTCACCAGTTCGCCTTGCTTCACTTCAAGCGACGCGCCCTTGACGGCCTGGATGCCGCCATAGGCCACTTTCAAGCCGCTGATCTTGAGGATGGTCTGAGTCATCTTCGAATGCTTTCGTATCAGGGGCGGGAGTCAGTGTGCCGCATGGCCGGCGCCGAGGTAAGCCTCGATCACCTTTTCGTTGCGCTGCACGTCGGCCGGCGTGCCTTCTGCGATCTGCTTGCCGTAGTCGAGCACCGTCACGCGGTTGCACAGGCCCATCACGAGCTTCACGTCGTGTTCGATCAGCAAGATGGTGCGACCGTCATTGCGGATGCGGTCGATCAGCTCGCGCAGCACCACCTTCTCGGTCTGGTTCATGCCGGCGGCCGGTTCGTCGAGCGCAATGAGCTTGGGATCGGTGGCCAGCGCGCGGGCGATCTCCAGGCGACGCTGGTCGCCGTAGCTCAGCGTGCGGGCCTTGTAATCGGCGTAGGCGCCGATGCCGACGTAGTCGAGCAGCTTCAGCGCGTGCTCGCGGATCTGCGCCTCTTCTTCCTTGAACGACCGGGTGCGGAACACGGCGCCGGCGAGGCCCGAGCGGGTGCGGATGTGGCGCCCGACCATCACGTTCTCGGCCGCCGTCATGTCGGCGAACAGGCGGATGTTCTGGAACGTGCGCGCAATGCCGGCCTTGGCCACCTCGTGCACCGCCGTCGGCTTGTAGGGCTTGCCTTCGAGTTCGAAGCTGCCGGAATCCGGCGTGTACAGCCCGGTGATCACGTTGAAGAAGGTGGTCTTGCCGGCACCGTTGGGGCCGATCAGGCCGTACACCTGTCCGCGCTTGATCTCGATGCCCACGTCGCTCAGCGCCTGCAGGCCGCCGAAGCGCTTGGACACACCAGCGACCTTCAGAATGACGTCGTTGTTGCTCATGCTCTTGTATCCCTCACTTCGTCGCGGGCTGTGGAGCCGCCTTGCCATGCTCGGGCGCCGGCCACAGGCCGCGCGGACGCAGCAGCATCACGATGATCATGGCCAGTGCGATCAGCAGCTGGCGCAGGATGGCGGCATCCAGGCGGCCGCCGGTCATTTCCTGTAGCGGGCCGGCCACGTAGCGCAACACCTCGGGCAGCGCAGCCAGCAGCAGTGCGCCGAGCACCACGCCGGGCAGGTGGCCCAGGCCGCCGAGCACGACCATCGCGACGATCATGATCGATTCCATCAGGCTGAACGATTCCGGCGAGATGAAGCCCTGGAAGGCCGCGAACATCGAGCCCGCGACGCCGCCGAAGGTGGCGCCCATGCCGAAGGCCAGCAGCTTCATGTTGCGCACGTTGATGCCCATCGCCTTGGCCGCGGTGTCGTCTTCGCGGATCGCCATCCAGGCGCGGCCGATGCGCGAGGTGGCCAACCGGTGGCAGATCACGATGCTCACCAGCACCAGCACGACGAACAGGTAGTAGTACTTCACCACCGGCGGCACGAGGTACTCGCCGATGCGCAGCGGCGAACCGAAGTCGAAGCCGAAGATGCGCATCGAATCGATCGCGCTCAGGCCGCGCGGGCCGTTGGTGATGTTGACCGGGTGCTCCAGGTTGTTCATGAACACGCGGATGATTTCACCGAAACCGAGCGTGACGATGGCGAGGTAGTCGCCGCGCAGCCGCAGCACCGGCGTGCCGAGCAGCACGCCCGCCAGTGCAGCCAGACCGGCTGCCAGCGGCACCATCACCCAGATCGGCGTGTGCAACCCATCGGGGAACAACTGTGCGACGGCCGGAAAGGTCTCCCACAAATGGGGCGAAGCCATCAGCGCGAACAGGTAGGCACCCACCGCGTAGAAGGCGACATAGCCCAGGTCGAGCAGGCCGGCATAGCCGACCACGATGTTCAGGCCCAGCGCGAGCATCACGTACAGCAGCGCGAGGTCGATGATGCGCACCCAGCCCTGGCCGAAGTACAGCGCGATGTGGGGCAGCACGACCAGCGCCACGCCGATCAGCACGAAGGACAGCAGCTTGTTCTTTTGCAACATGTTGGTCTCTCCTGGCGGTCAGGCCCGATCCGCCACGCGCTCGCCGAGCAGGCCGGAGGGCCGCAGCGTCAGCACGAGGATCAGCACGAGGAAGGCGAAGATGTCGGCATAGTGGCTGCCCAGCACGCCGCCGGTCAGCTCGCCCAGGTAGCCGGAGCCGATGGCTTCGATCAGCCCGAGCAGCACGCCGCCCACCATGGCGCCGGTCAGGTTGCCGATGCCGCCGAACACCGCCGCCGTGAAGGCCTTCAGGCCGGGCAGGAAGCCCATCGAGTGCTGCACGGTGCCGTAGTTGGCCGCCCACATCACGCCGGCCACGGCAGCGAGCGCCGCGCCGATGATGAAGGTGGCGGAGATCACCATGTCGGGGCGCACGCCCATCAGGCTGGCCACGCGGGGGTTCTCGGCGGTGGCGCGCATTGCGCGGCCGAGCTTGGTCTTGTTGACGAGCCACAGCAGACCGATCAGCAAGATGCCGGTGGTCGCGAGGATCAGCACCTGCGTCACCGTGATCACGGCGCCGCCGATGGGGATGACCTCGGTGGGCAGCAGCAGCGGATAGGGCTTGGGATTCGGCTTCCAGATGATCATCGCCAGCGTCTGCAGCAGGATGGACATGCCGATGGCGGTGATCAGGGGGGCCAGGCGCGGCGCATTGCGCAGCGGCCGGTAGGCGATCTTCTCGATCGCGAAGTTGAGCGTCGCACAGACGACGATGGCGCAGATCAGCGAGATCAGCATCATCAGCCAGCCGGGCATCGCGGGGGCGACTTCTTGCAGGAACGTCACCACGGTCCAGCTGGTCAGGGCGCCCACCATCAGCACTTCGCCGTGTGCGAAGTTGATCAGGCTGATGATGCCGTAGACCATCGTGTAGCCCAGTGCCACCAGCGCATACATGCTGCCGAGCACCAGACCGTTGATGATCTGTTGGAGGAAGATGTCCATCAGTCGGTCTCCGAGGAAAAATAAACGTCGGGACGGAGCAAAATCCGGGCCCGTCGTCCCCCTCTGTTGGTTCGCAGTTGGGGCGTCTGTGCGCGGATCGACTCTAGTCTCAAACAGCAAGCCGGCAACGAGGGTTGCTCCCGTTGCCGGCTCGAGCAGACCGACGAGAGGCTTCCCGGGGAAGCCCCGTCTACCCTCTCTCGACCCGCAAAGTGGCGCGGATTGTAGCCAAGCACCTCGCGGTGAAAAGTTCGGGGTTTACCCTCCTTAAGCTGTCAATCCAACGACGATTCAGAAAGATCATCGCTTTTTGCGCGATTGCTCGTTCTTTTGACGCAACTCTTCGAGTTTTTCTCCGATGCGGATCTCCAGACCCCTTGGAGCGGGGGCGTAGAAGCGCAGGTCGTCGGGGACGCCGTCGGGCAAATAACGTTCCCCTGCCGCGAAGGCTTCGTCCTCGTCGTGCGCGTAGCGGTAGCCCTTCGAGTACCCGAGGTCCTTCATCAGCCGCGTCGGCGCGTTGCGCAAGTGCAGCGGCACCGGGCGGGTGCCGTCCTGCTTGACGAACGCGCGCGCCGCCTTGTAGGCCGCATAGACGGCGTTCGATTTCGGCGCCACGGCCAGGTAGACGACCGCCTCGGCCAGCGCCAGCTCTCCTTCGGGTGAGCCGAGTCGCTCGTAGGTTTCGGCCGCGTCGAGCGTGAGACGCAACGCACGAGGATCTGCCAGGCCGATGTCTTCGCTCGCCATGCGCACCAGGCGGCGGGCGATGTAGCGCGCGTCGACACCACCGTCGAGCATGCGCACGAACCAGTACAGCGAAGCATCGGGGTCGGAGCCGCGCACCGACTTGTGCAACGCCGAGATGGTGTCGTAGAACTGCTCGCCGCCCTTGTCGTAGCGGCGCAGCTGCTCGCCGAGCGAGCGTTCGAGCATCGCCTCGTCGATCTCCAGCAGACCCTGCGGGCCGCTCATGCGCACGAGGTTCTCGTAGGTATTGAGCAGGCGGCGCGCGTCGCCGTCGGCGTAGCCGATCAGCCGGTCGCGCGCAGCGTCGGTGAGCCCCGGGGATTGCAGCAGGGCCTGGGCACGCTGCAACAGCGAGCGCATGTCGTCGTCGCCCAGGGCCTGCAGCACGTGCACCGTCGCGCGCGAGAGCAGCGCCGAATTCACCTCGAAGGAGGGGTTCTCGGTGGTCGCACCGATGAAGGTGAACAGGCCCGACTCGACGTGCGGCAGAAAGGCGTCCTGTTGCGCCTTGTTGAAGCGGTGCACCTCGTCGACGAACACGATGGTGCGCCGGCCCATGCTGCGCGCCACCTGGGCCTGCTCCACCGCTTCGCGGATGTCCTTCACGCCGCCGAGCACGGCAGAGATCTGGATGAACTGCGCATCGAACGCATCGGCCATCAGCCGCGCCAGCGTGGTCTTGCCGACACCGGGCGGCCCCCACAGGATCATCGAATGCGGTTGGCCGGATTCGAAGGCAGCGCGCAACGGCTTGGCCGGCCCGAGCAGGTGCTGCTGCCCGATGACTTCGTCCAGTGTGCGCGGGCGCAGCCGCTCGGCCAGCGGGGCGTCTGAGCCTGCCGCGGGCGCGGCGAACAGAGAGTCGTCGGACATGGCAGCGATTGTGGCAAAGGATCCAGCCGGCCGCTGTCGACGCACCGCGGCCTGCGCCCGTCTGTCTTGTCTTGCGTGGCATTGCGCGCAGAGACTCCAACCGCTCGTGGAGCTTGCGAGGCAGGAACGAAAGCTGCTGAGCCCGAGGGGTCTCCACTCGTTCGAAAGGCCCCTGTATGAAGCCACTGAACCGGCCCCCCTCCCCCTCGCGGCTGGCGGCCTGCCTCGCGGTCGCGGCGGGCATCGCGCTGGCAGGCTGCGCGAGCAAGCCCGAGGCGCCTGAAGCCGAACTTGCCGTCGGCCAGTCCGCGATCGAAAGCGCCACCACGGCCGGCGCCACCGAGCACGCGCCGCTGGAACTGAACCAGGCACGGCAGAAACTCGATGCCGCACGCACTGCGCTGCGCGCCGAAGAGCACGAAAAGGCTCGCCGTCTGGCCGAGCAGGCAGAAGTCGACGCCCGCGTGGCGGCTGCCAAGGCCAACGCCGAGAAGTCGCGCCGCGCCGTCGCCGAGATCGAGCAGAGCATCCGCATGCTGCGCGACGAGATCCAGCGCTCCGGCACCCGCCCCGCCTCCTGATAAACCCAATCAAGAAAGGAGACCTTTCATGAACCACTCGCTTCGGTTGACCGCCGCCGCGGCCGTGCTCGCCCTGCTGGGAGCCTGCGCCAGTCGCCCACCGCAACCCAACGCCGCACTGGAAGAAGCGCGCCAGCTCTACGGCACCGTCAGCAACAACCCGACCGTCGTGCAGGGCGCCGCCGTCGAACTGGACCGCGCGCGCAAGGCCCTGGACCGGGCCGACGCCGCCTGGAACGACGAACGCGACCCCGCGCAGACCAACCACCTCGCCTACCTCGCCAAGCAGCTGACGGTGGTGGCGCGCGAAACCGGCGCGCAACGCGAGGCCGAAGCGCGCGTGCAGCAGGCCAGCGCGGAGCGTGAACGGGTGCGTGCCGAAGCGCGTACGGCGGAGGCACAAACCGCGCAGTCGCAGGCGGCCACCGCCCAGGCGCGGGCAGCGGCCGCGCAGGCCCAGGCACAGGCGGCGCAGCAACAGGCGTCGGCAGCGCAGCAACAGGCCCAGACCGAGGCGCAGCGTGCACAGCAGCTCGAACAGGAATTGCAGCAACTGCAAGCACGCAATACCGACCGCGGCATGGTGATCACGCTGCAGGACGTGTTGTTCGACGTCGGCCAGGCCACGCTGAAGCCGGGTGCCGCCCGCACGCTCGACCGCGTGGCCGAGCTGCTGCAGCGCTACCCCGAGCGCAAGCTGCTGATCGAGGGCTACACCGACAGCACCGGCAGCGAGAGCTACAACCTGGAGTTGTCGCGCCGCCGTGCCGAAGCGGTCGAGCAGGCGCTGGTACGCCAGGGTGTGCCGAGCGATCGCATCGAGATCCAGCCGCACGGCGAGGCCTACCCGGTGGCCAACAACGAGACGCCCGCCGGCCGGCAGTTGAACCGCCGCGTCGAAATGCTGTTCTCCGACGAGCAAGGGCAGCTCGAGCAGCGTTGATGTCGCCCCCGGTGGCACCGCCGCCGGCCCGCGGCATTCCGCCGTGGGTCGGCCAGGTCCTGCTGGCCGTGGCGGTGGTGTTCCTGCTGCGCGCCGCCAAGGTGGTGCTGCTGCCGGTGGCGCTCGCGATCACGTTCACCTTCGTGCTCGCACCGCCGGTGCGGCGCCTGCGCTCACTCGGCGTGCCGGCCCCGCTGGGGGCCGGGCTGGTGCTCGGCATGCTGCTCGCGTTGCTGCTGCTGTTCGGCAGCACATTGGTCACGCCCGCGGCGGCGTGGTGGGAGCGCGCACCGTCGAACCTGCAGCAGGTGATGGAAGCGGCGCAGCGGCTGCGCGCGGCACTGCCGGGCAGCGGAACGGCCGTCGACCCCAACCCCTCGCCACTGGAAGCGCTGGAGCTGCGCGAGCAGTTGCGCACCGAAGGCATGGCGCTCACGCGGGTGGTGCTGGGGCAGTTCTGGTACTTCTCGATCTCGGCGGCGGCCACGGTGATCCTGCTGTTCTTCCTGCTCGCCACCGAATACCACCTCGTCTGGCGCGGCGTCGCGGCCATCGCACGGCCGCGCGCGCGGGCGCTGGTGCTGTCCGGCATCCGCGAGGCGCAGCGCGACATCGGGCGTTTTCTCACCACGATGACGCTGCTCAACATCGGGCTCGGCGTGGCCACCGGCCTCGCGTTGCATGCGATCAGGCTGCCCAACCCCATCCTGTGGGGCACCCTTGCCGCGCTGCTCAACTTCATCTTCTACATCGGGCCGGTGCTGATGACGGTGCTGCTGCTGATGGCCGGCATCACCAGCTTCGTCGACGCCGGGTCGATGCTTGCGCCGGCCCTTGCCTTCCTGGCGCTCAACGCGCTTGAGAGCAACCTCGTCGGCCCCTGGCTGATGGGCAGGCGGCTGCGCCTGAACCCGGTGTTCGTGTTCCTCTCGGTGATGGTGTGGGGGTGGATCTGGGGCATGGCCGGCGCGCTGATCGCGGTGCCCATGCTGCTGGCGCTGCGCAGCGTGTGCCGCCGGGTGCCGCGCATGAAGATCGTCTGCACCTTCATCAACGAAGTCGACGCAGCGCAACGACCGTTGCATGCACTGCTCGGGCCGCGGCCGGGCCGCAAGCCGCCGCGCAGCGTGTAGTTTTTTCAATCGTGAGCAGCCTGTCACGGACGGGCGTGTTACCTGTCAGGCGCTTTCCTATGTTGCGTGCAGCGCCGGCCCGACTGTCGCGCCTGGGACGAGCTGCCTACAGTGCGTGGCATCGCATCTCCCCGCGCGCGCCATGAGCACCAGCCCCTCCGCCACGATCGAATCCGCCAGCGTCGGCACGTTGTACCGCCACGTATGGCACCACGCCCGTGGCATGCGCTTGCGCTGGATGGCGGCCATGTCGCTGCTGGTCAGCTCGCAGTTGCTCAAGCTCAGCGTGCCGTGGCTCGCCGCGCAGGCGATCAACGCCATCCAGACCGGCGGCAAGGCCGGGCTCTCCCACGCCGGCACGTGGATCGCCGCGATCGTCGGCGTGTACGTCGCAGCGTGGTCCATGCACGGCCCGGGGCGCGTGCTCGAACGCTCGGTGGGGGTGCGCGTGCGCCGCGGCATCTCCGGCGCCCTGTACGCCAAGCTCACCCGCGTGCCGCTGGCCTGGCACGACCGTCACCATTCCGGCGACGTGCAGCATCGCGTCGATCAGGCGAGCCACGCGCTGTACGACTTCACGCAGACGCAGTTCATCTACCTGCAGAACGCCGTCAACATCCTCGGCCCGCTGATCGCGCTGACCCTGCTGTCGCGCGGTACCGGCGCCTTGGCGGTCGTCGGCTACCTCGCGGTGGGCCTCGTGATCGTGCGTTTCGACCAGGCCCTGATGCGGCTCGCCTCGCGCGAGAACCAGGCCAGCCGTCGCTACGCCGCGGGCCTGCTCGATTTCATCGGCAACGTCTCGACGGTGATGAGCCTGCGCCTGCAGCACGCTTCGCAGCGGCTGCTCGACAAGCGGCTGCTCACGGTGTTCGAGCCGCTCAAGCGGGCCATCGTGCTGAACGAATGGAAGTGGTGCGCGGTCGACCTGCTGACAGTGGTCCTGACCTGGGGTCTGGTCGTCAGCTTCGCATGGCAGACCTCCGGCGCCGGCGGCACGTTGCTGCTCGGCAGCCTGTTCATGATCTACCAGTACGCACAGCAGGCCGGTGGCGTGGTCGGCTCACTCGCGGCCAACTACCAGAACTTCGCGCGCATGCGCACCAACTTCGCCAGCGCCGACCCCATCTTGCAGGCCGAGGAACGCCAGGACGCCGGCCCCACCATCGCGGCCGACTGGCACACGCTGTCGCTGGCCGACATCGGTTTCCGGCACGCCGGTCAGGACAGCGACCGCGGCGGCCTGCATCACCTTTCGCTCGAACTCAGGCGCGGCTCGCGCGTGGCGCTCGTGGGCCCCAGCGGCGCCGGCAAGAGCACGCTGCTGCGCGTGCTGGCCGGCCTGTACGACACCCAGCATGGGCACTACGAGGTCGATGGCGTGGCCCAGCTCGGGCTGCGGCACCTGGGCCAGATCGCCACGCTGATCCCGCAGGAAGCCGAGATTTTCGAAGCCAGCGTGCGCGAGAACATCACCTTCGACATGCCGGTCGACGACATCGCGCTGCAACAGGCGGTGAAGGTGAGTGCCTTCGACGCGGTGCTCGACCGCCTGCCCCAGGGGCTCGACACCCCGATCTCGGAGCGGGGCTTCAATCTGTCGGGCGGGCAGCGCCAACGCCTGGCGCTCGCGCGCGGCGTGCTCGCCGCACGGGACAGTTCGCTGATCCTGCTCGACGAGCCGACCAGCGCGCTCGATCCGCTGACCGAACTGGCGATCCATCAGCGCATGGAAGCGGCTTTTCCCAACGCCACCATCGTGGCGTCGGTGCACCGCATGACGCTGCTCGATCACTTCGACCAGGTCGTGCTGATGGTCGCCGGCCGGGTGCAGGACGTCGGCACCGTGGCCGAGCTGCTGCAGCGCCAGCCGTTGTTCGGCGAGATGTACCGGGGCGCGGCAGCGGCGGAGGCAGCCTGGATCGAGCCCGAAGCCTCCTTGCAGGCCGCGAACGAAGCCGTGATCGCCGCCTGACGCGCGCTGCGGCTCAACGCGGCAGGGTCACCCCAGGGTCGCGGTCGCGCAGCGGCATGCCCCGTTCGCCGGCAGGCGAAGGCGCGTTCGGCGCGGCGCTGCCCGGCGTCGTGGTGCGGTCGGCTCCGGCGTCGCCCAGGTTGCGCACGCACTCGCTGCGGGCTTCGCGCGGCAGCGCCGTGCATTGCGACATTTCCGAGCGCACCCGCGGGTCGTTGAAGTCCATGAACGGGTCCGAACGCATGCGCGACTCCTCGGGCCCCGCTGCGTGGCGCACGGCGTCGGGCTGAGTGACCGGCGGCGGCACGAGGTCGGGCGCCGGATTGCCGGGCAGCGCACCCGGTCTCGTCTGCGCGCCGGCGGCGCCTGCCGCCGCGAGCCAGACCACCACGTGCACCACGTGCCGAAGGTAACGCGTCTTGTCCATGCCTGTCTCCTGTTGCGGCGCGGCAGGCAACACGGCCACGCCTGCGTGTCACGCGGCAACCGTCGTGCCCTCGTGCGACCGCGCCGCAGGAACGGCCTTTGCCATCTTCATCGCGTTGTCATCTGCCTGCTGTTGAACCGGGTTGTCCATGCAGACGCCGCACGGCCACGCCGTCTCCGCCTCCGCGAGCGCCTTCGTGAGGGATTTCTGCGAGCGCACCGCGCCCGGCCTGTGGGCCGAGCCGGTCAATGTGCTCACGAGCCTCGCCTTCGTCGCGGGCGGCCTGTGGCTGATGAAGGAGGTGCTGCGCACGCCCACGGGCACCGTGGTCGGCGGGCGCTGGTCGCTGATGCTGCTCGCCACGCTGTACGCGCTGATCGGGCTCGGCTCGACCGCATTGCACGTCACGGCGTCTGCCTGGGGCGCAGCGCTCGACATGCTGGCGATCCGCTGTTTCCTGCTCTGGTTCGTGGCCTGCTTCCTGCGGTGGATGCTCGGCTGGAGCTGGCCGGCCGCACTGCTCGGCATGCCCGCCTTCTACCTCTTGGCCGAAGCGTGGCTGCGCTCGGCGCACCCGCAGGCGCTGTTCGGCCTGCATGCCTACCTGCCCGTGTTGTGGACGCTGCTGGCCTGTGCGGCGGTGCTGTGGCGCCGCGCCGACCCGGCGTGGCGGCCCTTCGCGCTGGCTGCCACCGGCCATGGGCTGAGCCTGGCGATGCACCGGTTCGACATGGCGCTGTGCGACACGTGGCCGCTCGGCACGCACTTCGCGTGGCATGTCGTCAATGCGGCGCTGATCTTCGTGCTCACCCGCTGTGTGGTGCGCCGCGCGATGCGGTCGCCCCACCCACGCGCCGCCTGCGTCACGCGCTGAGCGCCACCGCTCGCGGCTGCACGGGGATGTGTGCCGCTGCAGGGGGAGGCAGCGAGGTCGACTTCTCCTGGATGCCGAGGCGATGACGGAAGTAGTCGACCGTTTCACGCAAGCCGTCTTCGAGGGCAACCTTCGGGGCCCATCCATCGAGCAGGGCCTGTGCACGGCCGATGTCCGGGCAGCGCCGCCTGGGGTCGTCGACCGGCAACGGCTTGTGCACCAGCCGTGAGCGGCTGCCGGTCAGCCGCAGCACCAGCTCGGCCAGTTCGATCACGGTGCTCTCCTTCGGATTGCCGAGGTTGACCGGCGTGTCGGCCTCGCTGTCCATCAGGCGCAGGATGCCTTCGATCAGGTCGTCGACATAGCAGAAGCTGCGCGTCTGCTCGCCCTGACCGTAGATGGTGATGTCTTCGCCTCGCAGGGCCTGCACGATGAAGTTGCTGACCACGCGGCCATCACCGGGCTGCATGCGCGGCCCGTAGGTGTTGAAGATACGCGCGACGCGCACCGGCACGCCGTATTGGCGACGGAAGGCATGGCACAGCGTCTCCGCGCAGCGTTTGCCTTCGTCGTAGCAGGCGCGCGGGCCGAGGATGTTGACATGACCCCGGTAACCTTCCACCTGCGGGTGCACCTCGGGGTCGCCATAGATCTCGCTGGTGGACGACTGGAACAGCCGTGCCCCGCATCGCAACGCCTGCTCGAGCATGTTGCGCACGCCGATCACGCTCGACAGCGTGGTGTGCACCGGGTCGCGCTGGTAGTGCTCGGGGCTGGCCGGGCAGGCCAGGTTGAAGATGCCGTCTGCATCGAGCCGCAGGGGGTCGATCACGTCGTGCACGCGCAGCGAAAACCGCGGGTGGCGGCGCAGGTGCTCGACGTTGGCGGGCGAGCCGGTGCAGAAGTTGTCGAGCACGCGCACGCGATGCCCGGCCTGCAGCAGGCGATCGCAGAGGTGGCTGCCGAGGAAGCCGGCCCCGCCGGCAACGATGACGTCTCGAGATCGCATGTCTGACTCGCGCGAAAGGTAAGCGTCTCCATTACGGGCAAGTGCCATGCCTTCAATCGCTTTGAAGCCGCTTCCGTTCGCTCATGCGTTCTTGATGTCGGCTGCACGCAGGCGCTCGCCGATGGCGTAGTTCAGCTCGCTGAGCAGCTGCTGCCGCGTGCAACCGGCCGGCTGGTACCACACGACCAGCTCGAAGCTGACAGCGCCGCCGCCGAGCGACAACAGCAGCACCGACGGCGCGGGCTCCTGCAGCACGCGGTCGTTCGTCGCGGCCGCCTCTTCGAGCAGCGCACGCACGAGCGCGATGTCGCTGCCCTGGGCCACGTTCACCGGCACGCGCAGGCGCACGGCACGCTCCAGGTAGACGAGGTTGACCACGTTGTCGGTGATGAAGCGCTGGTTGGGCAGCAGGATGGCGATGTTGTCGTTGGTGACCACCGTGGTGCGCCGGGCGCCGATCTCGTGGACCACGCCTTCCACGCCCGCCACCTCGATGCGGTCGCCCACCTTGATCGGCCGCTCGAACATCACGATCAGGCCCGAGATGAAGTTGCTGAACACGTTCTGCAGGCCGAAGCCCACACCGACGCCCAGCGCACCAGCCACCACGTTGAAGGTGGTCAGGTTGATGCCCACGTTCTGCAGGATGACGAGGACGCCGACGATCAGCACCAGGTAGCGCACGATGGAGCCGATCGCCTGCCGCGTGCCAAGGTCCATCTGGAAGCGCAGCAACACCCGGGTCACCATCCAGTGGCGCAGGCGGGCGGCAACAAAAAACAGCAGGCAGAGCGCCAGCGTGAGCTTCAGCAGCGAGGTCAGCGTGAACCGCGTGCCGCCGAACGAGAACAGCCCGATGTCAACGGCTTGCAACAGGCGCTGCACAGAGTCCCATTCCATTGCAAAGCTTTTGAAGTAGAAGCCGCAGCGCTACAGCAGGAGCCGTGCCTTGTCGCTGCCGGCGACAACCCGATACAGCCCGGGTACAGCGATTGCCGTCCTGCAGGCTCATCCAGTCGAAGGGTTGATCCCCGTGCGCATTGCCTACGTCACCGAAACCTATCCGCCCGAACTGAACGGCGTCGCGCTCACCGTCGAGCGCACCGTGAAGCACCTGCGCGACCGCGGGCATGAGCTCGAACTGATCCGACCCCGCCAGCCCGGCGAGGCCCCCTGCTCGGATGAGACCGAATGGCGCACCCGCGGGTTGCCGCTGCCGATGTACCGGGACCTGCGTTTCGGCCTTGCCTTCGCCCGCACGTTGAAGCGGCGCTGGTCCGCACGCCGGCCGCAGCTCGTGCACGTGGCGACGCCCGGCCCGCTCGGGTGGGCCGCAGTGCGTGCAGCCAACGCGATGGGCCTGGCGGTCACGACCGACTTCCGCACGAATTTCCATCAATACAGTCACTATTACGGCCTGGGCTGGTTCGAACCGCTGGTGTGCCACTACCTGCGCAGCCTGCACAACCGCTCGCACCGCACCTTCGTGCCCACCCATTCGGTGCGCCGGGATCTGGGCCGCAAGGGTTTCGAGCGGCTGGCCGTGGTGGGCCGCGGCGTCGACACGCAACGCTTCTCGCCGGACCATCGCAGCAAGGCGCTGCGCACGGACTGGGGCGCCGGGCGCGACACGCCGGTGGTGCTGTACGTCGGTCGCCTCGCGGCGGAGAAGAACGTTCCGCTCGCGCTGTGCGCGTTCGATGCGATCCGCGCCGCACACCCGCATGCGCAGATGGTGGTGGTGGGCGACGGGCCGATGCGCCGGCGCTGGGAAGACGATCACCCCGCCGCACGCTTCGTCGGCCCACTGCGGGGCGAGGCCCTGGCGCGGGCGTATGCGTCGGCCGACATCTTCCTGTTCCCCAGCCTGAGCGACACCTTCGGCAACGTGGTGCTCGAAGCGCTGGCCAGCGGGCTCGCGGTGGTGGCCTACGACACCGGCGCCGCAGGCGAGCACATCGACGACTGCGAGAGCGGGCTGCTGGTGCGCCCCGGCGACGAGGCGGGTTTCGTGGCCGCTGCCTGCTCGCTGGCGGCACAGCAGCGCGAGCTGGAGTGGATGCGGGCGTCGGCCCGCCAGGCCGCGATGAACGCGACCTGGTCCGCCGTGCTCGACCGCTTCGAGGCGCATTTGATGGATGCAGCGCATGCAGTGGAAACATCGGACGCACGCACCGCCTGCCCGGCTTGAGGCGGGCCTGCCCCGCCCCAGCCGCGCGCTGTGGGCCGAGCGCGACCTGCTCTGGACGCGCTGGCTGCACCGCGGTGCCAACTACCGCTCGCTCGTGATGCTGCTGGCGGTGGTCAGCCGCCTCGGCAACGGGGTGTTGTGGTATGGCAGCATGGCCGTGTTGCCGCTGCTGGCCGGTGCGCGTGGCTGGGCCTGTTCGCTGCGCATGATGGCGCTGGGCCTGCTGAACCTGACGATCTACCTGCTGCTCAAGCGCTGGGCCTGCCGGCCGCGCCCCTTCGTGGCGTGCCAGGACATCCGCGCCTGCACGCGTGCACTCGACCAGTTCAGCTTTCCTTCCGGCCACACGCTGCACGCGGTCGCGTTCTCGTGCGTGCTGATCGAGTACTTCCCGGCACTGGCGATCGTGCTGGTGCCCTTCACCGCGCTGATCGCACTGTCACGCGTGGTGCTGGGCCTGCACTACCCGAGCGACGTGGTGGCGGGCGCTGCGATCGGCGGATTGATGGCGGTCGGCGTGCTCGCGCTGTTCTGAAGCGCAGCGTTGGCCGATGCATCGCCGCCGTGGTGGTAGGCCATGGGCTCGGTGTGAGCGCTCAGGCTTTCCTGCCATAGGCGCACGAACTCCGCCACGGTGGTGGCGCGGCGGTACTCGAGGTGCCGGGCCAGCATGTGCTGCCACGAGCGCCGCAGGTAGGGGTGGTCCGCATCGTGCGGGTGCAGCTCGAAGCGCACCAGCACGCGGCGCTGCAGACGCCGGTCCAGCATGCGGTTCCACCCCCAGGAGACCACCCGGCGCCACGCGGCGCGGGTCGAATAGACGATGCTGGGCGCTGCCAGGGCCTGCCGTTGCGGCAGCGCGCAGATGCGGTTGAGGGTGCTGGTGTATTGCAGCGGCACCATCTCGAGCGCCTGCCAGGCACCGCGCCCGAGCAGCCACGCCGGCGCCACGAAACCATTCAGAGGCCAGCCATTGGTCTGAAACCAGCGCATGCCCGCCAGCAGCCGTTGCAGCGCCGCTTCGCGGCTCAGGTCGGCGAACTCGCCTTCACCTGCGGTGTAGAAACGCCGGCGCAGCAGGTCGATCGGCCCGCGCACCGGGCTGTCGTCGCGGTGGGTGTAGCCGTGCAGCGCGAGTTCGTCGCCGCACTCATGGCGCTCGGTCAGCAGCGAATCGAACGCCACGCTGCGCGGTGCACCGTGATAGCGCGGCACCGCGAGCAGTGTCAGCGGCACCGGCGCCACCTCGCCCACCGCGTCGATCACGCGCCGGCAGGCGGGCCAGGTCGCTGGCGCAACGTCGTGCAATACCACGCACAGGGTCGGATCCATAGGCAGACCTCCGCGGCGATGTGGGCGAGCCCTTCAGCACGCCCTCGACAGCGGCATCGAGGGTGCGGTTGCTTCGGCATGCCGCCCCAGCAACTGCCGGTAACGCGCCATCAACTGCGGCATCACGCAGTTCCAGTCGTACTGTTCGGCGCGTGCGCGCGCGGCCATGCCCATGCTCTCTCGATCGCGGGAAAAACAGGCTTCGATCGCCTCGGCAAAGGAAGCCGCATCGCCTCGCGGCACACCCATGCCCACACTGTCGTCGACCAGCTCGCCCAGGCCCTCGGTGGCGCGCGCAACGAGCGGCAGGCCGCAGGCCAACGCCTCCAACGCGGCCAGGCCGAAGGTCTCCTGGTCGCCGGCGTGGACGAAGGCGTCCGCACTGGCCAGCACGTGGGCCAGCCGCAGGCTGTCGTGCTCGAAGCGCCGCACCAGCACGCGCGGCCCCGACGGCGGCGTGGGCCCGGCACCGAGCGCCAGCAGCACGTACGGCGGCCCCAGCCGCGCCACGGCCTGGCACAGCACGTCGAGCTGTTTCTCCGGAGAGAAGCGGCCCACGTAGACGAGCAGCCGCGCATGCGGCGGCAGTGCCAGCGACGCGCGCCAGACCGCGTCCTGCCGCCGGGGGTGGAACACCTGCGTGTCGACGCCCAGCGGCTGCCGCTCCACGGCCGGCACGCCGGCCTCCAGCAGGTGCCCGCGCATCGCCTCGCTGGGCGCCAGCACGAGGTCGAACCGGCTGTAGAGCCGTTTCACGTAGCGGCGCGCGGTGCCCGCCGACCAGTTTCCAAGGGTGCGAGCGGCCATCGCCTCGAGATTGGAATGGCAGAACGCCACGCTCGGGATGCCGAGTGAATGGGCGGCATCGAGCGCCGACCACGCCAGCCGGTAAGGGTCGCCGGCCTCGATGAGATCCGGCTTCAGTGCACGCAACACGTCGGCACAGGCCGCACGGCTCAGCGGCACGCGGTAACCGTGCGAGAACGGCAGCGGCACGCCGGGCAGTCGCACCATGCGCTCGCTGTCCGTCACCGGCGCGCCGATGGTGTGGCGCCAGTCGGTATGCCGCAGCAGCCACGAGCGCTTGGCCTGGATGTAGCGCCGCACACCGCCGCTGACGGCGCTCCAGAACATCGTCACATCCGCCAGATGTGGTCCACGACGGGCGTTCACCGGATGCCCCCGCGCGATGCCACCGGTGCAACAGGACCGGTGTTCTTGTGACGGAACGATGAACCGTCCAACCTTCGTTTCATGGATGCTGCCCTCAACAGGAGGCCGCGCGCCCGATCCGGGCGCACGCGCCCGGAAATGGCTGGCAATCCACGTGCCCGGCGCGGCACGTGCGGGCACGCCGCCTGCCGGAACCGGTGACCACCATCGGAACGGACCGACATGAACACCGCCCTGAGCAATGGAGAGGTCGTCGACCTGCTGAACGGCCTGCTCGAAACCTGCCGCGACGGCGAGTTCGGCTTCAGTGCATGCGCCCGGCACGTCACTGCCGACGAGCTGCGCGAGGTATTCGCCATGCGAGCCGCCGACTGTCAGCGGGGTGCGATCGAGCTGGAGACCTACATCAGCGAATACGGCGGCACGCCGGAAAGCGGCGGCTCGGCCAGCGGCGCGTTGCACCGCGGCTGGCTGGAGCTGAAGAGCGCGCTGCCGGGCGGCAACGACCGCGCCATGCTCGACGAGTGCGCCCGTGGCGAGGACACCGCGCTCCAGCGCTACGAGGACGCCCTGCGACGCCCGCTGCCGGACGCACTGCGCGCGGTCGTCGAGCGGCAGCTCGCCGGTGTGCGGCGCAACCGTGAACAGATCCAGCAACTGCGCGCGCGTTACCCCGGGTGAAGCGCGCGCACCGTACTTCGCTGTACTTTTTTCAGGAGATGACATGCAACGCATGAAAGCAACGACCCTCGCCCTGCTGACGACCGGTGCGCTGGCGCTCGGGGCCTGCCGGGACAACCCGCCCTCGACCACCGTGCAAGGCCCGCCCGACAGCGCCCCGCAACCGGTGCCGACGCCGCAGGACACCACCGGCGCGCCGGCCGCCACGGGCAGTCCTTCCGACACCGGCACATCGGGAGCCACCGGCACCGGCCCCACCGCAGGCGGTGCGGACGCCGTCTCGGGCACGACGCCGCAGGGCGGCACCGGCACCCCCGCAGCGACGACGGGCAGCGCGGGCACCGCCGCGCAGAGCACGGCCGAAGCCACGACCAGCCCGTCCGGCACCGGCAGCCGGCCCGACAACGCACTGGCCGGAGGCACCAGCACGCCCGCGCCGTCGGTGGCCGATGGCGCAAGCCAGGTCAATCCCAGCGCCTTGCCGCTGGTGGACCAGAACTTCCTGACCACGGCGGCCGCGTCCGGCCTGCTCGAGGTGGCCGCGGCACGGGCCGCAGCCAGCAAGGCATCGAGCACCGAGGTGAAGGCCTTCGCCGGCACGCTGCTCAAGGACCACACGGCCGCGAACGGCGAGTTGCGTGCGCTGGCTGCCAGGAAGAACGTCAACCTGCCCACCGAGATCGGCGCGGGCCAGACGCCCACGCTCGAGGCGCTGACCAACGCCAGCGGTGCGGCCTTCGATCGCCAGTTCCTGCAGACCATGGGCATCAGCGAGCATCAGAGCGCCATCTCGCTGTTCGAGCGCGCAGCACGCGAAGCGAAGGACACCGAGGTGCGGGCCTTCGCAGAAAAGACGCTGCCCAAGCTGCGCGAGCACCTTGCGACGGCGCGCAAGCTCGCGGGCAGCTGAGTCACCGCCATGGGCGCGATCGTGATGCCGCCGCCCGGCACCGCGGACCGGCCGCGGGCCGGCAGCCGCGCCCCGGCGGCCGAGGACCCGGCGCCGATCCAGGGCGCCGTGCGTCGCGCCAGCTCCGCGCTGGCCAAGGCGCTGGCCCCCAAGGCACACCGGCTGGTCTACGTGAGCGACACGATGCCCGGCTTCACGCGGGTGAAGCGCGGCAAGGGGTTCGCCTACCTCGATGCCGAGGGGCGGCCGGTGCGCGACCGGCGCGAGCTGCAACGCATCCGCAGCCTCGCCATACCGCCCGCCTACACCGACGTGTGGATCTGCCCGCTCGCCGATGGCCACCTGCAGGCGACCGGCCGCGATGCCCGCGGGCGCAAGCAGTACCGCTACCACCCGGACTGGCAGGCGCAGCGCGACGCCGACAAGTTCGACCGCATGCTGGAGTTCGGCGCCGCCTTGCCGCGCATCCGTGCCCGCGTGCGCCGCGACCTCGACCTGCCCGGCCTGCCGCGCGAGAAGGTGATCGCGACCATCGTTCACCTGCTCGACACCACCTTCATGCGTGTCGGCAACGACGAATACGCGCGCACCAACGGCTCCTACGGGCTCACCACGCTGCGCGACCGCCACGCCGAAGTGAGCGGCGGCACGCTGCGGTTGAAGTTCAAGGGCAAGAGCGGCGTGGTGCACAAGATCAAGGTGAGCGACCGCCGCATCGCGGCCATCGTGCGCCGCTGCCAGGATCTGCCCGGGCAGGAGCTCTTTCAGTACGTCGACGACGACGGCGAGGTGCGCAGCGTGGGCTCCGCGGACGTGAACGACTACCTGCGCGAGACGACCGATGCCGAGTTCACCGCGAAGGACTTCCGCACCTGGCATGCCAGCGTGCAGGCGCTGGAACGGCTCGCCGGCCTCACCGCGCCCACGTTGGGCGAAGCGCGTCGCCTCATCAAGGAGGCCTTGACCGAGGTCTCCGCGCAACTGGGCAACACGGTGGCCGTGTGCCGCAAGTCCTACGTCCATCCGCGCGTGCTCAGCTGCTTCACCGAAGGCACGCTCGCGGCCGCTTGCGAACAGGCGCACGGCGCCAAGTGCAAGGTGCCCTCGGCCCTTTACGCGGCCGAGCGCAGGCTGATGCTTTTCTTGCAGGTGTGAAGGTTTTGGCCCGGTCGGGGCGAGGAATTCTCTGGCCTCGCCGCGCTCAATACCCCCCTGCATGCACAACTTGCATAGTTTGCGGCGCTGCATTCAAGGGGTTCGCGCCTACAGTTCAGGTCACGCACCGGGCTGCCCGAAACGGCCTGAGCAGACGTATGACCACCGAAAGGAAACGAGCGTGAGCAGTCTGTCTTACGTGACCCCCACCGCAGAAAGCCCGTGGGGCACCTATCTCTCCCAAGTCGATCGCGTCATCCCCTACCTGGGCCCGCTGGCCCGCTGGGCCGAGACGCTGAAGCGCCCCAAGCGCGCGCTGATCGTCGACATCCCGATCGAAATGGACGACGGCACCGTTCGCCACTTCGAGGGCTTCCGCGTGCAGCACAACCTGTCGCGCGGCCCGGGCAAGGGCGGCGTGCGCTACCACCCCGACGTGACGCTCGAGGAAGTGATGGCGCTGTCGGCCTGGATGACGGTGAAGAACGCCGCCGTCAACCTGCCCTACGGCGGCGCGAAGGGCGGCATCCGCGTCGACCCGAAACAGCTCTCGCTGAAAGAACTCGAAAAGATCACCCGCCGCTACACCAGCGAGATCGGCCTGATCATCGGCCCGCAGCAGGACATCCCCGCCCCGGACGTGAACACCAACGCCCAGATCATGGCGTGGATGATGGACACGTACTCGATGAACGTCGGCGCCACGGCCACCGGCGTCGTCACCGGCAAGCCGGTGCACCTGGGCGGTTCGCTGGGCCGCGTGAAGGCCACCGGCCGCGGCGTGTTCGTCACCGGGCGTGAAGCGGCCCGCCGCCTCGGCCTCAACCTCGACGGTGCCCGCATCGCGGTGCAGGGCTTCGGCAACGTCGGCAGCGCCGCGGCCGAGCTGTTCGCCGGCGCCGGCGCCAAGATCGTCGCCGTACAGGACCACACCGGCACCATCGTCAACCACAACGGCCTCGACATGGCCGGCCTGATGGAGACGCTGCGCCGCGACGGTGGCGTCGGCAACTTCGCCAATGCCGACCGCATCGACAACGACGCGTTCTGGGACATCGACTGCGACATCCTGATCCCTGCCGCCCTGGAAGGCGTGCTCACGGCCGAGCGTGCCAACCGCGTGAAGGCCAAGCTCGTGCTGGAAGGCGCCAACGGCCCGACGCTGCCGACCGCCGACGACGTGCTGCACGACCGCGGCATCCTCGTCGTGCCCGACGTCATCTGCAATGCCGGTGGCGTGACCGTCAGCTACTTCGAGTGGGTGCAGGACTTCTCCAGCTTCTTCTGGAGCGAGGACGAGATCAACGTGCGCCTCGACAAGATCATGGTCGACGCGCTCAAGAAGATCTGGGACACCTCCGAGCGGCACAAGATCTCGCTGCGCACCGCCACCTTCGCCGTGGCCTGCGAGCGCATCCTGATGGCACGCCAGGAGCGCGGCCTGTACCCCTGAGGCCCGCAGTCTGGACACAGGGCGGCCTGCCCGTCCTGCAAGCCACGCGGCTCCCGGCGCCACAAGCGCCGGGAGCCTTTTTCCTTCTGGTCAGCCGCCTCTGCGCTGATAGCATGTCGCCCCATTCCCTGCGCCAGCCCGAGGCGCCCTCCTGCACCCGCGCCGGCTCCCGGTGAGCACGCCGCCCAAGGACTGATGCCATGACCCGTATCGACGACCCGCTGCACGACCACGAAGCCGGCAATGCCGACAGCACGCAGGACCTGACCCGCATCGACGACGTGCGCATCCGTGCGGTACGGCCGCTGATCTCGCCCGCACTGCTGCTCGACGAGTTGCCCGTGCCCGCGCCCGTGCAGACATTGGTGGAAGAAGCCCGCCTGCGCATTGCCGACGTGCTCAGCGGACGCGACGACCGCCTGCTGGTGGTCGTGGGCCCCTGCTCGATCCACGACCACGATCAGGCGATGGAGTACGCCGAGCGCTTGAAGGCGCTCAACGCCGAGCTGCAGCGCGAGCTGCTGGTGGTGATGCGCGTCTACTTCGAGAAGCCGCGCACCACGGTCGGCTGGAAGGGCTACATCAACGACCCGCACCTCGACGGCAGCTTCCACATCAATGAAGGGCTGCGCCGCGCACGCCGGCTGCTGCTCGACATCAGCCTGCTCGGGCTGCCCTGCGGCACCGAGTTCCTGGACCTGCTGAGCCCGCAATACATTGCCGACCTGGTGAGCTGGGGCGCGATCGGTGCGCGCACCACCGAGAGCCAGAGCCACCGGCAGCTGGCCTCGGGCCTGAGCTGCCCGGTGGGCTTCAAGAACGGCACCGACGGTGGCGTGCAGGTGGCCGTGGACGCGATGCAAGCCGCACGTGCCAGCCACGCCTTCATGGGCATGACCAAGATGGGCCAGGCCGCGATCTTCGAGACACGCGGCAACGAAGACTGCCACGTGATCCTGCGCGGCGGCTCGAAAGGCCCCAACTACGACGAAGCCAGCGTCACCGCCGCGTGCGCCGCACTGGCGAAGGCAGGCCTGCGCGAAACGCTGATGGTCGATTGCTCCCACGCAAACTCCGCCAAGCAGCACCGGCGGCAGATCGACGTGGCGGCCGACATTGCACGCCGCCTCGCCGAGGGCGAGCGCCGCGTCAGCGGCTTGATGATCGAAAGCCACCTCGAAGAAGGCCGGCAGGACCTCAAGCCGGGGCAAGCGTTGCAGCACGGCGTCTCGATCACCGACGCCTGCATCGGCTGGGGCCAGACCGAAGAGGTGCTGCGAGGCCTCGCGCACGCCGTGAAAGCACGCCGCGGCTGACACGGTCGCGCCGAACCGCCGCTGCAACGCGGCGCCGTCGTTCAGGGGTGGATCAGGTAGACCGCGTTGCCGGCGCCCGGCACCCATGCCAGCAGGTCGAGCGCAGGCACCCGGAACAGCGCGGTGAGGTGTGGATGTGTCATCGGGGCCTCCATGAAGCTGTACTTGTCGTGCACCTGGGACATGCCGCGAAGGCGTGCGTTCAGGGGGTGCGGGGA
>NZ_CAMLJQ010000019.1 GCF_946480305.1 uncultured Caldimonas sp.
CGAGTTCGCGCACGTTGGCGCGCACGTTCTTGGCGACGAAGAAGGCCACGTCTTCGGGCATCTGCGTGCCTTCGGCCTCGGCCTTCTTGATCAGGATGGCCACGCGCATCTCGAGCTCGGGCGGCTCGATGGCGACGGTCAGGCCGGAGTCGAAGCGCGAGGTCAGGCGCTCGTCGATGTCCACCAACCCCTTGGGGTAGGTGTCGCTGGTCATGATGATGTGCGCGCGCTTGGCCAGCAGCGCCTCGAAGGCGTTGAAGAACTCTTCCTGCGTGCGGTCCTTGCCGGCGAAGAACTGCACGTCGTCGATCAGCAGCAGGTCGAGCTGGTGGTACTTGGCCTTCAGCTCGTCGAAGGTCTTGCGCTGGTAGTTCTTGACGACGTCGCTGATGAACTGCTCGGCGTGCAGGTACAGGATGCGCGCGTCGGGCTTGTCGGCCAGCAGCGCGTTGCCCACGGCGTTCATCAAATGGGTCTTGCCGAGGCCCACGCCGCCGTAGATGAACAGCGGGTTGTACATCTGGCCCGGCGCGCCGGCGACGTGCAGCGCAGCGGTGCGGGCCATCTGGTTGGCGCGGCCGGGCACGAGGGTGTCGAACGTGAGGCTGGGGTTGAGGCGGTTGCGCGAGGGGTTGGCGGGGACGGCCGGTGTGGGGGCGGGCGCCGCAGCAGTAGGGGCATGGTGGCCGTGGCCGTTGAGCGCATGCGCCATGGGCACCGGGCCCGACGATGCGCCCACGGTGGCGAGCACGCGGGCCGGCGCGGCGGCGGGGGCCGCCTCACGCGGCGCGAGCGAAAGTTCGAGCTTGACCGGTTGGCCGGCCAGGTCGGCCAGCAGGCTTTCGATGCGGGGGGCGTACTGGTTGCGGATCCAGTCGAGCTTGAACCGGTTGGGCACGCGCACGCTCACCACCGGGCCGGCCTCTGCGGTCGAGACCGTGCCGGGCGGCAGGGGTCGGATCCAGGTGTTGAATTGCTGTTCGGGCATCTCCGCCGCGAGTCGTTCGCAGCATCGTTGCCACAGGTCGGAGCTCATGTATTTGTGGAAAACCTTTTTCTGGAGCCGCGCGATTCTACCCCCCAACGGGCCGCGAAAAGCAAGTTATCCACAGTCTCGGCGGCCGGCCTAAACCCCAGGCTGTGGGCCGGTTTGCGGCATAAGTCGTTGACCGGTAAGGGGCTTTTTGTTGTAATCGTGGGTTTCCCGAATCCAGGGGTTGTGTGACTTCCTTGGGTCGAGCCCTTCTTTCTTTGTTGGGCGCATCGTCGGGAAGGCAAGAAGCCCGCAAGCCTGCGGGCTTTGGTTTGAGGCTCCAATCCCCATGAAGCGGGTGCGGGGCGACACGAGGACTCGATCATGAAACGCACCTACCAACCTTCCAAGGTTCGCCGCGCCCGCACGCATGGCTTCCTGGTTCGCATGAAGACGCGCGGCGGCCGCAAGGTCATCAACGCGCGCCGCGCCAAGGGCCGCAAGCGCCTGGGTCTCTGATCTGCCTGCAGGCCTGAACGGCCGGGCCCCGAGCTCGAACCCTGGTGTCGGCAGCCGCGTCCCCGAATGAGGTGACACGCCCGCCGACCCGTGTGCGGCGCCTGAAGCAGCGCGCCGACTTCGAACGAGCGCTCGGTGCCGGCCCGACCGGCGTGGTGAGCCGCAGCAAGCACTTCGTGCTGCATTTCGCGCCGCCCGCCGGCCCGGTGGCCGAGGGTGATCCCGGCACTGTTGCGAACAAGTTGTCAACAGGGCATCTGCCAAGTGACACGGGTGCTGTGGATGTCTCGGCCGGCGCGGTGTTTTGCCCGCAGGTGGGCGCCGTGCTGCCCAAGCGCTGGGCTCGCCGTTCGGTCACGCGCAACCTGTTGAAGCGCCAGGTGTTCGCCTCCTTCGAGCGCCAGACTCCGCCTGTTCCCTCCGGGGTGTGGGTGGTGCGTTTGCGCGCCACTTTCGACCGCGAGCAGTTCCACAGCTCGGCGTCCGAGGTGTTGAAGCGCGCCGCCCGCGATGAACTCGACGGCCTGATCGGACAGGGCCTGGCCCGGGTGCGGCGCTCGCATGCGTCGCCGCGGCCACCGGCTTCTTCCTGACGCATTGCAAGCGAACGAAGGCCTGGTGACGATGAAGCGCGCGCTGTTGTTTCTGATCCGAGGCTATCGGCTGCTGCTGAGCCCCTGGCTCGGTGCCGGCTGCCGCTTCTACCCCACCTGCTCCGTCTATTCGCTCGAAGCGATCGAACGCCATGGCGCCGTGGCCGGCAGCTACCTGATGGCACGCCGGCTGGTGCGCTGCGGCCCGTGGTGCGAAGGCGGCTTCGACCACGTGCCGGAGCACGCACCCCGGTTGTTCACGCGCTTCGTGCACGATGACGGGCTTGCGCGCCACCCCTCGCGCGACGTTCCAGTTTCCACCCCCTCTACCAGCGAGTCGTCTCCATGACCGATATGCGCCGCACCATCCTGTGGATGGTGTTCTCCTTGTCTCTCGTCCTGCTGTGGGACGCCTGGCAAAAGCACAACGGCCGGCCGTCGATGTTCTCGCCGACGCCGCCGGCTGCCACCTCTTCGGCTGCACCGCCGAGCCCCGCGGGCTCAGCCGCGCTGCCGGCACCTGCCGCCACGGTCGGTGCGGCGGGCGCCGCGGGCGCGGGCGCCATTGCGACGCAGGCCGCACCCGCTGCGGCGGCCTCCGAGAAGGTCACGCTGCTGACCGACGTGTACCGCGTGCTGGTCGACACGCAAGGCGGCTCGATCGTGCGGCTCGAACTGCTGAAGTACGAAGACCAGCACAACCGCGGCAACCCCGTGGTGCTGATGGACCAGTCAGCCGAGCGCGTGTACCTGGCGCAAAGCGGCTTGATCAACACGAACGACACCGGCGGCGCGTTCCCCAACCACCTGACGCAGATGACGGCGGTGGCGGGCGACCGCACGATGGACGAGGGCGAGAACCAGCTGGTGCTGACGCTGGAGTCCGCGCCCGTCAACGGCCTGCAGTACCGCAAGACCTACACCTTCAAGCGCGGCGACTACGCCATCGGCGTGAAGCACGAGGTGGTGAACAGCGCCACCGAGCCGCGCCAGCCGCAGCTCTACCTGCAGCTCGTGCGTGACGGCAACCCGCCCCCGGGGGAGTCGAGCTTCTACCAGACCTTCACCGGCCCGGCCGTCTACACCGACGCGAAGAAGTTCCACAAGATCGACTTCAGCGACATCGAGAAGGGCAAGGCCGAGACGGCACCCGCCGCGAACGACGGTTGGGTGGCGATGGTGCAGCACTACTTCGCGTCGGCCTGGCTGAACACGCAGCCGCAGCCGCGTGAGTTCCGCACCGCGAAGGTGGCGAACAACCTGTATTCGGTCGCGATGGTGCAACCGTTGCCGGCCATCGCGCCAGGGGCGACGCATGCGGTCGACACCACGCTGTTCGTCGGCCCGCAGGAAGAGAAGAAGCTCGAGGCGCTGGCCCCCGGCCTGGACCTGGTGAAGGACTACGGCTGGTTCACGATCCTGTCGAAGCCGCTGTTCTGGCTGCTCGACAAGCTGCACAGCGTGCTGGGCAACTGGGGCTGGGCGATCGTGGCGCTGGTGGTGCTGCTGAAGATCGCGTTCTACTGGCTGAACGCGAAGGCGTATTCGTCGATGGCCAAGATGAAGGCGATCGGCCCGCGCATCCAGGAAATGCGTGAGCGCCTGAAGGACAAGCCGCAGCAGATGCAGCAGGAGATGATGCGCATCTACAAGGAAGAGAAGATCAACCCGCTGGGTGGTTGCTTCCCGATCCTGATCCAGATCCCGGTGTTCATTGCGCTGTACTGGGTGCTGCTCTCGAGCGTGGAGATGCGCAACGCGCCGTGGATTCTCTGGATCACCGATCTGTCGGTGAAGGACCCGTACTTCATCCTGCCGCTGCTGATGACGGCGTCGACGATGCTGCAGACCTGGCTGAACCCGACGCCGCCGGACCCGATGCAGGCCAAGATGATGTGGATCATGCCGCTGGTGTTCTCGGTGATGTTCTTCCTGTTCCCGGCCGGCCTGGTGCTGTACTGGCTGACGAACAACATCCTGTCGATTGCGCAGCAGTACGTGATCAACAAGCGCCTTGGGGTCACTAAATAGACCACCCCTACCGGCTGCGCCGGCCCCTCAAGGGGCGGCACCAGCGGACCGGCAAAGCCGGATCCGCGGTGCCCGCTGGGCCGGCATAAGCCGTACGCGGGGCAGAGGGGCTGACAGGCTCCTGTAGATCGCCTTGGGGGCAGTCCCTCAAGGCGATTTTTCTTTCTGCTCGACAATCCGGGCCATGCTGAGTCGTCATCAGGATCCCATCGTTGCGATTGCCACGGCGCCGGGGCGCGGAGCGGTGGGCATCGTGCGGGTGTCGGGGAAGGGCATCGGGCCTTTTGTGCAGGCGTTGCTGGGGGCGGCGCTCAAGCCGCGTCATGCGACGTATCTGCCGTTCAAGGGGGCGGATGGGCAGCCGATCGACCATGGGTTGGCGATCCACTTTCCGGCGCCGCACTCGTACACGGGTGAAGACGTGCTGGAGCTGCAGGCGCACGGTGGGCCGGTGGTGTTGCAGCTGCTGCTGGCGCGTTGCCTCGAGGTGGCGCGCGAGCACCTGCCGCGGCTGCGGCTGGCGGAGCCGGGGGAGTTCACGGAGCGGGCGTTCTTGAACGACAAGCTCGACTTGGCGCAGGCGGAAGCGGTGAGCGATTTGATCGAGGCGAGCACGGAGGCGGCGGCACGCTCGGCGAGCCGGTCGCTGACGGGTGCCTTCTCGCAGCAGGTGAACGAGCTGCGCGAGCGGATGATCCGGCTGCGCATGCTGGTCGAGGCGACGCTGGACTTTCCGGAGGAAGAGATCGACTTCCTGCAGAAGGCCGACGCGATGGGGCAGCTGCGGGGCATCCGCGGCTCGCTCGACGCGGTGCTGGACCGGGCCCGACAGGGCGCGCTGCTGCGCGAGGGCATCAAGGTGGTGCTGGCAGGGCAGCCGAACGTGGGCAAGAGCTCGCTGTTGAATGCGCTGGCGGGGGCGGAGCTGGCGATCGTGACGCCCATACCCGGTACGACGCGCGACAAGGTCAGCGAGACGATCCAGATCGAAGGCGTGCCGCTGCACGTGATCGACACGGCCGGCCTGCGCTCGAACGACGAGGCCACCGACGAAGTGGAGCGCATCGGCATCGCACGCACGTGGGCCGAGATCGAGGGGGCGGACGCGGTGCTGTTCCTGCACGATCTCACGCGCCTCGGCGAGCCGGGCTACGACGCAGGCGAGCGCGAGATCGTGCAGAAGCTGCCGCCGAAGGCGCGCGTCGTGCACGTCTACAACAAGGTCGATGCAGGCGCACAGCCGCCGGCCTCTTCGGACCGCAGCGTGGTCATCTCGGCGAAGGCGGGTACCGGGCTGGATGGGTTGCGGCGGCTGCTGCTCGAGCTGGCCGGATGGCATGCGCAGCCGGAGGGTGTGTTCATCGCACGCGAGCGGCACGTGCAGGCGCTGCGGCGAGCGGCGGAGCACCTCGACCATGCGCAGGCGCATGCGGAGGCGGCCGACCAGGCGCTGGACCTGTTCGCCGAAGAACTGCGGCTTGCGCACGACGCGCTGGGCGAGATCACCGGGGTGTTCACCGCAGACGACCTGCTCGGCGAGATCTTCAGCCGGTTCTGCATCGGCAAGTGAAGCGGCTCACCCCCCGTGGACGGAGGGGGGTGGCGGGGCGATGGAAGGTGCGATCCGCGGGAAGCCGCCATTGTGGGCCGGCGCGCAGAGAACCATAATCGCGGCACCTCTTGAGAACCGAAACCCGGCCGCCGGCCGGGCGCGACACGACAGGGAAGGCAGTAGGGGATCCATCATGGACTTCAGCGAGGTGGTTCAGGCCATTCAATCGCTCAACACCGAAGACGCTTTGCGCGCACGGCTTGACGCGCAGCAATGGCGCACGGTGGCTCAGTTCCTCACGCGCCACGAAATGCGCATGGGCGACGTGATCATCCGTCAGGGCGACCATGACCGCGCGCTGTACTTCCTGGCGCAAGGCACGCTGCAGGTCTACATGACCGGCGGGCCGCCGGGGTCGAGCAAGGTGGCGATCCTGCGGCCGGGCTCCATCGTCGGTGAGCCGAGCCTGTTCGCCGACGGGCCGCGCACGGCGAATGTGGAGGCGATGACGGCAGGCGCCGTGTGGGCGTTGCGGTTGCCGCGTTTCGAAGAGCTGTCGTTGCGGGTGCCGGCGATCGCGCTGGAGTTGCTGCGCGCGGCCGGTGCGGTGATGACGATCCGCATGCGTGCCAACCTGAGCAAGCAGATGCCGGTGAGCTGATACCCGCCAGGCGTGCAAAGAAAAGGCCACCGTTGCGGTGGCCTTTTCGCTTCTGGGGGGCTGTGGTCAGTGGCCTTCGAAGCTCACCAGCGTGAACAGCGGCAGCCCTGCTGCGCGCAGCTTCTCGGCACCACCGAGCTCGGGCAGCTCGACGATCGCGGCGCCCTCGATCACCTGGGCACCCAGACGTTCGAGCAGGCGCTTGCCGGCCATCATCGTGCCGCCGGTGGCGATCAGGTCGTCGATCAGGACCACCTTGTCGCCGGCCTTGACCGCGTCGGTGTGCAACTCGACGGTGGCCGAGCCGTACTCCAGCTCGTAGGTCTCTTCGACCGTGGTGAACGGCAGCTTGCCCTTCTTGCGGATGGGCACGAAACCGACATTCAACTCGTAGGCGAGCACGGAGCCGATGATGAAGCCGCGCGCGTCCAGCCCTGCGATCACGTTGGGCCGCACGTCGAAGTAGCGGTGCACGAACTGGTCGATCAGCACGCGGAAGACCTTGGGGTTCTGCAGCAGCGGCGTGATGTCGCGGAACTGCACGCCGGGCTCCGGCCAGTCGGGCACGGTGCGGATGTGGCTCTTGATGAAGGCGCGGTCGTCCATGGTGAGGTCCGTCAAGGCGTAAGGGTGGGAGGCAGCGGCGCGTCAGCCGACCAGCAGCTTTTGTTCCGCCAGCGCCAATGGCTCGGGCAGGCCGGAGAGCACGAGCGTGTCGCCGGGGGCCATCACGAGCGAGTCGTCCGGCTTGATGACGCCGCCGTGGGCGCGCCGGATCGACACGACGGTGACGCCGATCGCATGCAGCGCGGCGTGCAGCAGCGGCTGACCGCACAGCGCCGAGCCGGCAGGCAGCGTGACCGACTGCAGGCGCTCGTGCTGCAGCTCGTCGGCGGTGTCGTCGTCCGCGCCGTGGAAGTAGCCACGCAGCAGGCTGTAGCGGGCGTCGCGCTGGTCCTGCACGATGCGGATCACGCGGCGCATCGGCACGCCGACCAGCGCGAGCGCATGCGAGGCCAGCATCATCGAACCTTCGATGGCCTCGGGCACCACCTCGGCGGCGCCAGCGGTGCGCAGCTTCTCCAGGTCGGCATCGTCGATCGTGCGCACGACCACCGGCACCTTGGGCGCGTGCTCGTGCACGAGCTGCAGGATCTTCAGCGCGGAAGCGGTGTCGGGGTAGGTGACGGCCACTGCGCTCGCCCGCGCGAGGCCGGCGGCCATCAGGCTCTGCAGTCGGGCGGCGTCGCCGAACACCACGCTCTGGCCGGCGGCGGCGGCCTGGCGCACGCGGTCGGGGTCGAGGTCGAGCGCCATGTAGGGGATGTGCTCGGTCTCGAGCAGGCGGGCCAGGTTCTGGCCGCTGCGGCCGTAGCCGCAGATGATGACGTGGCGGTCGGTATTGATCGAGCGCTTGGCGATGCTGGTCATCGCGACGGATTGCATCAGCCAGTCGTTGGCCGACAGGCGCATCACGATGCGGTTGCTGTACTGGATGATGAGCGGCGTCGCCAGCATCGACAGCACCATCGCGGCGAGCACCGCGCTGCGCAGGTCTTGGCCCAGCAGCCCCCGATCGGTGGCGAGGTTGAGCAGCACCAGTCCGAACTCGCCCGCCTGCGCCAGGTACAGGCCGGTGCGCAGCGCCACGCCGGTGGTGGCGCCGAACAGCTTGGTCAGCCCGGCCACCAGCGCGAACTTGAAGATGACCGGCAACACCGTCAGCAGCAGCACCAGCGGCCACTGCTGCAGCACCAGCCGCCAGTCGAGCAGCATGCCGATGGTGATGAAGAACAGCCCGAGCAGCACGTCGTGGAAGGGCCGGATGTCGGTTTCCACCTGGTGCTTGTATTCGGTTTCGGCGATCAGCATGCCGGCGACGAAGGCGCCGAGCGCGAGCGACAGGCCGGCGTGTTCGGTCAGCCAGGCCAGGCCGAGCGTGACCAGCAGCAGGTTGAGGATGAACAGCTCCTCGCTCTTGCGCCGCGCCACCAGCGTGAGCCACCAGCGCATCACGCGCTGACCGCCGACGAGCAGCACGACGATCAGCGCCGCGGCCTTCAGCGTGGCGAAGGCGAGGGCCTGCGCCATCTGCTCGCCCGACGAGCCCAGCGCAGGGATCAGCACCAGCAGCGGCACCACGGCCAGATCCTGGAACAGCAGCACCCCCATCACGCGGCGACCGTGCTCGCTTTCCAGCTCCAGCCGCTCGGCCATCAGCTTGACGACGATGGCGGTGGACGACATCGCCAGCGCGCCACCGAGCGCCACGGCGGTCTGCCACGGCAGGTTCCAGTGGCGGCCCAGCCACACGAAGGTGCTCGCCAGCGCGGCATTGCCGGCCACCGTGATGAGGATGGTGACCACCACCTGGCTCATGCCCAGCCCGAACACCAGCTTGCGCATGCTCTTGAGCTTGGGCAGGTTGAATTCGAGCCCGATCACGAACATCAGGAACACGACGCCGAACTCCGCGAGGTAGCGGATGCCGGCGGTGTCCTTCGCGAGCGCGAGCGCGTTGGGGCCGATCAGGATGCCGACGGCGAGGTAGCCGAGCATCGGCGGCAGCTTGAGCGTGCGACACGCGACCACGCCGATCACGGCGGCGAGCAGGTAGAGCAGGACGAGTTCGAGGGTGGAGGCCATCCGGGGGGGATTAGAGAGGTTTCCCGGCAGGTCGCGGCGGGAAAGGCGCGACGCCTAGAATCCATGGATCGTAAACGAGTGCCCCGCGCCGTGTCTGAACGTTTCTCAACTCCCAAGCCCGCCGGGCCCTACAACCCCGACCGCGCAGTCGAACTGGCGCGCGAAACGCTGGAGATCGAGGCCAATGCGCTGCTCGGCCTGAAAGCCCGCCAGGGCGAGGCGTTTGCGCGCGCGGTCGAGATCATCCTGCAATGCGCCGGCCGCGTGGTGGTGATGGGCATGGGCAAGAGTGGCCACGTCGGCCGCAAGATCGCCGCGACGCTCGCCTCCACCGGCACACCGGCGATGTTCGTGCACCCCGCCGAGGCCAGCCACGGCGACCTGGGGATGATCACCGCACACGATCTGGTGCTGGCGATCTCGAACTCCGGCGAGAGCGACGAACTGAACGCCATCCTGCCGGTGCTCAAGCGGCTGTTCATCCCGATGGTGGCGATGACCGGCCGCGCCGGCTCGTCGCTGGCACGCCATGCCGACGTGGTGCTCGACACCTCCGTCGCCAAGGAAGCCTGCCCGCTGAACCTGGCCCCGACGGCCAGCACGACCGCGCAGATGGCGCTCGGCGACGCGCTGGCCGTGGCACTGCTCGACGCACGCGGCTTCAAGGAAGAAGACTTCGCCCGCTCGCACCCCGGCGGCGCGCTGGGCCGCAAGCTGCTGACCCACGTGCGCGACGTGATGCGCAGCGGCGATGCGGTGCCCCGCGTCACGCGGTCGACCGGCTTCACGGCGATGATGCGGGAGATGTCCGCCAAGGGCCTGGGTGCGACCGCGGTGGTGGACGAGGCCAACCACGTGGTGGGCATCTTCACCGACGGCGATCTGCGCCGCCAGATCGAGAAGGGCCGCGACCTGCGCAACCTGAAGGCCGAGGACGTGATGACCCCTGGCCCGCGCCTGGTGCGCGACGACGCGCTGGCCGTGGAGGCGGCCGACCTGATGGAAGAGGCACGCATCACCTCGGTGCTGGTGGTCGACGCGGCCGGGCAGCTGATCGGGGCGTTGAACTCCAACGACCTGATGCGTGCGAAGGTGATCTGACACCCATGCGCCCGATCGAACCGCACCTGCGCTTTGCGCCCGAGCTGCTGCTGCAGGCGCAGGGCATGCGCGCTGCCATCTTCGACGTGGACGGCGTGCTGACCGACGGCCGCATCTACATCGGCGAGAGCGGCGAATCGTTCAAGGCCTTCAGCACTCTCGATGGCCACGGCCTGAAGCTGCTGGCGATGGCCGGCATCGTGCCGGTGGTCGTGACCGGGCGCGACTCGCCTGCGGTGCGGCGGCGCGTGGCCGACCTCGGGCTGCAGCATGCCCGCTACGGTGTGCACGACAAGCTGGCAGCGGCGCAGGCCCTGCTGGCGGATCTGAAGATCGACTGGCCGCAGTTGGCGGTGATCGGCGACGACTGGCCCGATCTGCCGCTGATGGTGCGCGCCGGCTTTGCCTGTGCGCCGTCCAATGCGCACGTCGAGGCCCGGGCCGCAGCCCACCACGTGACCCAGGCGGCGGGCGGCCATGGTGCCGCGCGCGAGTTCTGCGACCTGCTGCTGGCAGCAGCGGGCCGCTACGTCGACCTGCTGCACAGCCAGCTGCAGACGCTGGACGACGGCCAGCGCGACGGGTCTGCTGCATGAACCCACCGGCCGAGCGCGTGGTGCTGGCGCCTGCGGCGCCGCGGGTGGCACGGCCGCGGCAGTCGTGGTGGTCGCGCACGCTCGATGTGGCCAGCACCTATTTGCCGCTGCTGCTGATGGCCTTGCTGGCCGGCGGCACCTACTGGCTGGTGAAGAACACGCCGGTGCCCGAGGGCCCGCGTGTGGAGGTGGCGCCCCGGCATGAGCCGGACTACGTGATGAACAACTTCGCGGTGCAGCATTTCACGCCCGCGGGCCGGCCCACCACCTTTCTGGAGGGGACGGAATTGCGGCACTACCCGGATGACGAGACGCTGGAGATCGACCAGGTGCGCGTGCGCTCAGTCGACGAGCAAGGCCGGGTGGTGGTGGCCACCGCGCGACGCGGTCTGTCCAACCAGGACGGCAGCGAGGTGAAGCTGATCGGCGAAGCGCACGTGGTGCGCGAGGCGGGTGGCCCGCCGGGGCAGCCGGGCGGGAACGAGCAGCTCGAGTTCCTGGGCGAGTTCCTGCATGTGTACACCAACGCGCAGCGCGTGGTGTCGGACCAGCCGGTGCTGCTGAAGCGCGGCACGATGGAGGTGCGCGCGCAGACGCTGCACTACGACCACGAGAAGCAGGTGCTCGAATTGAAAGGCCAGGTGCGCGGCATGTTGCCACCCAAGAGCGCAGCGGCGGGTGCCGCACCGGCCGAGCCGTCGGGGGCGCAGCCATCGTGAGCAGCCCGCTCGTCTACATCACCGGCGCCTCCAGTGGCATAGGGCAGGCGCTGGCGGCCCGTTACTACCGCGCCGGCTACCGGCTGGCCCTCGTGGCGCGCCGCGCGGCCGAGATCGAGAGCTGGGCGCAGGCGCAGGGCTTCGAGGCCGGCCGCGTGGCCGTCTATGCCGCCGACGTGCGCGACATCGCCAGCATCACCGCGGCGGGCCGCGCCTGCATCGAGCGCCAGGGGGTGCCGGACGTGGTGATCGCCAACGCGGGCATCAGCGTGGGCGTCGACACCGCGGAGTACGACGACCTGGAGGTCATCCGCGCCACCTTCGAGACCAACAACCTCGGCATGGCGGCGACCTTCCAGCCATTCGTGCAGCCGATGCGCGAGCGCCGCAGCGGCACCTTCGTCGGCATCTCCAGCGTGGCGGCGATCCGCGGCCTGCCGGGGCATGGCGCGTATTGCGCCAGCAAAGCCGGGGTGGTGAGCTATTGCGAAAGCCTGCGTGGCGAGTTGCGACCGTACGGCGTGAAGGTGGTGACGGTGGGGCCGGGCTACATCGACACGCCGTTGACGCGCGAGAACCCGTATTCGATGCCCTTCCTGATGCAGGCGGACGACTTCGCCGACCAGGCCTTCCGCACGATCGAGGCGGGGGTGAGCTACCGGGTCATCCCGTGGCAGATGGGCGTGATCGCCAAGCTGATGCGCGTGCTGCCGAACTGGTTGTTCGACCGGCTGCTCGCTGGGCGGGCGCGCAAGAAGCGGCGCGGCGAATAGTTCAGCCCGCGCGGGCTGGCGAGCGCCTGGTCACAAACCGCTGCGCCCTGTTGCGGAGCACCGTGAGCGATGCGCGCAGAATGTGCGCTTGCTTCACGGAGGCACAGCATGACCGGCCTGCCGCACCACCTGCTCACCTGCGCGCTCAACAACCGGTGGGCCAACTACCGGCTCCTGCAGGCCTGCGCCCAACTCGGCCCGCTCGAATTCGCCGCGCGCCGCACGAGCTTCTTCCCGTCGATCCAGGCCACGCTGAACCACATCCTCACGGTCGACTGGTACTACCTCGACGCGATCGAGCGCAGCCTGCGCGGTGCTTCGCCCAATGACAACTGGCGCGGCTATTTCGAGCCGGCCGAGCCGTTCCACACCTGCACCCAGTTGGCTGCGGCGCAGCAGGCTTCGGACGAGAAACTCATCGCGATCTGCCGGGGCCTGGACGACGCCCGGCTGATGATGCAGGTACCGGTGCCTCGCGAGCACGGCCCGCACCCCGAGCGGCTCGACCGCCTGCTGGCCCACCTGTTCCAGCACCAGGTGCACCACCGCGGGCAGGTGCACGCGATGCTGGCAGGCACCGACGTGCCGCCGCCGCAGCTGGATGAGTTTTTCTGCGACAGCGATGCGGCGCTGCGGGCGGGGGATTTTGAGGAACTGGGGTATAGCGAGGAGGCGGTGTGGGGCGTGGGGAGAGACGCTGCTTCAGTGGCTTCTCAGTAGCACAGCAGGCTGCTGGGGATCATCGCCCAGGTGTCTCGTAAAAAGTGTGCGCGTATGGTCCCGTTGGACACGTAGTCGCCGTTTTCGTCCACGTGCTCAACGTTGACCGAGCATGCCCAAACGTCGGTAATCCGCCCCGCAAGCGCATCGGTCTTGTCTGGTGTGCACTCTGCCGTGATGAAAGCTTTGTGGCCTTGCGGAGTGCCTACGGCTTGGCTGAGGGTAATGGCGAGGTGGTCGCGGAGAGCGAGCTTGTCGTCGGTGCTGTCGCCGCTGGCGCATGCGGTGCCCTTGAGAGGGGTGGACGCGTTGAGCAAGAAGAGGTGGATGATCGAGGCGTTCTGTGGAGGCTTGGACGGATCGATGACGATTGGAGTGCCCCACAACGGATCGAATGGTGGTGGCGGTGCCGCAGTCGCGGCAAACCCAATGCAGAGAGTGGCAGCGATCACGGCTTTCATAGGAAAGCTCCGTAGTAGTACTGCACGGGGTCGCCAGAGCGGCGGTAGGCGCCATTGAATTTCGCCATGAAGCTCTGCTCGGTGTCGGCCACCACGGCGTTGCTGCCATTGCTGTAGTGCCAGACCATTCCGTTGATGAAGATGCCCACGTGCTTGGCTTCGTCGGAGCCCATTTTCAAGCGGTGGCCGGCTGTGCTCATGTTGCTCGCCCGCGTTACGAAGATCAGGCAAGCGCATAGGTGAGGCGGGCGATCGGCCCACTGACCGGTGTCTCCAGACTTTTCGAAGATTTCATTCACACGGATCGAAGCTCCCTTCTGAGGCTCCTTCTTCTCGTCCCACGTCCGGTTCTTGCAGGTGGCTGCGAACTCGTAGCCCAGCAGATGGCTGACGAGGTGTGCGCAGTGGTTCTTGTCGTTCTCTTTGCCGAGAGAGAACGAACAGAAATGGCTGATGTGCTTCCCCACGGCATCTGCCAATGGCACGGATGTCTTGATCATCACCTCTCCTGTGGATCGTTGTACTTCTACAAAAAACCGCGGCCATCCTAAGCCGCATCACGCCGTACGAACACCGGATGCGCCGTAGCAAGTTGTGTGGTTACGCGACAGCATGTTGGAATCTGCTGGCGAGCCCGCACCAGGGAGTTGCGCCGGGCGGGTGGTGCATGCGGCTCATCGGCGCTATCGTCGGCGCCGAAAGGAGCACCCGCCATGTCTCTCGTCACCCGGACCGAAACCGATTCGATGGGCGCGATCGAAGTGCCCGGCGACCGCTACTGGGGCGCGCAGACGCAGCGCTCGATGCACCACTTCCCGATCGGCGTCGATCGCTTCAAGTGGCAGCGGCCGGTGATCCGCGCGCTGGGGCTGCTGAAGAAGGCTGCCGCGCAGGCGAATGCAGAGCTCGGTGAGCTGCCGGAAGACGTCGCCCGCCTGATCGCTGCGGCAGCCGACGAGGTGATCGATGGCCGACTCGACGATCACTTCCCGCTCGTGGTGTTCCAGACCGGCTCGGGCACGCAGTCGAACATGAATGCCAACGAGGTGATCGCCAACCGGGCGATCGAGATGGCCGGCGGCGTGATGGGCAGCAAGAAGCCGGTGCACCCGAACGATCACGTGAACCGTGGGCAGTCGTCGAACGACACCTTCCCGACCGCGATGCATGTGGCGGTGGTGGAGCAGTTGCATGCGCGGCTCTTCCCCACGGTGACGGCCTTGCGCAACACGCTGGCCGCCAAGGCGCGCACCTACGACCACCTGGTGAAGACCGGCCGCACGCACCTGCAGGACGCCACGCCGATCACCCTGGGGCAGGAGATCGGCGCCTGGGTCGCGCAGATCGATTTCGGTTTGAAGGCGGTGAGCACCTGCCTGCCGGGCCTGCATGAGCTCGCGATCGGCGGCACGGCGGTCGGCACCGGCCTCAACGCGCACCCGGAGTTCGGCGACCGGGCGGCGCAACGGCTGGGCGATCTGACGGGCCAGCCTTTCGTGTCGGCACCCGACAAGTTCTTCGCGTTGTCGGCCCACGATGCGCTGGTGCAGACCTCAGCCGCGTTGCGCACGCTGGCCGGAGGCCTGATGAAGATGGCCAATGACGTGCGCTGGCTGGCGAGCGGCCCGCGCTGCGGCATCGGCGAGCTGCGCATCCCCGAGAACGAGCCGGGCTCGTCGATCATGCCTGGCAAGGTGAACCCCACGCAGTGCGAGGCGATGACGATGGTCTGCGTGCAGGTGTTCGGCAACGATGCGGCGGTGGCGTTTGCCGGCACGCAGGGCAACTTCCAGTTGAACGTCTACAAGCCGGTGATGGTGCACAACGTGCTGGAGAGCCTGGAGCTGATCGCCGATGCGTGCGCGGCCTTCGATGCGTATTGCGCGCGCGGGCTGGAGCCGAACGAGGCGGTGATCGACGAGCACCTGGAGCGCAACCTGATGCTGGTGACGGCGCTGAACCGCCACATCGGCTATGACCTCGCGGCGCAGATTGCCAAGCGCGCGCATCACGACGGGTTGACGCTGCGCGAGGCGGCGCTGGCGTCGGGCCATGTCAGCGCGGAAGACTACGACCGCTGGATCGATCCGTTGGAAATGACCCGGCCGGGATAGGCCGCGGGCAGGGGGGGCGCCAGCGCTGCGCTTTCGCCCCATCAGCTGCCGTGGAGACGACGATGGGCGCGCCTTGCGCGATGCGCCTGGGCGTTGTTGCCCGGACGGGGCAATGAAAAAGCGGCGGGGCTGGCGCCGCGCCGCTTTTGCTGGGGACGTGAGCCGAGGCTCAGAGTGACCGGGGATCAGTAGCCGCCGCGGCCGCCACCGAAACCACCGCGGCCGCCACCACCGCCGCCGCCGAAGCCGCCGCGACCACCACCGCCGCCGCCGCCGTAACCACCTTCACGGCGGCCACCGCCACCGAAGCCGCCACCACCACCGCCGCCGCCACGCGGGCCGCCGAAGCCGCCCGGACGCTCTTCACGGGGACGGGCTTCGTTGACGACGATGGCGCGGCCGGACAGGGACTGGCCGTTCATGCCGTTGATGGCGGACTGGGCTTCCGCGTCGGAGCCCATTTCGACGAAACCGAAGCCCTTGGAGCGGCCGGTGTCGCGGTCCATCATGACCTTGGCGGAGGTCACGGTGCCGAATTGCGAGAAGGCGTCGTTGAGTTCTTCGTCGCGCACGGTGTAGGCGAGATTGCCCACGTAAAGCTTGTTGCCCATGAGAGAGCTCCTTTCAATACACGTCAGTCAGTTGGAGCTTCTACCCATCATGAACCACTCAGATCGAGGCGCCGCATCCAGACACACGAAGAGCCATTATGTGGTCAGTGGGGGGGGATGTGGACACCATGTGTGAAAAAGTGTTGTTTCATTACGCTATCGGGCGGGCAGAATCGCACGCTCCCGGCCGGTTTTCCCCCTGGTGGGCGATTGGTGAACGCAGGGGGGCTGGGTATCATCGCCGCGCTGCTCCCGGCCTGGGACGCGGTTGCACAAGAACGTGGGCGCGTACTGCCGTTGCAGCGTGCTACCACAGCCCGATGCCCCAAGCGGCATGCGGGCTCTTCTGGAGGAAGAAATGAGCTTGATCTGCCCGAAGTGCGGAACCGACAACCGCGAAAAGGCGAAGTTCTGCCGTGGATGCGGCGCGTCGCTGGCAGGGGTGGTTGCCGATGCGCCTGCACCGATCGAGCCGCCTCCGCCCGCCATGTCGACCATTCCGCTGAAGCCCTGCCCGGCGTGCGGCACGCCGAACGAGGTCGGCGCCGCGGAGTGCCGCGTGTGCGGCTTGCCGATGAATGCTCCCGCGCCGACGCCTGCCGCGGGCGACGTGGACCTGTTGCTGGGCCTGGGCAACACCGCGCCGTCGCCGCTCGATGCGGCACCGGTGCCGCCGATACCGCCTGCGCCGGAGCCTGTGCCCGCGCCCATGCCGGCACCCGCACCCGCCTTCGACCCGCTGGCGGCACTGCCGCCGCAGGAGCCTCCCGCCGCGCCGGTGCCTCCCCCGCCACCTGCGCCGACCCCTGCGTCGTTCGCGGAGCCGGCCCCGGGCGGCAAGAGCAAGGCGCCGCTGGTGCTGGCGGGGCTGGTCGTGGCCGGCGTGCTGGCCGGCGCCGGCGTCTGGTGGATGTTGCAAGGCGACAAGGCCGAGCCGGCCCCGGTGGCGGAAGTGCCCGCTCCGGCCCCGGCGCCTGCCGCTGCGCCGCCGGAACCGGTGGCGATGCCGCCGGCGACGCCGCCTGTCGTGGCCGAACCGGCCAGTGCAGAGCCCCCGCTGGCCGCTGCGTCGGAGCCCGCGCCTGCCACGGCCACGGCCGACCCGCTCGGCGCGTTGGCCAGCGACGACGCCGCGGCCCAGAAGAAGGCGCAGGAGGAGGCCCGTGCCAAGGCACGCGCCGAGGCCCGCGCGAAGGCGAAGGCGGAGGCGGAAGCCAAGGCGAAGGCCAAGGCCGATGCGGCCCGGGCGGCCGAGGCCAAGCGGGCCGAGTCCGCGAAGCCGACCTACGTGCCACCCCCCGCCCCGACACCGGCGGCCGCGCCGGCAGCGCCTGAAGTGCCCAAGGATGTCTGCGGTGGCCGCGTATTCATTGCGCTGCTCAGCTGTCTGAAGAACGAATGCCAGGACCCGGTGAAGGCGAAGCACCCGCGTTGCGTCGAGTTCCTCGAGGCTGAACGACGACGCGAGCAGCAGAACCAGTTCCGCTAACGCGGAGAGCGGTGCCGTGTGACGTTGGCGCGGCATCGCTTTCCCCAGATCCCCATGTCTGCAAGCAACGACAAGCTCCGATCAGCTGCCGCCCTGTTGGGCTGCATCGACGCGGTGCGCAACGGCCCGGCACTGGCGGTGCTGCTCGGCACCTTTTCAGCCTCCGGCCTGCTGCTCGCGATGCTCGCGCAGGCGCTTGCAAGAGGGCAGGCGGCCACCTCCGTGCTCTACGGTCTGCTGGCGCTGGCGGTGGCGTTCTATGGCGGCAATGCGGCTGGCCTGCTGGTGATGGACGACGCCAAGGGCGTGCCCCGGCGCAGCGTGTTCGACGCATTCGGCGCCTCGCTGCGCACGGCGCACCGGCTGCTCGGCGCACTGCTGCTGATTGCGATCACCTATGCCGCCGGTGCCTTCGTGCTGGCCGTGGTGCTGCTGGTCTGCAAGACGCCGCTGCTGGGGCCGGTGGCCTTCACGCTCGTGCTGCCCGTTGCGGTGGTGGTGGTCGGCCTCGCGCTGCTGGCGCTGCCGACGGTCATCGTGCCGCTGGCGGCCCCCGCCGTCTGGGACGGAGCCGACACGCTGCAGTGCGTGAACCGCTTGTTCTCGATCGCCCGGCGCCAGTTGCTCGACGTGGCGTTGATGATGTTGCTGGTCGGCGTGCTCGCCACGGTCATCGGGGCCCTGGTGATGTTCGTCGTGCTGGTCGGCGGGCAGACCGTGGCCCGGCTGTCGGCGCTGATCCTGGGGCCGGAGGCCTCGGCCGTGCAGCTGATGGCAGGGCTGAGGGGCTTCGGCGTGCGCAGCCTGGCCGGTGCCGGCGTGAACGTGGGGGCGAGTGCCTACGCGGTGGCCGGAGTGATCGGGGGCGGCGTGGTGGCGACCATCGGCATGGTGCTGCCGGGCCTGGTGTATCTGCGTGGCGCCTGCGCGGTGTACCTGGTGCATCGCGACCGGGCAGCGCTGACGGCAGCGCCGGTGCAGCGCCCCATGCCGGCGCGCCACACGGCGGCACCGTCTGAACAACGCTCGCGCGGCCCGGCCCCACGCGGCATCCTGGAGCCGACGCGCGAGCCGAGCAGCCTCGACACGACGATCACGATGGCGCGGTCGCCGCTGCAGCACACGGAGCCGCACCCCCATACGGTCGATGTGGACCTGCCGCTGGGCGACGTGGCGCCGGCAATGCGTTGTGCGGCATGCCGTCACCCGATGCTGGCCGCCGATCGCTTTTGCGGCGTGTGCGGCGCGCCGGTCGAGTCGCCACCCGGCGCAAGGTGATGCCGCGCATCGCGAGCCTGGTGCCGTCGGTCACCGAGCTGCTCGTGGCGCTGGGGCTGGCGCCGTACCTGGTGGCGCGCACCGGGTTCTGCATCCACCCGCGCGAGGTCGTGTCCGCCGTCCCGAAGGTGGGCGGCACGAAGGACGTGAACCTGCCGAAGCTGCGCGCGCTCGCGCCCACGCACGTGGTGGTCAACGTCGACGAGAACGAGCTGGCGACCGTCGAGGCGTTGCGCGAGTTCGTGCCGCACGTGGTGGTGACGCACCCCTGCGCGCCGCAGGACAACATCGAGCTGTATCGGCAGATGGTCGAGTGGTTCGGCAACCTGCCTGGCGTGCGCGAGCGGGCCGAAGCGCTGCAGGCGGAGCTCGACGCGCAGCTGCGGCTCGCGGCGAGCCAGCGGTGGCCCGAGCGGCGGGTGCTGTATTGCATCTGGCGCGACCCCTGGATGACCGTGGCGCGCGACACCTACATCTCGCGCATGCTGGCGTTGGTCAACTGGCAGACCCTGCCCTCGATGGAAGGCGGCCCTTCGGGCGCGGCGCGCTACCCGGTGTTCGATGGCAGCGAAGACTGGATCGCGAGCGTCGACGAGGTGTTGCTGAGCAGCGAGCCATACCGCTTCGGCAATCAGCACCTGGACGAAGTGCGTGCATGGCTGGGCCGGCGGGGCTGGCAAGGTGCGGTGCGGCGGGTCGACGGTGAGATGCTGAGCTGGTACGGCGCCCGGGCGCCGCAGGGCGTGGCCTACCTGTGCGGCTTGGCGCGTGATTCAAGTCCTGCCCCGGAGGGCCGATAACGAGAAGCCGTACCCTTGCATCATGCTTGACGCCCAGACGCTCTTCTTCTCGATGTGGGTCAACGTGACCCTGACGAGCATCGCGCTGGTCGTGGGGGTGCATTGGGGGCAGAAGACGCGGCGCAGCGGCATTCATGCATGGAGCGCGGCGCTGCTGTGCCAGTCGGTCGGCTGGGCGTTGCTGATGCTGGCCTTCAAGGGCTTGCCGCGCGAGCTCTCCACGCTGGGGGCCGGTGCCCTCGTGGGCAGTGTGAGCTTCATGTACGTCGCGGCGCAGTCCTACCTGGGCCGGCGGGTTCGCATGTGGTGGGCGGTCGGGCCGCCGGCTGTCGCCACGCTGGCGCACTGGCTCGTGTTCCAGCACTTCGGGGCCCGCATCGCGGTCGTCAACGGCGTGCTCGGCGCGCAGATGGCCTGGCTGGCCTGGCTGCTGTTGCGGGCCGGTGGCGCCACCGGATGGCGCTGGCGCTGGCTGGCCGGTGCGGGCCTTGCGGCCTCGGCGCCGCTCGTGCTCGGCCGCATGGCCCTGGTGCTGTGGGCGCCCGAGCATTACCCGGCGTTCGATTCGCCGCACTGGCTCAATGTGCTGGGGCTGGTGGTGAACAACGCCTGCCTGACCATCGGCACGCTGGCCTTTCTGCTGGCGCATCGCGACGAAGCCGAGCAGGCCTTGAAGCGGCTCGCCACCGTCGATGGCCTCACCGGCGTGCTCAACCGCCGCACGCTGCTTGAACGGGCCGACGAGCAGGCCCAGCTGGCGCGGCGGCACGGCCAGCCGCTCACCGTGCTGATGCTGGACCTGGACCATTTCAAGCAGATCAACGACACGCGCGGGCACCCCGCGGGCGACCGCGCGCTGGAGTTGTTCGCCGAGGCGCTGCGGCTCACCGTGCGGCAGCCGGACCTGGTCGGTCGGTACGGCGGCGAGGAGTTCTGCGTGGTGTTGACGATGTCGGGCCTCGACGCTGCGCGGGAGGTCTATGCACGCCTGCGCGAAAGGCTGGCCAACGAGGTCGGCCCGCTGCTCGGTTTCACGATCGGTTTCAGTGCCGGCGCGACCACGCTGCAACCCGGCGACGCCGACCTGCGCCCCGTGATCGCACGCGCCGACCGGGCGTTGTATGCCGCCAAGGCCGGCGGGCGGGGCCGGCTCGTGCTGGACGGCACACATTCCGCCTGACGCCGCGCCCCTGCTGGTCGCGCGGGGTTGGGGCCGACGCCTACAATCGATTCATGATTTCGCGCGAACCCACCCTCGAACGCCTGGCCATTGCCAAGTCATTGCTGCTCGAACCCTTCGGGCTCGACGAGACACAGCTCGCGCAGGCGTTGCGGGTGATCGGCGAGCACCGCATCGACGACGCCGACCTCTACTTCCAGTACACGCGCAGCGAAGGCTGGAGCCTGGAGGAGGGCATCGTGAAGTCCGGCAGCTTCGGCATCGACCAGGGCGTGGGCGTGCGTGCGGTGGCCGGCGAGAAAACCGCGTTCGCGTATTCCGACGACATCTCCGAGGCCGCGCTGCTCGACGCGGCGCGCACCGTGCGCACCATCGCCGCCGCCGGCCAGAGCCGCCGCGTGAAGGTGGGCGGCGCCGGCAACGTGGCCGGCAGCCGGGTGCTCTATGCGCCGATGGACCCGATCGCCACGCTCGACAGCACGCAGAAGGTGGCGTTGCTCGAGCGCGTCGAGAAGCTGGCCCGCGCCCGCGACCCGCGCGTCGTGCAGGTCATGGCCGGCCTGATGGGCGAATACGACGTGGTGCTGGTGGCGCGCGCCGACGGCACCATCGCGGCCGACGTGCGGCCGCTCGTGCGCCTGTCGGTGACGGTGATCGCCGAGCAGAACGGGCGCCGGGAAGTCGGCTCCGGTGGCGGCGGCGGCCGCTTCGGGCTGGGCTACTTCCAGGACAACGTGATCGAGGAATACGTCAACGACGCCGTGAATGCCGCGCTGACCAACCTCGAAAGCCGCCCGGCCCCGGCCGGCGAGATGACCGTGGTGCTCGGCCCCGGCTGGCCGGGCGTGCTGCTGCACGAGGCGATCGGTCATGGCCTCGAAGGCGACTTCAACCGCAAAGGCTCGAGTGCGTTCTCGGGCCGCATCGGCGAGCGCGTGGCGGCCAAGGGTGTCACGGTGCTGGACGACGGCACCATCCCCGACCGGCGCGGCTCGCTCAATATCGACGACGAAGGCAACGCGTCGCAGCGCAACGTGCTGATCGAGGACGGCATCCTGAAGGGCTACATCCAGGACGCGATGAATGCGCGCCTGATGCGCGTCAAGCCCACCGGCAACGGCCGCCGCGAGAGCTATGCCCACGTCCCGATGCCGCGCATGACCAACACCTACATGCTGGCCGGCGACAAGACGCGCGACGAGATCGTCGCGAGCATGAAGAAGGGGCTGTACGCCACCAACTTCGGCGGCGGCCAGGTCGACATCACGAGTGGCAAGTTCGTGTTCTCGGCGAGCGAGGCCTACTGGGTCGAGAACGGCAAGATCCAGTACCCGGTGAAGGGCGCCACCATCATCGGCAACGGCCCCGACGCGCTGACCCGCGTGACGATGATCGGCAACGACCTCGAACTCGATACCGGCGTGGGCACCTGCGGCAAGGAAGGCCAGAGCGTGCCGGTCGGTGTCGGCCAGCCGACGCTGCGCATCGATGGGCTGACGGTCGGCGGCACCGCCTGACCTGCGCCATCCCGCGCGGCTTCGAGAGCTTTCTCACGCCGGCCGCCGCTGTAGGACGGCATGCCTTGCACCCCCGTGGGCGAGCCGCTACGCTGGTGCGTCCAGGGGCCCCCATGCCTTTGGGTCTGCCATGTCCGAAGATCCGCCGCCGCCCCCTGCACCACGCCCTCCGCCCGACCCGGCGGTGCTGGAGCGTGCCGAGCGCGTCAACAACGACCTGATGAAGTTCGTGCGCCAGGTGCGCACGGCCACGGGGCCGGTGCGCGCCAAGCTGCAGCAGGACATGCGCGCGCGGCTCGAGGCCGAGCGCGCCGCGCTGCTCGGCGGGCGGCACGTGCTGCCCGAGACGCTGCGCCACTATGCGGTGACCTTCACCGAGGTGCAGTGGATGCTCGATGCGTGGATCGAAGCCACCGAGCGCAACAAGGACGACCAGGAGTACCGCCGCGATTTCGTCGACGTGGCGACCCGCATGCTCGGTGAACTCGAGGTGCTGCGGCAGCCCGACCCGGCGCTCGATCCGCCCGGGCGCCGCCCCGGCTGGTGGTCGGCCATCACCCGCGGCCTGCGCCCCGGCGAGGCCCCGGACGCGCGAGACCCCGGCGATCCGGACCTGGTCATTTGACCCACCCCTACGGCCTTCGGCCGCCCCTCGAGGGGCGACGCTGACGGACCGGCGAAGCCGGATCCGTGGCGTCACTCGGGCGGAGCCGTTGCTGATCGTGCGGTTGCTTGTGCGCTTGACGCGCTGTGGCGGGTGCGTGCTACATTACCGCCCATGCTTCGCGCAGCCCGCTTCTTCTTCTTTTACTTTTGGTTCTCGCACCGCACCGGCGGAGGAGAGGCAAGCGCGTAACCGAAGACGAGCGAACCGAATCCGAGAAACCGCCGGCAGTGCCCGGCGGTTTTTTTTTTGCCCCGGCGCCCGTCTCGAGAAGCAGGAACGCTCCCCCTCAACGACACACACCGATAGGAGCCCGAGTCCCATGAACGCCAAGTCCACCAGCGCCGTCGAGGGTTGGTATGCGCCGATCGACAAGACCTCGCAGACCGACGACGAAAGGATCAAGGACGTGACCCCGCTGCCGCCGCCGGAGCACCTGATCCGCTTCTTCCCCATCCGGGGCACCTCGGTCGAGACGCTGGTGGGCGACACGCGCCAGCACATCCGCAAGATCATGAACCACAAGGACGACCGGTTGCTGGTCGTCATCGGGCCGTGTTCCATCCACGATCCGGCCGCCGCGGTGGACTACGCGCGGCGCCTGCTGGTGCAGCGCGAGAAGTACGCCGGCACGCTGGAGATCGTGATGCGCGTGTACTTCGAGAAGCCGCGCACCACGGTCGGCTGGAAGGGGCTGATCAACGACCCCTACCTCGACGAGAGCTACCGCATCGACGAAGGCCTGCGCATCGCGCGCCAGCTGCTGATCGACATCAACCGCCTCGGGATGCCGGCCGGCAGCGAGTTCCTCGACGTGATCTCGCCGCAGTACATCGGCGACCTGATTGCCTGGGGCGCGATCGGTGCGCGCACCACGGAAAGCCAGGTACATCGCGAACTGGCCTCCGGCATCTCGGCGCCGATCGGCTTCAAGAACGGCACCGACGGCAACATCAAGATCGCGACCGACGCGATCCAGGCTGCGGGCCGCCCGCACCACTTCCTGTCGGTGCACAAGAACGGGCAGGTGGCGATCGTCGAGACCAAGGGCAACAAGGACTGCCACGTGATCCTGCGCGGCGGCAAGGCGCCGAACTATGACGCGCAAAGCGTCGAGGCGGCCTGCCGTGACCTCGAGGCGGCCAAGCTGCCGTGCTCGCTGATGGTGGACTGCTCGCATGCCAACTCCAGCAAGCAGCATGAGCGCCAGATCGACGTGGCGCGCGACATCGCCGGTCAGATCGCTGGAGGCTCCAAGCGCGTCTTCGGCGTGATGGTGGAAAGCCACCTGCACGGCGGCGCCCAGAAGTTCACGCCTGGGAAGGACGACCCGCGCAAGCTGGAATACGGCAAGAGCATCACCGATGCCTGTATCGGCTGGGACGACTCGCTCGAGGTGCTCGAGGTGTTGTCGAACGCTGTGAAGCGCCGTCGCGGCTGAAACAAGGCCCGGGGCTCTGCTGGCGGTGTTTGTAAAGCCGGTAAGGGGCGGCAAGAAGGCTGGCTTGGCACGATCGGGTGTAGTGCAATCGTTTTGTGCGAGCCGCGCGGTCGGGGTTTTCGGTGCTCTGGCGCCGTGGCGGTGCGGGGCACATGGAGCGTCGGGTGCATGACCGTCGCTCGTCTCCTTGTTGAACTGATTTCCCTCAGCAGAGCCCACGTCGAGTGGGATACGCCCGCCTCGGTCCCCACCAGGACCTTGGCGGGATTTTTTTGCCCTTCCGCTTCGGCAGGCACGTTAGTGAGTGTGTGCTCGCTATGATGCTGTGGTTGAAATCTTGTTGTAAGCCGCGTAAAGCAGCGCAAAACCGCGTGCATCGCACGCCGGGCCCCGGTTCAATGGCCGCTTGTTCAACGAGACTGAGGAACGCTCCATGACGCGACCCTCCGAACGCCTTGAGCGTTGTTTCGACAAGACGATGGTGGTGCACGCGAAGCGCGTGGTCGCCCTGACGCTGGCCGCGCTGGCGGTGACCGCACACGCCCAGACCACGCCGGCGCCCGGTCAGCGCTCGGCGGGTCAAGGGCCGAGCGACGCGTCGATCGAGGCCTTGTTCAAGCGTGTCGACACGAACGGCGACGGTCAACTCAGCGCTGAGGAAGCGACCCGCCTGCCGGCGATTTCGGCCCGCTTCGAAGAGATCGACGCGGATCGCGACGGCCAGCTGAACGCGTCGGAATTCCACACCGGCGCAACGGCGCCGATGCGGTGAGGGCTCAGCCTTCCGAACGCTTCAGGCGTTCGCTGTTCCAGTAGACGTCGTCCCCGCCCAAACCGTCGAGGTTGGCGCGGTTCAGCACGCGCGCCAGCACGAACAGCAGGTCGGACAGGCGGTTGAGGTAATGCCGCGGTGCTTCCCGCACTGCCTCCGCGCCGCCGAGTGCCACCACGGCACGTTCCGCCCGCCGGGCGATGGTGCGTGCCACGTGCGCCAACGCGGCGCTGCGGGTGCCGGCGGGCAGGATGAATTCCTTCAGCCGCGGCAGCGTGGCGTTGTAGTGCGCCAAGGCTTCGTCGAGCTGCGCCACCGCCTCGGTCTTGAGCAGCTCGTAGCCGGGCATCGACAGCTCCCCGCCCAGGTTGAACAGCTCGTGCTGGATCGTGACGAGCAGTGCGCGCACGTCGTCCGGCAGTGGTTCGGCCAGCAGCACGCCGAGCTGCGAGTTGAGTTCGTCGACGTCGCCCATCGCCTGGATGCGCAGGTGGTCCTTGGGGACGCGCGTGCCGTCGCCGAGGCCGGTGGTGCCATCGTCGCCCGTGCGGGTGGCGATCTGTGTGAGACGGTTGCCCATGGTGGGTGGTGCTCCTTTTCAGCCCGAGTTTAGGGGGCGACTCCTAGAATGGGTTCAAACACCATTCGATCCGGAGACACGCCATGAACGCACCGCTGGCAAGCCACCTGCTGCCGCATCTCGAGCCGCGCAATGCGCCGGCCGAAATGATCGAGGCCCTGAAGGCGCGGTTCGGCGACCGATGCTCGGTGGCCCTGGCAGTGCGCGAGCAGCATGGTCGCGACGAATCGCCGTTCGATGTGCCGCCGCCCGATGCCGTTGTTTATGCGCAAAGCACCGAGGATGTTGCCTTTGTCGTCGCGCTGGCCGACCAGCATGCGGTGCCGGTGATCCCGTTCGGCGTGGGCTCGTCGCTCGAGGGGCATCTGCTCGCGGTGCAGGGCGGCATCAGCATCGACCTCAGCCGCATGAACCGCGTGCTGAGCGTCAACGCGGAAGACTTGACCGTCACCGTGCAGGCCGGCGTGACGCGCACGCAACTCAACAACGAGATTCGCCATACGGGCCTGTTCTTCCCGATCGACCCGGGTGCCGATGCTTCACTTGGCGGCATGACCGCCACGCGCGCCAGCGGCACGAACGCGGTGCGCTACGGCACGATGCGCGAGAACGTGCTGGGGCTGACGGTGGTCACGGCCAGCGGCGAGGTCGTGCACACCGGCACGCGCGCCAAGAAGTCGAGCGCCGGCTACGACCTCACGCGGCTGTATGTGGGCAGCGAGGGCACCCTGGGCGTGATGACCGAGATCACGCTGAAGCTCTATCCGCAGCCCGAGGCCATCTCGGCCGCGGTGTGCAGCTTCTCGACGCTGGAAGGGGCAGTGCGCACGACCATCCAGATCATTCAGATGGGCGTGCCGATCGCCCGCTGCGAGTTGCTCGACACGAACGCCGTGCGCGCGGTCAACCGGCACGACAAGCTGACGCTGCGCGAAGGGCCGATGCTGCTGATGGAGTTCCATGGCACCGAAGCCGGTGTCAAGGAGCAGGCGGAACTGGTGCAGGAGATCGCCCGCGAGCTGGGCGGCGAAGACTTCCAATGGGCCACCACGCCCGAGGATCGGACGCGGCTGTGGACCGCGCGGCACCACGCGTATTTCGCCGCGCTGCAGATGAAGCCCGGCTGCCGCGCGATCACCACCGACACCTGCGTGCCGATCTCGCGCCTGGCCGAATGCCTGCTCGAGACGATCGCCGAGGCCGATGCGGCCGGCCTGCCGTACTTCGTGGTGGGCCATGTGGGCGACGGCAACTTCCATGTCGGCTACCTGATCGACCCGGCCAGGCCGGACGAGCGCGAACTGGCGGAGTCGCTGAACCTCAAGCTGGTCTCGCGCGCCATCCGGCTCGAAGGCACATGCACGGGCGAGCACGGCATCGGGCTGCACAAGATGGGCTTTCTGCTCGACGAGGCGGGCCCGGGTGCGGTGGCACTGATGCGCTCGATCAAGCAGGCGCTGGATCCGAAGAACATCTTCAACCCGGGCAAGATCTTTTCGCTCTGATGTTGCTCGACGTTGCGCGACGGTGGCAGTGCGCGTTTCAACTGCAAGCGTTGGCAAGCGAGGCTTGCGCTTCGCCTTGAACCTGTCACCCTTGCTGCACAACGCTGGGGCCGGCGTTGCACGTGATGTGTGCAGTAGCTTCGCTGCGAGCGGCCTTCAGCGTTTTCTCACATCTTGGGCTGGCAACTGCGCCACGATGTTCCATCGGACCACGGGGAGGCGATGAGATGACGACCGCGATGTTCCTGAAGCAGGCCTTGGTGCGGCCCAAACGCATCGGCGCGGTGCTGCCGTCGTCGCGTTACCTTGCAGCGGCGATGGCGAGCGAAGCATCGGGCGCCGGCCTGCTGGTGGAGCTCGGCGCGGGCACGGGCGCGGTGACCCAGGTGTTGCGCGAGACGTGCCCCGACGCCCCTCTGGTGGCGGCAGAGATCGACTCCGACCTCGCCTGGCATCTGCACCTGCGATTTCCCGGTGTCGACGTCCGCGCCACGCAGGCGCATCGGCTGATCGCTGAGCTGCGCCGTGAGGCCTTGCCGGCCGAGACGGTGATCGTGTCGTCCCTGCCGTTCCGCTCGCTGCCGCGCAAGCTGCACGCGCGCACGGTGGACGCGGTCTGCAACTTCCTCGAAGAAGACCCGACCCGCCGACTGGTGCAGTACACCTACCAACCGCGCCGGCCGTTCAGCCTGCCGGAGCACAGCCGCTTGTTGTGGCGGTGGCGCCGCACGGTGTGGCGCAACGTGCCGCCGGCCGGCGTATGGGTGTTGCAGCGCACGCCCGAGGCGGACGCAGAAGCGCCCGCGGCGCCGGATTGACGCGGAAAGGCGTCAGGTGCGCGGTGCGTGCACCGTCCACTGGCGCGACACGCTGCCCTGGCCGTCGACGCTTTCGAGGTGCACGTCGAAGCCCCACAGCCGCGCCACGTGCTTCAGCACTTCCTGTGCATCGTCGTTGAGCGGGCGGTTGTTGTGCTGCGTATGACGCAGCGTCAAGGAGCGATCGCCGCGCAGGTTGACGCTCCACACCTGGATGTTCGGCTCGCGGTGGTTGAGGTCGTACTGGCGCGAGAGCGACTCGCGCAGCTGGCGGTAGCCGCTGTCGTCGTGGATGGCCGCCACTTCCAGTTCCTCTTCGTTCTCGTCGTCCCGGATCGCGAAGAAGCGGAAGTCGCGCATCAGCTTGGGGCTGAGGAACTGCCCGACGAAGCTCTCGTCCTTGAAGTTGCGCATCGCGTAGTCGAGCGTGGGCAACCAGTCTGAGCCGGCGATGTCGGGGAACCAGCGGCGGTCTTCCTCAGTGGGGTTTTCGCAGATGCGCTTCAGGTCCGTGTACATCGCGAAGCCGAGCGCATACGGGTTGATGCCGCTGTAGGCGCGGTGGCCCACCGGGGGCTGGTAGATGACGTTGGTGTGCGACTTCAGGCACTCGAGCATGAAGCCGTCGGCCAGCAGGCCGCGGTCGTACATCGTGTTCAGCAGCGTGTAGTGCCAGAAGGTGGCCCAGCCTTCGTTCATCACCTGCGTCTGGCGCTGCGGGTAGAAGTACTGCGCGACCTTGCGCACGATGCGCACGATCTCGCGCTGCCACGGTTCCAGCAGCGGCGCGTTCTTCTCGATGAAGTAGAGGATGTTCTCCTGCGGCTCGCTCGGGAAGCGGCGCGCTGCTTCCTCTTCCTCGCTGGAGCGGTCGGCCTTGCGGGGCAGGGTGCGCCACAGGTCGTTGATCTGCTGCTGCAGATACGCTTCGCGCTCGGTGCGGCGGGCTTGTTCCTGCGCGAGCGAGAGTTTCTGCGGGCGGCGGTAGCGGTCGACGCCGTGGTTCATCAGTGCATGGCACGAGTCGAGCAGGTCTTCGACCGCGTCGACGCCATGGCGCTCTTCGCATTCGGCGATGTAGTTCTTCGCATAGACGAGGTAGTCGATGATCGACGACGCGTCCGTCCACATGCGGAACAGGTAGTTGCCCTTGAAGAAGCTGTTGTGGCCATACGCCGCGTGCGCGATCACGAGCGCCTGCATGGCCATCGTGTTCTCCTCCATCAGGTAGGAGATGCACGGGTCGGAGTTGATGACGATCTCGTAGGCCAGGCCCATGAAGCCGCGGCGGTAGTTCTTCTCCGTCGCGATGAACTGCTTGCCGTACGACCAGTGGCGGTAGATCACCGGCATGCCGACCGACGCATACGCGTCCATCATCTGCTCGGCGGTGATGATCTCGAGCTGGTTCGCATACGTGTCGAGCTTGTACTCGCGTGCGGTGCGCGCGATCTCGTCGTGGTACGTCTCGATCAGGTCGAAGGTCCAGTCCGACGGGCTGGGCAACTGCTCATGGGCGCGTTCTTTCATGCGGGCGCCCCCTCTTTCTTGAACAGGTCGCGGAAGACCGGGTAGATCTCGGCGGCATCCGAGACCTTGCGCATCGCGAAGTTCTTGTGGCTTTCGAGCAGCTGGGTGTATTCCTCCCAGAGGTTCTGCTCGGCCTCGGCCACCTGCACGTATGCGTAGTAACGGCACAGCGGCAGGATGTCGTTCGCCAGCAGCTCGCGGCAGCGCCCGCTGTCGTGATGCCAGTTGTCGCCGTCGCTGGCCTGCGCGCCGTAGATGTTCCACTCGCCGCTGGGGTAGCGGGCCTTGATGACGTCGTGCATCAGCGTCAGCGCGCTCGACACCACGGTGCCGCCGGTTTCGGTGGCGTGGAAGAACTCGTCCTCGGTCACTTCGGCCGCCTGGGTGTGGTGGCGGATGAAGACGAGGTCGATCTTCTCGTAGTGCTTCGTCAGGAACAGATACAGCAGCATGAAGAAGCGCTTGGACATGTCCTTGCGCGCTTCGTCCATCGAGCCGGAAACGTCCATCAGGCAGAACATCACCGCCTTGGCGGTGGGCACCGGCACGCGCACGCGGCTGCGGTAGCGCAGGTCGATCGGATCGAGGTAGGGCACCTTCTTCAGGTGCTGGCGCAACTCGGCGATGCGGGCTTCGGTTTCGCGGATCTCGCGCTCGATCATCGCGTCCGGCGGGCCGGGGCGTTCGAGCAGGCGGGCGAGGTGGTGTTCGAGGTGGCGCAGCTCCTTGCGGGCATCGCCGCCGAGCGCGATGCGACGCGCAAGCGCACCGCGCATGGAGCGCACCACGTGCAGGTTGTTGGGCGTGCCATCGCTCGTGAAACCGGCGCGATGGCTCTTCCATTCGGGCACGTCGGCGAGCTGCGTGCGGATCAGGTGGGGCAGTGCGAGGTCTTCGAAGAAGACCTGCATGAACTCTTCCTTGCTGAGGTGGAAGACGAAATCGTCTTCGCCCTCGCCGCTGTCGCTCGCGTTGGAGCCGCCGCCCTGGCCACCGCCGCCCTGGGGCCGCTCGATGCGATCGCCCTTGACGTATTCCTTGTTGCCGGGGTGCACGTAGTCGCGCGAACCGCCCTGGCCGTGGCTGAACACGGGCTCGGACACGTCGCGCTTGGGCAGCGTGATGTCCTCGCCCTGTTCGAGGTTGCGGATGCCGCGGCCACTGACCGCCTTGCGCACCGCCTCGCGGATCTGCTCGCGGTAGCGGCGCAGGAAGCGCTCGCGGTTGCCGATGGACTTGTTCTTGCCCGACAGCCGCCGATCGATGATCTGCTGGAGCATGGGCATCTGGATCAGCCTTTCTTCAGTGAGTCGCGTGCCGAGCGCCGGGCCGTCCCAAGCCGGCACGCTCCCTCCTCGGGAGGGTGGCCGGCGTACTCGACGGGCGGGAGGTCATCACGAGCTCTTCCGCACGCGCAGATACCACTCGCACAACAGCCGCACCTGCTTGGCCGTGTAGCCCTTCTGCACCATGCGGTTGACGAAGTCCTCGTGCTTCTTCTGCTCGTCGGCGCTCGACTTGGCGTTGAAGCTGATGACCGGCAGCAGCTCCTCGGTGTTCGAGAACATCTTCTTCTCGATCACCGTGCGCAGCTTCTCGTAGCTGGTCCACAGCGGGTTCTTGCCGGCGTTGTTGGCGCGCGCGCGCAGCACGAAGTTGACGATCTCGTTGCGGAAGTCCTTCGGGTTGCTGATGCCGGCCGGCTTCTCGATCTTCTCGAGCTCGGCGTTGAGCGACGAGCGGTCGAAGATCTCGCCGGTGTCGGGGTCGCGGTACTCCTGGTCCTGGATCCAGTAGTCGGCATACGTGACGTAGCGGTCGAAGATGTTCTGACCGTACTCGCTGTAGCTCTCGAGGTAGGCCGTCTGGATCTCCTTGCCGATGAACTCGGCATAGCGTGGCGCCAGCAGCTCCTTGATGTACGACAGGTACTTCTGCTCGACTTCAGCCGGGAACTGCTCGCGCTCGATCTGCTGTTCGAGCACGTACATCAGGTGCACCGGGTTGGCCGCGACTTCGGTGGAGTCGAAGTTGAAGACCTTGGAGATGATCTTGAACGCGAAGCGCGTCGAGACGCCGCTCATGCCTTCGTCGACACCCGCGTAGTCGCGGTATTCCTGCATCGACTTGGCCTTGGGGTCGGTGTCTTTCAGGTTGTCGCCGTCGTAGATCTGCATCTTGCTGAAGATGCTCGAGTTCTCGGGCTCCTTCAGGCGCGTCAGCACCGAGAACTGCGCCATCATCTTCAGCGTGCCGGGAGCACACGGCGCCTGCGACAGCGACGAGTTGCGCACCAGCTTCTCGTAGATCTTGATCTCTTCGGTCACGCGCAGGCAGTAGGGCACCTTGACGATGTAGATGCGGTCGAGGAAGGCCTCGTTGTTCTTGTTGTTGCGGAAGGTCTTCCACTCGCTCTCGTTCGAGTGGGCCAGGATGATGCCGTCGAAGGGAATCGCGCCGAAGCCCTCGGTGCCCTTGAAGTTGCCTTCCTGCGTGGCGGTCAGCAGCGGGTGCAGCACCTTGATCGGCGCCTTGAACATCTCGACGAACTCGAGCAGGCCCTGGTTGGCCAGGCACAGGCCGCCGGAGTAGCTGTAGGCGTCCGGGTCGTCCTGCGCGAAGGTTTCGAGCTTGCGGATGTCGACCTTGCCGACCAGGGAAGAGATGTCCTGGTTGTTCTCGTCGCCCGGTTCCGTCTTGGCCACCGCGATCTGCCGCAGCACCGACGGATAACGCTTGACCACCTTGAACTGGCGGATGTCGCCGCCGAATTCTTCGAGGCGTTTCACGGCCCACGGCGACAGGATGCGCTGCAGGTAGCGGCGCGGGATGCCGTATTCCTTTTCGAGGATGGCGCCGTCCTCGTCGGGGTCGAACAGGCCCAGCGGCGATTCGTTCACCGGCGAGCCCTTGATCGAATAGAAGGGCACGTGCTCCATCAGCTGCTTCAGGCGCTCGGCGATCGAGCTCTTGCCGCCGCCCACCGGGCCGAGCAGATACAGGATCTGCTTTTTCTCTTCGAGGCCTTGCGCGGCGTGGCGGAAGTACGAGACGACCTGCTCGATCGCTTCTTCCATGCCATAGAACTCGCGGAAGGCCGGGTAGATCTTGATGACCTTGTTCGCAAAGATCCGCGACAGCCGCGTGTCGTTGCGCGTATCGACCAGCTCGGGTTCGCCGATGGCCTTGAGCATGCGCTCGGCCGCCGTGGCGTAGGCCAGGGGGTCGCGCTTGCAAATGTCGAGGTACTCCTGGAGGGAGAGTTCCTCTTCCCGGGTGCGCTCGTAGCGAGCAGCGAAGTTGCTGATGACATCCATCGCAGACCTCCTAGATCCCTTTCCGACTCGACGTTGCCGCTGCTGCGGCGCCGCGCCTCGTCATGATTTCAGCATGGGCGAAATCGCTGGCATGCATGCCGTGAACAGAGGGTAAAACACGCGCTTGTTTAACGAGTCTTGTAGTGCAAGGAGCGTGCCCTGAAAAGAGGGTCCTTGCGTATACACCACATACTCTTTCCTACTGTCTGAAGGAGAGCACAGCAGGAGGGAAAGTTCCACCGGGTATGTGCGGTCATCCCCGCGTATGCGTGTGACAAGTTGCGCGTGTGAGCGCGTTGTTTCCCGTGGTTGAGGTGTCGTCGCCTGGCGCTGCGCGAATGCTCGCGACGCAATGGGGCTGAACGTGGGCGTCGATGCCGATGACGCTGGCGCATCGTGCGGCAAGTCCTGCTGTACCGCATGCCCGGGCGAGGGCGGCGCGCGCAGTACAGCACCAGGGTGAGGCGCACCGCAATCGTGTGTCGCCAGCGCCGACGGCCTTCAGTGCGGGATCGGCGGTGGTGGCAACAATCGAGCCGGCAAGCGGCGCACTTTTGGGCTGAGGGGTCGCAATCGGCGCCTTCAGTTGGTGCGCCGTGATGGTGAGCCGATGCTAGCGGCTGCCGAGGCCGAGTTTCTCCAGCACGCCGTTCAGTTCGTCCAGCGAGCCGAAGCCGATCGCGATTTCACCCTGTTCTCCGCGCTTCGTACGCTTTTTGACGCGAATTTCGACCTGTGCGGTCAGATGGTCGGACAGTTCTTCTTCGATCCGGGCGAGGTCGCGCGGCTTTTCTTTCTTGACCCGCAGCAGCGGCGACTGGCGGGCGTGGCCAACCCGGGTGACCAGTTTTTCGGCTTCGCGCACGCTCAGCTTCTTCGCGACGATCTCGTTGGCGCTCAGGATCTGCTGTGCGGCATCGAGCGGCAGCAGCGCGCGGGCGTGGCCCATGTCGAGGTCGCCGGCCATCAGCATGTTCTGCACCGGCTCGGCCAGGTGCAGCAGGCGCAGCAGGTTGGAGGCGGCACTGCGCGAGCGGCCTACCGCCTGCGCGGCCTGTTCGTGCGTGAGGCCGAATTCGTTGACCAGACGCTGCAGGCCCTGCGCCTCCTCGAGCGGGTTGAGGTCTTCGCGCTGGATGTTCTCGATCAGCGCCATCGCCGCGGCGGCCTCGTCCGGCACCTCCTTCACCAGCACCGGCACTTCGTCCAGCCCGGCGAGCTTGGCGGCCCGGGAGCGGCGCTCGCCCGCGATGATTTCGTACTTGCTCGGGCCGACCGGTCGCACCAGGATGGGCTGCATGACGCCCTGGGCCTTGATGCTTTCCGCCAGTTCATAGAGCGAGCCTTCGTCCATGCGCGTGCGCGGCTGGTACTTGCCCGGCTGCAGCTGCGAGAGCTTCAGCACGGACGGCGTGCCGTCTTTTTGGGGTGTGGCAGCCAGGGTGTCGCTGACTTTGGGGCCGAGCAGTGCTTCGAGGCCCAGGCCGAGGCCTTTCGGTTTTTTGGTGACCATGAGGGGTGTGTCGGTATTCGAGGAAAGTCAGTCGGTGGCGCACAGCGCCTGCAGCAATGCGCGGCCCTCGGCCCAGTCACCCAGGCCCGACTCGGCATTGATGTGGCCACGGGGGCCGATGTTCACGAGCGTGGCATGCCACTGCGCGGCCGTTTCGGCGGCCCGCTCGGGCGAGCAGAAGGGGTCGTTCGTGCTGATCACTGCGGTGGCAGGGAAGGGCAGCGGCTGGCGCACGACGGGGCGCCAGGAGTAGAGCTGCGGCGGCGTGTCCTCGCGTTCGGGGTCCGGAACGGCGACCAGGAGGGCCGCACGCACGCGCTGCGTGTGTCGTGAGTGGGCGGCCCAGGAGGCCACGAGCTGGCAGCCGAGGCTGTGGGCGACCAGCACGGCGGGCCGTTCATCGGCGAGCAGCACTTCTTCGAGGCGGGCCATCCAGTCGCCGCGCCGCGGCCATTCCCAGTCGTCTTGCTGCACGCGCTGGTCGCCGTACAGCGCTTCCCAGCGGCTTTGCCAATGTTCGGGGCCGGAGCTGAGCCAGCCCGGCAGGGTGAGGATGCGCAACGGCGGCGACATGCGATGGGGTGGGTGCGAAACGGAGGTGGGTTGGGCCGGCTGCTGCCGGCATCAGCGCATTGTGCCGGCAGCCGGTCCGGACACCTGGACCCTGCCTTCCGAAGATTGCATCACGACGCTTCCGTCGAGCATGCCGAAGGTGTCGGTCGTCACCGAGTCGATGATGACGGCATTGGCAAGGCTGAGGCGCGAGCGGGTCTGGGTCGTCGCGTGCTTCTTGTCATCGCTGATCTCGACGCGGTCAATGTTGATCGCGAAGTCGACGCCAAACTCGGAGCCGGCAGGCAGGGTGCGGTCCATCGCGGCCTTGGCCTCGAAGAACTGGCGCATGTTCTCGCAGCTTTGTTCGCGGTCGATGTACTGCTGCTGGACCGCGCCGGCGACGACGTGGACGAACTGGCCCTCGAAGTCCGGGGCGAGCTGCTCGCACAGCGCCTCGGCGTCCTTGCGTTGCATCGCGTCGACGTGCGCGCGGACATACCGCATCAGCTTGGCTTCGCTGATCTCGCGCTGGTCTTTCCAGTAATAGCCGCCCGCCGCTGCAAGGAGGATGAGCAGAACGACGATCCTCATGTCGGTCTCCCTCGGTTTGTTGTTTTGTTTTCGATGTGAGTGGGTGCCTACATAGATGCGATCCGGGCCACCATCTCCTTGGCGAATTCGACGTACGACTGCGCGCCGCGGGACGCAGGATCGAAGACCACGCCGGGTTGGCCGTAGCTGGGGGCCTCGGCCAGCCGCACGTTGCGCGGGATCACGCTGTGGAAGACCTTGTCGCCGAAATGCTGCTTGAGCTGCTCGCTGACCTGGCTTTGCAGCGTGATGCGGGGGTCGTACATCACGCGCAGCAGGCCGATGATCTTGAGATCCGGGTTCAGGTTGGCATGCACCTGCTTGATGGTGTTGACCAGATCGGACAGCCCTTCGAGCGCGAAGTACTCGCACTGCATCGGCACGATCACGCCATGGGCACAGACGAGTCCATTGAGCGTGAGCATCGAAAGCGAAGGCGGGCAATCGATCAGCACGAAGTCGTAATCGCCGTCGGCGGCTTCGAGGGCGGCTTTGAGTCGGCGCTCGCGCCGCTCCTGGTCCACCAGTTCGACCTCGGCGCCGGCCAGTTCGCGGTTGGCGCCCAGCACGTCGTAGCCGCCCAGCTCGGACCGGGCCTTGGCTTCGCTGACGCTGGCCGATTCGAGCAGCACGTCGTACACCGTGGTCGGCAAGGCTCGCTTGTCGACGCCGGAGCCCATCGTGGCATTGCCTTGCGGATCGAGGTCTACCAGCAGCACGCGCTGGCCGACCTTGGCGAGGCCGGCGGCGAGGTTCACGGCGGTGGTCGTCTTGCCGACCCCGCCTTTCTGGTTGGCAATGCAGAAGATCTTGGCCATCTATTCCAGTCAGCTCAGGTGCAGGGGCGCTAAAAGGCACGCGCCGACAAGGGCGATGCGTTGGCGTGGTGTTCGGGATGGGGCGCCGAAGGCGGGCGCCGAAAGGCTGGGGCGAACGGGTGGATTTTCCCGGGCAGGGGTTGCGAGCGTCAAGGACGTGCACTCACTGCGTTGTCAGTTTGATGCCGAAACCGACCAGGAAAACGCCAGCCAAGCGCTCGAGCCACTTCGCGAACCGCCGGTGCGCCTTGACCCGGGCGGCCACCGCGTCGGCGAACGCGCACAGGGTGAGGCAATAGGCGAGGGTGATGGTGGCGATGGTGGCGGCCATGGCGACAAAGGTGGTGGTGCCTTGATGCGTGGCGGGGTCGATGAACAGCGGGAAGAAGGCCATGTAGAAGATGATGGCCTTCGGATTGAGAAGCGTGATCAGGCAGGTCTGGCGCAAGTAGCGGCCGGCCTGCATCTCGACCCCGGGTGTTGCGCCATCGCGCGCGCGGATCAGCTTGAAGCCGATCCAGGCCAGGTAGGCGGCGCCTGCGTACTGAATGAAGTGGAACGCGGCCGGGTGCGCGGCGAGCAGCGCGGCCACGCCGCCGACGGCAAGCCACATCAGGGCTTGGTCGCCCGCGATGATCCCGAGGGTTGCGGCCGCTCCGCCGCGTAGCCCTCCTTTGCCGGTGGCGGCGAGGAGCGCGAACGTGCCCGGGCCGGGCAGCGCCAGGAACACCAGCACGGCGGCGCAGAAGGCGGGGTAATCGGAGATGCCGAACATCGTGTCAGAGCAGGGTGGGTTGTACGGGTCGAATCCAGACGAGGCAACGGTCTGCGTCCAGCTGCGGTACGGTCAGTTGTTCCACGTGAAACACGTCGAGGTCGTCGTTCAATTCGGCGAGTTCACTGGCCGATGGTTTGCCCTTCATCGCCATCCAACGCCCGCTGGGTGCGAGGTGAACGCGGCTCAGCGAGGTGAAGTCGTGGAGTGACGCAAATGCGCGCGAGGTGACGACATCGGCCTCGGCGGGATCCATGTTCTCGACGCGCGCGTGCTTCGCCGTCAGGTTGGGAAGTTTCAGCTGGGCCGCAACCTGCTGGATGAACGTCGCCTTCTTCGCCACCGTGTCGACGCAAATGACCTCGGCTTGGGGTAGAGCGATGGCGATCACCACGCCAGGCAGCCCTGCGCCGCTGCCGACATCCAGCAATCGGAACGGCCGCGTGCCTATCTCTCTCAGCAGCGCGGGGACGCAGGCCAGGCTGTCGAGAATGTGTTGCGCCAGCATCTCCCGGGGGTCGCGGACCGCCGTCAGGTTGTATACCCGGTTCCACTTGGCGATCAGCGCGACATAGTCGAGCAGGTGCTGCAGTTGTGACGGGGAGAGGTCGACGCCGAGTGCGGTCGCGCTGCTACGAAGGTGCTCAAGGTCGGCGGGAGAGGGCAGGGTTTGATGGGGCATGTCACGCGGCATCGGCGGGGTCGGTGTTGTCATTCGCGGCCCGGTCGAAGCCCCGGAAGCGGCCCTTCTTCAAATGCACCAACAGCAACGAGATGGCGGCGGGCGTGATGCCTGAGATTCGGCTGGCCTGCCCGAGTGTCTCAGGGCGGTGCTTGTTCAGCTTCTGTCGCGCCTCAAAGCTCAACGCTTTCACTTCCATGTAGTCCAGTTCAGCCGGTAGCCGCAGGTTTTCGTAGTGCGTGGCGCGTTGCACTTCTTCGTTCTGCTTGTCGATGTAGCCGGCGTACTTGATGCTGATCTCGACCTGTTCCACAACGGCGTCGGCCAGCGTCGCGCCCAACTCATCCCGCAGTGTTTCACGTGAAACACCGCTGTCCGGCTTCGCGATGCGGGCTACTTCGGCGACCTGCTCGAAGCCGACCGCGGGCCGGCGCAGCAAGTCCGTGAGGTTGTATTCGCGCTCCAACGGTTTGCCGAGCAAGCGCTCAGCGTCCTCGGCTGGAAGGATGCCGGGGTGTACCCACGTGGAACGAAGCCGCTCTGTTTCACGTGAAACAGCGTCGCGCTTGCGGTTGAACGCGGCCCAGCGCGCATCGTCCACCAAGCCCAGTTCGCGACCGATCTCGGTCAAGCGCATGTCAGCGTTGTCTTCACGGAGCTGCAGGCGGAACTCGGCCCGGCTGGTGAACATCCGGTAGGGCTCGGTCACGCCCTTGGTGATCAGGTCGTCCACCAGCACGCCCAGGTACGCTTGGTCGCGGCGTGGCACCCAAGCCTCCTGCCCCCGCGCGAGCAGGGCGGCGTTGAGCCCGGCGAACAGGCCCTGTGCAGCTGCTTCCTCGTAGCCGGTGGTGCCGTTGATCTGCCCGGCGAAGAACAGGCCGCCGATGGCGCGGGTTTCAAAACTCGCCTTCAGCTCCCGCGGGTCGAAGTAGTCGTACTCGATGGCGTAGCCCGGGCGCAGGATGTGCGCGTCTTCCAGGCCGGGCATCGAGCGCACCGCGGCGAGCTGCACGTCGAAGGGCAGGGAGGTCGAAATGCCGTTCGGATAGAACTCGTTCGTGGTCAGCCCTTCCGGCTCGAGAAAGATCTGGTGCGAGTCCTTGTCGGCAAAGCGATTGATCTTGTCTTCGATGCTGGGGCAATAGCGAGGGCCCACCCCTTCGATCACGCCGGTGAACATCGGGCTGCGGTCGAAGCCGGAGCGGATGATCTCGTGCGTGCGTTCGTTGGTGTGCGTGATCCAGCAGGGCACCTGACGCGGGTGTTGATCGGCCGAGCCCAGGAAGCTGAACACGGGCACAGGGTCCAGGTCGCCCGGCTGTTCGGTCAGCTCGGAGAAGTCGATCGAGCGGCCGTCGATGCGCGGCGGCGTGCCGGTCTTCAGGCGACCCTGTGGCAGCTTCAACTCTTTCAAGCGGCCGGACAGCGACACCGCGGGCGGGTCGCCGGCGCGACCGGCCGCGTAGTTCTGCAGCCCGACGTGGATCTTGCCGTCGAGGAAGGTGCCGGCGGTGAGCACGACGGCCCGGGCGCGAAAGCGTATGCCCACCTGCGTCACGGCGCCCACCACGCGGTCGCCCTCCAGCATCAGGTCGTCGACCGCCTGCTGGAACAACCACAGGTTGGGCTGGTTCTCGAGCCGCCGTCGGATCGCAGCCTTGTAGAGAATGCGGTCTGCTTGCGCCCGCGTCGCACGCACGGCGGGGCCCTTCGAGCTGTTGAGGATGCGGAACTGGATGCCCGCCTCGTCGGTGGCTGCGGCCATCGCGCCGCCCAGCGCGTCGATTTCCTTCACCAGGTGGCCCTTGCCGATGCCGCCGATCGACGGGTTGCAGCTCATCTGCCCCAGCGTCTCGATGTTGTGCGTCAGCAGCAGCGTGGCGCAGCCCATGCGGGCGGCTGCGAGCGCGGCTTCCGTGCCGGCGTGCCCGCCACCGACCACGATCACGTCGAATTCCTTGGGGTAGAGCATGTTGTACCTCGTGGGGCTGTGGCGCCAGGAGGAAGCGGCGCGGCCCATGGGCCCGAGTGTGCTCCCGAAGGCGGAGCGTGGGCAAACGGCGGATTTTAAGTTTCCGGCCGAAGGAAGTCACCCGCTGGGGCTACTGCGGTCGGCAGGGCGTTCCGTGTTGGCACATCAGGTGTAGCCCGCCCCCCAAAAAGAGGGGAGGGTGGGCTAGACCTGATGCGGCGCACGGGTGTTCTTTTTGAGAATCGGCACCTTCCCTTTTTCCAACAAGGGCGAAAGATGGCTTCGGCGACGGATACCCCCAGCCTCGACGAGCGCACGCCGGCTCCCGACAGCTGGCAGGCCAGCACGGTGTGCTTCACCGAGTTGCACCGTGCGTGGGCCGTGCTTCACCGCGCGGGTGCACCGGAGCTGTCGTGGGAGCAGCGCCTGCTGGTGCTCACCGGCCTGTTCGAGCACCGGCCCAGCACCTGGGTCGTCGCGCTCGAAGCCCGGCTGCGTGCACTCGAAGCGCAGACCTCGTTGCTCGGCAAGCCGCCCGATGAGGCGGCCTTCCGCCAGGCAGCCGAGGCGCGGCTGCAGGCGCGCGATGCCGACTTCCGTTTTGCGCCCGGCACGTGTTGTTGGTGATCGCGCCGACCGGCCGGCCGTGCGTTCCTTGCTCGCGGCGGGCTGGGGGCTGACCTAAAGTAGCGCTTTTCCCGAAAGCCGCCCATGGACTGCCGGCCGCGCTGCGCCGCCTGCTGCATCGCCCCTTCGATCTCCAGCCCGATTCCCGGCATGCCGAACGGCAAGCCGGCCGGCGTGCGTTGCGTTCAACTCGACGAACTCGACCGCTGCAGGATCTTCGGCCAGCCCGAGCGCCCGATGGTGTGCGGCTCGTTGCAGCCCGACGAATCGATGTGCGGCGACAGCCGCGAGCAGGCGATGCGGTGGTTGGGTTGGATGGAGGATCAGACGCAGCCGGAGTAGGGGCGAGCTCGGCCGTCGGGGCAGGCTCAATTCGCCAACCGCGGCGCCCGCGCCGAGCCGTTGCCGGCCCCATCCGGTGCATTGGCCGCTTCCTGCGGCCGGAAGTGGAACGGCGGTGCGCTGCCGTCCTTGCCGACGCCGGCATAGATGGTGAGGTGCGGGAACGGGATCTCGATGCCGCGGGCGTCGAAGGCCTTCTTCAGGCGTCGCAGGTACTCGCGTTTCACGCCCCACTGCTCCAGCGGCGCGACCTTGAAGCGGCAGCGGATCACCACGGCCGAGTCGTCCCACTTCTCGACGCCGGCCATCTCCAGGTCGTCGAGGATGCGCGTGGCAAACCCCGGGTCGGCACGCATCTCGGCGCCGACCTGCTTCATCACCTCCATCACCTCGTCGACGTCTTCGCGGTAGGCCACGCCGGCGTCGATCACGGCCTGTGCAAAGCCGCGGCTCATGTTGACCACGGTGGTGATTTCGCTGTTGGGTACGAAGTGCACGTTGCCGTCGTAGTCGCGCAGCTGCACGTAGCGCAGCGTCACTTCCTCGACCAGGCCGCCGTGGCCGCCGACGGTCACCACGTCGCCCTGCCGCACCTGGTTCTCGAGCAGGATGAAGAAGCCGGTGAAGTAGTCCTTCACCAGACTCTGCGCACCAAAGCCGACGGCGAGGCCGACCACGCCGGCCGCGCCGAGGATGGGCGCGACGGAAATGCCGAGCTCGGCCAGGATCAGCATCACCGCGATCAGCGAGACGATCACGGCGACGAGGTAGCGTGCCACGCGGCCCAGCGTCTCGGCGCGCTTGATCTGCTCGCGGTCGGCCATGCGCGCGGCGAGCCGCATGCGGAAGCCGCGGATCATGCGCTGCAGCACCGCGATCGCGATCCATGCGGCCACGGCGATCAGCACGATGCGCAGGCTGGTCGTGGCAGCCACGCCCATGCTGGCCCAGCCTTGTTGCAGGGTGGCGGTGAAGTTCTCTTCCATCGGTTCTTCTCCAGGGTCGGGTTCTTTGGGGCTCAGCGGTCGGCGTTCTCGAGCGCATGCAGGAAGGTCCGCCGCCACCAATGCACGTCCTGCGTGCGGATGCGCTCGAGCAGCTTCTGGTGGCGGGCCTGCCGTTCTTCGAGCGGCATCTGCAGTGCGCGCTGGATGGCCTGCGCGGTGCCTTCGGTGTCGTAGGGGTTCACGAGCAGCGCTTCCTTCAGCTGCTCGGCGGCACCGGCGAAGCGCGACAGCACGAGCACGCCGGGGTCGGCCGGGTCCTGTGCGGCGATGTATTCCTTGGCGACGAGGTTCATGCCGTCGCGCAGCGGCGTGACGAGCGCGACGCAGCCCGCGCGGCACAGCCCGGGCAGCCGTTTACGGGCGACGGTGCGGTGGATGTAGCGCACCGGCATCCAGTCGAGCTCGCCGTAGTCGCCGTTGATCTGACCGCACAGGTGCTCCAGCTCGTGGCGGATGTCGGCATACGCGTCGACGCTCTCGCGTGTGGGCGATGCGATCTGGATCAGCGTGGCGCTTTTGCGGTTCTCGGGGTAGCTGGCGAGCAGCTCCTGGAAGGCCTTGATCCGCTGCGGCAGGCCCTTGGAGTAGTCGAGCCGGTCGATGCCGATCAGCAGGCGGCGGCGCGAGTACTGCTCGCGCATGGTCTCGTAGGTGTCGCGTGCTTCCTTGCCGTGGGTGAGCTGCGCGAATTCATCGACGTCGATCCCGATCGGGAACGCGCGGGCCAGCACCATGCGGTTGAAGGCGCGGTAGTAGCCGTCGCCCACCACCTCGGCGTCGGCCTCGCTCTGCACGTAGCGCTCGAAGTGGTTGACGTCGGCCTGCGCCTGGAAGCCGACCACGTCGTACGCGAACAGCGCCCGGATCAGCCACTCGTGCCCGGGCAGCGCGGCCAGCATCAGCGGCGGCGGCAGCGGAATGTGCAGGAAGAACCCGATCCGGTTGCCGCAGCCCATCGAGCGCAGCTCGGCGGCCAGCGGGATCAGGTGGTAGTCGTGGATCCAGATCAGGTCGTCGGGCTTGAGCAGCGGCATCAGCTTGCGGGCGAACAGCTGGTTGACGCGGCGGTAGCCGGCGAGCGACTGCTTGTTGAAGTCGGCCAGGTCGAGCCGGTAGTGGAACATCGGCCACAGCACGCGGTTGGCGTAGCCGAGGTAGTAGCTGTCGTGGTCCTCCTTGCAGAGGTCCACGGTGGCGAGCGTCACATTGCCCGCCTGATGCATGTGCAGCTCGCCCTCGCCGGGCGTGCCGCCCTCGCTTTCTTCGACGACCTTGCCGCTCCAGCCGAACCACAACCCGCCGGTTGCATTGAGCGTTTCGCCCAATGCAACGGCCAGGCCACCTGCGGCCGCCTTGCGGGGGTCCGCCAGGCGGTTCGAGACGACGACCACGCGTGCCATCACTGTTCCTTTCTCATGATCGAAAAAGGAAGCACTGAAGATGCCCGCGCGCGGGCGCCTGTCCCTCCGGTGCTTCCTTAGATCTGTGTGTCCCAGGGCACTGACAGGCGCACCGCGCCATTGATCAGGCCCACCATCGAGTAGGTCTGCGGGAAGTTGCCCCACATCTCTCGTGTCACCGGGTGCGTGTCTTCCGACAGCAGCCCCAGGTGGTTGCGCGCGGCGAGCATCGCCTCGAAGATCTCGCGCGCCTGCTCCTTGCGGCCGATGCGCGCGAGCGCATCGATGCGCCAGAAGGTGCAGATGTTGAACGCCGTCTCCGGCTTGCCGAAGTCGTCCGGCGCCTCGTAGCGGCGCATGTACGGCCCGTCGCACAACGAGCGCTCAAGGGCATCCACGGTCGACACGAAACGCGGGTCGCGCGGGTCGATGAAGCCGACTTCGGCCATCAGCAGCGCGCTGGCATCGAGGTCGCGGCCGCCGAAGCTTTCGGCGAAGGCCTGGCGCTCGTCGCTCCACGCCTCGCGCAGGATGCGCTCGCGGATCGTGCTGGCGCGCTCGTGCCAGAAGCGGGCGCGGTCGGTCACGCCGAAGCGCGCGGCGATCTTGCCCAGCCGGTCGCAGGCGGCCCAGCTCATCAGCGCGGACGACGTGTGGATGCGTGCACGCGTGCGCAGCTCCCACATGCCGGCGTCGGGCGAGTCGTACACCCGCCAGGCCTGTTCGCCCACCAGTTCGAGCTGCTGGAATTCGGCCAGGCCGGCGGGCCGCAGCAGGCGCCGGTCGTGGAAGGCCTGCGCGGCGCCGAGGATGATGTTGCCGTAGACGTCGTGCTGGAAGTGCTCGTGCGCCTGGTTGCCGACGCGCACCGGACCCATGCCGCGGTAGCCCGGCAGGTGCGGCACGAAACCTTCGGTGAGGTCGAGCTCCAGCCCGATGCCGTACAGCGGCTTGATGTGCCCGCCGGCCGCCTGCGACACCACGTTGCCGAGCCAGCGCAGGTAGTCCTCCATCGTGCCGATCTCGGACAGGCTGTTCAGTGCGCGCACCACGAAGAATGCGTCGCGCAGCCAGCAGAAGCGGTAGTCCCAGTTGCGCTCGCTGTGCGGCGCCTCCGGGATGCTGGTGGTCATTGCCGCGATGATCGCGCCGGTGTCTTCGAACAGTGACAGCTTCAGCGTGATGGCCGCGCGGATGGTGGCTTCCTGCCATTCGAGCGGAATGTGCAGGCGGCTGCTCCAGGTGCGCCAGTACGAGGCGGTGTCCTGCTCGAACGAGCGGGCCACCTCGCGGATGCCTTCGGTCAGCGTTTCATCGGGCCCGAGGATGAAGTCCATCGGCCGGTCGGCGACGAAGGTGGTTTCGGCCAGGATGTAGCTCAGCGGCGCGTTGGTGGTGAGCCGCAGCGTCTGGTTCGGCCCCACGTAGCGGATGTGGTGGCTGCCCTGCGTGATGGTGGGCTGCGCGGCGCCCCACTCGAAGCGCGGACGCATCACGACCTTGATGCGCGGCGTGCCGGCGATCGGCTTGACGCGGCGCACCAGCGTGAGCGGCCGGAACATGCGGTTGCGGCTGAAGAAGCGCGGCGCGAAGTCCACCACTTCGATGCCCTGGCCACGGGAGTCGAACAGCCGCGTGCGCAGGATGGCGGTGTTGGGCTCGTAGAACTGCTCGCTGCGCGCGAAGTCTTCCAGCTCGAAGCTCCACAGCGCGCCATTGGGCGAGGGGTCGATCAGGGCGTTGAAGACCGGGTCGCCGTCGAAACGGGGCAGGCAGCACCAGACGATGCGGGCGTAGCGGTCGATCAGTGCGCTGTAAGCGCAGTTGCCGATGGCGCCAACCTCCAGCGACGACGTGGGCGGCAGGGCCGGCGACTCAGGACGCGTGCTCATGAAGAGGATCCTTCGAAAGTTTGCGGAGCCGCGATTCTGTCGAGCCGGTGTTGACGGCAGATTTCACTCATGTCGCCGGAGCCAGGGCCTCCGGCGCCCGCCCGCGGTCGAGCGCCGCGGCGGCCTGGGCCAGCCAGGCACGCAATTCGGTGGGGTTGCCCAGGCGGTGGGTTGCGGCGCTCTCGCCGTCACCGATCTTGATCGCGATGCCGCCGGCCGCCTGCACGGCGGCAAAGCCCGCTTCGTCGGTCACGTCGTCGCCGGCGAAGACCGCGTGGCGGCCGAGAAACGGCGGCTCACGCAGGTAGGCCTCGATGGCGTAGCCCTTGCCGGCGTTCTGCGGCTTGGCCTCCAGCACCATCTTGCCGTGCAGCAGCATCAGCCCGTTCGATTCGGCGACGGCCGCCTCCATCACCTGGCGGCAGCGCTCGGCCCAGTCGGGCGCCTGCCGGTAGTGCAGCGCGACGGCGCCCGGCTTGTGTTCCACGCGCAGGCCCGAATGCTGCGCCGCCAGCGTTCGTGCAGCGGTTTCGACGCGCTCCAGCCCGGGGGCGGCCAGGCGCTGCAGGTACCCGTCGGCGCTGCGGCGCTCCACACCGTGCACACCGGCGATCGGCAGCTGCAGCGGCTGCAGCAGGCGGTCGAGCTGCTCGATCGGGCGGCCGGAGACGATCGCCACCGCGCCGTGCAGTGCGCGTTGCAACTGCTGCAGCGTGAGCAGCAGGTCGTCCGCGATTTGCACCGACTCAGGCGTCGGCGAGATGTCGGCGAGGGTGCCGTCGAAGTCGAGAAACAGGGCGCTTTGCGCGTTCAGGTGAGGGGGGCGGATGGAGGTGGGCCTCGATTGCATGGCCCCGACCATAGGGCAAAAAGCGCTCCCTGGCCGTCAGACGCCCACCGACGCGGCGGGGCTTTGTTGCCGCGTCAGCACCCTTCGCCACGATTGAAGGCGAGCGACCACTTTCGGATGGACCCAGTATTTGTCGAAGAAATAGTGCGCCACCGTGTTGCACAACGGCTCGATCAGCGTGATCGCACCGCTGATAGCAACGCTTCCCGTCAAAATGTAACTGACCGAGAAGGCGATCCCGAGGTGCATGACACCGAAGCTGGCAGTCTTGGCCATGAGTGACTCCTTGATCAGATGGGAAGGCAGTTGAGAACGATACTTGTTCGATAGTTTGCAGCTTTTGTGTTGTCATAACCAATCAGTTTTTTCGATGTCATGAATAGCCCTCGTCGGCGCAGCTGCTACCGTAGCGGCTGCCGACCGCCGCAAGCCATGCCCTACACCTTCAAGACTGCCGCCCTCGCTCCTTTCCATGCCCTTGCCTTGCTGACCGGGGCGAAGTCCTTTCGAGACAACCCGCTGATCGGTTCGCGCCGCCTGAACGAGCACGGCCTGCACGCGCTGCGCGTGCGCTGGGCCCACGCGATGGCGGCATCGCGGCGGCAGCGGCTCGCGCATCTCGTCGACCCGGGCGACCGGGCGGCTTTCGATCGCGACGGCTTCGTGATCCGCCATGACGTGCTGCCGCGCGACGAGTTCGAGCGGCTGCGCGAGGCCGTGCTGGGGCAACGTGCGCCCGCCCGCGAGATGGTTCAGGGCGACACCATCACGCGCCGCATCGCACTCGACCCGGCCTTTCTGCGCGCCGTGCCGGCGGCCGGCCGCTTCATCGCGTCACCGCTGTGGCGGGGGCTGACGCGCTACGTGGGCAGCTACGACCAGGAAGCGGTGGCCTACGTGCAGACCATCCTCTCGAAAGTGGTTGCCGCGCCGCCCGATCCGCAGACTTCGCTGCATGCCGACACGTTCCACCCCACCGTGAAGGCCTGGTACTTCCTGACCGACGTGGCCGAGGATGCCGGACCGTTCTGCTACGTTCCCGGCTCCCACCGGCTGACGCCCGAGCGCCTGGCCTGGGAGCGCGAGATGAGCCTGCGCGCGGCGACGGCGGACCGCCTCACGGCACGCGGTTCATTTCGAGTGGAGCCGACGGCGCTCGGTGCGCTCGGGCTGCCCGCGCCGCGGTTGTTCGCCGTGCCGGCCAACACGCTGGTGGTGGCCGACACCTATGGCTTCCACGCTCGCGGCCCGTCGCTGCGGCCGGCGGTGCGCATCGAGCTGTGGGGCTACGGGCGGCGCAACCCCTTCCTGCCCTGGGCAGGGGGCGATCTGCTGTCGTGCCCCGGCATCGCCGAGCGTCGGGCGCCCTGGTACTGGCAGGCGCTCGACCGGTTCGAGCAGCGCGGCGGCAAGCGCAATCCGTGGCGCGATGCGGGCGTGCTGACGCCGGACGCCCCCTCTCCACGGCAAGGCTGAAAGCCTTCGAGTGCCGACTCGCGGCTCGGGACCGTTCCTTGCTTCTGCTGCTTGTCGGCGTCTCCAAACGGCGACATCCGGGCCGAATGCCGTAAGAAGAGCAGCAGGCCCGTGCAAGTCTTACACCCTCATGGCTCGGCATCCAGGCAACCTCTCCCACGAAGACCCGCCGCCCCAAGGCGTCGACCTCGGCGCGGCCGAAGCGGCCGCCGGCCTGCCGGCGGCGGAGGAGCGCCGCCCGCGCGTGCTGATCGTCGACGACAACCGCGACGCCGCCGACAGCCTCGCCATGCTGTTCGGCCTGCTCTCGTGCGAAACCCGCGTGGCCTACGACGGCATGCATGGCGCACGCGAGGCGGCCGATTTCCACCCCGACATGGCGGTGCTCGACATCTCGATGCCGTTGATGGACGGCTACCAGCTGGCCGCGCTGCTGCGCCGTGAAATGCCGGACGACGCGCCCGTGCTCGTCGCGCTGACCGCCCTCAACACCGACCGCGACAAGGCCGAGGCCAAGCGGGCCGGCTTCGACTACCACCTCTCCAAGCCGGTCGACAGCGCCAGCCTGTGCCACCTGGTGATGCGCGCCATCGGCCAGCGGCACTGAGCGGTTGAGAGGCTCGCGCCTCAAGCCATCGCTGCGCCCGGCCGGAACAGCCCCAGCCGCTGCGCCTCGAGCGCGGCTTCCGCGCGCGATGACACGTTGAGCTTGCGGTAGATGTTCTTCAGGTAGTCCGAGATGGTGTGGCGCGACAGCCCCAGCTGCTGCGCGATCTCGGGCAACGTGTAGCCCTTGGCCACCCGCAGCAGCACGTCGGATTCGCGGTCGGTGAGGCGCACCTCGGGCAACGAGAGCCGCTCCGGTGCGCGGCGCGTGCGCCCATACGCGACGAAGTGCGAGATCACGCGGCGCGCCACCGAGGGCGTCAGCGGCGGCTCGCCGTGCGTGATGCGCTGCAGCTGCTCCGCGAGCTCGTCGCGCGACTGGTCCTTCAATAGGTAGCCGAAGGCCCCGGCCTGCAGCGCCGAGAACAGGCAGTCGTCTTCGGCATGGATGGTCACGACGACCGACTGCGCGCGGGGCTGAGCCTCGTGCAGGGCGGCCACCACTTCGAGGCCGGAGCCGTCGGGCAGGCCCAGGTCGAGCAGCGCGAGGTCGAAGCGCGCCAGCGTGATGTGCTCCAGCGCATCGCGCACGCGCGAGCACTCGGTGATGAACGCTTGCGGGAAGAGCTCGGACACCAGCGACTTCAACCACTCCCGGACCTGCGGGATGTCTTCCAGCAGCAGGATGTTGTTGATCTCGTGCCGCGGGGCCCGGAACGCGCCGGTGCCGATGGCGACCGAGCCGGCACCCACGCGCTCGGGCGGGCGGGTGAGGATCTGCGCGCTCAAGGCCGCTGCCCCTCGCGGCCGCGGTGCGCGTCGTGCCATGCGGCCTGGTGCGGCGCGGCCTCCTTGCGATGCAGGAACTGCAGCGCCGGCGCGGCGGGTGCCTGCAGCCCGCCATGTCCCGGGCGGGGCGCGGGGGTGCCGGCCCAGGGGGCGGCCGCCTCGTCACGGCCCGGCCAAGCGGCGGGCAGCGCCTCGGCGGTCTCGTCCATCGCCACCGCCTCCGGAGGGTGCTCTTCGGCAGTCGCGCGTTGCTTCAGCGCGTCCACCCACAGTTGCAGCACCACGATCACCGCGGTGATGACCATGATCGAGTGCAGCAGCGCCGCATTCGGTCGCTCGCTCGCCGCCTCGGGAATGAGCATGCACAAGCCCAGCGCGCCCCAGGAGATCGCCCGGTTGTCGCGCCAATAGCACATCGCAATCACCGGCAATGCCAGCAGCATTGCCGCTGTCAGCAGGACCTCGAGTTCGTTCGCAGCCATGAAACGTTCTCCCTGTCAGCCGCACCATGCGGCGGGAGAAATTAGCAAGGCCGATGCCGGAATTCGCGTGCCCGATGCTAGTGCGTCCCAACTTGCGTGCGGGGGCAGGCACGGCGCCGATACAACCGATACGACTTGCAGCCGTCATGCCCGCATGCGTGGCGCCAGGCCGCGCCGGAGCCCGTAGCGTCGGTAAGTTTGGCTGTGTCGGAAAGCAAAAAGTATCGGCAAGTCGTGCGGTTCTTCACGCTACGGGTGCGTCGGCCAGCGGCCGGTCGCTGCCAGCTGGGGTGCAGGTTGCGGGGCCGACCAGCGCGGCGGCAGTGCATGCCGCAGCCACAGGGCCTCGTCCACTTCGAGTTGCAGCAGCCGCTCGGCGCCGTCGAAGGCAGCGACCTCCGGGCCGTCCCAGATCACGCGCGCCGAGCCGGTGAGCGACAGCAGGTGGCCGCGTTCGAAGTCGATGAACAGCAAGCCTGCACGCGGGTGCTCGGCAATGTTGCCCAGCGTGTTGAAGAAGTAGTTGCCGCGAAAGTCCGGCGCGGTCAGTACGGTGCGCGTGCCCTGGCGTTGCACGCGCACGAAACCGGGCCGGCCGCCGCGGTGCGAGACGTCCGCGCCGCCGGTGGTGTCACCGCGCAGCGCGGCGGTTGCGATGAAGAAGGTGTCGGCATCGCGCACCAGCGCCTCGGCCTCCGGGCCCAGCGCGGCGCCTTCATGCTCGGCCGCGACGGGTGGAGCGGTCGACAGCGCGCTGTCCCAGGGGGCGAGCGGCGCGCGTGTCTGTATGTATTGCGGGCAGTTGCCGAAACTCTGCTGCACCCGCACCGTGAAGCCTTCGGCATGCACGGCGAGCACTTCACCGTTCATGCGGTTGCGCCGGCGGGTCGGCAGCTCGATGCCGAGCAGCCCCAGCGGCGCCCCCACGCGCAGTTGCTGCGCCAGCGGGTCGCCCGCGGCGGGGAGTGTGCCGATGGCGAGCGTGCGTGCGTCCGGCGAGGCGGCGAACCCCGGCCGACCGACCAGCAGCGAGGCCCACGGGCGGCCCTGCGCATCGACGCTGCCGGCCACCAGGAACGGCAGCTTCTCGAACAGCTCGCGGTGCTGCTCGGGCATGAAGTCGCGGATCACCTTGCGGCCGACCTGCGCCATGCGCTCGCGCAGGCCGGCCCGCGCCTGCAGCGACTGCTCGCCCGGGTGGAAGGGCTCGGCGTCGCCCGGCCAGCCGGGCAGGGGCGCGGTGTCCATCATGCGGCTCCGAGGGGGGTGGGCAGCGGCGAGCGCACCATCGGCACGAAGCCCGGCAGTGCTTCGATGCGCGCCAGCCACGCGCGCACGTGCGGGTAGGGCTCGAGCGAGACGCCGCCCTCGGGGGCGTGCGCGGTGTAGGTGTACAGCGCAATGTCGGCGATCGTCGGGTGGTCGGCAGCCAAGTAATCGCGGTTGCCCAGGTGCTCGTTCATCACCTGGAACAACTGTGCGGCGATCTCGTGCATGCGCGGCTCCAGCGGGCGCTTGAACAGCACGGCCACTCGCGCGGCGCCAGGGCCCTGGGCCAGCTGGCCGGCGGCGATGCTGAGCCACTGCTGCACCCGGGCGGCGGTGGCGGGCTCCTGGGGCAGCCAGCGCCCGCTCGGGTCGTAGGCCCGTGCCAGGTAGACGAGGATGGCATTGCTGTCCGGCAGCGTCAGCTCGCCGTCTTCGATCACCGGCACCTGGCCGAAGGGGTTGCGTGCGATGAACTCGGGCGTCTTGTGCTCGCGCCGCAGCAGGTCGACGTCGATGGCCTCGAACGGCAGGCCGAGCAGCGACAGGAACAACTCGGCGCGATGCGCGTGGCCTGACAGCGCAAAGCGGTACAGGCGGATCGGGGCGGCGGGGCGTGGGGTCATGCGTGGCTCCTTTGAAACGGTGAACGCATGCATCTTGGCCATTCCGCGCGAGAACCGGAATCACCGCAGTTGACACTTCACCGTTCCGCCGCGTGAAATGCCGCCATGGACCGTCTCGACACGATGAAGGTGTTCGTCGCCGTGGCCGAAGCTGAAGGGTTTGCGGCGGCGGCTCGCCGGCTGCGCATGTCGCCGCCCGCCGTGACGCGGGCCGTCGTGGCGCTGGAGCAGCGCATCGGCGCGCGGCTGCTGCACCGCACGACGCGCAGCGTGCGGCTCACCGAAGCGGGCGAGCGCTTCCTGGCCGACTGCCGCCGGCTGCTGGCCGAGATCGACGAAGCCGAGGCCTCTGCGGGCGGCGCTCATGCGCAACCGCAGGGTCAGCTCACCGTCACGGCTTCAACGATGTTCGGCCGCATGTACGTGGCCCCGCTGCTGCTGGGTTTTCTGAGCGAGTACCCGCGCGTCACGGCCCGCGCGGTGTTTGTCGACCGCATCGTGAACCTGTTCGACGAAGGCCTGGACGTGGCGATCCGCATCGCGCGGCTGCCGGATTCGTCGCTCACGGCCGTGAGGGTGGGCGCGGTGCGCCGCGTGGTGGTGGCTTCGCCGGCATACCTGCGCGAGCGTGGCACCCCGGCCAGCCCGGCCGACCTGGCCATGCACGACGCGATCGGCTTCACGCCGAGCGCCGGCATGCCGGCGCCCTGGGTGTTTCGCAGCGCGGACGGATCGGCGAGCGAAACCGCCGAACCCCGGGTGCGGCTCGAGGCGAATGCGGGCGAGGTCGGCATCCAGGCGGCGATCGCCGGCCACGGGTTGACGCGGGCGTTGTCGTACCAGGTGGCGCCGCACGTGCGTGCCGGCGAGTTGCAGATCGTGCTGGCCGACCATGAACCGCCGCCCATTCCCATCCACATCGTCTATCCGGAGGGGCGGCGCGCGGCGGCCAAGGTGCGCGCGTTCGTCGACTTTGCCGCCGAGCGACTGCGCGGCGACGCGCGGCTCACGCTCGATCTGTGACGGTGCGCTGGCAAGTGCTTTCAGTGCTGCGGCGGCAGGCATACCCGCCGATCGCGTGGCGTTGCGAGGGCGGCAACGAGCGCGTGCCCGTCGCCGCCGCTTTCAGTGCAACCGGCGGTATTGCTCCGACTCGCAGCGTGCTTGGCGCGCGATGTCCCGCCGACTCCCCCCGTCAGACCAGCCCAGGGCCCCGTTGATCGTTCGATGACAGCTGACCACCCTGGAAGGACTGCTTCCCGAGCGGCTTGTGCGAATCGTAACCAGCCGCGCGGTGCCGGTGTCGCCTGGGTGACAGGCGGGCCGCCCGATGCGACGGGTGGCGGTGGCCGCTGGCTCACTTCCTGCCGCCACGCGGCGGCATGGCAGGGCGGGCAAACGCCGTCATCAGTGCGCGCACGGCGGCGGTCCACTCGTCGCGTGGCACCTGCGCGCCCGGTGCGCCGACGCGCAGGGCCACGGCATTGAGGGCGCCGTTCAGCAGCGTTGCCAGCATCTCGCGGCTGCAGTTCACATCGATCGCGCCGGCGTCGATGGCCGCGTCGACCCCCGCCCGCAGCGCGGCATAGCTGAGTTGCCGGTCCAGCGCCTCCCACCGCGCCCAGCCCAGCACGGTGGGCGCGTCGACGGCGAGGATGCGGCGCACGTCGGGGCGGGTCATGAAGTCGATCCATGCCACGGCGCCGAGCACCAGGGCTTCCACCGGGTCGTCCACGCCGGCGGTGGCCTGATCGACGCGCGGCACCGCCTGCTCGCTGAGTGCGAGGCAGACCGCTTCGAACAGCGCGGCCTTGTCGGCGAAGTGGTGGTAGAGCGCGCCGCGCCGCACGCCCGCGCCGGCGAGGATGGCCTCGGTACCGGTCGCGGCATAGCCGTGCTCGGCAAACAGCGCATGCGCCGCGGCGATGAGCCGCGCGCGGGTGGCGGCAGAACGTTCGGGGTTGGTGGCCATGCCTGAGATGCTATTTGACAGACTGTCTGTCTGTAAATACATTGAGGAAACAGACAGACCGTTTGTTTTGTGAAAGGACCGCCATGCACTGCACCGACCGCTACCCGATCATCGTCACCCCGCGCAAAAACGACTGCCGGGACTTCTGGTGCCGTCACCTCGGTTTCCAGGTCGGCTTCGACAGCCAGTGGTTCACGTGGCTCAGCAGCGCCGATGGTTCCGCCTCGATCGCCTTCATGACGCCCGATCACCCCTCGGCGCCTCCCGGGCCCGAGCCGTTCTCCGGCCGGGGCCTGTGCTTCGAGCTGCAGGTCGACGACGCCGATGAGGCCCACAGCGACATCACCGCGACCGGGTTGCACGCCGAGTACCCGCTGACCACCGAGCCCTTCGGCCAGCGTCGCTTCGGCTTCACCGACCCATCGGGCCTGTGGGTCGACGTGGTGCAGCAGGTCGATCCGCAGGCCGGATGGTGGGACCGCTACCTGCAGCCTGCCTGATGGCCCGCGCAGTGCGAGTGCCGCCGGGCCGATAGACTCGCCCCGTTTGCCGTCCAACGGCGTGACCCCTTGTGTCGATGAACCTCTACACCGCCTTGCGTGCCGGCTTTCCTGCCGACCTCGATACCGTTGCCATCGAAACCGATCAGGGCCTGCACTACCGCTGGCGCGACCTCGAGCGCGGCAGCGCGATGATCGCGAACCTGCTCGCCTCGCTCGACCTGCCCGAAGGCGCGCGCGTCGCGGTGCAGACGGAAAAATCCGTCGAGGCGCTGATGCTCTACCTCGCGGTGCTGCGCGCAGGCTACGTGTACCTGCCCCTCAACACCGCCTATCAGCAAAGCGAGCTCGAATACTTCATCGGCAATGCCGAGCCCAGCGTGGTCGTGTGCGCCGGCCGCAACTTCTCGTGGGTGAGCAAGCTCGCGTTCAAGGCCGGCACGCGCAGCGTGTTCACGCTCAACGAAGACCGCAGCGGCACGCTGCTCGAACGCGCCTCGCATTGCGCGGACGTGCATCAACCCGTCGACCGCGCGGCGGACGATCTCGCCTGCATCCTCTACACCAGCGGCACCACCGGGCGCAGCAAGGGCGCGATGCTCACGCACGGCAACATGCTCAGCAATGCGCTCACGCTCAAGAGCTACTGGGACTGGCAGCCGGGCGACGTGCTGATCCACGCACTGCCCATCTTCCACGTGCACGGCCTGTTCGTCGCGATCCACGGCGCGCTGCTCAACGGCAGCAAGATGATCTGGCTCGGCAAGTTCGAGCCGCGCGCCGTCATCGAGCACCTGCCGCGTGCCACCGTCTTCATGGGCGTGCCCACGCTCTACGTGCGCCTGCTCGGCGAGCCGGGCCTGACGCGCGATGCCTGCCGCTCCATGCGGCTCTTCATCAGCGGCTCCGCGCCGCTGCTGCTCGAGACCTTCCGTGAGTTCCAGCAGCGCACCGGCCACACCATCCTCGAGCGCTACGGCATGAGCGAGACGGTGATGCTCACCTCCAACCCCTGCCGCGCAGAAGACGGCGAGCGCATCGGCGGCACGGTGGGCAAGCCGCTGCCCGGCGTGGGCGTGCGTGTGGTCGACGATGCGGGTGCACCGTGCGCCGCCGGCGAGATCGGCAATGTGCAGGTGCGCGGGCCCAACGTCTTCAAAGGCTATTGGCGCATGCCCGAGAAGACCGCCGAAGAGTTCACCGCCGACGGCTGGTTCAAGACCGGCGACGTCGGCCGCTTCGACGAACGCGGCTACCTCACCATCGTCGGTCGCAGCAAGGACCTCATCATCAGCGGCGGCTACAACGTCTACCCCGCCGAGATCGAGGGCTACCTCAACGAGATGGACGGCGTGGCCGAGTCCGCCGTCGTCGGCGTGCCCCACCCCGACTTCGGCGAAGCCGTGATCGCCATCGTCGTGCCCAAGCCCCGCGTGCAGCTCGATGCCGGCGCGATGGTCGCATCACTGAAGCAACGCATCGCCAACTTCAAGGTGCCCAAGCACGTGTTCATCGCCGGCGAGTTGCCGCGCAACACGATGGGGAAGGTGCAGAAGAACCTGCTGCGCGAGGCGCATCAGAGGGCGTTTCTCGCATGACAGGTCTGCGCTTGAGGGCAGGGGCGGTACTGCTCCTTGGTGCTTCAGTGCTGCCACTTGCAGCCTGTTCATCCAGCGAGAAACAGTTGACGGCCGAGCGCCTGGCTGTAGAGCTTCGCGAGCGAGGGGCGCAGGACGTGCTCAGCCGCTACTTTCCGTGCGATGCCTACGAAGGCTCCGGCTATGAGCAGGTTGCGCAGGGGTCCGGCGTCTGGGTGCAGTTGGCGACGCAACTGCTCGAACATTCCGACGCCTGCTACACGACTGGCCTGCAGGACGCGCTGGGCAGCGCGATGCAGGCGGCGCCGGAGAACGTGCTGCCTTATGTCGGCCGCAACGCGCAGCTGGCACCCGAGCGCATCTGCCTGCCTTTCATTTCCGCGGAGATCCCGACCGCTGAACAACTCAAGCCGCTCAGCCTGGCGCGGGGCAAGATCGAACCGGTGCGCGAACCCCGCCTGCAGGCGCAGCGCGACGCATGCCTGGCGGAGATCCAACGGGTCGAACGGATGATCCTGGGCCACAGGCCCTAGCAGCGGTCACGGGCTGTGCGCGGCGGTCTCGGCAGGCCCCGGCCACGAAGAGCCTTCGAGCGACCGGGCCGCCGAGGCGTCGTGCGGTTGTGCGCGGGGCAGCGCGAAGTAGAAGCACGCGCCGCCGCCCGGCTGACCCTCGGCCCACACCCGCCCGCCATGGCGCGACACCACGCGTTTGACGATCGACAGGCCGATACCGGTGCCGGGAAAGTCCGCCGCCGAATGCAGGCGCTGGAACACGCCGAACAGCCGGTCGGCCTGGCGCATGTCGAAGCCGGTGCCGTTGTCGCGCACGCTGTAGACGATCTCCTGCTCATGCGTTTCGGCGCGCACGGTCACTTGCGGGTGCGGCGTGCGTCGGCTGAACTTCACCGCGTTGCTCAACAGGTTCTGCCACACCTGCCGCAGCAGCAGCGCATCGCCCTGTGTCCCGGGCAGCGAGCCGATGTCGAAGTGCACCTCCGGGGCAGGGGGGGCAGTCTGCTGCAAGGAGCCCGTCACGTCGGCCACGGTGTCGACGACGAGGGCGTGCATGTCCACGGGTTGCAGGTGCAGCGCCTGCTGCTCCACGCGCGCCAGCACGAGCAGCTCGTCGACCAGCTTCACGAGCCGCTCGCATTCCGACTCGACCAGCGACAGCATCTGGCGCGAGCGGGGGTCGATCTGCAAGCCTGCGCGCTCGGCCACCATGCGTGCAGCGGCACCGATGGAGTTGATCGGGCCCTTCAGGTCATGGGAGACGGTGCGGCTGAAGCTGCGCATGTCCGCATTGGCCTGTTCGAGCGCCTCGGTGCGTTCGGTCACGCGTGCCTCGAGCGTGGCGGTGAGGGCCATCAGCTCGCGCTCGCGTTGGCGCAACTGCGTGACCAGCGCCGTCAGCGAGGTGGCCAGCTGTGCCACCTCCTGCGGGCCGTCGGTGCCGGCGGCACCCGGTTCCGCCTGGGCCCCGCCGGCCAGCGCTTCCGCACGGCGCACCACGCGCTGCAGTGGTGCCGTCAACCAACCCGCGAGCCACCAGCCGAGCAGGCCGAACGCCACGACACCGACGAGCCCGAAGCCCCAGATCTGCCGCTGCAACTGCACGGCCGTCGCCACGGCGGTGTCTGCTGGCTGCCGCACCAGCACCGTCCATCCCAGGCCGGGGAAGTCGAGTTCACCATCGCTGCGCGCGGCTGCCGTCAGGTACTCCTGGCCGTCGGCCCAGCGCATCACCTGGGGCCCGCCCGCGAGCACGGTCTCAACGGCGGCAGGCTCCAGGTGTCTCGGGGCGCTGCGCGGGCCCAGCAGCAGCTCGCCCGCGCGGGTCACCACGACGATCTCCACCTTGCGCGACGCTTCGATCGGTTCGAGCACCTCGTGGCTGACCTGGCGCGCCCACTCCCAGCTGAGGTGCGCGCCCAGCACCCCGGTGAGCCGGTCGCCGTCGCGGATGGGAGCGGACACGTCCACCAGCCGCAGCGGCTCACCGCTCGGTGCAGTGGGCAACAGGCTGGCGAGCAGCACCGCGTCGTGCACGTCGCCCGCGAAGGGCCGCGCCCTGCCTTCGACGAACCACGGGCGCTGCGAGACGTCGCGACCCTCGAGCACGCCGTTGGTCGCAGCCACGACGCTCCCGCCCGGCTCCGCGACGCCGATCCACGCGTAGTGCCCGAAGGTCTTCTGCAGCTGGTCGACCGCCCGCCGCCACGGCGCGGCGTCGAGCGACGGATCGGGCGCGAGGCTCAGGCTCGCCAGGTTGCGTATCTCGCGGTGCCGCTCGGCCATCCCCATCTCCAGCGTCGACGACATCTGCTGCGCGAGATGCGACAGGCTGCGGCCCGCATCGGCCATCACCTGCCGATGCGCCCAGTTGCCGGAACCCCACCCGACGACGGAGAACACGATGAGCGCCAGCGCACCGAACGCGATGCTCGTGCGCATGCGTGTCGTGAGACCGGCGTGCGAACCGGCTGCGAGGCGAGGGTGGGATGGAAGGGGGGACTGCATCGTCGTCGTGGCCGCGGCCGCTCATGCAAGTGGAGCGCGGGTGCTTCCCGGCGGCCGTAACATGATGTTGCCCGCCTCCCGGTCATTTGCGACCCTGGCAACCTTCACAGGTGAACAATCGCGGGCGCCCTTGCGCACCGGAGCCCGCACGTGAACCTGCGTTTTGTCGAAGCCTTCTACTGGGTCGCCACCTTCAAGAGCATGACGCGCGCGGCCGAGAAGTTGTCGCTCACCCAAGGCGCCATCTCCAGCCGCGTCGCATGCCTCGAGCAGGAGCTGGGCACCAGCCTGATCGACCGGCGCGACAAGCAGCTGCGCCTCACGGCGAGCGGGCAGCGCTTCCTGTCGTATGCCGAGCGTTTCCTGACGATGCAGCGCCAGCTGCGGCGCGAGATGGGCTCGCCCGAGCAGAGCGCGACCAACCTGCGCATCGGGGCGATCGAATCGGTGCTGCACACCTGGCTCGTGCCGCTGCTCGACCGCCTGCGCGAAGACAGCCCCCAAGTGGAGCTGGAGCTGACGATCGAGATGACGCCGGTGATCCTCGAGCAGCTCAAGCGCGGCAGCCTCGACCTCGTGTTCGCCGCCGCGCCACTGGCCGCCGATGGCGTGCGCAGCGTGGCGCTGCCGCCGTTGGAGATGGTGTTCGTCGGCGGTGCTCATCTCGGCGCGCGGCGCGTGCACGAGCTGCAGGATCTCGCCGACCAGGAGCTGCTCACCTTCCAGCGCGGCTCGCAGCCGCACGTCGGGCTCGTGGACCTGCTGCGCTCGCAGGGCGTGAAGCCGCGCAAGCTGCATTCGGTGTCATCGATCTCGGCGATGCAGAAGCTGCTCGAAAGCGGCCTCGGCATCGCGACGCTGCCATATGAAGCGGCCCGCAACTTCATCACCCACGACCCGCGCTTCGTGATGCTCAAGTGCGCGACGCCGCTGCCGCCGTTGCCGGTGCACGCGAGCTATCGCAGCGGCCCCACGTCCACCGCCATCGAGGTGATCGTCGACGACGCGCTGCAGTTCGTGAGCCGCGTCACACCCGGCTCTGCCGGGCGCACCAAAAAGGTTGCCAGCGCACCGGCACGGCGCAGAAAGACCCAGGCCGGTCATCAAATTTCTTGATGACGTGATCCAAAAATAATTCGTTTGCGGGCCATGGCGGCCGCGCAGAAACTGCGACCAATCGTCACAGTTCCTTCACGTGCCAGCCATGCAAAGCCTCGCTTGCCCTCCCACCCGGGTTAACCCGCCCCTTCGGGCCGTTCACGCGCTCGACGCAGTCGATGCGCGCCTGATGATCCGCAGCGGCGAGTGGACGGGCCACACCAGCGGCCTGGCCACGCGCCACGTGCAGGGCAACGTGGTCGTGCTGCCCGCGTCCCATGCGCACGACTTCCTGCTGTACTGCCAGCGCAACCCACGGCCGTGTCCGCTGCTGGCCGTCTCGGAGACCGGCAGCCCGGCGCTGCCCGAACTCGGGGAAAACCTGGACATCCGCACCGACGTGCCGCTGTACCGTGTGTGGCGCCACGGGCAGTTGGTGGAAGAAGTGCGAGATGTCCGCTCTCTGTGGCGCGAAGACCTCGTGACCTTCGTGCTCGGTTGTTCCTTTTCGTTCGAGCATGCCTTGCTCGACGCGGGCGTGCCCCTGCGCCACGTGGCGCAGTCGCGCAACGTCGCGATGTTCCGCACGAGCATCGCCACCGAAGCAGCCGGTCCCTTCGCGGGCCCGATGGTCGTGACCATGCGGCCATTCAAGCCCGCCGATGCGATCCGTGCGGTGCAGATCACTTCACGCTTTCCTGGCGTGCACGGCGCCCCGGTGCACATCGGCAAGCCGGAGTTGATCGGCATCCGCGACATCACCCAACCGGACTACGGCGATCCGGTGGAACTTCTCGACGACGAGTTGCCGGTGTTCTGGGCCTGCGGCGTCACCCCGCAAGCGGCGGTGATGGAGGCACGGCCCAGTTTCTGCATCACCCACGCGCCAGGGGCGATGCTGATCACCGACCTTCTCAACTATCAACTCGCCACTCTTTGAACCGAAGGAGACACACATGAAGCTGAAGCATTTGCTGGTGGGGGCATGCCTGGTCGCAACCGGCATGACGGGAGCGATCGCCCAGAGCCTGCCCAAGACGCACCTGCGGGTGGTCGGCAGCATCTCGACCTTGCCGCAGTACAAGGACTTCGAGCAGCCGTTCTGGACCAAGGAACTGGCCGAGCGTTCGGGCGGGGCCGTCACCGGTGAGATCCGCGGCTTCAACGAGATGGGGCTCAAGGGGCCCGAGGTGCTGCGGATGATGGGCATGGGCGCGATGGAGGTCGGTGCCACGTCGCTGTTCTACCTGGCAGCCGACGATCCCATCAACGAGATGATCGACATCGCCGGCATGCTGCCCGACGTGCAGAGCGCCCGCAAGGCGACCGATGCGAGCAAGCCGGTGTACGAAAAGCTGTTCCGCGAGAAGTTCGGCGTCGAACTGCTCGGCTTCGGCACCTACCCGGGCCAGGTGGTGTACTGCAACGCCGAACTCAAGGGCCTGGCCGACCTCAAGGGCAAGAAGGTGCGCGTTGCCGGCCGCTCGCAATCGGAGCTGATCGAGGCGCTGGGCGCCACGCCCGTCACGATGGCGTTCGGTGAGGTCGTGCCGGCGATGCAGAACAAGACGGTCGACTGCGCCGTCACCGGCACGCTCTCGGGCAACCTGGCCAAGTGGCACGAGGTGGCGACCCACATGATCGCCACCCCGATCAGCTGGGGGCAGATCGTCTACGCGGTCAATGCCAAGACGTGGGCCCGCATGGACCCCAAGGTGCGCGAGTTCATCGATGCCGAGGTCAAGCGCCTCGAGAAGAACGTGTGGGACGCAGCGGCGCAATTCACCGAGCAGGGCTACGCCTGCAACGCCGGGCGGCCGGACTGCAAGCTCGGCACGCCGGGCAAGATGACGCTGGTTCAGCTGTCGAAAGCCGACCGCGAGCAGCTGCAGAAGGTCGTCAAAGACGTGATGCTGCCGAAGTGGGCTGCCCGCTGCTCGGCCGAGTGCGTGAGCGAATTCAACGCCACGGTCGGCAAGACGATGAACCTGACGGCGAGCAAGTAAGCAAAGAGGGGCACCCGAGGGGCCGCTCGCCGGCTCCCGCGGTGCTGCCGAGAGAGGTGCAGGACCATGAAACAAGATCTTTTGGCATCGGCGCTGGCGGTCGCCGAGCGTATCGCGACCGTCGCGATCCGCACCGGCGGCTGCGTGATGCTCGCGGCCGCACTGCTGGTGGCGCTCGACGTCACGGTACGCAAGCTCTTCAACGTCACGCTCGGCGGTGCCGACGAGCTGGCGGGCTACGCGTTCGCGATCGCGACCTCATGGTCCTTCGCGTTCGTGCTGATCAAGCGCGGCAACGTGCGCATCGACGCGCTGTACATGCACCTGCCCAAGCGGCTGTGCGCGGTGCTCGACTTCCTCGCGGTGCTGGCACTCGGCACCTTCGCGATCGTGCTGACCCGCCATGCCTATGAGGTGATGGCGTTCTCGTGGTCGTTGAACGCGCGGTCCAACTCGTCGTTGCAGATTCCGCTGTGGCTGCCCCAGGCCGCGTGGTGGGCAGGGCTGGCGCTGTACGTCGTCACGCTGGCCTTGCTGCTGCTGCGCTCGGCCAGCCTGCTGCTCACCGGGCGGTTCGAGGAGGTGCATGCGATGCTCGGTGCCCGCACCACCGAGGAGGAGGCCGCGGACGAGGCCACCCAGGCCCGCGAACGCGACCTGCAGCACGCCACGCACCTTGCGGGAGTTCAATCATGATCGGCGTCGCCCTGACCCTGATGCTGGTGCTGATGGCGCTGGCCATCCCGGTGGCGGCCTCGCTCGGCACGCTGGGCCTCGCGCTCGACCAGCTCTACGGCTTCCTGCCGCTGTCGCGCGCGATCGGCGAGATCTCGTGGAACGCGAGCACGGAGTTCCTGCTGGTCTCGCTGCCGCTGTTCATCATGCTGGGCGAGATCCTGCTGCGCGCCGGCATCGCCGAGAAGATGTACGCCGCGCTCGTGAAGTGGATGAACTGGCTGCCCGGCGGCTTGATGCATTCCAACATCGCCTCGTGCGGGCTGTTCGCGGCCACCTCGGGCTCCAGCGTGGCCACCGCCGCGACGGTCGGCACCGTGGCGCTGCCGCAGGCGCGCCGCTACGGCTACAACGAGCGCTTGTTCCTCGGCACGCTGGCGGCCGGCGGCACGCTCGGCATCCTGATCCCGCCGTCGATCAACATGATCATCTACGCGGTGCTGACCAACACCTCGGTGCCCAAGCTGTACCTGGCCGGCATCTTCCCGGGCCTGCTGCTGATGACCTTGTTCAGCCTGGTCGTCATCGGGGCCTGCGTGCTGCGCCCCGCCTGGGGCGGGCAGCGGCAGGTCTCGAGCTGGGCCGAGCGCATCGCGAGCCTGGTGCACCTGGTGCCGCCGCTCGGCATCTTCGGCGTGGTGGTCGGCTCCATCTATGCGGGCATCGCCACACCTACCGAGGCGGCCTCGCTCGGCGTCGTGGCCGGTCTGGCCCTGGCCGCCTGGAGCCGCCGCCTGAACTGGAAGATGCTGATGGAATGCATGGAGGGCACGATGCGCTCCACCGGCATGGTGATGCTGATCATCGTGGCGGCGTATTTCCTCAACTTCGTGATGTCGTCGATCGGCCTGACCGACCGGATCACGCAGTTCATGCAGGGGCTGGGCTGGTCGCCGATGATGATGATGCTCGCGGTGGTGGTGTTCTATCTGATCCTCGGCTGCTTCATGGAAACGCTCGCGATGATGATCACCACCATCCCGATCATTGCGCCGGTCATGTTCAGCCTGGGCTTCGATCCGGTGTGGTTCGGCATCGTCGTCATCGTGCTCGTCGAAGCGGCGCTGATCACGCCGCCCGTGGGGCTCAACCTGTTCGTCGTGCAGAACCTGCGCAAGGGGGGCTCGATGAACGACGTGATTGCCGGTGCGCTACCGTTCGTCGCGGCCATGTTCCTGCTGCTCGCGTTGCTGGCGGTGTTCCCGCAGCTCGCCACCTGGCTGCCGTCGGTGGTGAGCGCCACTTAGGTCAGCAAACCGCTCCCTGTTCCGTTTCCTCGTCCCGCTCGCCGCCACCGCGGCGGCGTGGGGATGGGTCCGCCTGTCGATTCGTTGGTTGTACGGAGGTGCGAGATGAAACCCAAGTGTTGGCGCTGGATGGCCGCGATCGCGATGGCGGCGACCTGCATGCAGGGGGCCTGGGCGCAGGCTGAATGGAAGGCGGCCACGAGCTACAGCGCCAGCTCCTTCCAGACCGAGAACATCCGCCTGTTCGCGCAGGACGTGCAGGCCGCCACGGCAGGCAGGGTGCGCATCGCGGTGCATCCCGCCAACTCGCTCGTGCCGTCCGCGCAGATCCGCGCCGAGGTGGAGGCGGGCAACGTGCAGGCGGGCGAGGTGATCATGTCGTCGCTCGCCGCGCAGATGCCGCTGGCCGAGGCCGACAGCGTGCCCTTCATCGTCGGCTCGTATGCCGACGCGCAGCGGCTGTGGAAGTACCAGCGCCCGCTGATCGAGAAGGAATTCGAGCGCCGCGGGCTGGCGGTGCTCTACGCCGTGCCGTGGCCGGCGCAGGGCCTGTACACCCGGCAGCCGGTGCGCACCACGCGCGACCTCAAGGGCCTGAACATGCGCACCTACAACGCCACGACGGAGCGCATCGCCGAGCTGGTCGGTGCCCGGCCGGTCGACGTGCCGATGACCGACGTGGGCCGGGCGCTCGCGCAAGGGCGCTTCGACGCGATGGTCACCTCCAGCGTCACCGGCGCGGAGAACAAGGTCTCGGCGCACCTGAAGTACTTCTATGCGATCTACGCGTGGATGCCCAAGAACGTCGTGTTCGTGAACCGCCGCGCGTACGAGGCGCTGCCTCCGGTCGACCGTGAGGCGTTGCACCGTGCCGCCGAGGCGGCCGAGGCGCGCGGCTGGGCCATGAGCGAAGCGGCCGACCGCCAGGCCCTGGCGCAGCTGGTGAAAGAGGGCATGACGGTCGAGCCGACGCCGCTGGAGCTGCGGCAGGAGCTGCGCCGCCATGGCGAGCGCTTTTCGCTGGAGTGGCTGCGCAAGGTGCCCAAGGAGGCCAACCTGCTGTTCGTGCCTTACTTCACCGGGCACGTGGCGCTGCCGGGAGACACCGCACGTTGAGGAGCCCGCACCGATGAGGAACGAAAACCACCTTGAGCCCACCTTGCGATCCGGCCGGCTGCTGCTGCGGCTGCCGGCCGAGCTGCACACCCGCGCCGCCGAGCAGGCTGCCGCGCGCGGCATGAGCCTGAACCGCTGGTTGCTGGATATGCTCGCGGTGTCGCTGGCCGACCCGGCCCGCGATGCCGTGCGAGACACGGGCCGATCCGCCTCACGCCGCCCCCACACGCGATGACCGTCCTCACCCCCGAAGCCACGCTGCGCACCTACATCCATGCAAAGGACGAGAACCGCCCGCACCTCATGGCGCGGGCCTTCTCGCCGGACGCCCACCTGGTGGTGCAGCTGCGCACCAACAACATTGCCTTCCCGTCGTGCACGCGCGGCCGCGGCCGCATCGCCGACGTGCTCGTCAGCAGCTTCGCGCTCGCCTACGAGAACATCTACACCTTCTGCATGGACCGGCCGCCGCCGCACGCGGACACCTTTTCGTGCAACTGGATGGTGGCCATGTCCGAGAAAGGCACCGGCCGCCCACGCGTGGGGTGTGGCCGCTACGACTGGGAGTTCGAGGCCGGGACCGGCCTCGCGGCGCGGCTCGGCATCGCGATCGAGGCGATGGAGATCCTGCCGCCGACCGAGGCAGACGCCGTGTTCGCGTGGGTGGAGCCGCTGGCCTATCCGTGGGCCGACGCCGGGCAGGTTTGCGCCTCGGCGCCCGAGCTGCCCTCGCTGAAGCCCGTGCTCGACTACCTGCGATAGGCGTGCGTAGGCGTGCGCAGGCGGCGTCAGCGCTGCGGCAACTCCAGCGCCGTGAGCCACAGCCGCAGGTCGAATTCGAGCTGGTGGTAGTCGGGCTCCATGTGCACGCACAAGGCATAGAAGGCCTTGTCGTGCTCGCGCTCCTTCAGGTGCGCGAGTTCGTGCACGACGATCATGCGCAGGAAGTCCGCCGGCGCGTCCTTGAACAGCGAAGCGATCCGGATCTCGCGCTTGGCCTTGAGCTGCCCGCCCTGCACGCGCGAGACGGCGGTGTGCGTGCCCAGCGCGTTCCTGACGACGTGCAGCTTCGGGTCGAACACCACCTTGGCCAGCGGCGGCGCGCTCTTCATGTGGCGAGCCTTCATCTCGCAGACGTAGTCGTACAGCGCGCGTTCGTTGCGCACGGCCGAAGGCTCCGGGTGCCGACGCGCCACCACGTCGGCGAGACGGCCCGCCTCGATCAGCGCCTCCACCTCGGCCAGCAGTGCGGGCGGGTATCCCTGCAGGTACTTCAGCTTCACGGCGCGTACGGCCTTCACCCCATGCGTTGCAGCCGCGCCGCCTCTTCCAGCCGCGCGTCCTCGATCTCGCGCAGCACGGCCGTCAGGTCCACGGCACCCGGTGGCGGTTCGTAGCGGCCGGTCAGTGCCATGCCGGGCGTGAGCAGTCCGCCGGCATAGAGCGACCAGATCTCCGGGCCGTATCGGGTGGCGAGCAGGGCGGGCGCAAACCGGCCGAAGAAGTTGCGCAGGTTGTCGACGTCGCGGATCAGCATGCGCGGCGCGTGGTTGTTGCCGGCCGCGTCGACGGCCTGCGGCAGGTCGATGATCACCGGCCCGTCGGCTGCCAGCAGGATGTTGAACTCCGACAGGTCGGCGTGGATCACGCCGGCGCACAGCATGCGCACCACCTCGCCGATCAGCGTGGCATGGTGCTGCTCGGCCTCCGCCGCGCTGAAGCTCAGGTCGTTCAGGCGCGGCGCCGCGTCGCCATGCGCGTCGGTCACCAGCTCCATCAGCAGCACGCCGTCCAGGAAGTTGCCCGGCCGCGGCACCCGAACGCCGGCGGCCGCCAGGCGGTACAGCGCGTCCACCTCGGCGCTCTGCCACGCCGCTTCCTGCTGCTGACGCCCGAACGCCGTCCCCTTGGCCATCGCGCGCGCCTGCCGGCTGTTGCGCACCTTGCGGTTCTCGGTGTAGTCCACCGCCTGGCGGAAGCTGCGCTTGTGCGATTCCTTGTAGACCTTGGCTGCACGTGTCTCGTCGCCGCACCGCACGACGTAGACGTCGGCTTCCTTGCCGCTCTTGAGCTGGCGCACGACGCTGTCGATGAGGCCTTCGGCGACCAGCGTCTGCAGACGGGCAGGGATTTTCATCGCCCGATTGTGGCCGGTTTCGCCACGCCGCCGCCGCTGCAGGCGGGCGCAACGCGGTGCGAACAGGTACTAGTCGGCGCAGGCCGACATCAGCGGTACCGGCTCGTCGCCACCTTTCAGGAACACCTTTTCACCGGCGGCACATGCAGTGCGGATCGCGTCCATGCGATTCAACAGATCGTCGAGGTGGTCGTCGTTGATGGTCCGGCTCGGAGCCGAGATGCACACCGGCTGCTGCAGCACGGCGCACAGCGTGGCGGCGGCCGCACCTTGCAGCGTGGTGATGTCGCCCCGCTTCGAGACCTTTTCGTCGCCCACCGAACACCCCATCAGGAAGAGGTGGAAGTAGCCCGTCGGGGCAAGGTCCACGTAGGGTTGGATCGACGCGAACGCGCCGGTCCACAGGTCGAGGTTCTTCGTGTTCAGGTCGCGGATCCGGTTGGGTTCGGGCATCTCGCCCTGGCTGCGCTTGTCGAGGCCGAAGACCTCGCGGATGTTCTTGCGAGCTTCATACCGCTTGTGCCCATAGGGCTTGGGCTGCCCGATGCCGATCTTGCCGAGCCCGAGGTTGACCGAGCCCGGCAGTCCATGCCCGTAGACGATCAAGCTCTCGAAACGGTCGGCCACGTTGGCGAGGCCATAGGCCGCCATGTACTTCATCAGCGAGTTCAGCGAACTGGCCATCGACACCCGCAGGTTCGGGTACCGGCGTGCCGAGAGCAGCTTCAGCACGTAGTCGCGGTTGCCGATGGTGTCGTCGACCATCAACCGGGCAACGCCCTCCGGCAGGTTCGCCGCCCGGTAAGCGTATTTGTTGTTGCTGCTGAGCGCGTACTTCGAGGCGTCCTGCGTGGTCTTGCTCACGTGCTTCAGCGGGTCGAGATCCTGCTTGCGCGTGACGACGCCGCGTACCTTGGGGCCCAGCACGCCCAACGGGTTTTCAATGGCAAGAAAGGTCAGGTCGGGCATGCACGGCTCCAGGGTCGGGCGAGGTCGGGTGCGCAGCCTAGGGCTTCGCACCGGCCCACGACACTGGCAGACCTGACAGCAGGCTCAGAGCGCCAATGCGTCGTAGCCCGTCTTCAGGATGAGCGCGCCGACCACCACCATGAACACCACGCGCACGAAGCCCGCGCCGTGCTTCAGCGCGAGCCGCGTGCCGAGCAGGCTGCCGATCACGTTGGCAATGGCCATCGCCAGCGCGAAGTGCCACCAGATGTGGCCCTTGGCGATGAACAGCGCCAGCGCCGACAGGTTGGTGGCCGTGTTCAACAGCTTCGCGCTGGCCGAGGCGTGCAGGAAGTCGTAACCCAGCACGCGCACGAACAGGAACACGAAGAAGCTGCCGGTGCCGGGTCCGAAGAAGCCGTCGTAGAAGCCGATCACCAGCCCGATGGCCGAGGCCACCAGCGCTTCGGTGCGGCCGGTGAAGCGCCGCGCATGGTCGCGCCCCATGTCCTTCTTGACCAGCGTATAGAGAAACACCGCCAGCAGGATGAGCGGCAACGCCTTGCGCAAGCCGGTGGGCGGCACCATCGTCACGGTCCATGCGCCGAGCGCGCTGCCCACGAGGGCCGCAGCCGCCGCCGGCAGCAGGGCCGACCACACCATCTGCACACGCCGCGCGAACTGCACCGTGGCCCATGCGGTGCCCCACACCGCGGCGCCCTTGTTGGTGCCGAACAGCGTGGCCGGCGGCGCTGCGGGGAACATCGTGAACATGGCCGGGATGAGGATCAACCCGCCGCCACCGACGATGGAATCGATGAAGCCGGCAAACAGCGAAGCGAGCGTGACGACCGCGAGTTCGAGCATGAGGGGAGGGAGATAAGACGCGGGGCGCGCGGCCCCAAAAACAAAGGGCGCTGGCATCGGCCAGCGCCCCGGAATTGTGACATTCGTTGTGCGTCACAGAGTCTCTTGTGCTGCTTCTCTGTGTCTCCTCAGTTCCCCGCCCCATTTGCAAGCGCACCCTGGTGGGGCGGCTCGCTGCGAGTGACGAGACTGTAGGGCGCAGGCGATTCCCTAGCACTAGGGGTTTTCCTGCCCTTTTTTGCAGCACATTGCACGAAACCGCAACGTTCCTGGCGCGACCCTAGGGCAATCCCTGATGCCTGCCGCGCACCGCGGGCCTACGTTTGCGGGTTCTCCCGGAGGTCACTCCCGCGCCGCGAGGCGGCCCACCAGCTCCGCCATGGCGTGGCTCTCATCGCCGCCGCGCCCCTGCAGACCGGCCATGACGCCCAGCTTGTCCGCCTGCGGCCGGTTCTGGCTCATCTTCCATTTGCCTTCGAGCCGCGTGATCGGGATCTCGATGCCCACGATGGCGCCCAGCAGCTTCTCGATGAAGTCGGCCGGCGCATCGCTCACCTGCCACGGCACGGCGGCGCCGGCTTCGTGCGTTGCGCTCATCTCGCTCACGTGCGCCAGCACCCACTGCGGGTCTTCGATCGCGCGCGGCGTACCGTGCGCGTGCACCACCGCGTAGTTCCAGGTCGGCACCGCCTTGCCGGTGGCGTGCTTGCTCGGGTACCACGACGGCGTGATGTAGCCCTGCGGCCCCTGGAACACCACCACCGAGGGTTGCGTGCGCGAGAACGACCGCCACACCGGGTTGGCGCGTGCCACATGGGCGACGAGCGTGCCGTGCTCGCCGCGCTCGGGGTGCAGCAGAAAGGGCACGTGGTTGACGAGCAGTTCGCCCTCGGCCTGGGTGACCCAGGTGCCGAGCGGATGCGCACGCACCAGCCCATGCAGCATGCTGCGGTCGTGTACCTCGAAGTGCTGCGGGACGTACATCTGTCGCTCCTGTCGGGGTCGGGCCGTTTCAGGCCGGCAACTCGTCCCAGCGGTCATGCCGCTCGCGCCGTTCCTGCCGGTAGTTGGTGATCTCGAGCCGGATGCCGTCCGGGTCGGTGAAGAAGGTGGCCCAGTAGTCTGGCGCATAGCCGGGGTGCAGGTGCGGCTCGCTCGCATCGATGCCGGCCGCCTTGAGTGCTGCCGCCGCGGCGTGCACGTCTTCCACGGTGTCGACGCGCAGGCAGAAGTGATGCAGCCCCGGCGCATAAGGGTCGTGGGCCTGCATCGAGCGCGCGGGCCGCAGCACATAGCCGAAGTGGCGGTTGTAGTACTGCACGTGCGGCTCGCCATTCAGCGCAAAGCGGTTCTTGCGGTAGCCGAGCGCGGGCAGCACGCGGTCATAGAAGGCTTCGGAGCGTGCGATGTCGGACACCGTGACGTAGAGGTGGTCGATACCGGTCACCTCGGGCGTGCGTGGGTGTCGAACGGCCGCGTCGGCGCCCAAGGTCTTGAACATCACGTAGGCATCGACCTCGCCGAGCCGCGCATGCCGGTAGGCGCGCGGCAACGTGCCGACGATCGCAAAACCCAGCTTCTTCCACAACCGCACGGCGCCTTCGTTGGTCGACACCACGAAGTTGAACTGCATCGCACGGAAACCTCGTGCCACCGCCTCGCGCTGCGAGTGCTCGCACATCGCAGAGGCCACGCCCAGTCCGCGCGCGTTCTCGTCGACCACGTAGCCGCAATTGCACACGTGCGAGCCCAGCCCCGGCTGGTTGGGCTTGATGAAGTAGGTGCCGACGATGCGCTGCGCCTCGTCGAGCGCGACGAAGGTGGCGCTGGGCAGCTCGATCCAGAGCTGCCGTGCCTCGGCTTCGGAGATGTCGGGCGCGAAGGTGTAGGTCTCGCCGGCGCGGAAGGTGGGCTCGAGCAAGGCCCAGACGGCAGGCCAGTCGGTGGCTTGACAGGGGCGGATCGTGAGCGGGGGCATGGTGCGTACCGTAGGGGGAGGCACCGCGAGTATCAAGGATGCCCGGGATCCTTGCAGCAGGGCTGCCAAGGCAGCGACGGGTCGCGCAGGTCCACGTCTTCGATGTCGGCCATCGTGGGGAAGGGGTCGAAGCGCGTATCGAGTTCGAGCGAGAGCGTCGTTCCTTCGAAGCCACGTGGACTGCCCTGCGGAAACTCGAGCCAGCGCAACTCGTGCAGGTCGACGACGCACGTGACGTGGTCGTCGCGCAGCACCGCGACGTAACGGCGGTCGTTGCTCCAGTGCGCATAGACCCAGCCCGACGGTTGCCCGCGTGCGGCCCAGTGAGGTGCGAGCAGCCGCAGCGCCGTGTCCAACTCCGCAGGATGTCGGGCCTCCGGTCGCGGGGGCGCACCGAAGATGGCGCGGAGCCGGGCCCACATCAGCCGCATCGCCTCAGCCTCTCAGGCCGCTTCGCGCCAGCGCAGTCCCAGCGGCAACTGCGCCGGCCCGTAGACGAAATGGAGCACGCGGCGCCGGCTCCGGCCCGTGGCCTTGGACGAAGCGTGCAACAGCAGCGGGCGCATCACCAGCACGTCGCCGGCTGCGGCCGTGCATGCCACGGCGGGGTGGGTGGCGCGCAGCGCGGCGATCGCCTCGTCATCGAGTCGACCTAAACGGTGCGTGTCAGGCAGCACGTTCAACGGGCCATCGAACTCGCCGCAGTCGTCCAGGTGCAGGCGCACCGCCACCAGTTGTTCGAGCACCGTGGCCGGAGCTTGCACGTACCACACCCCTTCCTTCTGCGACCAGCCGTTCAAGCCCGGCGCATCCACCGGCTCGGCCACCGCGATGCTCAGATCCTGGTGCGTCGCGACGAGCCAATTGCGGTGGGCCGACTTCTCGAAGAACGTGCATTGCGTGGCAACGTGCCCTGCCGGCAGCAAGGCTTGCAGCGCAGCGTGTTGCCGTAGCGTGGCCGCCAGGTCGCGGCACCACTGGTGCTGCAGCAGGCATCGGGTGCCGGCGCTGGCGGGTGGCAGCTCGGCGAGTGCGTGCGCCACCGCGCCGCAGGCGGGTACGTCCAGCACGCCGACGGCCAACGCATGACCGTCACGCTCGAACACCGCCGCCAGATCAGGCCGCGCCTGCACCGTCAGGGCCCCCACAGCAACAACCGGGTCGTGAAGTAGAGCTCGCGCGCGAGCTGCCGTGCTTGCGGTGCCCAGCCGACGTAGCGCGTGCTCGGGGTCGGCGAGCAGACGTGTTCGAGCCCGAGCCTGCGCGCGATCATGCCAGCGCGGCGCAGGTGGTGCGGGTCGCTGACGATGACGACCGAGCGCAGCCCGTTCGCGGTCAGCAGCGGTTGCGCCAACGCGAGGTTGTCCCAGGTGGTGCGCGACGCCGCTTCCACCAGCACGGCTTCGGCCGGCACGCCGCGCGCGATGGCATACCGCGCAGCCACTGCGCCTTCGGCAGCCGTGTCGCCATTGCCCACGCCACCGGTGAACACCAGCGAGCGCACCTGGCCCAGCTGGTACAGCGTGATTGCATGGTGGATGCGCTCGGCAAACACCGGCGAAGGCCTGCCGTTCCACACCGCGGCGCCGAGCACCAGTGCCGCATCGGCGCGTGCGTCGGGGTTGGGCTGCCCGCCGGCCACGATGCAGCCGGCCAGCATCGCGCTCCAGAGCAGCACGGCGCCCAGCGCCCACGCAGCGAACTGCAAGGTGCGCCGCCATCGCGGGCGGGACGCATGGGGGAGGGGTGTGGCGCGACACCGCATCAGCGAGCTCACCCGCACGCTCACTTCGCTGCCGCACCGGGCAACGTGGCTGGTCGCGGTCGCAGCATCTCGCCGCGGCTCGTGGGGCGCGGGCTGCGCCGCGCCGCCAAGGCCTGCACGCCTGCTGCTACGTGCGTCGCACCGAGCACGCAGGCCACGGTGCCGAGTCCGGGCCACGTGGTGTCGCCCGCCAGCCAGAACCCCGGGCGGCCGAGTGCATACGGCACCGCATGCTGGTTGGCGTTGTGCATCGACAACCGGGCGCCGCCGATGGCGCCACGCGGCCGGCTGGTGAAGTTCGCGTAGCTGCGCGGCGTGCCCAGCTCCATCACGCGTGCCTGTGCGCCGAGGTTCGGGTACACGCGCCGCGCATAGCCGAGCAGTCGCTGCGTGGCCTCTTGCTTGGCATGTGCATAGTCGGCTTCCCCCAGGCCTTCCCAGTCGGTCAGCTCGCAATGGGTCGACACCATCACGGCATGCCACCCCTGCGGGGCGCTCAAGCCATCGCCTGGCGCCGACACCGAGATGAACATGTTGTTCCCGTTGCCCAACGGCGCGTCGTAGTGCTGCAGCAACTGGTGGTGGCGATGCCCGCGCGGGGGGTTCGACACTTCGGCCTCGGGCACGCCGAGGCACAGCACGAGCCCGCCGCCCTGCGCGGCAGCGTCGCGGTCGATGTATTTGTCGAGCGACGAGCCGACGCAGTCGCGCGCAATGCGCTGCGTGCTCTGTACCGGTAGCGCGCACACCACCTGCCCCGCTTGCACGAGGCCATGCCGCTGCGTACGCAGCGTGTACTGCCCGAGGCGCCCCTCGATCTGCTCCACACGCGTCATCAGCTTCAAATGGCCGCCCAGCTCCACGTAGCGCGCGGCCAGCGAGCGCCAGAAGCCGCGCATGCCGCCGATCGGGCGCGCGAGCCCCGCACCACGAATCGAGATGCCCAGCGCGGCGTTGATCAACGGCGCCGAACGCAACTGCGCATGCACGGTGTCCTCGACCATCATCGACAGCAGCCCGGTGAGCGGTCGGTCGTCGGCCAGCCCATGGCGGTCGAGCGCATCGCCCATCGACCAGTTGAGGTAGCGTGCATTGCCCAGTGCGCCCCAGCCCAGCGCGTGCCAGTTCTGTCGCACGTCGGCGAGCGAGCGCAATGGCATGCGCAGGCCGCGCCGCGTGGCCGGCCAGAAGGTGTCCGAGAGGGTGTCCAGCAATCGCCAGAACCGGGCGTGGCGATCGGAGTGGCCGACCATCGATAGCCGCTCCCGCGCCCATATCCGCGGGTCACGGGCGACCTCCACGGTTCGATCCGGCAGCCACGCCAGGTAGCCGGGCAGGAATTCGCCTTCCAGTGGCGGCAGCCCCACGTCGCGCAGCCAATGCCCGCCCAGTCCGTCTTCGTGAAAGTCGACCAGCGTGGTGGCGCCGATGTCGAAGCTGAAGCCGCTGCGCGCGTAGAACCCTGCGCAACCGCCCAACCGCGAGTGCGCCTCGATCAATACGGTCGACAGACCCCTTGCTTGCAGCAGCAGTGCGGTTGCCATGCCGGCCAGCCCGCCGCCGACGATGGCGACGTCATGCATCGGTCGCCTCCGGCGCGATGCCGCGGACCGGCTTCGCAGCTGCTGGTGCGTGCAGTGGGTGCATGGATCCTCCCTCGTGCGGTCGTGTCGCCGCTGGCTGTGGCTCGAAGCCCCGCAGTGTGCGCGATGGCTGCGGCGTCGAACACCCTGCACCTGAGGGCTACTCGCGCCGGGAATGGACGGCTGCTGCCGCGTGCAGGCGGGCGTCGGTTCGTCGTCCGTATGCCGCGCCGATCACGTAGGCCAAGGCGAAGCTGAGCACGGCGAGTGTGCCGAAGCCAAAGATCGCCACCCGGCGCAGCGAAAAAAGGACGGTCGACATGTTTCGTTCATTGGCGTGGACGCGACCCACGCTCCTTTCGAACCGAACCGCCTCTTCCGGGCTCAACTGCGCCCGCTGGCGCACCATGAGCTGCATGGATTGCAGTTCCCATGCCGTGGGGAACTTGGTGACGGGCAGATGCAATAGCGACGCAATGCCAAGCAGCATCGCAATGACGCCGGTTGCCAACGCAAGCCAGAAGGCGAAGCGCGCAAAACTGGAAGACATGGGTTTCATGCACCCCCGTCGACGGCCAACGTGGGGCCGCGGTTCCCTTCAGCAGGGCATCGAGTTCCGGCCACAGTGGCTGCCTTTGTCGCGCACGGTGCCCGCCGGTTCGGTCGAGTGCAAATGCTCTTCGATGAACAGCCGCGCGGTGGCGTCCAGGTCGTGCGGCGCGTTCGCGTCGATCGAGATGCGGTACTTCAGCAGCTTGCCGTCGCGGCCGGTGAGATAGGTCGTCGACGCCATGGCCCGCCCGTCCCGCACGAAGCGGAACGAGATCGTGCGGAACACGTGGCCGGCGACGTTCACGTCGTGCGGGTTGCCGATCTCCAGCTCCGCATAGGCGCCGGCGCGGCCGTAGTGCCTCACCTCGTCGACCGTCATGTCGAAGTGGGCGCCGAACTGCGGATCGTCCACACCAATGCGCCAGTCGTTGCGCCGCAGGCCATAGACGTACACGTCCGCCCAGCCGATCGCCGAGACATACCGGTCGCTGACGCCCAGCCCTGGTCGCTCCGCTTCATACGAATGGCGCCCCTGGTGCTGCCACGACACTGTTGCCGGCGGTGTGGCCTGGTGTTGCGTCTGTGCCGTTGCACGAGCGCCGGGCGAGGCTGCGGTGGCCGCGGGGCCGAGTGCCAGGGCCGATGCAAGGGCCATGACGATGGCGACATGCCCCAGCTTGAACGACGTGAGTCTCATGTTTCTCCACACACCGGCGTGTCTGCCGCCTCGATGGCTGCCAGCAAGGCATCGGAGGCGTGGTGTCAACTTGCGCGCGGCGGCTACTGCCTCTGCGCACTCAGTGCGTCGCGGATCTTCTGGTCCGTCTTGTATTGGCTCAACGCATACACCGACCAGATCGCGGCGGGGATCCAGCCGATCAGCGTGATCTGCAGGATCAGGCAGATGATGCCGGCGAAGGGGCGGCCGATCGTGAAGAACTGCAGCCACGGAAGAAAGATCGCAAGGATCAGGCGCATCGGGAATCCTCCTGTTTTGATGGTTCGGTCATGGTCGCGATGGTGCCGTGCGGGGCACGCACTGGCAAGGGGCGGGCGGTCGCACACCGACGCGACGCCCGCGCTCACATGTAGAGCCCCAACTCCACAAGGACGGCTGCCCCCAGCAGCCCAGCCCAGCCCAGGTGCTTGCCCTGGGTCCCTACCAGGACCAGGAGCGAGCTTGCCAGCAGTGCCACCGCAATGGCTTGCGCCAGCGGTGGTACGGCAGGCGAAGGCGGCGAGGAAAGCGCCATCCAGGCCAGCACGCCCCCCACGGCCCACCCCAGCACCGTGACGATGTGCCAGCTTGCCCACAGGATGCGAACGTGAGGCTCGCGCAGCAGTGAACCGCCATTGGTTGGAATCAAGCCGGTGGAGCGCAGGCGCCTGAAGATCAACCGTTCGCCGAGGACCGAATGAACCAACCCAATGGCGAATGCAAGCGCCGCAGCGGCAAGGAAGTACCAGTTCATGTCATCGCTACCGTTCCAGGGCGGCCCACATGCCGGCCGCGCGCCGCGTGTGTTCGAGGAACGATCCAGCAGCCACCACCACACGGCCTGTGCGGATCAGCAGCACGTCCACGAACAGCCATACGAGACAGGCAAACAGTTCTTCCATTTCGCTTCATGGTGGTGCGGAACGCGGGTGCGATCCGGGTCCGTATCACTTCGACCGACCGTCGAAGTGATGTACCGGTACGGTGGCCAGGTCCAGGTTCTCGATGCACCGCAGGTTGATGGCCGCCACCGCGTTCCCCTTCGGGTCGACGCCCTCACCGTAGGGGTGGATGCCGCACGTCGGGCAGAAGCGATGTTTGATCACGTGCTTGTTGAAGGTGTAGGTGCTCGCCGCAGATTCGGGCGTCTTGAGATGCAGGTTGGCCCGCGGCACGAACCACAGCAGAGAGCCTTTGCGCGAGCAGATCGAACAGTTGCACGCGAGGCCGCTGTCGATCTCGCCTTCTACTTCGAAAGAGACGTTGCCGCAGTGGCAGCTTCCGGTGTAGGTCGTCATGTTTGCAGTTCCTCGCAGCGGTAGTGTCGATGGGTGCTGATGATGCCGCCGGCCGAGGGGCGTGTCACGTCGCCGCCGCCGCATCGCCTGCTTCTTTCGCAGGCAAGAGCCGCTGGGATACAAGGCCGACGCATGCCCCGAAAACGATGTGCACCACCAGACTCGGTATCACGTAGCCGATGCCCAGCTGCCATGGCATCCGGTCCCCAAAGTAAAGAGGAAGAGCCAGCGCGTTGACGAGCACGTAGTACGCAGCACCGTAGAGCGAACCCAGCAACACCGGCGAGGCACGGCGCTCCATGCTTGCGAAGAGCACCAGCAGCGGCAAGGCCGAGACCCAGCCCAGGACGATGTGCTGCATGAACAGAAAGCCGCGGCCGGGGTCGTCCACGAACAAGGCGGCGAACTTGGGCCCGTAATGGCCGACCCGCATGCCGAGTGCACGGAACGCCAGGCCAAACGGCATCATCGCCAGCGCGGCGATGGTGCCGGACTTCACGGCTTCGATCAGCAGGCGGCTCAATGGAAAGCGGTTCATCGTGGTCCAGTCAGTGGATGGCGGTCGGTTGGTACACGTCAGGTCGCCGGCAATGCACCAGCCACCTGAACGAGATAGCCCCACAACCCGAGCACGGCCAGGAAGTTGACCATGAACACGAGGCCCCTGAGCCGGACGTTGCTGGTGAGGATGTGGACCGCGCTGTGCACCACCCGCCCGGCGACAATGACCCAGGCCAGCACGAGAGCCTCGGCGCCGACTTCGAGTTGAAGCAGAACCAGGCAGGCAACGTGAAAGAACAGCGGCCATTCGAATTGGTTCGACAGGTTGGCGCTGATGCGAGGTTCGACCGCGGCCCAGGGGTTGCCACCATCCGGACGGCGCCCCACGCCCCACACGGCCGGCGCGCGCGCAATGGTGAGCAGCACATAAAGCAAGGCCGCGAGCGCGACGTGCGCCGTCATCGGAAGGATCAAGGCTTGCGACATGTTCAGCTCTCGTGGGCTTGCGACAGACCGCGCACGTACTGCAGCGCTTCGCGGCAGTAGGGCGGCCATCCGTCACTTTCCACTTCAAGCACCTTGGCAAGCCGGGCAAAGCCTGCTTGTGCCGCTTCGATACCAACCACGGCTGGCCTCCCTCTTGAGCGAACAGGTAGATTCAAAAATGCGAACGGCAGGCGTTCACTCGAGTCTGCGAACCTCACCGTTGGTCGGCGTGGCCTCTTCATGGAAGAGATCGAACAGGTACTGCTCCAGTTCATCTTCTTCGATGAACGCCGGCACCACGAACCCCGCCGGCGCGCGCTTGCCGTCCGCCCCGATGGAGTAAGCGACCCATACAGCGCCCTCTCGCTGAATGCTGACGATTCTTCCAAAGACATTGAAGCGATGACCTTGCATGAGGTGCCTCTCGTGTGGATCAACGGGAGCCGTGAGGTGTGTTGCGATCTCGCATCTAGACGCTAGAGCCCATTGCCGCACGACGGCACGGTTGCATCGGCTTCATTTCAAAGCGACGCAATGCGCCGAATGTACGAGAGCTTCTCTTCCGAGAGCCGTGTCAGCTGCGCTTCTTGGACGCGGCCTTCGCGTAGCAACCTTCCAAACACCGTGATCAGCTGCGAGT
>NZ_CAMLJQ010000020.1 GCF_946480305.1 uncultured Caldimonas sp.
CATCGAGCGCGGTGCGGTGAAGCAGCAGAACTTCCCCGACTACCCGCTGCTGACGTTCGCCGAGACACCCGTGATCGAAACCCACGTCGTGCGCAGCGGGCGGGCGCCGGGCGGCGTCGGCGAACCCGGCACGCCACCGGTGGCGCCGGCGCTTGCTGGTGCCTTGTTCACCCTGACCGGGCGACGCTTGCGCAGTCTTCCGCTCCTGCCTCGCAATCCCGTATGACACTCACCTTGTTGGCAACCCCCTGAAGCGGGGGCATGCGCGACACATGTGCCTGTTACATTTCGAGGCCGCGTAGAAACGAGCGGCGTAGTAGAGAGGTTGAAATGCTGAACAGAGGGTGGGTGAGCGCCTTTGCTGTTGTGTTGACGGCATGTGGCGGCGGCGGCGGCGGTGGTGGCAGCAATGCCGACATTGAAGCCTTGGGTCTCAGTTTCAGTTATCCCCAACCGAGCGCGGCCGTATGGACTGACACCACGATTAGCCCCTTGATCAATGGACTCGAGGGAAACTCACCGCGGTGTTCACTTGTCTCTGGTGTGTTGCCGCTTGGACTGGAATTGAACCGCAACTGCACCTTGACCGGACAGCCGCTGGGCAATGGCAACTTTTCCGCAACGATCCGATTGACGGTGGAGGGCTACCGCGGCTACGTCGATGCGAACGTCACGTTTGTCGTTGGTGCGCCGGGTGTGCATTACTGGGACCTGTTCGGCAACACACGCCTCACGTGGGGGCAAGCCTATAGTTTTGCGCCCACCATCGGCAACGGCGGTGCCATTCCCGCGCCCGGCGACACCTTGAGGTATGAACTTGTCGGTACGCTGCCAGCGGGAATGTCCTTCAATACGACGACCGGCTATATCAGCGGGACACCGACCCGGCCGGACGACTTTGCCTCTTTCAGTGTGGAGGCGACCGTTACGCGCGCCGGGCGCACCCACGTATTTACTTCGCTTGGCTATTCGCCGACGGTAGCCAGTCCGCCTTATCACGTGGCGTACAGCACGACCCGCTACTACTCATTGGGAGAGAGCATCAGCATTGCGCCGGCGCTGTTCGATATACCCGACGACGCTGTCCTCCATTACTCCATACAGCCCAATGAGGGTGGCAACCTGTCCCTGCCAACCGGGCTTTCGATCGATCCGTCAACGGGCCTTATCTCGGGCGTAGCGACTGGAACGATTTTCGGGAATGTCGGCATTCGCATCGAAGTGGTTCGTAACCGCCTGAGCCACGTTTTGGAGACCGCTGTTTTCCTGGCGGTCCAGTAAAAATTCGGCGCCCATTCGCTTCCGTCAGCGCAAGCAGTCTTACTAGCAGACGGTTCCACGCGCCACGTTCAGCTCGTCGCGCGTTGCCTGCGCCGCCCGCCGGGCGGCCGCAGCAAAGTCGTCGCCGCTGCTCGCGTACAGCACGGCACGCGACGAGTTGACGATCACCAGCCCGGTGATGCCGCTCGCATCGGCCCGGTAGCCGGCCTGCACGGTGGCGCGTGCATCGCCACCTTGCGCGCCCACGCCGGGAATCAGCAGCGGCACGGTCGGTGCCAGCTCGCGCACGCGGGCGATCTCTTCGGGGTAGGTGGCGCCAACCACCAGGCCCAGCTGACCGTTGCGGTTCCAGTCTCCCTGGGCCAAGTGCGCCAGGTGTTCGTACACACGCGGCTGGCCGTCCACGTCGGCCAGCCGGCGGTTCTGCAGGTCCGACCCGCCGGGGTTGGACGTGCGGCACAGCAGGATCGCGCCCTTGCCCGGATAGCGCAGATAGGGCTCCACCGAGTCGAAACCCATGAAGGGGGACAGCGTGACCGCGTCGGCGCCGTAGCGCACGAAGGCTTCCTTGGCGTACTGCTCGGCGGTGGAGCCGATGTCGCCGCGCTTGGCGTCCAGGATCACCGGCACATGGGGTGCCACGGCATGCATGTGGGCCATCAGCTTCTCCAGCTGGGCCTCGGCGCTGTGGGCGGCGAAGTAGGCGATCTGCGGCTTGAAGGCGATCACCAGGTCCTTGGTGGCATCGACGATCGCTGCGCAGAAGTCGTAGATGCGAGCCGGGTCGTCTTTCCAGCTGCCGGGAAAGCGCGCCGGTTCCGGGTCGAGCCCGACGCACAGCAGGGAGCGGTTGGTGCGCTCGGCCGCGCGCAGCATGTCGATGAAGTCCATGGGCGGCATTCTATTGAGGGCGACGCATGACGCAGACAGGGTCGCAGCGGCGGCCATAGAATCATCCGATGTTTTCCTCCACGACCCGAAAGCATCGCACATGAGCACCGTATCGATTTCCTCGCCGCGCCGTTCGCTGGTCGACCATGCCGTGGACAGGATGCGTGAGCGGCTCGAGCGCGGCGAATGGCGCGTGGGCGAACGCATTCCGGTCGAGGCAGAACTGGCTGCCGCGCTAGGCGTGAGCCGCAATACGGTGCGTGAGGCGGTCCGGGTGCTCGCCTACAGCGGGGTGCTGGAGGTCAAGCAGGGCGACGGCACCTATGTGCGCTCGGCGGTGGACGCGAGCGGTGTTCCGCAGGATCTGAGCCGCGCCACGTTGCGCGAGCATCTCGAAGTGCGGGCGATGCTGGAGGTCGAGGCGTCCCGCCTGGCGGCCAAGCGGCGCACGCCGGAAGACCTGGAGCGCATACGCGCCGCGTTGTCACTGCGCGGCGATCACCTCAACCGGCGCCGCCCGAGCGTGTTCGTCGAGCATGACCTGGCGTTCCATCGGGCCGTCGTCGATGCGGCGCACAACCCGGCACTGGCCAAGCTCTATGCCTTCTTCGAGCGAGCCGTGCGGCAGACGGTGCGCGCCACCCTCGAGATGGGCGGCCTGCCCGAGCCGGACTATCTGGCTCACGTGGCGGTGTGCGACGCGATCGCGCGGCGCAACGAGGCGGCCGCGGTAGACGCGGCCCGGGCGCTGCTGCAGCCCATCCTCGAGGCGCTCGACCCTGCGCCGGCCGATCAGCCGCCGACGCGGCGTGCCAGGTCTGCGGCCAGGCCGGTGTAGCTGCCGGGGGTCATTGCAGCCAGGCGGTCCTTCTCTTCCTGCGGCAGCTCCAGCGTCTGAATGAACTGCTGGATCGCTTCGCGCGTGATGGCCTTGCCGCGCGTCAGCTCCTTCAGGCGCTCGTACGGGTTGGGCAGGCCATAACGGCGCATCACGGTCTGGATGGGTTCGGCCAGCACTTCCCAGGCGGCATCGAGGTCGTCGCCCAGGGCCTGCGCGTTGACCTCCAGCTTGTCGAGGCCGCGAGCCAGCGAGTCGTAGCCGAGCACGGCATAGCCCAGGGCCACGCCCATGTTGCGCAGCACCGTGGAGTCGGTCAGGTCGCGCTGCCAGCGGCTGATCGGCAGCTTCTGGCTCAGGTGCGTCAGCACGGCGTTCGCGAGGCCGAAGTTGCCTTCCGCGTTCTCGAAGTCGATCGGGTTGACCTTGTGGGGCATCGTCGACGAGCCGATCTCGCCCGCCTTGGTGCGCTGCTTGAAGTAGCCCAGGCTGATGTAGCCCCACACATCGCGCGACCAGTCGATCAGGATGGTGTCGGCGCGCGTGACCGCGTCGAACAACTCGGCCATGTAGTCGTGCGGCTCGATCTGGATGGTGTAGGGGTTGAACGTGAGGCCCAGCTGTTGCTCCACCACCTTGCGGGAGAACGCTTCCCAGTCGAACGACGGGTAGGCCGCGAGGTGCGCGTTGTAGTTGCCGACGGCGCCGTTCATCTTGGCCAGCAGCTTCACGCCGGCAATGCGCTCGCGGGCGGTGGCCAGGCGCGCGACGACGTTGGCGATCTCCTTGCCCACGGTGGTGGGGCTGGCCGTCTGGCCGTGCGTGCGGCTCAGCATCGGCATCGCGGCCAGCTCGTGCGCCAGGGAGGTCAGCTTGGCGAGCAGGCGATCGAGCGCAGGCAGCAGCACCTGCTCGCGCGCGCCCTTGAGCATCAGGGCGTGCGAGGTGTTGTTGATGTCTTCGCTGGTGCACGCGAAGTGGACGAACTCGCCGGCGGCCTGCAGCTCGGCATGCCCCTCGAAACGCGACTTGATCCAGTACTCGACCGCCTTCACATCGTGGTTGGTGGTCTTTTCGATGTCCTTGATGGCTTGCGCATCGGCGGTGCCGAAGTTGGCCACAAGGGCCCGCAGGTGCTGGCGTGCGGTGTCGGACAGCGGCTTGAACTCGGCAAAGCCCGCGTCCGAAAGCGCGATGAACCACTCCACCTCGACCTGCACGCGCCGGTGCATCAGTCCGAACTCGCTGAGCAGCGGGCGGAGCGCCGCGACCTTGGCGGCATAGCGGCCGTCGAGCGGCGACAAGGCGGTGAGGGGGGAGAAGTCCATGGCGGGTGGGGCGAGCCGGGCGGCTCGGCAAAGACGCGGGAAGAAGGCATGATTTTAGGGGCTCGGCTCCCCGCTCCCCCCGGCACTGCCCATGACCCGCAACGACTGCCTCAATGCCTCCACCTTTCGCGTCGGCTCAGACGACTACGCGCGCTGGCGCCCGCGCTATCCGGCGGAGCTGTTCGAGTACCTGAAGCAACTGGCGCCGTCGCACCGGCTCGCGTGGGACTGCGGTACCGGCAGCGGGCAGGCAGCGGTGGCCCTGGCAGCGCATTTCGATCACGTCGTGGCGAGCGACGTCAGCATCGAGCAACTGCGCGCCGCGCATGCGGCCCCGCGCGTGAGCTACGTGCAGGCGGCCTCTGAACAGGTGCCGTTGCCACCGGGTTGCGCTGCCCTCGTCACGGCAGCGCAGGCTGCCCACTGGTTCGATCTGCCGCGCTTTCATGCCGAGGTGCGGCGCGTGCTGGAGCCCAAAGGCGTGCTTGCGCTGTTCGGCTACACCTTCTTCCGCGTGGCATCGGACGTCGACGACGCCGTGCGCCGTGTGGTGCTCGATCCCGTGATGCCGTACTGGGCGCGGGGTAATGGCGTGCTGAGTGGGGGCTACGGCGAGCTGGACTTTCCCTACGACGAGCTGCGCATGCCCCGCTTCGAGATCACCGTGCAGTGGCGGCTCGACGAGCTGCTGGGCTACGTGGGCACCTGGTCTGCCGTGAAGCGCTGGCAGCAGGCGACTGGTGCTTCGCTGCAGGAACCGGCGCGTCGCGCGCTGGCCCCGCTGTGGGGCAGCGGCGCGCGCGAGGTGCGCATGCCGATGGCCGTGCGAGTGGGCCGACTGCGCTGACGCGTTATTGCGCGGCCTCGCGGAACAGGCGGATCCGCTCGGCGTCGGCCGGGTGGCTTGCGAACGCGATGCCGAGGGCGGAGCGTTCCCGGTCGCCTTTCTTCTCGGCGATCTTGTCGAAGAAGCGCACCATCGCCAGCGGCGAGATGCCGGCGGCCTTCATGATGCGGATCGAGTCGCGATCGGCCTCGCGCTCGGCATCGCGTGAATAGCCGGCTTGCCCGAGCACGACCGGGGCTGTGGCGAGCCAGCTGCTGAAGTCGCCGAACGCCAGGCTCGCGACCGCGCCGAGGATGGTGGTCTGGACGAGCGCGCGCATGCCGTGCCGCCGTTCGACGTGGCCCAGTTCGTGGGCCAGTACACCGACGATCACTTCCTCGTCGCCACCGACCAGCTTCACCAGCTCGTCGGTCATCACGATGGTGCCGCCCGGCAGTGCAAAGGCGTTGGGGCCGATCCGGCTCTTGTGGAAGTGGAGCTGCCACCGCGGTGCGTTACCTGCAGGGTAGGCCTTCTGCACGGCCCGCTCGAATGCGACGCGCAGGCGCCGCTGGTCGGCCTCCGGCAACTGGCTCGGCGCCAGCATGTGCGTGCCGAAGGAGCCGTAGGCCGACTCGCCGATCGCTTCGTCGACGCTGTGCGGCACAAAGCCCACGACCCCGCGCGCGGCCCAGGGCAACCCCCACAGGTAGGCGGCGACGACGATGCCCAGCAGCACGACGACCGAGGCCAGCACGGCCCGCCAGCTCTGTTGCAGGCGTGAGACCGCCCCGTCGTGCTGGCCGGCGGCCGAGGCCCATGCGTCCCACGCGGCCGCGTCGCTGCCATGCAGCGAGGCACCGTCCTCGAAGTGCGCCACGCGCTTGCCGTGGCGCGTCCGCTCGGGCCATTGCACGGCCTTCAGCGGGGTGCGGCGCTCCACGCCCTCGCCGAGCAGATGCAGGTGGCCGTTTTCGATGCGGGCTTCGACGCGCACCGGCCGCGCAGAGCGGCCGTCGAAGTAGTCGAGCGAGATCACGCGGTCACATGCCCAGGTCGAAACCGAGCAGGTCGTCGCCCATGTCGGCTGCGGCATCGCCCATGCGCGGCTTCAGGGCCGTGTAGAGCTCGTCGAGGTCGATGCGTGAGACCAGCGTGACGGCCTGCAGGCGCATGCGGCGGTTGGCGATGGCTGCCCAGGGCCAGTACAGCCCGAGCGTGATCATCGACAGCAGGTAGTTCTTCAGCTGCAGGATGATGTATTCGGACAGCATCAGCTCGCTGCGAAAGCGCAGGTAGCGGTTGCCGGTCTTGGTCCACAGCAGGTTCTGCAGCCGCACGGTGAAGTAGGGCGCCACCACGATGTAGATGTACAGGCCGCCGAACAGGAACAGCGCCCACGCGAACACCGCGAGGATGATCAGCACCGCGCTGGACCACTCCTGCCCTGAGAACACGCCGCCGAGCGTGGCTGCCACGGCGATGCCCAGCGTGACGGGCACGGCCAGGGCCATCAGGAAGGTGCGCAGGTAGATGCCGTACACCGGGCGGATGCCGAGGCGCAGTTCCGTCTGCAGTTGCGCCAGGCGGTAGTGGTCGTGCTGGTACTTCTTCTGACGCCAGTGGAAGTAGGGCAACGCCAGCATGCCGACGCCCAGCACCGCGAGGATCGCGTACACGCTCGCCTCGGCGACCTCGAGATCGGTCTGGCCCGCCTCACCGTCGGCCAGCAGGCCGATGGCAGACGGCAGCAGCAGGAAGATCAACAGCGGTACCGCCAGCGCCTTGTAGGCATCGGCCGTAGAGCCGACGAAGGAGAAGCGCAACCCGCGCCAGCTGGTGTGGCCCATGCGGAACTGCAGTGCTGCCCGCAGCAGCAGCGGCCACAGCAGGCTCAACGCCAGCGCCGCGACGAAGCCCGCCACCGGCGAGAACTCGCCCGCGTGGCCGTAGGCGGCGATCAGCACGCCGGCGAAGAAGGTGCCGCGCAGCATCTTGCGAGGTTGGCCGTGGAAGTCGAGCGCATGGCCGGCGACGACCGTGTTGCCGTAGAAGTAGCGCAGCTTCCTGACCTTGGCCCACGGGTAGTAGATCCCGAGGGTCACCAGCGTCAACAGCAGGTTGACGATCCAGATGCGGAAGTATTCGGAGCCGGAGCCGGTGAATTCGAGCGGAATGTGGTGGGCGTGAGCGGGGTGCAGGAGCCGCGAGAAGACGCTGTTGGACGGCGCTTCGGATCCGATCGAGCTGACCATGCCCGACATGCCGCCGCTGTCCACGACCACGGCCCCGCCATCGGGAACCGGCAGATGCGCCGACGCGACATTGGTATTCATTCGTGCTCCCTCCCGCAGGGCTTGGTGCCCTTCCACCCCGGGCGACTGTAACACCCGGGGGATGTCGCAGCATCCCCCGTATGGGTTGGCTGCCGCGCAGCAACACTGCCCGATTTGCCTGTCACGAGCCCCTAGAATCGGCCCCACACCATTGCAGTCACACCATGAAACTGATCGGATCGCTGACCAGCCCCTACGTGCGCAAGGTGCGTATCGTGATGGCCGAAAAGAGGCTGGACTACAAGCTCGAACTCGAGGACGTCTGGGCCGCCGGCTCCAGCATCGTCCAGTCCAACCCGCTCGGCAAGGTGCCGTGCCTGGTGATGGAAGGCGGCGAGGCAGTGTTCGATTCGCGCGTGATCGTCGAATACCTCGACACACTCTCGCCGGTGCAGCGGCTGATCCCGGCCACCGGACGCGAACGCGTCGAGGTGCGCACGTGGGAGGCGCTGTCCGACGGACTGCTCGATGCCAGCATCCTGGCGCGGCTCGAGCAGACCTGGCCGGGGCGCACCGAACTGCAGCGCAGCTCGGCCTGGATCGATCGCCAGATGGAGAAGGTGCACGCCTGCGTCAAGGCGATGGGCCAGGGACTTGGCGACCGCCCGTGGTGTGCCGGCATCCATTTCACGCTGGCCGACATTGCGGTCGGTTGCGCACTCGGCTACCTCGACTTCCGCTTCCCGCACATCGACTGGCGGCGCGACCACCCCAACCTGGCTCGGCTGCACGACAAGCTGTCGCAGCGGCCCAGCTTCGCCGACACGTTGCCGCCGCAAGCCTGACGCTGGCGGCCGTCGCCGGATTCGGGCTTTCAGGCCTTCAAGCGGCGTCCTGCCGGACCTGTTCGCGCGCCGGCAGCGGCGCGGCAAAACTCAGGCGCACCGACCAGCCTTCCGGATGCGGGCCGATCTCGATGTCCGCTCCCAGGTTCTTCGCGCGCTGGCGCATGTTGGCCAGTCCGCGCTTGCCGCTCGGCATGGCGGGCAGGCGGGAGGTGCCCGGCATCGAGCGCTGCAACAGGCCGTTGTCCAGCACGGTGAGCTCGATGCGATCCCCCACGCGGGCCAGGGTCAGCCACACGACGGTCGCCTGCGCGTGCTTGATCACGTTGGTGAAGGCTTCGCGCACGATGCGCAGCACCTGCAGCGTCGCGCCGGGGGCCAGCTCCGCGTCGACAGCGTCGTCGTCGACGTTCCAGACCAGCCGCACGCCCGCGGCGCGCAATGAGGGCTCCACGCGGAAGCGCATTTCGGCCAGCGCCTCGCCGATGCTGCGCTGATCGGTTTCGAGCGAGTCGAGCGACAGGCGCAACTCGACCAGGCAGTCGTCGAGCGCCTGCCGCAGTTCGTGCAGCGTGGCAGGGTCCACGGTGTTGCTCGAGGCCGGCGTGAGTTGTTGCGACAGCGCGATCGCGCCGACCAGCCGTCCGCCCAGCCCGTCGTGCATTTCGCGCAGGATGCGGTCGCGCTCGGCCGCCGCCGCCTGGTGCCGTTCCACCTCGCGGCGCCCTTCGAACACCTGTTCGATCTCGCGTTGCTTGCGCTCCACGGCTTCCTGCAGGTCGCGATTGGTGTGGCGCAGGCGGTTCAGCGTCTCGGCGTAGTCCTCGACCAGCCGCCACGCCATCACGAACAGCAGGAACACGATGGCATAACGCGACCAGGTGTAGGCGTCGTAGTCGTGCAGCAGGCGAAACACGATCCAGTCGCGCGCACCGAACACGGCGCCCACCAACGCGCACAGGCACAGCAGGGCACCGGTGCGCGAACGCTCGCGCACCGTGTAGTGCGCGAGGAAGAGGGTCATGCCGACGGTCAGGGCCAGGATCAGCAGCAAATGCACGGTGCGCAACTGCGGCAGGTTGAACACCGCATTGCCGAGCGAGAGCAGCACCGCCAGGCCCGCGAACCCGGCCATGATCCGGCGTGCGAGTGCGGTGTCGCGGTGCACCACGATCAGCAGCGACATCGAGATCGACGCGACGAAGATGCTGTAGGTGACCTCGTAGGCCCAGTGCAAGGCGTTGGCCCAGATGCCTGGCTGGTGCACGCTGAGCGCGCCGACGCGCCACGCCCACACCAGGTTGGCGAGTGCAAACCAGCCGTACATGGACTGGCGCGTGCGCCACGCGACGAGCACGCCCAGCAGGCCCATCACCAGGCTGGCGCTGACGACGAACCAGCTGCCCCGCACCTGTGCGTTCATCGCGTGCTCGTACAGCGGTTCGAGCTCGGTGTCGTTGCCCGCCCACACTGTCGAGAGGCCGGCTTCGCGCCTGGGTTGCCCGATCACCTGGATGACGACGACGTTTCCGTGCGGGCGCACCAGCGCGGGAGGCAGCCGCACCAGCAGCGGCTCGTTGCTGTAGTTGGGCAGCGGCAGCGTTTCGCCACCGACTTCCAGCACGGACTCGCCGTTGAAATGGATGCGAAACGCATTGCCGATGCGCCGCATGAACAGTGCGGGCCGATCCACCTTGAGGGCGGCATCGGGCAGATCGAGCCGGTAGCTGGCGCGCCCGTTGCGGCCGGGGGCCGTGTGCTCCCATGCGTCGGGCAGCGGGACCATGCGCTCGGCGGATTCCGGCACGGTGTGATCGGTCAGCCAGGCGGTCTGCACGCGCACCGGCTCGGCGCCGGCCAGCGGCGCCCAGAGGCCGAGCACGACCGCCAGGAGCAGCCCGCCGAGCAGGCGGGCCATGCGCACGAAGCCGGTCATCAGCCGGCCAGTCGCATCTCGGCCGGGCGGTGTCGGATCTGCAGCTTGGCGTAGATGCCGCGCACGTGGGTGGCCACTGCGTGCGCCGTCATCATCAAGCGTTCACCCACCTCTTCCGGCACGTAGCCCTGGGCCACGAGCTTCAGCACGGCATGCTCGGCGCCCGACAGCTGGTCGGCCGTGGGCATGGCGCCGTCGAAGCGTTTGAGCAGGTAGCGCGCGATGGCCGGCGAGATGGGCGACTCGCCGTGCGCTGCACGCTGCACGGCCTGGACCAGCTCGCGGTCCGGGCAGCCTTTCAGGAAGTAGCCGTCGGCACCGGCCTCGATCGCGTGGATCACGCGACTTTCGTCGCCGAACACCGAGAACACCAGGATGTGCGGGTGCCAGCCGCCCTGCTGCGCGTTCAGCTCGCGGATCAACTCGGTGGCGTCGCCGTCCGGCAGGCCGAGGTCGGACAGCAGGACGTCGGGCTGGCACTGGGGCAGCTCGGCGCGCGCCTTCGAGAGGCGGTCGGCGTGGCCGACGCAGCGGATGCCCTGCGCGCCGTTGAGCGCGTCGAGCACGTGACGAGCCAGCAGAGGATCGTCTTCGACCAGGTAAACCGAAAGCACGGGAGGGCCGCCCAGAGGTTGGTTTTGTAACGTGGGAGGCATCGTAAACAAGCAGGCCCTCCCCGGCATCCCCACGGATTGGGGGATCGCCCCCGGGATTTCCTACAGCCGCGCGATCGGCTGGAACGAGCCGGCCTGTGCCAGGGGCCAGTAGCGGGTGAACACCTGGTGCGGCAGTTCGCCGGCCAGCAGCGCGCCGGGCGCGACGAACGGCAGCAGCGTGGCGAGTAGCTTCACCTCGTGCCGCGCGGTGCGGTGCACGATGTGCGACGCGGTGATCTCGTTCGGATGGGCCAGGCCGGCCGCCTGCACCAGCTCCTTGAGCGCGATCAAGGTGTTCTGGTGGTAGCGGTAGACGCGTTCGGCCTTGTCCGGCACCACCAGCGCACGCTGCCGCCACGGGTCCTGCGTGGTGACGCCGGTGGGGCAATGGCCCGTGTGGCAGGCCTGCGCCTGGATGCAGCCGAGTGAGAACATGAAGCCGCGCGCCGAATTGCACCAGTCGGCGCCGAGCGCCATCATCCGCGCGATGTCGAATGCGCTGATCACCTTGCCGGCGCAGCCGACGCGCACCTGCTGGCGCAGGTTCAGGCCCACCAGCGTGTTGTGCACCAGCAGCAGTCCTTCCTGCAACGGCGCGCCGACGTGGTCGGTGAATTCCAAGGGTGCCGCCCCGGTGCCGCCTTCGGCGCCATCGACCACGATGAAGTCCGGCACGATCCGGGTCTCGACCATCGCCTTGGCGATCGCGAACCATTCCCATGGGTGGCCGATGCACAGCTTGAAGCCGGTGGGCTTGCCGCCCGACAGCGAGCGCAGCTGCTCGACGAACTGCAGCAGCTCGATCGGCGTGGAGAACGCGCTGTGCATCGGCGGCGAAATGCAGTCGACGCCGACCGCCACGCCGCGGGCCGCGGCGATCTCCGGGGTCACCTTGGCGCCCGGCAGCACGCCGCCGTGGCCGGGCTTGGCGCCCTGGCTCAGCTTGATCTCGATCATCTTGACCTGCGGTTCGCACGCGGCCTGCGTGAACTTCTCGGCGCTGAAGCTGCCGTCTTCGTCGCGGCAGCCGAAGTAGCCGGAGCCGATCTCCCAGATCAGGTCGCCGCCGTTCTCGCGGTGCCAGCGGCTGATCGAGCCTTCGCCGGTGTCGTGCGCGAACTTGCCGCGGCGCGCGCCGGCGTTGAGTGCCAGCACGGCGTTGGCACTGATCGAGCCGAAGCTCATCGCCGAGATGTTGAAGACACTCGCCGAGTAGGGCTGCGCCCGGTCCGGGCCGATCGTGATGCGGAAGTCGTGCGAGGTGAGCCGCGTGGGCGCCACCGAGTGGTTGATCCACTCGTAGCCGTCGGCGCCCACGTCGCGCTGGGTGCCGAACGGGCGCTTGTCGGGTTCGCCCTTGGCGCGCTGGTAGACGAGCGAGCGCTGCTGGCGCGAGAAGGGCGCGGCCTCGTTGTCGCTCTCGATGAAGTACTGGCGCATCTCGGGGCGCACGAACTCGAGCAGAAAGCGCAGATGGCCGATGACCGGGTAGTTGCGCAGCACCGAGTGGCGGCTCTGCCGCACGTCGTGGACACCCGTGGCCACGAGCACGGCGAACAGCAGCACCCACCACCCTGCCATGCCGAATCCGACCCAGACGAAAGCGGTGAGCAGCAGTCCGACGGCGCTGAGCAGCCAGGCAAGGTAGCGGATCGGGAAATGCCGGTCGAGGGCGAGCAGCCAGTGCGGCATGAGGTGGGCTCCAGTCGTCGCGGGCCGCGGCATCGTGTGTCGGCGGCATGAAAATCAGTCCAGGGGACGGGGCGAAGCGTTTCCGGGCGTGGCAACTGAGACAATCCGGGATTGCCCGCTGGACACGCCATGAAACCGAACGCCACCCCCCTGACCGATACCGAACTCGACCAGCTCGAGGTCCTGCTTGCCGAAATGTCCGAGCGCAGCGAGGCCGTGCCCGATCTCGAGCAGCTCGACGGCGCGCTGGCCGCCGTCGCCTGCGGGCCGACGCCGATGCCGCCTGCCGAGGCACTGCCGCGGATCTTCGGCGAGGCGCTGCCCTTCGCGGACGAATCGCAGCAGGCACTGGTGATGGGCCTGATCGACCGCCGCTGGCGGGACGTGCTGCGCGCCGTCGATTCGCCCGTGCAGCGCCTGGACGACGACCGGGCCCTGAATCCGTTGCTGACCGACTGGGACGCGGTGATCGAGCACACGCCCGAGGAAGAGCGCGCCGCGTTTGGCGAAGTGCCGGGCCTCGGTGCGGTGTGGGCCAGCGGCTTCCTGCAGGCCGTCGATGCGTTCGAGGACGAATGGCTGCTGTCGGCCGACGACGAAGGCAACGAATTCGTCGACGGCTGCCTGCAGCTCTTCGAGGTGCTGGCGAGCGACGAGGCCGAGCTGGCACCCGAGCAGCGCGAGATGAGCCGCGACGAGCGCCTGGCCGACGCGATGTGGGCGGTGTACGACCTGCGCGACTTCTGGCGGGAGCGCGCCTCGCGCCGCCCGGTGGCCCAGGTGCGCAAGGAAGCCGAGCCCGGCCGTAACGACCCCTGCCCCTGCGGCAGCGGCAAGAAGTACAAGAAGTGCCACGGCGACCCGACCCAGCAGGGCTGACGAACGGTAACCCGGCAGCTATACTGCTGCCTCAGCGCCGATTTGTTCCGGCTTGCGGGCGCTCAACAAATGCAGCTAAAGGGGGGCAAGCGAACCCGGCCTCACCTTCAGTGGCGCCGGGTTTTTGTTTGCTGTCATGAGCTCCTCCATCGGCCACGTCACCCCTCAGTCGATGCGCTTCGACGAGCCGCTGCCGCTGCGCAGCGGCGCCTCCCTGCGCGACTACACCCTCGTCTACGAAACCTACGGCACCCTCAACGCCGACAAGAGCAATGCCGTGCTGGTGTGCCACGCGCTGAACGCGTCGCACCATGTTGCCGGCACCTACGAAGGCCAGCCCAAGAGCGAAGGCTGGTGGGACAACCTCGTCGGCCCCGGCAAACCGCTGGACACCGACAAGTTCTTCGTCATCGGTGTCAACAACCCCGGCTCCTGTTTCGGCTCCACCGGGCCCATGCACGTGAACCCGGCCACCGGCCAGCCGTACGGTGCGGACTTTCCCGTCGTGACGGTCGAAGACTGGGTGCTGGCGCAGTCCCGGCTGCTCGACAAGCTGGGCATCACGCAGCTGGCCGCCGTGATCGGGGGCAGCCTGGGCGGCATGCAGGCGCTGAGCTGGACGCTGCAGTTCCCCGAGCGCGTGCGGCACTGCGTGGCCGTTGCCACCGCGCCCAACCTGTCGGCCCAGAACATCGCCTTCAACGAGGTGGCGCGCCGCGCGATCGTGACCGATCCCGACTTCCATGGCGGCCACTACCAGGCGCATGGCGCGATACCGAAGCGCGGCCTGCGCGTGGCGCGCATGATCGGCCACATCACCTACTTGAGCGACGACGTGATGGAGCAGAAGTTCGGCCGCGAACTGCGCGCCGCCGAGCTGGGCTACAGCACGCAGGAGATCGAGTTCCAGATCGAGAGCTACCTGCGCTACCAGGCCGACAAGTTCAGCGAATACTTCGACGCCAACACCTATTTGCTGATCACGCGCGCGCTCGACTACTTCGACCCGGCCGGCCAGCACGGCGGCGACCTGGCGCGCGCGATGTCGGTCGCCACGGCCAAGTTCCTCGTCGTCAGCTTCACGACCGACTGGCGTTTCTCGCCGGCCCGCTCGCGCGAGATCGTCAAGGCGTTGCTCGACAACCGTCGCGACGTCAGCTATGCCGAGATCGATGCCCCGCACGGGCACGATGCTTTCCTGCTCGACGATGCGCGCTATCACAACGTGGTGAGAGCGTATTTCGATCGGATCGCGAAAGAGGAAGTTCAGGCATGAGCGAACGCAAGGACATGGAGCTGATCGCTCAACTGGTGCCGGCGGGATCTCGGGTGCTCGACCTCGGCTGTGGCCGCGGTGAACTGCTGGCCCACCTGCGCCAGCACAAGGGCTGCACCGGCTACGGCATCGAGATCGACGATGCGAACGTGCTGGCCTGCACCGAGCGCGGCGTCAACGTGATCCAGCTGAACCTCGAGGAGGGGCTGGCGATCTTCGGCGACCAGAGCTTCGACGTGGTGCTGCAACTCGACACGCTGCAGCACCTGCGCAACACCGAATCGATGCTGCGGGAGACGGCGCGCGTCGGGCGCATCGGCATCGTCAGCTTCCCCAACTTCGCGCACTGGCCCAACCGCTTCCGCGTGCTGTCGGGCCGCATGCCGGTGACGCGAGCGCTGCCCTACGAGTGGTACGACACGCCCAACATCCGGGTCGGCACGTATGCCGATTTCGAGGTGCTTGCGCGCAAGAACGGGCTGCAGGTGCTGGATTCGTTCGGCATCCAGCGGGGCCGCCCGGTGAGGCTGCGGCCCAACCTGCTGGCAAGCGTGGCCGTGTTCAAGTTCGCGCGGGGTTGAAGCTGGTTCCGCGGGAGCCCCGGCGCCTTCAGAACCGGGCTTGCCAGTAGGCAGCCACCTTGTGGCGCCGGACCTTGAGCACCATGCGCGACTGGTCGTCGAACTTCACGCGCAGCCCGCCGTGCGCGATGCCGAACCGCGAACCCTTGAACGGCGCCCACTCGAACCCCAGCCGCGCGCGGCGCAGGGGCACGAGGCGGCCGTCGTTGAACCCATGCAGCGACGCCGCGCTGGCATAGAAGCTCGAATGCATCGACAACTCGTGCCGCCAGTCGAGCTGCAGCGTCGGCATGACGACCGTCGGATCTGACGTGCCGGCCTCACGTGCTGCTGGCGCCAGGTGGTATCCGGTCGCACCGACCGAGAGGCTGAGGCTGTCGCTGCCACGCCGCAGCGTCCAGCCGTAACCCACGAATCGGGGCTGCAGGTCCAGCGATGGGGCGACAGCGGGAGCCGGCGGCGTCTCGGGTGGCAGCAGGTCGACGACCACCGCGGCGTGCGTCCAGCCGGAAGCAGCCCGCGCCTCCTCGATTTCGTCTGGCGTCGCGGGCACAGGTGCGACCAGCGTCTGCGGTTGTTGCGCGGCGAGAGGCTCGGAGGCGAGCAACGCGCGCCACGCGCACAACACCAGCGCGCCCACGAGCTGTCGCGCGCAGCGGCGCCCCCCTGCGCGGTGTGTGCGCACACCAATGGCGTCGCTGGGGTCTTTGCACGACGAAGCCGGCCTGCTCATGTCCATCCTCCACGGCTGCAGCCTGCCCGGCAAGCGTCATGCCTCCTGGCGCCCGCGTCTGTCGGAGCGCCGGTGCCGGCGCTGCGGGAGTCGGCGAAGCGTGGTTCGCGTGCGGTATGCGGCACCTCGGTGGAAGTCTCGACAAGACATACCGAGGAACTGGGCACAATCGAAGGCCGCTTGCCCTCCACACCGTGTCTCCGCTCGCCCTCTCACTGTTCGCAATGCTCTTGCGCCGGCTCGCCGCCGTGGTGCTGCTCGCGGCTTTGAGCGCGTCGGCGGCGACCCATCTGCCGACGACTTCGAATGCGGTACCCGGCGTCCGGCTCGACTTGATGGAAAGCGGCCGCCTGTACGCCGCGGGTGACAGCGATGCCTTTGCCGCGGACCCCGCGCTGCGCAAGGAGCGGCTGGCGGCCCTGGACGGGCCGGTGCAGGTCGACCTGTTCGGCGGCGCCTACTGGTTGCATGCGCATGTGCGGCAGGATCTGGCACCGAAGCAATGGGTGCTCGACCCGAACAACACGCTGATCGAGTACGTCGAGGCGCGGTTGTATGGCAGCGACGGCAGCGTGCAGGTCCTGCGCAGCGGCTACCGCGAGCCACGCGAATATGCGTTGCACTACGGCAAGGAGGTCGTGCTCTCGCCCGGCGTGCAGTACGAGGTGCTGGTGCGTTTCGAGAGCCCGTACTTCGCGTCCGTCCCCCGCTTCGAGGTGCTGACGGAGAACGACTACCAGCGCCAGGTGCTGCGCGAGAACGTCGTCATCATCGGCTCGCTCGGGGCTATGGTGGCGCTGGCGCTGTTCAACCTGTTCGTGTTTGCGCTCACTCGCATTCGCAGCCACCTGTACTACTTCGCGCAACTGGTGATGTCATGCATCGCCTGGGCGCTCGTGTTCCAGTTGCCTGCCGAGCTGTTCGGCTGGCATGACCTGCGCGTGCATTACGTGCCGTTCTTCCTGTTGCCGGCGATCAGCGCGCTGTTCTGCATCGACTTCCTCGAACTGCCTGCCCGCCACCCCCGACTGCACCGCTGCCTGCGGGCGCTGATCGCCGCGTCGCTGTTGCTGACGCCGGTGGCGGTGTTCGCCGTGCCTTACGCGCACGCGACGGCCACGCTGCTGATCAGCATATGGCTGGTGCTCATGGTCACGAGCGGCGTCATCTCGTGGTGGGGCGGCTACCGCCCGGCGCGGTTCTTTGCGCTGGCGTTCGCGGCGATGTTCGTGCCGGCGCTCATCATCCTGCCCGGCAACATTGGGCTGATTCCCGACCTCGTCGACAACGCCGAGATGCTGACCTTGCTCGGCGGCGCGGTCGAGGCCTTGCTGCAGGCGTTCGCGCTGGCCGACCGCATCCGCATGCTGAACCGCGAGAAGGACAGCTACGCCGAGCAACTCGGGCAGGCACTGGAGGTGGCTCACACCGACGCGATGACGGGCATAGGCAACCGGTATGCCTTCGAACAGGCCCTCGGGACTCGCGGCGACGGCCTGGTCGAGAGTGCGACGCCGCACATGCTGTTGCTGATCGACCTGGACGGGCTGAAGCAGATCAACGACCGGCACGGCCACAGCCGGGGCGACGAACTGCTGAAGGCGGTGGCCCGCGGCCTGCGGACGCTGACCCAGGGACGCGGCTCGTGCTTCAGGCTGGGCGGCGACGAATTCGCGATCCTCGCGCCGCACCACCTCGAGCACGACCTGGAGCACAGCCTGGCGCTGCTCGAGGCCGACTTGATCGCTCAAGGGTTCAACGACGCCGGCATCAGCTATGGCATTGCGCACTGGACCGCCAACGCGCGCGCACTCGACCTGATCAACCTGGCCGACCAGAACATGTACCAGCACAAGGCGCGCCGCAAGCGGGCCCGCGCCGACACGGTGAGCGACGCGGCGACGCTGTAGCGGCGCGCGGCAGCGCTACAGGTCCTGCTCGCCGCGGATCACCACCGGCCAGCCGCTGATCGCGCGCGAGGCCTGCATCCCACCCATCACCGCGCATTCGACGCAACCCGCGTTCAAGCCGGTGCGCAGCCAGTCGCCGGCCAGATAGAGGTTGGCGAAGCCGGAGCCGTCCGACGGGAGCCGGGCCGCGGTGCTGTTGACGACCGACAGCACGTAGCGCTCGGACGGATCGATGTTGGCGCGCCAGTACTGTGCGTCGAAGCGCTGCTCGCCGCTGCGCCCCTGCGGGTCGACCAGCACCTGCCAGTCGAAGCTGACCGCCGTGGCGACTGACGGCCATAGCCAGTGCACCTGCTGCGTGAGCTGGTTCATCGCACCTTGCTTGACGGTCGCGTCGCAGCGATCCGGGAATTGATGGTCCGACGGCGGCGGATAGTTCACCATCGGCAGCGCGCTGCAGAAGTACGAGACGTTCTTCGGGATGAACGGCGGCTGCCAGTCCTCGCGCACCAGCAATTGGTCCATCGCGGCCCAGGTGTCGAACGGCTCGCTGAATGCGCTGACGACCGGCACTTCGCCGTCGCTGGCGTAGCTGGTCCAGCCGATCTGGTGCACGTCCTGGTTCAGCCACACCTGGTAGGCCTGCGTGGCGACCGTCTTCACGGTCGTGGTCATCGTCTGCAGTGCAGGGCTGCGGGCCACCAGTTGCGGGCACAGCTGCCGCACGCCTTCGACCGAGATGCCGAACACGACGAGATCGAAATCGCGGCGGCGTTGCAGCGTGACCTGGGGCAGCGGCTGGCCGAAGGCCTGTTCGTACAGCTCGGGCCAATTGGTCCAGTTCGACTCCAGGTTCACGTTGCCCGATTGCAGCAGGGCCGCCTGCTCGGCCACGATCTGCCCGTAGTTCGGCGTGCTGGGCCAGCAGGCCAGCCCCTTCACGTCGACCAGCGGGTCGTAGTGGTCGGCGCCGCGCGTCACGTCGACCTGGCGCGTGAGCCGGATGGCGTCGACCGACATCGAGCCGTCGTCCGCCGGCAGCAGCTCCTCCACCTTGTGGAAGAACTTGAACGTGACGCCGCGCGCCTTGAGCACCTGGTACAGCGGCGTGAACACCGTGTCGCCCATGCCGGCCTGCATCTTCCACATGATGCCGCCGTGGTAGGCGAAGGCCACCTTCATCATCCCGCGCAGCATGGTGCCGGCCTCGATGTTGGGCCGGTCGAAGTCGCCGTCCTCGTAAGCGAAGACCAGGTCGTAGAAGCCGCGCACCGGTGCCGAGTGCACGGTGTAGCGCACGTTCGCGCCGTGCTTGGTCAGCCAGGCATAGAAGTCGATGTCGTTGATGACGTCGAAGCCGTGGACGAACACGCCGTCCTCGATCATGCCGATCAGCGAGGTGGCCGCGAGGTCGATGCAGATGTAGAGACGGCGCAGCGTGTCGTTGCCCTCGAGCTTCTGCAGCACCGCATCCCACAGCCACGAGCGCAGGCCGCGCAGCGTGGATCGCATCAGGTCGCGGTGTGCCTCGTCGTGCTGGCTCAGGTCTTCCGGGAGCGATGCGACGAAGTCGTGCAGTGCCTGCGCCACGTGCTTCGCATCGGCGGCGAGGTGCTCGACGTCCTGCTCCACCTCGGCGGCCAGCCGGTGCAACCAGTCCGGGTGCGCCCCGCTGGACACCGGTGGAGCCGGCAACGCGGCGTCGTCGATCGCGTGGCGCAGGTCGTCGAGCCACATGCGGATCCACGCGAAGGCGGTGGTGGCCATCGCCCACAGACCGATGCTCTCGTTGCCGTGGCCCGGCTCGCCCGGCTTGATGGGCGTGTCGATCGGCCAGGTCTTCCACTGCCCGTTGACGAGTTCCATCAGGGTGACGAAGTGCTGCGGCTTGAAGGCGTCCTGCCAGGTGGCGAGCGGTGCGCCCGGCGGGCGGTTGAGCTCGCCATAGGCCTTTTGCATCACCGAGAACGCGTTGTCGTAGAAGCCGAACCAGATGTGCAGGCCGTGCTCCTCGATGCGCTCGCCGTAGTCGGCATTGCGGCCGCTCGCGCCCTTGCCCCCCAGGCGCCAGCCCATCTGGTAGACGGTGATCTCGAACCGGTTGCGCCAGCCGGGTTGCTCGGTGAGGCAGAAGGCAGCCGTCATCGCGCCCACACCGCCACCGAGGATCGCCACCTTCTTCGGCCGCACCTGCGAGTTGTCGACCAGCTCCGTGCCGGGCGGCACTTCGAAGTCCATGTCGACGTGAAAGCCCAGCAGCGCCGGCTGGTCGCCAAGCGGCAGGCCGAGCGTGCGGTTCAGCGGAAAGCTGTCGTACGGATGCAGCGTGGCCTGGTACGCCGGGCCGAGCAGTTGCACGCTGCGCACCGACTTCACGACCGCGGGCGCCGCGACGATGGCCTGGTACACGGCCTTTTCGCCCGCGGCATCCGGAAACTGCTTCAGGAAGATCTGGTCGACCTGCGGCGAGACGAAGGTCTCGATCACCTGCTCCCAGCCGGCGAGGTCGAGATCGAGCGCATCGGCGTCGCTGGCGAGCACTTGCGCGATCTGCTTCACGAGCGATGCGATGTCGGCGAGCGGTGTGGCTGTTGCGCCGTTCTGGTTCTGCACCTCCAGCAATGGGTGCATCGCCAATTGCGTCTGCGGCGAGTACGGCTGGAAGCCTTTGGTCGCCAGCATGAAGCGCAGTGCCGGCTCGCCGGGCGCGGGCATCGTGTACTCGCAGCTGTACTTGGGGTAGCCGTACAGCTCGCGCCCGTTGATCAGCGCCATCGTGTCGTCGACCCAGATGTGCACCGGGTACGAGAAGATCCGGCTGATGCGTGTTTCGCCCGGCAGGATCTGGCCGACCATCACCCACGTGACGATGTCCGTCTCTTCGCCCCAGCCCTTGGCTGCATCGGGCGGGTAGGTGGAATTGGCATGCTGCACCTGCGTGAAGGTCAGCATCACGTAGGGCGACAGCACCTTGAAGCGCATCGCGCCGGCAGCGGGCGCGTTCAGTGTCGTGTCGACTGTCTGCTGCAACTGCTCGCGGCTTCCCTTCAGGAAGAAGCCGTACATCCGGGAGCTGCCGAGCCGCAAGGGCGGACGCATCAGCACATTGCCGCCGGAATAGATGTAGTCGGGCCGCTGGAGTCCGGTCATCGACGCCCCTCACGCATGTTGTTGTTGGGGGGCGATGCTAAGGGCGCCTTTCGATTTGCGCTAGCGGGTGATCCCTTCGAAGTTCAGGCCGTAGCGTGCCAGGTACTTGCGCAGCCGGTCCGCATCGTTGACCACCGCGCGTTGCTGGCGCGATACCTCGAACAACTTGCGGCCGGCATCCGACAGCGTGCGAGATTGACGACACACACGCACCACCCCTTCGAGCTGCAGGCGCTCGAACAGGTCGAGCGACGCAACAGTCTCTTGCTCGAGCAGGGCATCGAGATTCACTTCTGGCGCCGAGGAATCCGGCACGCTGCGCTGCCACAGCCATCGCAGGCGCGTGATTTCGGCATCGACCAGCGCTTCGCCGATGCGGCCTCCGTCGGCCAGCGTTGCCAGCCGCGTCACCGAGGCCGCCAGGTCGCGGAAATTGCCGCTCCACAGCGCCTCGTCCGATTGTGCAAAGCGAAGGTAGCGCGCCTTCGCCTCGGCGTTGAAACGTACCTGGCGCCCCACATCGCGCGCCGCCTCGGTGAGCAGGTAATCGACGTTGGGCTCGATGTCTTCCGGCCGCTGTGCCAGGCCCGGCAGCTCGTAGCTCCAGAGGTTGATCCGCGCGAACAGATCGTCGCGGAAACGGCCTTGGGCGACCGCCTCGCGCAGGTCGCGGTTGGTGCCGGCGATCAGCTGGAAGTCGCTCGCCACTTCGCGGTCGGCGCCGACGGGATAAAAGCGCTTCTCCTCGATGGCCTTCAGCAGCATCGCCTGTTCGTCCAGGCCCAGTTCGCCGATCTCGTCGAGGAACAACACGCCCTGGTCGGCGCTGCGCAGCAGCCCGGCCCGTTCGGAGGCTGCACCGGTGAAGGCGCCGCGCTTGTGGCCGAACAGCGCCGAGGCCGCGCCATCGCCATGCAACGTGGCGCAGTTCACTTCGACGAAGGGGCCGGTGACCTGGTGGCGGGCCTTCTTCAGCTCGTACATGCGGCGCGCGAGGAAGGACTTGCCGGCACCGGTGGGGCCGGTCACGAGGATGGGTGCGCGTGAACGCACGGCCACGCGCTCGATCTCGTCGATCAGCGTGTTGAAGCGCGCGTTGCGCGTGGCGATGCCGGACTTCAGGAACTGCACCGCGTCGCGCTGCTCGCGCTCGAAGCGCTGTGCGAGCGCGTCGTAGCGCGACAGGTCCAGGTCGATCAGCGTGTAGCTGCCGGGGTCGCCGGCGCGTTGCCGCTTGGGGGGTGCCGTCTGCAGCAGCACGCCCGGAATGAAGCGTGCCTCCACCAGCAGGAACAGGCAGATCTGCGCGACGTGGGTGCCGGTCGTGATGTGGGCCCAGTATTCCTCGTGCTCCGGATCGAAGGCATGGCCGCGCGACCAGTCGTACAGCGCGCCATAGACCTCACCGAAGTCCCACGGGTCGGCCAGGTCCAGCGAGACGAGGCGGGTGGTGGTTTCCGGCGACACGGTGGCGATGTCGCCAGCCACCCGTTCGGCCAGTTCGGCGTGCCGCGGCGTGTAGAGCAGCTCGAGCCGGTCGACGACCAAGTCGTCGTGCTGCACCAGCGAGAGGGTGGGGCGCCACTTCTCCCAGCGGCCGGCACCGTTGCCGCCGTCGAGCTGGGTGCCGAGGAAACCGATGACAACGCGGCGTTTGGGCATAAGGATTGGATAAAAGACTAGCTGGGATTCTAGGGTTTCCGTGCATCAAGAATCTCGCAAGGATTGCGCCGCCGGCAAAAACTCCTGGCAGGACAAGGGCTTAACGCTGCTCGGCCGCGAGGTGCATCGGCTGGCACGGGCCATGCAATCCATCACTTCGTCCACCGAGGAAAGGTGAGCGCTGACAGGCCAGGGGTTCCCACAGCCCCGCCGGTGCGCAGGTCCCGGGCGTTGCCCGTTGGTTCCCGCGTATGCCGCGCCGCCCGGAAGCGATGGGCTCGGAGTTCAAGTGGTTTGCAGCGCAAGTGCGCTGCCGGGTTCGACTCCCGGGGTTCCGCCATGTTCTGTAGCTCAGACGGTAGAGCAGCGGACGATGAATCCGCCTGTCGCAGGTTCGACTCCTGCCGAACAAGCTGACGTCCTCACACGACGTATTTGAGAAACCGAGCCGAAAGGCTCATGCCGAACGCGGGGCGCGGGCGGCGCGGCGAGAGGTGCGGGAGGCACCGATCGTCGCCGGCCGGTGCCTCGTCAGCGCAGACAGCTCTGCGCCCGGGAAGGGCGCCGTGCGCGGCGCCGGCCAGCCGAAGACCTCCGGGTCCGACGCGCACCGGCGGCCCTGCACGGTGGCCCCCCGAGCCCGCCGCCTGCGCTGTAACGGCTCCCCGCGAGGGGATCGCATGACAACAACGAATCGGAGAAATGAAATGCTGGGTATGAAGCGCTATACGGTGAAGAAGAACGAGCGTGGCCTGTTGCTGCGCAATGGCGACTTCGAGCGCGTGCTGCCGCCGGGCAGCCACTGGATCTTCAAGGGCATGGACGCCGTGCGGGTCGAGACCTTCGCGCTGGAGCAGCCGGCCTTCGCGCACTCGCTGGCCGACTACTTCCTGGCCAAGGAGCCGGAGCTGGTCGATCGCGAGTTCGTGCGGGTCGAGTTGACCGACACCCAGGTCGGTCTGCGGTACGAGAACGGCGTGCTGGCCGAAGTGCTGGCGCCCGCGACCCGCAAGCTGTACTGGAAGGGCCTGGTCGACACGCGGGTCGAGGTGGTCGACATCGATGCCGACGCGCAGGTGCCGCCTGCCATCGTGTCGCGGCTGACGCAGACGCAACTGCGGCAGCGCGCGGTGGTGGGCCTGGGTGGTGTGCTGCAGGGCCAGGTGGCCGAGCATCATGTCGGCCTGCTGTGGATCGACGGCAAGGTGGCCGAACTGCTGCAGCCGGGTCCGTACGCATACTGGCGCTTCAACCGTGTCGTGATGGTTGAGCCGGTGGATCTGCGCTTGCAGGTGATGGAGGTCACGGGCCAGGAGATCCTGACCAAGGACAAGGTCGCACTGCGGCTGAACCTGGCCGCGACCTGGCGCTACACCGACGTGCTGCAGGCCTACCGCCAGCTCACCAAGCCGGGCGAGCACCTGTACCGCGAGCTGCAGTTCGGCCTGCGCGCTGCAGTGGGTACCCGTACGCTGGACGAGCTGCTGGAGAACAAGTCCGTGATCGACGAGGTCGTGATCGCGCATGTGCGCCAGAAGCTGGAAGGCTACGGCCTGGAGCTGGAAGGCGCCGGCGTGAAGGACATCGTGCTGCCCGGCGAGATGAAGACCTTGCTGGCGCAGGTGGTCGAGGCCGAGAAGGCCGCGCAGGCCAATGTGATCCGCCGCCGCGAGGAGACCGCGGCGACCCGGTCGCTGTTGAACACCGCGAAGGTGATGGAAGACAACCCGACGGCCTTGCGCCTGAAGGAACTCGAGACGCTGGAGCGGGTGGCCGAACGGATCGACAAGATCTCGGTGTTCGGTGGCCTGGACTCGGTGCTCAACGGGCTGGTGAAGCTGCGTTGACGATGTGAAGGAAGGCCGCGATGCCCGCAAGGGCGCGCGGCTTCTCAGGAGTGAAGAAATGGAACAGAACTACCACCTCGAAGAAGTCCCCGGCGGCGTGCCGGTGAAGATGTGGACCCAGGGCGTACCCGTGGAAGACGAGGCCAAGCGCCAGCTCGCCAACGCGGCCCGCCTGCCGATCGTGTTCAAGCACATCGCGGCGATGCCCGACGTGCATCTGGGCATCGGTGCCACCGTCGGCTCGGTGATCCCGACCGTGAAGGCGATCATCCCGGCTGCGGTGGGCGTGGACATCGGCTGCGGCATGATCGCCGCCAAGACCACGCTGCGCGCCGAAGACCTGCCGGACAACCTGGCACCGCTGCGCAGCGCGATCGAACGTGCGGTGCCGCATGGCCGTGCACCGGGTGCACGCGACCCGGGCGCCTGGGGCAAGATCCCCGGCGTGGTGGATACCGCGTGGGAACAGTTGGCGCCCGAGTTCACCGAACTCTGCCGCGACTACCCCAAGCTGGAAAAGACCAACCACCGCAACCACCTGGGCACGCTCGGCACCGGCAACCACTTCATCGAGGTCTGCCTGGACGAAGATGGCTTCGTGTGGTTCATGCTGCACTCCGGTTCGCGCGGCGTCGGCAACGCGATCGGCACGATGTTCATCGAGCTGGCCAAGCAGGACGCGATGCGCCATGAGGCCAACCTGCCGGACCGCGACCTCGCGTACTTCGAGGAAGGCTCGCGCTACTTCGGCGACTACGTGCGTGCCGTGAGCTGGGCGCAGAAGTTCGCCAAGCTGAACCGCGAGGTGATGATGCGCCGCGTGATCGAGGCCGCCAAGACGGTGATCCGCAAGAACTTCCAGAGCCACGTGGAAGCGGTGAACTGCCATCACAACTACGTGCAGCAGGAGCGCCACTTCGGGCAGGACGTCTACGTGACCCGCAAGGGTGCGGTGAGCGCGAAGAAGGGCGAGCTGGGCATCATCCCGGGCAGCATGGGTGCGCGCAGCTACATCGTGCGCGGCCTCGGCAACCCGGAGAGCTTCGAGTCGTGCTCGCACGGCGCGGGGCGCACGATGAGCCGCGGCGAGGCCAAGCGCCGCTTCACGCTGGCCGATCACCGCGCGGCGACCGAAGGCGTGGAGTGCCGCAAGGACAAGGACGTCATCGACGAGATCCCGATGGCCTACAAGGACATCGACGCGGTGATGGAAGCGCAGCGCGACCTGGTGGAGGTGGTGCATACCTTGAAGCAGGTGGTCTGCGTCAAGGGTTGATGCGCAGGTGACGCAGGGGCGGCGACGCCCCTGCCGGGAGACAACAACAATGATTCATCTCGATGGTTCCCATGGCGAGGGCGGCGGCCAGATCCTGCGCACCTCGCTCGCGTTGTCGGTGCTGACCGGCCGGCCGATCCGCATCGACAACATCCGCGCGCGCCGGCCCAAGCCGGGTTTGATGCGCCAGCACCTCGTGTGCGTGCAGGCCGCGGCCGAGATCAGCGGGGCACGCACCGAGGGCGCCGAGCTGCACTCGACCTCGCTGACGTTCGAGCCGCAGGCCGTGCGTGCCGGGCGCTACCGCTTTGCCGTGTCCAGCGCGGGCAGCTGCACGTTGGTGCTGCAGACCGTGCTGCCGCCGCTGCTGCATGCCGCCGAAGCGAGCACCATCGAGCTGGCCGGCGGCACGCACAATCCGATGGCACCGCCGTACCACTTTCTGGAACGGGCGTACGCGCCGCTCGTGCGCCGTCTCGGCGGCGACCTGCGCCTGAGCCTCAAGCGCCACGGCTTCTACCCGGCTGGTGGTGGCGAGGTCGAGGCCATCATTCACCCGGTGCCCGCTGGAGACTGGCAGCATCTGGCGCTCGAATCGCGCGGCGCATTGGTCGAGGCCTATGCCGAGGCGCTGGTCGCCGGCGTGCCGCGTACCGTGGCGCAACGCGAGCTGGACACGCTCGGTGCCGCGCTGGGCTGGAGCGGCGATCAGCTGCGCACGGCGCCGTTGCGCCAGAACGAGGGACCCGGCAATGCGTTGCTGGCGACGCTCGCGTACGAGCATGTGACCGAGGTGTTCACAGAGTTCGGTGACCGCCAGGTGTCGGCCGAGCAGGTGGCGCATCGGCTGGCGAAGGAGGTTCGCGCGTACCAGGCGAGCGAGGCCGCAGTCGGCCCGCACCTGTGCGACCAGTTGGCGCTGCTGATCGCACTCGCCGGCAAAGGCTCGTTCACCGCGAGCGAGATCACTGAGCACGCACGTACGAATTTCCTGGTGATTCAGAAGTTCTTGCCGGTGCGCTTCGACGTCGAGCCATCGCCAGCGGGCTGGCGGGTCACGGTGACGGGCTTGTGACGCTCGATGGCGGGTTGCTCGAAGCGTCCCTTGGATGAGACGTGAGACATCTCATGCGCTCGCTCGGGCCCTGAAAAACGGCCCACGTGCGGTTGGCAGACAAAAAGAAAGCAGCTCCCGGTAAATGTTGCCGGCGGTACTGAAAGAACCGCCGCGCAACCGGGAGCTGCGTTGTACAAAAGGCACCCCGAACCGATACGCCCAAGCTAGGTGAGGGAGGGTCGGAGAGGGAGGAGCGAACCGGTGTTAGCTCGGGGCGCCGTAAACCACTGAACTACCTAAAGCAACCCCTGTGCCTACTTTTGCCAGGGGGCGGACGGGACATGCAGTACGCTGCCGGCTGATTCAAGAACCGCTCGACGATCCACATGCCTCGCTTTGCTGCCAACCTGTCGATGCTCTATGCGGAGCACGAGTTCCTCGACCGTTTTGCTGCTGCGGCGCGAGATGATTTTCGCGCGGTGGAGTTTCTTTTCCCCTACGAGTATTCGGTGTCGTTGTTGCGCGACCGGCTCACGGCCCACGGCTTGACGCAGGTGTTGTTCAATGCGCCGCCGGGCGATTGGGCTGCCGGCGAACGGGGCCTGGCCTGCCTGCCGGGGCGCGAGGCGGAATTCCGCGCGGGCATCGAGCGGGCGCTCGACTATGCGCACGGGCTGCAGTGCGAGCGCGTGCACGTGATGGCCGGCATCGTGCCGGCGGGGTGCGAGCGCGCCGAGGTTCAATCGCTGTACGTCGACAACCTCGCATGGGCGGCGGCCCATGCGCAAACGGCGAACGTGCAGATCACGATCGAGCCGATCAACCTGCGCGACATGCCGGGATACTTCCTGAACCGGCAGGACCATGCGCACGAGATCCTCGACCTGGTCGGCGCGCCGAACCTGAAGGTGCAGATGGACCTGTACCACTGCCAGATCGTGGAGGGGGACGTGGCGATGAAGCTGCGGCGCTACCTGCCGACCGGACGCGTCGCGCACCTGCAGATCGCGGGGGTGCCGCAGCGGCATGAGCCGGACGTGGGTGAGCTGCACTACCCCTATCTGTTCGATGTGATCGACGAATTGGGCTACGACGGGTGGGTGGGGTGCGAGTACCGGCCGGCGCGAGGGGGCGAGCCGGGGGGGACGAGCGTTGGTTTGAGGTGGCGGGCGGGACGGTAGGGCATCGTGGCATCGGCGCGGGCGGACGGCAGGGCGCGCAGTCGCAGGACTGTCCCCCGGCGCCGGCCGGGCGGCCGCCGCCTCCTCCTTTACGTCCTGCGACTGCGCGCCCTGCCGTCCTTGGTGACCGTGGTTAGGGTGGAACCCCTGGTTCCGTACGGTCGTGCTCTCTACACTGCGCGCTCATGAATCCGCTCGCCGTCACACCTGACTCCACGCTTGGCCAGCTCACGGTGGCCGATGGGACGCAACTCACGCTGCGGCTCTGGCCGGCACCTGAAGGACCAACGCGTGCGACAGTGCTGATCGTGCATGGGCTGGGAGAGCACAGCGGTCGTTATGAGCATGTCGCGCAGCGACTGCGACAGTGGGGCTTCGCGGTGGCGAGCTACGACCATCGAGGCCACGGGCGCTCGCAAGGCGCGCGCGGGGCGCTGAATCAGCCGGACGATCTGCTCACCGACCTCGCGGCGGTGATCGACCACCTGCGGGCGCAGGGCGCCGGGCCGCTGGTGCTGCTCGGGCACAGCATGGGCGGGCTGGTGGTGGGCCGTTTCGTGGCCGAGGCGCTGCGCGCGGTCGACGCACTGGCGATGTCGTCGCCGGCACTCGATGCGGGGTTGTCGACCCTCAACCGCGGCCTGCTGGCCGCTTCGCACGCGCTGGCGCCCAACCTGCAGGTGCCCAACGGGCTGAACCCGAAGTTCGTCTCGCACGACGAGGCGGTGGTGCAGGCCTATGTGGCCGATCCGCTGGTACACGACAAGGTCACCGCGAAGCTCGTTCGCTTCATCGTCGACGGTGGGTTGTACGTGCGCGAGCGCGCGGCGCAATGGACCGTGCCGACGTTGCTGATGTGGGCCGGCGACGACCGGCTCGTCGCGCCGGCCGGCAGCGCGGAGTTTGCCGAGCGGGCGCCGAAGGAGGTGGCCCATTGCCACCGCTTCGGCCACATGTTCCACGAGATCTTCAACGAGCCCGACAACGAAGCCGTGTTCGACGTGCTGCAGCCCTGGCTCGACCAGCGCTTTGCGCGTCAGGCGCACTGACGACGCGGCCTTGGCGCCACCTGGCGCGCACGCTGTCGGGCGGCGGCCTACACTCGTTGCTCCCCCTCCTGCCAGGAGCACGCCGTGAACGCCCCTGAACGCCTGCCGCTCGATCCGCTGCAAGACCCGTCTGCGATGCAGACCTTCGTCGACGAGGTCTGGGACCGCGAGATCGTCCCTGCGCTGACCGACTACATCCGCATTCCCGCCAAGTCGCCGGCCTTCGACGCCGACTGGGCACAACACGACCACATCGAGACGGTGGTGCGCCATGCCGCCGCCTGGGTCGAGAGCAAGAAGCTGCCCGGCCTGAAGCTGGAGGTGGTACGGCTGAACGACGCACAAGGTCGCCCCCGCACGCCGGTGATCTTCTTCGAGCTGCCCGCCACCCGGGTGGACAGCACGCAGACCGTGCTGATGTACGGGCACCTCGACAAGCAGCCCGAGTTCAGCGGCTGGCGCAGCGACCTGGGGCCGTGGACGCCGAAGTACGAGGACGGCAAGCTGTATGGCCGCGGCGGTGCTGACGATGGCTACGCGATCTACGCCTCGATCACCGCGCTGCTCGCGCTGGAACGGCAGGGCATTCCCCGCCCGCGCGTGGTCGGCCTGATCGAGACCTGCGAGGAAAGCGGCTCCTACGACCTGCCGGCCTACATCGACGCCCTGAAAGACCGGCTCGGCGACGTGAGCCTGGTGGTGTGCCTCGATTCCGGCGCCGGCAACTACGACCAGCTCTGGCTGACCACCTCGCTGCGCGGCATGGTCAGCGGCGTGCTGAAGGTGGAGATCCTCACCGAGGGCGTGCACTCGGGCGACGCCAGCGGGCTGGTGCCGTCGAGCTTCCGCATCCTGCGGCAGCTGCTCGACCGGCTCGAAGACAGCAAGACCGGCCGCCTGCTGCCCGAGAGCTTCCATTGCGAGGTGCCGGCCGACCGCATCGAGCAGGCCCGGGCCACGGCGCAGATCCTCGGCGACGAGGTGTGGAAGCGCTATCCGTGGGCATGCGGGGCGGACGGCACGTTCGCGCTGCCGACCACCACCGACCCGACCGAAGCGCTGCTGCGCCGCACCTGGCACCCGACGTTGAGCGTGACCGGCGTCGACGGCTTTCCGTCGATGCAGAACGCGGGCAACGTGCTGCGTCCGTACACCGCGTTCAAGCTGTCGCTGCGCCTGCCGCCGCTGGTGGATGGCGCACAGGCGACGCGCGAGTTGAAGCGGCTGCTCGAAGTGGATCCGCCCTACAAGGCGAAGGTCACGTTCGAGGGCGACCACGGCGCCACCGGCTGGAACGCACCGGAGCTGTCGCCCGCGTTGCACCAGGCCCTCGACCAGGCCTCGCGCGCCTTCTACGGTGCGCCGGTCGGCTTCATCGGCCAGGGAGGCACCATCCCGTTGATGAGCATGCTGCAACAGGGCTTCCCGAAGGCGCAGATGATGGTCTGCGGCGTGCTCGGGCCGAAGAGCAATGCGCACGGGCCGAACGAGTTCCTCCATGTGCCGTACGGCAAGCGGCTCACTGCTGCCGTGGCGAGCGTGATCGCGGCTCAGCCCTGACGACCGCATGAAGCTGCTGCGCTACGGCCCTCGCGGCCAGGAACGACCCGCATTGATCGACGACGCCGGCAGGCTGCGCGACCTCACCGGCGTGATCGCCGACATCACGCCGGAGACGCTGACACCCCGCGGCCTGGACGCCCTGCGTGCGCTCGACACGGCCTACCTGCCGCTGGTGGGCGAGCCGGGCCGCATCGCGCCACCGTGGAGCGGCATGGGCAAGTTCGTCTGCGTGGGCCTGAACTACGCCGACCATGCGGCCGAAGCGGGGCTGGCGGTGCCGAAGGAGCCGGTGCTGTTCATGAAGGCTACCAGCGCGGTGATCGGCGCGAACGATCCGGTCGTGCTGCCGCAAGGCTCGGTGAAGGGCGACTGGGAGGTCGAGCTGGGCGTGGTGATCGGCCAGCGGGCGCGCTACGTGAGTGAGGCCGAGGCGCTGCAGCATGTGGCCGGCTATTGCGTCGTCAATGACGTCTCGGAGCGCGAGTTCCAGATCGAGCGCGGCGGCCAGTGGGACAAGGGCAAGGGCTGCGACACCTTCGGACCGGTGGGTCCGTGGCTGGTGACGGCCGACGAGGTGCCCGACCCGCAGGCGCTGGCGCTGTGGCTGGACCTCAACGGCGAACGCCGGCAAAGCGGCAGCACGCGCACGATGGTGTTCGGCGTGGCGCAGCTGGTGAGCTACATCAGCCGCTTCATGACGCTGTACCCCGGCGACCTCATCAGCACCGGCACGCCGCCCGGCGTGGGCATGGGCTGCAAGCCGCAGCCGCGCTACCTGCGGCCGGGCGACGTGATGCGCCTGGGGATCGCCGGCCTCGGCGAGCAGCTCCAGCGTGTGTCCGCGTGGGACCCGCAGCTGATCGACGAGCCGCCGGTGCGGCCCTGGTGAGCCGGGCCGCGCAGGGCCTCACACCGCGACCGGTGTGCGGCGTCGCTGCACCGCGAGCCAAGCGATCGCGGCGGTGATCAGCGCGATCGGCAGCAGCGACCCCCAGTTCAGCAACTCCCAACCCTGCGTCGTGATCAACGCGCCGGAGGCAAACGAGGTCACCGCAGTGGTCGTATAGACCCAGAAGTCCATTGCCGCCTGCGCGGTGGTCTTTTCCTCCGGCCGGTAGGCCTCGGTCAGCAGCGTGGTGCCGCCCACGTAGAGAAAATTCCAACCCACGCCGAGCAGCAGCAGCGCGGCCAGGAACTGCATCAGATCCACGCCCGACAGCGCCACCGCGATGCAGGCGAGGTTGAGCACCACACCGGCCGCCATCACCGGCAGCACGCCGAAGCGCTTGATCAGGTGCCCGGTGAAGAAGCTGGGCACGAACATGCCGAGCACATGCCATTCGATGACCAGTGCGGTGCTCTCGAACGGGTGCTTGCATTGCGCCATCGCGATCGGCGTGGCCGACATCAGCAGGTTCATCACGCCGAAGCCGAGCGCGGCGGCGGCCACCGCGACGATGAACACCGGCTGCCGCACGATTTCGCGCAGCGGCCGGCCGGGGTGGGCCGGATCGGGCTTGGGCAGCGCGGGGAACTCGATGAAGCTCAGCACCGCGAGCGACAGCAGCGCGACGACCGCCAGCGCCGCGTAGGCGCCGGCGAAGGGCACCGCCAGCCAGTCCTTGGTGCGGGTGGCGAGGTTGGGCCCGACCACCGCGCCGAGGATGCCGCCGGCCAGCACGAGCGAGATGGCCTTTTCCTTGAACGACGGCGCCACGAGTTCGACGGCCGCGAAGCGGTAGAGCGCCGCGTTGGCGTTGTAGTAGCCGGCCAGCGCCGTGGCACCCACCAGCAGCCAGAAGTTGCTGGCTGCCGCGGCAGTGGCGCACAACGCGGCGGTCAGCACGGCCACCACCAGGCCGAGCTGGAACGAGCGCTTGCGGCCCCAGGCGCGCTGCGTGCGCGCGACGAGCCCGGTGGCGAGTGCACTGCCGACCACATAGCCGGTGACCGGCAGCGTGGCCATCCACATCGTCGGGGCCAGGGCCAGTCCCACCAGCCCGTTGATGGCGATGAAGGTGACGTTGTTCGTCATGAAAAGGCCGCTGCACAGAGTCAGCAGCCAGACGTTGCGGTTCATGCTCGCCTCCCGGATGAGGCATGCAGTGTGGCGCAAGTAGTCAGGTCGTGCTCAGCGCAGGCCAAGCAGTGCAAGCGCCGCCAGCGGAGCGGTCTCGGCACGCAGCACCCGGGGCCCCAGGCTCGCGGCGTGGAAGCCGGCCTGCCGCGCGAGCGCTTCTTCGGCCTCCGACAAACCACCTTCCGGCCCGCTGAGGAAGATCGCCTCGCCGGCGACGGGCAGCGAGGCGAGGGGTAGGGCGTCCTGAAGGCTCAGCACCGCACGCAGGCCAGTGCCGGCGGGCAGGCTGCTGCACCAGTCGCGCAGTGCGCGCACGGGTGCGACCGCCGGCACCCGCGTGCGCCCGCTCTGCTCGCTGGCAGCGATGGCCACGCCCGCCCAGTGCGCCACCTTCTTGTCGGCCCGCTCTCCGGCCAGTCGCAGCACCGAGCGCTCGCAGACCAGCGGCTGGATCGTCGCGACGCCCAGCTCGGTGGCTTTCTCGACCAGCCAGTCCATCCGCTCATTGGCCGGCATGCCGACGGCGAGCGTGACCGCGACAGGCAATTCGCGATCGACCGGCTCATGCTGCAGCACTTCGACGTCGACCTCGCTGCGGCCCATGCGGGACACGCGCGCGCTCCACTGGCCGCCGTCGCCGTTGAACAGCGTCACCGCGTCGCCAGGCTGCAGGCGCAGCACCTGCGCATGGCGCGAAGGCCCCGGTGGCAGGGTCATCGTATGGCTGGCAGCCAGGGGAGCGGGGACGTACAGGCGAGGGGCGGATCGGGTCGACATGGCGCGAGTGTGCCTCAGCCCCAGGGGCGTTCGCAGCGGTTGGGCACCCTGCCGGCCCCCTCCTTCCTGACGTGCGCTGTCAGGAGCGCTGCGCTACGCTGCCGGCATTTCCCACTTGCCAGGCCCCATGAGCGACACCCCTGCCGCGCCCTTGCTGAAAGACGGCTTCAATGCTGCCACCGTGCGTTGGATCGCAGCTGGCGTCGGGGCCGCGCTCCCCCGCTTCGCAGGTGAGCGCTTCGTCGCGCAATGCCTCGAAGGCTTCGACGCCTTGAGCCTGATGGAGCGGGTGGCGCGCGTCTCGCAGGTCCTGTGCGCGCACTTGCCGGCATCGTTCGAGCAGGCCGTGTCGGTGCTGCTGCGGGCGATGGGCGAGCCAGGAGCGCCCTCGCGTGACGTGCAGGGTATCGCGGTGTTCCGATATGCGCCGTTTCTGCAGTTCGTTGCCGACGCCGGCATCGAGCAACCGGAGCGCGCGCTCGATGCGCTCGAATGGATGACCCGTCACTTCAGCGGCGAGTTTGCGATCCGGCCCTTTTTGCAGCGCCATCCGCAACTCACGCTCGAGCGCATGCAGCGCTGGTGCACCCATCCCGATGCGCGCGTGCGACGCCTGGCGAGCGAAGGGGCGCGGCCGCTGCTGCCGTGGGCGCGGCGCGTGTCGCATCTCGTCGACGACCCCGCGCTCACGGTGCCGTTGATCGACGCGCTGGCGGGCGATGCCGACGAGGTGGTGCGCCGATCGGCGGCGAATCACCTGAACGACCTCAGCCGGCTCGACCCGGCGTTGGCCATCGAGGTGGCGCGGCGATGGTTGGCCCGGGGGTTGATCGACGGCGAGCGCACCGTGAACCGCGGCTTGCGCACGCTGATCAAGCAAGGGCATGAGGAGGCGATGGCCATGCTCGGCTTCGCGGCCGACGCGGCCTTCGTGCTGCAGGGGCTCAAGCTGGACCGCAAGCGGGTGCCGATCGGCGGCAAGCTGGCGGTCCGTTTCGCGCTGCGCCGCGATGACGGGCGAGGTGCCGCAGCCTGCGTCGATTACGCGGTCTGTTATGCCAGCGCCAACGGCCGCCCTCGACGCAAGGTGTTCAAGGGCGAAGTGCGGCAGGTGCAGCCGGGCCGCGTGGAGGCGTTCGAGCTGGTGCGCGACTTTGTCGTGCGCACCACGCGCCGGCTGTACCCGGGAGCGCACCGGGTGGAGATCCTCGTCAACGGCCGCGTGCTGGGTGGGGCCGACTTTCAGTTGACGGAGAGATAGACCGCCGACGAGCACGCGGGCAAGTGCAGCGTCGTCATGGCCCCGGCGTCGATGCCCTGCCCGCTGCCGTGTTCCCGCCAGCGTGCATGGCTGACCGGCAGCTTGCCGAGGTCGAGCGTGACGTCGGCCGCTGCACCACGGTTGACGAACACCAGCGTGGCATGTGAAGCGTCATAGCGTGCGTAGCCGAACACATCGCCCTCGCAGACCAGCAGCTGATAGTCGCCCCGAGCCCATTCGCGTCGCTCCCCGCGCAGGTGCACGAGAGCCCGGTAGTGCTCGAACAGCGCCGTGTTCCAGCCCGCCCGATCCCACTCGAAGCAGCGGCGGCAGTCGGGGTCGGGGCCGCCTTCGAGACCGATCTCGTCGCCGTAGTAGATGCACGGCACGCCCGGATAGCTCATCAACAGCGTCACGGCGAGTTTCATCGCGGCGGTGTCGCCTCGCAGCAGCGTGAGCAGGCGTGGGGTGTCATGGCTGTCGAGCAGGTTCAGCTGCGCGAGCTGGTTGGCATACGGGATGGCGGCGCGCGCGCGGGAGAGCCATTGCTCGAATTCTTGCGTGGCGAGCGGCAGTGGCTGACCGTGACCGTCGACGCCTGCAACCCAGGCCCACACCGGGTGCGCGAAGCCGTAGTAGTTCATCGCGCCATCCTCCTGGTCGCCCTGCAGCCAGGGCGTGGCCTCGAAGAAGTGCTCGCCGATTAGGCACGCCTGGGGCACGAGCTGCTTCACCGCGGCGCGCATCTCCCGCATGTAGTGGGCGTTGTTCCATGAGCCGCGGCCTTCGCCGAGCATGTGCACGGCGTCGAGGCGCCAGCCGTCGATCGCATAGGGCGGTTTCAGCCAGTGCTGCAGCACCGAATCAGGTGCTGCATACATCGCCTGGCGTACGGCGGGTTGGGCGTAGTCGAGCACCGGCAACGTCGGGTAGCCCTTCCAGCCGCGCACGCTGCCGTCGTCGTTGTAGGCATACCAATCGGGGTGCCGGTGGAACCAGGGGTGCTCGGCGCCGGTGTGGTTGACGACCGCGTCGAGCACGATCTTCATGTGGCGCTCGTGCAGCGCCTCGCACAGCTGCTGCAGCGCAGCGTCGCCGCCCAGCGTGGGCTCGACGCGGAAGTAGTCGGCCGTGTCGTAGCGGTGATTGCTGGGCGAGGCAAACACCGGGTTCAGGTACAGCGCACTCACGCCGAGCTCGTGCTGCAGGTAGTCGAGCGCGGCCGTCACACCGGGCAGGTCGCCGCCGTAGAACACGTTGGTGGGGTGCTCGCGCGGCACCGGTTCGCCCCAGGCTTTCAGGATGGCGCCAGAGGCAAAGTCGACCGCTTGCGGCGGTGCGGGATCGGCGCGCCGGAAACGATCGGGGAAGACCTGATAGAACACCTGCTCGTACAACCACGCAGGCGGTGCGTCGTGCGGGTGGATGCGAAAGTGCACCCCTTCAGGCGGGACGTGCGGGTGCTGGCCGTCTCCCGCCAGCCACCGTTGACCGCGCGGCGTGGCCACCTTGAAGCAATAGCGGGTGACGCGGTTGCCGATGTCCCAGGGGAGCCACGCTTCGTGCACGGCATGGCCGCCGTCCATGCCTGCAGGTGTCATCCGGATCAGTTCTTCCTCGTTGTCCGGCAGCGTGCGCAGGTAGGCGGTCACGGGCGCATCACTGCGAACGAACAGGCGCACGCGGCAGCCGTGGGCGGAGGGTTCGAGCCAGGGGGCGATCTGGGGGTGCAGCAGGTCCATGGTGGGTCTGTGGGCAGTCAGTGGGCGAGCAGGCGATCGGGCAGCGCGCGCACGACGGCGCGGAACAGTTTCATGTCGTCGAGGGTGCGGGCCAGCACCATGGCACCCTCGATCTGGATGTAGGCGTCCAACGCGCGGGCCGCGGCCGTGCGCTTGTCGATGCCGCAGGCTTCGAGCAGCGTCGCCAGCTCGGTGAGCCCGGCGCGCACACGTGCGGCGATCTGCGGGCCGAACACCCGGCGTGCGGCACCGTAGGTGAAGACGTTCATCAGCGTGAGCTGGTGCGTGCGGGTGTGCACCTCGTCGATCGCCGCGAACATGCCGCGGATCTTTTCCTCGGGAGGCAGCTCGCGTTCGAGCAGTGCACCGATGTGTTCTGCGCCCCACCGGTCGGAGTGCTGCAGCACGGCCTCGGCCATCTGCTCCTTGCCGCCGGGGAAGTGGTGATACAGGCTGGCCTTGCCCAGCCCGGTGGCCGCCGAGATGACCGCGAGCGTCGCGCCGTCGTAACCGTATTCATAGAACACGTCGACGAGCTTCTCGATCATTTCTTCTCGGCTGAGCAGGGCGCGGCTCATGGGGCAGGTCTTTCACGCGGTTGACGTCCGCGACTCGGTGGAAATACTATACCGAACGATCGGTACAGTCATTCCCTGTTGGAGATTTCATGTTGCGACGACACATCACCACGGCCCTCGTTGCCTTGGCCGTGCTGCTGCCGGCCGTGGTGCCTGCCCGCGATGCCCCGGCCTCGTTGATCACCGCGGAGCAATGGGTGCAACACGCCCGGCAAGACCTGTTGCCCTGGTGGCTGCACCCGGCGGCGCTGGGCGAGCCATATGGCCGCTTCCCGACCTTCCGCTGTCTCGATGGACGGGCCTACGACGTGGCGGCCCCGTGCCCGGAGCTGACCGGAGCGCCGCAATGGGTGCGTTCGGAGCTGGGCCGGCAGTACGTGCGCATGCAGGCACGACAGGTGTTCGCGTATGCCGTCGGCTTTCATTTGACGGGCGACGTCGCCCTGTTGCGCCATGCGAAGGCGGGCGTCGACGACATCCGCACGCGAGCGCTCGATGCGCGCAGCGGTAGCGCTGCGACCTACTTCGATGTCGAAGGCCGTCCGCAGCCGCGCGTCGGCGAACGCACGGCGCAAGACCTCGCCTATGCCGGCATTGCGCTGGCGTCGTACCACTACCTCACCCGCGATGCCGCTGTGCTGGACGACCTGGACCGCCTGCATCGCCACGTGATGAGTCACTTCGACGAGCAACAGGGCCACATGCGCTGGACGCTCACCGGTGAGCAGCGCGGCGAGCTGGTGGCCCAACTCGACCCGCTCAACGCCTACATGGTGCTGACGCTGCCGACGTTGTCCGGCGAACGGCGTGCGCGATGGTCGGCCGACATGCGCAGGCTCGTGCAAGCCATCCGTACCCGCTACTGCGCACAACCCGAGCCGCGCTGCCTCGGCACCCTGGAAGCGGGTGGAGAGCGGCCGGGCGCGCGCCACAACGACTTCGGCCACAGCGGCAAGGCCTACTGGATGGTGATGCTGGCCGGTCGGCAGCTGGGCGACGCGGAGATGACCGCGTGGGCGCGTCGTCAGGGGGCGGCCTTGCTGGATCAGGCGTATGTGTCGGAAGACGGCACCTGGGCTTCCGCATGGACAGCCGATGGGCTGGACGAAAGCCGCAGCTGGTGGATTCACGCCGAGCTGGACCAGCTCGCCGCGACGCTCGCACTCGAGCAGCCTGCACTCAAGGCACGGTTCGCTCGCACCACGCGCTATTGGCTTGAGCGCTTCGTGGACCGCGAGCGCGGCGAGGTGCACGGTGGGCTGTCATCTGAAGGCTTGCCGCCGCCTGTGAGCCTGAAGCAGCACCACTGGAAGAACGGCTACCACTCCCTGGAGCACGCGTTGATCGGCTACATCGCAACGCAGGCCCTGCAGGGCCGGCCAGCGACGCTGCATTTCGCCGTCGACGACCGCCGGGCACCGCTGACGCCCTATCTGTTCGACGGGCGCGTGATCGAGCGCGAAGGGGTGCAGCGACCCGGCGAACCCACCGTGTGGCGGGTGCGGTTCGATATCGGCTCACACGGTCGATAGCCACCCTCACACGGACAAAACCCGCCTCGAAGGCGGGTTTGCTTCATCTTGGCCGGCCCTTGTCGGCCAGCGAGCGGTGTGTCAGCCGCCGAAGTTGGTCTCGTCTGCGGCCGAGAAACGGTTCTGGCGCAGGTAGCTGATGGTTTCCTTGCGCACGTCCTCGCGGCTGCGCGCCACGCCGGTGGTGCGCTCGTTCGGGAACACGCTCAATTCGCCGCTGAAGACCGGCAGGTTGCCTTGCTCACGAGCGGCGGCCAGTTCGGCCTTGACTTCGTCGCGGGTCTTGCCCGAGGTGGTCTTCGCGGGGAAGGCGAGGTCGTCAGCCGACACTTCCTGGGCGAATGCGCCAGCAGCGGCAAAGGCGGAGAGGGCAGCGACGATGAGGGACTTCTTGACGTTCATTTGTAAGCTCCAAAGACTGGGTTGACGGGGCCGGGAAGGAGGTCGTGCCGCCTGCCCGCGTCGGTGAGTCGCATCGCTTGTTTCGTTGGGCTCATCGATGGGCTCAACTTTAGGTAGTAACCCTAGGCAGATAAACGGTCTTTCCTTCAATGAATAATTGCCGAATCTGCAACAAACACCGAGGGCGAGATGGACCGGCTGCATTCGATGCGTGTGTTCGCGAAGGTCATCGACGAGGGCAGCTTCGCCGCCGCGGCGCGCTCGCTGGACCTGTCCGCCGCGGTCGTTACCCGCCTCGTCGCCGACCTGGAAGCACATCTCGGCGCCCGGTTGATCCAGCGCACCACGCGACGCCTGGCCCTCACGGAAGTGGGCGAGACCTACCTCGAGCGCGTACGGCAGATCCTGGGCGAGGTCGACGAGGCGGAAGCGCTGGCCAGTGCGGCGGTGGCGGAGCCGAAAGGTCATCTGCGCGTGCTCGTTCCCGGCGCCTTCGCGGTGCACCAACTGGCCAAGCACCTGCCGAAGTTTCGCGACCAGTGCCCCAAGGTCACGGTCGACTTGACGGCCGGTGGGCCCGTGGAGGCGGCCGACGAGGCCTACGACGTGTCCGTCCTGATCGTTGGCCCGCGGCCGCTGAACGGTGATTTCGTGGCACGCAAGCTGGCGCGGACCGAGGTCGTCGCCTGCGCTGCCCCGCAATACCTGGACCGCTATGGCCGGCCCAACCACCCGAGCGAGCTGGGTGGCCACGAGTGCCTGGTGGCCAACCTGCCGAACGTGCCGCGCACCTGGCGCTTCGAGAACTGCCCGTTCGGCATGCCGGCCGCGGGCGGCGTCGAGATCGAGCCCCGTGCCGCGCTGACCACCCATCACATCGACACGCTCTACGCTGCGGCACTGGCCGGCCTGGGCATCGTCGGGCTGCCGTCCTTCATGGTCGAGGACGCCCTGCTGGAACACGCGCTGGAGCGCGTGCTGCCCGAATGGCGGATCATGAGCTATTCCATCTATGCCGCCATGCCGAGCCGCAAGTACGTGCCGGCTCGCACGCGCGCGTTCATGGACTTCCTCGTCAGCACCTTCGGTTCGGAAGACCGCGACCCCTGGCTCGCGGCCGCGGGATGCGAGACGACCGTGCAGGAGCCCGACACCTTCGAGATCCGGCCCGAACCCGCGCTGGTGCCCTGAAGCTGTCCGAGTTGTCACACCGGCCGGCAGGTGCTTGCCCGAAGGCAGGGAAAGCGTGACCAAAGTCCGTGTGCGCACATCGCGCATCACCTAACCTGTCAGCGCCCTGTCAATGTTTGCAGGGTCGTACCGAAAACAGACAAAACGCGGCCACATTCGTCTGCAGAACCCGCGCGGGGAGTTTCCTGTTCAGGGCCTTGAGCTCGGATGAGGTGTTCCATGCGCAACTTGAAGATTTCGACCCGCCTGTTCCTGATGGTCGGGTTGCTGGTGAGCCTGCTGCTGTTCGTCGGCGGCCTGGGGTTGCTGGGCATCGTGAAGACCGACGGCAGCCTGCAGCGCGTCTATGAGCGCAACACCGTGCCGATCACCCAGATCGCCGACATCCAGGAACGGCTGCTCGTCAACAGGCTCGCCGTTGCGGTGTCGCTGGTCACGCCGACGCCGGAAGTCATCGACCCCTCGATCGAACTGATCGAGTCCAACATCGCAGAGATCACCAAGATCTGGAACGCCTACGCGCAAACGCTGGACGGCGGCGAGGAGGAACAGCTCGCCCGTGAGTTCGCCGAACACCGGGGGCGGTTCGTCCAGCAGGGCTTGCTTCCCACCGTGGCGGCGCTGCGCGCGAACGACGTCGAGCAGGCGCGACGCCTGACGGAAACGGCGGTCCGGCCTCTGTACGAACCGGTGGGCAAGGGGATCGGCGACCTGATGGCGTTGCAGCTGCGTTCGGCCCATCACGAGTACGAGGCCGCGGTCGCGTTGTACGAGCAGGTGCGCAATGCCACGGTGGGCGCGGTGCTGCTGGGGGCCGTGTTCGCGGTGGTGTTCAGCATGGCGCTGGTCCGGGGCGTGGTTCGGTCGCTGGCGCAGGCGGTTCAGGTGGCCGAATCCGTCGCCGCGGGCGACCTGACGCGGCAGGTTGCCGCCGAGGGTCGTGACGAGGTGGCGACGTTGATGAAGTCGCTCGCGTCGATGCGAGAGGGCCTGGTCCGGGTGGTCGGCGGCGTGCGCGGCAGCGCCCAGAGCGTCGCCACGGCCTGTACGCAGATTGCGCAGGGCAACAGTGACCTGTCGTCGCGTACCGAGGAGCAGGCTTCCGCGCTGGAACAGACGGCGGCGTCGATGGAGGAACTCCGGTGCAGCGTGAAGCAGAACGCCGACAACGCGCAGCAGGCCGACCAACTGGCGCGCGGGGCCAGCGAGGTCGCGGCGCAGGGCGGCCAGGTGGTCGCGCAGGTGGTCCACACGATGAAGGGCATCAACGAGAGTTCGTCGAAGATCGCCGAGATCATCGGGGTGATCGACGGGATTGCGTTCCAGACCAACATCCTCGCGCTGAACGCCGCCGTCGAGGCTGCGCGGGCCGGCGAACAGGGACGCGGGTTCGCCGTGGTGGCCGCCGAAGTGCGCAACCTCGCGCAACGCAGTGCGCAGGCGGCGCGCGAGATCAAGACACTCATCGGCGCCAGCGTGGAACGCGTCGAGCAGGGCTCCGAGCTGGTCGACAAGGCCGGCCGGGCGATGACGGAGATCGTGACGGCCGTCACGCGTCGAGCAGGGCTCCGAGCTGGTCGACAAGGCCGGCCGGGCGATGACGGAGATCGTGACGGCCGTCAAGCGCGTGAGCGACGTCGTGGCCGAGATCAGCGCGGCCAGTGTCGAGCAAAGCTCGGGTGTGTCGCAGATCGGCGAGGCCGTGGTGCAGATGGATCAGGCAACGCAGCAGAACGCGGCCCTGGTCGAGGAAAGCGCTGCGGCGGCGGAAAGCCTGAAGCAGCAGGCCCGGCAACTGGTCGAGGCGGTCGCCGTGTTCAGGCTCGCGCAAGACGAGTCGCGGGACGATGCGGCACTGGCCGTGAAACACGTGCAGCCGTCTGCGCCGGCGCACCGGGCTGCCGCCGTGCCGCTGGCGCCTGCGGGGCCACGTACGCCCGCACCTGCGCCAGCGAGGCCTGTTGCAGCCGTCGAGGAGGAGTGGGCGACGTTCTAGTCCGCTGCGTCACGGGAATGGCACCCCCGCCGGATTGTTCCCGCCCGGCTGCGCGCTGCGCCTGTCATGCAGCCGTTTTCGCCGGAACTTCGCTTTGCACTGCCTGCGCTCGACACTTGTTCTACGAACTCGCGGGACAGCACGCTAGAACGTGTAGCCGGCCTTGCGGTCCTCGCCGGCCAGCCGCTCGAGCAGCTGCGCCAGCGGCGTCAGCACGCTGTAGCGCGTGGTCACGCGGTGCGCGTAGCGCCACACCAGCGGCAGGTCTTTCAGGTAGCCGTCCTTGCCGTCGCGGTGGTACAGCCGGCAGAAGATGCCGAGCACCTTCAGGTGGCGTTGCAGGCCCATCCACTCGAAGTCGCGCCAGAACTCGCCGAAGTCGGCGCTGACCGGCACGCCGGCCTTGCGCGCCTTCTCCCAGTAGCGCACTGCCCAGTCGATCTGCTGCTCTTCTTCCCATTCGATGTAGGCGTCGCGCAGCAGCGAAACGAGGTCATAGGTGACCGGGCCCCACACGGCGTCCTGGAAGTCGATGATGCCGGGGTTGTCGGGCTGGCCCAGCGCGCCGCAGACCATCAGGTTGCGCGAGTGGTAATCGCGGTGCACCAGCACGCGCGGCTGCGCGAGGTTGTTGCGCAGGATCAGCTCGAAGCTGCGTTCGAGCTGGATGCGTTCGTTGTCCGTCAGTGTGACGCCACCGTGGCGGGCGATGTACCAGTCGGGGAACAGCTGCAGCTCGCGCGTGAGCAGCTCGCGGTCGTAGGTCGGCACCTCGTGCTCGGCGGCGATGCCTTGCATGCGCACCAGCGCCGTCGTCGCGTCGTCGTAAAGCGCAGGCGCGCTGCCCGCGTCCAACTGCGCCAGGTAGGTGGTCGAGCCGAGGTCGGAGAGCAGCATGAAGCCTTCCGCCTCGTTCCATTCGAGGATCTGCGGCGCGTTCAACCCGGCGGCCCGCAGCAGCCGCGCGACCTTGACGAAAGGCCGGCAGTCTTCATGCGACGGCGGCGCATCCATCACGATCAGGCTGCCGTGCGCGGCGTCCACCCGGAAATAGCGCCGGAAGCTCGCATCGGCGCTCGCGCTGCGCACGGACGAGGCATCGATGCCATGGCGGCCCAGGCTTGCAAGCCATAGTTCGAAAGCGGCGCGGCGTTGCTCGTCGGCCCAGGTGATCGCAGGCGTCATCTTGTCGAGGGAGGCAGGGAGATCAGGGGGATCACATCGCGCTACAACCGCGCACGGCAGGACGCGGCGGCGACGCGAGAGGCTCATGGAATAATCGACGATTCTACAAACCCGCCTCGCAGGCGGCCTCCCATCCCCTATACGCTGTTGCCGCCTCTTGGTCCGCCTGCCTCCTGCCTTGCCTGTCGTTCGCCTGCGGCCCGTGGCCGCTGCCTGTGTCCTGGCGTTTGCGTCCGGTGCGTGGGCGCAGGCCGCACCCCCGGGCACCGATGAAGAGCAACTGCCCGTGACGGTGGAGGCCCGCGAGCTGAAGGGGCGCCCCGACATCGAGACCATCGCCGAGGGCGAGGTGCTGCTGAAGCGCGGGCCCACGAACCTCGAAGCGGACCGCGTGGAATACACGCATGCGGACGGCATCGCCAAGGCGCGGGGCAACGTGCGGGTCACGCGCGACGGCAACATCTTCACCGGCCCGGCGCTGCAGCTCCAGCTCGACACCTACGAGGGCTTCTTCACGGAGCCGACGTACTTCTTCTCGCTGACCCAGGCGGGCGGCAAGGCCGAACGCATCGATTTCCTTGGTCGCCAGCGCCTCGCGGCCATCCGCGCAACCTATTCCAGCTGCACCCCGGACGAGGAAGGCGACTACGCCTGGCTGCTCACGGCCTCCAAGGTCACGCTGGATTTCGAGAACAACGAAGGCACGGCGGAAGGCGGCGTGCTGAAGTTCTACGGCGTGCCGATCTTCGGGATGCCGTACCTCACGTTTCCGATCTCCGACCAGCGCAAGTCCGGGTGGCTGCCGCCCTCCTTCGGCCTGGACAGCAAGAGCGGCTTCGAGCTGGCGGTGCCGTATTACTGGAACATCGCGCCCAACTACGACCTGACGCTCACGCCGTCGATCATCACCAAGCGGGGCGTGGCGCTGGGCACCGAGTTCCGGTACCTGCAGCCGAGCTACCAGGGCGAGTTGACCTTCCACGTGCTGCCCGACGACCGCGTGAAAGGCGAGACCCGGCACTCGACGCGTGTTGAGCACTCCGGTGTACTTCCTGCTGAGGCCAGGTACCGCATCGAAGTCCAGCGCGTGTCGGACAACGAATACTGGAAGGATTTCGAGCGCAACATCCCCGGGCTGGCCGACCGCCTGTTACCCGGCGATCTTCGGGCCGACAAGTGGCACCATGACTGGCTGCTATACGCACGAATACAGCGTTGGCAGGTGTTGCAGGATGTTGATTCGCCGATCGAATCACCGTACTCACGCGAACCGCAGTTCGGGGTGCGGCGTGTGCACCGGTTCGAATCGGGGCTCCGGCTCTCCGTGGAAGCGGAAGTCAACAAGTTTTCGCAGCACGACGTTGGCGTGCTTGAGCGCAAGCCTGATGCGACACGCGCGCACGCGCTCGGTAGCGCCAGTTGGTCGTTGATCGATACCCCTGGGTGGTTTCTGACGCCGCGCGTCGCCATTAATGCCGCAAGCTATGACATTGACCGTGATGACGGTCCGCGGCGCCGGTCCCGTGTCATTCCGACCCTTAGCGTCGACAACGGCTGGATCTTCGAACGCCCCTCGAAGTGGTTCGGACGCCGGTACGTGCAGACCTTCGAGCCGAGGCTGTTGTATGTGAACACACCGTTCAGGGAGCAGGAGGACATTCCCAGTTTTGACTCCGCGCCCAAAGACTTCAACTTCACATCGCTGTTCTCGCCGAACCCGTTCTCGGGCGTGGATCGGGTGGCTGACGCGCACCAGTTGACGGCAGGGGCTTACATGCGCTTCATCGACGAGGCCCTTGGTACCGAGGCGCTGCGGCTCGGCTTGGCACAGCGCTACCTGTTCCGGAAGCAGGCGATCACACCGGAGGGGGTGCCATCCGACGAACGGTTCAGCAATGTGCTGCTGCTCGGCTCCACGAGCGTCATCCCGAACTGGTCGATCGGGGCGTCCTCGCAGTACAACCCTGACATCCGCCGAACCGTCCGGTCCACACTTTCGGCGCGCTATGCGCCGGGCTCGTTCCGTACCTTCGGGGTGGGCTACAGCTTCACGCGCAATTCCAGCGAACAGATCGACCTGGGCTGGCAATGGCCGGTCTATCAGGGCGACCGCTCCAAGCAGGGCGCCTGTGCCGGATCGCTCTACAGTGTCGGTCGCCTTAACTATAGCCTGCGGGACAGTCGCCTGACGGACACGCTGCTTGGCCTCGAATACGACGCCGGCTGCTGGATCGGCCGCTTCGTGGTGGAGCGGCGCTCCACCAGCCTCACGGAAGCCACCACGCGGTTCATGTTCCAACTCGAATTCGTCGGCCTGTCCCGTCTCGGTTCCAGCCCGCTCAGGGCCTTGAGGGACAATATTCCGGGCTACCAATTGCTGCGCGAAGAGCGTTAGCAACCGTGAGATCGCACCCATGACCCGTCTTCTTTCCCTCTGGCGCCGTGTTCCGCACGGTGCTGCCGTCGTCCTGTCGCTGGCGCTCGTGCTGCCCTTGCCCCTGCAGGCGCAAGGCAGTTCGGCGCGAGGCGGCGACTACATCATCGCCGTCGTGAACCAGGAGCTGGTCACCAACAGCGAAGTGCAACAGCGCATCGCACGCATCGAGCAGGAGGCGGCACGCGGCGGTGGCCGGCTGCCGCCGCGCGACCAACTGCGGCGGCAGGTCATCGACGCGCTGATCGACGACCGCGCGCAGCTCTCGCATGCCAAGCTGATCGGCATGCGCATCGACGAGGCCGAGATCGACCGCGCGGTGGCGAACGTGGCTGCGCAGAACCAGCTGACACCGGCCCAGTTGCGCGAACGGCTGCGCGAGCAGGGCATGGACTTCGCGCGGTTCCGCAACAACGTCCGCGACGAGCTGATGCTCGCGCGTCTGCGCGAGCGCGAGGTGCAGTCGCGCATCAAGGTGACCGACGCGGAGATCGAGGCCTACCTGCGTGAAATGGCGGGCCAGCGCGGTGGCGCCGCCGAGTACGACATCGCCCAGGTGCTGGTGGCGGTGCCGGAGGGCGCGACGCCCCAGCAGGAGGCCGAGCGCCGCGCGAAGGCGCAGTCCGTGCTCGAGCAGGCCCGCGCCGGCACGCCGTTCGAGCAACTCGTGCGCGACCACTCCGAAGGCGCCAACAAGGAGCAGGGTGGCCGCCTGGGCATGCGCCCGGCCGACCGCCTGCCCGACCTCTTCGTCCAGGCCGTCGCCGACCTCAAGGCCGGCGAGGTGGCTCCTCAGCTGTTGCGTTCCGGCGCGGGATTCCACGTGCTCAAGCTGGTCGACCGCAAGGACCGCCAGGGCCTCGCCATCACGCAGACGCGTGCGCGCCACATCCTGTTGCGCGTTTCGCCGCAGCTGACCCAGCAGGTGGCCTTGCGCCGTCTGGCGGACTACAGGCAGCGCATCGAAAGCGGGCAAGCCAGCTTTGCCCAGGTCGCCCGCGAGTTCTCCGAGGACGGCAGCGCCGCTCAGGGCGGCGACCTCGGCTGGGCCAACCCCGGGCAGTTCGTGCCCGAGTTCGAGCAGGTGATGAACCAGTTGCCGGTGGGGGGCATCTCGGAGCCCTTTTTGTCGCGTTTCGGCGCCCATCTCGTGCAGGTGACCGAACGCCGTGACGCGGAGCTGGATGCGCGCCAGCAGCGCGAACTGGCGGTCAACGCACTGCGCGAGCGCAAATTCGACCAGGCGTATGACGAATGGGCGCGCGAGATCCGTGCCCAGGCCTACGTCGAGATGCGCGAACCGCCCCAGTGAAGCATCTCCCGCGCAAACGTTTCGGCCAGCACTTCCTGACGGACACGTCGGTCCTCGATGCCATCGTGCGGGCGATCGATCCGCGGCCCGGTGAAGTGCTCATCGAGATCGGCCCGGGGCTCGGGGCGCTGACCAACCCGCTGGTCGAGCATTGCGGCCGGCTCACGGTCATCGAACTCGACCGGGACCTGGCCGCACGCTTGCGCAAGCGGGCCGAGCTGACGGTCATTGAGTCCGATGTGCTGCAGGTGGACTTCCGTGCGTTGGCGGGCGAGGCCGGTCGCAAGCTGCGAGTCGTCGGCAACCTGCCGTACAACATTTCGTCGCCGATCGCATTTCACCTGCTCGCGCAGGTCGATGCCATCGAGGACCAGCATTTCATGCTGCAAAAGGAAGTGGTCGACCGCATGGCCGCCGAGCCGGGGCACAAGGACTACGGCCGGCTCAGCGTGATGCTGCAGTGGCGGTACGACATCGAATCGTTGTTCGAAGTGCCGCCGGAGGCCTTCGATCCACCGCCGCGGGTCGATTCGGCGGTGGTGCGCATGGTGCCTTTGCGCGAACCGGTGGTCCTCGACGCCCGGCTGCTCGAGGAAATGATGGCGGTGGCGTTCTCGCAGCGCCGCAAGCTGCTGCGGCACACCCTGGGGCGCTGGCTCGAGGCCAAGGGCGCTGGCGCGGGGTTCGACGTCCAGCGTCGCGCCGAGGAAGTGCCGGTGGCCGAATACCTGGAGCTGGCGCGCCAGGTGGGTGCTGCCGCGACACCGCGCTGAAAGAACAAAGGCGACCCGCGGGTCGCCTTGTTGTGCTGCCGGGCGGGCGCCGCTTCAGGCGGCGGCGAGCCAGCAGGCCGTGTCGAACGCGCTGCTCATCAGCGGCATGTTCATGCCGAACGAGGGATTCGTGCCGTTCTTCGAGGGCTTGGTCGCTGCGCTCGTCTTGCCGGCGTTGATCTCGCTGTTCTGGGCCACTTCGTTGGCCCGCTCCCATGACCCGATTTCCTGGGAGCGGGCTACAGAAAAGAATAAAAACACCTGAACGGTATCTTGCGGTCGGCCCAGTAGTCGGCGGCGTCTCGGAAGACATCGAGCAGTTGCTCGCGCGCTTCGCGGTCGAAGCGCGGGTTGTCGGGGATCTGCTCGAGCACGACGATGAAGCCCGGTTGCGGACCGGCCTTGTGAACCAGGTCGGTCATGCAGTCGTAGAGGGCGTCGAAGTTCTTGCCGAAATGAGGCGGGAACAGGAACGACTGCGCAATGCTCTCCAGCACCTCCTGCTTGGTCTGGGCGTTGCCCAGGTTCGCATACAGGAAATGCTGACCGGTGTCTTGCGCGGTCTGCATCAGGTCTTCCACGCGGAACGCGCGGATCGACTGGACGATGTTCGGACGGACGGTCTGCAAAAGCATGGTCACGATCCCCTCTTTAGTCACGATTCATTCGACGATCCGGCGAAAACTCGCGTAGTGGTCGTCGGTGTAGTAGCAGTTGTCAGGGGCTCGAGGCACCTTACCGCCGCACACGATCCGCCGGGCGCCGCGGTGTCGCACGCCGGGCGTCTTGACCGTGTACTCGCGGTAGTAGCCGCGCGGGTGGGCTGGCAGCAACCGCTCGCGGTTGAAGAAGACCGTTCCGTCTTTTTCGTAAGGGAAGGGGCCTCCCTCGCGAATGAGCCGGTGGGTTTCCTGCGCCTGCCCAGGCAAGCTCGCCAGCGCAACGACTTGCGCACCGGCTGCGGCGTCCGGGGCTTCACCCTTTGCGGGGGCAATGCCCGGTGCCAGTGCTACCAGGAACGCTGCGGTGGTAGTGACTCCTAACTTTTGGAGTGACTGCCACCGAAGTGACCGAGCAGCGGATGCCACGGGTTTTCCCTGAAAACTGAAGGCGAGATGGTACCGGTTCGGGGCTTAAACCACAAGGTCGTGCCTCAAATTGCAGCAGTCTCCGACGGGCGTGCGGGGCCTTTTTGTGAGTGGTTGCTATCGTTTGGTGTCCATGTCTGGGCCGAACGAAACCGGTGTCACCAGGCTGAAAACTGCAGCGCCGAGGCCCCGGCGGGTGGGGGGCCCCGGCCACCGTTCAACGTGCGGCGTTGACGTCGGCCACGGTCAGTGCGGTCATGTTGACGATGCGACGAACGGTCGCTGAAGGCGTCAGGATGTGGACCGGCTTGGCGGCACCGAGCAGCACCGGCCCGATGGCGATGCCGCCGCCGGCGGCGGTTTTCAGCAGGTTGTAGCTGATGTTGGCGGCATCGATGTTCGGCAGCACCAGCAGGTTCGCTTCGCCGGTCAGCGTGCTGTTGGGCATCAGTTCGTGCCGGTGCTTGGCATCGATCGCCACATCGCCGTGCATTTCGCCGTCCACTTCCAGCCACGGCGCACGCTGGCGCACCAGGTCCAGGGCGTGGCGCATCTTCAATGCGGAGGGCTGGTTGCTCGACCCGAAGTTGGAGTGCGACAGCAGTGCCGCCTTGGGGTGCAGGCCGAAGCGCATCATCTCTTCGGCCGCCAGCACGGTGATCTCGGCCAGCTGCTCGGCGCTGGGGTCGTAGTTGATGTGGGTGTCGACAAGCATCACCTGCCGGGTGGGCAGGATCAGCATGTTCATGCACGCATAGACGTTCACGCCCTCACGCCGGCCGATCACCTGGTCGATGTAGGGCAGGTGCATCGCCGCGGTGCCCCAGGTTCCGCACAGCATGCCGTCCACTTCGCCCTTGTGCAGCAGCATGGCGCCGATCAGCGTCAGGCGGCGACGCATCTCGATCTTGGCGAGCTGGGCGGTGACGCCCTTGCGCTCGGTCATCCGGTGGTAGGTCTGCCAGTAGTCGCGGTAGCGGTGGTCGAACTCGGTGTTGACGACGTCGTAGTCGCGGCCTTCCTGCAGACGCAGGCCGAAGCGTTCGGCGCGTTGCTGGATGATCTCGGGTCGGCCGATGAGCGTCGGCCGCGCCAGGCCTTCATCGACCACCACCTGCACGGCACGCAGCACGCGTTCTTCCTCGCCTTCGCAGTAGACGACGCGCTTGTGCTCCGCACGCTTGGCCACTGCGAAGATGGGCTTCATCGTCGTACCGGAGGCATAGACGAAGCTCTGCAGCTTCTCGCGATAGGCGTCCATGTCGGGGATCGGACGCTGCGCGACGCCGGAATCGATGGCTGCCTGCGCGACGGCCGGCGCGATGCGCATCATCAGCCGCGGGTCGAACGGTTTGGGGATCAGGTATTCAGGACCGAAGCTCAGCGTGGCGCCGGCATAGGCGGCGGCGACCACTTCGCTCTGCTCCGCCTGCGCCAGCTCGGCGATTGCATGCACCGCGGCCACCTCCATCTCGTCGGTGATCGTGGTGGCGCCGGAATCGAGCGCGCCGCGGAAGATGTACGGGAAGCACAGGACGTTGTTGACCTGGTTCGGGTAGTCGGTGCGGCCCGTTGCCATGATCGCGTCGTCACGCACGGCCTTCACTTCCTCGGGGAGGATCTCGGGCGTGGGGTTGGCCAGCGCGAAGATCAACGGCTTGGCTGCCATGCGCTGCACCATCGCCGGCTTCAGCACACCGCCGGCCGACAGGCCGAGGAAGATGTCCGCGCCTTCGATCACGTCCATCAGGCTGCGCTTGTCGGTCGGCTGCGCGAACTGGGCCTTGTCCGGGTCCATCAGTTCGGTGCGGCCTTCATAGACGACGCCGGCGAGGTCGGTCAGCCAGATGTTCTCGCGCGGCAGGCCCAGCTTGACGAGCAGGTTGACGCAGGCGAGCGCCGCGGCGCCGGCGCCCGACGTGACCAGCTTCACGTTCCTGATGTCCTTGCCGACCACCTTCAGGCCGTTCAAGGCCGCCGCACCCACCACGATGGCGGTGCCGTGCTGGTCGTCGTGGAAGACGGGGATCTTCATCCGCTCGCGCAGCTTGCGCTCGACGTAGAAGCAGTCCGGCGCCTTGATGTCTTCGAGGTTGATGCCGCCGAAGGTGGGCTCCAGTGCGGCAATCACCTCGACGAGCTTGTCGACGTCCTTCTCGTTGATCTCGATGTCGAACACGTCGATGCCGGCGAACTTCTTGAACAGCACGCCCTTGCCTTCCATCACCGGCTTCGCTGCGAGCGGGCCGATGTCGCCCAGGCCCAGCACGGCCGTGCCGTTGGTCACGACGGCGACGAGGTTGCCGCGCGAGGTGTAGCGGAAGGCGTTGGTCGGGTTGTCGACGATCTCTTCGCATGCTGCCGCCACGCCAGGCGAGTAGGCCAGCGCGAGGTCACGTTGGTTGACCAGCGACTTGGTCGCCGCGATGGCGACCTTGCCCGGGGTGGGGAACTCGTGATATTCGAGCGCGGCACGGCGCAGCTCGGCACGTTTTTCTTCGGCGGTGGGCATGAGGATCCTTCGCGGTGGAAACGGAAACAGCAGCAATGCCGCACCCATCGCGTCGACAGCAGATTGAAAGCTGAAGGCAGCGCCGGGCGCAAAGCGGGGGAACGATTGTAGGAGTGCGCCGCCGGCTTGCGACATCGTGTGTACGCCGTCCGCGACATGGCGCCATGTGCGGTGTGCATGGGCCCGGGCGTCGGTCTCCTCGCGGTGCCGGACAGTGTGTCAAAGCCGGCGCCGGCACGACATGCGCAAAAGTGCGTATGAGCTTTGCGCCTGGGTTGGCAATAGTGGGGATCGCGGTCGCCACATGCCGGCGACCGCGCCACAATCCCGTGATGCCCGCCGAACCGATGCCCACCCGCAAGCCGCAGAGCCTGCGCCGCGCCCTGCCATGGGTGGCGCTGGTGGGCCTGCTCGCCGTCGCGCAGACGGCGCTGGTGCGGCTGACGCTCGACTACGAGTCGTCCCAGGCGCAGGACCAGGTGGAACGCACGGCGGCGGCGGCCGCCGCCGAGATCAAGCAGAGCCTCGGGCGCGACCTGCAGAGCCTGCAGGCGCTGTTGTGGAACGAGCCGCCCTTGCCGCAATGGCGCTCGGATGCCGCGGACCTGTTGCGCTCGCGCCGCGAGATGGTGCGCATCGAGCGCCGCGGACTTGACTTCGAGATGCTGAGCGCCGTCGACACGCCTTACCGCTCACCCGTCTTCACGCAATTGCCGCGCGAAGACATTGATGTCGACGCCGAGGTCGCATGCACCACGGCCAAGCGATTGTCCGGACCGGCCTATTCGCGCAGCTATTTCGTGCCGCTCGCCGGCGGGCTGGGCGTCGAGCTGCTGGACGTCTGCCTGCCGGTGCTCGAGCGCGGCAGCCTGAGCGGCTACATGGTGGCCTCGTACTCGCTGCAGAGCGTCCTGACCGAGGCGACCACCGCCGAGAACCGCAAGGGCCATGAGCTGGCCTTCGTCGAAGGCGACGGCACGCGGCTGGCGCGGTCCGGCAGCATCGAGCGCGGGCGCGGCGTGTTCGTCGCGCAGCGCATCATCGACCTGCCCGGCATCTCGCTGCAACTGCGGCTCGACAGCGCCACCGGCGAGCCGGATCTCATTCCCAACCTCGCCACGGCGCTGGTGCTGGGCCTGTCGCTCGCGTTGAGCGCGGTCGTGCTGCTGCTGGTGCGCGACGTGCGCAAACGTGCGGAGGCCGAGCGCGGGTTGGCCGAAGCGCTGGCCTTCCGCAAGGCGATGGAAGACTCGCTCGTCACCGGCTTGCGCGCCCGCGACCTCGAAGGCCGCATCACCTACGTCAACCCGGCGTTCTGCGAGATGGTTGGCTTCACCGCGCAGGAGCTGATCGGCAAGATGACCGCGCAGGACCCGCCACCTTACTGGCCGCCGGAAATGGTGGCCGAGTACACCCGCCGGCAGCAGGTGCGCCTGGCCGGCCAGGCGCCGCCCCGCGAAGGCTACGAGACCGTGTTCATGCGGCGCAGCGGCGAGCGCTTCCCGGTGATGGTGTTCGAAGCGCCGCTGGTCGACGGCCACGGCAAGCACACCGGGTGGATGGGCGCGATGCTCGACATCAGCGCACAACGCCGCGTGGAGGAACTCTCGCGCCAGCAGCATGAAAAGCTGCAGGCCACCGCGCGCCTGGCCACGGTCGGCGAGATGGCCTCGATGCTGAGCCACGAGCTGAACCAGCCGCTGGCCGCCATCTCCAGCTATGCAACCGGCTCCATCAACCTGATGCAGGACGGCAGCGTCGACGCTGACACGCAGCGCATGATCCGACAGGCGATCGAACGCATCGCCGAGCAGGCCGAGCGCGCGGGCCGGGTCATCAAGAGCGTGCACGACTTCGTGCGCCGCCGCGAGCACCTGCGCGAATCGATCCGTGCGGACCATTTGATCGAGGCGGTGATGCCGCTGGTCGGTCTGCAGGCCCGCAAGAGCGGCACGCGCATCGAGATCGACGTGCCGCGGGCGCCGGCCGCGATGCCGCGCGTCGTCTGCGATCGCACGATGGTCGAACAGGTGCTGCTCAACCTCGCGCGCAACGGCATCCAGGCCATGGAGGAGGTGCCCCTCGACCGGCGGGTGCTGCGCTTCCAGGTGCGCCAGCCGCATGCACGCTGGGTCGAGTTCAGCGTGATCGACCAGGGCGGCGGCATCCCGCCCGAGGTGGCCGAGCGCCTGTTCACGCCCTTCTTCACGACCAAGAGCGAGGGCATGGGCCTGGGCCTGAGCCTGTGCCGGACGGTGATCGAGCAGCACGGCGGGGCGCTCGTGTTCGAGAACCTGCCGGAAACCCAGGGGGGCGGGACGCAATTTAGGTTTACGCTTGCCGCCGAAGCGCACAGCGCGGCCAGCCGCGAGGCCGCGGCTGCCAGCGCCGTCCCGGCGCACCCGGTCAGCCCATGAACGACATGCGCCCGCGGGACAAGGCCCGCATTGCGCGTACAGCACGGAGGTGATTCATTGAGCAACGCGTCACACGCCATCCCGACCGTCTATCTCGTCGACGACGAGGACGTGCTGCGCGACGCGCTGGCCTGGCTGCTGCGGTCGCGGCGGCTGCTGTCCGAAGGGTATGCCTCGGCCGAAGCATTCGAGGCCATGCTGGAGCAGCGCAGTGCGCACGGCCCCTACATGCCGCGCGACCCGTGCTGCCTGCTGCTCGACGTGCGCATGCCCGGCATGAGCGGCCTGGCACTGTTCGACCGCCTCATCGAGCGAGGGTTGACCGAGGTGATGCCGGTGATCTTCCTGACCGGGCATGCCGATGTGCCGACCGCCGTGGCGGCCGTCAAGCGCGGCGCGTTCGATTTCGTCGAGAAGCCGTTCTCCGACAACGCGCTGGTCGATCGCGTGGAGCAGGCGCTGGCCCGCAGTGCCGAGGTGATCGGACAGCGGCACGAGGCCCAGAACGTGCAACGCAAGCTTGCCGAGCTGACCGACCGCGAGCGCGACGTGATGCGGCTCGTGATCGCGGGCCGCCCCAACAAGCTGATCGCCGACGACCTCGACATCAGCGTGCGCACGGTCGAGGTGCACCGTGCCCGCGTATTCGAGAAGATGGACGTCAAGTCGGCCGTGGAGCTCGCCAACCTGCTGCGCGACGCCAGGTTGTGAGGCCGGGCCCGGGCCGGCGCGACAATGCCGTCATGGCTCTTGGCGAATTTGAACTGATCCAACGCTATTTCACGCGCCCCGTGCGGCGTGCGGTGCTCGGCGTGGGCGACGACTGCGCGCTGCTGCAGCCGAGGCCTGGCATGCAGCTCGCCACCTCGACCGACCTGCTGATCGAGGGCCGGCATTTCCTCTCCACCGTGGCGCCCGAGCGGCTCGGGCACAAGGCGCTGGCGGTGAACCTGTCCGACCTGGCGGCGTGCGGCGCGGAGCCGCTGGCCTTCACGCTCAGCCTGGCGCTGCCCGGCGCCGATGCGGTGTGGCTCGAGCGCTTTGCCCACGGTCTGCTGAGCCTGGCCGATGCGCACGGGTGCGAGCTGGTGGGCGGCGACACGACGCGCGGCCCGCTGGCCATCAACGTGTCGATCTTCGGCGAGGTGCCGGTGGGTCAGGCGCTGCTGCGCAGCGGTGCGCAGGCAGGCGACGACCTGTACGTGAGCGGCACGCTGGGCGATGCACGGTTGGCGCTGGAAGCGTTTCGCGGCACCGTGGCGCTTGCCGGCGAGGCTTTCGAGCGTGTGCGCCAGGCGCTGGAGCAGCCGCAGCCGCGCGTGGCCCTGGGGGTGGCGTTGCGAGGCGTGGCGAGCAGTGCCATCGACCTCTCCGACGGCCTGGTGGGCGACCTTGCACACGTGCTGCAACGCTCCGGTGTCGGCGCCACGGTGAACGTCGACGCGCTGCCCCGCAGCGAGATCCTGGCGGCGCAGCCCGAACCGTGGCAACAACAGTGCACGCTGGCGGGCGGCGACGACTACGAACTGCTGTTCACGGCCGCGCCCGCCATGCGCGAGGCCGTGCAGGCTGCCGGCCGGGCGGCGGGCGTCGAGGTCACCCGTGTCGGCCGCATCGATGCCGACCCGGGCCTGCGCACCGTCGATGCGCGCGGGCGACCCGTCGACCTGCGCTTCGCCGGCTTTGATCATTTCCGCACATGAACACGTCCGTCAGCGAGATCGTTTCCGAGCCTCCCATCCGCGCGCGCTTGCCCGACGTGCGCTTCATGCTGTCGCACCCCGCGCATTGGCTCGCGCTCGGCTTCGGCAGCGGGTTGAGCCCGGTGGCTCCCGGCACCGTGGGCACGTTGTGGGCCTGGCTCAGCTTCGCCGTGCTCGACGTGTGGCTGGGCGACCTGCAATGGGCCCTGCTGCTGGCGGCCTCGCTGCTGGTCGGCTGGTGGGCCTGCACGCTGACGGCCCGGCACCTGCGGCAGGCCGACCCGGGCAGCATCGTGTGGGACGAGATCGTCTGCTTCTGGGCCGTGCTGTGGCTCGTCACCCCTTCGGGCGGCGCTGGCGGCTGGTCGGTCCTCTGGACGCAGCTCGCCGCGTTCGGGTGGTTCCGCTTCTTCGATGCCGCCAAGCCGGGGCCGGTGGCCTGGGCCGATGCCCGATTCAAGGGGGGAGGCTGGCGCGGGGGTTTCGGTATCCTGTTCGACGACCTGGTCGCCGCGTTCTGCACGTTGATGGTGTTCGCGCTCTGGCGCGTCTGGTAGCAGCGCCTCCGGGTCGGCAGGAGAACACACATGGGCAGCCTCGGACTCGATCGTCTGGTGGAAGTGCAGGCGCTGGACACGCTGTTGACGCAGCTCGGCCTGGCGCTGAGCGCGCGTGGCCTCATGCTGGTCACGGCGGAGTCGTGCACCGGCGGGCTGATCGCCGGCACCTGCACGTCGATCGCCGGCTCCAGCGACTGGTTCGAGCGCGGCTACGTCACCTACTCCAACGAGTCCAAGACCGAGCTGCTGGGCGTGCCGGCCGAGATGATCGAGCGTCACGGCGCGGTGAGCCGGGAGGTCGCGATGGCGATGGCCCTCGGGGCTTTGCAGCACTCCCGCGCCCAGGTGAGCGTGGCGGTCACCGGCATTGCAGGACCAGGCGGGGGCTCCGAGGCCAAGCCTGTCGGCACCGTGTGGTTCGGGTTCGCCCGGGGGCAGGACTTCGTGCAGACCGAAGTCATGCTGTTCAAGGGGGACCGCACCAAGGTGCGCTTCGGCGCCGTGAAGCACGCGCTGGTGCGCGTGCTCTCGCTGGTCGGCAAGGACTGATCGCGCGTTCGTGCGGGCCATGTGCATTCTTCTGGCGGGCCGCTTCGATCCGACCGAGCTGGCGCAGTGGCAGTTCGAGTTGCAGCGCGTGCTGCCGCGCGAACGGTGGGTCGTGTGGCAGCCGGGGTTGCCGGCCGAGGTGCGCGACTCGATCGAGATTGCCGTGGTTGCGAACCCGCCCGAGGGCAGCCTCGCCGGGCTGCGCAACCTGCGGCTGATCCAGTCGCTGTGGGCAGGCGTGGAACGCCTGCTGGCGGACCCCTCCTTGCCCGCAGGCGTGCCGCTGGCGCGCATGGTGGACCCCGCGATGAGCGAGGCGATGGCCGAGACCGCACTGTGGGCCGTGCTGTCGCTCCACCGTGGCTGGTTCGACTGCGCTGCCGCGCAGCAGGCCGGGCATTGGATGCGGCCCGTGCAGCGGCGCGCCGACGAGGTGGTCGTCGGTGTGCTCGGCCTGGGGGCGTTGGGCCGCACTGTCGCGCTGCGCTTGCAGACCAACGGGTACGACGTGGTCGGCTGGAGCCGCCGCCCCGCAGCGATCGGGGGCCTGCGCACCGTGCATGGCGACGACGGGCGTGTTGCGCTGCTGGCGCAGGCAGAGATCGTCATCAACCTGCTGCCGCTGACCGCATCGACGCGCGACTTCTTCGACGCCGACACGTTCGCAGGCATGCGACCCGGTGCCAGCCTCGTGAACCTGGCGCGCGGCGCGCACGTCGTCGACGACGCACTGCTCGAGGCGCTGGATTCGGGCCACCTGCATCGCGCGGTGCTCGACGTGTTCCGCACCGAGCCGCTGCCAGCCGGGCATCGCTTCTGGGCGCATCCGCGTGTCACGGTACTGCCGCATGCTGCGGCCCAGACCGATGCACGCACTGCTGCCGCGGTCGTGGCCGAGAACGTGCACGCGCTGCGCGAGGGGCGCGCAGTGCGTCATCTGGTGGACCGCGGCGCGGGCTACTGAGCGCCGCCAGACCTGCCGCCACGCGGCAAGCTGCTGAAGGGGCAAGCAGCCTTGGGGGCTGGCGTTTCCCTGGGAGCCAGGCCGATGCCGGGTGGCATGGCAGCTCTCAGGCGCGCAGCGCCAGCCAGCGTGACGAGGTGGCGGCACCAGGCGGGGTGGCCACGGCATCGACCACCATCAGTGCCAACCGACGCAGCGCGCTCCACGCATCGTGTGGCCAGTCGGGGTGGCGCAGGCCCTTGACGAGTCCGTCGCAGATGGCGGCGGCGTCGAGCAGCGCATAAAGGCTTGTATCGCTCAACCGGGGCAGGGCACGCTCGAACAGCTTTTCCTTGACGCCCCACACGCGTTGCTCTCGCAGCGCCATCGGCAGCGGCCGGCCCGCAGCCATCGCATCCTTCACGCGCTTGAGCGCGCGAATGTCTTCGGCCAAGGTCCAGTGCACCAGCACGGCCGCCTCGCCTTCGGCTTCCAGTCCGTCGAGCATGCGCAGCACGCGGGCCGTCTGCCCGGCCAGCACGGCCTCGGCGAACTTGAAGACGTCGTAGCGGGCGACGTTGAGCACGGCGGCCTCCACCTGCTCGAAGCTCAGTTCGCCAGCGGGGTAGAGCAGAGCGAGCTTCTGGATCTCCTGGTGCGCCGCCAGCAGGTTCCCTTCGACCCGGTCGGCAAAGAAGCCGAGCGTCTGCTGCCCGGCCTCGCCGGCCTGCACGCGCTGGTTCTGTGCCGCGAGCCGTTGCGCGATCCACTGCGGCAGCGCCTTGCGTTCGATCGGGTCGACCCGCAACGTCACGCCTACGCCATCGAGCGCCGTGAACCAGCCACTCGATTGCGTGGCCTTGTCGAGCCGAGGCAGGGTTACGATGGTGACGACGTCGTCACCCAGGGCGTCGCAATAACGCTGCAGCGCCTCCGAGCCCTCCTTGCCCGGCTTGCCGCCCGGGATGCGGATCTCGATCAGGCGCTTGTCGGCGAACAGGCTCAGCGCCGTGGCGGCCCCAAGCAGTTCGCCCCAATCGAAATGAGCGCCGGCCACCGTGTAGACGGTCCGCTCGGTGTGACCGGCACTGCGCGCGGCGTCGCGGACGGCGTCGCAGGCCTCCTGCGACAACAGTGCTTCGTCGCCGTGGATCGTATAGAGCGGGCGCAGGTCGCGCTGCAAGTGCGCGGCGAGCTGGTCCAGGCGCACCTGCATGGGTTACAGCTTCACGGCGGCCAGCCGCCGCATCAGTTGCATGACGAGGTCGGCGCGCAGATCCTGCAGTACCTCGGCCTCTTCGCTCTCCTTGCCGAGCGCGTAGGTCTCGTTGTAGCTGATGGCCTGGCTCGCACCGAGCTGCGTGGCACCGATCAGTTCGCGGCCCGCAGGCGTGCGCAACCGGAAGTGCAATCGTGCATGCACGCCGATTTCGCGCACCTGGCCGGCCGCGGTGCTGGCACTGGCAGTGCGCGACACCGAGTCCTCCAGGATCTCCAGCACCACCTGCGCGTCTTTCTCGGCCTCGACCACCTGCATGCCAGGCGTGGCAACGAGCTGGCGTCGCACCTCGTTGCCGATCTCCGAACGGCGGCCAAAGCCGAGCCGGATGCTGCTGAAGTCGAACTGGTGCGCGCCACGCAGGCGGAAACCGCAGCCCGCCAACAGCAGGGCCGGTGTGGCGAGAAGCAGGTTGCGTCGCGTGGTCATCGGCTCACACCACCACGTTGACCAGGCGGCCCGGCACGACGATCACTTTCTTCGCCGGCTTGCCTTCGGCGAACTTCGCAAACTCGGGGCTGGCGAGTGCAGCGGCCTCGATGGCCGCCTTGTCGGCACCCGCCGGCACCGTCACTGAACCGCGATGCTTGCCGTTGACCTGCAGCACCAGCTCGATCTCGTCCTGCACCAGCGCGCCCTCGTCGACGCGCGGCCACGGCGCATCGAGCAGCTCGCCGTACTGGCCGGCGTAACCCAGTTCCTGCCACAGCCCATGGGTGATGTGCGGGCAGGCCGGGTAGAGCACGCGCAACAGGATGCCCACCGCCTCGTGCACCGCCCACGATGCGTAGTGGCGATCCGGATGTCCCTGCGCATCGAAGCTCTCCAGCGTGTTGAGCAGCTTCATGCAGGCCGAGACCACGGTGTTGTATTGCATGCGCTCGTAGTCGTAGGTGGCCTGCTGCAGCAGGCGATACACCTCCAGGCGCAGCTTCTTCACGTCGGACGGTGCCGAGGCGTAGATCAGCTCGGCGGCCAAGCCCTCCGGCAGCGCTTCGCCGATCTGCTCGCGGTGCGCCTGCGCGTACGTCCACAGCCGTTTCAGGAAGCGGTGCGCGCCTTCGACGCCCGCGTCGTTCCATTCGAGCGTCTGCTCCGGCGGCGAAGCGAACATCACGAACAGGCGGGCCGTGTCGGCGCCGTAGCTGTCGATCAGGTCCTGCGGGTCGACGCCGTTGTTCTTCGACTTGCTCATCGTGCCCACGCCCTCGTAGGTCACGGCCGAGCCGTCGCTCTTGAGCTTGGCGCCGACGATCTTGCCGTGCTCGTCGTGCACGTTGTCCACGTCCTGCGGCCAGAAATACTCGACCCCGCCCTTGTCGGTGCGGCGCGAGTAGATGTGGTTCAGCACCATGCCCTGCGTCAGCAGCTTGACGAACGGCTCGTTCACCTGCACCAGGCCCAGGTCGCGCATCACCTTGGTCCAGAAGCGCGCATACAGCAGGTGCAGGATCGCGTGCTCGATGCCGCCGATGTACTGGTCCATCGGCATCCAGTACTGCGCGCCGCCCGCCACCATCTGGTCGTCGTTGGTCGGGTCGCAGTAGCGCATGAAGTACCACGACGAGTCGACGAAGGTGTCCATCGTGTCGGTTTCACGCTGCGCCGGCTTGCCGCAGGTGGGGCAGGGCACGTTGAGGAAGTCGGCGCGCTTGTTCAGCGGGTTGCCGCTGCCGTCGGGCACGCAGTCCTGCGGCAGCACGACGGGCAGGTCCTTCTCGGGCACCGGCACCGGGCCGCAGTCGACGCAGTGGATGATCGGGATCGGTGTGCCCCAGTAGCGCTGGCGGCTGATGCCCCAGTCGCGCAGGCGCCAGGTGGTCTTCTTCTCGCCCAGACCCTTCGCGATGAGCGCGTCGGCCACGGCGTCAACGGCGGCCTTGTACCCCAGCCCGTCGAAGCTGCCCGAGTTCACGGTCACGCCGCGCTGCTTGTCGCCATACCACTCGGCCCACGCATCGGTGGAGAACGACTCGCCCTCGACCGCGATCACCTGCTTGATCGGCAGGCCGTACTTCTTCGCGAAGGCGAAGTCGCGTTCGTCATGCGCCGGCACGCCCATCACGGCGCCGTCGCCGTAGCTCATCAGCACGTAATTGCCGACCCACACCTCGACCTGCTCGCCGGTCAGCGGGTGGGTGACGAACAGCCCGGTCGGCAGGCCTTCCTTTTCCTTCAGCGCCAGCTCGGCCTCGGTCGTGCCGCCCTTCTTGCATTCCTCGATGAACGCAGCGAGCTGGGCATTCGACGCGGCCGCATGCTGCGCCAGCGGATGCTCGGGCGCGACGGCGCAGAACGTGACGCCCATGATGGTGTCGGCGCGCGTCGTGAACACGTACAGCCTGCCATCCTGGATCAGCTGGCCATCGGCGCCGCGGATCTCGTGGGGGAACGCAAAACGCACCCCCTCGCTCTTGCCGATCCAGTTTTCCTGCATCAGCCGCACGCGCTCCGGCCAGCCGGGCAGGTGGTTGACCACCTGATCGAGCAGTTCGTCGGCATAGTCGGTGATCTTCAGGTAGTAGCCGGGGATCTCGCGCTTCTCGACCAGCGCACCGGTGCGCCAGCCGCGGCCGTCGATCACCTGCTCGTTGGCCAGCACCGTCTGGTCGACCGGGTCCCAGTTGACGACCTGCGTTTTGCGGTAGGCGATGCCCTTCTCGAGCATCTTCAGGAACAGCCACTGGTTCCACTTGTAGTAGCTCGGGTCGCAGGTGGCGATTTCGCGCGACCAGTCGATCGCCAAGCCCATCGCCTGCATCTGCTTCTTCATGTAGGCGATGTTGTCGTAGGTCCACTTCGCGGGCGGCACGTTGTTCTTCAGCGCCGCGTTCTCGGCCGGCAGACCGAAGGCGTCCCAGCCCATCGGCATCAGCACGTTGTAGCCGTTCATGCGCAGGTAGCGCGTCAACATGTCGTTGATCGTGTAGTTGCGCACGTGCCCCATGTGCAGCTTGCCCGAGGGGTAGGGCAGCATCGAGCAGGCGTAGAACTTCTTCTTGCTCGTGTCTTCGGTCACGCGGTAGGCATCGCGCGACTGCCAATGAGCCTGGGCATCGGTTTCCACCTGGCGGTGGTCGTAGGCGGGGAGGTTTCGGGTGTTCATGGGTGTCGCGTGCCTGGCGAGGCGCGCTGGTCCTGCAGGCGAGGAAAGGGTGGCCGATTATAGAAACCAGGGGGTGCAGCGGCCACCCTGGCGGCGGGCGCTCATTGTGTGGGAGCGGGCACCGGGTCGGCGACGAAGGCGATGCGGTTCAGGCCGGCCTTCTGCACGATGCCGATCAGCTCGGCCACCCGGCCGTAAGGCACGCTGCGATCGGCGCGCAGGTGCACTTCGGTGTCCGGGTGCTGTTTGCCCCACGCGCCGATGCGGAACACGAACTCCTCCTGCGGCAGCTTCTGATCGTCGAGGTAGAGGTCGCCCTCGGGCGTGAGCGCAACCCGGACGAAGCGTGGTGCGTCGTTCGGCGCGGCGGCGTCGGTCTTGGGCAGATCGAGCTTGAGACTGGAGGTCATCAGCGGGGCCGTGATCATGAAGATCACCAGCAGCACCAGCATCACGTCGATCAGCGGCGTCATGTTGATGTCGCTCATCGGCCGCGGCGCGGCAGTGCGTTCGAGCCGGCCGAAAGCCATGTCAGGCCACCTCGGTGTGGTGTGCGGGGCCGGCGACCATTTCGCGCAGGTCGTGCGCAAAGCCTTCCAGTTCGGCTTCGCAGCCCGCCACCAGCTTGCTGAACACGTTGTAGGCCAGCACGGCCGGGATCGCGACGGCCAGGCCGGCCGCCGTCATGATGAGCGCTTCGCCCACCGGCCCGGCGATCTTCTCGATCGTGATCTGGCCCTCGGACGAGATCGTCACGAGCGCGTGATAGATCCCCCATACGGTGCCGAACAGCCCGATGAACGGGGCCGTGCTGCCAATCGAGGCCAGCAGCACCTGACCGAACTGCAGCTGGCGCAGGCTGCCGTGCAGCGCATCGCGCAGCCGCCGCGTCAACTGCGATTCGATGTGCCCCGCCGATTCCAGCGTGCCGGCCGGGGGCTTGTGCAGCGCGGCATCGAGCAGCGGGCCGACCAGGCCTTCGCGGTCGAAGCCGGCCAGGCGCTGGCGACCGTCCTCCACCGAACCCGCCGCCCAGAAAGCCGGCACCGCGCGTTCGATGTCGACCCGCGCGCGGCGCAGCAGCCAGCCCTTCCAGAAGATCACGACCCACGCGCTCACCGACATCGCGAGCAGCAGCAGGGCCACGCCTTTGGTGATCGCGTCTCCCTCGACCCAGAAATGTTCGAAGCCGTTCATTCTTGTGTTCCCGGTCGTTCGCGAGTGAAGCAGGGTCAGCCCATGCCGAGCACGTCGGCCATGTTGTACAGGCCGGAGGTCTTGTCCGCGAGGAAGCGCACCGCGCGCAGGCTGCCTTGCGCATAGCCGGCGCGGCTGGACGACTTGTGGCTGATCTCGATGCGCTCGCCGGTGCCGGCGAACAGCACGGTGTGATCGCCGATGATGTCGCCGCCGCGCACGGTGGCGAAACCGATGGTCGACGGGTCGCGCTCGCCGGTCACGCCTTCACGGCCGTACACCGCACATTCCTTCAGGTCGCGCCCCAGTGCCGCGGCCACCACCTCGCCCATCTTCAGCGCCGTGCCGCTCGGGGCGTCGACCTTGTGGCGGTGGTGGGCCTCGATGATCTCGATGTCGTAGCCCTGGTTCAGTGCGCGCGCCGCCATGTCGAGCAGCTTGAGCACGACGTTCACGCCGACGCTCATGTTGGGCGCCATCACGATCGCGATGTCGCGCGCGATCTTGGCGATCTCCGCCTTTTGCGACTCGGTGAAGCCGGTGGTGCCGATGACGGCTTTCACGCCCAGCTCGCGGCATACCTTGAGGTGGGCCAGGGTGCCTTCGGGCCGCGTGAAGTCGATCAGGCAGCCGGCCTGCGCGAGAGAGGCCTGCAGGTCGGCGGCAATGGCCACACCCGTGGTCTGCCCGAGAAAGCCGCCGGCGTCCTGGCCGAGCGTCGGGCTTCCGGGCTGGTCGAGCGCCGCGGTCAGCTGGCAGTCGTCTGCCGCGAGCACGGCTTCGATCAGCATGCGGCCCATGCGGCCGGAGCTTCCGGCGATGGCAATGCGATGGTTCATGGACAAGTGGCTCCTGGCGGCAGGCACCGGGCGGTTGTGGGTCAGCGGCCGGCGGGTTCGAGCGGGGGGTAGGTGCGTGCGGGTGCCTCGGGTGGTGCTTCCTCGGCGGACCGCGCGGGCGGCGCGGGCAGGGCCTTCAGCTGTGCTTCGGTGAGCTGGAGGGTGGGCGGATCGCCGCGGCGCTTGAAGGTGTCGATCGAGTCGACGAATTCCTGCTCGGTCGGCAACTCGTCTGCCTCGATGCGCGCGAGACGCTCCCCGTCGAAATACGCCGTGACGCGCCGTTGCTGCGGTGCCGTGCCCTGGCGTCGGATCGTGAACATGTAGTCCCAGCGGTCCGTGTGGAAGATGTCCGTCAGCAGCGGCGAGCCGAGGATGTCGCGCACCTGCGTCCGGCTCATGCCCGGGCGCACGGCGGCGGCCATCTCGCGCGTGACGACATTGCCTTGCACGACCTCGATGCGATAGGGCGTGATCACGCCCAGGAAGTTGTCGCTCGAATCCAGCGAACTGCAGGCTGCAAGCGCACCGAAGACCGCGACCAGGCCGGCACGGCGGCCCCAACGGATGATGAGGGACATAGGGATATGTGAGCGGGAAGCGCGGGCGGCGCCCGCAACCTCGATATGATTGCCGGATTCTACCGGGTGGGCCTTCACTGGCAGCCCATGGCCGCGGATGGAGCCGCCCCCATGACCAACGTCGACGAACTCAAGAGCAGCGGCTTGAAGGCCACGCTGCCCCGACTCAAGATCCTCGAAGTCTTCCAGAGCGCGAAACAGCGCCACATGACCGCCGAAGACGTCTACAAGGCGTTGCTGGCGGAAGGGTCGGATATCGGCCTCGCGACCGTCTACCGCGTGTTGATGCAGTTCGAGCAGGCCGGCCTGCTGTCGCGCAACCACTTCGAAGCCGGCAAGGCCGTGTTCGAGCTCAACGAAGGCAAGCACCACGACCATCTTGTGTGCGTGGTGTGCGGCCGCGTCGAGGAGTTCTACGACGCCGAGATCGAGCGCCGCCAGCAGGAGATCGCGAAAGAGCGCGGCTACGAACTGCAGGACCACTCCCTCTCGCTCTATGTCGTCTGCGACAACTGCAAGGGCAAGGCGGGCGTCGGGCACCACCATCACCCGATGGAGCGCTAGTCACTCCCCCCGCAGCATCGCCTGCTGGTGACGCTCGATGAATTCCTTGTAGGTGTCGATGCCGCGCAGTTGCAGGATGGTGTTGCGCACGGCGGCTTCCACCAGCACCGCCAGGTTGCGGCCGGCGTCGACGGCGATCACCACCTTGCGCACCGGCACGCCGAGGATCTCTTCGTACAGCGGTTCATAGGGAAGCCGCTCGAAGTCCCGCTCCAGCGTTTCCTTGCGCACGAGGTGCACGATCAGCTTCAGCCGCATCTTCCGGCGCACAGCCGTCTCGCCGAAGATCGCCTTGATGTCGAGCAGGCCGATGCCGCGGACTTCCAGCAGGTTCATCAGCAGTTCGGGGCAGCGGCCCTCGATCGCGCTCTGCGAGACGCGGTACAGATCGACCGCATCGTCCGCCACCAGCCCGTTGCCGCGCGAGATCAGCTCGAGTCCGAGTTCACTCTTGCCCAGGCCCGACTCACCGGTGAGCAACACACCCAGGCCGAGGATGTCCATGAACACGCCGTGGCGCGTGGTGCGCTCGGCGAAGTGCATCGACAGATAGCTGCGCATCACGTCGATCACGAAGCCGGCCGACTCCTGCGTGACGAACAGCGGGATCTCGGCACGCTCGCACATCGCCACCAGTTGGTCGGGCGGTGTCTGTCCGTCTGCCACCACGAGGACAGGCGGCTCCAGCGTCACGATGCGGGAAATGCGGCGGGCCTGGTCTTCGGCGTTGGCGTCGGCAAGGTACTCCACTTCGCGCCGGCCGACGATCTGAACCCGATAGGGGTGGATGTAGTTGAGGTAGCCGACGAGATCAGCTGCCGACTGCGCATCGCGCACGGCAACTTCGTCAAACCGGCGTTCGGGATGGGCGTGGCCGGCGATCCATTGCCACTTCAGCGTCGCCCGCTGGGCTTCGAACAGGGCCTCGGCGCTGATGACGGTGGGTTTCAAGCGGCGCGGGCGGGCTGGCAGTGAAGCGGGGCGTCAGGCCACCGACTTCAGCGGCTCCCAGGAAGAGATCATTTCGTGGACCTTGGCGGCGTCCGGCTCGGTCTTGAGGCGCTCGCGCAGTTCACGGTCGGACAGCAGTTCGGCGATCTCGGAGAGGATCTCGAGATGGCGCTGCGTGGCGGCCTCCGGCACCAGCAGGAAGATCAGCAGGTTGACCGGTTCGTCGTCGGGTGCATCGAACGGGATGGGCTGCTGAACACGCAGCACGGCGGCTTGCGGATTCTTCAGGCCCTTGATCCGCCCATGCGGGATGGCCACCCCGTGACCCAGCCCGGTGGAACCGAGCCGCTCCCGGGCGAACAGGTTGTCGGTCACGGTCGCGCGCGCAATGGCGTGGTGGTTCTCGAACAGCAGCCCAGCGTGCTCGAAGGCCCGCTTCTTGCTGGTGGCGTCCACATTCACCAGCACGTTGCTGGAGGGCAGGATGGCGGCGAGACGGTTCATCTGGGGTCCTGGCGCGGGCCTTCAGCCTGCCGAAGCGGCTGGGGTGGGCGCTGGGTCGGTGACAAAGCGTTGCATTATAGAAAGCTTAAAAGTGCACTCCATCGGGTAGAGAGCAGCCTCCATGACTTGGTTCCGATTGTGCTCCGCTTGCTGCGATGCAGCAAGCGGGCGATGTGGCAACTGTCACAAATGACAAGCGGCCCGTAGGCCGCTCGTCGTGAAAAGCGTGTTCGAACCTTACTGCGGCGTCTCGCCCGCTGCTCCGTTCATGCGCTTGGGCGACTCATGATGATGGTCTTGCAATCGGCCCTTGTGCTTGACGACCTGCCGGTCGAGCTTGTCCATCAGCTGGTCGATGGCCGCGTAGAGGTCTTCGTGAGACGTTTCACAGAAGATGTCCTTGCCCTTCACATGGACGTTGACCTCGGCCTTCTGCCGACGCTCCTTTTCCTTCAGCTTCTCAACGCTCAACAGCACGTTGATATCCACCACCTGATCGAAATGCCGGGTGACGCGATCCAGCTTTGTGAGCACATACTCTCGCAGTGCGGGAGTAACTTCCAGGTGATGACCGCTGATTGTCAGGTTCATAAATCCTCCTTTCGGAAGGTTGAGGAAAGCCCCACAGGGTTCGGACCAGTGTGCCGTCAGCTCCCGGACATGACAAGCCGATGACGGGAATACCCGAAATAGGCTTGTTCCCGATCAACAGGATCACTCGTTTGGTTCATCATGCCGGGTGATGTCGAGTGCGCACTGGAATGCGCTCCGGTGGATCACCGAGGTGCGTTGGCTCGCTCTGCAACCGTCTTTGCAAGCGCATGCAGGAATTCGGAGATGGCCAGGGCGTGGCCCTGCGGGGTGTCCGCTTGCACGGGGATGCGGGCATCGAGATGCCCGCTGTAGGGTGCGGACGTCATGCTCGCAGGGCTCAGGGACCAGCGCGCACCAGCCTGCAGAGCCTTGTCGGCGCGGACGAAATCGAGCGGGCGGACATCGACTTGCAGGCTCAGTTCGGCGTGGCCACTCGCGCACGTGCCTTCGCAGATCGTCCAGCCGGGCAGCGCGCGCCGCAAAGCGGCTGCGAATTCGCGCGTGACGCCCACCTCCAGGCGTTCTGCCCAAGAGACCTCAGGCCAAGCCTGCAGCGTGCTGGCGTCGGCGCGGTAGCGGACGCGGCGGCTCTGCAGGTATTCGGGAACCGTCACTCGGCGCACGACCAGCGTGCCGCTCGTCGCTGAGGGCGCGGGGGCGGGCGTCGGGCTCGTGCCAGCAGGCAACGTCAGCAGCACAGGCGGCGGGCCATTGCTTGCGCATGCCCCGAGCGACAAAGCAAGGAGGGCGACGAGGGCCGGGGAACGGGTCATGGTCGGTCTCTGCCGAAGATCACGGCGTTGGGTTTCTCTTCCAGCACCTCGCTCCACTCGCGCAGCCCGCGGGCTGCGAGGGCGAGGTCGCGAACGGCCGAATCGAGGTCGGCTCGCAGCGGGGTGCCGGGCGCCGTGAGTTCGGCCACCCGCTGCATCGCGAGTTCGGCACTGTCGGCCGCGCGGCGCGCGCTCGCAAGTGTCTGCTGAAGATCGGGGCCGGCGGTCGCGACTGCGGTGCGTGCGCTGTCTGCAAGCCGGGTGACCGACTGCAGGGTGGTCGTCGTCTGCCCTTCCATTCGCTGCAGTGCGGCGGTGGCCCCGACCAGCGTCTTGCGGGCCTCGGCGGCCGTTCCCGCCAGCTCCTGCCCGGCGATGTCGAGCGTGGCGTTGGTCTTGGCGAGCGTCTTCTGCAGTTGCTGCAGCGTGGCCCGGAAGTCCTGCACCGTCTCGCGCAGCGGCAGGTCGGCCACCTGGTCGATCAAGGCGCCGAAGCGGTCGGCCAGGGCAGGGATCTCCGGCTCGCGGCCGGAGCCGGAGAAGACCGCCGGTGTGTCGGGGACGAAATCGAGCTCGATGTACTTCTGCCCGGTGACGAAACTCTGCGCCAGCAGTCGGGCCCTCAGGCCGCGCTGCACCAGGGTCGGCAGATCCAGCGGCACGCTTTCACCCGGGCTGGAGAAGCGCACGGCGTCGGTGCGGATCGACACCCGCACCGGAATGCGTGCATCGAGGGTGTCGCCGTCGACCTCGATGCCGATCTCCTCGACGCGCCCGACCGGCACGCCACGGAAGGTCACCGGTGCGCCGACGTACAGGCCGTTGACGCTGCCCTGGAAGTAGATCGCGGCACGCAGCTCCTGGCGGAACAGCGAACTGCCGCTGAGCCAGATGATCCCGATGACCAGCAGCACCATGGCGCCGATGACGAAGCTGCCGACGAGCAGGGCGTGACGTTTCATGGCGTGACAGCGGTCTCCGGTTCTTCTCGGTGCAGGAAGGCCCGCACGGTGGGGTGCTGCGCATGATCGCGCAATTCCCGCGGGCTGCCGCGGGCGATCGGGTGCCGGCTGTCGGCGTCGAGGAAGATGCCGTCATCGGCCACCGCGAGCAGGCTGGGCAGTTCGTGGCTCACCATGACCACCGCCGCGCCGGTGCGCTGGCGCACGTCGAGGATCAGGTCGTCGAGCCGCTTCGAGCTGATGGGGTCGAGCCCCGCGGAGGGCTCGTCCAGAAACAGCAGTTGCGGTTCGGTGGCGAGCGCCCGCGCGAGGCCGGCGCGCTTTTTCATGCCGCCGCTGATGTCGGCGGGGCGGTAGTCGGCAAACTTCTCGAGGCCGACCCACTCGAGCACCTCGCGCGCGCGGGTTTCACGCTGCCGTGCGTCGAGCGTGGTGTGCTGCTCCAGCGGCAGACAGACGTTTTCGAGCAGGGTCATCGAAGACCACAACGCGCCGCTCTGGAACAGCATGCCGAAGGTGGTGCGGATGCGCGAGCGTGCCGCGTCATCGGCACTCCAGAAGTCGACACCGTCGTATTCCACGCGGCCCGAGGCCGGCTGCAGCAGGCCGACGAGATGCTTCAGCAACGTGCTCTTGCCGCAGCCGCTGCCGCCCATCACCGCGAAGATCGTGCCGCGCTCCACCTCGAACGACACGTCGCGCTGGATCAGCCGCTCGCCGAAGCGCATTTCGAGGTCGCGCACCGCCAGCAGCATGCTCACACCCCCAACGCGTTGGCGCACACGGCGAACACCGCGTCGAGCGCGATGATGCCGACGATGCTGACGACGACCGCCTGCGTCGTCGCCAACCCGACGCCCGCCGCGTTGCGCTGTGCATACAGGCCGTAGTAGCAGCCGGTCATCGCGACCAATGCGCCGAAGACGAAGGACTTGACCAGCCCGAGCCCGACGTGCTCCCACGACAGTGCCTGGAAGGTGCGGTCGAAATAGGCCGCGGGCGCGAGGTCGAGCATGCCGACGCCGACCAGCATGCCGCCCAGCAGGCCGGTGGCACAACCGTAGACGAACAGCAGCGGCATCAGCAACAGCAACGCCACGACACGGGACACCACCAGGTAGTCCACCGCGTGCAGCCCCAGCACCTCGAGTGCGTCGATTTCCTCGTTGGTTTGCATTGTTGCCAGCTCGGCAGCAAAAGACGCACCCGTGCGCCCGGCCATCACCACCGCGGTGATCACGGCGGCCATCTCCCGCGAGACGGCGATGCCGACGAGATCGGCCACGTAGATACCGGCGCCGAACTTCACCAGCTGCACCGCCCCGACGAAGGCCAGGATGGCGCCGACCAGCACGTTGACGACGGTCACGATCGGCAGCGCCCGCGCGCTGCAGTCGGCGCTGATGCGGCTCAGGTCGCGTGCCGGGAAGCGCCAGCCGCGGCGCAGTCCGGCCACCGTGGCGAGCAGCACCTGGCCGAGAAACGACACCGCGCGCAACGGCAGCAGCGGGGCGAATGCGGCAAGCGTGGATCGCATGGGCTCGGATTGTGCGGGCTTTTGGTCATTTCGCGATGGGGCGGGGCACGGCGGAATGTCTCGGTGCACATGCTGGCGGCAGGGGCGGCCAAGGGCTGCGTGGCCTGATCGCCCAAAGCCCGGCACACTGTGTGCCTGCTTTTTTCGTCACACACACAAACAAGGAGTGCCTGCGCATGCGTCTGTCGGTCGAGAAGGACAAGCTGAAGTTCGTGCTGCTGGAGGGCATCCATCCCTCCGCGGTGGAGGCCTTGAACCGCGACGGGTACTCCCAGGTCGTCTCCTACCCCAAGGCGCTGACGGATGACGCATTGATCGAGGCGATCGGGGACGCGCATTTCGTCGGCATCCGTTCTCGCACCCACTTGACGGAAGAGGTGATGGCGCGGGCGCCCAAGCTGGTGGCGGTCGGCGCGTTCTGTATCGGCACCAACCAGATCGACCTGGCGGCCGCCGCCAAACGGGGCGTACCGGTGTTCAACGCGCCGTTCTCCAACACGCGCAGCGTGGCCGAACTGGTGCTGGCCGAGATCGTGATGCTGATGCGGGGCATCCCGCACAAGAACGCCGTGCTGCACCGCGGCGGCTGGATCAAGAGCGCGGCCAACTCCTACGAGGTGCGCGGCAAGACGCTCGGCATCGTCGGCTACGGCCACATCGGCACGCAGATCGGCGTGCTGGCCGAGCACCTGGGCATGCGCGTGGTGTTCCACGACATCGAGGCGAAGTTGCCGCTCGGCAACGCGCGGCAGCTGGCCTCGCTCGACGAGTTGCTCGAAGCATCCGACGTGGTCAGCCTGCACGTACCGGAGACGCCGTCCACGCAGAACATGATCGCCGGCCCTCAGCTGGCGAAGATGAAGCCTGGCAGCTACCTGATCAATGCATCGCGCGGCACGGTGGTCGACATCGACGCGCTGGTCGATGCGCTCGACCGCGAGCACCTGCTGGGCGCCGCGATTGACGTCTTTCCCGTGGAGCCCCAGGGCAACGACGCGGCCTTCGTGTCGCCGCTCACGCGCTTCGAGAACGTGATCCTGACGCCGCACATCGGCGGCTCCACCTCCGAAGCGCAGGAGAGCATCGGGCGCGAGGTCGCGGCGAAATTGATCCGCTACAGCAACAACGGATCGACCGTGTCGGCGGTCAATTTCCCGGAGGTGTCATTGCCCGAGCACACCGGCAAGTGCCGGCTGCTGCACGTGCATCACAACGTGCCGGGGGTGATGGCACGGGTGAACGAGCGGTTCTCCGCGGCCGGGATCAATATTGCCGCGCAGTATCTGCAGACCAACGAGCATGTGGGGTATGTCGTGGTCGACGTGGATGCGTCGGCGAGTCAGATTGCGCTGAGTGAGCTGTGCTCGGTGGAGGGGACGATACGCTGTCGGATCTTGTATTGACGCTGCGCGTCGGGCTGCTTGCTTGCTTGCATGCATGCATGCTGCTGCTGCCCGCTGGCGCGGGGGGTGAGCGCTGCGCAAGCCTGATCTTTCGCGCCGGGAGTCCGCCCCGGCGGGCGGGTAACTTTCTTCTGCTGGCTCA
>NZ_CAMLJQ010000021.1 GCF_946480305.1 uncultured Caldimonas sp.
AGGCGGGTCAGTTTTACTCCGGCGCGGTGGGTCAGTATTACTGCGACGGCAACACCCAGAACGATCGACAAGCTGGAAGGAGACCCGGTGGGGCAGGACGCGAAGGTGCCTCTGCCCACAATCTTCCTTGGCATCAAGCGATTGGCATCCATCGGAGAGGCCGACGAGAGGGAGGTGGCGAGCCGGAGAATCACCATGCACACGGAGGATCGCCAGCTTATGGCGGACTTCGTGAGATCAGTAATCATCGGCACCCAAGTGACGACCGATGTCACCCATCAAAGCATCAAGGGATCCCGGAAGAAGACAGTTCAACCAGGCTATGTCGCGCACAACGCGCTTGCGATCTCGATGGGCCAAGACAGCCTGGGAAGCATCGCAACGGCGTTAGCATCGTTCAATCGGCTGCAACGCGAACAGGGCGACAGCTACTGTGGTGGCCTTCTCGTGATCGACGAACTCGACGTGGGGTTCCACCCGCACGCCATCGACCGCCTGGTCAAGGCATTGAAAGCGCATGCCAAGCGGCTCGATTTGCAGATCATCGCAACTACGCACTCGCCTCGATTGATCGAAGCGGTCCATCCTCAGGGTGGCGGCAACTCGAAGGCGCCGGACAAGGTTGTCTACCTTCTTGACACACGGCATCCGCGCCTTGCGGACGATCAGTCATTGGAAGCAATTCTCGACGACATGGCACTTCGTCAGGACGCGGATGTTCCACCGAAAGCGAAGAAGCCTGTACTCGGCGTTTACTTTGAGGATCTAGAAGGCGCCCAGTTCTGTGATGCCCTATACCCGACAGCCAAGAGAGCAGCTTTGGGAAGTAAGCTGGGCGTGCAAATCAAGCTCATCCCGCTCGGTGTCGGGGGATCGAACCTGATCGGTCTTCCGGACAAGGATCCGCTGTTCAAGAACCGCGTGCTCATAGTCGATGCCGATACGTCGATTCCTCAGAAGGCTGCGGCTCGCGGAAACACCATCAAGCTGCCGTGTCATCGAGGTGCTCACGGCACTGACCGTTCGCCAGAGAACGTCATAAAGATCTTCCTGAAGGCTGTAATGGACGCCTCAAGCGGGCCATTCCATGAGGCTCTTCGGAGGTTCAGTGTCGTCAACCCAACCACCGACAAAGTGTCGAACACATTCTTTGCTGACGATTCCAGCACGAGCGCGCAGCGCGAGGCCAGCAAGGGATGGTGGGTTGCCCATTGGAATCAATTGAAGCGGTGGGGTGTGATAAGGGAATGGGCCATTTGCCACGCCGACGAGTCTGCAGGGTTTGCCAAGTCCTTTGAAGAGGCGGTAACCAAGACGGCGAGCCGGATCATCTGACCCCTGGCCAAGACGGCCGCTCGAGGCTACAGTCCCGTTATCCATGTACTCCAACAAACTTTTCACTCCGCTACGCTACCCCGGCGGAAAGGCGCGATTTGCGCCACTAATCGCTGACGTCGTCAACAGCAACGAGCTGGCTGGCGGCCACTATCTTGAACCCTATGCCGGCGGTGCTGGCGTGGCTCTTGTGCTGCTGATGGATGGGGTGGTTCGCCACATCCACATTAATGATGCGGACCCAGCTGTCGCCGTGTTTTGGCGAGCGGCTGTGCAGGAGACCGCTGAGCTGATCAAGCTGGTCGCGAGCGAACCAGTGACGATGGATGCGTGGCACCATTGGCGCGCCATGATGCTTGGGGAGACCAAGGGAAGTCAGCTTGAGCGAGGATTTGCCACGCTTTTCATGAACCGGACGAATCGCTCCGGGATTCTCAAGGGTGGGGCAATTGGCGGCAAGTCGCAAAGTGGTGGGTACAAGTTGGATGCCAGGTTCATGCGCGACGAGCTTTGCCAGCGCCTTGAGCGGATAGGTCGATACGCGGCAGCGATCAGCGTCTATGAAGAGGACGCTCACAAGCTGCTGCTGCGATGCCATCAGTTCCTTCCCAGCACGTCGCTGATCTATCTTGATCCGCCGTACTACGTGAAGGGCGCAGGACTCTATCGCAACTTTTATAAGCATGATGACCACGCGCGAATCGCGCGCCTGCTTACCAGCAGTCGATTCCGGCGTCCTTGGATCGTGTCCTATGACAACGTCGCGGAGATTCGGGCGATGTACAGCTGTGCTCACTCGTTCACATATGGACTTCACTACACCGCTCAGCAGCGCTACACCGGGTCGGAGGTTATGTTCTTCAGTAACCGCCTCACGCCTCCAGAACAGGCGCGAGAGCGGGAAGCGGCCTAGCTGCGAAGTGTCAACCGGTTCTCGCGTGAGGCAAGTCCGAAGTCGGGGTCAGTCTTGCCTTTTGCCAGCCCTCGCTGCCCGCGCGCCCACCAGAAGCCCAAGGCAGCCCCGGCCGCAACCGACGCCACCTGAACAACGCGCATTGGCGAGAACGCCTAGTTGATGTCCGCGTCCGAATGGATGTGCCTCGACCCATACCAGTTCGCAAACATTGCGAGCAGGTCATAGGTCGCGGCACCGAAGAGTGCTGCGCCAAGCAGGGTTGCGATGACGACCTTCATGTCATCTGCCAGAACCAGATTCCTTCGACTTCTTGAAGTCGCTCCAAACTCCGTCGCAGGAAATGCCCCAGTGAATGCGTATCCCCGAGGTTCGTTCGGTGATGCGTGAGCCGTTGAACAGGTCTGATCACCCGGCATGCCCGGGCCATAGTCGTCCTTCAAGAAGATGATGCCGCTCTTGTCTTCGTTCGTGTCGAAGGCGTGGGCCACGTCCTTGCTAACGAACTGGCTGAGCTTGGTGGGCTGGTGGGCCGCCAGTTGCAGCATATTGACGGGCCATTGGCCAAGGAGAGGGCGCGCAATAGAAGAACATCCCGCAACAACCCCGCCTTGGCGTCGCCCCGGTGTGCGGCAAAAATCCGCCGAAGCGAGGAGAGGGAACAAATGTCTGACCAGCCATTGGGCAGTACCGAAACCGACGGCGCGCCTAGCGTGCCGAACTCTGTGTTCGGGAAGCTGGCTCTCGCCGTCAACGCCATCGTTCTTGCCGCGCTGGCGTGGCACGTTGTCTTTGAAGCGGTGCCCGGCGTTGCGAATCAGTTGACGCTTCACCGCAATCTCACGGCGCTGGAGTCCGGTGCGGTGCTGGTTCGGTTGCTCCCGTATTTGCTGTTGACGGGCTACCTCGTCTGGCGCCCCCGTGCAGTGCTCCGTTGGAGCACTGCTGCGTTGGCGCTTCTTTCCGTTGTGCTGTACGTTGCTGTCGTGTTTGGAACCACGCTCTATCTGCATCGCGCCTTCGCGCCGGTGTAGAAGCGTCGGGCCTTCTGGCGCGGCAAACCACTCACCAGAAACAGGGAGGAATCATGAGCAGACCCAGCCTCAAGCTGGACGGCAACGCCATTGCGATTTGCTTCGATGGCGTCAAGGTGATCACCATCGATCCTGCGAGCCGGGAGATTGTTCTCGGGCAGAAGTCCATCACCATCAAAGACGGCATCGTCACGCAGACCATTCCCATCCCCGGCTACGGCGCCTACACCATCTACAGCGATGGCAAAGGTCGCATTACGTTCACGCAGGTGGGCGGCACGCTCACGGTAACCGTCAACTTCTCAACGACGACCGGCAGCATCACAGAGATCCACGGCAAGTTCGAGGTCACCGAAGACTTGTTCGGTGCGAACGTCAAGACCGTTCTCGAGGCGACGATTGCTCCGCTCAGCTTCAACAACCAGATCACGTTCCTGGGCACGTTCAAAGCGGAGTTGGTTCTGTTCGGCAAGTCGTTGCTTTCCAAATCGCGCTCCCAGCCGTTCGGGCTGCATGACTCCGTCGACGCCATGTCACTTCTGAGTGGCGGGTTCCTCAGCCCGGCGGAGAACCCCAACATCAAAGCTTTCCTGGAGCGGTTGAAGCGCACCCGAGACGGCGAACTCCCAGGTCTTACGTCGTTGACGCCGGAAGAAATCGCTGCATTGCTTGCGTTGCTCAAGTCTCAAGGCGCTCGACAGGCGGCTCGGCGGTCGTTGCCGGCGGCGGCTGCTTAACGAGTGGCCGAAACGGGTCTCGGCGCTGAGGCACATTCGAATGGCAACGAGCTTCCAGACGGCAATGCCCCAGTGGAAGAACTGCTTGGCAGCGCGGCATTGGCCGCGCTGCCAGTCGTCGCAGTGCTATGGCTGGCCAGTGCGTGATATCGCAGTTCCGGCCTGTGGTCGAGCTCAGCAACGGTTTCGGCTATGCGCTCGGTGTCGTGATCAAGATCTCAGAAGATCGCAGCGTCAGGTCTCGCCTTTTGCCTGCCCTCGCTGCCTGCGCTCCACGCGCCGTCCCGGAAACTGCCCCAGTTGATGGGTATCCACGAGGTTCGTTCGGTGACGCGTGAGCCGTTGCCTCACGTGGAATGGCTCTCGAGGTCAAGCCGTGCTATTGGCCCGAGCCGGGGTGGGCTGCCCCGATCGGACCAAGACGCCACCACGAGAAGCATGACTACTGGATCGTAAACGCGATCGGCCGATGGTCGATGGTCTTCCAGTTCCCATACGCCGCCATCGGGATGGCCTGCACATTGGCCTGTATGCCGGCCAGGCAGAAGTCGAGGATGCCGCCCTTCTTGTGTGTTTTCTTGACGTTGCCCCCATGCATCTCTGTTGCCTGCAATACCTGCACCTGCTGGTTTTGCAGGATATTGAGCATGCTCGCATCCAGCTTCAGGTTGTAGTTGAGGTCACCGACGCAGATGGCCTTCTTGTTGATGCGCAACTCGCTGACGGCTCCACTGACGGCGTCGATGCCGCCACCCTTGCTTGCGGTGGCATGCGAAAGATAGATCGAGTAGGCCGCGCCACCGTACAGGACATTGACCTTCAGTTGTGCGCGCTTCTGGTTCTCGGTGTCGGCTGCGCGCAGGGGCTTGGCTCCCAGCAACTGCAGCGGGGCACCGTTGCGCAGATAGGCGGCGATGCACAGCTGGGACTCATCGTCGTTCGACTTGAGCGTGTTGACGAAATTGGCAAGGGTGTATCCCGGGATGGCGACGTTCGCGCCAATCTCGATCAGGCCGAGAACGTCCGGATTGACGGTCTGAATGTGGTTGTTGACCACGTCCCACTTGTACTGACGTGAGTTCTCGGTCAGGCGTTGCACGTTCCAGGACATGAGGGTGAAAGGCATGAGCGACCTCGATGTGACAGGTTGCCGGTATCGGCGCAGGTGCGCCTGCGAGATTGCAGCCATTGTCGGGAAGCGCCGGCACAGGGCCATCCCTAGAAGATGGCGGTACCCCCTCGTTCAAGGCTGTGAATCCTTGCAGGTGTCAGCACCAGCTGAGGCGCCGGGCGCGCGCATGTGCGGCTGTTTCCACACCGCGGCAAAGTGCGCTGTGGGGCGCTGTCACCAGCGACAGCAGCGCGACGGCCGACAAACATCTTGGACGTCGGGGTCCGGTCTTGCCTTTTGCCCGCCCCCGCTGCCTGCCCGCCCACCAGAAGCCCAAGGCGGCCCCAGCCGCACCCGATACCACCTGAACAACGAACATCGGCAAGAACACCGCGTTGATGTCCGCGTCCGAGTGGATGTACCTCGGCCCATACCAGTTCGCAAACATCGCGAGCAGGCCGTAGGTTGCGGCACCGAACAGTGCTGCGCCAAGCAGGGTTGCAATGATGACCTTCATGCCATCTGCCAGAACCAGATTTCCTTCGCCTTCTTGAAGTCGCTCCACACGCTGTCCCAGGAAATGCCCCAGTTGATGCGTATCCACGAGGTTCGTTCGGTCATGCGTGAGCCGTTGAACAAGTCGATGTGGTCACGCGACGTGCTCAGGCACCCCGCGGTAAGCCTATCCCGCGGCCGTCATTCGAATCCGAGGACTGTGAAAGTCTGGTTCGACCCAACGCAAATCCATTGCCCATCTTCGTATCGAACCCCGCCAGAGTCGATTGCACGGCTGAGGGCTTCGACGTACTCGCGGAAGCTACCTGCGATCACTCGATGTCCGCCCTCGCCGTCGGTGTAGACGAGCTGTCCGAGTCTTCCCTTCGGGCCAGGAAGAAGGTCGACGTAGACGCAAGAGCGTGTACCGCTGTAGCCGATGCAGAGCCAGTCTGGCGGTGGCGCTACCCACGGTCGGATGGCCATGTCCTCCCAGCCGGAGTCCTCGTCGTCTTCAGAAACGAAATAGACGCTGTCGTCGTCGAGTGCGTCGAAGCTGTGACGGTCACGGTGCCATAGCATCGTGAGCGCCTCCAGGCTGCACCACCTGCAGAGCGGTTGGATGAGCACAGGCCCGAGTTCGTCATACCGGAAGTGCGTATCGACGGAACCGTCTCGCCAAAGATATGCCTGCCGCAAGTCTTCAGGCAAGGCCCTCCCGAGCACCGCTTCGATCTCGTCGATTCTCGATGCCGGCACGCCGGGCCGCAGCATGTCGAGCAGTTCTGGGTAGTGCGCTCGCAGTTGGGCTTCAAACGCAGCGTAGCGGTGTGACATGGTGGAATGCCTTCGTGGGTGGCCCGGTGGCTACTGCCGCTTGAAATCGATGTGCTTCAACACTTCAGCCCGCGCGAGCGTCGGCTCCCTCGCGTGCAATTCACGAGCTGGGTCAAGCGCCGTGCGCCCCTTCAGGTCCTTGGCGCCCGGGTCTGCCCCGAACTCGAGCAGCAAGGCCACCGCCTTCGGGTTCGGCTCCATGACCATCGCGTGCAGCGTCGTCAACTTCGATTGCGTGCGCTCGTCAGCCGCGTTGATGTTCATGCCCGCAGCTATGTAGTGCTTGAGCAGCCGCCTCGCCAACTTCTCGTCCGGCGCGCTGGCGGGAATGTGGGCGCCTGCGGTGCTGTTGAGGTACTTCACCTCTTCCGGCGTGGGATGAAAGTTGAGCAGCGATTGTTTGCAGATCCATGCCACCGGCGCGGGGTCGCTTTCAGCGCAGACCTGCAACTCGATGATGTCGCCGCTGCCCAGCTCGCACGTGGCGTAGGCAGCCGCAGCGGCCGTGCCCGCCACTGCGAGCAGTGCAATCCATTTCCAGAGCCTCACTCCGCTTGCCAAGGAGCCAATGGTGGTTGCCATCATTCAATGCTGCTAGTCCTCGCGGAACAGCACGAAGACGTTGTTGCTGTCCTTCGGCGTCCAATCGAACTCCTTCGATTCCCTGCCTTGCGACAGCACCACCCTGAAAGCCTTGCCCTCGTGCGGGCTCTTCACAGTGAGCGCATCTTCGAGCTCGCCGTTAGGTTGCACGACGAATATCTGTACTTCAACTTTCCGTCCGCTGAGCGCGTTCCACAGCGCTTCCGACGCGGCGCGTTCCTCTTCAGCGGACGTGCTGGTGGTGATGCGTTGGACGAGCGGGTCAATTTCTTTCATGCCAGATTCCTGGTTGCATCCTGCGAGCAGGACGCTGATGACGACAGAGACGATGAACTTGACCATCTCAATTGATATTCAGTTTTTTGAGGGTGTCCTCCAGCCACCGCATGTAGGGCATGTCGTGACGGCTGAGAACGTGTTCCCCGGAGTTCATGACGGACCGGTAGTCCATGGCATGCGGATGTCCGCGGTGGTATTCGTCAGCTAGCCCCAGCATGTGCCCGAATCCGTGGACCACCCCGCGCTGGAAGCTGTTTCCTGACTTGGGAGTCATGACCAGATCAAGGCTATCGAGAGCTACATTGCCGGTCACGGGATTGACGCTGCTGCGCGCGAACTTCGGGACCTTGGTGACCGTGACTTCCCAGTGATCCATCATCCAGCCCTCGACCTGTGTACGGAATCTGAAGTCGATGGTGACCTTCTTGCCGGACTTCAGCGTCTTGAGAGTTCGGTTCCCCCAGGCGGATTTCACTGCCGTCGTCCACTGCGAAACGAATGTGGCTTCTCCACGTCTTTCCATTTGCCGCCGCTGCCATCCTCAAAGAAGAACTGGATCTTCATGAAGACGATCAGCTTGTAGTTGGCGTCGACCGTCCGGCACTCACGTTTCTCTCTGACGCGACCTCGGTCTCGTTGGGACCTACGGGGTTCATGATTCCTCTCCTGCGATATTTGATTCGTTTTCTGGCCGGTCCCTGCCGCGATCGTAGAACTCTTGTCGACAAGGCAAGGGCAGCGCTACCGAGGTGCCAGCCGCACCGATGCTGGCGCCGCTCAGATCGTATGACCTTGAACCTGATGAGTCGAGATCGGTTAGCGAATCGTTACTACCCGCGGGTCCGTCTCGGTCGTGAATCGGAAGCTTGCGGGGCAGCGGCTCCGTCGCGTCGACGCCGATACGTCTCAGGTAGCGTCGCCGACCCAACGGCTCGCGTAGGAACGCGCAACCGGCGCAAGAGAAGCACCGCTGTCAATCGCTCCCCACCCCATCGCCGCCACGGCGCGGCGGCACCTTCGTCGGATCTCGCGCGTCAGTCGGCTCAAGGCTGAGGTTGTGCGCAACCACCGCGCCATCTCTCATCGCAATGCTCACCAGAGGCGGCTGCCAGTTCGGAGGTTCGGCTGTCCTTGCATGTGACCCTGAAGGCGCGTTGCACCAAAAGAAGCGTTGCAAACGGACGGGCGATCGCGGGCCACGGCGGCTCGCTCGCTCAGGAAACGAAACGAGGGGAATTCCCTTCGGTATTCCGGAGGAATTCCTTGGCCTTGTTGGCGTCGAGAACCATGTGGGTCACGTAATTCCCGGCGTCGTTGAAGTATCCATGTTCGACGAAGCCAGCCTTGGTGTAGAAAGCGCGCAAGTTCGCCGAATTCGAAGGCAGGTAATTCAGCTCGACGCGGCCGCCGCCACCCACTTTCATGGACTTCTCTATTGCCGCCCGGATGGCATGCAGGCCGACACCCTTCGTGTCCGGAAGGGCAATGACGCCGTTGATCTTGACGCCTCGGTTGTCAGGGAGCGCGGACATCGACAGCATGCCCGCCGGCTTTTCGCCGGCCTTCACGACGTAGTTCATCTGCCCGTCCATGTAGCCATCCATCACCTCGAGGCAGTGGTAGATGTGCTGCCGCCGAAGCGCGTCCTGCGGGGAGTCGCTTTTCGTTATTCCGAACCTGTTCTTCTTCTTCTCGGGCAACGAGGCCAGCAGGCTCTGCCGCATGTCGTATTTGTCGTTGCTGTATTCGCCGATCGGCTTCATTGCATCGAACGCAGAACCTCCGACACCGGAGGCCTGCAAAGGGATTGGACGCGAAGCCGCCGTGGTTGACGCCATCGCGGGCTTGGCTTGCGCGGTGGTCACGGGGCGGTGCGAAGCGGGCCAGGTCGATGCAGGCTGAAGGGGCGGGCGCTGAGGACGGGCGGCAGCCTGTGCCAGGTTCCCCTCGCTGTGGCCGTGCCTCAACGGATGAGCGTACGGGCCTGTCGGCGGGCGGGCGGCATAGTGGCCTTGCGCCTGCGGGCTGGAATAGGCTGCCTGCGGCAGTCTCTCGTGGCTGTGGCTGTTCCCCAGAGGCTGAGCGGACGGACGTGCTTGCTGCCAAGCCGGGTAATTGCCTTGCCCTTGCAAGTTTGCGTGAGGAGGATACGGGCGTGACGGGTTGGGGTAGGCGGCAGCCTGTGTCAGGTTCCCCTCGCTGTGGCTGGGCCTCAGTGGCAGAGCGTACGGGCGCGCTTCTGGCCGGGCCACGTAGTGGCCTTGCGCCAACGAGTTGTAGAGGGGATAGGGGAGCGATGACGGCTGGGGACTGGTGACATGCTGCAGGTTACCGAAGCTGAGGCTATGTTTCAGTGCCGGAGCGTAAGAGGGCCTTTGCGGAAAGACCGGCGGCGGCGCATAAGGCTGCGGCGGCATTGCATGGCTGGACGGCTGTCCCCACCCCTGCCCACCTTGTTGCCGGGGTCGCTCATAGCGATTTGGAAGATGTGGCTTGTCGTCAGGATAGGGCAAGGGCCGCGTGGAGGCGCTCTGCGTTTGTCCGTAGACCGGTGAATGGCTCGATGAGGCGGCTCCCGGATTCGTCCCTAAGAAGGCCGACAATCTGTCGTTGGACACGCGACCAGCCATCGACGCATTGCCGGAATGCGAGGGAGGCCGGCTGGCGAGCCCCGCCATGTTCTCCATCGAAGGACGGAGCGCCGCGGGTTTCGGCGGCAACGCCGGCCCCGTCGGCACTTTCGGCGCGGAAGACGGCTGCCATCCTGGCACGAGAATGCCCGGCACATTGTTCAGTTTGTTGTTGACTCTCGCGTTCACGGCCAAGCTCCAAGGGATCACCCGATCACAGCGTGCGTTCAACCGGTGGCAATCCTCGGCGATGGCGTGAAGATGGTGATGCTTTTGCGAAGTGCCCGCGGGGCGATGGGGCATGTACGTCTTGCCGCACCATTTCGCGAGGGGTTGCCACGGTTTAGGCAGCCGTATGACCTCAGGTCGGGTCGCCGACCCCACGGTTCGCGTCGCAACCCTCTCTCGACCCGCGCAAGAGAAGTCCCGCTGTCAATCGCTCCCCACCCCATCGCCCGCACGGCGTGGCGGCACCTTCGTCGGATCTCGCGCGTCGGTCGGCTCGAGGCCGAGGTTGTGCGCAACCACCGCGCCATCTCTCATCGCAATGCTCACCAGATGCGGCTGCCGGCTGACCAGGTGGTCGATCTCGCGGCGCCATTGCCCCATCACCACGGCGTGGTCGCCGAGCAGCCAATAGCGCACGGGGTTCGCGGTGCCGCTCTCGCTCAGCGGCAGCTCGGTGGTCCACAGGGGCTTGAGCTGCGCGTCCAGCCGCGTCAATGAAAGCCGGCCCGCATCGTCCATGCGCGAGCTGTGCCAAACAAACACGCCATCAGGGTCCCGGGCGGGCAGAGCCGTCTCGCCCGGCAACTGCTTCAGAAAGCGCCCACGCAGGAAGACGGGGCTGTCAGCCAGCGGCTCGAGCCGGCGGATGTGCTCGTAGCGTTCGTCGAAGCGCTGCACCTGCTCCGTTTGTACCGTCCAGAAGCTGCGCCGCGACGAGGCACCCTCATCGAGGATGGAGTACGGGTAGGCCAGGCGATCGCCGAAGGGATCGTTGGCTGCGGCCGCGGCCTCGTTCTGCGAGTAAAGGCCGATCCGCTTGCCGTCGATCACGGCCATGCGAGCCGGCACGTCGCCGATCGGGCGCAGCGGCACCACCTTCTGCATGCCGTTGGCCTTGAGTGGCGCGGGCGCCGTTGCGGTGGAGGCGGGCGCCCAGGGCTCGGCCTTCACCGCAGGCCCTCTCACCACCCAGCGGCGTGCGTCGGCCGCATGCACCACCAGACCGCGGTCGAATCCATAGAACCGCGCTTCGCTGGGCAGTTTCCCCGCCAGCTCGGGGTTGGCGGCCTCAATCGCCTCGGCATCGACACGCAACGAGCCGTCGCGCACGGCCACGGCCATCGGAGATTCGGCGATCTGCAGCCACACGCGGTCTCCTTCCTGCCCGAGCAGGAATCCGCTGGTCGCCGAGCCGACGATGCGCGTGTAGCGTGCCGACGTGGCGATCTTCGGATCGTTGAAGGTGACCAGTCGCGCGCGCCACAGCGGCGTGGCGGTCGTGGGCTCATACGCGCGCAGATCGAAGTGGAACAGGCTGTCGCGGCGCTCGGTCGCGCTGCTGCGGCCGCCGCCCCCGATGCGGGTGACGCGCGCTTCTTCCTGCTTGGTCAACACCAGCAGCAGCGGCTCGCCGTCGACTGATGCCATCAGCGGGGCGCCCTGCACCTCCGGTGGCTCGAACTGGGTGCCGCTGCAGGCCACGAGTGCGAGCGCGACGATGGCCATCAACGGTGCAACCAAGCGGCGGATCATTTCTTTCATGACGCAACTCCCCCTGCCTCTCGTCGTGTCGCTGATCGCATGGTAGCCCTGGCCGCACCGCCGCACGCCCCCAACTGCAGCGGCCTGCCCGAAGGGCCGGGGCTTGTGCCACACTGATCCATGACCCAACCCCTGCTGCAAGCCGCCGATCTGCGCGGTGCTGCCCGCCTGACCACCGAAGCGGTGTCCGGCCTCACGAGCCTGGTCGAAGCGATGCATGCCCGCATCGCTGGCACGCCCGGGATTCCAGGTTGGGGGGCACCCACTCCGCAGGACGAACGAACGCGCGGCATCACCGGCCTGGTCTACCAGACGGTGCGCGGGGTTACCCACTTGGCAGGCGGCAGCGTCGAGGCGCTGCTCGGATGGCTGGCGCCGGTGCTCTCCGCCGCCGATGCGGAGCGGCCACCGCGCCCCGAGCGCGAAGCCGTCGTCGCGGCGCTCAATGGCGTGCTGGGTGATCACCTGGCCACGACCGACAACCCGCTGGCGATCGAGATGGCGTTTCGTCGGTCGGGCCAGCCGATGGTTCTCGAGCGGTATGCGCTGCGCTCGCGGCTCGCCGGCGCCACGCCGCGGGTGCTGGTGCTGCTGCACGGGTTGTGCATGAACGACCTGCAGTGGCGCCACGCCGGCCACGACCACGGCGAGGCGCTGGCGCGCGACGCGGGCTACACGCCCGTCTACCTGCACTACAACAGCGGTCTCAGCGTGTCGACCAACGGCCGCATCCTGGCTCAGTTGATGGAGCGGCTGTACGACTCGTGGCCGGTGCGGATCGAGCGCCTGGCGATGGTCGGGCACAGCATGGGCGGCCTGGTGGCGCGCAGCGCGATCCATCACGGGGCCATGATGCAGCGCGGTGGGCTGCGCTGGCCGGGGCGCGTGGACGACCTCGTCTGCCTGGGCACGCCGCACCAAGGCGCGCCGCTCGAACGCGCGGGGCATGGCGTGGACCAGTTGCTCGGCGCCGCACCGTACGCGGCGCCCCTGGCCCGGCTGGGCAAGGCGCGCAGCGCCGGCATCAACGACCTGCGGCTGGGCAACATCGTGAGCGCCCCGAGCGGCGACGACGGCACCTACCGCTGTGAACGGGTGCGGCTGCCCGACCGGCCCCGCTGTTTCACGGTCGCGGCGAGCCTGGGACAGCGCGGCAGCGTGAAGGCGAGGTTGCTGGGGGATGGCCTGGTGCCGGTCGCCAGCGCGCTGGGGCAGCATCGCGACCCCGACCGTCACCTCGACTTCGCCCCGGATCGCCAGGCCGTGGTGCACGACACGGGTCACCTGGGCCTGTTGTCGAGCCCCGCCGTTTACAGCCTGCTGCGAGAGTGGCTGGGTTGACGCGGTCCGAGATCAGCCCGCGTGCCTGGGCCACCCCCCGGCGTGTGCCGGCCTGGCGCCCGGATGCGAGTTTGCCGGCGTTCGTCGAGGCGTGGGCTCAGCCGCGCACCGCCGCCTCGATGGCCGCGATGTCGATCTTGCCCATCTCCATCATCGCGTCGAAGGCGCGCTTGGCGGTGGCCGGGTCCGGGTGGGCGATGGCGGTGGTCAACGCGCGTGGCGTGATCTGCCACGACAGGCCCCATTTGTCCTTGCACCAGCCGCAGGCGCTTTCCTGGCCGCCGTTGCCGACGATCGCGTTCCAGTAGCGGTCGGTCTCGGCCTGGTCGTCGGTCGCCACCTGGAACGAGAACGCCTCGCTGTGCCTGAACGCGGGGCCGCCGTTCAATCCCAGACAAGGGATGCCCAGCACCGTGAACTCGACCGTCAACACGTCACCCTGCTTGCCGGACGGAAAGTCGCCGGGCGCGCGCAGCACTGCGCCCACTTCGCTGTCGGGGAAGGTCGCTGCGTAGAACTGCGCGGCCTCCAGCGCGTCGCCGTTGTACCAAAGACAGATCGTGTTCTTGCTGACCATGGCAATCTCCTGGGTTGGGGATGAAAAAACCAGCGCGCGGGCAGTGCCGGCGCCGAAGAAAACTCATGCAGAGGCCGCCCGCTGTGCTTGGAAGGCAGTGATGGTGGCCGTCATTCGATGAGGCTCCTGGGTGGAGCGGGCACGCTGGGGCCCGTACATCGACACGACGATCGAGACACGCCGGAATCGACATCCCGGCGCGCGCGTCCAAAAAAGAAACAGTTTTTGGCCCCGTCCAGAAGCTGCCGGCCGCGAACGGCAGCGTCAAGGTGTTGCGATCAGGGCCGACTTCAGCTCCCGCAACTCAGGCCTTGGCCGTTTCGCGCTCGGGCATTCGAGTCGCGGTCTGTAGCAGTTCGGCCATTCGTTCGAGTGCCGGCGCGCGGGCCCGGCGAAGTCGTCCCTGCAACGCCATCCAGTCCGGATCCGCCTGCCCGGAAACCTGTTCGAACAGTCCCGTGAACGCCTCCAGCCGGGACTGACGCAACCACTCCTGCAACTCCGGACGCCGCGACCAGCGCTGCTGGTTGCGCGCGGTGCGAAGGTGCATGCGTATCCAGTCAAGGGGCACCTCCGGGACCGGCACCGGCTCGCACAGGTCGTTCTTCTCGGCGTCGTCTTCGACATTGGCTTCCAGGTGCGCGATGAAGGCCGCGCTGAATGACGGTGAGCAACGACGCACGTATTGAGGCACGATGCGCGCCCCCTGGAACACCGCCTGCGCCGGGCCGCGCGGCAGCCCGCGCGTGCTGCAATGCACGTGTACATGGCCGGCCGTCGTCGCGACTTCGCCGTGCTCGAGCACGATCCGGTGTGTCTCGATGGCCTGCACATGGCCGAGGCGCACCACGTTGCGGATGCGCCGCAACTGCTCCAGCTCGGCCTCGCTGACGATGGCGCAGCGATACATCGTCGGCGTCACTGAGCGGTCGATGCGCTGGAGCAACCGCTCCGATTCGAGGCGGGCAAAGAGATCGGGCAACGAAGTCGCATGACACGCGGCCTCGAACTCGAGGGCGAGGGCCTGCAGCGTGCGGTGAGCAAACTGCGCTGTCGGCTGCACATTGGCGCGATTGAGCAACCATGCCTCGCGCGGACGGATCCAGGTGATCGTGTCGGGATCGACACCCTGTTCCAGCAGCCACAGCGCAGTGTCCATCGCCGTCTTGCCGCCTCCGACGATGACATGCCCGGCTGCCGGCTGCCGCCTATGCGTCAGATCGGTGGGTGTGAGGCAGGTCACGCCGTCACCGACCGCGAAGGGCGGTCCATGCGTGGCGGGTACCTGCGTATCGGCCTGCGTCGCGTCCACCCAGCGGCGTCGTGCCGCAAGCTGCACGCGTCGACCATTGACCAGAGAGACGGCCACGCCGTCGGCGCCGACGTCGTGCATCGGCAGCCAGGTCACGCGGCCGCAGGGCAGCAACCGCTCCTGCATCACGCGGTCGAAGTACGCACAGATCTCGGCGCCGCTCGCCAGTTCGTGCAGACCGCGGTTCAGGCCCACGGCGTCGATGCGCAAGCTGCCCAGCGGCATCGAGTTCACGCCATAGGTGGCCGACGGGCCGTGCAGGCGAACGAACGGGTAGGCGTCGTTCCAGTGTCCGCCCGGCTTGGCGCGCCGGTCCACCATGATCACGTCCGCCGAGGTCTCGGCCAGCAGCGTGTCGGCCATGGCCATGCCCACGGCGCCAGCGCCGACGATCACGTAGTCGGCTGTCAGTTCGGAAGCGTTCATTCCGTTCTCCTGTGAGCCCGGCACGCGTCACTGCGCGGCCGCGACTGCGCGCTGCACGGCCCACTCGCCGATCTGCCGGCCCATCTCCAGGCCCACCTCGGTGGAGTGGCGGTAGTGAACGCCGGCGACGATGCGCGCCAGCGCCACCTCCTGTGAAAAGGCATCGGGGCTGCTCCAGCGCCGCACCGCACCTTGAGCCGTGGGGCTGGAGGTGCTGAGCACGGGCAGGGGGCGCCCGCGCGCTTCGGCCTTCAGCACCGTGGAAACGGTGGCCGCCAGGATGCAGTGGGCGCAGGGGTACTCGGGATGCATGGGCGTGTCGATCAGAGGGGCCCACGCTGGGTCGCGGGCTGTGCCGTCGTGGCCGTCGATATCGCCGTTGCGGATGGCCGTGACGGGTCGCCACAGGTTGTAGGCGTACTTGGCGTCCATCACGGCGATCAGCGCATCGTCCATCGCCTGTGCCGCAACGGCGAACAGGCGGGCGTTGGCCGACACGCTGCGTCCGGGCTGCAGCGCCACCGAGCGCATGATGCCGTGATAGATGGCGGGCAACGAGTAGTCCCAGAACCGGCCGATCTCGGTCTGCTCGACACTGCGCTGCTTGCTGTCGAGCGCGCCCAGCGACTTGATTTCGTTGAAGTCGCGCGCCCATCGATCGCTCGTCAGCAACGGCGGCGCAACGGGCCGGAACTGATCGGCACTTTCCAGCAGCCATGGCTTGCGCTGCGGCCACTGCGGCACGGCGGGCACGACCGTGGGCGCGTAGGTCCCGGGGGTCGTGTGCGGGCGGTAGGCCACGTGGCTGCCGGCGCCATCGGCCAGCCGCTCGGACAACACCTCACCCGCCGCCTTCTCACCCGCCGCAACGCCATCCACTTTGGCAGTGCCATCGACCAGCGCGGCGAGGGCGGCGTGGTAGGCGGCGTCGATCGAGGCCTGCTGTGCAGGCATCAACTTCACGAGCGTCGTGCGGTGGGCCGCTGCGACGGCTGCTTCCACCGACGCGTCGCGCGGCAGCGATCGCACGGCCTGCCAGGCCGCCGTCTGCGCGATGGCGCTGATGCGCACCGCAGGCGGCGTGCCGATGCGCGCCTCGCTGATGAACGTGTTGGTCTTCTGGTTCCAGTCGGTGATGACATCGGCGCGCGCGTGCAGGGCAAGCATGGCCGCGGCGGCAATGAGGAGCTTGTCGAGTTTCATGATGAGGTCCTGTTCAGTGAGTCGTGAAGAGGCGGTCGTCGGCCGAGTACGCGACACGCGCGGACTCAGGCTTTGGTGACGACGATCTCGAGGTACTCGCCGGGGACGACCAGCGAGCCGGCCCCGCCGACATTCAGTTCGTCGACCAGCGCTGTGATGGCACGCTCCAGTGAATGGGCGCCTGCCGCGTCGAGCGATCCGAAGGCCTTGTGGGTGGGGCCGTACAGGTCGCGAAAGACCTGCACGAAGTGGGCAGCCGAGCGGTACCGGAAGTTGAAGTGCCTGCGCTCGCAATGAAGCCGCGCGGCCTGCGAGCCGAAAAGCTCGACGATGTGCGACTCGCTTCCCCATAGCGACGGCGGCTGCACACCGGCCGGCGGGCTGACGTGGGCCCCGATCACCTTGAACAAGCGACCGATGAAGCCGCCAGGCGTCCAGTTCGCCATCGCAATGCGGCCGCCTGGACGCAGCACGCGCAGCATCTCGCCTGCGGCACGATGGTGGTCGGGGGTGAACATGACGCCGAACGTGGACAGCACGACGTCGAAGCTGGCGTTGGCATACGGCAGTGCCTCGGCGTCGGCCAGTTCGAACCGGATCGGCAGCGCTTCGGCCTCGGCGCGTGCGCGGCCCTTGTCGAGCAAGGACTGCACGTAGTCGGTGGAGGTGACGCTGGCGTACCGACGCGCGGCGGCGAGCGATGCGTTGCCGTTGCCGGCGGCGACGTCGAGCACGATCTCGTCGGCGCGAACATCGGCGGCCTCTGCGAGGGTTTCGCCCACGATCTGCAAGGTCGTGCCGATCGCGGCGTAGTCGCCGCTGGCCCAGGTGCTCTGTTGGCGCTGCTTGATGGCAGCGAAGTCGATGACGGTGTTCATGGGTGTGTCTTTCGTTGTCGAAGGGGGGTGGGGGTCGGCAACGGGTGATGCCGACGGAGTCATTCTTGAAAATCAAACCACTTGACGCTTCACTCGCCGTCGGTCAAATTTGCTCGCGCGTCCACGTCGATCGCGCATCACGTTCGAGTGCTTTGCCGTCCGTCCGCCGGACTTGATCGAGACTCCAGGCGCGCCAGAGAGCCCATGAGCCATGACCCCCTCTCCGATGTCCTGCGCAGCGTCCGCCTGCGCGGCGCGGTCTTCTATTACGTGAACTTCGGCGGCGATTGGGCCGCGGAGACACCGGCCTCGGCGATGCTGGCCACCGCGCTGATGCCAGGGGCGGACCATGTCCTGGCCTACCACCTGCTCGTCAAGGGCGACGGCTGGGCAGCCTGCGACGGTCAGGCACCGGTGCGCCTGTCGAGTGGCGACATCGTGATGTTTCCGCGCGGCGACGGGCATGTTCTGTCCAGTGCGCCCGGCATGCGAGCCACCGAAGACCGCAGCGACTGGCGCCACGCCACACGCAACGACCCCAAACCGATCGCGGTCGCCTACCACCGCGGGGTGCTGCGCCCCGGATCGCCGGGCCCGGCCGACGAGGCCAGCACCGTCGTCGTGTGCGGCTTCGTGGCCTGCGACACGAAGCCGTTCAATCCGCTGATCGAAGCCCTGCCGCACCAATTGCACCTGCGGGCCGGCGAGCTGGGACCCTGGACGACCCAGTTGCTCGACCAGGCCGTGGCCGAGTCGCGCGAGCGCCGCGCGGGCAGCGCCGCGGTGCTCGAGCGGGCCAGCGAGTTCGTCTTCGTCGACGCCGCGCGCCGCTACCTTGACACGCTGCCGCCCGGCGCAACCGGCTGGCTGGGCGCGCTGCGCGACCGCCATGTCGGCAGTGCGATCGCGCTGATGCACGAGAACCCGGCGCAAGACTGGAGCGTCGAGGAACTCGCTCGTGAGGTCGGGTTGTCACGATCCGCGCTGCACGAGCGCTTCGTCGCGCTCACCGGGCACGCGCCGATGCAGTACCTCGCCAACTGGCGCATGCAGCTCGGCGCCGGCCTGTTGCGGAGCAGCCGAGCCAAGGTCGCCGCAATAGCGCAGGAGGTTGGCTACGAGTCCGAAGCTGCGTTCGCGCGGGCATTCAAGCGGCTGGTGGGGCAGCCCCCTGCGGCGTGGCGCCGCGCACAGGCAGGATGAACACCTCGCGCCGAGACTGTCGAGTGAGGGCTTCGGGACAGACACTCAGACGATCCGTATGTCTTCACGCCCGCCCGCCGCCATCGGCGCCCATTTCGCTCCGCGCGCCAGCCCGGAAGGCGGCGACCTCAAGGCCTTCGTGTGTCGCTCATTGGCCGTGTCGCCCTATCCCACTCAAGCGCGCGTCGTGCTGCACGCGCCGCGCGAGGCAATGGCACAGCGCATCCCGGCTGCCTATCAGTTTTTCGCTCATGCCTCTTCAGCGCCTTCGACGATGACGAAGTCGGTGTGTGCGTTCTGCTGCCGGATCTTGCGGGCGCGCTCGTACTCCGGGCTCGCATAGCAGGCGTGTGCGGTCGCGAGATCGGCGAACTCCACGACGACGTTGCGTTCGCGGAAATCTCCTTCCATGCATTGCACCGCACCGCCGCGAACAAGAAAGCGCGCCCGATATTTCTCGAAGGCCGGGCGTGCGGCCTCCAAATAGCCCGGGTACTGATCGGGGTTCGTGACCGTCACCCTGACGATCCAATACGCCTTCTTTGCCATGTGGTGCTCCTGCCCATCGTTTAAGAGAGAGGCAGAAGATAGCGTCGAATATGATTCTCTGGAAATGAATTGTTGTGATGCCACCCATCTTCAGGATAGATCTTGGAAATCAGCGATCTCGTGATCTTCAAGACGGTCGTCGAGGCCGGCGGCGTGACCCGGGCGGCGCAGCGCTTGCATCGTGTTCAGTCCAACGTCACGACGCGGATCCGGCAGCTCGAGCAGAAGCTGGGCGTCGCGCTGTTCGTTCGCGAGGGGAGGGGACTTCATCTTTCCCCTGCTGGGGAGACCTTGCTGAAGTACGTCGAGAGCGTGCTGTCGCTCGTCGACGAGGCAAAGGCAGCTGTCTGCGACGAAAGTCCTCGAGGCACATTGAGACTGGGCGCCATGGAGAGTGCGGCGGCAGTGCGGCTGCCGCCTGTCTTGAGCGCATTCAATCAACGCCATCCGGCCGTTCGATTGGGGTTGCGAACCGGCAATCCGAAGCAACTGAGCGCAGCCGTTCGCGCGGGAGAGATCGACGCCGCGCTGGTGGTTGAACCGGTGATCGACGGCCCCTTTGACAAGTTGCCGATCTACTCCGAGGAGCTCGTCATCGTGGCCCGTGCGGATCAACCGATTGGCGGCAAGCGTACGACTGTACCGCCGACCATCGTGGCGTTCGAGGAGGGCTGCCCTCATCGGCAACGCCTGGAGGCCTGGTACGCACAACGCAACGACATGCCGGCACGTGTCGTGGAGATCGGCTCCTACCACGCGATGTTGGGATGCGTGGCTGCCGGCATGGGGGTCGCGCTCTTGCCTCGCAGCGTGTTGGACACCTTCCCTCATGTGCGCTTGTTGAGCATTCACCGCGTGCCGCCTGGCTTGAGGCGCGCAAGGACCTTTCTGATCTGGCGCAAAGGGGCGGCTTCGCCAAACATCAGAGCCCTGACCGACCTTCTTCTTCAACTGGCGCCGAATCAAGCGACTTCGTGACGGACCGTCCCCCGTATCAGGGGGGCGGTCGGGATCACCGGTTGTTCGCCCATCCGAAGGATCAAAACACGACAACACGAACCACCATGCTGCCGCCGGGCACCGGCGATGAGCCTCAGTTCACCGACACCACCGGCTCCGCCTGCGTCCGCGCCGGCGTGATCGAGGCGCTGGTGCGCGTTGGCAACAAGGCCGAATGCACTGGCAGCAGATCGGGGTAGAGCCTGGCCAGGCGCACCATCACACCGTTGGTCCAGCCGAAACCGTCTTGTGTGGGGTACTCGCCGCCGCCGCCCGGCTGGTCGGTCGTGACGTCGTACTTCTCCACGAGCTTGACGGTGTTGCGGTAGACGCGATCGACGGTCCGCATCCAGCGCCACGCCACGTCGCGGGCCAGGGGGCTGTGGTGGTAGCGGGCCAGCCCGTCGATCGTCATCCACTGCAGCGGTGCCCAGCCGTTCGGCAGGTCCCATTGCTGACCGGTTGCCGCGAGTGTGGTGGCGATGCCGTTCTGCTTCAGCAGGCTTTCCTGCACGTGGCGCGCCACGTGGGCCGCCTGGCGATGGTCGGCCGCGCCGACGAACAAGGGATAGACCGTCGCGGCCGTGAGCCGCTCGATCGGCTGGCGGCGCACCCACTGGTAGTCGACGTAGTGGCCCCGCGCCTCGCTCCAGAGATAACGGTTCATCGCGCGCTTGCGCAGCTGGGCCTTCCAGGCGAAGGCCGTCTTGCACCACCAGTCGCGCGCTTGCGCGCACCCTTCGCTGATGGCGGTCTCCAGGCCGTACAGCAGGCTGTTGAGGTCGACCGGGACCACCGAGGTGGTCTGGATGGTGGACAGCGTCTTGCCGTCGGCGAACCAGCGGCTGCTGAAGTCCCAGCCGCTCTCCGCGGCGGCGCGCAGATCGCGGTACACCTCCCGGGCGGGGCGGCGGCTTTCCTGGGCGGTGAGCACGTCTTCGCGGTAGGACTCGTCACGCGGGGTGTCGCGATCGTCCCAGTAGCGGTTCAGCACGGAACCGTCGGGCATGCGCACCACCCGGCGCGATGCCTGGCCCGGCCGCAGCTTCCACGCATCGGCCATCCAGAAGTAGTACTCCTTCTTCAGTTGCGGAAGGTAGCGGGCGTACTGGTGCGCGGGCGCATGCTCCGAGAGCGCGCCGACCATCTTGAAGAAGAACGGTGGCTGCGAGCGGCTCAGGTAGTAGGTGCGGTTGCCGTTGGGCACGTGGCCGTAGGTGTCGATCAGGTGCGCGAAGTTGCGCACCATGTTCTCGGCGGTCGCTTGGCGGCCGCTGTCGACGAGCCCGAGCATCGTGAAGTACGAATCCCAGTAGTACACCTCGCGGAAGCGGCCGCCGGGTATGAGGTAGTCGTGGGGCAGGGGGACCAGCGTGTCCCCTGGCGTCATCGCGCCGCCGCTGGCGGTGCGCGTGAGGTAGGGCCACAGCGCATCAATGTGCTGCAGCACGCTGCGCCGGGCGTCGGGCTCGAAGCCGGTGCCCTGCGCCGCCGGCAGCTCGAAGTGGTCTTCGACGAACTGCTTGAGCGAGAAGCCCGGCGTGTTCTTCCGGGCGTCGTACTTCTTCATGATCTCGGCCGGAGCTTCCAGCGCAACGGCATCGACGAAGGTCTTGCCGTCGCCGAAGACGCGCTGCATCTGCACCTCGTGGAACAGCTCGCCATACAGCTGCGCCGGCGTGGCGGGCAGGGCTTGCCGGTCGTGCCGGCTCGCCTGTTGGATGAGGCGGCTTTCTTCTTCATGAACGGCGGCGTCCTGCGCGGCGTGCGCCGGCGCCAGTAGCGCGAGGGCGAGGGCCGAGCCTGCGAGCGCGGGGAGGGAGGTTCTGCGAGAGCCGGTGTGCGGGCGCACGCGGGCCGGGCGAACATGAGGATCAGCTGATGAGTGCATGGGTCGTTGAGTAAGGGTGGGGAGGAAAGAGGTCGACGAAGCGACAGGACCATGCGAAGCAGAGGGCCGTGATGTCGCGGGGGCTGATGCTGGGACAACGGCTCCCCAGTCTCATTTCGAAGATTGCAGGTGGGGCTTCCGAGAATCCGGAAGGTGTAAGAGCGGCTAACAAGACGCTCGGGGGCAGTTGACGCCATCGCGTCATTTAAATAGCATGATATGCATCTGGTCGATGCAGGAGTGATCGTGGTCGAGGATGTCGTCAAGGAGCTGGGCTATCTGAGCCTGGGCACGCGCTTGAAGCGCATCGGCGAGACGCTGCAGGCGCAGACGCAGGCGGTGCTGGCACTGCACGGTTTCGAGCAGCCAGCGGCGTGGTTCCCGCTGCTGGCGGCGCTGGACCGCCTGGGTCCGTTGAGCGTGGGCGAGCTGAGCCAGGCGGTGGGCGTCAGTCAGCCCGTCGTCACGCGCTCGCTGCGCGGCCTGGAGGACGACGGCCTCGTGCAGTCCGAGGTGGGTGAGGGCGATCGGCGCGTGCGCCGCGTGGGGCTGAGCCGCAAGGGCCGTGGTCTGGTGCAGCGCGCTCAACGCCAGGCATGGCCTGCCACCGAGGCGGCGGTCACCCAGGCCTGCGCCGGCCTGAAGGGTGACCTGCTGGCGCAGCTGGCCGCGCTGGAGGATGCGTTGATCGAGAAACCGCTGCTGCAGCGCGTGCAGGAGGGATGAGCATGTCCGACCTCGACCGGCCCGTCTGGGCCAGCCTGCAACATCAACCCGCCTGGGCCCTGGGTGACGAGCGTGCCCGGCGCTTCAAGCCCGACATCAACCGCTTCGCTGCGACACCCGGCGAAGAGCCCGAGCACCTGCTGGCGCTGGCCGGGCTGGTGCAACCCGGCGACGACGTGGCGTACCTGCTGCAGGTGCCGGCCATCGCCGTGCCGCCCGGCCTGGAGGCCGTGAAGGAGGCGCAGGGTGTGCAGATGCTGGCGACGCGCCCGCTGCAGGCCGACGACGACGGCCTGCAGGTGCTCGGCGACGCGGATGCGCCTGAGATGCTGGCGCTCGCCACGCTCACCGAGCCCGGGCCCTTTCTGGCGCGCACGCACACGATGGGCCGCTTCATCGGCGTGCGCATCGAGGGCCGGCTGGCCGCGATGGCGGGCGAGCGCATGCGCTTTCCCGGGTATGTGGAAGTGAGCGGCGTGTGCACCCACCCCGACTTCCGCGGCCGAGGCCTGGCGCGGCGGCTGTCTGCCGCGGTGGCGGCCGACATCCAGCGCCGCGGCGACCAGCCTTTCCTGCACGCATGGACGACCAACACCGCCGCGATCGCGCTCTATGAGAGCCTGGGCTTCGAAGTGCGGGCAGCGGTGAACATTGCGGTGCTCCGGCGCGGGGCGGACTGAGTGCGCTTCGAGCGTCAGTGGGGCTTGCGCAGGCGGGGATGCGATCCGATCGGCCCAGCAGCCACCGCACCGGCAAGCAGGAGGCCCAAGGTTCGGGCGCAGCGTAGGCGGCCAATGACACAAGTGCTCGGCAGGCAGTCTTCCTCTTGCGATGAGGATCTTTCCCAACGGTGATTGCGACCCGAGTGCATCGCAACTGACGCGTGAGTTTTTTGGACAATTGCGCAAGCTGTGTGCCTGAACATCAAACGCTTCTCCACCAGCACGGGGATAGGGTTCTCTGCTTTCGGCGATATCGTGTGACCCCTCAACAATGCATGGAGAAGCTGAATGCGGTCACTCAAGTGCCAAGCTGCTCCGGTTGAAGTGCCGCAAAGGGCGCCGAAGGAGGCGATAGGGAAGAACGCCGGCGCAAGCACGTAACGTTTTGCGCCGTCGCGCGTAAAAGGGTACGCAAGCGTTTCGTGTTCGGGCGCGTTGCTGAAGGGCCGCGAATGCAAAGCAATCTGGATGCCCGCTTAAGGTTCACCAGCACGCCGACTTCTGGGGGTGACTTGAGTAGACCGTGGCCGTATGGTCCCGTCCGCATTGCTCAACAACATCGAAACAGGAGGAATTCGTGTCTTTCAAAAGCAAGGGGTCGAACCAAAACAACGCGCCAGCGCAGACGGCCCATCTCACGCCAACTGACATCTCACGTGTGGATCCCGTTCGACGCTCGCTGATGCTTGCCGCAGGCTCAAGCGTGCTGCTGGCAGCGTGCGGTGGAGGCCAAGAGGACGGTACGTCGGAGAGTGAACAAGCCTTCGATGTCACGTCCGGGGGGCCTAGGAAGATCCTTGCCAGCGAGTGGGGCGCGCGGCGAGACTTACTGGCGGCCCAAGCCATCGCCGAGTTGAACCAAAAAAATCCGATCGTGCCGGCGGACGCAACACCGGGGAAATTGATCGAGGCGATCAAAGAAGCCTTGAAGACCACGCCACCGCGGCCAGTCCGACTTCACAACGGCATCACCTGGATCGGCTCTCAGTTGAATCTGGCGTTGCCCGAGATCTCCAATCGCGCGCCGGTGGTCGTCTTTAGCGACGGCGATCACCACTTTGCAGGGCCTGCTGCGATTGATGTGTCGAAGCGCGCTTTTCACTTTTACGGCTGCGTCTTCACGCAGAACGGCGACCAACTCAAAGCGTATGAGAACAAGGGGCTGGAGCTCTGGTACAACAAATTCCATGGGGCCGGTGGACGCGCCGTGCGCCTTATTGCGGTAACGAGCTCGGGCGCTTACAACCAAGCCGTAATCTGCTGGAATGAGTTCAGAGGGCTCGGGTACAGCCTTGAGGCTCACGCGCTAGAAAGCTCCCGCATTGAGAACAACTACTCGAAATCGAGCGATGAGCATCGCAACTTTCAGATCTACAGCGCGTGGCATAGCCGGTTCACAGACAACCTGATCGTTTCGGGCGTGACAGGCATCAACTTCCTGTTCAAAGCGGCTCGCTCTCCACTAGATGGAGAAGCGTATCCGTCTCGGCAGTCGTTCTTCGATGTGACCGTCGACAACAACACAATTCTCTCGACGACCGGTGAAGCGATAGGTTTCGATGTGCACGGGGACGATGCGCGGCTGCTTCCGATCATGGATCAACTGATGTTGGCGCGTGACCAGGCTAACCACTATGGCAAGGTGGGCGACCCTCAGCAGCCTCAACTGCTCGTAAAGCTTCCAAGTGGAAGAACAAACTCCGAAGGGGAAAAGCTCTACCAGCACTACTTCGTGTACTGGCTAACCTCCAACAGTATTGCTGGCAAATATGCACAGATATGGAGATGCGGATCCCACGGCGACGGATTTCTCACCTTCGCCTTGCGCTCGCCTCGCCAATCGTCAAACCGGATACTCAAAAGAGCGGAACTGGAGGACAGGCCCGCAGAACTGGCCCAGGAGGATTTCGACAGCATTCAAAACAACCAGCATGTGGCAATCGGTGCAATAGCGGCCAATATCAAAATCCGTGACAACTACATCGAGTGCAGTTCGTTCGGTGACCATATGTGGACTACCGCGGTATCAATGTGGGGAGGCTGCACTGGGTTTGAGATCAGCGGCAATAAGCTGGTGCCTACCTCGGGCCTTCAGGACATGCACCGAGCGCACGCGGGCATCAGACTCACTCATATGTCCGGCCTCCCGATTCGATCGTCCGACCACGTGCACAGCGGCAAGGAACTCCCGTTCTCCTCCGCAACACACTGGAACTCGCCGGTTGCATTTGGCAAAGTGCAAGACAACGATCTCGGAGGTTTGGGGCTGAGGCTCTTCAACCGAGCCTACTCCGGCGCGGGTGGAATCGTGCGTCACGACTACCCGGCGTTCCTGAGAGGGAACGTGAATATGTACGGGGGCGCGATAGACCACAGACCGTGGGTTGATCAGTCTGGGGCGGTCATCTACGGCGGATCGGTTGAGAACACACCGGGACAGATGCAGACGTTCAAGATAACGACCGCGTAAATCGCTCGCCGCTTGGCGCTACAGGGGTGCATAGATGTAGGCCCCAGCCTTCCTGTTGCCGAGCCTGCGGACCACCGCAGGGGCTGGGGACCCTTGCGGGTCACTCCGAAGCGGGGTTCACGCCCGCTTCAGGTAAATGCTGTCGTTGGCACTTACGTGTGTGCTCTGCTTACGGCAGTCGCCTCTCGGATCGTCGATCTCCACGTCGATGCGCCGTCGAAACCGGTCGGCCCCACGAGCCTGCAGACGATGGATCTGCACGCTGGTGGAGCCGGGGGGAATCGAACCCCCGTCCGACACACGTCAGCTTCGAGCTTCAGGGCAGGTCGCGGCCAGCCGCTTCGCACCCACACGATCATTGAATGCGCAACTGCGGGCGACGAACCAGCCCTCGGTTGTGCGGTGTGAACAGGCCTTGCGGCCTGGGCACGTGCTGCTATTGACGCACACCCGCACGCTGGCCGGGCACCGTGAAGGAACGGATGATCGGAAACCCGAAATCGACCCCCACAGAAGCGAGATCTTCCGTGGCGCCAAGCCTGCTGGCGAAGAGAGCAGGCGATGACAGCGCCACCCGTCCGAGCCCTCTGGCGCATCAGGTGTTTCTCTCGCCGCTATAAATGCCCGTTCCTGGGGCTGCACGCGGCCCGGCTCACAAGGGAGTTTCACGAATGGCAGAGACGAACAAGGCGATCCTGGAGAAGGCCAACGCGGCCATTGCTCGGGGCGACTTCGAAGGATTCCTGCAGTTCTGCACCGACGACACGGTATGGATCTTCATCGGCGAGCGCACGCTGGTCGGTAAGGCGGCCGTGCGCGAATACATGCAGGCCACCTACAAGGAGCCCCCGAGTTTCCATGTGGAGCACATGATCGCGGAGGGCGACTCGTTGGCCGCGCTCGGCGAGATCACGCTGAAGGACGAGAAGGGCCAGGCCACCCGCTACGCGTACTGCGACGTCTGGCGGTTCCGCGATGGCAAGATGGCCGAGTTGCGCGCGTTCGTCGTTCCACCGGAAGCGTAGTGCGCTGCGTCGAGTCAGCCGACGCTATGCCTGCAGCGGCAACCGGATCTCGGTGATCAGATCGCCCGGTGCCGTCGTGCGCGGGTCGTTCATGTATTCCTCCACCAGCGGTGCGTCGGCCGGTGCGAGGCCGGACCCGACCAGCCAGGTGCCGTAGAGCCAGCGATACGCCTCGTGCATCGTGGCGTAGGGCCCGCGGTAGGTGAGCACGGCATACCAGCCGCCGCGAATCTGCACGTTGGCAAGCGGGGGCCCGGACTCGACGACGAGGCACGCCGCCGAGCGCAACTCGGGCTCCGGCGTGCACGCGGGATCGTCGCGGTACAGGCCGGCCATGCGCAGCGGCGGGCGCACCTGGCCGCGGCTCAGGTGCCGGCCGAGCAGCGTTTCGAATGCACGGCCGATGCTCATGTACGAGCCGCGGTGTGCGAGCCCGATCGCTGCCAGCGCCGGCAGGTGCTCGACGCGCACGGGATGCGCCGCCGCAGATGCGGCGCGGGCCTGCCGGAACTCGACGTGTTGCCCCGCTTCGCGGAAGCGCGCCGGCGTCTGCCCATAGGCGGCCTTGAAGATGCGGGTGAAGGAGCTCACGTCTTCATAGCCGCAGCGGCGTGCCACCTTGGCGATGGGCAGGCGGGTGTGGGCCAGGTCGCCCGCGGCGCGGTGCAGCCGCAGGCGCTTGACGGAAGCAGCCAGCGTTTCGCCGTGCACCGCGTGGTAGATGCGGTGCCAGTGGTGCGGCGAGAGGCAGGCGATGTCGGCGAGCCGGTTGAGGTCGAGGTCGTCGTCCAGGTGGTCGTGGATGTATTCGGTCACGCGCCGCAGCTTGTCGGCGTGGTCGATGCGGCGCGTAGCCGTGCCCTCAGGAGCTGATGCCGATGCACAGGTCGATGGAGCCGTCCGGGCCATAGCGCTCGTAGTCTGCGAGATAGGTCTTGGGGAGTTCGTCGTGCGCCCAGACGCGTTGCCACGCGGCGCCGACCAGATCGTGCCGGCCATTCTCGACCACAAAGCGTGCGCGCCGCGACGGTGCCACGAACACCGACACCATGCCTGGCGGCACCTGCGGGCGGCCCCGCACGGGGCACCCAATGACCAGCGAATACTGGCCCAGGTTGTCGATGCCTTCATGCTCGAAGTGGGTGTAGACCGCGATCACGTCGCCGCCCACGCGTTGCGGGACCTGGGCCACCACCTTCTGTGCGCTGAACCGGCGCCAGTGGTCGGGGATGGTGCGCATGGCTTCGTCGTTGGACGTGCGCAGCGCGATGCCGATCACGAGCAGCGGATCGCGCTGGTCGAAGAAAGTGATGTCGTCCGTGTTCACGGGCAGGGTCCTTGTCGTGAAGATGAAGACACCATGGTGCTGCGAGGCGACTTGACGATTCTTGCGGACTTGGTGGCGCGAGGCTCCTCGCACGGGACCGTACGGGGCATGCTTGAAAATGCCCGACGTTCGCCCGAGCCGGAGCCATCCCATGCCACCCACCCAAGCCTTGCAAATCTCTGCCGTCCAAGCCGGGCCTGCGCTGACGCCGGCACAGAAGCGGTTCAACACGCTGATCCGCCAGATCGAAAAGGCACGCCAGACGCTGGCCGCGTGGCAAGACGGCATCGCAATGTATCGACGGGCGCACGCAGAGGTGCTGCAACCGCTGCAGGACGAATTGCTCGCCGGGCACAGGCAATGGGTGCTGGCGTTGGATGCAGCGCTTGGGCGACCAGGCTGGACCAAGGCCGAGCGCACCACGTTGCGCGAGTTGCTGTGCGAAGCCGCAGGCGAGTTGCTGGACGGCGGCGGCGAGGACGAGGAGATGAAAGCGTTGTTCAACAAGCATGCCGATGTCGACTTCGATACCGAGCAGCGCGACGCCATGCGCACGATGAAGAGCCTGGCCGAAGCGATGACCGGCCTGGATCTGGGTGACGACGAGAGCCTCGAAAGCGATGCAGACCTGATCGCCCGGATGCGACAGGGCCTGCAGGAGCAGGCAGCGGCCGAAGAGGCCGGGCAGGCCGAGCGCGCCGCGAAGGCCGTGCCGCGCCGCAAGAGTGCCGCACAGCAACGGCGCGAAGCCGAAGCGCAGCAGGCCACGCAATCGGTGCGCGAGATCTACCGCAAGCTGGCCAGCGCCTTGCACCCGGACCGCTAGACGGACGAGCGGCAACGCGAAGCCAAGACCGCACTGATGCAGCGGGTGAACCAGGCCTACGAGGCGCAGGATCTGCTGACGCTGCTGGAGCTGCAACTGCAGATCGAGCAGATCGACGAGAGCCACATCGCCAACGCCGGCGAGCAGCGGCTGAAGCACTACAACAAGGTGCTGGGCGAGCAGCTGGCGGAGCTCAAGGCCGAAGCGCAGCACATCGAGATGGGCTTTTGCATGGAGTTCGGCCTGGAGCCTGGCTGGGGGTTGAACCCGCGCAAGCTAGGCCAGGTGCTCGAGCAGACCAGCCGCCAGTGGCGCGCTGAGCTGAGCGCGCAGCAGCGCGAGCTGCGCATGCTTGGCGACACGGCCACGACCAAGCGCTGGCTGAAGCGCGTGCGGCAAGAGCGCCGCGAAGACGAGCTTGATTTCTTGCCGTTCTGAGCGTCGCCAGACCTGACGCCTTGCGTCAGGCACCGGGCCTGCGCCAACGGCGCAGGTGTTCGTTCACGCTCTGCAGGATCACCCGCTCCAGCTCGCTTGCTGGCCCGTGGGCCGGCGATACGCCACGAAAGAACTGCAGATGGATGGAAGGCAACGGCGGCAGGCGACTTGTCGTTCGCAGTCCGGCCGGCAGTCCCGCACGGGTTCGCACGGTGTAGCCGAGCCCTGCCTTCACGATAGCCCACACCCCAGCCAGGCTCGGGCTGGTGGCGACCACCCGCCAACGCACGCCCGCGGCGTCGAGCGCGTCGGTGGCGGCACTGCGCATCAGGCATGGGGCTTCGAGCGCGACCAGGGGCACCACCTCGTCGCCTGCGATGCGCGGTGCTCCGCGAACGGGGCCGACCCAGCACAGCGGCAACGAGCCGACGGTCGTCGAGTCGGCGGCAACATCGGGCTGCTGCCATGCAAGCACCAGATCGAGCGCCCCGCTTTGCACCCCTTGGATCAGCCGTGCATTGCGCGCCAAAGTCAGTTCGACACGCACACCTGGGTGCAACCGCGTGAACCGGTTGAGCACGTCGCTCAACAGGCCTTCGCCGAAGTCTTCCTGCAAGCCCAGCCGCACGTGCTCCTGCACGCCGGCGCCCTTGAGCGCGGCGACAGCGTCGTCGTTCAGTTCGAGCAGGCGGCGCGCGTAGCTCAACAGCACTTCACCGGCGGGGGTGGGCACCAACCGCCTGCCCGACTTTCGCAAGATGGGCGCGCCCACCTGCTCCTCCAGCTTCTTCAGGTGCATGCTGATGGCAGACGTGGAGCGGTGCAGCCGGTCCGCGGCTTTTGCGAAGCTGCCCAGTTCCACGCCAGTTGCATAGCTGCGCAGGTCGTCCAGGTCGAAGGTGGTAAAGGGCATGTGTGTCGTCCCGATTTTCTGAACTGTCGGTTCAGAAGTTTCCGATATTCAGAAGGATCTTGCATCGCTAACGTGTCCCCATCGACACGAAAGGACCGTGATGAACGATGCAAACCCGAGCCATGGCCGCCAGACTTTTGGTGAGCATGCCGCGAAGCTGGGCGAACTGACCGACGACGTCCTGTTCGGTGACGTGTGGGAGCGCCCGCAGTTGAGCAAGCGAGACCGCAGCCTGATCACCGTGGCCGCGTTGGTGGCCCTGTACCGGCTGGAGCAGTTGCCGTTTCACCTGCAACGGGGGCTGGACAACGGCCTCAGCCGCGAGGAGCTGTTCGAAGCCATCACGCACCTCGCGTTCTATTCGGGCTGGCCCACCGCCGCGTCCGCGGTGAAGCTGGTGCCCGAGCCTGTGCCATCCGGCGCATAGGAGCAGCCATGCCGTACGCGCGCATCTCGCTGCTGAAGGGCAAGCCGAAGGCCTATCTGCAGGCCGTGTCCGCGAGCCTGCAAAGGGCGCTGGTCGAAACCTTTCAGGTGCCGGAGGGCGATCAGTTCCAGGTGTTCCACCAGCTGGAGCACGAGGAGCTGGTGTTCGACCGGCACTACCTGGGCGGGCCCCGGTCGGACGACTTCCTGCTGATCGCCATCACGGCCGGGCGGCCTCGCGACACCGCCACCAAGCGAGCGTTCTATCGCTGCCTGGTGCAACGACTGGCAGAGTCGCCGGGCATTCAAGGCCGCGACGTGATGGTGGTGATCAACACGACCGGGCTCGACGACTGGTCGTTCGGCGATGGTCGGGCGACGTTGCTGGAGGGGTAGACGCAGTGCGAGCGGCCATGGGCGGGTCTATCGCAGTATCCGCGTGAGGCCGCCGCCGTCGATGCCGTTCTGCTTCGCGTACTCGAGGCGGGAAGACCCGCCCGTGCCTGGGGTGGTCAGGGAGCGCGTCGCCCCAGCCCGTTTTCGCGCGCCAGCACGATGGCCTGGGCGCGGCCCTCCACCTCCAGCCGGTCGAACAGCTGGGTGATGTGGTTGCGCACGGTTTTCTCGGCCAGGCCCAGCACCGCGGCGATCTGCGCGTTGTCGCGCCCCTGCGCCATCAGGTCGAGCAGGCCCAGCAGGCGGGGTGACAGGCCGGCGATGCGTTCGTCGCTGCCCTGGCTCGCCGCGGTGGGCGGCAGGAAGGCTTCGATCGCCGCCAGCGCGCGTGCCCAGCCGGGTTCGTGCTCGAGCAGCAGGTGGTTGTCGCTGTCGATGGGCACGAACTCGGCATTGGGCAGGTGGGCCGCCAGGTAGCGGCCTTCGTCGAACGGCACGCGCACGTCACGCGTGCTGTGCAACACCAGCGCGGGGCAGCGCACGCGCGGCAGCAGCGCGGTGACGTCGATCTCGGCAAAGGTGCGCATGAAGCCGGCGGCGTTCTCGGGCGAGGTGGAGATGCGCTTGAGCTCGTTGAACCACTGGTGCTGTTCGGGCTTGCCGCCGGGAATGAATTGCGTGGTGAAGAACTGGCGGTACGACGGGTCGGCCTTGCCCCAGCCGAGCTCGGCCATGCGCACCATCATGTTCGCCTCTTCTACCTGCTGCGGGCTGCTGGCGCGCACGAGGCGCCCGCGTGCATAGCCGCCATGCAGTACCAGGTGGCTCACGCGTTCGGGGTGGCGGGCGGCGTAGGCGATGGCCACCGCCGCGCCTTGCGAAATGCCCAGCAGCGCGAAGCGCTCGCTGCCCAGGGCGTCCACCACGGTCTCGAGGTCGTCGACCCAGCTGTCGAAGCTGAGCGAAGGCACGTGCCAGTCGCTCAGGCCGCAACCGCGTTCGTCGAAGCGCACCAGGCGGTAGCGCGACGACAGGTCGTGCAGCATGTGCCGCCACACGGGGCTGTCCCAGTCGTGCTCGATGTGCGAGAACCAGGTGGCGGCCTTGATCAGCACCGGCCCGGTGCCCGATGCCGCATAGGCCAGGCGGGTGCCGTCGCGGCTGCGGGCAAAGCGGATCTGTTGGGTGGGCTCGGGCATGGCTGCGGCGATTCTCACATGGGGCCTGCCGCATGCGCCCACGGCCCGACCCTTGGGACTGGTGCCCCACGGCAGGCGCGCGTCGATCTGCGACACTGCGGCCGAATCATTCGCCACCACCTCGACCATGGCCTATCCCGAACACGACACCTGGGGCCGCCGGTATTGCGCGGCCGTCGCCGCCGCCGCTGCGCTGGCCGGTGTGCTGTGCGTCGGCTGGCCGCCGCTGGCGTCGCAGGTGCTGCCCTGGACCATGCCGGCGCTGCATGCGCGCTGCGTGGGGGTGATGCACCTGGCTCTGGCGCTGCAGCTGCTGGTGGCGCTGCGCCCGCTCGATCCGCACGCCCTGCGCATCCCGATGGCGGCGGTGGCGGCATGGTGCGCGACCAGCGCGGCCGGTGTGCTGCTGCAACCCGGGCCTTCGGGGCTGGGCCTGACGGCAGGGGTATGGGTGGTGGGTTGGCTCGCGTTGGCGGTGGTCGCCGTGGCCTTGCTGCGCCGGCCCACCGGGGTGAACGCACCGGCGGAACACCCCGCGCGCGCCTGGCAGGGCGTGGCGCTGGCGGCCACGGCCGCAGTGGTGGTGCTGCTGGCCTGGCCGGAGCTGGCAGTGGCCGTGTGGCCCTGGAAGCTGACGCCAGCGCTGGCGGCCGCCTATGCCGGCCCCTTCTTCGCGTTCGGCGTGGCGGCATGGGGCGTGGCGCGCGAGCGCAGGCGCTATGTGCAGCGGCCGGCCCAGCAGTCACTGGTTGCGCTGGGCGTGGGGGTGCTGTTGGCCTGCCTGCTGCACCGGGCGGTGTTCGACTTCCAGCGCCCGGCGGCGTGGATCTGGTTCGCGGCCTTCGCGGCCGTCGCGGCGCTGGCGCTGCACACCCTGCGGCCGGTCCTTCGGCGCACGTAGGCGGTTCTGTCTCGAAGCGCGTATCGGCAGGGACATCCGTCCCGGCTGCGGTGGGGACCACTGCACCGACTGGGACTGCAGTCCCACGACAAGGGACGGTCCGGCGCGCACAGTCGAGTTGTGCCGGCAAGGGTGCCGGCGCCATCAACCGACTCAAGGAGCACACCATGAACCGTACCCTCACCGCGCTGACCCTGATCGCCGCCGCACTGACCACCGGCCTAGCCGCGGCCCAGACCACCGAACAGGACGGCATCCTGCGCGACAAGGCCGGCCGCACGCTGTACACCTTCGACAAGGACGCCGGCGGCGAAAGCCGTTGCTACGACGCCTGCGCCAAGGCCTGGCCGCCCTTCCTGGCCCAGGCCGGTGCTCAGGCCAAGGGCAACCTGACGCTGCATGCGCGCACCGACGGCGGCATGCAATGGGGCATCGAAGGCAAGCCGCTGTACTACTTCGTCGGCGACGCGCAGGCCGGTGACGTCAACGGCGACAAGTCGGGTGGCGTGTGGCACGTCGTGCGCGGCAAGGCCGCGGCCTCGGCACCGGCGACGCCGGCGGTGTCGACCAGCTACTCGAGCGGCAGCTACGGTTCGGTGTACTGACCAACGCAGCGCATGCGGCAGCCGGTGCGGCCAGGGTGATACCACGGGCCGTCACCATCGCTTATGCTGATCGGCCATGTCCGACGCTGCCGCACCGCCCCCGCTCAAACTGGGCCTGACCGTGGCGGCAGCCCAGCTCACGCTGGCGCTGAGCTGGACAGTCTATGTCGTCTTCCTGCCCACGCTCGCCCAGCAAGCGGGCCTGCCGCCATCGACGGTGCTGCTGCTGCTGATGCTCGATCAGCTGGTGTTCGTGCTGGCCGACTACGCATGCGGCGTGGCCTCGGATCGCGTGCTGGCCGTGCACGCGCGGCTGGGCCCCTGGCTGGTCGGAGCCACGCTGCTATCGGCTGCGGCCTTCGTGTCGTTGCCGGTGCTGGCCCCTGAAGGCTCGCCCACACTCTTCATCGCCGTCACCCTGCTGTGGACCCTGACCTCTTCGGTGCTGCGTGCTCCGCCCCTGAACCTGATCGGCCGCCATGCTGCCCGGCCGGCACAGCCGGCCATGGTGGCCCTGGCGATGCTGGGGCTGGGCCTGGCGGCTGCGCTGGCTCCTTGGCTGGCGGTCGTGCTCAAGGGGCAGGACGCGCGGCTGCCCTTCGTCGTTGCCAGCCTGGGTGTCTGTGCAGCCGCACTCGCGATGGCGGCGGCCGAGCAGTTGGCGCGCCGCCATCGCGAGTGCGGCAGGTCGGCCCCGGTGGCTGCGTCGCGGCCAACGGGTGACCCACCGGAAACACGTTGGCCACAGCTGCTGGCAGCCGCGTTGCTGGCGGCGCTGGCGTTCCAGTTGCACACCAGCGTCAATGCCGCAGCGCAGTTCCGCCGCTTCGTGCCGGCCGAGGCATTGGTGTGGTGGCTGCCGGTGTTCTGGGCCGGCTTCAATTTGTCGCTGTGGCCGGCGATGAAGCTGGCACCGCGCCTGGGCGAGCTGCGGTTGGTGGCCGCCGCGGCGCTGGCGGCCGCTGCTGCCATCATCGTCAGTGCGGTGGCGCCGTCCCTGGCCCTGCTGGCCGTGGCGCAGGCGGTGGCCGGTATGGCCTGGTCGGCCATGCTTGCCGGCGGCTTCATGGCTGCACTGGCGATGGGCCACGTGGGACGCGAAGGCCGCTTCAGCGGCGCGCTTTCGTCGAGCCTCGCCGGCGCGTCGCTGGTGCGCCTGGCGCTGGTGGCGAGTGGCGGCGCGGCCGCGCTGCGCGCCGACGGCGCCATGTGGCCGGACGCACTGCCGGCGCTGTTGTGGGTGGGCTCTGCAGGGTTGTTGGTGTGGGCGCTCAAGTCGGGACTCGCGACGGCGCGCGTGACCGGGTCTTCGCAAGTGCCTTGATCGCCACGGGCCCGCGCCCGCTGCATGCACGAAGCGCGGACACCTTAAAAGCGCCCCTTCATCGTCAGCTTGATCCGCACAACCGCGCACCGTGGGTCGCGGCATTGCGCGTTGTGCTGGACCGGCTGCGTCTTCATGATCGATGCATCCCGCGGCTCCTTCAAAAGCGGAGGACGGAGCGGGCACACACCGCAATCGACAGGAGACAAGACGATGCTTGCATGGACGTTGAAAGTGCAGGGGTGGGGCGCCGGCGTGTGGCTGGCGTTGTGTCTGGCAATCCACCCTGCACAAGCGCGGCCGGGTTGGAGCACCTCACCGCCGGAAACACAGCGCGTCGATCCGCAGCAGCTCGACCGCCTGCAGCGGCATCTGCAAGACGAGCAGACGCGTATCCGGAGCCTCGCGGTGGTGCGTCATGGGCATCTGGTCTATGAGTACTACCGCCAGGACGTGCATCCCGACGATCTGCACAACGTCTACTCGGTCACCAAGAGCGTGCTGTCTCTGCTGGTCGGCATTGCGATCGACCAAAAGAAGCTCGGGTCTCCTGACCAGACACTCGCAGAACTGCTGCCTGAGCATGCAGCACGAGCACCGGACGCGAGAGTGAAGAACATCCGGCTCAAGGACCTGCTCGCGCTGACCAGCGGTTTCGAAGGCGACGCAGACCTCCGGCACCCGGGCCTGCTTGCCGACCTCGACGGTGACGCGATCGACCTGGCATTGAGCAGGCCCGTGGTACGCAGCCCTGGCGAGAAGTTCGACTACAACAACCTCGACGGACACCTCGTATCAGCCTTGCTCGGGCGCAGTGTGGGCATGAGCGCCGCGCAGTATGCCGAGCGGACCCTGTTCGCGGACCTGGGCATCACACGCTACCGATGGCCGCACGACAAGCACGGCATCAACATCGGCTCCAGCGAGTTGCAGCTGACCACGCGTGACATGGCCAAGCTCGGCGAACTCATCGTGCGGCAGGGGCGCTGGAACGGTCGGCAGGTGGTGTCGCCCGAGTGGATCGAGGTTTCGACCAGGAAGCACTCTGACGGCAAGCCGCCGGCACGCCCCCCCTACGGCTACAACTGGTGGGTCTATATCACCCCGGTCGACGGCCGGCCGGCTGTGTTCGCCTCTGGCTATGGCGGGCAGTTCATCTACGTCGTGCCTTCCCTGGAGTTGGTCGTGGCCGTCACGTCGGAGACCCACGGTGACAACCAGACCGCCAAGGTCATTCGCGAGCAGGTGCTTCCGGCCGTGTTGCGATGAGCGTGCCTGTGCGGCCGCGACCCATGCGGCTGCGCTACCCGGGCGGCGACGGCGCCAGCCGCGCGATCAGGTGGTCCACGAACACCCGCACCTTGGGCGACAGGTGCCGGCTCGACGGCCACAGCACGCGGTACTGCCCCTGCGGCTCCAGTGCGTGCTGCAGCACGCTCACCAGTTGCCCGCCGGCCAGCGCGTTGCCCGCCAGGAAGTCCGGCAGGCAGGCGATGCCGAGGCCGCGCAGCGCGGCACCGGACACTGCCTCGATGTTGTTGCATGCGAGCACGGTGCGCGCGCCGGCACCGGCCTGCGTTGCGGCTTCGGGCAGCAGTGGCCAGTCCAGCAGCTTGCCGGTGTTGGGGTGCCGGAACCGCACCGCCCGGTGTTGCGGCAGCTCGCGCGCCGTCCGTGGGGTGCCGTGTTGCGTGAGGTAGGCGGGCGACGCGCACAGCAACAGGCGGAAGGTGTGCAGTGGCCGCGCGACCAGCCGTGAGTCGGGCGGCTCGCCGCTGCGCACGGCCACGTCGATTCCGGCTTCGATCAGGTCGACGGTGCGGTCGGTGAAGTGGATGTCGAGTTCGACCTCGGGATAGCGCGCGACGAAATCCGGGATCACCGGCAGCAGGAAGTGGTAGCCGACGACAGGAGCGCTCACGCGCAACCGGCCACGCGGCACTTCGCGCGACTGCGACAGCATCGCCTGCGCGTCGTCCAGTTCGTCGAGGATGCGGCGACAGCGTTCGTGGAACAGCCGGCCCTCGGGCGTGAGCTGCATGCGCCGCGTGCTGCGCTGGATCAGCCGCACGCCCACCTCCTGCTCCAGCCGGCCGACTGCCTTGCCGACGGCAGAAGCGGAGATTTCGAGTGCCCGCGACGCGGCGACGAAGCTGCCGAGATCGGCCGTCTTCACGAAGGCCAGCAGGCCGGTGAGCTTGTCCATTGCAGGCTCCTGCGTCGTGATTGCGGACCATTCGTCCGCTATGAACGGATTGTCGGCATCTTCCTGTTGGATTCGAGCTCGTTTAGCCTGCGCGACGCCGAACAAAACGCTGAAGGAACCCGTGCACGCTGCTTCGCCTTTTCGCATTCCGGGCCGCGCATGGGCGGTTGCGCTCCTGCTGCTGCCGCTGCTGCTGCAGAGCTTCGGCGACCACTGGGTGCGCATCGCCGACACCTCGCTGCTCTACGTGATGCTGGCGCTCGGCCTCAACGTGGTGGTCGGGTATGCCGGCCTGCTCGATCTGGGCTACGTGGCCTTCTATGCCGTGGGCGCCTACCTGTTCGCGCTGCTGGCGTCGCCGCATCTCACCGAGCATTTCGCGTGGATCGCGGCGGCGTTCCCGCAGGGGCTGCATGCCGCGTGGTGGCTCACGATTCCGCTCGGTGCCGCGCTGGCTGCGTTGTTCGGTGTGCTGCTCGGTGCACCCACGCTCAGGCTGCGCGGCGACTACCTGGCGGTGGTGACGCTGGGCTTCGGTGAGATCGTGCGCATCCTCATCGTCAACATGGGCCATCCGGTCAACATCACCGACGGCGCCAAGGGGCTGAGCCGCATCGACTCGATCGAGCTCTTTGGCCTCGACCTGGGGCGCCACCTTTACGTGGGCGAGTTCCGCATCGCATCGGTCACGCTGCACTACTACCTGTTCCTGGCGCTGGTGGCGCTCACGGTGTGCATCTGCCGGCGATTGCAGGACTCGCGCATTGGCCGCGCCTGGATGGCGATGCGCGACGACGAGGCCGCAGCGCGGGCGATGGGCATCGACACCCGCAACATGAAGCTGCTGGCGTTCGGCGTGGGCGCGAGTTTCGGCGGCGTCAGCGGCGCGATGTTCGCCACGTTCCAGGGCGTCGTGTCGCCTGAGGCGTTCAGCCTGCAGGAGTCCGTCATCGTCGTCGCGATGGTGGTGTTCGGCGGCATCGGGCACGTGCCGGGCGTGATCCTCGGGGCGCTGTTGCTGACGGCGTTGCCCGAGGTGCTGCGTTACGTGGTGGGGCCGCTGCAGGCCATGACGGACGGACGGCTCGACGCCGGCATCCTGCGGCCCCTGCTGATTGCGGCGGCGATGATCGTGATGATGTTGTTGCGCCCGCGCGGGTTGTGGCCGGCGCGGGAGCATGGGACACCACACTAGCTGGCCCTGGCGATCAATACCCCGGCATCGATCATCAGGTACTGCTCCTCGGCATGTGGCGATGGCCCAGCGTTGTGTGTCCACGTGATGAGCGGCCCAGCGGCGACAATTTTTGCTGCCGTTCAACCCCGCCCGGGCGATCCATGCGTTTCGGTCAGGGCAACCAGCCGGCGCGCGGTGCGCCGCTTCCCACCACCTTGGAGACACGATGTCCGGTTCCCACGTTCCGCCCGCGGCGCCCGCCGCGCTTGCCTTGTCCCTGCTCGCCGCGGGCGCCGTCGCGCAACCCGGCGGTGCCTCCGGCACTGCGCAGGAACGCCGCAGCAGCCTCGAAGACCAGCAATCGGTCGCGGTCACGATCTACAACGACGACCTCGCGTTGATCAAGGAAACACGCGCGCTGACACTGCACACCGGCATCAACCGGCTGGCGCTGCGCGACGTCAGCGCGCGCATCCGGCCTGAGACGGCGCTGCTGCGCAGCGTGTCGCACCCGGGCGCGTTCGACCTGCTGGAGCAGAACTTCGATTTCGACCTGCTCACGCCGGGCAAGCTGCTCGAAAAGTACGTCGGCCGCAATGTGCGCATCGTCAAGACCCACCCGACCACCGGTGCCGAGACGGAGGAAACCGCCCAGGTGCTGAGTGCCAACGAAGGTGTGGTGCTGAAGATCGGCGACCGCATCGAGACGGGCGTGCCCGGGCGCATCGTGTTCGACGGCGTGCCCGCCACGCTGCGCGATCGGCCCACGCTGGTGACGGAGCTGCAGAACCGTCGCGCCGGTGCGCAGACGGTGGAGCTGTCGTACCTGTCCGGCGGGCTGTCGTGGAGGGCCGACTACGTGGCCGAGCTGAACGCCGACGACTCCGCGCTGGACCTCAACGGCTGGGTCACGCTCACCAACCGCAGCGGCACGGCCTATCCGAACGCCAGGCTGCAGCTGGTGGCCGGCGACGTGAACCGTGTGCAGGAAGAAATGGTCGAACGCCGCCGCGGGTCCTACGCGCCCCTGGCCGCGATGGCGGCACCTGCACCGATGGCGCAGGAAGCGCTCTTCGAATACCACCTCTACACACTGGGGCGGCCCACCAGCCTGGCGGACAACCAGACCAAGCAGGTGGCCTTGCTCAGCACCGCCGGCGTGCCGGTCACCAAGGAGCTGCTGGTGAGCGGGAGCGAGCACTACTACCACGAGAGCGTCGGCGAGATCGGCCGCAAGCTGAAAGCGGGCGTGTATGTCGAGTTCGACAACCGGGACAGCTCGCGCCTGGGGCAGCCGCTGCCCAAGGGGGTGGTGCGCGTGTACAAGCGCGACAGCGCCGGCAATGCGCAGTTCGTCGGCGAGGACCGCATCGACCACACCCCGAAGAACGAGAAGGTGCGCCTGCACCTGGGCGACGCGTTCGACGTGACGGCCGACAAGAAGCAGACCGACTTCAAACGGCGCGAGCACAACAACCGCGCGAGCTATGTGTACGAAAGCGCCTACGAGATCGTGCTGCGCAACGCCAAGACGGAACCGGTGACCGTGACCGTGCGCGAGCCGGTGCCCGGCGACTGGACGATGCTGCAGGAGTCGCACCCGCACGCCAAGGTGGCGGCGGGCACGGCGCAGTGGCGGGTGGCGGTGCCGGCCGGCGGCTCCACCGCGCTGAAGTACCGGGTGCAGACGCGCTATTGAAAAACCACCGCACGATGACGCAGGGCAGGCCAGGCCCGCCCTGCGCCGGCGTCATGCCAGCGTGTAAGCCGTCTTGACCGTGGTGTAGAACTCGGCGGCGTAGCGACCTTGCTCGCGCGGGCCATAGCTCGAGCCCTTGCGGCCGCCGAACGGCACGTGATAGTCGACGCCCGCCGTCGGCAGGTTGACCATCACCATGCCGACCTGCGCGTGCCGCTTGAAGTGCGTGGCGTGCTTCAGCGAGGTGGTCGCGATGCCGGCAGACAGGCCGAACTCGGTGTCGTTGACGACGGCGAGCGCCTCGTCGTAGTCCTTCACGCGGATCACGCTGGCCACCGGGCCGAAGATCTCTTCGCGGTTGATCTTCATCGACGGCGTGCTGTCGGCAAACAGCGTGGGCGCGAGGAAGTAGCCTTCGGTCTCGCAGTTCACGCGTTCGCCGCCGGTCACCAGCTTCGCGCCTTCGCGCTGACCGATCTCGATGTAGCGCTCATCCTGCTCGAGCTGCGCGGCCGAGACCACCGGACCCATGTCGATGCCGGCTGCGAGTGCGTGGCCGACCTTGATGCGGCGCGCACGTTCGGCCAGGGCATCGACGAAACGCCCGTAGATGCCTTCGGTGACGATGATGCGGCTCGAGGCGGTGCAACGCTGGCCGGTGGAATAGAAGGCGCTCTGTGCGCACAGCTCCACGGCGACGGCGAGGTCTGCATCGTCGAGCACCACCTGCGGGTTCTTGCCGCCCATCTCCAGCTGCACCTTGGCACCGCGCGCCACGCAGGCGGCCGCGACCTGGCGGCCAACGCCGACCGAGCCGGTGAAGCTCACCGCGTCGATGCCGGGGTGGTCGACCAGCGCCTGGCCCACTTCACGGCCGGCGCCCATCACGAGGTTGAACACGCCGGCGGGCAAACCTGCCCGGCTGATGATCTCGGCCAGCGCCCAGGCGCTGCCGGGCACCAGGTCTGCGGGCTTGAAGACGACGCAGTTGCCATAGGCCAGCGCGGGCGCGATCTTCCACGCAGGGATCGCGATGGGGAAGTTCCACGGGCTGATCAACCCGACCACGCCCACGGGCTCGCGCGTGATTTCCACGCCGATGCCGGGGCGCACCGAAGGCAGCAGCTCGCCGGCCGTGCGCAGCGCTTCACCGGCGAAGAACTTGAAGATGTTGCCGGCGCGGGCGACTTCGCCGATCGCTTCGGGCCGCGTCTTGCCCTCTTCGCGGGCGAGCAGCGCGCCGAGTTCATCCTTGCGGGCGAGGATCTCGCTGCCGATGCGGTCGAGCACATCGGCGCGTGCCTGGATGCCGCCGGTGCTCCACGCCGGCAACGCCGCGCGCGCGGCCTGCACGGCGCGGTCGACGTGCGCCTTGCCGCCCACCGCATAGTGGCCGATCGTGTCGGCGAGGTCCGACGGGTTGATGTTGGCGACCGAGCCGTGGCCTTCGACCCACTCGCCACCGATGTAGTGCAGGTGCAGCTTGTCGTTCATCGTGGGCTCCTCATTGCGGGCCGAGTTTTGCCATCAGCGCGGCCAGTTGCTCGCGTTCGTCGGGCTTCAGGTCGGTCAGCGGTGCGCGCACCGGCCCGGCGGGGTGGCCGGCGATGGCGGCGCCCGCTTTGACGATGCTCACGGCATAGCCGGCGCAGCGGTTGCGGATGGCGAGGTAGGGCAGGAAGAACTCGCGGATCAGGCGGCTCTGCGTGGCACGGTCGTCAGCCGCCGTGGCGGCGTAGAAGTCCATCGCCAGCTTGGGCACGAAGTTGAAGACCGCCGACGAATACACCGGCACGCCCAGCGCCTTGTATGCCGCGGCATACACCTCGGCGGTCGGCAGGCCGCCCAGGTAGGCGAAGCGATCGCCCAGGCGCTCGCGGATGCTGACCATCAGCTCGATGTCACCGATGCCGTCCTTGAAGCCGACGAGGTTGGGGCAGCGCTCGGCCAGTTGCTCGAGTTGCGCCGGCCCCAGGCGGCACACCGCCCGGTTGTAGACGATCACGCCGATCTTCACGGCGCGGCACACCGCTTCCACATGGGCGGCCACGCCGTCGGGCGAGGCTTCGGTGAGGTAGTGAGGCAGCAGCAGCACGCCTTGCGCACCCAGGCGCTCGGCTTCCTTGGCATAGGCAATGGCTTGACGCGTGCCGCCGCCGGCACCGGCAATGATGGGCACCTTGCCGCGGCAGGTGTCCACCGCGGTGCGCACGACCTCGGAGTACTCGCCCGGCTCCAGCGAGAAGAACTCGCCGGTGCCGCCCGCCGCGAACAGCGCGGTGGCGCCATACGGCGCGAGCCATTCGAGCCGCTGCGCATAGCCGCGCGGCTCGAAGTCGCCCTGCGCGTCGAAGTCGGTCAACGGGAAGGACAGGAGGCCGGAAGAGATGGTCTGCTGGAGGTCTTGGGGTGACATGGAGAGATCCTGCGAACGAAGGGTAGGAACAAGGGCGGAAGGCACGCTCAGTCCAGACGGACGTCGGCCTGCTTGACGACATCGGCCCAGCGGGCACGTTCGGCGTCGAAGAACTTGGTGAATTCGGGAGGGGTCATCGTCACCACCTCGGCGCCCTGGGCGACGAGCTTGGAGCGGACCTCGGGCGAGCGGATGATCTGCACCAGCGCCTGGTGCAGGCGCTGCACGGCCGCAGGCGGCATGCTGCGCGGAGCGACGACCCCCTGCCATGTGCCCGACTCGAAGTTCGGCACGCCCATCTCGGCGATGGTGGGCACATCGGGTATCAGCGCCATGCGCGTGCGCTTGGAGACGCCGAGTAGCTTCAGCTTGCCGCTCTGCACATGTGGCCAGGTGGCGAGCATGCCGTTCATCAGCACGTCGGCCTGCCCGCCGATGGTGTCGGAGATCGCCTGCGCACCGCCCTTGTAAGGCACGTACTGCCAATTGGCTCCGGTTGCGCGCTCGACCGAGACACCCGCAAGGTGCGGAGCGCTGCCGATGGCCGTGACGGCGAAGTTGAGCGGCTTGGTTTTCGACAGCGCGATCAACTCCTTCAGGTTGTTGGCCGGCACGGACGGATGCACCACCAGCAGGTGAGGCGAGTAGGCGAGCATCGCCACGCCCTGAAGGTCTTTCGACGGGTCGAAGCTCAGCTTCTTGTAGACCGAAGGGCTGATGGCCAGGGCGCCGACGTCGCACAGCAAGATCGTGTGGCCGTCATCCGCCCTGGCCGCCTCGGCCGCGCCCAGGTTGCCGTTGGCGCCGGCCCGGTTCTCGATGACCACCGGCTGCTTCAGCGCGGCCGACAGCGGCTGGCTGATCAGGCGGGCGATCGCGTCCGAGGATCCACCGGGCGGGTAGGGCACGACGATGCGCAAGGCCTTGGACGGCCAGGCGGAGGATTGCGCCACGGCCGACCCCGCCCATGAGGCGCAGAGCATCGCGGCGAGGCTGCCGAGCCAGAAGCGACGGGAAGAACGAAGGGATCGCATGCAAGTCTCCTGTAGAGCATGGGGCCGGGAAGGACGACAGACACGTCGTTTTCCCGGTCTTGTTGTCAGTCATCGTACAACTGCAGGAAGGCAAATGCAAGGCTGACGTCGCAGCGCGTGCTCCGACCTCGCGAATGGCAGGAAAGGCGGGGCGACGCGAGCGCGGCCGCCGCAGGCCGGTCAGTGCGTACCGGTCTGAGCGCGGCGCAGGCGCTCGCGGCTGTTGGACAGGTGCGTGCGCATCGCCGCGCGGGCCGCTTCAGGGTCCTGGTTGGCGATGGCGTTGTAGATGCTCTCGTGCTCGCCGTTGACGCGGCGCAGGTACTCGTGTCGCTCGGTGTCGGCCACGCGCGCGGTGTTCACGCGCGAGCGCGGGATCAGCATGGTGCCGACGTAGCTCATCAGCTCGCCGAAATGCGGGTTCTGCGTGGCGCGGGCGATCTCGAGGTGGAAGCGGAAGTCGTGACCCACGGTGTCGCCCTCGGTTTCCACCTCGCGCTCGAAGGAGCGCAGCGCGTCGCGCATCACCTCCAGGTTCTCCTCGGTGCGGCGCACGGCAGCCAGCGCGGCGGCCTCGGTCTCGAGGCTGATGCGCAACTCCAGCACGGCGATCACGTCGCGCACCGTCGCCAACTGCTCGGGGTCGATGCGGAAGGTGGGGGCGTCGACCACGCCGACGACGAAGGTGCCGACACCGTGCCGGGTGCGCACCAGGCCGCTGGCCTGCAGCTTGGAGATGGCCTCGCGCACGACGGTGCGGCTGACGCCGAACTCTTCCATGATCTCCGCCTCGGTCGGCAGCTTGTCGCCCGCGCGCAGGCTGCCCTCGCGGATGCGCTGGCTCAGCGTCTCGACGACACCGATGGCCAGGGTGCGGGGGCGGCGGGCAGCGGGCAGCATGTTCATGGAAGCTCGGGTAATCCCTGATCAAGACTTGTTGACTTTGGTCGCCTGGGACACGACCATTGTTGTACGACAACAGATGACATACAACGCGACGGTGTTCGCACTGTAGCAAAACCGATTGCCGCCACCAAGCTGCCTGATCCCGCTGCCATGACTGCCCTGCCTCCCGTTTCGCCCTTGCGTTTTTCACGTCTGCTGCTCACCGGCGCCGCCGGCGGTCTGGGCCGTGAATTGCGTGGCCGCCTCAAGCGCTATTGCGACACGCTGCGCCTGAGCGATATCGCCGACCTCGGCACCGCCGCTGCCGGCGAAGAGCTCCAGCCGGCCCGACTGGAAGACCGCGCCGCTGTTGCCGGGCTGGTGAAGGGGGTCGACGCGATCGTCCACCTCGGCGGTGTGTCGGTCGAGGCCCCGTTCGATCCCATCCTGCAGGCCAACATCGTCGGGGTGTTCAATCTGTACGAGGCGGCACGCATCCATGGTGTGAAGCGGATCGTCTTTGCCAGCTCCAACCACGTCACCGGCTTCTACCGGCAGGACGAGGTGATCGACGTCGACGCACCGATGCGCCCGGACGGCCTGTATGGCGTCAGCAAGGCCTTCGGCGAGAACCTCTCGCGCTTCTACTTCGACCGCTATGGCATCGAAACGGCATGCCTGCGCATCGGCTCGTCGTTCCCCGAGCCAAAGGACCGCCGCATGCTCGCCACCTGGATGAGCTTCGACGACCTGGAGCGTCTGGTCGTCTCGTGCCTCACCGCACCCATCGTCGGCCACAGCGTGATCTACGGCATGTCCGACAACCGCACCAAGTGGTGGGACAACACGCGCGCCGCGCACCTGGGCTATGTGCCGCAGGACAGCTCCGAGCCATTCCGTGCCGCCGTCGAAGCCCGCCAGCCGAAGCTCGACCTGACCGACCCGGCCGTGATCTACCAGGGCGGCGCCTTCGTGCGCACCGGCCCGCTGGAGTGAGGCGCGCGACGATGGACGTGTTGTGCGAAACCCGTGATGCGGTGGGTGAAAGCCCGCTGTGGTCGGTCGCCGAACAGGCGCTGTACTGGGTCGACATCGAAGGCCGCACGATCCGGCGCTTTGCATGGGCAACCGGCAGCGTGCAATCGTGGGTGTGCGCCGAACGCGTCGGTTGCATCGCGCTCGATGCCCGGGGCGGCCTGCTCGCCGCGATGGAAACCGGCCTGTTCCATGTGAACCTGCTGCCCGACGGCACGGTGGCCGCAACGCCGCTCGCCGGCGTGGTGCACCCGCGCGAGGGCATGCGCTTCAACGACGGCCGCTGCGACCGCGCGGGCCGCTTCTGGGCCGGCACGATGGTGCGCGACATGTCGCTCGCTGCGCCGGCGGGCCGGTTGTATCGCTACGACGAGCGCGGCTTGTCGCAGCCGCTGGTCGATGAGCTGATCACGCCCAACGGCCTGGCCTTCAGCCCCGACGGTCGCACGATGTACCTCTCCGACTCCCACCCGACCGTGCAGCGCATCTGGGCCTTCGACCTGGACGACGAGGGCAACCCGGGGCATCGCCGCGAGTTCGTCGACATGAACTCCTACCCGGGCCGGCCGGATGGCGCGGCCGTCGACGCCGAGGGCTGCTACTGGATCTGCGCCAACGACGCGGGGCTCGTGCACCGCTTCACGCCGCAGGGCCGGCTCGACCGCTCGATCGCCGTGCCGGTCACCAAGCCGTCGATGTGCGCGTTCGGCGGGCCGGGCCTGAACCAGATGTTCGTCACGTCGATCCAGCCCGCGCAGCCGGGCCCCGGCGAGGCGCCGCTCGCCGGGGCCGTGTTCGTGCTCGACCCCGGCGTGCAAGGCCTGCCCGAGGCCGCTTGCCGCCATTGACGCCGCTTTCCTTCAGACACCACATCCACGTACGGAGACAAGACAGATGAAGATTCGTCGCACCCTGCTGGCCGCGGCCGCGTTCGGCCTGGCCTCGGCCTTTGCGCCGCTGCATGCCGTTGCCCAATCCATGACGCTGAAGGCGGCCGACGTGCACCCCGCCGGCTACCCCACGGTGGTGGCCGTGGAAAACATGGGCAAGAAGGCGGAAGCCGCCACCAAGGGCCGCATCAAGTTCCAGATGTTCCCCGGCAGCGTGCTCGGCGGCGAGAAGGAGATGATCGAGCAGACGCAGATCGGCGCGATCCACCTGCTGCGCACGTCGTTGGGGCCCGTCGGCACGGTGGTGCCCGAGGTCAACGTGTTCAACATGCCTTTCGTGTTCCGCGACGTGGCGCACATGCGCGCCGTGCTCGACGGCCCGATCGGCCAGGAAATGCTGGACAAGGTCAGCGCCTCTTCCGCACGCCTGGTCGCGCTCGGCTGGATGGATGGCGGCACGCGCAGCCTCTACACCAAGAAGCCCGTGCGCAGCCCGGCTGACCTGAAGGGCCTGAAGGTCCGCATGATGGGCAACCCGCTGTTCGTCGACACGATGAACGCCATGGGCGGCAACGGCATCTCGATGGGCTATGGCGAGGTGTTCACCGCGCTGCAGACCAACGTGGTCGACGGCGCCGAGAACAACGAGCCGAGCTACTTCACGTCCAACCACTACAACACTGGCGCCAAGTACTACACGCAGACCCGGCACCTGATGATTCCCGAGCTGTTCGTGATGTCCAAGGTCACGTGGGACAAGCTCTCCAAGGACGACCAGGCGTTGATGAAGAAGCTCGCCCGCGAAGCGCAGCTGGAGCAGCGCGCGCTGTGGGACAAGAGCGTGGCCGAATACACCGCCAAGCTCAAGGCCGCCGGCGTCGAGTTCATCGAGATCGACAACAAGGCCTTCGTCGAAGCCACCGCCCCGGTGCGCGCGAAGTACGGCGCGCAGTTCGCCGACCTGATGAAACGCATCGAAGCGGTGCGCTGAACGAGGGCTGACCGGCAATGGACCACCCGCTCGTTCGTGCGCTCGACCGCGTGTATCTCGCCGCCGTGTGGACGGCGGGCGCGGCGATCTTCCTGATGTCGCTGATCATCCCCTGGGGGGTGTTCACGCGGTATGTGCTCGGCACCGGCTCGCAGTGGCCGGAGCCGATCGCGATCCTGCTGATGATGGTGTTCACCTTCATCGGCGCGGCCGCGGCATACCGGGCCGGCTGCCACATCGCGGTGACGATGCTCACCGACCGTCTGCCGCCGCTGGCCGCGAGCGCACTGTCGCGCCTGTGCGACGGGCTGATGGTGCTGGTGTGCCTGTTCGTCGCCGGTTATGGCGGGCGGCTGTGCCTGGAAACCATGAGCCAGTCGATCAGCGAGCTGCCGTGGCTGCCGGTCGGCGTGACGTACGCGCCGATCCCGATCGGCGCCGTGCTGACCCTGCTGTTCGTGCTGGAGCGCATCGCGTTCGGCTCGCAGGCCGAGCGCGCCATCGTGCGCATCGAAGAACAACAACCTGCCGCCGAAGCGGCTGAGGGAGCCCGTTGATGGACGCCTTCGTGCTGCTCGGCAGCTTCTTCGTGCTGATGATCATCGGCGTGCCGGTGGCCTATTCGCTGGGCCTCGCGTCGCTGATCGGTGCGCTGTGGATCGAAATCCCGCTCGACGCGGTGATGATCCAGCTCGCCGCGGGCGTCAACAAGTTTTCGCTGCTGGCCATCCCCTTCTTCGTCCTGGCAGGGGCGATCATGGCCGAAGGGGGGATGGCCCGCCGCCTCGTCGCCTTCGCGGGCGTGCTGGTCGGCTTCATCCGCGGCGGACTCTCGCTCGTCAACATCCTCGCATCGACCTTCTTCGGCGCCATCTCCGGCTCGTCGGTGGCCGATACCGCCTCGGTCGGCACCGTGCTGATCCCCGAGATGGAAAAGCGCGGCTACCCACGCTCGTTCGCGGCGGCAGTCACGGTGAGCGGCTCGGTGCAGGCCATCCTGATCCCGCCCAGCCACAACGCGGTGCTGTATTCGCTGGCCGCGGGCGGCACCGTGTCGATCGCGGCGCTGTTCATGGCGGGCGTGCTGCCGGGGCTGTTGATGGGGTTGACGCTGGCGGGCTTGTGCCTGCTGATCGCGCGCAAGAACGACTACCCCAAGGGCGAGGTCATTCCGCTCAGGCAGGCGCTGAAGATCTGCGGGGAGGCGATGTGGGGCCTGATGACGATGGTCATCATCCTCGGCGGCATCCTCACGGGCGTGTTCACGGCCAACGAGTCGGCATCGATCGCCGTGCTGTGGGCCTTCTTCGTGACGATGTTCGTGTATCGCGACTACAAGTGGCGCGACCTGCCCAAGCTCGTGCACCGCACGGTGAAGACGGTCACCGTGGTGATGATCCTGATCGGCTTCGCGGCGACCTTCGGCTACCTGATGACGCTGATGCAGATCCCGCTGAAGGTGACCGAGTTCTTCACCAGCGTGTCCGACAACAAGTACGTGATCCTGATGATGATCAACGTGATGCTGCTCGTGCTGGGCACGTTGATGGACATGTCGCCGCTGATCCTGATCTGCACGCCCATCCTGCTGCCGGTGGTGAAGATGCTGGGCGTGGACCCGGTGCATTTCGGGATGATCATGATGGTCAACCTCGGCATCGGGCTCATCACGCCGCCGGTGGGCACGGTGCTGTTCGTCGGCAGCGCGGTGGCCAAGCTCAAGATCGGCGTGGTGACGAAGGCGATGATGCCGTTCTTCATGGCGCTGTTCATCGTGCTGCTGATGGTCACGTACATGCCGTGGCTGTCGTTGTGGTTGCCCCGCCTTCTGGGGCTTTAGACCCCCCCTACGGCCTTCGGCCGCCCCCCAAGGGGGCGCCGCTGGCGGACCGGCGGAGCCGGATCCGCGGCGGCACTCGAAACAGAAGCCGAAGCGTGCGGACTTGATTGCGTGAAGGAGACCTCATGAAGATCGCTCGTCGCCAACTGTTCACCGTGATTGCTTGCTTGGCTGTGCCGTTCTCGGTGCATGCTCAGGACGCCTGGCCTTCCAAGCCCGTGCGCATCGTCGTGCCGTTCGCGGCGGGTGGTACGTCGGACATCCTGGCGCGTGCGCTGGCCGAAAAGCTGCAGGCGTCGTTGAAGCAGACGGTGCTGGTCGAGAACAAGGCAGGGGCCGGTGGCGTGATCGGGGCGGACAGCGTTGCGAAGTCGGCGCCGGACGGCTACACGTTCCTGCTGGGCACGATCGCGAGCCATGCGATCAATCCGGCGCTGCAGCCGAAGATGCCGTATGACGCGGGCAAGGACTTCTCGCCGGTGATCCTGCTCGGCAGCATCTCCAACGTGCTGCTGGTCGGTGCCAACCAGCCATACAAGAACGTGCAGGACGTGATCGCCGCCGCCAAGGCGCAGCCGGGCGGCCTGCCGTTTGCGTCGGCGGGGCAGGGCAGCTCGCAACACATGTCGGGCGAAACCTTCCGCCTGCTGGCCAAGGCCGAACTGACGCACGTGCCCTACAAGGGCAGCGCACCGGCGGTGCAGGACGTGATCGGCGGGCAGATCCCGATGAGCTTCGAGACCGTCACGGTGGCGCTGCCGCACGTGCAGAGCGGGCGGGTGCGGGCGCTGGCGGTCACATCCGCCAGGCGCAGCCCGGTGATGCCCAACGTGCCGACGCTGCAAGAGGCCGGCGTGCCGGGCTTCGACGTGGCGAGTTGGCAGGCACTGTATGCACCGGCCGGCACGCCGCCGGCCATCGTGCAGCGCATGAACGCGGAGATCGCGAAGATCATCGCGATGCCGGACATGAAAGCGAAGATGGAAGGCCTGGGCCTGGAGCATGCGCCCAACACGCCGGAGCAGTTCGCCGAGTTCGGCCGCAACGAGATCGCGAAATGGACCCGCATCGTCAAGGAGGGCAACGTCAAGCCATGACCACCCGCGCACCGCTCTACATCCGCATGCACGAGCGCGACAACGTCGCGATCGTCGCCAACGACGGCGGCCTGCCGGCCGGCACCGCCTTCCCGTGCGGCCTGACGCTGCGCGAGCACGTGCCGCAGGGCCACAAGGTGGCGCTGGTCGACCTGCCGGCCGGGGCAGCGGTGCGTCGCTACGACGTGCCGATCGGCTATGCGGTGCGCGACATCCCCGCCGGCAGCTGGGTGCACGAGCGGCTGCTGCAGATGCCCGAGGCGCGCTCGCTCGAAGCGCTGCCGATGGCGAACCGGCGAACCGAGCCGCTGCAGCCCCTGGACGGCTACACCTTCGAGGGCTATCGCAACGCCGACGGCTCGGTCGGCACGCGCAACATCCTCGCGATCACGACCACGGTGCAATGCGTCGCCGGGGTGGTCGACGTGGCGGTGCGGCGCATCAAGGCCGAGCTGCTGCCCCAGTTCCCGAACGTCGACGACGTGGTCGGGCTGGAGCACAGCTATGGCTGCGGTGTCGCGATCGACGCGCCCGATGCGGTGGTGCCGATCCGCACGTTGCGCAACATCAGCCTCAACCCCAACTTCGGTGGCGAGGTGATGGTGGTGAGCCTGGGCTGCGAGAAGCTGCAGCCGGAGCGGATGCTGCCGCCGGGCTCGCTGCCGATCCGCGATGCGCGCGGCGAGGAGCCGGGGCTCGACGTGGTGTGCCTGCAGGACGAGGCGCACGTCGGTTTCATGTCGATGATCGATGCGATCGTGGCGCAGGCGCGGCCGCACCTCGAGCGACTGAACGCCCGGCGGCGCGAAACCTGCCCGGCCTCCGAGCTGGTGGTCGGCGTGCAATGCGGCGGCAGCGACGCGTTTTCCGGCGTCACCGCTAACCCGGCGGTCGGCTTTGCGACGGACCTGCTGGTGCGCGCGGGTGCGACGGTGATGTTTTCCGAAGTGACCGAGGTGCGCGACGCGATCGACCAGCTCACCGCCCGCGCGACCACGCCGCAGGTGGCCGAAGCCATGGTGCGCGAGATGGCCTGGTACGACGCCTACCTGAAGCGCGGCCAGGTCGACCGCAGCGCCAACACGACGCCCGGCAACAAGAAGGGCGGGCTGTCCAACATCGTGGAGAAGGCGATGGGCTCCATCGTCAAGTCGGGCACGGCGCCGATCTCCGGCGTGTTGCCGCCCGGCGAGAAGCTCAAGACGCGCGGACTGGTCTATGCCGCGACGCCGGCCAGCGACTTCATCTGCGGCACGCTGCAATTGGCGGCGGGCATGAACCTGCACGTGTTCACGACCGGTCGCGGCACGCCGTATGGCCTGGCGCCGTGCCCGGTGATCAAGGTGGCGACGCGCACCGACCTCGCCCGCCGCTGGCACGACCTGATGGACGTGAACGCCGGCCGCATCGCCGACGGCGAGGCCGGCATCGAGGACGTGGGCTGGGAGCTGTTCCACCTGATGCTGGACGTGGCCAGTGGCCGCAAGACCTGGGCCGAGCACTGGAAGCTGCACAACGCGCTGGTGCTGTTCAACCCGGCGCCGGTGACTTGAGGGCGCTATCCTCGCGGCACCCGTTGCCGCCAAGGATCGACCTCATGGAAGAGCTCTCCTACCGCACGCCCGCCTTCGAAGAGGCGCTCGCCCGCCTGCCGGCCGCGCCGCCTTCCGACGTGGCCACCGACGAAGACTACTGGGATGCGGTGCGCTCGCTGTACCGCGTGCAGGACCGGTTGGTGAACCTGGAGAACGGCTATTGGGGCGTGATGCCCGAGCCAGTGAAGTCCGTGTATGCCTGGTGGACCGAGCGCATCAACACCGAGAACAGCGTGTGGGTGCGTGAGCGCTGGTCGGCGGCTTTGGAGGCCGTGCGCGCCGACGTGGCGGCATCACTGGGCTGCGAAACCGACGAGATCGTGCTGACGCGCGGCGCGACCGAGGCCATGCTGGCGCTGATCGGCGGCTACAACCGGCTGCAGCCCGGCGACACCGTGCTGTATTGCGACCTCGACTACCCGGCGATGCGCCATGCGATGGCGTGGCTGCGCGAGCGGCGCGGCGTGGAGCCGGTGTGCTTCAACATCCCGGAGCCCGCCACGCGCCAAAGCGTGATCGCCGCCTACGAGGAACAGCTGCGCCTGCACCCGCGCACGCGGCTGGTGCTGCTCACCCACCTGAGCCACAGCACCGGGCTGGTGATGCCGGTGCACGAGCTCACCGAGCTGGCCCGCCAGGCGGGAGCCGAGACACTGGTCGACGCGGCGCATTCCTGGGGCCAGCTCGACTTCCGGCCGCAGGACCTCGGCGCATCGTATGCGGCCTTCAACCTGCACAAGTGGATCGCAGCGCCCCTCGGCTGCGGCTGCATCTACATCCGGCGCGGCTCGCTCGCCGCGATCGACCCGTATTTCGGTGACCGCGACTACGGGGCGGACGACATCCGATCGCGCATCCACACCGGCTCCCCGAACTTCGCCGCATGGCTCACGCTGCCGGCGGCCTTGCAAGTGCACCGCCGCATCACGGCGGCAGCCAAGCATGCCCGCCTGAGCCACCTGCGCAGCTTGTGGACCGGGCCGGCGAGGGCGCTGCCGGGCGTGCAGGTGCTGACGCCCGACGAGCCCGGCATGGCCGCCGGCATTGCTGCCTTCCGGCTGGCCGGCAAAGGGAGCGCAGCCGACAACGACGCGATCGTGGCGACCCTGAAGGAGCGCCACGGCGTGCTCACCGTTCGCCGCGACGGGCCGGCCGCCGGGAACGCGGTGCGGGTCACGCCGGCGCTGTACACCCGGCCGGAGGATGTGCGGCAACTCGTGCGGGGGCTCGAAGCGGTCGCTGTGGTCAGTGGCTGAGACTCACGCCGGCAGCACCGCCTGCAGCGAACGCACGCATGCCCGTCCGCTGTGCAGGTGGCGACCATCGCGGTCCAGCAACCTCGCCATCAGTCCGGCCTGCAGGGCGGCGTCGTAGTCCAGCTCGGGCGAATCGCCGACCATCAGCGCGTCGGCGGGCTCGACGCCGAACGCCTCCACTACCGTGTGAAAGGCTTGCACCAGCGGCTTGCTCACACCCATCTCCTCGCCGATGGCGACGTGCTCGACCATACCGTCCAGCCCGGTCGCCTTGAGTTTGCGGCGCTGCCCGTCGGAGGGGCCATTGGTCAGCACAGCGGTGCGCAACCCCCTTTCTCGCAGCGCCGCCAGCACCGGCATCACGTCTTCGTAAAGGTGGGGGCGGTCATTGACGCAGTCCATGAAACACCGGTTGAGTTGCTCCACCAGGCCGTGCGGCGCAGCAAGACCCAGGGTCTCGAACGGATCGCTGAAGCGCCGCAGGCGGTACTCCTGCCGTGTCAGCTTGCCTTGCTCGAAGAGCGTGAACAGCGGTCGGTCCAGTCGCGAGCATGCGTCGAGATAGGGCTGGGCCTCGATGCTGTTGCGCTGCAGCAGTTCGGCCAGCAGGGCGTACGCGGCCTGGCGAGTCAGCGCGAAGTTGATGAGTGTGTCGTCGAGGTCGAAGATCACCAGTTTCACGTTGCGTTTTCTCCCGAGAGGGCCTGGTTCACGCGTCCCACACCGGACGCAGGCCGATGGTGGTGGTCCCGATCCGTTCCCACTTGCCGCGCGTGGCGGCGATGCGCAGGCTTGACGGGCCCTTGCTCCACGCGCCGCCTTTCACTGCTCGTTCGAATCCGCCCTCGCCACAGGCGTCTTGACACCATTCGCCGAGGTTGCCGGCGAGGTCGTAGAGCCCGAGTTCGGACGGCGGGTAGCGGCCGACCGGACTGGGTCCGCCGACATGCTCGTCGTAGTTGGCGAGTGCCACCGACGGCTCGGCATCGCCCCAGGGGTACAGGCGCCTCGGGTCGTTGCTCGACGCGAAGCCCTCCCACTCGGCGGCAGACGGAAGGCGGCCGCCGAGATAGCGGCAGATCAGCAGCGCCCCGGCCCAGTTGATGCTCCACGCAGGCAGCTCCGCGGCCTCCGGCTCGCAGCGCCAGCAGCCGCGCGTGCGGTCGAACGACAAGGGGCCGCGCGGGTTGTGCACGTTCACGTAGCGGTAGACCGACTCACGTTCTTCCGGCACGTGCAGTTCGTTGAGCGCTGCCACGGCCAGGCGGCAGGTCATCAGCGTGACGGCCACGCGCAGCGGTCGCCCCGGTGTGCTGCCGGCGTGGCCCGGGACGACACGCACCGCGGTGTCGACGTACTGTTCGAGCGACGTGGTGTGGTTCATGCGATGCCGATGGTGTTCGGGCCTTGGGCGGGGCTCGCGGAAGAAGGGGACGGCAGACCCGCCGCGGCGAACACGGCGTCGATCGCCTCGAGTTGAGGGCCGCTCAGATGAGAGCGCCAGCCGTCGAGCACCTGCTCGGGGCGCCGGAACGAGGAGAAGGTCCCACCCCGGCTGGCATGCTGCCTGTCGTGCAGAAAGCCCAGCGGTGCGGGATCGCTCTCGACGCCGAGCAGGCCTGCCACCGCCTGCATGCAGGCCGACGGGTCTTGCAGCAGTTGCTCGAGTGGCAGCGTGAGGGCATCGAACAGGTGTGCGGTACGGCGGGCCCATTCGCCACGAACCGCCACGCTCATGGCAGCCAGGCTGGCTTGCCGCACGTCCTCGTCCTCGGCGTGCAACCAGTCCTCTATGCGGGCACACGGCCAGAGCGAGCGGTAGCCGGGAGGCACCAGTTCCGCGTAGCGCCAGAAGCCGATCAACCCGCTGCGCAGCACCGACGACACGACGGCGCGGGCGTCGCGCTCCAGCACGATGAGCTTCAACGGCGGCAGGAACGCACGCAGCCATTCGAGCTTGCCGAACAGCACGGTCTCCTTGAATCCGATGACACGGCCGGCGCGGGAACCCAGCAGATAGGCACGCAGGCTGAGCAGGTAGTCGCGCAGGCTGCTCTCTCTCGCCAGACTCGGGTGCAGGTGCTCGTCGCTGTACTCATCGCCGCGCCATCGCTCGAGGTCGCGCTCGCGGAAGAAGCGGGTGTGCATCGACAGCGGTTCGTTCAGGCACTCGATCTGCGGATGCGACTGCAAGAGATCGGTGAGGAAGTTGGAACCCGAACGATGGTGCGAGAGCACGAGGAAGGGGGCGAGTGCCGATGTGTCGTTAGGCCCGCGGCCGCCAGGGGAGCCGCCGGAAAGGCTTGCCATGCCGTCATCGGCTCGAAGACTCGCTTTCATGTTTCGAGGCCTCCGCGGTGCACCGGGTATGCGCGATGGACCGGATTCAGCGTCGCCTCGGCGGAGGGTGCCACTGTCAGCTCTCACAGGTTGTTTCTCATGGCACCGCTCTCGTACGCTTGATTTTTGCCAGGACGCACGGCTCCACACGGCGCCCAGGATCACAACGGCCCATGGCGGAGGTGGCTCCAGTGGCCCAAGCTCGGAATTCACTCGATGTCGAGGGACTGCTGCACCCGCATGCCGGGAGACGACAACTGCTGGCGGTGGCCGCCACGTCGTGGGCGCTCGCGTCCTGTGGACTGAACCACGCCGAAGGCGGCACACGCACGCCGAGTGCCGTCACCGAGAGGCTGACACTGGCTGCCTCGACCACGCCCCATGCGGCGTTGCTGCACCTGGCCGAAGCGCAGGGGCACTTTGCCAACGAGGGGTTGCAGGTGACGCTCGTCCCCGTGAGCCACGGAAAGGCGGCGATCGACCTCCTGGCGCAAGGCAAGGTCGATCTGGCGGCAGCCGCCGAAGTACCGTTCGTGATTTCCGTGCTGCAGGGGCAGGACTTCGCGTTGGCCGCCGCGGTGGCGAGCAGTTCGAACGAGATGGCCATCGTCGCGCGCCGTGACCGCGTAGCCAAGCCTGCCGATCTTGTCGGCAAGAGGGTGGGCGTCACGTTCGGCACGAGCGGCGAATACTTCCTGTGGGCCTTTCTGATCCGTCACCGTCTTGCACCCGACGCCGCAGAGCTTGTGTCTCTTCCGCCTGGCCGCATCGTGGACGCACTCGCTCGCGGTGAGGTGGACGCGGTGTCCACCTGGGAGCCGCTGGCCGGCGAGGCACGTGCCTCGTTGCAAGGGGCTGCTGTGTCCTTCGTCGAACCGCGGGCGTATACCGTGATGCACGTGCTGGTCGCATCGCGTGGCCTGCTGCAAGCGCGCTCCGGCGCAGTGCGCCGGTTGCTGAAGGCCTTGCTGGCCGCCGAGCAGTTCAGTCGCGAAAGGCCTGTCGAAGCACTGGCGGTACTGGCGCAGAGGCTGGACCTGGATCCCGCCGCGCTGCAACCGGCCTGGGCGCAGCTGCGTCTGCAGGTGGACCTGCGCCAGTCCCACCTGATCACGCTCGAAGACGAGGCGCGCTGGGCGCGGGCCCGGGGTCATGCAGGTCCCGGCGGGCAGGTCAACTTCCTGCCTCACGTGCACCTGGACGCCTTGCTTGCGGTGCGCCCTGAGCGCGTCACGGTCGTTCACTGACGCGCGCGCCATGAAGATCGGCACCAAGGCTGGGCTCACGATGAGCGTCATGCTGGCGACCATCGGGTTGATCGCCGCCATCACATGGTGGGCCTATCGGGAGGTCGAGCTCGCGAACATGCAGCACCGGCAGACGATCGACATGGCCCGCCGGTTGACCGAACTGCGGCTGGTGACGTTCGAGTACATCCTGCGCCGGGAAGAGCGTGCCCAGTTGCAGGCCAGCGGGGTCTCGGTGCGACTGGCGGGGCTGTTGAAGAACGTGCAGTTCCGCGGGCAAGAGCAGGCGGGCATCGTGGATGCGCTCCGCGAGCGTGCGCAAACCATGCACGAACAGTTCTCCGAGCTGCCGGCCGAAGCGCCGTGGCGGGGCAGCGCGCTGGGCGATACGCCAATGCAGCGATTCGAGGCTCAGCTGTCGAGCCGCTTGCTGATCGACGAGCAGGAAAGCCTGGAAGACGCATTTCGCCTGAGCGATCTTTCGACGGCGATGATCCACGACGCCCAACAGCGTGTGGCGATCGTCACTTTTTGCGGGCTCGCGCTGGTGGCCCTCGCGGCCCTCGCCGTGTCCTGGCTCATCAACCGCAATGTGCTGGGTCCCATCCAGGCGCTGCAGCATGCCATGCGCGAGGTGGCCGCAGGCAATCTCGACTACCGGGTGGACATGGGGCGCAACGACGAGATTGGCGAGATGTCGCGCAACTTCGACGCGATGACGGCAACGTTGCGTCAGTCCTTCAAACAGCTCGAGCGCGGCAATCAGGAGCTGAGCGCGCTGAACAAGGAACTCGAGGCGTTCAGCTATTCGGTGTCGCACGACCTGCGGGCGCCGCTGCGCAGCATGGACGGCTTTTCGCTGGCGCTGCTCGAGGACTACGGTGAGCAGCTCGACGACGAAGGGCGCGACAACCTGCAGCGCATCCGGGCCGCGAGCCAGCGCATGGGCCGGCTGATCGACGAACTGCTGAGCCTGTCGCGCGTGACGCGAGCTGAACTGACGCTGCGGCCGGTCGACCTCACCGCGCTGGCGCGGGAAATTGTCGACAACCTCAGGCAGCAGCAGCCCGAGCGGAGGGTGCGGTGCTGCATCGACGACGGCCTGACGGCGATGGCCGACAAGGCATTGCTACAGATTGCATTGCAGAACCTGCTGGACAACGCCTGGAAGTTCACCGGCAAGACGGCCGAGCCGGAGATCCGCGTTGGCGCCGTGCAGCGTGACAAGGCGACCCACTACTTCGTGTCGGACAACGGCGCGGGCTTCGACATGCACTACGCCGACCGCCTGTTCGGCGCCTTCCAACGCCTGCACCACGAGCGCGAGTTCTCGGGCACCGGCATCGGCCTGGCCATCGTGCAGCGCGTGGTGCACCGGCATGGCGGAAAGATCTGGGCGGAAGCGCAGCCCGGCCGGGGCGCGACCTTCTTCTTCACACTCGAGAGCAAAGATCATGAGCGACACCCAGAAGGTGATCCTGCTGGTTGAGGACAACGCCGACGACGAGGCACTGACGCTGCGGGCCTTCAAGCGCAGCCACGTGCTCAACACCGTGTGCGTGGTGCGCGACGGGATCGAGGCGCTCGACTTCCTGTTTGCGCGCGGCGAGCACGCCGATCGTGCCGGCGAACCGCTGCCGACGCTGATCCTGCTCGACCTGAAGCTGCCGAAGCTCGACGGGCTGGGCGTGTTGCGAGCCATCCGGGCCGATGAACGCACGCGCTTGCTGCCGGTCGTCATCCTCACGTCGTCGAAGGAGGAGCAGGACCTCATCTCCGGCTACTCGCTGGGCGCCAACAGCTACGTGCGCAAGCCGGTGGACTTCGCCGAATTCATCGAAGCGGCCAAGATGCTCGGCATCTACTGGCTGATGATGAACCAGAGCCCGCCGGAAAGGAACAGGTCGTGAGCCGAAGCGTCCGCGTGCTCGTGGTCGAGGATTCGGAGGACGATGCCAAGCTGGCCATGCGGATGCTCCGCGGCGGCGGATTCGAGCCGAGCTACCTGCGAGTGCAGGACATCGAATCGTTTCGCCGCGCGCTCGGGCAGGAGCCCTGGGATGCGGTGCTGTCGGATTTCAGGCTGCCCGGGTTCAATGGTGTGGATGCCCTGAACGTTTTCCGGGACTGCGGGCGCGACATCCCCTTCATCTTCTGCTCCGGCACCATCGGTGAAGAGATCGCGGTCGCGGCAATGAAAGCCGGTGCGAGCGACTACGTGATGAAGGGCAATCTCGCGCGGCTGGCCCCGGCACTGCAGCGCGAGCTTGCGCAGGCGGCGATCCGGGCAGAGCACCGCCAGGCCCAGATCGACCTCGAGGTCTCCCGCGACCGCTACATCGATCTCTACGACTTTGCCCCCGTGGGGTATCTGACGCTGTCTGCCCAGGGCTGCATCGCGCAGATCAACCTGACGGGGGCGGACCTGCTCGGGGAGTCGCGGGAGGCTCTGACCGGGGCGCCCTTCTCGCGGTTCGTGGCACCAGTCGATCAACAGCGCTGGCAGGAGCACTTTGCGCAGGCGCTGGAGCACGGCAACAAGTGCAAGATCGAGATCGGCCTGGTTCGGCCGCAAGACGGTCGCTGCGAGGTCCAGATCGATTGCCTGCGCGTGAGCGACGAAGCGCGGCGCACGGTCATCCGGATTGCGGTGACCGACATCACAGAGCGCAAGGAGGCAGAAGCGGATCTGCGCCGGTTCGAGGCGCAACTGCGCCACGTGCAGAAGATGGAGTCGATCGGCACGCTGGCTGGTGGCATCGCGCACGACTTCAACAACATCCTTGGCGCCATCCTCGGCAATGCGGCGCTGGCGCGGGACGAAATGGTTCCCGGCTCCGCGGCAGCCGCCTGCTTGGACGAAATCCGCAGGGCGAGTCTGCGTGCTCGTGATCTCGTGCAGCAGATCCTCACCTTCAGCCGGCATGAGCCGCAGCGACTCGTGACCCAGCCGCTGCAACCCATCATCGAGGAAACCCACAAGCTGCTTCGGGCCACGCTCTCGGCGCGCGTCCGACTCGAGGTCAGCCTGGACGACGGACCGCACCATGTGCATGCCGATGCAACGCAAATCCAGCAGGTGCTGATGAACCTGTGCACGAACGCCTGGCACGCGCTGAAGGACGGCGCAGGACTCATCAGCATTGGCCTGGAGCCGGCGGCACTCGACGAGACTGACTGCCGGCGCCTTGCGGGCTTGCGCGCCGGGCCCCACGTCCATCTCTGGGTCAGGGACGACGGCGTCGGCATGGACGCCGCGACCCGCGATCGCATCTTCGAGCCGTTCTTCACCACCAAGCCGGTGGGGCAGGGGACGGGCCTCGGATTGTCCGTCGTCCACGGCATCGTCACCGCTCATCATGGTGCGATCGCGGTGGACACCGAGCCGGGGCGTGGCACCACGTTTCATTTGTACCTGCCGGTCGTCGAGGCCGGTTCCCGTGCGCCGGCCGCAGGACCTGCGTCAGCGCAGCCGGTGTCGGGTCGCGGTGAACGGGTGCTCTATGTCGACGACGACGAGACGATGGTGCTGATGGTCGAGCGGTTGCTGCAGCGCGCCGGCTACCAGAGCCATGTCTGCCTCAACGCGCAGGAGGCGATCCAGGCGGTGCGCGCTCAGCCGGAGTGGTTCGACCTTGTCGTGACCGACTACAACATGCCCGGCCTCTCGGGCCTGCAGGTCGCCCGAGCGCTGGCGGAGCTGCGGCCTTCGCTGCCCGTCGTGCTGAGCTCGGGGTATATCGGAGAGGAACTGCGTACCGAGGCCCGGCGGCTGGGTGTGCGGGCCTTGCTGGAAAAACAGAACCTCTTCGAGGATTTGTGCCCGCTCGTGGGCCAGCTGCTGGCGCATGGCGGGGGAAGCACGGGACGATGAGTCGGCCGACCTTCGGCCCCTTTGATGGCCCATGCGATGGCTCCATGCAAACAGTGCGCCTCGCACAGTGAAGTGGTGGCCACCACGGAGCGTGGCTCAATCCAGTCCGGCGAGGCGCTCCGTTTCCAGCGGCGGCTCCGCAGGCACGATGCCCGCCATCGCGCGGGCGCGGCATGACTCGCGCAACTCGGGCTGCGGCAGCGTCGAGCACCGCGTCATCGCATAGGCAGTGTTCGACCACGCGGTGCGCCGTGCCTCGGCACGCTGCACGGCCTGCGCAACCACCTGGTGGAAGGCGAGCAGCAGCACCAATGCCGCGGTCAACGCGAGCAGGCACACGGTGCGTGGCGAACGCAGTGCCGGAGGGAGCGCCTGCCACCGGCGGACCATCTCGCCACGCCAGCGTGCGCGGAACCCCGACGCGAAATGCAGCGTGGAAGCAGTTGCAGTTGCGGAACGGGCCATCGTCGTACTCCTCGAGCCATCGCTTCCTTGAGCGGCCCGGTCGGCGGCGATTGCCGTCCGGGGGTTCATGTGGCGTGATGTTGGATGGAAGCGGGGGCACGCGATGTCCGCCGACCGGCGGGCGGCTCGTAGGAGGCGGCCTACCGCTGCTCCGTAAGACTTCTCCGCGGTGCCGCAACTCCTGCAACCCCTTGTAGAAACGGCCGGACCGCCGGCCGGTGCCAGCCAGCGCCGCGCGGCCGCCGCGCAAGCGCCGCAGCGGCTGTGCGCTATGCGAAAAAATTCCGCGCGGCAGCCGTCGTTTTGCAAGAAGTTTGATGCGCCCGGGCGCGCATCGTGCTAGTTTGTCTTGAACGCGTGGAGTGCCTGTGGAAAGCCCGGCCTCGTCCCCGCCCTCGGCCCGGACCGACTGAAGTGCTTGCCTGGACCCTGCACCGCGGTGGTGTGGCAATACGGAGCGGTGTGCATGAAGAAGGTGGCCCTCTACAGCAGTTCGAGGCCGGCCCGTGGCGAGGCCTCCCGACCCTCGTCTCCACCCGGCGCTGACGCCGCCGAGGCGCCCGACGGGCCGCCCGAGGCCGCACCCCCCCGACCGAACTGGCGCACGCGCGCGCGGCAACGCGTGGGCTTGTGGCTGCATCGCTACGAGAAACTGGTGCTGGTCGGTGCCGGCGGCCTGTTCGGTCTGGCGTTGATGCTGGGCTACACGCTGCTGCGGCCGCCGCCGCAGCACCTCACGCAAGGCGACATCGATGCCGCCGTGCTGCACACGCTGAACACCAAGCCCGTGCCTTCGATGGCCGCCAAGGCCTATGAAGCGGTACGACCGTCGGTGGTGCGGGTGCGCGGCCTGAGCGCACCGGACGCCGACGGCAAGCAGAAGGAGCTCGGCGTCGGCAGCGGCGTGGTGATCGTCGACGAAGGTGTGATCCTGACCAACCTGCACGTGGTGCTCGGTGCGCCGCGGTTGCAGGTGGTCTTCGACGACGGCCATGAGGCCGAGGCCGATTACGTGGCGAGCCAGCCCGAGAACGACCTCGCCGTGATCCGCGCGCGCAGCGTGCCGGACGACCTGCTGCCGGCCACGTTGCGCTCGACCAAGGATCTCGCGGTGGGCGAGCCGGTGGTCGCGGTCGGCTTTCCGTTCGGCATCGGACCGACGGCCACGGCCGGCATCGTCTCCGGCCTGCGCCGCGAATTCCGCTCGCCCGAGGGCCAGCGGCTGATGACCAACCTGATCCAGTTCGATGCGGCCGCCAACCCCGGCAGTTCGGGAGGCCCGCTGGTGACGGCCAACGGCGAAGTCGTCGGCATCGTCACCGCCATCCTCAACCCGACCTCGCAGCGCGTGTTCGTCGGCATCGGTTTTGCCGTGCCGATCGAGAACGCGGCGGCCGCGGTCGGCCTGCCACCGTTCTGACCGACCAAGGATGCGCATGAACCCACCCACCCCCCATTCGGCCGTCGCGGACCAGATGCAGCGCGTCCTCTACGAGGTCAAGCGCATCGTCGTCGGGCAGGATCATTTCCTCGAACGCGTGCTGGTCGCGATGCTCGCGCAGGGGCACCTGCTGGTCGAGGGCGTGCCCGGCCTGGCCAAGACGCTGACCGTCAAGACGCTGGCCCGCACCATCAGCGGCAACTTCAAGCGCGTGCAGTTCACGCCCGACCTGGTGCCGGCCGATCTGGTCGGCACGCGCATCTACAACCAGAAGACCGGCGACTTCGCCACCTCGCTGGGGCCGGTGTTCACCCACCTGCTGCTGGCCGACGAGATCAACCGGGCGCCGGCCAAGGTGCAGAGCGCGCTGCTGGAGGTGATGCAGGAATACCAGGTCACGATCGCCGGCGAGACCCACCGGGTGCCGACGCCCTTCCTCGTGATGGCCACCCAGAACCCGATCGAGACCGAAGGCACCTATCCGCTGCCGGAGGCGCAGGTCGACCGCTTCATGATGAAGGTGCTGGTCGGCTACCCGAACGAGGAAGAGGAGTTCGTGATCGTCCAGCGCGTGACCGGCGCGCCGGTCGAGGTGGCTCCGGTCGTCACCACCGACGACCTCGCTGCGCTGCAGCAGGAATGCCGCAAGGTGTACGTGGACCCGTCGCTGATGCAGTACGCCGTGAAGCTCGTGGCCGCCACGCGCACGCCCGAGCGCTTCGGCCTGAAGGAGATGCGACGCCACCTGACTTTCGGCGCCAGCCCGCGTGCGAGCATCCACCTGGTCGAAGGCGCGCGCGCACTCGCGCTGCTGCGCGGCCGTACCTACGTGCTGCCGGAAGACGTGACCGACCTGGCGCCGGACGTGTTGCGCCATCGCCTGGTGCTCTCTTACGAAGCGCTGGCCGAATCGCTGTCGGCCGACCTGTTGGTGCAACGCGTGATGGCCAAGGTGCCGCCACCGCCCAAGCCGCTGCAGACCCATGCGCCCGAAGCCGCCACCGAGACCTGAGCCGGCCGCACCGGCCACGGCCATGCCTGGCCTCGGCGAGGCCGAGGAGGTGTTGCGCCGGCTCGAGTGGACGGTGCTGCGGCGGCTCGACGGTGTGCTGGAAGGCGACTACCGCACGCTGTTCCGCGGCCTGGGGCTGGACCTCGCCGACCTGCGCGAATACCAGTTCAACGACGACGTGCGCCACATCGACTGGAACGTGACGGCGCGCGTGCAGGTACCGCACGTGCGGCAGTTCCAGCAGGAACGCGAGATCACCGCGTGGTTCCTGCTCGACCTGAGCCGCTCGATGCACTTCGGCGCGCGCGAACGCAGCAAGCGGGATCTGTTGCTGGGCTTCGCGGCCGTGTTCGCACGCTTGCTGACCAAGCACGGCAATCGCGTCGGCGCGATCGTCTATGGCGACGGCGTGGAGAGCGTGATCCCCGCGCATGGCGGGCGCCGCCACGTGCTGCAGCTGCTGCACCGGCTCGCCACCCACGGGCGCGAGGCCGGGGCCAAGCCCCAGGCGCAACGCAGCACCGACCTCGCCGAGCTGTTGCGCCGCGCCGGTGGCCTGATGCAGCGCCGCTCGATGGTGTTCCTCGTGTCCGACTTCATCTGCGAGCCGGGCTGGACCGAGCCGCTCGGCCAGCTGGCCCAGCGGCACGACGTGCTGGCGGTGCGGCTGGTCGACCCTTTCGAGCGGGAGCTGCCCGACATCGGCATCGTCCACCTGCAGGACGCCGAGACCGGCGAACAGCTGCTCGTCGACACGCACGACCGCGGTTTCAGGCGCCGCTTCGCCGAAGCCGCACAGCAGCGCGAGGCGCAGCTGCGCATCGCGTTCGGCGATGCGGGCGTCGACGCGCTCGAACTCGCCACGGACGAAGACCTGGTGGATTCGATCCGACGCTTCGTGGCACTGCGCAAGCTGCGCGCGCGGCTCGCGGCCGGCGGAGGCTCTCCGACGCGCGGGCTGGCGCTCCCCGATGGACCTGCCGATGGAGGCCGCGATGTCGTTCCTATGGCCTGACCTGTTGTGGCTGCTGCTCGCCGTGCCGGTGCTGGTGGCCTTGTACGTGTGGCTGCAACGGCGCCGCAAGAAGACGGCGGTGCACTACTCCGGCCTCGCCATGGTGCGCGAGGCGATGGGCAAGGGCCCCGGCTGGCGCCGCCATGTGCCACCGGTGCTGATGCTGCTGGCGGTGACCACGCTGCTGCTCGCGGTGGCACGGCCCACCACGGTGGTGACGCTGCCGTCACAGCAGCGCCAGGTGATCCTGGCGATGGATGTGTCGGGCAGCATGCGCGCCGAGGACGTGGAGCCCAACCGCATGGCCGCGGCGCAGGCGGCCGCGCGCGACTTCATCGCCGCGCAGCCGCCGTCCACGCGCGTCGGCGTGGTCACCTTCGCCGGCACGGCGGCGCTGGTGCAGCCGCCCACCCACAGCAAGGAAGACGTGCTCGCCGCCATCGACCGCTTCAACTTCCAGCGCGCCACCGCCGTGGGCAGCGGCATCCTCGTCGCGCTGCAGGCCATCTTCCCGGACCTCGAAGTGGACCTGGGCGCCTCCGACCCCCGCCCCAGCTCCGCAAGCGAGCAGCGCAACGGCCGCTCGCTCGATGCCGCCGGCGGAAGCAAACCGCCACCCGAGCCGGTGGAGCCTGGTTCGTACAAGTCGGCCGCGATCATCCTGCTGACCGACGGGCAGACCACCACCGGGCCCGACCCGATTGCCGCGGCACGCATGGCGGCCGAGCGCGGCGTGCGCGTCTTCACGGTGGGCGTTGGCACCGACAACGGCGAGCTGCTGTTCGGCGACGGCTGGTCGATGCGCGTGAGCCTCGACGAGGAGGCGCTGCGCAACATCGCGAACCTGACCGGTGGCGAGTACTTCTATGCCGGCACGGCCACCGAGCTGAAGAAGATCTACGAAGGGCTCAACTCCAAGCTCACGCTCGAGAAGCGCGAGACCGAGATCACCGCACTGATGGCCGCAGCGGCAGCCGTGTTCGTGCTGGCCGCCGCGGGGCTGTCGATGCTGTGGTTCAACCGGGTGGTGTGACCGCCCGTCGGTGCGTCACGGCATGGCGGTCGCGCCTGGCGGCTGCTCGCGATGCGCCGGCACATGCCGCGCGAGTTCGACGGCGAGCGAGCGCAGGTCCAGTGGCTTGGTGAGGTAGCCATCCATGCCGGCGCGCATGCACGCCTCGCGGTCCTGCAGGCCGGTCAGCGCGGTGGCGGCCACGATGGGAAAGTGCGGGATGCGCCGCTCCGCCTGCAGCTGGCGGATGCGCTGCGTGGCCTCGATGCCGTCCATCACCGGCATCTGCAGGTCCATCAGCACGCCGTCCGGCGGGGTGGCCGCGCAGTGCGACACCGCCGCGCGGCCGTCGGACTCGATGTCGGCCTCGTACCCGAGCACCTGCAGCATCTCGCACAGCAGCAACTGGTTGAGGCTGTTGTCGTCGACCACCAGCAGGCGCGGGCGGCTTGCCATCGTCAACGGGGCCGGGCGCGTCTGGCCGGAGGGGCGCAAGGCCGACGCGCTGGCGCGGCGTGTGACGCGCAACAGCGTGCTCAGGCTGAGCGGCGGGTGGGCCACCTCGATGCCGTCGGGCACGCGGCTGCCGGGCAACTCGCCGCTTGGCGTCGCGTAGATCACCTGCGGTTCATTGCCCAGCACGGTAGCGAGATAGGCCAACTCGCCCAGCTCGACGCCATACATGCGCGAACCGAGCACCAGGGCCGGCAGGCTGCCATGGTGGCTCGACCACAGCGCGGCGCGCGCGTCGTTCACCGTCTTCATCAGCCGGATGCTCCAGCCCAGCCGCTGGAAACGCCGCACCAGCGATTCGTACGCCACCGGCGGGTGGCCCACCAGCCAGGCTTCGGCACCGTCGGCGTCGATGCCGGCGTCGTCGGGCACGACCGCGTCGAGCGTCATGTCGGCGCGCACCATCGTGCCTTCGCCGGGCAGATGGGCAAACGCGAAGCTGCCGTCGAGCACGCGGCACAGTGCGCGCACGCGGGGGATGTCGTCGACCTGGCCGCTCGGGTCCAGCATCGGATCGATCGCCGCGGCAGGTTGCTTCAGCGACTCCAGGCGCGCCGCGTGGACGGGGCCGGTGTCCGAGACCTGCACCCGCAGGTGGCAGCGGCGCTCGCCGCTGGTGCGGGCTTGCACGGAGAAGAACACCGTTCCGTTGTCGGCATGGTGGATCGCGTCGCCGAGCAGGTGGTCGGCCATGCGGCCGACGCGCGCCGCCACCGCGTCCTGGACGAGCGGTCGTTGCCCTTCATGGTCGAAGAAGAACGCCAGCTGCTGGCGGTAAACCTCGGGCAGGCGTGCGCGCGCGACAGCGGTCAGCTCTTCGCCAAGATCGATCATCGGGGGGCGCGTCGTGTCCATTCTTGTCAGTGCGCAGCAAGCCCTCGACGACAAGCTGTACTCGCCCCCGACGGCCATGGGGTCGTCTTGAAGCGATCAAGCAAGCACGATGCCTGCCGCTCAGCGCGGTGGGGGCACCGGCTCGCCCAGGGCGCGGCGCCACAGCCACGGCAACGCGCGCGACAGGTCCGGCCGCTGGCCCACCAGGACCGGCGTCACCGGCACCTCCGGGCTGTTGCCCCGGCGGGCGACCGCGAACGTGAACGTGTAATAGGGCTCCTGGCCCATGCGCAGGTCGCTCATCAGCACCTGGCCGCCTCGCCGCTCCAGCTTGTAGAAGCCGTGGCTGAACCAGGCCAGACGCCGCACGTGCCAGCTGTGCTGCAGCGCGTCGTAGAGCGCGTTTCCGCGCTCGAACCGGTCGAAGTGCAAGCCGGGGCTGCCGTCGAGCAGCGAGCGGAAGCCTTCGAGGTAGGTGCCGTCCGGGGTGACCGCCACGATGCGCCACAGCACCGTGTTGAACGCGGTCGGCGTGACCAGCAGGTGCTGCACCTCGGTGCCTTGCGCCCGCAGCGACTCGCGCGCCGCGCGCGCGACGTACTGCTGCGCTGCGAAGCTCCAGCCCAGGTAGAGCGTGCTGAGAGCGAGGCCGGCCGCGTTCCAGCGCAGCGCACCGGGCCGCTTCGATGCCAGCGCCACGCCGAGCCCGACCAGCAGCGGCAGCGTGTAGAGCGGGTCGATGATGAAGATGCTGCCCACGCCGTACGGGTGGTCGGTGAACGGACGCAGAAGCTGTGTCCCGTACACGGTCATCAGGTCCAGCAGCGGGTGTGTCACCAGTGCGAGCCACACGGCCACGCACCAGCGTCGCCATTGGTGCCCTTCGCGGTGCAACCACGCGACCGCGCCCGCGATCACGGGCGCCAGCAGCGTGAGCCAGAACAGTGCATGGCTGTTGCCGCGGTGCAGCGTCATGTTGCTGATCGGGTCGCCGTGGTCGTAGAAGGCATCGAGATCGGGCAAGGTGCCGCAGATGCCGCCCCACAGCGCCGCCTTCCATACGGCGGTGCGGCGGCCCATGACGGCGACACCGACAGCGGCGCCGAGCGCGAGTTGGGAGAGAGAGTCCATGGCGGCCGATTGTGCAGGGCCGCACGCGCACTGTCGCGCTACATGTTGCGCCGGTACTGCCCGCCTACTTCAAACAGTGCCGAGGTGATCTGCCCCAGCGAGCACACGCGCACGGCGTCCATCAGCACCTCGAACACGTTGCGGTTCTCGATCACTGCCTGCTTCAGCCGCTGCAACTGCGTCGGCGCTTCGCCAGCGTGGCGCTGGTGGAACTCCTGCAGCCGCTGCAGCTGCGACTGCTTCTCTTCGTCGGTCGAGCGCGCCAGCTCGAGCGACTCGGGGATCGGGTCGCCATGCGGGTTGCGGAAGGTGTTCACGCCGACGATGGGCAGCTCGCCGGTGTGCTTGAGCATCTCGTAGTGCATGCTCTCTTCCTGGATCTTGCCGCGCTGGTAGCCGGTCTCCATTGCGCCGAGCACGCCGCCTCGCTCGGCGATCTTCTCGAACTCGGCGAGCACCGCTTCTTCGACCAGCTCGGTCAGCTCGTCGATGATGAAGGCACCCTGGTTGGGGTTCTCGTTCTTTGCCAGGCCCCACTCGCGGTTGATGATGAGCTGGATCGCCATCGCCCGGCGCACGCTTTCCTCGGTGGGCGTCGTGATCGCCTCGTCATACGCATTGGTGTGCAGCGAGTTGCAGTTGTCGTAGATCGCGATCAGCGCCTGCAGCGTGGTGCGGATGTCGTTGAAGGCGATCTCCTGCGCATGCAGCGAACGGCCGCTGGTCTGGATGTGGTATTTCAGCTTCTGGCTGCGCTCGTTGGCGCCGTACTTCTCCTTCATCGCCACGGCCCAGATACGCCGGGCCACCCGGCCGAGCACGGTGTACTCCGGATCCATGCCGTTGCTGAAGAAGAAACTGAGGTTGGGCGCGAAGTCGTCGATGTGCATGCCGCGCGCGAGGTAGGCTTCCACGAACGTGAAGCCGTTCGACAGCGTGAACGCGAGCTGGCTGATCGGGTTGGCCCCGGCCTCGGCGATGTGGTAGCCGCTGATGCTGACCGAATAGAAGTTGCGCACCTTGTGGTGCACGAAGTACTCGGCGATGTCGCCCATCACCTTCAGGCTGAACTCGGTCGAGAAGATGCAGGTGTTCTGGCCCTGGTCTTCCTTCAGGATGTCGGCCTGCACCGTGCCGCGCACGTTCTCCAGCACCCAGGCGCGGATCTTCTCGTATTCGTCGTCGGTCGGTTCGCGCCCGTTGTCGCTCCTGAACTTGTCGAGCTGCTGGTCGATCGCGGTGTTCATGAACATCGCGAGGATGGTGGGCGCTGGCCCGTTGATCGTCATGCTGACCGAGGTGCTCGGGTTGCACAGGTCGAAGCCGGAGTACAGCACCTTCATGTCGTCGAGCGTCGCGATGCTGACACCCGAGTTGCCGACCTTGCCGTAGATGTCCGGCCGCAGGTCGGGGTCGTGGCCATAGAGCGTGACGCTGTCGAAAGCGGTCGACAGCCGCTTGGCCGGCATGCCTTCGGACAGCAGCTTGAAGCGCTTGTTGGTACGGAACGGATCGCCTTCTCCCGCGAACATGCGGGTTGGATCTTCGCCTTCGCGCTTGAACGCGAAGGTGCCGGCGGTGTAGGGGAAGGAGCCGGGCACGTTCTCCAGCAACAGCCACTTCAGCAACTCGCCGTGATCTTCGTACTGAGGCAGCGCGACCTTGCGGATCTTGTTGCCCGACAGGGTGGTGTGCACGAGCGAGGTGCGGATCTCCTTGTCGCGGATCTTCACGACGTATTCGTCGCCGGCATAGGCCTTCTGCATCTCGGGCCACTGGGCCAGCAGCTTCTTCGCATGGGGCTCGAGCTGGGCCTCGCGCAACTGCGCCTGCTCTTCCAGTGCGGCGACGGCCTTGTGCTTGTCGGGTATCGCCTCCTTCAGCATGCGGCCGGACGCGCGCAGCTGCTGGATCTCGCGGGCCAGATGCGATTGCCTGCGGGCGCGCTGCTTGTAGCCGCGCACGGTGTCGGCGATCTCGGCCAGGTAGCGCGTGCGCGCGGGCGGCACGATGGGCGTCTGGTTGGTGCTGTGGCGCGTGTTCACCTTGGGCAGCAGCCCGTCTTCGAGCGGCAGACCCAGCGCGGCCAGCCGCGGCTTGAGCGCCTGGTACAGCGCAGTCACGCCGTCGTCGTTGAAGCGGCTCGCCATCGTGCCGAATACCGGCATTTCGTCGGGCCGCTTGCCGAAGGCCTCGCGGTTGCGCTGCACCTGCTTGGCCACATCGCGCAGCGCATCGAGTGCGCCCTTGCGGTCGAACTTGTTGATCGCGACGAACTCGGCGAAGTCGAGCATGTCGATCTTCTCGAGCTGGCTGGCGGCGCCGAATTCGGGCGTCATCACGTACATCGGCACGTCGACGTGCGGCACGATGGCGGCGTCGCCCTGGCCGATGCCGGAGGTCTCGACGACCACGAGGTCAAAGCCGGCCACCTTGCAGGCGGCCACCACATCGGGCAGGGCCTGGCTGATCTCCGAGCCGAAGTCGCGCGTGGCGAGCGAGCGCATGTAGACACGGGCCCCCACGCTTGCCGCTGGCGCGGCGGCGCTGCCCCCCGAGGGGGTTGCCAGGCCTTGGGACGGCCCGGCGGCCTGGCGGGCCCCCACGCTTGCCGCTGGCGCGACGGCGCTGCCCCCCAAGGGGGCTGCCAGGCCTTGGGACGGCCCGGCGGCTTGGCGGGCCCCCACGCTTGCCGTTGGCGCGACGGCGCTGCCCCCCAAGGGGGCTGCCAGGCCTTGGGACGGCCCGGCGGCCTGGCGGGCCGTCCTTGGCCA
>NZ_CAMLJQ010000022.1 GCF_946480305.1 uncultured Caldimonas sp.
AGGTGGCCGGTATATGCCGATCCTGGGATGGCCGGTTTATGCCGATCGCTGACAAGGACCGAGTAATTGGACGGTGAGTCCCAATCGGCGCTGGACAAAAGGTAAGACCGGACCCGTGCCGCGTGCCTGACACCGTGCCGCGTGCCGCGCGGCGGGCCGCTATCGGTGGTGGAAAAATGGCAAGACCTGACCCCGATGTGTGATTTTTCGCAAGGCCTCCTAAAACGCCGAAGCGGTTCAATGAAAGCAATCATCCGAAGTTCTGGAATACAGCGCTGAAATACGATGGGTAGTGTTCCAAGACTGATCTGATTCTCGACTTGCGTCGAAGCAGCTCGCGCTTGACATCGGCGATCCCAAACGTGCCCTTAGGAATCTCTCCAGACAACTTTGTCGCGATAACGCGTTCCGCAAAGCCTGCCTCGTAAACGGAAATCTGTTCCCACTCTGCAAGCCCGTATTTCAGCATCTTCAGCAGGCGGTTGAATAGAGCAACCGTCTTTGCCTGCGACTCTGATGCTAGGGTTTGAGCTTCGAACGAAGAGGCAATCGAGGCGAGTACTAAGCAGGCTTGATAGCCAATTTGGTCTTGACAAAGGTCTACGAGTTGGTCGAAGGTGAGGTCCCGTGTGTGCTGTCCCCACTGGATTCTGGTTCCAGAAGCCGTCAAGGCGTCCATAATGTCCTTGAAAGGTTTACCGGTAATCCATTCGTTCACGAGTAGGCGATTTGAGTCGGCCGGGTCAAGCTTCCGAAGCTTTTTCCCAGCATCCGACTGAACGATGAACGCCCAGACGACATCCAGCAAGTCCTCTGGTGACTCCGCTAGTTGGAGCTCGAACAACTTGTCGCGCACCAGTGCGTCGATGGCTATGGCATCAATGAGCCCAAGAATTCCCCTTCCATATCGAGCTAGGGTTTCTGCGCTAAGTCCCTGGCCTGAGATTCGGCTCCAAATCTTCATGAACGCGTGAAGGAGAAATTTTCGCTGCTCTGGTGAAGCCAAATGGTATGCGAACGTGCTGTTCGCTAGGCGAGCCACGCCACCGATTGCTTCGGCAGCATCTTTATCAGCTAGCTGAGCCATGAGGAAGCATTCCACCGCTTTAACGCTCATGAGTCGTTCGCGCAGCTGCCGCTTCAGATCGTCCGCGTCGAACCGCATGCCCTCGAGTTGCGGGGAAAATTCGTCGATCCGATTGAAGAGTCGGGCCGGCTCCTCGATTAGTCCATCCAGAATCTCTCGAACAGTCAAGTAAGGAAAGTCCTCGGATTCAAATCGATTTTTCAGCGGTCGAGTCAAGCTAAGCAACGCACTGGTCGTCGGTGCCGCCTTCTTGGGATCTAGCAAGGCGTTGGCTGAGCGCCAACTCCGAGCCTTGCTTTTTCTCTCATCGTACAGGTTCGGATTGGTGAAGATGACAGTGCCATCGGCATACATGCCTGCGCGTCCGGCTCGCCCAATAAGATTCTGAAAATCCCGCGTTCGGAGTGGGCGCTCGCCGGCCGTCAGTTGTGTAACCAGTAGATATTTGATAGGAAGATTGACGCCTTGAGCTAGGGTTGACGTACATACGACAAAACCGATGAGTGACTCACGCATAGCATGCTCAATAGCCAGCCGAATTCCTTCCGGCGTATCGCCAGTATGTGCGTATAGACCGAACTCTGCTGCCTTTGTGAGGAACGATTTTTCCCCGAAGTTGGCTTCATATAGCCTCGCCAAAGCGCTAACTTCGCTCTCGTCAGCCCACATTTGAGGTCGTGGCAGCGAACTTGCCCTGGGAAACACCTTCTCTACGGCGTCTCGGATAATCTTCGTTGCCGAGTCCGGCGCCCGCACGTAGATCGCCACTCCGCCCTGACTCGCTAGGTTAAGGCCCAAGTAGAGTGCGATCGAACCGCTGTCATCCATTGGAAAGTGCGTCGGCGCGTCTTCACCTGTGAGGCGGTAGCGTTTGACTACTCGGGGGACGAAGAATTCTTGTTCGCCACGAATGGCAGACTCGAATCTTAGTTGACCGATTGCTTGATTTTGAAAGGTTGTAAAGGCGATGTAGCGAGCGGTCTGACTGTTGCTATCCGACACCACCTTCTGCTGGTGGGGTAGCAGCCATCCTGCGAGCTCTGCGGCGTTGTTCACTACTGCCGAAATGAGAACCGTCTGAGCATTCGGTGACAGGGATGCCTTAACGGATGCTAGGAGAAGCTCGTAAGTTACGCCTCGAGTGGGTGAATCGAACTGATGACCTTCGTCGTACACCATGAGGCCGACGTTCTCCATGAAAAACTCTTCATGTCGGATTACATACAGCAGTTTCTCAGGTGTGACGACGATGACGTGTGGAGCGGCCTCGATTCCGGTCCGCAGGAACTCATCGAAGTCAACGGCGTAATCCTGCTGAATCGCGTCGCTCAGCTGATTGACTTGATAGCCATCCTTTTCGAACTTCAGCTTGAGGTCATGTGCAATCTCGTAGCAGAGTGCCCTAAACGGCGCGACAACGACAGCAATGGAGGTTCTCCCAGAGACAAACGCTGCCCGAATCACCATTTCGGTGGCGCGCGTTTTCCCTGTACTTGTGGGCATTTGGACAACGGCAGATTCCCCACGAAAGACGCCGGCCTCACCGAGCATCCTTTGAGCCGGCCAAAAGTCCCGAATTGCATTCGTCCTCTTCAAGTATCCGTCCCAGACTTCGTCTGCTTGGCCCGTATATCTGGGCAGGCAAGTCCTTGCCGAGTACTTGCTGCGCTGCATGGCGACGGCACTCAGTAGGTCTGCTAACAGCAGTTCTCGCGGCGCTCCGGAGTCGTAGCTCCATCGCCGCAATGTCCGAACCGGCAGATGGAGGGCTTCAGCGCTGGCTTGGCCTTGATAGTGAGATTGCAGCGTGGAAAGCAACGCCGAGGCTTGTGGTGGGACCTCCTCGTTTGCAGTCGTGCTTTGCCACGGCCTACTGAGGGCAGCCAGAAGGCAGCTCTCAAGCGGGTACTCGAGCGAGTCTTCAAACTTAATCTGCTTGCATAGCGCAGCGGCGCGTCCTGGTGAATCGGCAAGAAGCAGTGCGCTTGCTGCTATCAACCGAACGAGTGACGCCGCCGTGGAAGCCATATTCGCGTCGGCGATAGCAAGCAGGACTTGCACGGCGAATTGCACCTCGTCTACCGGTGTAGCCTGCTGTGTCGCATCGAGATGGAAACGCACAATCTCGGAAGCAAAATCTCCAATGGTCCCGATTGCCAGCGGGAACTGCCTCTCGAGATCGAGGCCCTCGGTGGAACGCAGGTGGAACTCTTCAGGAACGCCAAACTCACGCATTTTGCTTTTTGCGAGCGTTATAGCGGCCGCACGCCGAGCTCGCTTGCTAGGCTTCATTTGCCGCCCTGTCGTATAGCTCGTGGACGAGCTTCATCATGTCCTGGCCATGCACTACGATGAGCTTGAGACGTGCCCCGGCGCGATGTTTTGAGGTTGTCACCTGTGCAATGTCGGAGGGTTTGTAGAGCGTCGTACAGAATAGAGCTGATGCCCCGATGTCTTGAACGTATGGATTTCTGTGGGGATCTTGGAACCGAGCGACTGACTTCTTTTCCTTCGACTTTCCCTGTTCAATGAATCGCTGCTTCATCGCGTTCAAGGACTCAGCCACGCGAAACTGACCTAGCACATCATCCTTCTGAGCGTCGTCTATTGCATCCTGAAGACGGTTGCCCTTAGTTGACTTGCTTAGGTGTGCCTTTGTCTCCACTGTAATGAGTGCATCGTGCGGGGACGGTCTGCTGGGACCGCCGCTGTGAAACTTCATGCCCACGACATCAGTCCCCTTAGCTGACTCGTTCTTGGCCTTCTTGTCTCTGTAGCGAGTCCTAGGCACCCAGTAGCCCAGCAAGCCTTCCACGATGTCCGACAGCAAAATCTCGGTGAAGTCTCCCGCCCGCGTCTGTGGTCCGAAGTTGGCATTAGCCTCGGGAAACTTCTGAGCGAGCAAATACTCGGCCCGGGTCTTTTGCGGCGTCCCGCTCATTAACTCATCGATGTGGTCATCGAGACAATAGTGTTCGCGGAAATGCTTCGCCCATGCCTTTAGTCCAATATTGTCCTTCTCGTCAACGACAAGTTCGTAGACGTCGACAGGGTTGCCATTCGCGGTTCGCAGCGCGGCCTGCGGCCTCAGCCAAGCAAGGTGCTTAATCTTCTTCTTGACTGCCATGCGGTTTCTTCCCTGGAGGCACTGCTGTGCGATGTTTCCGTTCTTACTCGCTCAAATGGGGAGCTTCACAGAGTGAAATTTGAATGTAGCCGTGCTGACCTTGCTTCTATATTCGAGGCGCGAGAGCACGAGCCGGCGAGTGTGTTCCGGTAAAGAACCTCAACGATTCGGATTTGAACTTCAGCGCACAAGAGCCGGACGTCGGGGTGTGTTACGGTATTAGAAGACCGCAAAGTCGGCAATGGATCAGTTGCACGAGGTTGCGTGCACCAAGGTGGTCGGCAGATTTCCTGATCCGACGACAGCCAGCAAGTAGCTGGATCACGAAGCACTTTGGTCATTTGATGTACAGGGGCGCGAAGGGCAGGTAACAGGGGGCGCGGTCATCTGCATCTTTGGCGTGACCGCCTGTGACCAGTGCCCTGCAGTCGTGCATTTGCCCTACGCAAACACCACCCGATCCCTAACCTTCCTCGCATCCCCGTAATCCTCCTCAAACCACGCCACATCCCCCGCATTCCGCGGCGGCTTCCTCAACTGCAACTTCCGCTTCGCCTTCTTCGCCTGCTGCTGCGCCACGCGGAAGTGGTAGTGATCGAAGATCCGCAGCGCCTCGATCATGTAAGCCGTGGCCACGCGCCTGTCCTTGATCAGCAGCAGGTTCTCGCCGTTTTCCCGGTCGGCCGGGTTCGAGAAGTTGTACGAGCCCAGGTACACGCGGGCCGTCGGTTGGTCGAAGTCGATCACGATGAACTTGTGGTGCATGCGCGTGCCCCGGTTGCCGTTCTGCAACCCGCTGGGCTCGCTCTTGAAAGGCTCGGGCAGGTGGGCCGACAACGCCGCGGGGAAGACCGGCGGCACGTTGCCGTCCGGCGTTTGCAGTTCGATGCCGCCCACCTTGCGATCGGCCATGCCGTAGACGAACACGTTGCTGTTCGCGGTGATCTGCGTGATGGCATCGCGGATCGAGCCTTTGGTCTGCGCGATGAAGGCCAGCGAATAGAGCAGGCTGGAGGTGGTGCCGTTCAGCACGTCGTCGGCAATGCTGTCGAGCACCGCGTTGGCCTTGCTGTGCGGTGAGAAGGTGACCTTCGCGTCCACGCCCTTGATGCCCAGGGCGATCCAACCATCCGCCGATGCGGTGGTGCCGAAGCCCACCACGCTGTCGTGGGCCCAGTAATCGGCAAACGCGCGGCGGAACACCTTCACCGGCTTGGCGCCGCGCACGATGAGCGCATTGTTGTTCTGCACGAACAGACCACGCCACGTGTAGTTGGTGGAGCCGCACACCACGGCCTTGCAGGCTGGGCCGTCAACGACGATGGTCTTGTTGTGTTGCAGGTTGCTCATGTGGTGGCGCTTCACCTGCGCGCCGCCCTGCTTGAGCCGCTTGGCGGCGATCGATTCGCCGGAATCATCATGGCCGTGCTCGCCGCTGTCGTCGATGATGATGCGCAGCCGTGGGCCCAGCTTGCGCAGGCGCCGGTACACCTCGCGCTCGCTCAGGTCATACGCCACCACCTCCACCACGGCGGTGGTGTCGGCAATGGCTTCGTCCAGCAACTCCAGGATGGCATGGCGCGCCTCGAAGCCCATCCACGCCAGCGCTTCCTTGGCCTTGGGGTGGCTGGGCACGAAGTCGAGCCCATCGGCGGCCTTCGACGGGATCAGCGTGTGCATGCCGTGCTCGCTGTCCACGTATTTGTCGACAAACGCCTGTGAAGACACGAACCCGCGGGTGAAGGTGACGTTGAGCTTGCCGGGGTAGGTTTCGCGGTGCAGCTCGATGGCGGCCACTTGCGGCTCGCCGTAGCTGAGCACGTCTTCGTCGTCCATGAAGACGGGCGTCACGCGGTAGGTGAAGGGCCCCGCCAGCTCCGCGTTGCGCGGAAAGTGCACCCAGCGGAACTTCTGTATCGGCGAGAGCCGGGTGGTCAGGCGGTTGGGTTGCACGGCGCCGTTGGGGCCGGCAAAGGTGATGCGGTTCTTCAGCGCAAAGAAGCGGTCGCCGCCCGGCTCCTTGTATTCGATGGCAAAGCCGACGAAGTCATTGGGCGGCTTGCCTTGCTTCCAGTTCATCGCTAGCAGGGCCATGCCGTCGCCGCGATGCACCTTCAGCGTGAACGCAGCGGCGGCGTTGGTGCCTTCGACCTGGAAGCTGGTGTTCATCAGGCGTCAGGCGCACTCGTGTGCACGCGCGGCGCTGTGCGGTTCAGCCGGGGCAGCTGCCGGGCTGGCATTCGCAGCCGCAGGCACGGGGCCGGTGGCAATGGCACTCGCCCGTTTTTCGGTTGAAGTGGCAACCGCAGCCATTCAGCCCTCCGCCGTGTTCGTTCGCACCCAACCCGCAAGGGCGGGCCACCGGATCGGCGTGGGGGGCGGGGCCGATGACGGCCAGGGCCAACGCGGTCAGCACCGGAGCGGCGATACGCTGCAGCCAGCCCAGGCGGTGCCTGCGCGTGGCTCGCTCGTTGTGCTTGTTCCCGTCATTCCGCATGACCGGCCCCCACACCTGTTCGTAACGAGATGATGCAGAGGCGGGCGGGTGCAGATGTCGGTTGTTTCCCTTCCCCCATTTGAGGGATGCCGCCGCAAAGCCGCTCCAGCATTGGCTTTGCGGCCGTTCAGTGGGCAAACCTGCCAAGTTCGCCAGTTGCCGCGGCCGTGTTTCAGCGCCAGCGCGGTATGGGCCGCGCGACGGGCTTCAATCCGAATAGCTCTCCGTCGGCAACGTGTCCGGGTACAGCATCGCCCGCGCAACGCCCTCCACCTTGAAGGCGTCGGCCTCGACCGGCTTGTTCCGGTAGCCCTTGTAGTCCTTGTGCGGGTCGATGTAGATGTAGTAGTCGACGGCCCAGTCCTTCACGGTGGCTGGCGAAAAGCTGGGGAAGGCGTTGGCGCGCTGGATCACGCGCCATTGGATGTAGTGCCGGGTCTCATGGATCACGGTGCACACCAGCTCGACCACGACGACCTCGGGTTTGGCGTATTCCGGCACGATCAGTTTGGAGTTCACCTTGAGCAGCTTTTCGCTCGCGACGTACACGCCGTAGTTCTTCAGCGGCTCGAAGCTGATCGGTGACGGCACCATGCCGAACGCGGCGGCGTAGATGCGGTGCACTTCGCGCAACGCGTCCATGCGCTGCGGGCCGTCCAGCGTGACCCACACCTCGCGTTTGATCTCGCGCATGGCGCGCAGCTTGCGCCACACCTGGTCGTGCCGCTGCACCTGGATGCGCCGGCGGTAGTCGGCGGCCCGGGCCTCGTGGGCCGCGCCGCTCTGGTCGGAGCGCAGCAGTGCCGTCAGCTCCTGCGTCAGGGTGTACAGATCGGGGTCGTCCGTCCCCACGCTGCCCGGCTTGGGCGAGGCCATGCGGGCGCCGGTGCCGTCGTTGACGGCGCCCAGGGTTTTGGAACTGCAAAGCGGTCCCGGTACTTCGCCAGCGGCCATGTGTGCTCCTGCAGGTGCTGCTCGATCTTGAGTGCGTGGTGCGAGCGGGCAGGCTACCTGAGGAAGGCGCGGGCTTGTGTCCCTTGATGGAGGGACACAGGCGCTGCCGGCAGCAGCTTCAGGCGGGCGGGTGGCCGTGCTGCGAGGTACCGTTCACGCGGCGGCGCAGGAAGACGATGGCTCCCAGGCCTGCTGCCATCAGGGCATAGGTGGACGGCTCGGGCACCACGGCGACCGTGCTGTGCGCACCCAGGTAAAGGCTGCCGAACCTGGGCGCATCGGAGTCGTTGGTGATGGTGATCTGGAGCCGGCGCTGCTCGGTGGTGCTGCCCGCCACGCCATGCTCGTAGGTGAAGCGATCCAGGTTGTCCGTCACGGAAAAACCGTTGGTCTGGGACCAGGCCACGTAGGTGCGCCCCAGCAGGAAGCTGCCCTCGCCGTAGTACGTGCCCAGGTCGGTCAGGGTCACGGTGGCGTCTGCACTGATCGTGAGCGAGGTGTATGGCGCGAGCATGACCCCGCCCCAGCGTTCGGGGGTGGAGGTGACGATGTCGTGGCTCTGGGTGAGGCCGATCGCGGCACTGCCGAAGGATCGGCCTCCGTCGGACAAATACGCAAACGAATCGAACCCCTCGGATTCTTCGTAGCTGCCGCGCCCGGTGCCGGCATACCAGGTCACTTCCGAGCTGACCGCTGCTCCGAACACCGGCTTCTTGTCGATGTTCTGCACCACCGGCCCGGTGTAGCGGCCGCGTTGCACGAAAGCGTTGGCCTCGCTGTACACCAGGTTGTCCTCGGCGACGCTTGAGCCCAGCGTGTAGCCGGCGGCCAGCCCGTCGTCCGGGCGGAGATCGATCACTTCGTACCGTACGTCGGTCAAGCTGGCGCTGCTCTGCAACTGCGCGTGCGCGGTGTGCGACGCGAGCAGCACAACAGGCATCAAGGCGGCAGCGCGCAGGTGCCATGTGTCTGCGCGTGCTGCGTCGGGTTTGGGCGTGAGGGTGCGGTCCTTCATCTCGGTTCTCCCCATGGAGCACGAGTGCGCTGCTCGGCGAGCGGCTGGCCGGTCGTGCTTGATGGCGATTTACTGCAGCGGCGGCGTGCCGTGCACCCGCGATCGAGGGGGAAGTGCTGCAACCAATGCGACAAGGTGTAGAGAGGCCGTGTGCCGGCGCCGGTGGCAACGGTATGCCGATGCTGCATGGGGCCGCGGCATGGCGCGTTGCCGCGTCGCGCCGCCGATATCATCGCGCCCCTCCAAATACTGCAAACCGGAGGGAACGTGCCCCAAGCCACAAGAACGGCTGTCCGCGCATCGTGGGCGATCGTCATGTCCGCAGCCGCATTGGCGCCTGCACTGGCGTCGCCGCCAGCGAACAGCCCCACGCTCAGCCGCATCGCCAAGACGTCGGTGCTCAACATCGGCTACATCCCGAGCCCTGGCACGTTTGCGTTTCAAGATGCGAGCGGCAAGACCACCGGCTACTCCATCGACCTGTGCCTGCACGTGGCCGAGCAGGTGCGCAAGACGCTCGCCAAGCCGGACGTGAAGGTGGCCTTCCACCCGGTGGAGCCGGCGCAGCGCATTCCGCGCTTGAAGGCGGGCACCATCGACATCTCCTGCGGCAGCGACACCAACACCGCGGCGCGCCAGAAGGAGGTGGTCTTTTCCTACACGGTGTTCACCACCGGCGTGCGCTTTCTGGCGCGTGCGCCTTTTGCGGGGCAGGGCGCCAACGACCTGTGGCGCAAGCGCGTGGCGGTGACCCGCGGCACCACCGCGCACGACGTGATGGAGCGCATGCGCAGCGAACAGGAAGCGGTGCCCGTGGTCGTGAACGAGCACGCCGAAGGTGTGCGCCTGGTCGAACAGGGCAAGGTGGACGCCTTCGCGCACGACGAGGTGCTGCTCTATGAATTGCGCGAGCGCTCGCCGCAGCGCCAGCAGCTGGTGGTCACGGGCAAGTTCATGACGGTCGAGCCCTATGCCTTCATGTTGCCCAAGGGCGATGCGGGGTTTCAGGCGGTGGTCGACAAGGCGCTGCTCGGTTTGATGCAGTCCGGCGAGATCCACACGGTGTACCGCAAGTGGTTCGACACCGAGCAGCTGCGCGTGCCGATGAACGTCTACATGAAAGAGAACATCAAGTACCCGAACCGGTATGGGGCGCCTTGAGAGGCTTGCGCCGCTCGGGGGGGAACCGCTCTTGCGGCGCTACCCCTCGCGCCGATAGGCTCGCACATAGTCGACGACGAACTGCTTGGGAAAGTGGCCGTCGCCCGGCGTACCGGCCCGCCGCTCGGCCGGCCTTTCGTAGATGCCGAGCATGAACTGCATCGGGTAGCCGGGCGACTGGTTCACGCGGCGCACGTGGAGGTTGTCGACGAAGAAGTCGATGTGCGTCGGCGTCCACTCGGCGGCATAGACGTGAAAGTGCGTCACGTCGATCGGCAGCGTCACTTCCTCGAAGTCGTCGGTGATGTCCGGGTCCTGAAAGGGGTGCACGCCCATGCCCACCTTGGCAGTGGCCGTGCCCGCGTGCTTGCCGAAGATCTCGCAGATGCAGATCTCGCTCGAGCGTTCGGGGCGGTCTTCGTAGCCGATCATCCACAGCGCCACGTGGTAGCCGGGCACGCCCACGCCCTTGGCGCGCGTCTCGAAATAGCCATACGTGGGCGTGTAGAGCGCGCGGGGCGCCTGGGCTTCGCGCACCACGCTGTGCGGGTTGAAGCGGTGCTGACCTACCGCGCTGCCCAGCGGGCCTGAGAACACGCCGGTCTGCAGCGACGACACGCGGATGTCGCCGTCGTACTCGGGGCACCAGGCGGGCTGGTCGGCGTCGATGCGCAGCACGAGCTGCTGGTCTTCGATGTGCCAGCGCGCCGCGGCGCGTTCGGTGGACGACCACTGCGGCAGGTGGGCCGCGATCCACTTTTCGGGGTCGAGCGTGCCGGTGGTGAAGTCGTCGTGGAATTCGAGTGCGTAGCCGGGGCGTGCGATCGGGTTGGCGGGAAAGTCTTGTGGCATGCAGGGTCCGTGCGGGTGATGTCGGGGCGTGGGGGCAGGCCGACGATAGGAGCGCGGCATGCATGCGGGATTTCATCTGTTTCGCCGTGGCCGGTTGAACGCGATGGCCTGCGGATGCTACGTAAGCGCAGGCGCCGGCGCCGTGGCGAGAATGCCGGGCACGCCGCCACCGCAGTGCGGCACGGAACGCGGTCAACGAGGCAACAGCATGGCACCTGGGGAGATGTGGCTCATTGCGGCAGGCGCCATGGCGGCCGGCTTTGTGCAGGGCCTGTCGGGCTTTGCGTTCGGCATGGTCTCGATGTCGATCTGGGTGTGGGGCGTGGAGCCCCGGCTGGCGGCGGTGCTGGCGGTGTTCGGCGCGCTCGCGGGCCAGGTGGTGGCGGCCTTCACGGTGCCGCGGCACTGGAGCTGGCCGATGCTGCTGCCTCTGCTGGGCGGCGCGGCCGTTGGCGTGCCACTGGGCGTGGCGGTGTTGCCGATGCTGGATGCCGGGCTGTTCAAGCTGGCGTTCGGCAGCTTCCTGGTGGTGTGCTGTCCGTTGATGCTGCTTGCTCCGCGGTTGCCGCGTGTGCAGCCGAGGGGCCGGCTCACCGATGCGCTGGCCGGCGCGGCAGGCGGTTTCATGGGCGGGCTGGGCGGCTTCACGGGCGTGATCCCCACGCTGTGGTACACGCTGCGCGGGCTCGAGAAGGACGTGCAGCGCAGCCTGATCCAGAACTTCAACTTGGCCACACTGGCGGTCACGATGACGGCGTACGTCGCCACCGGCGCGGTGCAGCCGAGCATGCTGCCGGGCTTCGGCCTCGTGGCGGCGGCGCTGCTGGTGCCTGCGCTGCTGGGCGCGCGCCTGTATGTAGGCCTGAGCCAGCAGGCTTTCCGTCAGGTGGTGCTGGTGCTGCTCACGCTGGCCGGGGCGGCGGTGCTCGCGTCGGGCGTCGCGGCCGTCATGCGGGGATGAACCGCGCGCCGGGGCAGGCACGCTGATCGCCTAAGACGAGGGCAGGCTCACTTTCGAGCCGTGGAGCTGCCCATGCCGACACCCGATCCATACGCCGCCCAGCACGCCGCGCATGCCACCCGAGAGGACGACGACGGCGGCGGCGTGGCGCGCTGGAAGATCATCGGCCCCGGGCTCGTGGTGGCCGCCACCGGCGTGGGCGCGGCCGACATGGTGGCCACGCTCGTGGCCGGCTCGCGCTATGGCTATGCGCTGTTCTGGGCGGTGATCGTGGGGGTGATCCTGAAGATCATCCTGGTCGAGGGCGCAGGGCGGTTCACGCTCGCCACCGGCAAGACGATCTTCGAGGGCTGGCAATCGCTCGGCCGCTGGACCACCTGGTACTTCGGCCCGTACATCGTGATCTGGGGCTTCGTGTATGGCGCCACGGCGATGTCGTCTGCCGCGATGCCGCTGGCGGCGCTCTTTCCGGGCGTCGACCTGAAGGTGTGGGCCGTGCTGATGGGGCTGGCGGGCTTCACGATGGTGTGGTTCGGCCGCTATGCCCTGTTCGAGAAGATCACGGCGGTGCTGGTGGGGCTGATGTTCGTGACGGTGGTGGGGCTCGCGATCATCGCGATGCCCAACCTGCCGGCGCTGGCGGCGGGGCTGGTGCCGAGCATTCCGCGAGGCGGGCTGCTCTACACGCTGGCGCTGGCCGGCGGCGTGGGCGGCACCATCACGCTTGCGGCCTACGGCTACTGGCTGCGCGAGAAGGGTTGGTACACGCCCAAGTGGATGAAGGTGATGCGGCTCGACAACGCGATGGCCTACGTCGTCACCGGCATCTTCGTGGTCGCCATGCTCATCGTCGGCGCCGAGGTGGTGCGGGCGGCCGGCGTGTCGATCAGCGCGGGCGATGCCGGGCTGCTGGATCTCACCACCGTGTTGAACGAACGCTACGGGCCGGTGGTGGGGCGTGCCTTCCTCGTGGGGTTCTGGGCCGCGTCGTTCTCTTCGGTGATCGGTGTGTGGAACGGGGTCTCGCTGATGTTTGCAGACTTCTGGGGCAACCTGCGCGGCAAGCCCTCGGGGCACCCGGACACGCGCGTGGGCGGGCGCTACTTCAAGTTCTACGTGCTGTGGCTCACGTTCCCGCCGATGGTGCTGTTCCTGCTGGAGCAGCCGATCGCGCTGATCCTGGCCTATGGGGTGCTGGGCTCGCTGTTCATGCCCTTCCTGGCGCTCACGCTGCTCGGGCTGCTCAACGGCCGCCGCGTGCCCCGGGCGTGGGCCAACCGCCCGCACACTAACGTGCTGCTGGGCATCACGGCGTTGCTGTTCCTCGTGCTGGGTGTGCAGCAGGCGCTGAAGGCGCTGGCGCCGGTGTTCGGGCGGTGAACCGGCGCTATTTCTGCTGCATGCGCGAGAGGTAGTCGAGCAGCGCGACGATGCGCCCCCGCACGTACCACTCCGGATGCTGCGCGGTGCGCGAGCGGCTCAGTGCCTCGGCGCGGTACTCGTTGCCCCAGACCGGCATTTCGCGCGTGCCGTGGGGGCCGATGTCGGTCGAGCTGCGGCCGTCGATCACTTCCCAGACGAGCTGGGTGGGAAACGCTCCGCCATTGCGCTTGGCGATCGTGGTCAGGTCGGACGGCGCCTTCACGAGAAAGGGCTTGAGCGGGCCGTCGCCCTTGCCGGCCGTGCCATGGCAGCTCGCGCAGTTGGATTCGTATTCGAAGCGGCCGAGGTCCATCGGCTGCTCGGACGATTGGGCCGAAGCTGTGCCTGCGGCGGCGGCGAGAGACAGGCAGCTGGCGGCGTATACCAGGGTCTTTTTCATCGGGGGCTCCTTCCGGTGGGTCCATCACCGCCCCTGCGGGCGGCCTCGGGAGGGTGGGCGCACGAGGCCCTGTGACTCCTCCGCCGTCCATGATCGGCATGCGGCGCGCATCGAAGTTGACGGTTGGCAACTCCGGCTCGCAAACGCGGGCGCGCACCGGCGTCGCTCGTGTGCAGGCAACGCATCGTCCGGCCCTGGTGGAAACGTCTTGATCCCACCAGTGCCCTGGCGGGCGGCCCGCCTGTGCTAGAAAGCAGCGACTGCCGCCAGGGCGCGGCCCGTGATTTCGCATGCGTATCCGCTCCGGTCTTCTGCTGCTCGTCGTTGCCGTGTTGTTGCCCGTGCTCGTGAGCTGGGCGCTCGGGGGCACCTACATCTACCGGGAGCAGCAGGCGTTTCACCGGGCCTCGATGCGCGAAACCGCGCGCGCACTGTCGCTCGCACTCGACCGCGAAATGGCGCGCCGCGAAACGCTGCTGCGCGCGCTGGCAGCGTCTCCTTCGCTGGCCAACAACGAGCTGGAGCGCTTCCATCGCTATGCGCGCGAGGTGGCGGCGCAAGGCGACGACGCGATCATCCTTTCCGATCTGGAGGGGCGGCAACTGCTGAACACGCGGCGGCCCTTCGGTGCGCCGCTGCCGGCGATGCTGCCCGCCGAACGTCGCGAGCGCGCGCTGTACGGCAACGAGGCCACGTTGACGAGCGATGTGTACGTGCCGCCGGCAGGGCTCGGGCCGGTCAGCTTTGCGATCCAGGTGCCGGTGCGCCGCGACGGGCAGGTGGTGCAGTTCCTCACGCTCGCCTCTTATGTGAGCCAGTTGCAGCGGCTGCTGGACGAGCAGCGGCTGCCGCAAGGCTGGCACGCGACGATCATCGACCGCCAGGGCCGCGTCGCCGCGCGCAGCTCGCAGGCCGAGCGCTTCGTCGGGCGGCCGGTGCGGCAGGAACTGATAGATCGGATCAAGGCGGCGGATGAAGGCTTCCATGAGGGCACCTCGCTGGCCGGCGTGTCGGCGACGGCGGTCTTCAGCCGCTCGCCGACGTCGCGGTGGACCTTCCTGGTGGCGGTGCCCAACGCCGAGTTGTACGGCGCGGTGGTGCAGGGGGCGGCCTGGCTGGGAGGTACTTCGCTGTTGCTGCTGTTGCTGGGCGTGGCGGCGGCCGTGGCGCTCGGGCGGCGCATTGCGGGGCCGATCGAGTCGCTCAGCCGCGCGGCCGAGCGGCTGGGGCGCCATGAACCGGTCGAGATGCGGCCCACCGGCATGGCCGAGGTGGATGCCGTGCAGCGGTCGCTCGTGAACGCCAGCAGCCAGCTGCGCCAGATCAACGCCGAACTGGAGCGCCGGGTGGCCGAGGCGGTGGCGAGCTACGAGCAGTCGCAGCGGGCCCTGGTGCAGGCGCAGAAGCTGGAGGCGCTGGGGCGGCTCACGGGCGGCATCGCCCACGATTTCAACAACGTGCTGCAGACCTTGACCACCGGGCTGCAGGCTGCCCAGCGCATCGCGCCCGAGGTGCTGGGCGAGCTGCTGGCGCGCTGCCTGCGCGCGGTGGGCCGTGGCACAGAGCTGGCACAGCAGCTGATGGCGTTCGGCCGCGTGCAGGAGGTGCGGGTGCAAACGCTCGACGTCACCCGCCATGTGCTCGAGTCACGTCCGTTGCTGCAGGGCGCGCTGCCCACCCATACGGCGCTGGAGGTGAAGCTGGAGTCGGGCCTGTGGCCGGTGACGGTGGACCCGACCCAGCTGGAGCTGGCACTGCTCAACCTGGTGATGAACGCGCGCGATGCCATGCCCGATGGCGGGCGCATCGTGCTGGAGGTGGCGAACGAGACGGTGGTGAGCGCGAGCCCCGAGGTGCCGGTTGGCGAGTACGTGCGGTTGTCGGTCACCGACAACGGCGAGGGCATGAGCGACGAGGTGTTGGCGCGGGCGTTCGATCCGTTCTTCACGACCAAGGGGGTCGGCAAGGGCGCGGGCATGGGGTTGCCGCAGGCCTACGGCTTTGCGCGGCAGAGCGGCGGCACGCTGGTGCTGCACAGCCACCCGGGCGACGGCACCTGCGCCACGCTCTACCTGCCGCGGGCACAGGCGGGGGCCGCCGCTGCACCGCATGCGGTGGATCAGCCGGTGCCCGCGCGCGGCAAGGGGAAAGTGCTGCTGGTCGAAGACGACGAACTGGTGCGCGAAACGGTGTCCGTGGCGTTGCGTGAAGCCGGCTTCGAGATCTACACCGCCGACAACGCCGACAGCGCATGGCAGCGGCTCGAGGCAGGCGAGCGCTTCGACGCGGTGCTCACCGACGTGGTGATGCCGGGCCGCCTGAGCGGGCTCGACCTGGCGCAGCAGATCCTGTCGCGGCACCCGCACACCCGCGTGCTGGTGGCCACCGGCTACTCGGACAAGGCAGTGCAGCTGCCAGGCGTGCGGGCGCTGCCGAAGCCGTACGACCTTCAACAGGCCGTGAACGTGCTGAACGAGGCGTTGTCTGCCTGACGCGCCGAGCGCCTGCGGCGTCGTGAGCTAACGCGGCTTGCCTTCGCGCGCTTCGTCCTGCCGCATGTGCGAGACGAAGTAGCGGATGAAGAAGGCCGCCATGCCGACGATGAAGCCGAGCGAGGCGAGGCTCAGCAGACCATAGTCGGTGGAGATGAGATCCTTGAACGCTTGCATGGCGCAGGCTCCTCGAATGACGACGTGAACAGTGTCACGCCGTCACCAGGGCCGGCGCATTGCGCTGGCGCAAACGTCGGCCGGGAGACGCAGCGCTACCGCGTGATCAGCCGCAACGGCTGCGATCCGGGGGCCGGTGCCGGTGTCAGCTCGCGGTCCTTGTGCATCAGGCGGCTGCGCCCGCGCTGCTTGGCGCGGTAGAGCGCCTGGTCGGCTTCGAGCAGCAGGTCGTCGAGCGTGAAGCCGGGGTCGCCGAGCACTGCCAGGCCGGCGCTGAACTCGAGCGGGTTCTTGTCGCTCGCCTCGTTGTAGCGCCGCAGGGCGGCGCGCAACCGTGCGTCGAACACCGCGGCGGCCTCGCTGCCGGCGCGCGAGAGCAGCACGCAGAACTCCTCGCCGCCGTAGCGGCAGGCCAGCTCCCCCTTGCGCATGCAACTGCGAAGCGCGGTGGCAAAGGCCTGCAGCGCCTGATCGCCGGCCGCGTGGCCGCCTTCATCGTTGATCTGCTTGAAATGGTCGAGGTCGATGATCAGCAGCACCATCGGGTCGTGGTGGCGCCGTGCCTCGGCCAGCGCACCTTCGGCACGCTCGGAGAAGGCGCGGCGGTTGAGCAGGCCGGTGAGCAGGTCGGTCTGCGCCTGCCGCTGGATCTCGCGCTCCGCTTCTTCGCGCCACGCCACGAGGCTGGCCACCGTGAGCAGCGTCGTCACCACTGGCTGCAGCAGCGCGGCCGCCAGGTTGACCGGGTGCGGTGCGCGCAGGTGCGGGTACAGCTCCGGGAAAAAGCCCCCCAGCACACCGCGCCAGACCGTGACCACGGCGAGCGCCCCCAGGGAGGCGAGCATCAGCCCCCGCCAGCGGCGACTGGCCTGGGGCGCCGCCCATGCGATGGCCACGCAGGCCCCCACCATCAGCGCGGCGAGGCCGAAGTTCGACCACGCCACCCGGAACTCGTAGCTGCCGAAGCCCAGCCAATAGCCGACCGGCGTGAGCGCCGCGATCACCCACATCGCCGCGCGCCCGGGCCGCGGGCCGAGCCAGTGGCGCATGGCGTGCCAGGTGAACACGAAGCTCATGCTCATCCAGGCGATCCACAGCGAGGAGAAGAACCGGTCGTCGATGGCGCGGGCGAGCAGGAAGCTGCCCCAGCCGAGCGCCTGAGTGACGATCGCACCTTGCGCGAACCGCGCACCCGCGCTGACCCGCCAGCCCATGATGGCCGGCAGTGCCAACGAGATCGAGAACACGTTGGCGAGCGTAACGATGATCAGCGTCTGGATGTCCATGAGGGGCGCGGAGCCGATGATCCCGCGGGCGTGGCCGCGGAGTCTGTCAGGCAGCGACGCTGTTTGTTGTCGGACTTTTTCTCTCGGTGTCCCGCGGCGCAGGCTCCCGAGCCGTTTTGAGGGGGCGGGCGCTCGCCGCGGTCAGCACCCGCAAGTGGTTGACACGCACGCGCAATGCGGTCGTGCGCAAGCCGTTGCGTACGGAGTAACTGCGCAACGAGCAGTCGCGGATGGCCGGCTGCAGCAGCAGCCCGCCGTCGGCCCGCCGCAGGCTGGCGACCAGCGGCGTGTGCGCCTTGTTGCCGCGCCGGACCACCACCGCCAGCTCGCCGTTGGCCAGCGCCACGTAGGTGCCCGGCGGGTACAGCCCGAGCACGCGCAGCAAGGTGGCGCCGATGCTGTCGGGGTGGCCGGCGCTGCCCAGGCAGGCGTCGCGGGCTGCAATGGCGGGCGAGGCGGCCTCGCGGGTCTTGCGTCGGCTCAGCTTGGCGATGTAGACGTCGACCCGGCGCAGCAACTCGGCCAGGCGCGGTGCCGGTTCTGCCGCGTCGACGACGGCCGCGTCGACCACGGTGTGATGCTGCTCCACGACGGCCAGCCAGACAGGATCGTGCACGCCGGCGCCGCGCAGCATCTCGGCGCTGGCCCGCGCATGCCCTTCGATGAGCCGGCGCTGTTCGTCCGAGGGGGAGCTGCGCTGGTGCGCCAGCGTGTCCTGTGCGGCGGTCATGCTCACGTTCATCGTCAGCGCGGCCATCGCGAGCGACCGGATCTCGTCGTCCGACCAGCCGAGCCAACGGGCCGCCAGTTCGGCCACCACCGCGCATGCCATCGCGTGCCGGGCGCTGTAGCCGCCGAGGTCGTGCGCGGCGGCATGGAACAGCAGGTACAGCGCGCCGTCGGGCTCCCGGTCGGCCAGCTCGCGCATCTGGCCGGCAAGGCCGGTCAGCTCCACCAGCCAGGCAGCGTCGAGCTCATGCTGGGCGAGCAGTTGCGCGAAGCGACGGTGCAGGCGGTCCCAGCCGTCGAGCAGTTCGTCCGGGGAGGGTGGGCGTGGCAGCTCCGGGGTGGCCTCGGCGACGAGCGGCGCTTCCTGCGATCTGTCGTTAGCGGCTGGGTCGTCGGTTTCTTCGGGCATGGTTCTCACTCTGCCGCCGACCGGTGGCCCTTCACGCGGGACCGCCGGCCGTACGGCGCGAGAGCGGAATATCCACGGCCCTGCAGGGAGGCATGTTGATGCGCGTCAAGATTGCCGGGGCCGGCTGCCAGGAACGAGGGCACGCGGCCGGGTCGCGGCGGCCGGCGTCAGCCCCCTGCCGCCCGGCTGAACCGGCACATCGAGCCCACACAGGGCATCCGGCAGCACAAGGTGCTTGACGTCGCGGCAGTTCATATTTAGATTGTTGGCTAATTAGCCATTTGGTGAATTAACGTGACAGTCGATCCCCTGAGCACCACCTTCGCGGCCCTGGCAGACCCGACGCGGCGCGCCATCCTCGCCCGCCTTGCAGAGGGCGAGGCCACCGTCAACGAGCTGGCGGCACCGTTCGATCTGCGCCTGCCCAGCGTCTCGAAGCACCTGAAGGTGCTGGAGCAGGCCGGGCTCATCGAGCAGAGCCGGCAGGCCCAGTGGCGGCCGCGGCGGCTGCAGGCCGCGCCGCTGAAGGAGGTGGCGCAGTGGGTCGATCGCTACCGCAGGTTCTGGGACGACAGCTTCGATCGCATGTCCGACTACCTCGATGCACTTCAGACCCACCCCGAACAGACCCACCCCGAACAGGAGCAAGCCCATGGCCGAAGGAAGAAGCAACGCTGAGCCGCTGCCCGGCGAGCACGAGCTCGTGATCACCCGCGTGCTCGACGCACCGCGGGAACTCGTCTTCAAGTTGTGGACGACCCCGGAGCACCTCGCGCAGTGGTGGGGCCCTCGGGACGATGACGGCCGCGATTTCAGCGCGCCGTCGATCGAGCTCGATTTCCGCCCCGGCGGGGCCTACCGCATCTGCATACGCTCGCCGCAGGGAGACGACTACTGGCACAGCGGAACCTATCGCGAGATCGTCGAGCCGGAGCGCCTGTCGTTCACCTTCCGCTGGGAGGAAGAGGGTGCGCCGGTGACGCTGGTCGAGGTGAGCCTGGCCGAGCACGGGCCCGGGCGCACGATGCTGACCTTCCGTCAGTCGGGCCTGCCCAGCGCGGAGTCACGCGACGGCCACGAAGGCGGATGGAAGGAGTGCATGGATCGCCTCGGCGAGCGCGCCGCCATGGCAGCCCGCGCGGCCGTCGGAGCCCAGGCATGAGCGGACGCTACCTGGGCAGCTGCCACTGCGGGCGCGTGGCGCTCGAGGTCACCGGCGAGCTGGAGAGCGCGATGGCGTGCAACTGCTCGATCTGCTCGCGCAAGGGCTCGCTGCTGTGGTTCGTGCCGCGTGCGCAGATGCAGCTGCGCACGCCGGAGCAGGCCGCGGCCACCTACACCTTCAACCAGCACGTCATCAAACACCGCTTCTGCCCGGTGTGCGGTATCCACCCGTACGGCGAGGGCACCGGGCCCGATGGTCAGCCGATCGCGGCGATCAACGTGCGCTGCCTCGCCAACGTCGACCTCGATGCGATCGAGGTCACACACTTCGACGGGCGCTCGCTCTAGGGCCTGTCCGAGGCGCTTGACGAAGGACAAGCCCGCGCCGGCGGAGCGGGAAGGACGGCGCCGCGGGGCTGCGGCTGCCGGGCATCAGCCTGCGGCCGCCCGGTTGGTCACCAGGCCCTGTCCTGCCGCCCACGCGGCGACATCGTCGCGGCGGATGGCGGCGGCCATCAGCCCCGGGAAGGCATCCGGCGTGCAGGCGAACGAGGGCACGCCGAGCGCGGCCAGCTTGGCCGCGAGGTCGCGGTCGTAGGAGGGCGCGCCTTCGTCGCTCAGCGCCAGCAGCGTGACGAACTGCACGCCCGATTCGACCAGCTCTGCCGCGCGGCGCAGCAGCTGCGCCTCGACGCCGCCTTCGTACAGGTCGGAGATGAGCACGAAGATCGTGTTGCGCGGCTCGCGGATGATGGACTGGCAGTACGCCACCGCGCCGTTGATGTCGGTGCCGCCGCCCAGCTGCACGCCGAACAGCAGCTCCACCGGGTCGTCGAGCTTGTCGCTCAGGTCGACCACCGAGGTGTCGAACACGACCAGGCGGGTGCTGACCGCGGGCAGCGACGCGAGCACCGCGCCGAAGATGCTCGAATAGACCACCGAGTTCGCCATCGAGCCGCTCTGGTCGATGCACAGCACCACCTCGCGCTGCGGACGCCGGGCCTTGCGGCCATAGCCGTGCAGCTGCTCGGGCACGATGGTGCGGTACTCGGGCTGCCAGTGCTTCAGGTTGGCGCGGATGGTGCGGTGCCAGTCGATCTCGCTGTGGCGCGGGCGCCGGTTGCGCTGGCTGCGGTCGAGGGCGCCGCTGACGGCCGAGCGCATCGGCTCCTCCAGCCGCTTCATCAGGTCGTCGACCACCTTCTGCACCACCAGGCGGGCAGTGGCCTTGGTGTTGGCCGGGATCACGCTCGCCAGCGAGATCAGGTTGGCGACGAGGTGCACATCGGGCTGCACGTTCTGCAGCATCTCGGGCTGCAGCAGCATGTCGCGCATGTCCAGCCGCTGCAGCGCGTCGCGCTGCATCACCTGCACCACCGAGCTGGGGAAGTACTTGCGGATGTCGCCGAGCCAGCGGGCCACCGACGGCGCCGAGCCCCCGCGCCCGCCACGGCGGCTCGACTGCCCCAGTCCGTTGGGACCGTCGGGTTCGTACAGCGCGGCCAGGGCCTGGTCCAGTTCCGCCACGTTGCCGCTCAGGCCGCCGCAGCTGGCCTCGGCTTCGCTGCCCAGCACCAGGCGCCAGCGGCGCAGGCGTTCGGCGTCGTCTTGAAGATCGGTATCGCTCATGCGGGCAGTCCCATCAAGTGGCGCAGCGTGGGCACGGGCAGCGCGGCGCGCGCGGCATCCCACGCGGGTGCGGCGGCCGCGGGGCGCGGGCCGCGGGCGGCCGACTGTGCGCGCACGCCCAGGTCGCGCCTTTCGCCGGCCGCGAAGGCCGAGAAGGTGCGCCGCACCAGCGGCAGCGCGCGCACGAAATGCTCCTCGGCCAGGCCGGCCAGCCAGCCGTCGACCAGCCGCCAGACGGTGTCGTCGTGCAGCAGCACCAGCGCATTGCGGTTCAGAAATCCTTCCAGCCACGCTGCGGCGCGTGCCGGCTCGGCGCCGGCCGACAACTGCAACGCCAGCGCATCGGCCGCGGCGTCCGCCTGCAGCACAGCGTCATCGAGCAGCAGCCGTGTGGCGAGGCCCGAGACCAGGGCGTGCGCGCCGGCCTGGGCCGCGATGGCGCGCAGCGCGCCGCGCCATGCCTCGCTCTGTTCTTCGGCCCCGCGCAGGCCGACGGCGGCGTGGGCGGCCAGCACCTGCTGGCGCAGCGATTCGGCGGCGTCGTCGTCGAGCGAGCCGCAGGCCAGCGGCAGGCTGATGCAGGCGCGCACGATGATGCCGTCGAGCACGTGCGAGACGAGCGAGGCATCGGTGCCGCGCACGTTGCCGTAGCGGAACACGTTCGCCAGCGGCGGCAGCGCGGCCAGCAACTGCAGCGCATCGCCGGTGGCAGCTGCGCGGTCGTTGAGGGCATGCGTCAGCGGCTCGATCGCTTCGGGCAGCTCGGCCAGCAACGCGCGGTCGATCAGCTGCGCGAGCTCGTCGAGCGAGGTGGCCTGGGCGGCGCGCTCGATCACGCGCGCGGTGCTCGCCTGCAGCACGGTGCGGCCCCAGCGGCTGGCTTCGATCAGCTTGAGCTCGAACTCCGGCTGCCATTGCAGCGTCCACACCTCGTGGAAGGTGCCGCGCGCGGAGCGCCCGGTGCGGGCGATCTCGCCCCAGGGCACGTCGAGCAGGCGCAGGCGATGCAGCAGGTGGCTGCGTGCCAGGTCGTTGGCGTTGCGCAGGTCGAGGTCGAGCGTGCGTTGCAGCGCCTCGGGCTTCAGCCGCAGCGACTTCTGCTGCTGCTCGACGTCGCGCTGCAAGGGCACGACCGGCACATCGGGCGGCACGCGGCCGAGACGGTCGCCGACGACCAGCGCATCGTCGATGAAACGCAGCATCGTGTCGTCGCCCATGCACAGCACGGTGCGCGTGGCCTCGTCCAGTTCCTCCAGGCCCGGCAGCGGGCGCTCGCGCAGCGCGGCGAGCGTATCGGCCAGGCGCGCGGCCTCGATCAGGTGTGCGGAGGAGCAGTCGAGATCCTTCTCACGCATCAGCCGCGCGACGCGCGCCAGCCAGCCCACGGCGCGCGCCTGCGGGTTGCCGCGGCTGAGCCACAGGTGCTCGTACCAGCCGGGCGCCGCGATGCCGGCGCCATAGCCGCTGCTGCGCGCGAGGTGGCGGTGGGTCCAGGGGATCCAGGTGCTGTTCACCTTGACCTTGGGCAGACCCTTGAGCAGTTGCTGGTCGGCCTTGGCTGGCCCCATCTGCTGCAGCGCGCCCAGGTGCCACGCGCCGCACACGACGGCGATGCGCTGGTGGCCGGCCCGCTGCGCCTCACGCAGGCGCTGCCGCATGTGGGCTTCGCGCAGCGCTTCGCGGCGCGCTTCCCACGCGTCCTGCCGCGCCGGGTCGCCGAGTTCCTGGCGCAGCGTCGTCATCGCCTCGGCGATGGCGGCGAACAGCTCGGTGCCGTCACCGCGCTCCTCGACCATGTGGTTCCACCAGCTTTCGCCGTCGGCGTGGCCGGCCGCGCGGGCCAGCCAGTCAAGTGGATCGAGCGGATCAAGTGGATCGAGCGTTTCGGGCTGCGGCGCCTCGGCCTCGGTGGCCGGGGCAGGGCCGGCGGGCTCGTCCGTGCCGGCCGCGGCCTGCTCGCCGGCGGCCTGCCGTTCCTGGCGCCGCTGCTGCTCCAGCGCCAGCCCGTGGGCCACCGGCAGGTCGATCATTTGCACCGGCACGCCCCGTTCGACGGCCCAGCGCAGCGCCTGCCATTCGGGCGAGAACTCGGCGAAGGGGTGGTAGACCGCGAGCGCGGTGTCGTCGGGGCAGTAGCTGAGCCACGCGACCGGCGGTTGCATGGCTTCGTGCACCATGCTCGCGAGCAGCGCCTCGGCTTCCGGCGGGCCTTCGACCAGCAGGCAGTCGGGCTGCAGGTCGTCCAGCGCCTTCAGCAGGCTGCGCGCGCAGCCCGGGCCGTGGTGGCGGATGCCGAACAGGTGGAAGGGGCCGTCCATCGCGTCAGCCGAGGTCGCGGCAGGCGCGGTACAGGTCCTTCCAGTCGGCGCGTTCCTTGACCACCGTTTCGAGGTATTCGTTCCACACCACGGTGTCTTGCACCGGGTCCTTGACGACGGCACCGATCAGGCCGGAGGCCATGTCGTGCACGCGCAGCACGCCGTCACCGAAGTGGCCTGCCAGCGCCATGCCGCTGTTGATCACCGAGATGGCCTCGGCGGTGGACAGCGTCGACGTGGGCGACTTCACCTGCATCTTGCCGTCCTCGGTCTTGCCGTTGCGCAGCTCGCGGAAGATCTGCACGATGCGGCGCACTTCCTTCAGCGCGGGCGGCTCGGCCGGCAGCGCCAGCGCGCGGCCCATCTCGCCGACCCGCTTGACGACGATGGAGACCTCTTCCTCCTCGGTGGCCGGCACCGGCAGCACCACGGTGTTGAAGCGGCGCTTGAGCGCGGCCGAGAGTTCGTTGACGCCCTTGTCGCGGTTGTTGGCGGTGGCGATCACGCTGAAGCCGCGCGTCGCCTGCACCTCGGTGCCGAGTTCCGGCACCGGCAGCGTCTTCTCCGACAGCACGGTGATCAGAGTGTCCTGCACGTCGGCGGGGATGCGCGTCAGCTCCTCGATGCGCGCGATGCGGCCCTGGCGCATCGCCTGCATCAGCGGGCTGGGCACCAGTGCTTCTTCCGACGGCCCGCGCGCGAGCAGCTGCGCGTAGTTCCAGCCGTAGCGCAGTTGCTCCTCGCTGGTGCCGGCAGTGCCCTGCACGAGCATCGTCGAGTTGCCGCTGACGGCCGCCGCCAGGTGCTCGGAGACCCAGGACTTGGCAGTGCCAGGCACGCCGTACAGCAGCAGCGCGCGGTCGGTGGCGAGCGTCGCCACCGCGATCTCCATCAAGCGGCGGTTGCCGATGTACTTGGGGCTCACCTCGAAGCCGTTGGCGAGCTTGCCGCCCATCAGGTAGGTCACCACGGCCCAGGGCGAGAGCTTCCAGTTCTCGGGGCGCTGGCGGTCGTCCTGCCGCTGCAGCTCGGCGAGCTCCTCGGCGAACTGCTGTTCGGCATGCTGGCGCAGCAAGTGGGCGGCGTTCGTGTTCGTCGTCATGGTGGTCATCGGGCAGTGGGCAGTTGGGACAGTGCACGGCGGGCGGCGATCAGCTGCGCCACCGTGTGCAGGGCTTCGGCATGCGCCGGCGTTTCGTCGCCGCGGCCTTGCACTTCGAGCGCGGCCAGCGCGTCGAGGTGCAGCAGGCAGCACAGCTCGGGCAACGAGGTGCGCAGGGTGTAGTCGTAGACGATGTTCGGGTCGCGCAGCGCGGCGCGTACCGCGGCGGTCAGTGCGTTGGAAAGCTCCAGGCCGAGGTGCTCGCCGGCCGGGCAGGCGCCGAGCAGTTGCGGCAGCAGCGTGCGCAAGGAGCCCGCCCCGTCGACCTGCCGCAGCCAGTGGCGCTCGCGCCGTTCCGGCGGCAACAGCGCGACGACGCGCGCCGGGTCTTCCTGCAGGCCCTGCCGGGGCCAGGCATCGAGCAGCGCTTCGCACCAGTCGAGGTCGGCGCTGCCGAGCAGCACGTCCCGCCAAGCGCGCAGCAGCGCCTCGGTCCAGTCGGTCTTGCCGGCCCAGGCCAGCAACTCGGCAGCCGTCATGCCGGTGTGCGTGCACCACCAGGCCAGCGGCACCTGGCGCGCCAGCTGGTAGAGCCACCAGCCGCGTTCGCCCAGCGGGTCGTTCTTGGGCCGCGTGGGCTCGATGCCGTCGTGCTCCCAGGTGGCATCGGCCGCGGTGGGTGCATCGAGGGTCCACGTGGTGCGCAGCAGACCGCGCTCGCGCTGCAGCAGCGTTTCGAGGCGCCGGGTGGCGCGCGCGACGAGGGCGCTGCCGGGCAGCCGCACGAGCAGGCCGATGACGACCTGCCGCACCTCGCGGCTGCGGTCTTCCAGCAAGCCGGCCAGCAGCGGCTCGTCCTCGCCACCGAGGCCGAGCGCAAGGGATGCGAGCAGTTCGGCGCGCTCGCGCGCCGGCAGCGAGGGCAGCTCGGCGGCGACCCGCTCGCGTGCGGCTTGGGGGGCGCGCAGCCGCTCCTCGCGCAACAACTCGCGGCGTTGGTCCAGGCTGCCGTGCGCCCAGCGCGTGGCGTCGTCCGCATCGCCGCTCGCGCCCTGGGCGTAGCGCCAGTCGGCGTTCTGCGCGGCAAGCCACAGGCCGCGTTCTCCCAGCGCGCCGATGACGGCGGGCCGCAACGCGGTGGAGCGGCGCCCGAGTTCCAGCACGGCCGGCAGCAGGGCGGGCGGCAGGCGCCACCCCGCCGCAGCCAGTGCCAGCAGCGCCTCGTGTTGCAGCCGGCCGGGGGCTTCGTGCACGACCCAGCGTAGGTGCATCAGCGACGGCGGGTCGGCCAGGGCGGGGCGCAAGTCCGCCGCTGCAGGGGCGGGCAGGTCGGCGGGCGCGGGTGCACCTTGGGCGCCGGCCATCGAGCAGGCAGCGAGCGCCGCGGCGGCGCGCAGCAGGCGCTGCGACGGCTCGGGCGTGTACTGCTCGATCTGCTGCAGCAGGTGCGCGACGGGCTCGGGCGCGTCGATGGTCCAGTGGTGCGGGCGTTCGGTGCCCACCATCGCGGCCGGCAGCAGGGCAGTCCAGGCACTCATGCGGCACCTCCGCGCTGCCACAGGCCGCCATCGTTCCAGGCCGTCAGCGGCCTCAGCATGCGCCCGTCCCATTCGCCCATCAGCGCGAGCGGGGCACCGCCGGCATGGGCGAGCAGCAGCCATTTGTCGGCATCGGTGATCGACAGCGGCAGGCCCTGCCCCGAGGCGCAGAGCAGCAGCTGCGGCCCATCGTGTGCCAGGCGTGCGTCGGCGATCCGCATCGGATGCAGCGGGGTCCAGGGGCAGGCGGCAATGCGCTCGGCCAGGCGGCGCCATTCGGCCTCGAGTGGGCCGGCCTCGGTATTGGAGGCCGTGGGTGTGCCATGCAGTTCGTGGGCCAGCGCGCGCAGCCCGCCGGCGCCGGGGAAGAAGGCCAGCGTGGCCTCGACGCAGGTGCCGGTCAGCCAGCTCTGCTCGAAGCCCTTGCCGGCGTAAGCGTGATCGAGCAGCAGTGCACGGCGGCCGCTGTGCTCGCCTTGCAACCACACGCGGCGCTCGGTGAGCCGGTCGTCGCGCTCTTCGCTGATCTGGCCGAGCACGCTCCAGCGGTCGCGCAGCGTCTCGCCTTCGGCCAGCACCTCGGCCTTGTCGAACGGCCAGCCGAGCATGGCGCGCAGGTCGGCGCGCGCGGCCGGTTCGAGCTGCTCGTGCCGGCGCAGCGCATCGCAGGCGAGTTGCAGCAGGCCGAAGCGCTGCAACACCTGCTCGGGCCAGCCGGGGCCGCTGCCGATCAGTGCCGCGGCGTCGAGCACGCGTTGCGCGAGGCCGGGCACCTGCATGTCGACCAGGCGTGCGGCCATCGTCTTCCATTCATGGCGCTGCGCTTCGCCCAGGCTTGCGAGGCCGCGGCCCACCTGGTCGCCGAGCCAGCGGCCAAGTTCGTCTGCGGCTTGCGCCATGCGCGCCCAGCGCTGCTGCGCGCGTTTGGCGGCGGCTTCGGGGTCGGCGGGGGCCGCGGCGGCGGCCTGGGCTTTCTGTTCCTTCTTCTCCGCGCGTTCGGTGCGCGAGGCCAACCATTCGCCCACCCAGGCCGGCGCTTGCGAGCCATTGAAACGGGCGGGGTCGGAGGCACGCAGCAGCAGCAAGGCGAGGCCATGCTTGCAGGGGAACTTGCGGCTGGGGCAACTGCAGCGGAACGACGGCCCGCTCAGGTCCACCTGGGTCTGGTAGGGCTTGCTGCCGCTGCCCTGGCATTCGCCCCACACGGCCCGCTCGTCGGCGCCGAGCGTCGGCCACTTGGCCGGCGACGTGAGCCCGCGCGCGGCCTTCGCCGACGCGTCGTCCGGCGCAAGTGCGAGGACCGCTTCTGCGGTCAGATTTGTTGTCACACTCCCCCTCCTGCTGCAGGCGGGAGTGTAGGGCGAGTTCGCGGCGGGTTGGCGACCGGGCCTACGCCTTCAGCGCAGCACCAGCACCGGCACGTCGCTTGCGCGCAGCGGTGTGCTCGTCGTGCTGCCGAGCAGCAGTTGGCGCAACCGCCGGGTGGCCGTAAGCGCCGATCACCAGCAGGGCGGGTGCCTGGCGCCGGCCCAGTGCCAGCAGCGCGACCGCGGGAACGCGGGAACGCATGTTGCTCAGAAACGGGCAACCTAGCCACGCAGCAAACCATGCCCTCCGCGCCGCATCCCGAACTGCAACTCGACCAGGACTTCCGCCAGCAGAAGATCGAATGGCGCATCCAGCGCGTGGCGTGGCCGCTGCTGGCGGCGTTGCTCGTCGCGATCATGCTCGGCCTGCTGGGCCAGGGGCCGTTGAGCAAGGCACAGGCTGGCAGCGCCGACGCCGGCCTCACGCTGGACTACCACCGCTTCATGCGCCGGCTGTCGCCGGAGACGCTGGAGCTGCAGGTGCAGGCCACCTCCGACCGGTTGCGGTTGCGCATCGACGGGGCCTATCTGGACGCGGTGGACGTGGAGCGCTCCTTCCCGGAGCCGCAGGAGGTGCGCTCAGGCCGCGACGAGACGACCATGGTCTTTCAGGCCGAGCCGGGGCAGCCGGTGGTGGTGCGCCTGGAGGTCAAGCCCAAGGACATGGGAACGATCGACGGCTGGGTGGCGGTGGACGACCGACCGCGGCAGCCGTTCAGCCATTTCGTCTATCCCTGAGGAACGCCCATGGACACCGTACTGCGCACGCTCGCGATCTATCTCTTCCTGCTGGTGCTGTTCCGGCTGGTGGGCAAGCGCACCTTGAGCGAGTTGTCGACGTTGGACTTCATCCTGCTGCTGATCGTCAGCGAGGCGACGCAGAACGCGCTGATCGGCGAGGACTACTCGCTCGTCACCGGCATGACCGTGATCCTCACGCTGGTGCTGATGGACCTCGGCTTTTCCATCGTGAAGAGCCGCTCCAAGGTGGTCGAGAAGATCGTCGAGGGCACGCCGCTCGTGCTGGTGGAGCACGGCCGGGTGCTGGCTGGCCACATGAAGCGCTCGCAGGTCACCGAGGACGACATCCTGCAAAGCGCCCGGCAGGCGCATGGGCTGGAGCGGATGGACCAGATCAAGTTCGCGGTGCTCGAATCGAGCGGCGGCATTTCCATCGTGCCCCGCGCGGCGCCGGAGGTGGAGCCGATCGATCAGCAGGTGGAGCGCGCGTTGCGCCGGCTGCTCGACGAGAAGGGCGGCGCGGGAGCCCCGCAGCGCGCTTGAGGCCGGCCCCCCGCCCGGCTCAACTGCAGCCGCGTGCCAGATCGCGGGTCAGCTGTGCTGCGCCCACTTCGCGGCACCCGCTCGCGTCCTGCCCCGACCACAGCGGCGAAAAGTCTCCGCTGCCCTGGCTTTCTGCCTTGGCGCGCAGCGGGGCGATGGCCGCCGTGGCGAGCGGAAAGGCCGGCGCGGGGCCGATGGGGCCGAGTTCGCGCATCAAGCGGTTGACGATGCCGCGCGCCGGCCGCCCGGTGAACAGGTTGGTGAGCGCGGTGTGGCGTGCGGCCTCGCTCTTCAAGGCCTGCCGGTGGAGCGCGCTCGTCGTGGCCTCAGTGCACAGCAGGTAAGCCGTGCCGATCTGCACACCCGCAGCGCCCAGTGCCATCGCAGCTGCCACGCCTTCGGCGTCGGCAATGCCGCCGGCGGCGATCACGGGCCGGTCGATCGTCTTGACGAGCTGGCGCACGAGCGCGAGCGTGCCGACCTGCGTGGTGAGGTCATCGGTGAGGAACATGCCGCGGTGCCCGCCGGCCTCCACGCCCTGGGCGATGACGGCATCGACGCCGCGCCGGGCCAGCCAGATGCCTTCGTCGACCGTGGTGGCCGAGGCGAGCACCTTGGCGCCCCAGCCGCGCACGCGGGCGAGCAGCGCGTCACTGGGCAGGCCGAAATGGAAGCTCACCACCGCGGGGCGGTACGTTTCGAGCACGTCGGCCGCCTCCTGCGAGAACGGCAGGCGGCCCGGCCCCGCGGCGATGCCGGCCGGGTCGATGCCGAACTCCCGGTAGTACGGCGAGAGCGCTTCGCGCCAGGCCAGCTCGCGTTGCTCGTTCGGCGAGGGCTGCGTGTGGCAGAAGAAGTTGACGTTGTAGGGGCGCGAGGTCTGCGCCTTGATGGCGGTGAGTTCCTGGCGCATGGCCTCGGGCGTCAGCATGGCGCAGGGCAGCGAGCCCAGCCCGCCGGCGTTGCTGACCGCCACCGCCAGCGCGTGCCCCTGCACGCCGGCCATGGGCGCCTGGATGATGGGCAGTTCGATGTCGAGCAGGTCTTGCAGCACGCGGCTCATCGCGGTTCTCCGTGGGGGCTGGGATGCCGGCCGACTATAGGAGTTTTCGGGCTGCCCCGCACGGGCATGGCGGTTGCCGCTGAAGAGGCTGGTACGCACGTGCCGCGGCTGTGCCGCGGCGCGAGGCGATGTCGACACACAGCAAGGAGCCGAACAATGGCAAGCACCACCGAGAACTTCATGGACTGGCTGCGCGACGCCCACGCGATGGAGCAGCAGGCCGAGCAGATGTTCAGCACCACCGCGTCGCGCATCGAGAACTACCCCGAGATGAAGCAGCGCTTCGAAAGCCATGCGCAGGCTTCGCGCCGGCAGGCGGACATGCTGCGCGCATGCATCGAGCGGCGCGGCGGCGACACCTCGGCGCTGAAGGACATGGCGGCCAAGGCCGTCGCGACCGCGCAGGGCCTGAGCGGCATCTTCGTGTCCGACGAGATCGTCAAGGCGGCGATGTCGACCTACACCTTCGAGCACATGGAGATCGCCTCCTACCGTTCGCTGATGGCCGCGGCCGACGCGGTGGGCGACACCGAAGTGCGCACCGTGTGCGAGCAGCACCTGGCGCAGGAAGAGGAAATGGCCGACTGGCTGGAAGAGCAGTTGCCGCTGGTGACGCGGCAGTTCCTGCAGCGATCGGCACAGCCGGGGGCCACGGCCAAGCACTGAGCCGGTGTGAACGCCTGCTGACCCTGGCCCGGCAGCGCACGTGCGCTGCGGGATACTTCTTCCTTTCAACAGGGAGAAGAACCGATGAAGAACAAGGGGTCGGCCTGGCGCAAGCGCCTGATCGCGGTGGGGCTGGTGCTGGGCGTGCAGGTGCATGCCCAGGCAGACCAAACCGCCCGGCGGGCCTGCCCGCCCAACCCGGAGCAGCCGACGCAGGCGAGCGTGCAGCAGGCTTCGGCCGCCGCACGCGACCGGGGTTTCCTGTGGCGCCTCGAGCGCGACGGGCGCACCTCATGGCTGTACGGCACGATCCACATCGGGCGCTTCGAGTGGATCTTTCCGGGCCCGCAGGTGCGCGCCGCGCTGCAGGACAGCCGCAGCATCGCGCTCGAACTCGACCTGACCGACCCGGCCACGGTGCAGCAGTTCCAGCAACTGTCGGCGGCGATCCCGGTGCCCACATTGACGGCTGATCTGCAACGGCGCCTCGCGGCGCAGGCCGAGCGGGCCTGCCTGCCGCAGCAGCAGGCGGCGGCGCTGCACCCGTTGATGCAGGGCATCACCTACACGCTGCTCGATGCACGCTGGGACGACCTGCACGCGGCCTGGGCGCAGGAGGTGGTGCTGGCCGGCATCGCGAAGCGCACGGGGCGCCCGGTGATCGCGCTCGAGACCCCGCAGACGCAGGTGGAGGCACTGTTCACGGCCGAAGGCCCGGAGGCCTTGCGGCGCATCGAGCAGATGCTGGATCAGCTGGAAGCCGGCAAGCCGCGGCGCCAGATGCTGCGGCTTGCCACCGCGTGGGAGCAGGGCAACCTGGAGGAGCTCGCGAACTTCGAGCAGTGGTGCGAATGCATCCTGACCGAGGAGGACCGCGAGATGATGCAGCGGCTGCAGACCGACCGGAATCCGGGCCTGGCCGCGCGCATCGAGCAGGCGCATGCCGAAGGCGAGGTGTTCGCCGCAGTGGGCGCGCTGCACATGACCGGGCCGCAAGGGCTGCCGGCGCTGTTGCAGGCGCGGGGCTTTGCGGTGGAGCGGGTGGTGTTCGAACCGAGCCCCGCGGCACAGTAGGCGCGGCACTACGCCGCGCGTTCGATACCCGCGCTCGCGGTGCGCCGGGCCGTGGCGCGCGGCGGCAGCCCGAACCATGGCCGCAGCCAGCCGCTGCGGCGCGCGAGTTCGTAGCCCGCGAAGCTGGCCGCGAGCGTGAGCGCGATCAGCACCGGCCCTTCCACCGCCGGGGGCCATTGCAGCGGAGCCAGCCACTGCGTGAAGAGGATGGTGAGCGTCTGGTGCAGCAGGTACACCGGGAACACCGCCTCGGCGAGGTAGGGGCGCCATGTGTGGTCGCGGTTCAGGTGGCGGCGTGCATACCCCGCCACGGCCACGATGGCCGACCACTGCGCAGCGGCGAACGCGATGCCGCGCAACGGGCGCCAGCCGGCGAGCGAGGCTGCGTCGGCCCAGCTCGCATAGCGCAGCGCCAGCATCGCCCAGGCCACAAGTGTCACCACCAAGGCGACATGCCGCAGCCCGGCCATGCGGTCCCATGCGGCCGGCCAGCGCACGAGCACCGCACCGAACAGGAACAGCGACAGGTAGGTGGCATGGTTGAACCAGTCGTCGACGAGCGCGTGCGTGGATGGGAAGTGCGGCGCGAGCAGCAGGCGGCACGCGGCCAGCAACGTGATCGGCACGAGCAGCAGGGCCAGCCCCCGCAGCCACCGCGGTGCGACCAGGGCGGCCCGCTCGAGCGCGTGCGGAAAGCGGCGCACGATGCACCACAGCACCACGGTGTAGACCCACAGGTAGGCGACGAACCACAGGTGGTTCCAGGTGGGCAGCACGAGGCACGCGCCGTTGCGGCAGAACCCGCCATGGGCCGTGAAGTACAGCGCCAGGAAGTCGAAATAGCCGCCGTCGTAGCCATGCCGGTGCACGACCTCGTAGTACGGCTGTGGCGGCACGACCAGCAGCATGCCGCACAGCAGCGGCAGCAGCAGCCGCTTCGAGCGTGAACGCAGCCAGCCGGGCGATGCGCCGCGCTGCAGCATCACTGACGTCACCGCACCGGAGATCAGGAACAGCAGCGCCAGCCGCCACGGCGAGCTGAGCAGCATCCACGGCTCCGCGGCCGTGCTGGCGTTCGGGCTCTTCACGTGCCAGCCCCAGCTCACGTAGTACATGCCGACGTGGTAGACCACGAGCAGCGCGAAGGCGGCAATACGCAGCCAGTCCAGGAAGAACAGGCGCTTGCCGGTGTCGAAGGCCGAGGTGTTCATGGCGCGAGCGTAGGCGCCGGGCGGCGATGCGCGGCGGCGCTGGGGCGAAGTGCGGCGCCAGTGGGGCGAGCCGCGTCAGCCGAGCCGCTCGACCAGGGCCGCGCGCCATGCGCGGCTGCACGCGACCTCGGTGCCGTCGTGCAGCACCACGGTAGCGTCGCCTTTGCCGCGGGGGCGCACGGCCGCCACGCGGTGCAGGTTGACGGCGCAGCCCCGGTGCACGCGCACGAAGTGCGGCGGCAGGTCGGCCAGCAGCGCGGCCAGTGGACGGCGCAGCAGCAGTTCGCGGCCGTGGGTGTGCACCGCCACGTAGTTGTCGGCGGCTTCGAGCCAGTCGATCTGGTCGCACGGCACCACGTGCGTGGTGCCGCGGTCGGCGATCAGCAGGCGTTCGGCCGGCCCGCCGTGCTGGGCAACGGGGTCGCGCGTCAGCAGGCGCTGCACGGCGCGCGCCAGCCGCTCGGGCTCGACCGGCTTGAGCAGGTAGTCGACCGCTGCTGCATCGAAGGCCTGCAACGCATAGCGGTCGTGGGCGGTGACGAACACGATGGCGGGCGCGGGGTGCGGCAATGAGGCCGCCACGTCGAGGCCGGTGCTGCCGGGCATCTGCACGTCGAGGAACAGTGCATCCGGTGCCAGCGCGGCGGTCATCTGCAAGGCCTGCGGGCCGTCGGCCGCTTCGCCGACGACTTCCAGCGCCGGCCAGGCGGCCAGCATGCGGCGCAGCTTGGTGCGCGCGGGTGCTTCGTCGTCGACGATCAGCACGCGCATGGCAGCTCCAACGTGGCGGTCACGCCGCCGGGCTCGGCCGGCGAGAGCACGAGCGATGCCCCGCTGCCGTGCAGTGCCCGCAGGCGTTGTTCGAGGTTGCCCAGGCCCACGCCGAAGCGGACCGGCGCCGTGAGCGCGCCGCCATCGTCTTGCACCGTCAGCTGCAGCCTGTGGCCCAGGCAGCGGGCGCGCACCGAGATGCGGGTCGGCTGGCTGCGCTGCTCCACGACGTGGCGGAAGCAGTTCTCGAGCAGCGGTTGCAGGGCCAGCGTCGGCACTGGGCAGCTCAACGCAGCGTCGTCGATGTCCCAGTCGATCCGCACCCGGTCGGCGAAGCGCTCGCACATGATGTCGGCGTAGGCGTGCAGCAGCCGCAGTTCGTCGTCGAGCGGCTGTTGCGGGCGGTGCGCCACGTCGCTGGCGGCGCGCAGCAGCGAGGCCAGCCGCGTGAGCAGCAGGTCGGCGCGGTCGGGGTCGGTGTGGATCAGTGCCGACACCGTGTTGAGCGCGTTGAACAGGAAGTGCGGCTGCAGTTGCTGGGCCAGTTGCAGCAGCTGTGCCTCGCGGGCCAGTGCCCTTTCGTGCTCGGCCTGCAGGCGCGCGGCGCTGAACGCGAGGTAGGAGCGCGCGCCGAACTGCAGCCCGCAGAACAGCAGGTAGAAGATCGCGAAGCGGGCCGTCTCGTAGAAGAACACCCGCGACAGCGGTTCGTGCGGGTAGACGCTGCCGGCCAGCGAGTAGAGGCCGAGCCGCAGGCCGTGCACCAGCGGCACGAAGGTGAAGGCCAGCGGCAGCGTCAGCGCCAGCACCACCGCGAACCAGCGCGCCGGCCGTGCGAGCTGGTGGTCGAGCCGCCCGGCCAGCTTCCACTGCACGACGAGCAGCAGCGTGGCGACGAACGCCGAGCTGCCTTCCTGCACCAGCGCATGCCACAACGCGGCGAACCCGGTCGAGTGGCGCTGCGTTTCGGCCGCCACCATCAGCAGCCAGAAGCCGGCCCACACGACAGCGATGGCCCGGCGCAGCGAGCGCCGGCCATCGAAGGCGGCGGGCGGGGTGGGAGCGGCCGGGGCGTGTGGCATGGCAACGGGCGGTGCGGCGGGATTCTCCCACCCGCAACGCCGCCGCGTCACGCCGTCACTGCACGGGCCGGCGCTGCTCGGCGAGCAAGGCGCGCTCGGCGGTCAGCGCCCGCCCGAGCCCGGTCTGGCCGGCGTTGTGGGCGGCGGCGATCAGCGTCTGGTCGAGCAGGTCGCGCTGGGCATGGCTGCCGCCGAAGCGGTGGGCCTGGCTGCGCACCGGGCGCAGCAGTTCGACCGTGCGCGCGTAGCGGCCGTCGGCGAACGCGACGATGGCCTGTGTGGCGGGGGCGCCCACCTCGCGCGTGAAGGCGGCGTTGTCGTCGTCCCGCAGCATGGCTGCCGCCTGCGCCTCGAACACGGCGCGCAGCAGATCGTCGCGGCCCGCGTGGGCAAACGCCATCGCGGCATGCAGGTCGTTGAAGGCGTAGTTGCCGGCGCCGGCGGCCGGTGCCCAGCGTTCGGCCAACGACTGCCATCGCGTGCCCACGTCCGCGCCGCGCAGCTGCAGGCGCCACAGCAGCGCGCTGCAGTCGATCATCTCCATCAGCAGCGTGGGGCGGTGGCCGTCGATCGGGCCGTCGAACAGCTCCAGAACGGCCGCGTGGTCGCCGAGCTCGAGGTGGTACAGCGCCAGGTGCCACCAGTTATGCACCCCGATGAAGCTGTGCTGCTGCCAGCCGGGGTTGCCCCGCATCCAGCGCACCCCTTCCTCGCGGCGGCCCTGCATCTCCATCACGTGGGCGACGGCGTGCTGGGCCCAGCCGTCGGCAGGTTGCAGCTCCACCGCCTCGCGGCCATGGCGCTCGGCGTTGCGGTAGTCGCCGGTTTCTTCGAGGCCGAAGGCATACATGCCGAGCACGGCGTGGTAGCCGGGCACGCTGCGCGACCAGGCCGGCCAGATGCGCGCGATGCGGTCGCGCAGCATGCGCGAGTCGCCGGTGAAGAAGTCGATCTGCTGGCCCGCCTGCAGCGCCAGCGTGTCGAGCGGGTAGTCGATGCTGAGGTCTTCGAGCGTGCGGCCCGCGGCACGCCAGCGGCCGGCGCACAGCTGCTCGATGGCGCGCAGGTGGCGTGCCTCGCGGTCGTTGTGGGGCAGGGCCACAGCCGCCGCCAGCGCTTCGCGTGCCACGGGCAATGCTGTGGGCTCGGTGCCGAGCAGGTGCAGCCAGGCGCGCAGCACGTGGCCCATCACCAGGTCGGGTGAGGCGGCCAGCGCGGCATCGGCCGTGGCGACCGGGTCATGCGAGAAGCAGCGGAACTCGTGCAACCCGCGTTCGATGAGGTCCAGCGCGCTCGCATTGCAGCCGGACAGTTCGTACCCTGAGGAATCTTTCATTGCCGTGCTCTTTCGTGAGGTGGCGGCGCGGGTTTGCGCCGGTGCAATGAATGATGGTGGGCAGTGGCCTGGTGCACTAAAGTCATCCCGGCAACAAACCGGACATTTCCGCCATGCCGAGCGAACCTTCCGCTGGACCCGAGCCCGTGCTGACCGTGGCGCTGCTGGCGGTGCCGGACAGCACCGCGTCCACGCTGTTCGGGCTGTACGACCTCCTGATCAGCGCGCGCCGCGACTGGCAGATGCTGGTGCACCGCACCGAGGCGGAGGCGGCGGTGCGGCCGCTGATCGTCAGCCGTGACGGCCGGCCGGTGAAGGCGGCCAACGGCGTCGACGTGCAACCGCACGCCTCGTTCGACGACGCACCGCAGCCCGACGTGGTGGTCGTGACCGACCTGGCCATTCCGCCCTGGCAACCGCTGGGCGACCGCTACGACGTGGAAGCCGACTGGATGCGCGAGCGGCATGCGGCGGGGGCGACGCTCGCGTCGGCCTGCTCCGGTGCGGTGCTGCTCGCCCGCACCGGGCTGCTGGCCGGGCACGAGGGCACCTCGCACTGGGGCTATTGCGAGGCGCTGCAACGCGAGCACCCGGACACCCGCTGGCAGCCCGACAAGGCGCTGGTGACCACCGGGGTGGGCCAGCGCCTGGTGATGGCGGGCAGCGGCACCAGCTGGCATGCGCTGGCGCTGTACCTCATCGCGCGCTACGTGGGCGCCGAAGAGGCGATGCAGGTCGCCCGCCTCAACCTGCTCGACTGGAACGCGACCAGCCCGCTCGCGTATGCCGCGATGGCGCGCACCAGCCAGGTGGCCGATCCGTTGATCGCGCGCTGCCAGGAATGGGCCGCGCAGCACTACGACGGCGAGGCGCCGGTGGCCGCGATGGTGCAGATGAGCGGCCTGCCCGAGCGCACCTTCCAGCGCCGCTTCGTGCAGGCCACGGGGCTGTCGCCGCTGGACTACGTGCACACGCTGCGGCTCGAAGAAGCCAAGCAGATGCTGGAGGCCGGCGAGCTGCCGGTGGAGGCGATCGCGCTGGAGGTGGGCTACCAGGACGCGAGCTTCTTCAGCCGCCTGTTCCGCCGCAAGGTGGGACTGACGCCGGCGCAGTACCGGCGCCGCTTCGGCGGGCTGGCGCGGCGCCTGAAGTCGGCGGCGGCTTGACCTCTCGACCTGCTGGGCCGGCACTACACGTTGGCCACGCCGCCGTCGACCAGCAGGTTCTCGCCCAGCACATAGCTGGAGTCGTCGCTCGCGAGGAACAGCACCGCCTTGGCAATCTCGTCGTCGCGGCCGAAGCGCTTGGCGGGCACGCCGGCCACGAGTTGTTCACCCCAGGCCTTCACCGCTTCGGGCGGCAGGCCGAGCTTGCCGTAGATCGGCGTTTCGACCAGGCCGGGGCTGATCGCGTTGACGCGGATGCCCCGCTGCACCAGTTCCGCCGACAGTGTGCGTGCCAGCGAACGCACGGCAGCCTTGGTGGCTGAATAGATGCTCATGCCGGCAATGCCCACCTCCACCATCGTGGTGGCGTTGAGCACCACACTCGCCGGGTTGCGCAGCAGCGGCAGCATGCTCTGCACCGTGTGCACCACGCCCTTGAAGTTCACGTCGATCAAGGCGTCGAGGTGGGCCTCGTCGATCTCGGCGAGGGGCCTGGGCTGCGCGATGCCGGCATTGGCGAACACGATGTCCAGCCCGCCGAACTCGGCCTGCAACCTCTGCGCGACCGCTTCCATCTCGGCGCGCGACGCCACGTCGGCCCGCAGCGCAAGGGCCCCGGCCCCCAGCTGCTCGGCCGCCTGCGCGACGCGATGCGCGTCCTGTCCCGTGATGGCCACGCGTGCGCCTTCCTGCTGGAACAGCCGGGCCGTGGCGAGCCCGATACCGGTGGTGCCGCCGGTGATGAGGGCGGTCTTGTTGCTGAGTCTTCCCATGGTGTGCTCCTGGTGTTGAGGGATCAATGACACCGGTATTTATGTACCGATCGGTAGTTAATGTACCGATGAGTACAATATTCGTCAACAACCCTTTGCAGGCCTGACGACCATGACCAATGAACGAGGAAGACCGCGTGCGTTCGACGCGGAGCTGGCCCTGGACAGCGCGTTGCGGGTGTTCTGGAAGCAGGGCTACCAGGGGGCGGCGCTGAGCGAGCTGACCGACGCGATGGGGCTCAGCAAGCCCAGCCTGTATGCGGCCTTCGGCGACAAGGAAGCGCTCTACCTGAAGGCCCTGGAGCGCTACGCCACGCACTACCTTGCGGGCCCGATGCAATTGCTCGACACGACCACGAGCGGTCGGGAGGCGGTGGCGGCCTACCTGCGCGCGATGGCGCGCCTGTTTGCAGACCGTTCGCAGCCCGGCGGGTGCTTCATCGCCAACGGCATCGCCGACACCGAGGGGCCGACGACGCCGCCCGCGGTGCAGGAGGCCCTGCACGGCGCCTTGCGTGCTGCCGAGCAGCGCATGCGCCAGCGTATCGAGCAGGCGCTGCAGGCTGGCGAGCTGCGCCCGGACGCGTCGCCCGCGGAGCTGGCCAGCCTGTACCTGACGGTGCTGACCGGCCTGGCCGTGCTCGCCAAGAGCGGAGAGAGCCCCCAGAAGCTGATGCGGGTGGTGGACGCAGCCATGGTTGCGTGGCCGGCGTCGCCTGCCGCCGGTTCACGCAAGCGTTGAACGTTCAGCGTTTGCGGCCGCGGACGAGGCAGGCGCCCAGGCCCAGCAGCAACAGTGCCCAGGTGGCAGGCTCCGGCACGGCGCTCACGCCCACCACGAGATCGTCGTAGTCGCCATCGGCCATGCCGTCATCGAAACCCAGCACGTACTGGAACGACCCGTGGGGCGTGACGATCGGCTGCGAGCCGTCTCCGAAGATCGCGAACTCGGCCTGCGGGCGGCCGTTCACTGTTTCCGGCGGGTTGGGGCCTTCGGCGGTGCCGAAACCGAAGCGCAGCAAGGTGGCCTCGTCGACGTGTTGCATCAGCGTGCCGCCGGGTGTCGAGTGCTCGCTGAACGATCGGCCCACGGTGCCGAAGAGGTTCGACCAGCCCGCCTCGGAGCCGAGATAGGTGTAGGTGACGGTCGCACCCGCCGGTGCCACCAACGCGCCGAAGCCGAAGCTGGCGCCTTGCAGCTGCGGCAGCACGTCGAACCCGGTGGCCGCACCGCCGGGGCGGTCGAGGATCAACTCCAGCGGCGCGGCGGCAGCACCGGTTGCAAGCGTGGTGGCGAAGAGGGCGGCAAGCGCGGCGGATCGCATGGGCATCGTGTCTCCTGGAGTGGCCGTGGCAGGCCGTGACAGCGCAGGAGGATGGCGCGTCGCGGCCCGGCGCATGCAAGAAGGTGCAAGCCGTGGCAACGCGTGTTCGCCTTTGCAACGGGGCCCGGGCATGCATGCTGCTTCAACGCCCGCCATGTCCGCCGGGAGGCGGCGCGGTGTTGCATTCGGCGACGCGACCGACGCCCGCTTGCATTTGCCGCGGCGTCGCGCCGCCGCTACGCGTTGCTGGTCGCGCGCACTTCCGCCAGTGTGGTCACCCCTTGCAGCACCTTTTCGATGCCGTCCTGCCGCAACGTTCGCATGCCCTCGCGCATGGCCTGATGCAGCAGTTGCTCGGCGCGCGCGCCGGTCTGCACCAGCCGGCGCAGCTCGCGCGAGGCCACCATCAGCTCATGCAGCCCGGCGCGGCCCTTGAAGCCGGTGCCGCTGCACTTCTCGCAACCCGGGCTGTGGTGGTGCACGAGCTGGCCCTTGCGGCCGTAGCGCTGCGTCCAGCCGGACAGCACGCGCTCGCGGTTGAACTGTTCGTCGTCCGGCGGGCACACGTGCAGGAAGTCGGCCAGCAGCTCCTCGACCTCTTCCGTGGTCGCCGGGCGCGTCTGGCGGCATTCGTTGCAGAGCCGGCGCACCAGCCGCTGCGCCAGGATCGCGAGCAGCGAGTCGGCGAAGTTGAACGGGTCCATGCCCATGTCGAGCAGGCGGGTGACGGTTTCAGGCGCGCTGTTGGTGTGCAGCGTCGACATCACCAGGTGGCCGGTGAGCGAAGCCTCCACTGCGATCTGCGCGGTTTCTTCATCGCGGATCTCGCCGACCATGATCACGTCCGGGTCGGCGCGCAGGAAGGCGCGCAGTGCCTTCGCGAAGGTCCAGTCGATCTTGGGGTTGACCTGCACCTGCCGCAAGCCAGGCTGTGTGATCTCGACCGGGTCCTCGGCCGTCCAGATCTTGCGCTCGGGCACGTTGATGAAGCTCAGTGCCGAGTGCAACGTGGTGGTCTTGCCCGAGCCGGTGGGGCCGACGCACAGCACCAGCCCGTAGGGCCGCTCGACGGCCTCCTTCAGGTGCTTGAGGTTGTGCTCCGACAGGCCCAGGTTGTCCAGCGGCAGCGGCTTGGCGCTCGCCAGGATGCGCATCACCACGTCTTCGAGGCCGTTGTTGGTGGGGATGGTCGCCACCCGCAGCTCGATCTTCTGGTTCGAGACGAAGCGCGAGAAGTTGATCTTGCCGTCCTGCGGCTTGCGGCGCTCCGAGATGTCGAGGTCGCACATGATCTTGATGCGCGAGATGAGCGCGTTGCGGTAGGTGTGCGGCAGCTCCAGGTAGCTTTGCAGCAGGCCGTCCTTGCGAAAGCGCACCTTGACCTTCTCGCGGCCGGGATAGCTCTCGATGTGGATGTCGGACACGCCCTGCGTATGCGCCTCGACGATCATGTTGTTGAGCAGCCGCACGAGCGAGTTGTCCGACTGCTCGATCTGCGCATCGTCTTCGTCGCTGCTGCTGTCTTTCTCGAGCGTTTCGACCAGCTTGCCGGTGTCCATCGGCTCCAGGTCGAGCAGGCCGATCGGGTCGATGGCCCGCTGCGTCCACACGTCGGCGCCGAGTTTTTCGTAGGCGGTCTGCACGGCGCTGGCGAGCGAGCCGAACTGTGCGAGCGCCGGGATGATCTTCAGCTGGCTGACGAACTCCAGCTCTTCGAGCGTGTCGCGGCGCGACGGGTCTTCGAGTGCCACGACGAGCCGGCTGCCGCGCAGGATCAGCGGCAGGGCATTCAGGCGCGAGGCCACCGCGAAGGGCACCTTGCGCAGGGCTTCGGTGTCGACGGGGAACTGCGCCGAGTCGACCAGCGGGTAGCCCATCTTGTGCGCGAGCGCCGTCTGCAGGTCCTGCCGCGAGACCATGCCCTGTTGCACCAGCAACTCGCCGAGCGGCATCGAGCGGTCGGTCTTCTGCTGTTCCAGCGCGTCCTTGAGCTGGCGGTCGTCGATCAGGCCGAGCGAGACGAGAGCCTCGCCGATGCGCACCATCGGCATGCGCGACTGCTGGTCCAGCGCGGCGACGAGCTTGTCGGGCGTGACGATCTTGCGCGTCACGAGGATGTCGCCGAGCTTGCGGTCGCGCATCTCCTGCTGCTGCGCCGCCACCTCCTCGACCCGGTTCGAGGTGGTGGCGTTCTGCGCCACCAGTACCTCGCCGATGCGCGGGCCGATCTCGACCGAGCCATACGCGTGCCGGGGCACGAACAGGCGCGAGACGCCGCCGTCGTCGTCGGCCGGCGGGAACAGGAACAGCCCGTCGTCGGTCTCGACGTGGCCGACGGTTTCGCCGACCAGATCGGAGCCGGCGGTGACATGCACGGTGAACGGCACGCGCGGGCGCCAGTCCAGCACGTCGGCATGCGGATCGTTCTGTGCCACGCCCAGCGGGCGCAGCACGTCCAGCACCCGCAGGGCCTTGAAGTGCTCGAACTGCACCGGCATCGTCGTGCGCGCAGGCGGCACCTGGATGTGCACCACCCCTTCTTCGGGCACGAAGAAGATCAGCCGACCGGCCATCTGGCGGCCGTTGAGCCCTTCGATCTCGCAGCGCAGCGGCTGCTGCTGCTCGGTGGCCTCCGGGTAGGCGCCGAAGGGCGGCGTGGGCCAGCGGAAGGCAGCGCGGCGCGTCTTCTCGCGCGGCATGGCGCCCGCGCGCGGCGTGGCGGGTGCGGCGGGCAGCTCGTCCAGCGGCATCGGCACGGTGGGGTCGATCTGGGGCAGCGGGGTGTGGGAGGACATGGTCACCTCGTGGATTCATGGGCGTGCGCGAAGCGAGACGGCACACGTCCGGTACATGGCACTATGCCGGCTCTCGCAAGCCCCGAAGCCGGCAGTAGGGGCGGTCTTCGGGGTCTTTTCTGCCGCCGCTGCGGGACCGCGGCTTGCTGCACCCCCATCGGGTTGGCATACTGCGTCCACCCGCCAGCGCCCACGGCGGTTCTTCGTTCCCACTGCCACAGAGCAATCCTTCCCTTGGATCTTTCCGTCGTCGCGATCACAAGTGCCGTGCTGGGGCTGCTGCTGGCGGTGCTGTTGGGGCTCACGATCCGCTGGGTGCCCGACTCCGACGGCGCACAGTACTGGGCGCTGGCCTTCGTGCCGCTGGGCATCGGCAGCGCGCTGGTCGGCCGCGGCGAAGCGTTGCCGGCGCTGCTGATCGTGCTGCGCGAGCCCATCCTGCTCACCGGCTACGGGTTGCTGCTGATCGGCCTGCGGCAGTACCTGCGCCGTTCACGACCCTGGGCACTGGCCGGCGGCGTGGTGCTCGCCAGCCTGGCCGTCAGCGCGTTCTTCACTGCGGTGGTGCCTCACGTGGAAGTGCGCCTGGCAGTGCGTACCGTGGGCATCTTCTTGCTGATGACGGCTGCGCTGCTGGCGTTGCGCCATGTGCGCGACGGCATGCTGCGGGAGGTGCGCCTGTACCTGCAGGCCGGCTTCGGCACGCTGGCGGCGCTGGCGCTGGCACGCACCGCGCTGTTCGCCTTGCCGTTGCCGCTGGAGCCGTCGCTGCTGCAGCAGCTCGGTGCGATCGCGAGCGCGGTGACCACGATCATGCTGCTCGCGGTGGTGACGGGCCTGGCGCTGCTGATGACCTCCCGCATGAACGAGGCGCTGGCGCAACTGACGATCCGCGACCCGCTCACCGGCGTCTTCAACCGGCGCGGGCTCAACGATGCGGCCGGCACGACGCTGTCTTTCGCGCGCCGGCTGGGCCGGCCCATCGGGCTGCTCGCATGCGACATCGACCGCTTCAAGTCCGTCAACGACACGCACGGCCACGCACGGGGTGACCGGGTGCTGCAGGAGTTCGCGCAGCTGTTGACGGCGCACTTTCCCGCGGCGGACCCGGTGGGCCGGCTGGGCGGCGAGGAGTTCGTCGTGCTGCTGCCGGGCGCCGGCGACGAGCAGGCGCTCCAAGCTGCGGAACGGCTGCGCGCGCGGGTCGAGCAGCGCGCCTTCACGCTCGCGGACGGACGCGCCCTGCACCTGACCGTCAGCATCGGAATCGCCACGCAGGCCACGGCCGAGGGTGGCTGGGACGAGCTGCTCCGCCGTGCCGACCAGGCGCTCTACCAGGCCAAGGCCGCAGGCCGCAACCGCTGCGTGCTGGCGCCGGCACCCGACCCCGCCCACGCGGCCGGGGCTGCCGCCTGGGTGCCGCAGCCCCGGGGAAGCGCATGATCGAGGGGCTGCACCTCGGGCCGGCCCAGTTCTGGGGGCTTGCGTTCGCGTTCAGCCTGCTGCTGCTGATCGGTGCCGTGCTGCTGTGGGTGCTGGGCCGCATGGTCGACACGCCCGGTCCCAAGCTCTGGGGCGCCGGCGCGGTGTTCGTGCTGACCGGCATGGTGCTCGCGGGCAGCCAGATGCAAGGAACGGCGCCGTTGCAGCGGGCGCTGTACGTGCTCGGCGACAGCCTGCTGCTGGTGGGCATCTCGCTGGTGGGCGAGGGGTTGCGCCGTTTTTGCGGACGTCCGCCCCGGCTGGCCTGGATCGCGGCGCTGGTCGCCCTACAGCTCGGCACAGGGCTCGCGCTCGAAGCCTATGGCCGCCCCTTGATGAACAGCGTCGCTGCCTCGGTGCTCGTTACTGCGCTGTGGTTGTGGATCGGCTGGACGGCGATACGCCACACGCAACGCGGCTTCCATGCGTTGTTCATCGGCTTGATGCTGTGCGCCGTCGGCGAGGCCGTGGGCTGGGCATGGCGTGGCGGCATCCTGGCCGCTGCCGCATCAGCCGACGCGGCAGCGGCCATCGCGTATGCCAATTCCATCCTGGTGGCGTTCGCGTTCGTGTCCACCGGCGTGCTGGTGCTGTTGTATGTGCTGCTGGTGAACTTCAGGCTGGCCGAGCAGTTGCGTGCCAAGGCCGTGCGCGACCCGCTGACCGGCGCGCTGAACCGGCGCGGTTTCGAGGAGAACACCAACCGGCTGGCTTCGCTGTCGGCCGAACTGGGGCAATCGGTCGCCGTGCTGATGCTCGACGTCGACCACTTCAAGCAGGTCAACGACCAGCACGGCCACCATGCCGGCGACCTGGTGCTGCGCGCGCTGGCGCAGCTGGTGCACCGGGCCAAGCGCGAGACCGACGTGTTCGCACGCCTGGGCGGCGAGGAGTTCTGCCTCGTGCTGCCGGGCACCGATGTGCCGGGCGCGCGCGTGTTCGCCGACCGCTTGCGCCGCAGCTTCGAGACGCTGGAGATCGACACCGGACGCAGCTTCCTCGGCTGCACGATGAGCGTGGGCGTGGCGTATGCCTCGGCTTCGGCGCTGCGGCATCATCGGGTCGACGTGCTCGACCTGCTGCATCAGGCCGACGAAGCGCTGTATGACGCCAAGCGCGCCGGGCGCAACCGGGTGCGGTTCTATGCCTCGCCGGAGGTGTTGTCGAGCCGGCTCGACTCGCGCCTGTTCGCCGCCAGCAGCGCCTTCGATGGCCAGAGCAACGGCAGCGCCGGTCAGCCGCCTGCGTCGGCGTCGCGCTCCGAATAGCTGCGCCACTGCTGCATCGCGCCGCGCATCAGCGCCACCTGCTTCTCGAAGCGCGGGCAGGCCTTGCAGATCTGCATGTGCAGGCGCACGGCCACGCGGTCGGCCCAGGGCAGGGCGCGGTCTTCCCGTGCCAGCACGAGGCGGGTCACTTCGCGGCAACTCCGACGCAGGAACTTCATGGGGCCTGGACTCCGAACCATTTGATCTGCAGGCACTCGCGCAAGCGCAGGCGTGCGCGGTGCAGCATCACCCACAGGTTGGTCGAGGTGATGCCGAGATCCTTACAGATTTCGGTGCTGTCGAGCTCCAGCCATTCGCGCATCAGGAACACGCGGCCCAGCTGGGCGGGCATGTGCTCGACGCAGGCTTCGAGCACCTCGATGAACTGACGCTGCTTCAGCACCGATTCCGGGTCGCCCCAGTCGGGCGGCGGTTCCCGGAAGTGGCCATTGGCCGTGAACATCAGTTCTTCGAGCGCGTCGCTGCCATCGTCTTCGGCGGGCTCCCAACTGCACTCGCGGCTGTGGCGTCGCAGCTGGTCGACCACCTTGTGCTTCAGGATGCCGACCAGCCACGTCTTCAATTGGGAACGGCCGTCGAACGAGCGCGGCTTCTCGAGCGCGGCGACCAGCGTCTCGGAAACGGCATCTTCCGCCCAGGCCTCGTTGCGCAACTGCAGGCGTGCAAAGCGCAGCAGCTGCGGACGCAGTGCTTCGACCTCGCGCGGGAAGTCGGGCAACGGGGGCGGCATCTGCATGGTGGCGGGGGCGGACACAAAAAGAATCAGGTGCGCAGTGTAAGGAAGTTCTCAGGTGGCGCGACAGACGGTCGTCGGGCAGCAAGACCGCATGGTGCGGCAGTGCGATCCGATGAACCTATCCACCAATGGAGAGCTACATGAACCACAAGCACCTCGTTTCTTCCGCACTGGCTTCCGTGATGGCCCTGGGGCTGGTCTCCGGCGCGGCCGCGGCCGACGACAAGGGCAAGGAGAAGTGCTACGGCATCGCCAAGGCCGGGCAGAACGACTGCGCCAACCTTGCCGGCACGCACTCGTGCGCGGGCCAGGCCAAGGCCGACATGGACGCGGGCGACTGGAAGTACGTGGCCAAGGGCACCTGCAAGCAGATGGGCGGCCTCTCGATGGCCGAGGCGAAAGAGAAGTCGATGATGAAGAAGTGATGGATGCAGGGGCGGGAGCAAGATGATGAACACGCACCACCCCGGCATGCCGCAGGCCGGGACACGCGCCGGCATCGGCCTGCGGCAACCGCACTACCGCGAGGTGCTCGAACGCACTCCGCCCCTGGGCTTCGTCGAAGTCCATTCCGAGAACTTCTTCGGCGACGGTGGCGCGGCGCTGGCCGTGCTGCACCAGGCGCGCGAGCACTACGACGTGAGCCTGCATGGCGTGGGCCTCGCGCTGGGCTCCGCGGCGGGGCTGGACACGTGGCACCTGGAGCGGCTGGCGCGGCTGGTCGAGCGCATCGAGCCGGTGCGCGTCTCGGATCACGCCAGCTTTGCCCGCGTTCCCCGCCGCGCCCGCGAGGCGCCGGTGCACGCGAACGACCTGCTGCCGGTCGCCTTCACGCCGGCATCGCTTGCGCTGATGGCCGGCAACGTGCAGCGCGTGCAGGAGCGCCTGCGCCGGCCGCTGCTGGTGGAAAACCTCTCGGCCTACCTGTGCTGGGCCGATGACAGCATCCCCGAGCCCGAGTTCTTCGCCGAGCTGTGCCGCCGCACCGGCTGCGCGCTGCTGCTCGACGTGAACAACCTGATGGTCAACGCACTCAATGCCGCCGACGACGACCCGCTCGGCGCCTGTTGCCGCTATGTCGATGCGCTGCCGCCCGGCATCGTCGGCGAGATCCACCTGGCCGGGTACTGCGAGATGGAAGACATCGTGATCGACGACCACGGCAGCCGCGTCAAGCCCGGCGTGTGGAGCGTCTATCGCCACGCGGTGCGCCGCCTGGGGGCGGTGCCGACGCTGCTCGAGTGGGACACCGACCTGCCTGCACTCGACGTGCTGCTCGACGAGGCGGCGCGGGCCGATGCCTGCCTGGGCGCAACACCATTGCGGGAGGCCGCATGAACGAGCTGCCGAACGATGCGATGCAACGCGAGGCGCTGCGGCAGCAGCTGTTGCTGCGTGCGCTGATGCGCGATACGGGTGCCACCGCGCTGGGCGGCTGGGTGCGGCAGGGCGCCGCCCGGCGCGAGCGTGCCGTCGGGGCTTACAGGGCCAATGCATCGGCCAGCGCCGAGCGCGCCTTGGCGAGCGCCTACCCCACCGTGCAGGCGATGCTGGGCGACGAATCGTTCGCCAGGCTGGCACGTGCCGCCTGGCACCAACGCCCCCCTGAGCGGGGCGACCTCGCCGAGTGGAGCGGGGCGCTGCCCGAGCTGCTGGCGCGCAACGAAGACCTGCGCGAGTGGCCCTACCTGGCCGACGCAGCGACGCTGGACTGGGCCGTGCATCGTGCCGGCCTTGCGGCCGATGCACCGCCCGAACACGACACGCTGCACCTGCTGGCCAGCCGGGAGCCCGACGCCCTGAAGCTGGTGCCGTGCCCGGCGCTCACGCTGGTGCGGTCCGCCCATCCGATCGTGTCCATCTGGGCTGCGCACCATGCCGGGCTCGACTTCGAGGCGGTGCGTGCCGCGCTTGCCAGTCGACGCGGCGAGGCGGCCCTCGTCTACCGCACCGGCTGGCGCGTGCAGGTGACGGCGGTGCCCGAACCGGCGGCCCGCTACGTCGAGGCGCTGTTGCAGGGACGGCCCTTGTCTGCTGCGCTCGAAGCCGCAGGCACCGGTTTCGATTTTCAAGACTGGCTGGGGCGGGCACTGCAGCTCGGCTGGCTGTGGCGCGTCGCCGAGGTGGCGCCGCAATCCGAACACAGGACGTGAACATGAACACCGCCATCCACACCCTCACCGCCTTCTGGGGGCGCTTCGTCGTGCTGCTGGAATCGCTGCAGCCCGCCGCGCAACTGGCGGCGCGGCTCTATGTCGCCAAGGTGTTCTTCTTTTCGGGACTCACCAAGCTGCGCGACTGGGAGATCACCGTGGCGCTGTTCACCGACGAATACCAGGTGCCGTTGCTGAGCCCCGAGCTGGCTGCACTGCTCGGCACCGCTGGCGAACTGGTGCTGCCGGTCTTGCTGGTGCTGGGCCTCGCCGGCCGCTTTGCGGCGCTCGGTCTGTTCGTCGTCAACATCGTTGCCGTGATCAGCCTGCCGGAGATCGCCGAGGCCGCGTTCCAGCAGCATGTGTTCTGGGGCAGTCTGTTGCTGGGCCTGGCGTTGTGGGGCCCGGGGCGGTGGTCGGCTGACCGGCTGCTGCAGCGCGTATGGCCACGGGCCGGCGTGCCTGCGGCAGCTTGAGAAGCGGTGAATGAGTAGACTGGCGCACCACGCTCACGCAGCAGGTGCGCCATGCCCGAATCGCCAGTTCCGCTGTCGGCCCATCACGTCTGGATGGCTCGCTACAACGCATGGATGAACGAGAAGCTGTATGCCTGCGCGGCGCAGTTGCCGGACGAGGAGCGCAAGCGCGACCGCGGTGCATTCTTCGGCTCCATCCACCGCACGCTCAACCACCTGGTCGTGGCCGACAAGATCTGGCTCGGCCGTTTTGCGCAGCAGCCCCCGGGCTTCCCGATGCTCACCGACGAGGTGTTGGCGCTGCCCGACTTCACCGGGCTCGACATGCAACTGTTCACCGACTTCGACGCGATGCGCCAGCATCGCGAGACGATGGACGCGGCGATCGCGGCATTCGCGGCGGCGCTGACGCCGCAAGGGGTGTCGGGCACCATGCGCTATGCCACCACCAAGGGCGTGCCACGCAGCCACGCGTTCTGGCAGGCCCTCAGCCACTTCTTCAACCACCAGACGCATCACCGCGGCCAGGTGACGACGCTGCTGATGCAGGCCGGTGTCGACCCGGGCGTCACCGACCTGATCGTCCTGGCCGACAGCGCCGACCTCTGAAGACCCGCTACATGTCCTTGGGGCGGAACGTGATGATGATCGGCGACCAGATGCGGCCGTTCTCGTCCTTCGGCAGGGTCTGGGCCTTCTCCACCGCGCGCAGCACGGCATCGTCCCATTCGGCATTGCCGCTCGACTTCACGAGCCGCGACGACAGGATGCTGCCGGTCGGCGATGCACGCACTTCCACTTCCGCTGCCGGGTTGCCGGCCAGCGTGTCGGAGAACACGATGTGCGGACGGATGTGCGCGCGCAGCTTGCCGGCATAGCTGGCCGAGGGCGAACCGGCGGCACCACCTTGTGCCGCGCCGGTCTGCTGCGTGCCGGTGCCGGCCTGGTTCATCAGCTGGCGTAGACGCTCCTCGCGCTGGGCCTGCATGCGCTTTTCCTGCTCTTCGGCCAGGCGCTTGCGCTCCAGCTCCTTGGCCTTGCGCTGTTCTTCCAGCTTGCGCTTCTCGGCTTCTTCCTTCTTGAGTTTCTCAGCCTCCTCGCGCTTGCGCTGCTCTTCCTTTTCGCGCTTCTCGGCCTCTTCTCGCTTTTCCTTCTCGCGCTGCTTGCGCTCCTTCTCGAGCGCGATCTCGGCGCTGCGGTCGGGCTCCGGGCGCTCCACCGGCTGTGGTGGTTTCGGCTCGGGTTTCGGCTTTTCCTCGACCACCGGCTTGGGCGGCGGGGGAGGGGGAGGCGCGGGAGCGGCCGCTTGCGGCACCGCAGCCCACAGTTCGGCCTCGACGGCATCCGGGGCGCTGGACTTCCAGTTCACGCCGATGGTGAGGCCGATGAGCAGCACGGCGTGCATGCCGAGCGCCAGCAGCAGCCCCTGGCCGCGCTTGTCGGGCGTCGGCGGCATCAGGTCATCGCGGCGATGCGTCGTGGCGTTCATCTCACCCCGTGGTCTTGACCGACAGGCCGACCTTCTGCACACCCGCGCGTTGCAGGCGGTCCATCACCTTGACGACCGACTCGTACTTGACCGACTTGTCGGCCGAGATGACGACCGGCGCGTTCTCGGCGCCCTGTTGTGCAGCCTTCACCTCGGCGGCGACCTTGTCGAGCGAGACGCGGCCGCTGTCCTTGCCGTCGATGCGCATCTTCAGCGATTCGTCGGTGGCCACCACCAGCTCGATCACGCGATCGGGCTGGCGCGGCGCCTTGCCGACCGAAGGCAGGTCGACGACGCCGGTGGTGATGAGCGGCGCGCTGACCATGAAGATGATCAGCAGCACCAGCATCACATCGATGAACGGCACCATGTTCATCTCGCTGATCGTGCGGCGGCGCGAGCCGCCTCGGGGCGATACGGCAGGCATGGTCAGTGCGCGGCAGTTGGCACGGCACCACCGGGCGCGTGGCCGATGTTGCGGTGCAGGATGTTGGAGAACTCCTCGATGAAGGTCTCGAGCTTGATCGCGATGCGGTCGATGTCGCGTGCGAAGCGGTTGTAGGCGACCACGGCGGGAATCGCGGCGAACAGGCCGATCGCCGTGGCCACCAGTGCCTCGGCAATGCCGGGCGCGACGGTGGCGAGCGTCACCTGCTGCAGGTTCGCGAGGCCGGTGAAGGCGTGCATGATGCCCCACACGGTGCCGAACAGGCCGATGTAGGGGGCCACGGAGCCGACCGTCGCCAGGAAGGAAAGGTGCGACTCCACCGCGTCGAGCTCACGCTGGAAGCTCGCCCGCATGGCCCGGCGGGCGCCGTCGAGCAGCGCGCCGGTGTCGTTTACGCGGCGCTCACGCAGCTTCAGGAATTCGCGCATGCCGGAGGCGAAGATGCGCTCCATCGGACCGCCCTTGCGCGGGCTGTCGGAGGCGAGGTTGTAGAGGTCGTTGAGGTTGCGGCCCGACCAGAACTCGCGCTCGAACTCGTCGTTCAGGCCGCGCACCCGGCCCAGCCCGAAGTACTTGCCGAAGATGATGGTCCAGCTTGCGAGTGACATCGCGAGCAGCAGCGCCATCACCAGCTGCACGATCAAGCTCGCATGCAGCACCAGTTGAATGATCGACAAGTCCTGATTCATGTAGTTGTTTCCTGAAGCATTTCTTCGGGGATGCGTTGCGGCCGGAAGCTCGCCGCATCGACGCAGCCGATTTTGATGTCGCCCTGCGCCAGCAAGGTTCCGTCACGCCACGCTTCCTGTGCGATCAGCATCGAGGCCCGGCCGGCATGCCGCACCTCGACGGTGACGTGAAGCAAATCATCGAGTCGGGCCGGCTGCAGGTAGCGCACGGCAGTATGAACCACGATGAACATTGCCCCTGTTTCCTGGCGCATCCGTTCCTGGCTGAAGCCCCGTGCGCGCAGCCACTCGGTGCGCGCGCGCTCGAAGAACTTCAGGTAGTTGGCGTAGAACACGACACCGCCTGCGTCGGTGTCCTCCCAGTAAACGCGCACCGGGAACCGGAAGGGTTGAGCCGGCGGGCTCGGCATCTCGGACATGCAGCACGAACGCGCCGGGGCGAAGCCGGCGCAGGAGCAGTCAAAAGCGGGGATTATCGCTGCGTGCGCGCGTAGACCGGGCCCCACAGCGGGTGACCGGCCTCCGACTTGTTCAAGGCGAAGGCCGGATCGGCCTGCCGGGCAGCCCGGAAGGCCGCCTCGCACTGCGCGGTGCGCTGGCTCGTGCAGTAGATGAAGGCGAGGTACTTCTGCGCCGCGGCCTGGTCCTTGCGGGAGGCCAGCCCCCCCTGCAAGGCCTGGTTCAGCTGCTTCTCGGCCTGCGGGTACTGGCCTTCTTCATAGGCGCGGATGCCGGCCAGCAATGCGCGCTCGGCGGGGCGCTCGGCCATTTCAGTGATGCCGACGACCTGCGGCTGCATCTGTGCGCAGCCTGCCAGGGCCGCCACGGCGGCCGCGAGTATCCAGAGCTTTCTCATGATCCGAACTTGTGTCTGATGGTCACGGGTTGCCCGGCGGTGACGTTGACTGTCACGCTGTGCGGCGGGAAGGCGTCGTTGCGCAGGGTGATGGTGTGCCGCCCTTCGGAGAGGGTGAGGGTGCCGAGCGGCGGCACCGTGCCGGCGGGCGCCCCATCGACCTCGACGTGGCCCCAGGGGCTCACCGCCAGGTTGACCTGGCCGGTGGTCACGGCGGGAGCGGTGGCACGCGCCGCCTCGCGTTCGCGGGCTTCCCGCGCTCGCCGCTCGCGCGGCGTTTCCGCCGGTTTGGCAGGCGCCGCCGCCGGCGCAGGGGCGGCAGCCACGGCCGATGCCGGCTCTGCCGCCGTCGCGGCCGCCGATGCGGCTTCTGCCGAGGTGACGAGCGCCTCGGACGGATCGAGCGCCATCGACGCCGGTACCTCGGGGAGCGGAGGCTGCGAGGCTGCTTCTGCGACGGGCGGGGCAGCCTCGGCCGTGACGGCCTCTTCCACGGGGGCGGGCGAGTCGAACACGCCGGCCAGGTTGATCGCCGTGGTGACGACCACCAGCGCCGCGACGCTGGCACCGATCAGGTAGCGCCGGCGCCGCGAGCGGCGCGCCTCGGCTTCCACTTCGTCTTGTTGTGCGGCCTCTGCCTGTTCGTCGAGCCAATGGCGCAGCTCGCGCGACAGCACGCGCGCGGAGCGGTAGCGGTGGTCGGGCTCCTTTTCCATCGCACGCGCGGCGATCAGCGAAAGCGCGGTCGGCACCGACGTGTTGACCTCGTGTGCCGGGGGCGGGGTGCGGGTCGCCACCGCGGTGGCGATCTCGGTCAGCGTGGCGCCGGTGAAAGGCTTGGTGCCGGTCAGCAGCTCGTACAGCACCACGCCCAGCGAGAACACGTCGCAGCGCCGGTCGACCGGTGCGTGACGCACCTGCTCAGGCGCCATGTAGTAGGGCGAGCCGGCGGCGAAGTCGTCGAAGCCGGAGCCGTCCTGCTGGCTGGCGACACGGGCGATGCCGAAGTCGAGCACCTTGGGCTGCGTGCGGCCGACCATGAAGATGTTGGCCGGCTTCACGTCGCGGTGCACCACACCCTTGGAGTGGGCGTACGAGAGCGCGTCGGCGATGCGGCGCACGAGCAACGCGGCCTCGACCGGCGTGGGCCGCCAGCCTTCCTTCAGCAGCTGGCGCAGGTCCTTGCCCTTGAGCAGCTCCATCGCGATGTACGCACCCTGCGGGCTGGTGCCGGCGTCGAACACCGTGACGATGTGCGGGTGGTTGAGGCCAGCGGCTGCGCGGGCCTCGTTCAGGAACATCGCGTTGAACTGCTCGCGCGCTTCAGGCGAGAGCTCGAGGCTCAGCGTCTTGATCGCGACCAGGCGCGACAACAGCGGGTCCTGGGCAGCATAGACGGTGCCGAGCCCGCCTTCGCCCAGACGGTACTTCAGTGCGTAGCGGCCGATGTGGCCGATGGTCGGCAGCTCGTGTTCCTGGTCCGGGTCCAGGATGGATGAGTCCCCGGCGTCCCCCAGCGGAACGGGCGCGCTGAATCGGCTGTCGTCATGACGAGACCTGCCCAGGGCGGCACGTTCGGCCTCCAGGGCCTGTTCGGGCGTCATCGCGAAGACGGTCTTCTGGAATTCCACGACGGCAGCTTAGACGAAGCAATAGGGGGGCTCAACAATGGGAAGCGTGACAAAAGCCCCGCAAATCGAGCCATTGGTCACTCGCCGTGACTTCCAGCGGCTGGATGTCACTATCAGAGCGTCTTGCGTAGCCGGTCAACTGCTTCTTCCAGCAGGTCCATCCGGCTGGCATACGACAGGCGGATGTAGCGGTGCGTGTCCGCGTGCCCGAAATCGCGGCCCGGGGTGAGGGCCAGCTGCGCGCGCCGCATCAGCTCGAAGGCGAAGTCCCAACTGCTCGCGTGATGCGCAGAGCAGTCGGCCCAGGCATAGAACGCACCGTCCGGCATCACGGGCACGGTGAGCCCCAGCCCGTTCAGGGCGGGGACCAGGAAGTCGCGTCGGGCCTGGAACTCGCGTCGCCGACGTTCGTATTCGCCCAGGCTGTCGGCTTCGAAACATGCCAGAGCCGCATGCTGCGCCACGGCCGAAGGGCAGATGTACAGGTTCTGCGCCAGCTTCTCGACCACCGGCACCAGCGCGTCGGGCACCACCAGCCAGCCCAGGCGCCAGCCCGTCATGCTGAAGTACTTCGAGAAGCTGTTGATGGTGACGACGTCGTCGCCGAGGGCCAGCGCGCTGTGGCCGAAGGTGTCGTCGAAACTCAGGCCCAGGTAGATCTCGTCGACCATCGTGACACCGCCGCGGCTGCGCACCAGGTCGGCGATGCGGCGCATCTCGTCGGGGTGGATCGACGTGCCGGTCGGGTTGGAGGGCGACGCGAGCAGCACGCCCGTCGTGCGATCGCCCCACGCAGCAGCAACGGCCTGGGCCGTGAGCTGGAAGCGAGCCTGCGGCCCGCTGGGCAACAGCACCGGCTTGCCCTGGGCGGCGGACACGAAATGCCGGTTGCACGGGTAGCTCGGGTCCGGCATCAGGATCTCGTCGCCGGCATCCACCAGCGCGAGGCAGGCCAGTTGCAACGCCCCCGAGGCCCCGGCGGTGAGCACGATGCGGCGGGCAGGCACCGACACGCCGAAGCGCTGCGCGTACCAGGCGCTGATGCGTTCGCGCAGTGCCTCCAGCCCGAGGGCCGGCGTGTATTGCGTGAGGCCGTCGCGGATGCAGCGCTCGGCGGCCTGCTGCACGAGCGGCGGGGCCGTGAAATCGGGTTCGCCGATGTTCAGGTAGATCATCGGCCGGCCGCCCTGGGCCGGGTCGCACACGGGGCTGCGCGCGATCTCGGCGGCGGCCTTCGCGCACTCCATCACGTAGAACGGCTCGATGAGCCCGGTACGCGCGGCAACTTTCATCGGGGCGGGTGCGTTCAGCGACGGGCGTTGCGGGCGGCTTCCACTTCCACCGGGCGCAGGTCGATGGCGGCCTTGTCGAGCACGCCGTTCACGTACTTGTGCCCGTCGGTGCCGCCGAAGCTCTTGGCGAGTTCCACCGCTTCGTTGATCGCCACCTTGTACGGCACGTCGATGCAGTGCTTGAGCTCATAGGCGCCGATCATCAGCACCGCATGCTCCACCGGCGACAGCTCGGTGGTCTTGCGGTCGACGTGGCGCGTGAGGATGCCGTCGAGGTCGGCCGCTTCGCGGATGCAGCCGTGCAGCAACGCATCGAAGTGCGCGCGGTCGGCCTTGTCGAAGCCTTCGATCTCGCGCACGTGGGCTTCGATCTCGCCGGGCTCGGAGCCGGACACCAGCCACTGGTACAGGCCCTGCAGCGCCAGCTCTCGGGAGCGGCGGCGCGCCGACTTCTGCGGTGCGCGCTTGGCCGCCGGCTTGTGGCCGGCGTTCTTTTCTGGAGAGGTCACGACAGGTCTTCCAACAGGTTTGCCATCTCGACCGCCACCCGGGCGGCGTCGCGGCCTTTTTCTTCGGCGCGGGCCCAGGCCTGCGCTTCGTTTTCGACGGTGAGGATGGCATTGGCCACCGGCACCTGGTAGTCGAGCGACACGCGCGTGACGCCGGCCCCGCTTTCGTTGGCGACGAGTTCGAAGTGGTAGGTCTCGCCGCGGATGATGCAGCCCAGCGCGATCAGCGCGTCGAAGCGCTCGCCTTCGGCCATCGCCTGCAGCGCCAGCGGCACTTCGAGCGCGCCTGGCACCGTCACGTGCTGGATGTGCTTGGCCGCGACGCCCAGGTCGTGCAGTTGCGCGAGGCAGCTTTCGGCCAGCTTGGCCGTGATCGCTTCATTGAAGCGCGCCTGCACGATGCCGATGCGCAGGTCCTGGCCATGGAGTTGAACGGCTTGGCCCTTGTCAGCGCCTTGCATGGGAGGGATCCTTGAATAGTGAAGGGGGAGGCGCGCTTCAGCGCGGCTCCGGCCCGAGGAAACCGGTGACTTCGAAGCCGTAGCCCGCCACCATGCTGGGCATGCGGCGCGGGCTGCCCAGCAGCTTCATGCGGGTGACGCCCTGGTCGCGCAGGATCTGCGCGCCGATACCGTAGGTGCGCAGGTCCATCTGACCGCGTGCGGCCGGGCGCGGCACCGATTGGTCCCGGAAGTGGTCGAGCAGGTCCTCGACCGACTCGCCGCAGTTCAGCAGCACGGCCACCGCGGCCGGTTCCTGCTGCAGGCGCGCCAGCGCCTTACCCAGCGGCCACGAATGCTGGCAGGCACCGGCATCGAGCAGGTCGAACACCGACAGCGGCTCGTGCACGCGCACCAGCACCTCGTCCTGCTCGCTCCAGCGGCCTTTGGCCAGGGCCAGGTGCAGCCCTTCGCTGCGGTCGCGGTAGGCGATGCAGCGGAACTCGCCGAACGGCGTGTGCAGCGTGCGCTCGCCGGCACGCTGGATCAGCGACTCGTTGCGGCTGCGGTATTCGATGAGGTCGGCGATGGTGCCGATCTTCAGGTGATGTTCACGGGCGAAGACCTCGAGATCCGGCAGCCGGGCCATGGTCCCGTCGTCGTTCATGATTTCGCAGATCACGGCGGCCGGCGTGAGCCCTGCCATGCCTGCCAGGTCGCAGCCGGCTTCGGTGTGGCCGGCACGCATCAGCACGCCGCCTTCCTGTGCCTGCAGCGGGAAGATGTGGCCTGGCTGGACCAGGTCGGTCGCCTTGGCGTCCTTCGCCACGGCCACCTGCACGGTGCGCGCGCGATCGGCGGCAGAAATGCCGGTGGTCACCCCGGTGGCCGCCTCGATGGACACCGTGAACGCGGTACCGTGCTTGGTGCCATTGCGGCTCGCCATCGGGGGGAGTTGCAGACGCTCGCAGCGGTCCCGGGTGAGCGTGAGGCAGATCAAACCGCGGCCGTGCTTGGCCATGAAGTTGATCGCCTCCGGCGTCACGTGTTCGGCCGCCAGCACGAGATCGCCTTCGTTTTCGCGATCTTCTTCGTCGACGAGGATGACCATCCGGCCGGCAGCCAGCTCGGCGATGATCTCTGGAACGGGGGAAATGGGCATGGGCGCCATTGTAGGTGGGCGCCCTGCGGCCCGCTCAGGTGCGCGGCTCTACTCCCGCGGTCAGCATGCGCTCGACGTAGCGGGCAATCAAATCGACCTCCAGGTTCACCCGGTGGCCGGGCTTCAACGTGCCCAGCGTGGTGTTCTGCACGGTGTGCGGAATGAGGTTGATGCTGAATTCGCAGCCGTCGGCCGTGTCGGTGACGCGGTTCACCGTGAGGCTCACGCCGTTGACCGTGATCGAGCCCTTGTAGGCCAGGAAACGTGCCAGCTCGCGGGGCGCCAGCACCCGCAGCTCCCACGACTCGCCGACAGGTGCGAAATATGTCACGGTGCCGAGCCCGTCGACGTGGCCGCTGACGATATGGCCACCGAGGCGGTCATGGCTGCGCAAGGCCTTTTCCAGGTTGACGGGGCCCGGTTCGGCCAGACCGGCGGTCTTGGACAGGCTTTCGGCCGACACGTCGATGGCGAACTCGCCCCGCTCGGGGTCGAAGGTCGTCACGGTCATGCACGCGCCGTTGAGGGCGATGCTGTCGCCCGACTGCACGTCATCGAGGTAACCCCCGGGGACTTCAACGAGGAGCCGCCGGCCGTGTGTTGCGTCGGACCCCAGGGGCATGGAGGAAGCGATGCGGCCGACGGCCGTGATGATGCCGGTGAACATGACGGAGCTTCTGGAAGTAGGAAAGCAGCGTATCAGAAGGAGGGCGCGCGGTCGGCGGGCCTGGCGCGTATCCGCAGGTCCGGGCCTACCGGGATCACGTCCACGAAGCGTAGCTGCCCGCATTCATCGAGCGTCTTGAGCGCCGGCATGTCGACCATGGGGCGGCCCGGTCCGATCAGCTTGGGGGCGACGTAAAGCAGAAATTCGTCGACCCATCCGCCGGCCATTAGCGATCCGTTGAGCGTTCCCCCTGCTTCAACGTGCAGTTCGTTGATGCCTCGAAGCCCGAGATCGTCCAGCATCGCTTTCAGGTCTACGCGACCGTTCTCGCCTGGATGCCTCACCACTTCCACGTGCGGCGGAAAGGGCGTCGAGGCCGGCAAGTCGGACCCTGCGGCGTAGATCAGCACCGGCTCCCCCGTTGCCACGAGGCGCGCACCGGGGGGCGTCGACAGACGCGAATCGGCGACCACACGCAGCGGCTGTCGGGTGGTCGCAACATCGCGAACGTTGAGCTGCGGGTCGTCGGCAAGCACGGTGCCCACGCCCGTCAGGATGGCGCCTGAGCGCGCGCGCCAGTAGTGGCCGTCGGCTCTCGCTTCGGGGCTCGTGATCCACTGGCTCTGGCCGTCCTGCAAAGCAACGCGGCCGTCGAGTGACGCGGCGATCTTGACGCGGACCCAGGGCCGCTTGCGCACCATGCGCGAGAAGAAGCCGATGTTGATCTCTCGCGCTTCGTGCTCGAGCAATCCGACGGACACGTCGATTCCCGCGTTGCGCAGCCGTGCGATGCCGGCGCCGGCAACCAGAGGGTTCGGGTCTTGCACGGCCACGACGACCCGGGCGACCTTTGCATCGATCAGCGCATCTGCGCACGGTGGGGTGCGACCGAAGTGCGAACAGGGTTCGAGCGTGACATAGACGGTCGAGCCTTCGACCGCCCATCCGGCTTCGCGAGCTTGCCTCAGGGCCTGAACTTCGGCGTGTCCGCTGCCTGGAGGTTGCGTATGCCCCCGCGCCACGCCGTCTCGGGTGACGATGACGCAGCCCACGGCCGGGTTCGGGCAGGCCTGGAATATGGCCTTCTGCGCTTCGAGCAACGCCTCGCGCATCCACCGCACATCCTCCATCGGTACACCCGAAGGAGGGAGTGATCGCTCGCACTCCATCTCGCTAGACTTCCGCAAAACTCAGAATGATAGGGAGGATAGCTGTGGTTCGTGCCTTGCGAACAGGCAGCGGCATGCGTACGCATGGCCGGTCGCTGATTGAAATGATGGTCGTGCTGTCGCTGCTGGTCATCTTGACCACCCTCGCCGCAGCGCCGTGGCAGGCGCTTCTCGAACGCCAGAGCCGTGAGGCCGCTGCGTCCACCCTCATCTCGCACCTCGGCTTGGCACGCAGCGCTGCCATCTCCCGTCGCGCACGCGTCACCATTGCGCCGCGTGAGGACCTCTGGCGGTCAGGGTGGCGCGTGTTTGTCGACCGCAATCGCGACGGCGAGTGGGAGGAGGGCGAGGCCGAGTTGCTGGTGTCGGAGGGCGCCGATGTCGACATCCAGGCCAATGGCGTCATGCGGCGCTACGTGTCATTCGACGAACTCGGCCGCCCGGTTCAGGCGAATGGAGCTTTCCTGGCAGGCGCCTTCACGCTCTGCAAGGCGGGCGGGCAGCAGGCACATCGGCTGGTGCTGGCCCCCAGCGGTCGCGTGCGGCACGAGAAGGCGGACGGCCTGTGTTGAGCGCGGCGCTCGTCGCTACTTCCAGCACTCGCTGACGGCGGTGGCTGTTCCGCCCTCAGACTTTTCTCCTGCCTGATCGATGCCAAGGGTGCCGCACAAGGTGTCCGATGCGGCCTGAGCGTTCTCCGGCGTAGCCTCGATCTTGTAGGTCGTTGCGGTCGGGTCCTCAGCGAACGCGAACGAGTAATGGCCGTCCAGATCGTTTGTGCAGGTCGTGCTCGGCAACTCCACATCTTCAGGGCTGGCGCCTGCTGTTTCGTGGTACTTCATGTTCGTCGTGTAGAAGCGCTCCATGAACTGGGCCAATTCGAGCAGGCAGCTCTGCGCGGTTGCGCGCCTCGATTTCACGACGTGCTCGCGGTAGCTCGGGTAGGCGATTGCCGCCAGGATGGCGACGATCGCCACCACGATCATCAGCTCGATGAGCGTGAAACCGCGCGCAGGCACTCGAACTTGCTGTTTGCCGTACATGCTGTCTTTCCCTCAACGGATGATTTCACGCCAAGAGAGGCGGCCGGTGTTCTTGATGCCGAGGTCGAGTTTGTCGTCGCACTTCGCCGGATCGGCCCCCGCCGCCTTGCAGTTGTCGTCGTCATCGTCGTCATCGTCGTCGTCATCATCGTCATCGTCATCACTCCCCTTGCCCGATGTACCGTAGATGAGCCTGTTGCCGATGCGCAGAACCTGGGTAGGTGATCCGATCTCCACGGCGTAAGACGCGACCGGGAGGTCGCCCACCAAGTCGGCGTTGTCGAACTTGGAGTCGCGGTTGACGTCGAGCACTGTCGCCCTGGCCGCGCCACCGCTGAACGGGTCGAGGAAGTTGACGTAGCCCCGCCCGCCTGCGCTGCAGACGTCCTCGATCGGCACCATGCTCGTGACGAACAGGGTGGGGACGACGAGGTTTTCCACGGTGGCCGATGTCACGACCCGTTCACCTTCGGTGATGCCATCGGAGGTCAGCAGGTCGAGATACCAGCCCTGTTTGCCATCCATGTCGTCCGTCTCCGCCTTTGCGAGGGTACGTACCGTGACGCCGTTGACCTCGCCGCCGTCGCCGAATTCACGTTCCTTGAGTTCGGAAAGCGAGGTGATCCGCTGGTCATCGTCGATCAGACCGTACAGCGTCTGCTCGGAAACGTCGCTGGGATCGGTGCTCTCCATGTACTGCCCCGTGCCGAAGAAGAGGAACAGCTTGCCTTCGTTCACGTCGCCCTTGACCGTGTTCTTGGCCACCGTGATCTGTGCCGTGATCGGTTGCCCGTTCCCGTCGTTGTCCTTCGTCGTGAACAGCGGTGCCGGGGCATCAGAATCGGGATCCTCGAATGCGACGGCCCATTTTGTGATGTTGGTTTTCGTCGCGTCGAACTTCCAGACGTTGCCCTTCAGGTCACCAGCATAGATGTAGTCCACATCGCCGTCTGAGTCGGCGTCATACGCGGTGGGGGTCGACAGGCCATTGTCGCCTGCCACCTCGGTGTCGATCGTGGTCAACAGGACACCGGTCGCCAAATTGAACACATAGAGCACGGCTCTTCCGTTGGTGCTGTTGTAGCCATTGCCGACAATGACCACCCAGGTGCCGTTTGCGGCCTTGGCGATCACCGGGCGGCCGAGGATGTAGCCCATGTTCCCGTCGCTCGTGTTCCCCGGGTATTCCCACAGCACGTCGCCTTCATCGAAGCTCGCAGGCGTCGTGACGTTTAGCCCCAACAGGCCTTTGCCGCCTCGGCCCAGCGTGGCCACCAGATAGTTCTTCTCTGTCTGGGCTTGCGACGAAACCACGATGTCTCCGTCCACGAAGAACCTGTGCGTGTAGCCCGCGCTGGACAGCGTTTTCAGCGGGAGTGTGTCGGCATCATCGTGCCCGGGGGGGCTGAGCACCATGCCCGGCACGTACGCGAACCGCTCCGTGCCGGTCGTGGCGTCGAATGCGTGGAGCATGCCGTCGTTTGCCGATACGAAGACGGTATCGGTGTCCTTCACATACACCGGCGACGAATGAACGATGTCGCCCAGCACCTTGGTGCGGTTGCGGAAACTTCCACCGTTCTGGATCTCCTTGGACTGGTCACCACGAAGGTAATCCACGACATTGGCGTTGCCACCCAATCTTGTCTTGTCGGTCGCCGAAAGGTTCGCGTACTTGAACTCGACCGCATTGCCGCCGCTGATGGTGTAGACCCTTCGGCTGCCATGCGACGGAATCTCGTCGGCGGCTCTCCACTCGGGGTCGTCTGCAAACCCGCTGGACGTGTATTTGTAGGCCGCCAGATCACCTGCCCAGGTGGCGCTGTTGAAGCTCGACTGGAACACCAGGGTCTGTGTCGTGATGGACGTTGTGTTGGCTGCCAGATTGCCGGCAGAGGCCGTGCGGTCGATGATGGAATTGAACGTGTCCTGCAACGCCTCGTACAACTTCAAGGGGTTTTGCACCAGGAAGTAGTTGTCGGGCGTGCTGTCGTCGTCGGCATCCCATTCGATCGACAGGTCGGGCCGGTTATTGCCGTTCTTGTCACTGAACCCGCCCCATTTGGCCGCGTACCAAAGAGGATCCTTCAAGAGCGTCGCAGCACTGCTGGAAGTCGCGGGTACGAAAGTCTGAACGCTTTGTGACGGCGGATCGGTGATGTATGGCAGGGTTGCGCAGTCGGACGGCATCGGATTTACATCGCAGTACCCCCCGCTTCTGCCGGGAGGGACATTCAGGTAGTAAGGGATCGAAACATTCTCATCCTGCGCGACAAGATAGACGCCGTCCCGTGTAGTCCCAGAAATCACGTAGCCCATGTTCTGTTGGATCCCACCGGCCTGATAGACAGGCGTTACCTTGACTTCCACGCTGCCATCGCTTGTTGCTGCAACCTCGTACTCGGCAATGACATCCATATCATGGTCAGCGCCTTGCTCGACGTCTTCGAAGTTGATGCGGAACTTGGCATAGGGCCGTCCCCCGTTCTTGTCTTTATCCTTGTTGGCTGCGGTCGTATTCTTGACCGTCTCCACATAGAAGTCGACGATCTGATTCGTGGGCTGAAACTTCCCTTTTGTGGCGCTGATTCCATCACCGCCAACCGACTTCGAGAACGGTACCAGCGTCACCAGTTTCCCTGTTGTCGTCGTGAACTCGATCTTGGGCAGTGGCGAAGCCAGCGCCACGAAAAAACTATTGACGTTCTGCGTACCTTTGGCCGCGCTTATGTCCTGAGTCTTGCCGTAGTAGGCGACAGACGCAGAGTAATAGCTTCCCTGCTTGGTCGGCTCTTCTGGGGCGAGTCCCCGCAGGAGACCGAGGCTTGTGACGGCCTTTGCCGTAGGGGCGCCGTCGTAATTGCTCGAGGACGACTGACCTATGAAGCGAGTCGTCGAGGCAATGTCGCCTTCGTAACCGGTGATCGAGTCTGCGATCGATTTGACGTCCATCGTCCCCAGGTCACCGGTGAACGACGGGTTGAATGCGGAACCGGGAAGCTGGTCGGAGTCGAATGAAGGGTTGACGTCGCTGACGACGAGCATATTGGGCTTGGAGCACCATTTCGCCGGCCCCGTGGTGGCGTGATAGGGGTCGCTCCAAGTCGCGCTCGATAGTCCGACCTGGGCATCGTAATCGGTACCCTCACTTGTGCCCGTAAAGGCAGACGTCGCTGTTGCCTTGCCTGCGTAATAACGCAGCGTCTCGTACATCATCTCGCCCACGGGGTTCCCCCAGTCGACGAATTTGCCTTCGCTCATCGCTGCGGTCGTGAGCCACCCGCCACGATAAGCTCTGGTCTTGACAGTGTTGTTGTAATCCCGGATGCGCAATGCATTGAGAGTCGCGACGATGGGAGCCGCCGCGCCAGTCTTGAACGTTCCGTACGTTGCGTCGATTTCAGACGCGAACGAGCCGATGGCCTTTCGGAGCACTCCGCCGGACATGTTCTTGCTGTAGCTGCCGGTTAACAGGCCGAATAGCATCGCGTCGTTCTCGCCATATTCGTGAAGTAAACCTACGGGCTTGTAGTTTTTGCCCGGGTACTGCTTGCAGCCTCCGGTGAAACTCCCCGTGCAAACCTCCACGCGAACGGTGTAGTTCTTTCGTTTTCCCCCGTGGGTGCCGGCCAGCACAGGACGTTCTGTCGACGCCCATTCCCAGACCCGTTTGCTGCTATTGGTCACCACCGACAACCAGGGTGGAAGGTCGCTGCAACTACTGAGTGTGGAGCAATCGGTGTCTCCGCTAGGCGTTAGATTGCCGAAGAAATGGCGCTTCCCCGACTCGGGCTCAGCGAGTGGGGTGTAGTCGCTGATCTTGTAGCCATCGTCGGACTCGCTCGTGTACTCCTTCGCCCAGGAGTGCGCGTCCTGCGGGATGTACGCCCTGCGAAGAATGGTTGAGGTGTTGGAGTCGACCTCGCGATAGCCGCCATACAGCACCTTGCGCAGTGCATCGATGCGGCTGGTGGTCAGGTAATTAAGGAAGTTGCCCGACCACTTGGAGGAACACTTGCCGTCCGACGTCGTCGAGGACGGACTGAACAGCCCACCATTGGCCGTGCTGGTCGAATCGTCGTGAGTCCCGTTGTACGTGTAGCAGACGCTCGAATCGAACAGACCGTAGTAGGTGATGCTCGGGTTGAAGCGGATGTCGAGTTCGCCGTCTTCGTTGAGATCGCTGGCGTCGTTGTAGGCCTCGTAGAAGAGCTTGTGGTCACGGCCGACGACCAGCATCGTGGTCGGAGCAGCCGACGTCGAGACACCCAGCGGTGTGCTGGGAATGGTCAATGCCTGAGCGGAGAACAGCACGCTCCACAGCACAGTGCCAGTGACCGTGCTGACGAGGATGCGCTTCATCGGCGAGGTGGTAGTTGCTTGCATGACGGTCTCCCTCATTCTGTCGCGTATATGGACTGCAGCATGACAGTTGCGCGCTCATCGCCGTCTGGCCGGCTTCTGGCCGTGACACGGTAGCGCTTGCAGTTCTGGTTCTCATCCGGCTTGGAGATGTCGCAGGGAAAGTCGGCGCCCAGAAACTCGATGATGTATTCGGGGCTGTCGCCTGCCAGCGAGCCGAGGCTCGTCGTGGCCGCCTTCCAGTCGTCGAAGTCGTCGTCTTCCCACCGGGGGGTTGCGGCCGGGTCGGGTGTGGGGCACACGCCATCCGTGTCGCAGGTCGTGCCCGTCGGCGTCGGTTTGGTCGACTCGGCGACAGCTTCCCCTTCCCGCAAGGCCGCCTCGGCGGCCTGGAAGGCAATGCCGCGGTCGTATTGGTTGGCCGCCATGCGTTCTTCGAGAATGACGCCGCGCAAACTCGCGACACCCAGCAGCGTAATGACGACGAGCAGCACGAGGCACACGATCAACGCGACACCGGTCTGTTGGCGACGCGGGAGGTGAGGTGGTTGTTTCATTGCAAGCGGTTTCTCAGGCCGACGACATGAATCAACTGACGCTTCAGGGCGGTGCCATCCACGGCTACGTTTTCCGTGCTTTCCAGCGAAAGCGTCAAACGTGCAGCGATGACCTCACGCCATTCGGCGGCATCGACGGAATCTGCGTCCACGTAGCTGGCTGCAGGGGTGCCGGAACCGTCTGCAACCAGGTACTGGATCTGCATGTCTTGCACCCCTTCGGCGATTTCCTCGGCTTCGGGCTCGGGCTTGGCGCCGTTCATCTTCAACCGCATCCGGTACAGCGATTTGCCGCCGCGCCCGTTGTAGCCCACGTACCAGCCTTCGCTCGCGAGGCGCACCAGATTGCCGCCTTCTTGGAAGGAATAGCTGGTGCCGTTGGTCGAACTGCAATCGGTGGGGTAGCCCAGGCCCTTGCTGCAGTTTCCAGGGTCGGCGACGCCTGCACCAGTGTTGTGAACGACGGTAGAGTTGGACGAATTCACATTGGTGATCTGGAAGATTGCGGCCTGCCGGTAGTCGCAGACCAGCGCGATTTCTCCGTCGACCAGCCCGTGGTCGGACGTGGACACCTTGAACTGAGCGGAGACGGCGTTGTGCTCGGTGATCGTCACTGGGGGATCGCCGTAGCCGTACATCAAGATGACGGCGTCGGTACCCGCGACGCGCTCGGCGGCATCCGTTCCATCCGCTTTCGGAGGGAAGGCCTCGTCACCTTCGTAACCATGAATGCCGTCTTGCCAGTTCGACCACCAGTTGGTGCTGGCATTCTTGACCACATTGCCAGTCGGCAGATCACCGCCGCACGGCGTGCCGCCCGCTTCCCGCAGACTCCGCGCCATCAGCTCGAATGCGATGCGGGTGTTCTCCTGCATCCTCGCCAGCTGGTCCGTCGTACGAAAGGCCTGACGGTTGGCAATGAATATGTTGACGGTCCCGCCGATCAGCAACAGGCCCAGGATGAGGGCCACCATCAGCTCGACGATCGTCAGGCCGGCCTGACGCTGGCGCCGAGCCGCGCCTGCGCGGGAAGAAAGGTGGCGAGCGGGCTTCATAGGCGTGTGGTCGTTTCGACGACGAGTTCGTCTTCGCCGCTCAATGCTCGGCTGTCGTCCCAAAAGATGCGAACCGTGCAGACGTCGCCGGTGCACTCGATCTCGCCGCAGGTGGAGTCGCGGTCGCCGAGGTTGTCCTTCAGGGCTTGCATCCATGCTTTATGGTCGGCCTCGACGAGGGTGTCGTCCTCGTCCGGGACTTCGCACGTTTTATCGAGCGCATAGCTGCCCGACTTTGCTGCCGCGAGGTTGGCGCGCATCGCGTCCAGGGCGAAATAGCTGAGCATCACCGCCTGGCTGCGCTCATAGGCGCTCTGGTTGTTCTGCAGGGCGCGGGCTTGCAGGCCGGCAATGCCGAGAATGCCGATCGACAGCACCAGTACGGCAACGAGCGTCTCGATCAACGTCGCTCCGCGTTGACGTGCCCGGTGCGCCAGGGGGCGCGGCTGGCAGCGCTTGGATGTTCTAGTCCACATAGATCGATCCCACCGTGATGTGGATGTTCTTGGTCTGGTCGCCCACGCTCAGCGAGACCTCACCATCGGTGATCAGGTCGCCGGTGCTGTCGTCGTCGCAGTCGCACTCGTACGGCATGCCGGTGCTGCGGAAGTCGGTGCAATGTGGGGGCACAGTGACGTCGGACGCGTTGGACGAGCTCTTGAGTACCTCCGCTGTGTCGACGTCGGTGCCAAGATAGACCGCCCAATCGTCTGCTGTCGAGCAGAAGCGGACTGTTCTGTTGCGCCGGATCGCCTCGGCACGTGCGGACTGCAACCCCCCCAGCAGCTCGTTGGTCTGAGACGTGAGGCGCGATTGGCGCATGACTTCCTGGAAGCTGGGCGCCGCCAGTGCCACCAGAATAGCCAGGATCGATAGCGCGATCATGAACTCGACCAGCGTGAAACCCGCGCAGGCGGACTGCCGATAGAAGCAGAGCCGCGGTGCGTGCGGGGTGCTGGACGGGGCGGGCGAACTGAAAATCAGCATGTCGTCTTCGTGTGCGATTGGCGGGCACTGTGTCGACGAAGGCAGGCACCTTGCCGATGCTGCGAAAGTAGCAGTTCCCCGCCAACTCGCGGGCGGGAGCCCGATGAGTGGGGGCGAGCGGAGGATGGTCGGCGTTCGACCTGTGAACTATTTCCCGCGGCGGGAGGTTTCGCGGATCGCTTCGACGAACTCGCTGACGTCGTCGAAGCTGCGGTACACCGAGGCAAACCGTATGTAGGCCACTTTGTCCAGGCGCTTCAGTTCCCGCATCACCAGCTCGCCGAGGTAGGTGCTGGAGAGCTCCCGCTCACCGCTGTGAAGCAACGAGCTTTCGATGCGGGAGACCGCGAGATCCAGCGCCTGGGAGCTGACCGGCCGCTTGCGCAGTGCGAGGTTCATCGAGCCGCGCAGCTTGGCCGGGTCGTACTCGGTCCGCCGGCCGTCCTTCTTGACGATCGTCGGGAACTCGATCTCGGCGCGCTCGTAGGTGGTGAAGCGCTTGTCGCAGGCACTGCACCGCCGCCTGCGTCGTATCACATCCCCCTCGTCAGACTCCCGCGTCTCGACGACCTGGGTTTCCTCATGACCGCAGAACGGGCAGCGCATGGCGAGGGGGAGGGGGCTTGGTTAGCGGTAGACCGGGAAGCGGCGGGTCAGCTCGCTGACCTTGGT
>NZ_CAMLJQ010000023.1 GCF_946480305.1 uncultured Caldimonas sp.
AGCGCGTCGTTGGGCTCCTCGCCCAGGCGGCCAGCCTGGGCAGCGTCGCCCGCCTCGCTCTGCGCCCTGGCAGGCTCGCTCGCACAGCCCTCCGTAGTGTCAACAGGCCCTAGCCCGCCACCGGGCCCTGGAATCCGCCCTGGCGGAAGGTGAGCACCAGCGTGTCGCGGCAACCGCCGTCGGCCACAGGCTGGATCGGCGTGGTTTCGTGGATCACGCGCTCGTCGTCGAGCAGCAGCAGCGTCCACGGCTGCGTCATCGTGAAACGGATGCCGTGCGGGCCGCGTGCCTCGAACACGCGCGATTCGCCACCCTTCACGCCCTGTCGGCCGACGAACAGTACCGCGACGAAGTCCACGCCGTCCCGGTGAGCGCCCTCGGGCGTGGGCCGGCCGATGCCGTCGGTGGTGTCGATGCGGAACTGGTGTGCCTCGACGTACCAGCGGTCGACCTCCGGCTTTTGCACGCTGCAGCTTCTGGCTATGCGCTGCAGCAGCACGGACCACACGGGTTGCTCGATCACCGCCGGCTCGATCGGGTCGAACCAGCGCTCCAGCCCCCCGTGCAGCGCGTTGTATTCGACCGGCTGCCAGTGTGCGCGGTGCGGTACCTCGCTCAACTCGGCACCGGCTGCGATGAAGCACGAATGGCGGCGGCGGCGATAGCGCCCGCCGTCGCGCAGGTAGGTGTCCGGGGGCAAGCGGTCCCACGACGCACGCAGCGATTCGAGCGTGGGCAGGTCGGTGGGCAGCCACTCGCACAGCGCTGCAGCACCGATCACCGCGTAGCCCTCGTCCTTCAGGCAGGTGTCGAGATCGGCGCGGTCCGTGAAGGGCGGCGGCAGGGTCATGGCAACGACTCGCGAGTGGCAGGATGTACCCGCACTGTAACAAGGCGCGACCTCGACGTGCAGCGTCACGACCAGCGGGCGCGCCGCGCGGGCGAGCGGCAGCGCCCGGCCCGGCTCAATCGGCAACAGCGCGTGCTGCGGCGACGCGGACGCGCGCGCCATGAACGGCCACGACCTGGCCCGCACGCACCTTGCAGCTCTTGCGCAACTCGTCCTGCCCGTCCACCTGCACCTTGCCGGCAGCCACCATGGCCTTGGCTTCTCCGCCGCTGTCGGCCAGGCCGGTGGCCTTGAGCAGGCGGTCGAGCGTGATGAACTCGCCGCGGAGTTCGAAATCGATGATGAGCATGGGCTTTTCGAAAGGGGCCGCACCGCGGCAAACGGCCATTGTGCCGCCGGACGGCCCCGTTGCCCTCACTGCACGATCTTGCCGCCGTCTCCGATGATGGCGAAGTCCACGTAGCGCGACCCGGTCCGGGCGGCCTGCGTGAAGTCCAGGCGGTATCCGCCCACGTCCAGCTCGCTGCTCGACTCGAGCGTGGCCGTCACCGCATCGGCTGCCAGGCGCGGCGCCTTCTCCAGCGCCTTCACCAGCGCCTTGGCGGCGATGAAACCCTCCATCGAACGCGCCGAAAGATTGGGATCCTGCGAGGTGTTGCGCAGGCGCAGGTACTCGCGAACCACTTCGCGGTCGGTCTTGGTGGCCAGCGGCAGCACGACCGAGAAGGCGTACCCTCGCGCGCGCTCGGGGCCCAGCTTCTTCAGCACCGACTCGGTGTCGATGATCGACAGGCCGTACATCGTGGCCGGGCCGCCGGCTTCGCCGTACTGGCGCACGAACTCGATGGCGGCGGCGGTCGTGGCCCCGAGAAAGATCACCTGCGGGCCCGCTTTCAGCATGTTGGCCACGGTGGCGCCGACATCCGTCGTGTTGCGCGGGTAGCCCGCGCGAGACACCAGCGTGATGCCGTGCTCGCGCGCGGCCTTGTCCGCGCCTGCCAGCACGTCGTGCCCCAGACCATCGTCCTGGTAGACCACGCCCACCCGCTTGAGGCCCAGTTGCGACAACTGGCTGAACAACCGCCCGATTTCATCGTGGTAGCTCGCCTTCACCACGTGCAGCCCGCGCGACGATGCAACCGTGGCCGCGCCCGAGACCGCACCCACCATCGACACCTTGGTCTTTTCGAGCACGCCGTCGCGCGCCAGCACCTCCAGGTTGGTCGTGCCGACCGTGCCGATCAGCGCCACCGGCGACTCGGTGGCGATCAGCTCCTTCACGAGGCGCACGGTGTCATCGGGCTTCTGCGCATCGTCGCGCGTGACGAGGCGGATGCGTTGGCCCTTCACACCGCCGCGGGCGTTGACCGCGTCGAAGTACAGCTTCGCTCCGGCGTGGATGGCACGGCCGGTCACTGCCTGGGGTCCGCTGAAGGGCGCCACCTGGCCCACCACGACGTCCGCGTACACCCAGGACGCGCTCGTCGCGGCCAGGGCGCCGAGCAGAATGGCACGCAGGCCTCGGCCTGCGATCGAAAGACGGGTTCGCATGGAATGCTCGTTGTCTGTTTGAATGAGGGGCGCGATTCTAGGAAGCGACCATGGCCACAACGACGCATAGCGCTTAAAGCCCGCTGAACAGCCTCGAACGCAGCGCACGAGCGCGCAGCAGTCGTGACGGGTGTCACAGGCTGCAGCGAGGGCCGGCCGTGGTCAGGCAGGCAACACTTCGACACCGCTGCCAGTACGATTGGCCCATGATTTGCTCGTTGCGAAGTATCAGCAACAGGGCGCAGACGAAAGCACCGATGGAGAAGTTCGCATGACCCCCACCGCCGAGCCGACCCGGCCGCTGCGCATCGGCATCTCGGCGCGGTTGATGTACCACGTGCCGCCTGAACTCGGCTTCCGGAACAAGACGCTGCAATACCTCGAGCAGTCGTTGGCGCACTGGATCATGGAGCACGGCGCGGTCGCGTTCATGATCCCCGCCGTCGCAGAAGACAGCCGGCGCGCGGCACGTCACCTCTCGGTGTTCGACTACGTGAACGAACTGGACGGGCTGGTGCTGCAAGGCGGCGCGGACGTGGCGCCGCAGACCTACGGCGAGGAGCCGCTCGACCCGCGCTGGGCCGGCGACCCGGTGCGCGACCGCTACGAGCTCGCGCTGCTGCGTGCCTTCCTGCAGCAGCAGAAACCGGTGATCGGCGTGTGCCGCGGCTGCCAGTTGCTCAACGTGGCCTTCGGCGGCACCCTCTACCAGGACGTGCAGACGCAATGCTCGGCCGCACACCCTCACGTCGACCCCGAGCTGTACGACCAGCTGGAACACGAGGTCACGTTCCTTCAGAACAGCCAGCTCGCGAAGCTCTACCCCAAGGGCTCGCGCATCCGGGTCAACAGCATCCACCACCAGGCGGTGCACAAGCTCGGCCGCCAGATCGAGGTGGAGGCCATTTCCACCGGCGACGGCATCGTCGAGGCGATCCGCTGGACGGGCGACGGTTACGCCCGCGGCGTGCAGTGGCACCCCGAGTTCCACCACGGGCGCAGCGCGCTCGCCGACAGCTCGCCGATCATGCTCGACTTCCTGACCGAGGCCCGCGAAGCGGCACTCGATCGACTGAGCGACGAGGACTGCGCGGACCGCCGCGTCCCGCGCCCGCCCGTGCAGGCCAGCGCCGAAGCACCGAGCGATGCGCGAAGGGACACGAAGGCGCCCGCGAAAGCCTGAGGCACGGCAGGTGCGAGCAGCGCCCCCGCAATGCCCGGCTACACTGGCGCGCACTCTCACCACCCGAAAGTCCTGCCGAACGCCATGGATGCCGCCCCGCCCGGGTCCTCGATGCCATCAGCGCTGCAGGACGCTCTGGCGGAGGTCGATCGCCTGCGCGAGGGCATCCGTGAGCGGGACGAGCTGCTCGCCATCGCCTCGCACGAGTTGCGCAATCCGCTGCACGTGCTGACCTTGCAGGTCGCGGCGGCCCGGCTGGCCGCGCAGGCGCGCGGGCAACCCGAAATCGCTACCCGCCTGGTCAAGGCTGAAGGTCTGCTGGCGCGTTATGCCGAACGCCTGGGCGTGCTGCTGGACCTCAGCCGCCTGAATGCCAAGGCCTACCCGCTGCGCCCACGCAGCGTCGATCTCGCGGCCACGCTGCGGCAACTGGTCGAGTCGATGCGCCCGGAGGGGCAATACCACCACGTCGCGTTGCACTTCGAGGGCCCGCCGCACTGCATGGCCGTGACCGATCCGTTGCCGCTGGAACAGGTGATCGGCAACCTGCTGACCAACGCGTTCAAGCATTCGGGCTGCAACGAGGCCAGCCTCACCCTCGAAGCCTGCGACAGCGCATGGGTCGAGATCCGCGTCAGCGACAACGGCCGAGGCATCGCCGAGTCAGACCAGGACCGCATCTTCGGCAAGTTCAGCGTCGGCCGCGACCCGGCCCGCGGCACCGGCTCCGGGCTGGGGCTGTGGATCGTGCGGCAGTTGGTCGACGTACTCGGCGCTAACATTTCGCTTTCCAGTCGGCCCGGCGCCGGCTGCGTGTTCACCCTGCGGCTCCCTCGCGAGCGTGCAGGCAGCGTCACGGAGCCCACTTGACACCAGACCTCCCCCGATGAGCGCGACACCGCCCAACGTTCTCGCACTGGAGCGAGTGCCAAGCCGCATTCCCGGCCTCGACGTCCTGCTTGGCGGAGGGTTCTTCCGCTCCGGCGTCTACATCGTCCAAGGCCACCCCGGCAGCGGCAAGACCATCCTGGCCAACCAGCTCTGCTACAGCCACGTCGCCAATGGCGGCCGTGCCGTCTACGTCACGCTGTTGGCGGAGTCGCACGCACGCATGCTGCAGCACATCCGGGGCTTGAGCTTCTTCGATGAATCGGTGATCCCGAACGGGCTGTCCTACATCAGCGCCTTCCACGACCTCGAATCCGAAGGACTGAAAGGCCTGATGAGCGTGCTGCGCCGCGAGATGCGGGCCCGCAACGTGAGCGTGCTGATCCTCGACGGCCTGGTGGCCGCCGCCGAAGCGGCGGAGACCGACCGTGCGTTGAAGAAGTTCATCCACGAGGTGCAGACCAGCGCGGTGTTCCACGGCTGCACAGTCTTCCTGCTCACCAGCGGCGGCCTGCAGCGGGTGAACGCCGAGCACACGATGGTCGACGGGCTGATCGAACTTGAAGACCGGGTGTTCGACGCGCGTGCCGAGCGGACCATCCAGGTGCGCAAGTTTCGCGGTGCCGGGGCGCTACGCGGCAAGCACGGGTTTCGCATCACCGACGACGGGCTGGAGGTGTTTCCCCGCATCGAAGCACTGTACGGGCAGCCGGCCGAACCTTCAGGAAACGACGGCGTGCTGACCACCGGTGTCGACACGCTCGATGCGCTGCTCGCCGAGCGCGGACTGCCCAGGGCCAGCGCGAGCGTCGTGATCGGCTCTACCGGCACCGGCAAGACCACGCTCGCGCTGCATTACCTGTCGCGTTCGACGGCCGACGAGCCGGGCCTCATGTTCGGGTTCTTCGAGTCGCCCACGCGCCTGCGCATGAAGGCGGCGCGGCTGGGCCTCGATCTGGCACAGCTCGAAGCGGCTGGCGCCTTGACCTTCATGTGGCATCCGCAGGGGGAATACGTGCTCGACGAGCTCGCGCACCGGCTGCTGGCCGTGGTGCGCGAGCGCGGCATCCGCCGGCTGGCGATCGACGGGCTGTCCGGCTTCTTCGAGGCCACCATCTACCCCGAGCGCACCGGGCGCTTCTTCTCGTGCCTCGTCAACGAGCTGCGGCGCCTGGGCGTCACGGTATTCATGACGCTCGAGACGCGGGACGTGGTGTCCAGCGTGGTGAGCACGCCCTTCGGCGTGTCGGCCTTCGTCGACAACCTGCTGTACCTGCGGTTCGTCGAGCACAAGGGCACGGTCAAGCGGCTGCTCACGATCACGAAGATGCGCGATACGGACTTCGACCCGGGCCTGCACGAGGCGGTCATCACCCCCGCGGGCATGAAGATCGCTGGCCGCTACACGGCGGATGGCGATGTCATTCCCTCGGCGAGCCCCATACCGGGTGCGCCCCATACCCCCGCTGACCCGACGGGCTCGCACACGTAACAGAGTTTGCAGTTGAAGACCATCCTTGTCGTCGATGACGAGCTGGCCAACGCGGAAGTGCTCAGCCTGATCCTGCAGGATGAGGGCTACCGGGTCTATTGCGCATCCAACGGGCGGCAGGGCCTGGACAAGGTGTCCGAGGTGCGGCCGGACCTCGTCATCCTCGACTTCATGATGCCGGTCATGAACGGGGCGGAGATGGGCCGCGCGTTGCGCGCCTCGCCCGACACCCGGCACATCCGCATCGTCATGAACAGCAGCCTGCAGGAAGACGCGGTGCAGGCGCACTTCGACGGCTACGACGCCTTCCTGCGCAAGCCGTACAACATCGAGGCCGCATTGCAGGTCATCGCGCAGCTGCTCGCCGTCACCTAGGTGACGGCCGCCCGCCGGCGGCTATGGTCTGATGCGGCCGACTTGCCAGCCGGAAGGACACCCATGACCACGACCACTGCCGCCATCAACCACCAGGTCCGCCTTGCATCCCGCCCCGTGGGCGAGCCGACGCGCGAGAACTGGAGCTACACCGAAGAAGCCGTGCCACCGGCCGCCGACGGCGCAGTGGTCGTCAAGACGCTCTACCTCTCGCTCGACCCCGCCATGCGCGGCTGGATGAACGAAGGCAAGTCGTACATCCCGCCGGTCGGCATCGGCGAAGTGATGCGCGCCGGCGGCGTGGGTCGGGTGGTGGCCTCCCGCAACCCGCAATTCGCCGTGGGCGACCACGTGATGGGCAGCCTGGGCGTGCAGGAGTACGCCGTCATCGCGCAGGACCAGATCAAGCGCGCCGGGCTCACGCGCATCGACCTGCGTGCCGGCACCGCCACGCAATGGCTCAACGTGCTCGGCATGCCGGGCATGACGGGCTACTTCGGCCTGATGGACGTGGGTCAGCCGAAGGCCGGTGAAACGGTCGTGGTGTCCGGCGCCGCGGGCGCGGTGGGCCAGACGGTCGGCCAGCTGGCGAAGATCAAGGGATGCCGGGTGGTCGGCATTGCCGGGGGCACCGCGAAATGCGACTGGGTCGTCAACGAATTGGGCTTCGATGCCTGCATCGACTACAAGGCCGGTGCCGTGAAGGACGGCCTCAAGCAGCATTGCCCCAGCGGGGTCGACATCTACTTCGACAACGTCGGCGGCGAGATCCTCGACACGGTGCTCACGCGCATCAACCGCAAGGCGCGCATCATCATCTGCGGTGCGATCTCGCAGTACAACAACACGACGGCCGTGCAAGGCCCGAAGAACTACCTGTCGCTGCTGGTGAACCGCGCCCGGATGGAGGGCATCGTGGTGTTCGACTACGCCGATCGCTATCACGTCGCGGTGGCCGAACTCGCCGGCTACCTGAAGGACGGGCGCATGAAGTCGAAGGAAGACGTGGTCGCCGGTGGCGTGCAGGCCTTCCCAGAGACGCTGCTGAAGCTCTTCACGGGAGAGAACTTCGGCAAGCTGGTGTTGCAGGTGGCGACGGACTGAACCCTGGTGCCCCGGGCGCTACACGGGGAGCGAGGCGTCGTCCATCCCACTGCTTGCCCTGCCGCCCGATATGGCGGAAGGCACGGGCGCCCTATCGCTTAGAGAGCGCGGATACGCGAGGCCTGGGGGCCCTTCTGGCCTTGCGTGACTTCGAATTCCACGCGCTGGTTTTCGGTCAGCGTCTTGAAGCCCGTGCCCTGGATCTCCTTGAAGTGGGCAAACAGGTCCTTGCCGCCGTTGTCAGGGGCGATGAAGCCAAAGCCCTTGCCTTCGTTGAACCATTTCACGGTGCCGGTTTCGGTTGTCATGTCGTCATTCCTTGTGGAAGTGGAAAAAAAGATGCCCCAGCTCGTGCTGGTGCGGGTCAGCAGCGCCCGGATCCGGGCACTGAATTCTTGAGAACGTTGCGTGAGGGTGGGCACTAGCGCGGGCCCCGTAGAGCAGACGAGGTCCGGCCGTCGAGCCATGCAAGGCCCTGGGCGGTGGCATAGCGGGCCGCTTCGTCGCGGGAATCGAAGACGGGCACGAAGCGCAGCACGCGGTCATGCGTGGTGCTGCCTCGCCCGGAGCGGATCGACACCGAAGCCGCATAACGGCCGCAGTGCGCCTGGCGGGTCAAGGGAGACACAAGGTACTTCCCGACCTGGAGAGGGGTATGGATAGGAATCTTTCTAACGCGGCCTCGAGGCGAGGCTTCAGGGTCTATCTGTAGACGCCCGGAGGGCGTGCAAACGGCGGATGAGCTCGATCCGGCGACGGCCTGGCAGGGGTGCTCGCTGCGGGCCAGAAGCAACCAGACTGCAAGGAGGCAAGGCCGTCGATGGTCTGGTGCGGAGGGAGATCAACTCTCGATCTCGGCGCGGCGGGTGTCTTGCATCCGGAAGGTGCAGTCGTCTGCCGCGAGGAAGTGCGAAGTGTAGCACCGCCGCCTCCGGCTGTATTGCCCCTTCGAGAAAACCGTGTATAGCCCGGCAACGCAGTGTTAACGTGGGGCATCACCACCGGAGTCCGCCATGACCACGATCGCTACTCGCATGTCGATCACGACCCTTCGCCGGGAATCGCTCAAGGACGCGCTGCTGGCCACCGTCGATCTGTTGCGCCGTCGCCGTGCAGCCGAGGTGCCCGAGGGGGATCTCGACGACTACGTCGCGCTGAACTGGCTGGAGTGGCATGGCGGAAGCCTGCGTCTCACGGTGGTCGGCGACAACGTCTGCAAGCAACTGACGGCGCGATTGGCCTAGGGCCTGCCCGCACTGCCGCGGGCAGCACCGCCTCATGCGGCGGTGAGCGCCAGCAACACGTCCGCGTACCACGCCGAGTTCAATCCGAGCGACTCGTCTTCGCCGGCGTCGCGGTTGTTCATGTCCAACCGCGCGGCATGCACGCCCAGCAGCCGCCATTCCTCTTCGCTGAACCGCACCACCGGTGCTCCGCTGGTGCCGCGATGCGTGCGCGCATCGGTCAGGAAGTAGCCCTGCCCTTGAAATCGAAGCCCGAACGATGAGGCCACCTGCCCCTGCCGCACGACAGGCAGATGGTGCAAGGTGTCGTGGAAGCCGAGCGGAAAGCCGACGACGACCACCGACGCTCCGACCCTGACGGCCGCGGGCTCGGTCTCGAGTTGCTCCGGGCTCCACGCCTGCATCACGGTGCCAGGGGGCAGCGCGTCGCGGTGCAACTCGAGCACAGCCACGTCCACGTCGCCTCCCGTGTCGCTGCCCGCTCGCCAGACGCCGACGCCGTTCTCGTAGAGGGGCACGGAAAACTGCGTGGAGCGGGCCAGGTCATCGGCGTCGGTGTGCAACTCGATCTCGAGTCGGTCCGGCAGGTGTCCACTGGGCGCATCGAACAACACGTGACGGCAGGAGACAAGATACAAGCGCCCCTCGCGCTCGAAGAAGAACCCGGTAGCCGCCGTCAGTGGCATCGACCCGGCGAAGGTCTGGATGCGCGCCACGCTCAGCAACACCGCGTCGCTTCCCGCGTCGGCCGGAATCCCGGCCTGCGACACGGGCGCCTGCAGCATGCGTGCTGCGCGGGACACGTCGCGTTCAAAGGCGTTGATCGAATGTTCCGAGATCGGCGCATGCAACAGCACCGTGCGAGCCACCTCTGCATGCTGTTCGAACACCGGCTGCAGCCGCTTTCGCGCGGCCGGCGGCATCACGCTGAGCATGGCGGTAGTGAGCGCGTCGAGCGCCACGAGACTGCCTTTGAGTTCGCAGATCTTCTCGGTGGCTTCCTGCAGGTTCTTCATGGGGGCTCCGGAAAAGGAAGCCGCGGCACGGGCCGCGGCGATGCCGTGGCGCCAACCCGCCCGCCATGCCATGCACGCTGGTGCAGGCGGCAAGCAGAGGCGAAAAAACAGAGAGAAGACCTGCGTAGCGTCTCGTGCCTGCGTGCGGGGCATGGTACACCCCGCCGAAAAAGCGACGGCCGGCTCGCGGCGGACCCGGTGATGCGAGCAGAAAAAAGCCCGCCTCGAAAGGCGGGCAAGTTCCAGGTGCCTCTTGCGTTACTGAGCGGGGCGCGCTTCGCCGGACGCCTCGACGCGCAACTCGTTGTCGACGCTCGTCACGCCCCGCACGGCGGACGCCAGCTGCGTCGCACGTTCCCTTGCGGCTTCATTGGGCGCGTTGCCCGAGAGTGTCACGCGGCCGTTCGCGGTGTCCACGTTGATGCCCAGCGCGCTCAGCTCGTTGTCACGTGCCAGCTCGGCGTTCACCGACGCGGTGATCGCTGCGTCCCCGATCGCGTCGCCGGCACGTTCGGCGCCACGCTCCATGGCGTCGCCCGCGCGCTCGGCCCCGTTCTCCACGGCGTTGCCGGCGTCGCGTGCCGCCTCTGCTGCACGGTCGCCGGCGGCCTCGGCACGCTGCTCGGCTTGTGCGACCACAGTGTCGTCATCCCGGGCGGCGGTGGTGTCGTCGCCGGCACGGTCGCACGCAGCCAGGGCCACGGCAGCAGCCAGGGTCCCCATCAAGGTCAATGCTTTCATCGTCGATCTCCTTCCACTGATACAGACGCCGCCCGGTGCTGGGACCAGCACGTCGCGGCTGAGGTTGGCGACAACGGCCGGCCCGTGGGTTCCGATGCCTCCCTGGCTCGACCAATCCCTGCTGCGCACGCGCCATATGCGACCTGCGCGACAGGTACTCCTGGTTCAGGGCCCGTCACACGAGGACCTGCGGCAGGCCCACGACACCGCGAACGCGTTCGAAGCGCAGGGGCTCCTGCGGTGCCTCGCCGGGCTGAGGCGGGTCGTTGCCGTCGCCGCTGCAGAACGCGTCGGCGGAAGCGCCTTCGTGGACAAGCACCCACACCGGCCTCAAGCGGTTCGGTGTGTGGGTGAACTCGCCCCGTACGCCCGTGCACCGCACCAGCCGAATGTCCTCTGCCGTCTGGACCGGGCCGGCTGACGATGCCTGGAAAGCAACGGCACCGAGGGTCCCGGCGGCGCCCAACAGCGCGGTGCCGAGGACGGTGAAGAATCCAGCTGCCATGACGAGTCCTTTCCTGTCGGGCGACTGAACCAGTCGATGGACTCACTGTAGGTTGGGGGCCCGCGCGGCGCTGTCAGTTGCGACTCGCCGGATCTGTCAGACCCCGCTGACAGCGTGGAGCGGTTTGTCGCTACGCAGCGACGAGGGTCTGCCGCCCCCACCACTGCTCGCCCGGCGCGAGCACCACCGGCTCGCCGATCGCGGCGGCCTCGACGCACAACATGCGCCGAAAGCCCGACGGCGGCATGTCGGCCAAGGCTCGCGCCTTGTCCTGCCAGGGGTTCCAGACCACCACGTCGGGGAACTGCTGCGACTCGATGACGAGCGCTCGATGCGGCTCCTCCAGCCGCAGCGGCCGCGTGGCGTTGAAGTAGATGCGATCCACTTCGGCGTCGACCGTCAGCGCGTGCACGTCCTGGGTCGATTCGGTGGCGCAGGTGCTGTCGAGATAGTGCAGGCCGCGCAGGCCTTCGAGGCGGGCCTCCTCGACCTCGCGCACGCGCAGATAGGTGTGCAGCGCGGCGGTGAAGCTGAAGGGCTCGTCGCCGGGCGCCCCGCGATGCTCGACCTCGAGTTCCACATCGAGCCGGCTGCCGCCAACGGCCACGGTCAGCTCCGCGCAGAAGGCGTGCGGCCAGATGGCGCGGGTCGCCTCGTCGTCGCACAGACGCAGCACGGCGATGGCGTCGTCGCGACCGGTATCGGTGCGCTCCAGCGACCAGCGGCGCGTGCGCGCGAAGCCGTGGCGAGGCAAGGGTCCACGACGTTCGAACTGCGGAAAGATCACCGGCACGCCACCGCGCACGGCCTGGCCCTCGGCATAGCTCGCGGTCTCGGAGAGGTACAGCCTCTCCTCGCCGCCGGCAGGCCGCCACGAGACGACCTGCGCACCGTGCAGCAGCACGGTGGCCTGCGCGCCGTCGGGCGTGCGCAGCCGCACGGCAGGTTGTCCGTTGAAATCGACGAGGGGAGCGGTCTGGGTTTGCGACATGACCGGAGCTTACGCCACGCTGCTGCCGCCGCTGCAATGCTGCTCGCGCATCAGCACCAGCTCTTCCGCCACCGTGGGATGCACGGCCACGGTGTTGTCGAACGCCGCCTTCGTGACGCCCGCCTTCAGCGCGACGGCAAAGCCTTGCACCACTTCCGCGGCCTCGGGCGCCACCATGTGCATGCCGAGCACCACGTCGGTGGCGTCGTCGACGACCAGTTTCATGAACGCACGCTCGTCGCTGCCACTCAAGGTATGCCGCAGCGGACGGAACTCGGAACGGTAGATGCGCAGCTTGCCATGCCGCTCGCGCGCCTGCGCCTCGGTGAGCCCGACGGCCGCGACCGGAGGGTCGCAGAAGACGGCAGTGGGCACGTCTTCGTATCGCATCTCGCGCGCAGGGGCCGAACCGCATCCGTGGAGCCGGTCGATCAAGGCCCCGGCCTGCAGCAGGGCAACCGGCGTCAGCGCGCGGTGGTCGACCACGTCCCCGATGGCGTAGATGGAAGACACCGCGGTGCAGAAGTGCTCGTCCACCTCGACTGCGCCGTTGTCACCGAGTCGGACGCCCAGCTCGGCCAGCCCCAGGCCGGCGGTGCACGGCGCGCGCCCGGTGGCCAGCAGCACGGCTTCGGCGACCACCGGATCGGCCTGCCCGACATGCACCTCGAGGCCCGCCGCGTGGTGCCTCGACAGCCGCTGCACCCCGGTCTCCAGCTTCAGCCGGATGCCCTTCTTGCGCAGCTCGGCGGCGACGAACCCGCTGATCTCCGCGTCGAACCCGTCGAGCAACCGCGCGCCGCGGTGGATCAGGGTCACGTCCGCGCCCAGCCCGTTGAAGATCGACGCGAATTCGCACCCGATGTAGCCCCCACCGACGATCGCGAGGCGGCGCGGAAACGGGTCGACGTCGAAGATCGCGTCGGAGCTGAGCGCGAGCTCGGCGCCCTCGATCGGCGGCAGCCGCGGCGACGAGCCGGTGGCGACCAGGATGTGCTGCGCCGCCAGCATGCGTTCGCCCACCGCCACGGCATGCGGCCCGGCCACGCGGGCCCAGCCGTCGATCAGCTGCACGCCGGCGTCCAGCAGCAACTTCTCGTAGACGCCGTTGAGCCGGGCAATCTCGGTCGCCCGACGCTGCCGCAGCAAGGCCCAATCGAGCGTCGGCGAGTCGAAGCGCCACCCGTAGCCACGCGCCTCCTCGAAGCCGTGCGCGTAGTGCGCCGCGTGGCTGTAGAGCTTCTTCGGGATGCAGCCGACGTTGACGCACGTGCCGCCGAGCCGACGCCCTTCGACCAACGCGACCCTGCGGCCCTGCTTCGCTGCCAGGCGTGCCGCGCGCACTCCACCGCTGCCGCCACCAATGACCACCAGATCGAACGTTTCGCGAGCTGCCATGTTCAACTCCCATTTGACCGATGCCATCGAAGGCCATTACACCGGCCGCGGCGCGACTTCCTGCAACAGAAAGTCCACGAAAGCCCGCACCCGCGCCGACAGGTGCCGGTTCTGCGGATACAGCACGTGAAAGGGCCAGCCGCGGCTGCGCAACGGCTGCAACACCTCCACCAGCGCGCCGCTTGCGACGTCTGCCTCCGCCACGAAGTGATACCCCTGCGCCAGCCCCGCACCGGCGCGTGCGAGGTCGAGACAGGCCACCACGTCTTCGAGGCAACGCAGCCGCCCGTCAATGCGGTGCTCTACCTCGCGCCCGTCTTGCATGAAGTACCACGGCAACGGCCGGCCGGTGCTCGGCAGCACGAACTGCAGGCAATCGTGATGCGCCAGATCAGCGAGCGTCCGGGGTACGCCCCGGCGACGCAGGTAGTCCGGCGACGCGAACACGCCCTGCGTCGCGTGTTCCAGCAAGCGTGCAACAAGCCTCGAGTCCTGCGGATCGCCGCGGCGGATCGCGAGGTCGTAGCCCTCCTCGACGAAATCGACGTTGCGGTTGGACACGTGCACGTCCACCGACACCTGCGGATGGCGCGCCAGAAACTCCGGCAACCTGGGCAGCAGCCGGTAGTGCCCCCACGTGGAAGGCACGCTCACCCGCAACAGGCCGCGCACCTCGGCCCGTTGACCCGACAGCGCCCGCTGCGCCTCCTCGAGCTGCGCCAGCGCCTGGCGGCATTGCTCGTAGTACAGCCGGCCATCGTCGGTGAGCCGCACCTGCCGCGTCGTGCGGGCAAACAGCCTGACGCCGAGTCGCGCTTCCAGCCGCTGCACCGAGCGGCTGACCGCCGGTGGCGTGAGCCCGAGCGCCTCGGCGGCCGGCTTGAAGCCGCCCAACTCCGCCGCCTTGCAAAAGATCTCGATGCTGCCCAGTTGCACCGGCTCGAAACTGCGCGTCATGGTTTACGCAATGTAATGAATCAAGTGAGAAGAGGTGACTTTATTGCGTCTTTCGTGCCGCATAAAGTCGTTCTCAGTGCTCGCACGCTTGTTGCCGCGAGTTGACCGCCCCCTCTACACGGAGCTGCTTCCATGTCACGACGCATCCTGATCATCGTCACGTCCAACGCCCGCATGGGCGACACAGGCAAGCCCACGGGCCTGTGGGCCGAAGAACTGGCCGCGCCCTACTTCGCCTTCGTCGACGCCGGCTTCGACGTCGAGATCGCTTCACCCCAGGGTGGCGCTGCGCCCGTGGACCCGGGCAGCCTCAAACCGAAAGGCGAGAACGACGCCGTCGTCGAGCGCTTTCTCGCCGATGAAGCAGCGCAACGCAAGGTCCGTGCGACCGCGCGGGTGGCCGAGGTCGATGCCGCGGCCTTTGACGCGGTGTTCTTCCCCGGCGGGCACGGCACCATGTGGGACCTGCCGGGCGACGCTGGCGTGACGCGCGCGGTCGAAAGCGCCTACGCCGCCGGCAAGATCGTCGCCGCGGTGTGCCACGGCCCGGCCGGGCTGGTGAGCGCGCGCCGCCCGGACGGGCAGCCGCTCGTCGCCGGCAAGCGCGTCAATGCGTTCACCGACGACGAGGAGCGCGAAGCGGGCCAGGCCGAGACGGTGCCTTTCCTGCTCGAAAGCCGGCTGCGCAACCTGGGTGCGAAGTTCGAGAAAACCGGCAACTGGCAGCCTTTTGCGGTGCGCGACGGCCAGTTGATCACCGGGCAGAACCCGCAGTCGTCGGCCGAAGTGGCCCGGCTCGTGCTGCAGGCCCTCGGCGAGGCCGACTGATCACTGCGCGGCGGTCGCGCGCCACCAGCGCACCGACCAAGCCATCATCGGCTCCATCGCCACCAGCAGCGAGCGCCCGTGCTCGCTGAGCGCATAGCCCTCGCCCGGCAGGTGGTCGACGAGCTGTGCCTCGCGCAACTCCTTCAGGCGCTGGTTCAGCACGGTGGGCGACACCTCGCTGCACGCCTGCTGCAGCGCACGGAAGGTCAACGGCTCGCCGCGCAACTCCCACAGGATGCGCAGCACCCAGCGGCGGTGGAACAGATCGATGGCAGCGTTGATCGCCTGCTTGGCCACCTGCTGGCTGGCGCGGCCGGGTCGGTTCATGGGGTTCATCCGTCAAGTTCGTTGCTACGCATTATGTAGCGACTGGTGCTATCCTGCAATCGCTACTTATTCAGTAGCGATCAGCATGAGGAGCATCCATGGCCATTCCCCGCATCTCGCCGTTGACCGACCCGCTGCCCGCCGGCATCGCAGCGCGCCTGCGCCGCCTGCTGCCGCAAGGTGTGCCGGCGCCGCAGATCTTCCTGACCGTTGCGCGCAACGAGGGCCTGTTCGAGAACCTGGTCGACAGCGGCCTGCTCGGGCCGACCGGCCTGCTCGACCGCGGCGCCTTGCGACCGGCGCTGCGCGAGCTCGTGATCCTGCGCACCTGCACGGCCAGTCGCAACAGTTACGAGTTCAACCTGCACGAACAGACCATCTCACAGCGCATGGGTCTGACCGTTGCGCAGATCGACGACCTGCGACGGACGCATCTGAACGACGCCCTCTGGTCGCCTGAAGAAAAGGCCGCTGTGGCGCTGGTCGACGCACTGGTGCAACGCCTCGACGTGAACGACGAGGAATTCATCGCCGCACGCAGGCACTTCGACGACGCCACGCTGATCGAGATCACGCAGCTCGTCGGTCTGTATACGGGCGTGGCTATGCTCGTCGCACTCGCCCGACCTCGTTTCGATACGTACGCATTGCCGGGTTAAGCTGCGCCCTCCCCAACTGCACGCCCCGTCCCCCAGATGAACGCGCTCCGTGTCGGCCTCCTCGGCTATGGCTATGCCAGCAAGACCTTCCATGCCCCGCTGATCGCTGGCGTCCCCGGCCTGGTGCTGGCGGCGGTGTCGAGCAGCGATGCGGGCAAGGTGCATGCGGACTGGCCGGGCCTGCCGGTGGAGTCCGACCCGCTCGCGTTGATCGGCCGGTCCGACATCGATCTCGTCGTGGTGCCCACCCCCAACGACACGCACCATGCGCTGGCGAAGGCGGCACTGCTGGCGGGCAAGCACGTCGTCGTCGACAAGCCGTTCACGGTGACCTTGGCCGAAGCGCAGGAGTTGAATGCGCTCGCGCATGCCGGCCGGCGCGTGCTGTCGGTGTTCCACAACCGGCGCTGGGACGCCGACTTCCTGACGCTGAAAGCGCTGCTCGGCGCCGGCGTGCTGGGTCGTGCGGTGCATTTCGAGTCGCACTTCGACCGCTACCGCCCGCAGGTGCGTGCGCGCTGGCGCGAGCAGGCCATGCAAGGCGGCGGCCTCTGGTACGACCTGGGGCCGCATCTGCTGGACCAGGCGCTGCAGCTCTTCGGCCTGCCCGAGGCGATCTCGCTCGATCTGGCACTGCAGCGCGATGGCGCAGTCACCGACGACTACTTCCATGCCCAGCTGCGGTACAGCGGCCAGCATGAGGGCCTGCGCGTGATCCTGCACGCCAGCGCGCTGGTGGCCGCGGTCGGCCCTCGGTTCACGGTGCACGGCACGCGCGGCAGCTACGTGAAACACGGGCTCGACACGCAGGAGGACCGCCTGAAGACCGGCGAGCGCCCCCGGCTCGACGCACTCGGCGATTGGGGGCACGATCCGCGCGACGGCCTGTTGACGCTGCCCGAGTCGACCACCGAAGCCGTGCAGCCCCGTCCCACCGTGCCCGGCAACTACCTTGCCTTCTACGCTGCGGTGCGCGACGCGATCCACGGCCGTGCCTCCAACCCCGTGCCGGCCACCGAGGCCATGCTGGTGATGGCACTCATCGAGGCCGGCCTGCACAGCCACCACGCGAGACACGAGATGCCGGTGCCCCGGCTCGCAACAGCCTGACGTTGCGCTGCCGCATCGACGCTCCTATGCTTGCCCCAGCGCCGCCCGCGTCGGGCGATGCACTCGACAGGAGGAGCAAGACATGGGCTTCATCGAAAAATTCGGCCCTTTGATGGGCCGGGTGCTGCTGGCATTGATGTTCGTGCCGTCGGGCTTCAGCAAGGTGACCAACTTCGACGGCACGGTGGGCTACATCGCCGCCAAGGGGCTGCCGCTGCCGCCGGTGCTCGCGGGCGGCACCATCGCGCTCGAGATCGTCGCCGGGCTGGCGCTGCTGCTCGGCTTCAAGGCGCGCTGGGCCGCGTTGGCGCTGGCCGTGTTCGCGGTGCTCGCGGCGCTGTTCTTCCACAACTTCTGGGCCATGCCGGCCGCCGAGCAGATGGCGCAAAGCATCGCGTTCTACAAGAACCTTGCCATCACCGGCGGCCTGCTGTTCGTGGCCGCCTACGGCCCCGGCCCGGTCTCGGTGGACCGGCACGACCTGGGGTAAAACCGCAGGTTCCGTCACAAGATCATGGGCGGCACCAAAGGTGCCCGCTCCGCCCTGCATGAAGATCGACCCGCCCGCACCTCCCGCCGTCGAGGCCGACGAATTCGGCAAGCCGCTGCAAGGCTGGCGCCTCAAGCTCTACACCATCATCTTCGAGGCGGACACGCGCGCCGGCCGCCTGTTCGACGAAGCATTGATCGTCGCCATCCTGCTGAGCGTGGCCGTCGTGATGCTCGACAGCGTGGAGCCGCTGCACCAACGGCACCGCACGCTGTTCAACGTGCTCGAGTGGGGCTTCACGTTGCTGTTCACGGCGGAGTACATCGCGCGCCTGGCCTGCGTGAAGCATCCAGGCCGCTATGCCCGCAGCTTCTTCGGCGTGATCGACCTGCTCGCCATCCTGCCGGCCTACCTGGCGGTGCTGGTGCCCGAGCTGCACCTGCTGATGGACGTGCGCATCCTGCGGCTGCTGCGGGTGTTCCGCATCTTCAAGCTCACGCAGTACGCGGTCGAGTACCGCATCCTGGTCCGGGCACTGGCCAACAGCCGCCGCAAGATCCTGGTGTTCCTGAGCTTCGTGCTGATGGTGGTGCTGGTGATCGGCACGCTGATGTACGTCGTCGAAGGCCCGGAGCATGGCTTCACGAACATTCCCACATCCGTGTACTGGGCCATCACCACGCTGACGACCGTGGGCTTCGGCGACATCACGCCCAAGACGGATGCCGGGCGCTTCATCGCGTCGCTGATGATGCTGCTCGGCTGGGGCACGCTCGCCGTGCCGACCGGGATCGTGACGGCCGAGATGACGACGATGCGCATCCGCCCCGTCACCACGCGCACCTGCCACGTCTGCCTCACCGAAGACCAGGCCGCCGACGCCAACTACTGCCGGCATTGCGGCGCCAAGCTGCCGCCGTACTTCGCCGAATCGAACGAGGAGCGCGAACGCAGGTGACAGCGCCCGCGGCCGGGCCGGCGCACAATGCGCCGGTCATCCCGCCCGTCTGAGTTCGCGCATGCACCCCACGCTGTCCCTTCCCGAGTTGCTGGCGCGCCGCACGGCGCAGTCGACCAGCGTTCGTTTCGAGATCACCGACGACTGGCTGCAAGGCCGCACCACCTTCGGCGGGCTGATCGCCGCCTGCGCCGTGCAGGCCATGCGCGACGTCGCTTCGGCCGGCTGGCCCGCAGACGTCCGGCTCGTGGCGCTTCAAACCAACTTCGTCGGCCCGGCAGGACTGGGGCCGATGGACGTGAGCGTGCAGGTGCTGCGCGAAGGCCGCAACCTGCGTCAGCTACAGGCCACCGCCTCCCAGCAGGGCCAGACGGCCGCGGTGCTGCTGGCCGTCTTCGGTGCAAAACGCGAGACGGCACTGCCGCCGCTGGCACCACCGCAACCCCCGGTGGCGCTGCAGGCGTCGGACCTCCCGGCCTTGCCCTTCCTGCCCGGCATCACGCCCAACTTCACCCAGCACATCGACTTTCGGTGGGCCGACGGGCAACCCCCGTTCAGCGGCAGCGACCAGTGGCACTCGCGCATCTATGCCCGGCTGAAGCAGGGCACCGCACCGGCCGAACTGCTGGCCGTGATGCTGGCCGACGCGGCGCCCACGCCGGCGCTGTCGCGGCTCACGCAGCGCAACCCGGCCAGCTCGGTGACGTGGGCGCTGGAGCTGGCCGCGTTCGATCTCGATGCAACGCGCGCCGACGGCCACTGGCGCATCGACAAGGACACGCGCGCTGCCGACGGAGGCTACGTCAACGAAACGACGCTGCTATGGACGCCTTGCGGTCGGCTGGCCGCGCACGGCTACCAGGTCGTCGCCGTCTACGGCTGACCGTAGCGGCGCAACACCGTGTATTCAGGCGTGGCCAGCAGGCGCGACTCGACGAGCACGTAGCCGTCGACCCGCCATCTCACGCCAGGGTGTGCCGCCGGTTCAGCGCCGGTCGCGCGGCGGGCCAGCGTGAGGTGCGGCTCGAAAGCACGCCGATCGGCCTCGCAGCCCAGCTGCTGCAACACGTCGCCAAGCCGGCCGTGCAGCGCGAGCAGTTCGGCCGGCGGCGAAGAGGGCCGCAGCCAGGCCACGCCGCTGCGCCAGATGCCTGCGGTGTCGAGCAGCAGATCGAATGGCCGCACGGGCACGTTCGCCGCCTCCAGCAGAGCGGGGACCTGCGAGCGGGGGATCTGCCCCATGAACTGCAGCGTCACATGCAGGTGTTCGCGCAACGTGAGCCGAGCGGCGCGCGGCCACCGCCACGACTGCTGGCACGCCTGAAGTTCGTCGCGGGTCGGCTCGCCCGGCCACAGCGCGAAGAACAGCCTCGCGTGCGAGCCGGCATCGGCAGCCGAAGCGCACGCCTCGCTCATGCACCCGACGGCGCGGGCCAGCCCAACCACTCGCCCACCGGCAGGCCCAGCGGGAAGAAGTCTTCGAGGAAGGCGGACGCGATGACCAGCAGCACGATGATTGCGACCCAGCGCCCGATGGCATTCTTGGTCTTCTGCGTGCCCTCGCCTGCCTCGGCGGCGGCAATGGAAGGCTGCCACCCCACCGGGTCGGCGAGGCGGCGGCGCAAGCGCAGCAAACCCGCGAAGATCAGCAACGGCACGATGGCGGACACCAGCTCACCCGGCCGCAGGTAGTAGCCGTCCCAGGCTTCGAGCACCCCCGAGACGACGAAGATCAACGCGACTGCCATCGGCACGGCGAGAACCACGCGCGCAACGCGTGCCGCCGCGCCGAGCGCACCAGGCGGCACCGCAGCCGTGGCAGCGTTCATCACGCTGTCGACGGTCGCCACAGGTGCGTCCTTGCGTTCCTGCCGCGCCGCCCGCGTCTGGCCGGCCGCCGGTGCAGGGGTGCCACCCGCGCGGGCCAGTGCAGCGCGCGTCTCTCGTTCCGTGCGCATCTGCGCCTCGCGGATCGCGCGCTCCTGCTCGCGCTGGATGCGTTCGATTTCCTTCACGTAGTCCATCTCGCCCTCCGCAGCAAGACCCCATTGTGCTGCGGTCCGTGCAACGCGAGACGCAGTGTTTGTCCCTTGTGCGACAGCCCCCCGGATCGATCGCTCTTACTGTTGTGGCTGGAGCCGTCGCGCATGCATGCGAAGGCCCTGCTCAGGAGACGCCCTCATGAAGTTGTTCCGTCTCGATGGCAAGGTGGCCATCGTCACCGGATCGAGCCGCGGCATCGGCCGCGCGATCGCCGAAAACATGGCGCGCTGCGGTGCGCGCGTGGTCATCTCCAGCCGCAAGGCCGACGCATGCGAAGCGGTGGCCGCGGCCATACGTGCGGAAGGCGGCGAGGCGATCGCGATCCCGGCCAACATCTCCAGCAAGGAGCAGGTCGAGGCACTGGTCGCGCAGACCCGGCAGCACTGGGGGCCGATCGACGTCCTCGTGTGCAACGCGGCGACCAACCCGTACTACGGACCGAGCACCGGCCTCACCGACGAGGTGTTCGACAAGATCATGCGCAACAACGTGCTCAGCAACCTGTGGCTGTGCAACCTGGTGCGCCCCGACATGGCGGATCGCCGCGACGGCGCGATCGTCATCGTCTCGTCGATCGGCGGGCTGCACGGCTCCACGACCATCGGCGCGTACAACGTCTCGAAGGCCGCGGACATGCAGCTCGCGCGCAACCTCGCGGTGGAATGGGGCCCGGACAACATTCGCGTCAACTGCATCGCGCCCGGCGTGGTGCGTACCGACTTCGCGCGCGCCATCCATGAAGACCCGCGCGTGCGTGGCTTGGTGGAACGCGAACTGCCACTGCGCCGCATCGGTGAGCCGGAGGACATTGCCGGCATTGCGGTGATGCTCTCGAGCGCGGCGGGACGCTACGTCACCGGCCAGACCATCGTGGCCGACGGCGGCTACATGATCCGGTAGATCGCAGGCGGTCCGTTCGCTCGATATTCAGCTTGCGTATTCGAACTGCTGCAGCCAGATGCACGGACCGGCTTTTTATGGGCGCTCTTTTGTACCGCCGTTCCAACCTGCTCTGCAGAACTGCACAAGATATTTCGGCTGCATCCGTATAAGCCCCAACCCCATTGTTCCTCGATACAGAACTGATGCCCTGATTTCAGATTGACGCTCCCGGGAGCGCGTGACAAAGTCGTCGCAACCGATCTGTTGTTCCTCTATGCAAACCGTGTCGACCGCGCAGCCCCCGGCTGCGTGCACGGCGCTGCTGCGCCCGTGCTTCATGAACTAGGAGACGTGTTTTGGAGCTGTTTTTCCAGCAGGTATTGAATGGCCTCACGCTGGGAGGCATATACAGCCTGGTCGCGCTGGGCCTCACCTTGGTCTACGGCATCCTGCACGTGCCGAATTTCGCGCACGGCGCGTTCTATATGGCCGGGGCTTATGCGGCCTTTTATCTGGTCAGCACGCAGGGTTGGGGCTATTGGGCCGCAATGGCCGGTGCGGCGGTGGTGGTGGCGCTGATCTCGGTCCTTGCGGAGCGGCTGGTGTTCCACCCGCTGCGCCATGCACCCGGGCTGCACCACATGATTGCCGCCATCGGCCTGTTGCTGTTTCTCGAAGCCGGTGCGCAGGCCGTGTGGGGCGCCGACTTCCATCGCCTGGAAACGCCCTACGGCAACGTCGTCGAGTTCGCCGGCCTCATCGCGCCGATGCAGCGCCTGCTGATCATCGGCGCCGCCTTCGCCCTGATGGTCGCGCTGCACCTGTTCCTGAAGAAGACGGTGCTCGGCTCCACCATCATCGCGATGGCGCAGAACCGCGAGGGCGCCGCGCTGGTCGGTATCGACGCGAACAAGGTCGCGATGCTGACCTTCGCGATCTCCGGCGCACTCGCGGCGGTGGCCGCAGCACTCTATGCACCGATCAATCTGATCTACCCGGCCATGGGCCACCTGGTGATCACCAAGGCCTTCGTGATCATCATCCTCGGCGGCATGGGCAGCGTGCCGGGTGCCATCGTCGGCGGCCTGATCATCGGCTTCGCCGAGAGCTTCGGCGCCTTCTACATCTCGCCCGACTACAAGGACATCATCGCCTTTGCGCTGCTGGTGGTGATCCTCTCGTTCCGTCCGCAAGGGCTGTTCACCAAGGGAGTGCGCTGACGATGAAGCTGCTCGAAGGCAAGCTCGGCTGGAGCCTGTTGCTGCTCGCGGCCCTGCTGTTCCCGTTCATGGCGGGCAACGACTACCACCTCACGGTGATGTCCACCGCCTACATCTTCGCGCTCGCCACGGTGGGCCTGAACCTCATCACTGGCTACACCGGGCAGTTCAACCTGGCACACGCCGGCTTCATGGCCGTGGGCGCGTACACGGTAGGCATCCTCACGGTCGACCACCAGGTGCCGTTCTGGATCGCGTTCGCGCTCTCCGGCGTGGTGGCCGCGGTGCTCGGCTTTTTCATCGGCCTGGTCTCGCTGCGATTGAAGGGCCACTACTTCTCGATCTTCACGCTGTGCGTGGGCTACATCATGTACCTCGTCATCGAGAAGTGGGAGAGCCTGACGCACGGCACGGTGGGCATCATCGGCATCCCCGCGCCGTCGCCGATCGGGCCGCTCGAGTTCGAATCGCCGCGCTCGCTGTACTACCTGGTGCTGTGCTTCCTGGTGATCGGCATGTGGGCCATGCACCGCATCGTGCATTCGCTGCTCGGCCGCACCTTCGAAGCCGTGCGCAACAGCGAGGAGCTGGCCGAGTCACTGGGCATCAACCTGATGCGCAACAAGGTGCTCGCCTTCATGTTGTCGGTGTTCTATGCCGGCATGGCGGGTGGCCTGTATGCGGGCTTCGTGCGCTTCCTGGGGCCTGGCGTCGCCGCGGTGGAGCACACCTTCGACATGACGATGTACATGCTCGTCGGCGGCATCGGCACGTTGCTCGGGCCGCTGCTCGGCGCGCTGATCATGCCGTGGCTCACGCAGTACCTGCAGTTTCTGCAGGAGTACCGCTTCCTGGTGTTCGGGCCGATCCTGGTGCTGCTCGTCATCTTCGTGCCGCACGGCATCGTCGGCACCTGGCTGCAGTGGCGGGCACGGCGCGCCGCACGGCAGACCACCCCGGTGCCCGTACCGCCGCGCAAGCCGGTCGCCGCGCAGGAGGGCAGCCATGCTTGAGATCCACAAGCTGACCAAACGCTTCGGCGGCCTGACGGCCGTACGCGAGGTATCCACCACCATCGAGGCCGGCAAGATCAACGCGATCATCGGCCCCAACGGCGCGGGCAAGACGACCTTCTTCAACCTGGTGAGCGGCATGCACCTGCCGAGCGATGGCCGCATCACCTTCAAGGGCGAAGACGTGACGCGCGCCGGCGCCGACCGCATGGCCCGCCTGGGGATCGCGCGCACCTTCCAGACGACCGCGTTGTTCGACCGCGCCACCGTGCTCGACAACCTGATCGTCGGCCACCGGCTGCGCACGCGCTCCGGGCTGTGGGACGTGCTGGCGCGCACCAGGCGCCTGCGCGACGAAGAACGCGCCTGCCGCGAGAAAGCCGAGCAGGCGCTCGACTTCGTCGGCATCGCGCACGTGGCGCATCGCGTCGCGGCAGACATCTCGCAGGAAGAACGCAAGCGCGTGGCCTTCGCGCTGGCACTGACCACCGACCCCAGCGTGGTGCTGCTCGACGAACCGGCCGGCGGCGTCAACCCCGAAGAAACCGTGGGGCTCGCCGCGCTGATCCGCAAGATGGTCGACACCGGCCTGACCGTGTGCCTGATCGAACACAAGATGGACATGATCATGAACCTGGCCGACAAGATCATGGTGCTCAACTACGGCGAGAAGATCGCCGAGGGCACGCCCGCCGAGATCCGCGCCAACCCGCACGTGATCGAGGCGTATTTGGGGAGCGAGCATGCTGCGACTTGAAGACGTCTCGCTCCAGTACGGCAGCTTCCGCGCGCTCGACCGCGTGAACCTGCATGCGAACGAGGGCGAGCTGGTGGTGCTGCTCGGTGCGAACGGCGCGGGCAAGAGCTCGATCTTCCTGACGGTGAGCGGGCTCAACAAGGCAGCGAGCGGACGCATCCGCTTCGGCGACCGGGAGCTCGTCGGCCAGAAGCCATCGCGCATCGTCGAGCAGGGCGTGGTGCACTGCCCCGAGGGGCGCAAGCTGTTTCCCGGCATGTCGGTGCTGAAGAACCTGATGCTTGGCGCCTACGTGCACCGGCGCGACCGCAAGGGCATCGCGCGCACGCTGGAAGAGGTGTTCTCGCTCTTCCCCATCCTGCACGAGAAGAAGGACGATGCGGCCGGCTCGTTGAGCGGCGGGCAGCAGCAGATGGTGGCGATCGGCCGTGCGCTGATGGGCAGGCCCCGGGCGCTGCTGCTCGACGAACCGTCGCTCGGGCTGGCGCCGCTGGTCGTCAAACAGGTGTTCGAGGTGATCCAGAAGATCAACCGGGCCGGCACCACCGTGCTGCTGGCAGAACAGAACGCGTATGCGGCACTGCAGATCGCAAGCCGCGCCTACGTGATCGAAAGCGGCCGCATCGTCATGGAAGGCAGCCGCGACGAACTGCTCGACAACGACGCCGTGCGGCGCGCCTACATCGGCGCGTGAGCACCGCGCACCCCTCAACGCTTTGCATCCAAAGGAGACCTCCACCATGGCATTCCATTTCCCGATCCGGCCGCTGGCCGCCGCACTTGCCTTCGGCCTCGCGGCCGGTGGCGCACTCGCGCAGGACGTGGTCAAGATCGGCTATTCCGGCCCCTTGAGCGGCGGCGCGGCCCTGTACGGCAAGAACGTGCTCTCGGGCATGCAGATGGCCGTCGACGAGATCAACGCGGCCGGCTTCGAGGTGGGCGGCAAGAAGTACAAGCTCGAGATCGTCTCGCTCGACGACAAGTACAACCCCAGCGAATCGGCCATCAACGCGCAGCGCCTCGTGCAGGAGCACAAGACGCCGGCCATCCTGGTGCCGCATTCGGGTGGCAGCTTCGCGTTGCAGGCCTTCAACGAGCGCTCCAACTTCATCTTGCTGTCGTACACCAGCGTGCCGCAGATCACCGCGCGGGGTAACAAGATGACCATCCGCATCCCGCCCGAGTTCACCGGCTACGTGCAGCCCTTCGTCAATCACGCGATGGGCAAGTACGGCAAGAACCTCGCGATCGCGAACGCCGACCACGACTATGCGAAGGCCTGGACCGCAGCCTTCAAGCCCGCCTGGGAAGCCGCTGGCGGCAAGGTGGTGGCCGAGAACCCGATGTCCTACAACAAGTCGACCGACTTCTACAGCGGTGTGAGCCGAGTGATGGCGGGCAAGCCGGAGGTGATGTTCATCGGCGGCGCTTCGGAGCCGACCGGCCTCGTGGTCAAGCAGGCACGCGAACTCGGTTTCAAGGGCGGCTTCGTGATCATCGACCAGGCCAAGATGGACGAGATTGCCAAGGTGACCGGTGGCTACGGCCCGTTGGAAGGCTCGATCGGCGTGCTGCCGCTGGTGGAAGACACGCGGGCCGACACGCGCGCCTTCGTCGAACGCTACCGCAAGATCAACCCCGGCCGCGACCCCAGCTCCGAGGTGTCGCTGAACTACACCGCCGTGCACGCCACCGCACAGGCGATGAAGCTGGCCGGCACCGTCAGCGATGCCGGGGCGATACGCGCCAAGATGAACGAGGGCTTCAAGACGCTGCCCGGCAAATACAACCCCAACGACCTGGAGGGCGTGGACGACAAGGGCGGGTCGCTGGCCAACACCTATGTGGGCGTGGTCGAGAACGGCCGTGTGCGGCAGGTCACCCTGCGCGAACTGGCGCAGAAATAAGCCCCTCGGCATGCGGCCCCGTGCGCTATGCGCACGGGGCCTTTTTCATGGAGAAAACTGCCGCCGATCCCGCGTCCTTTTCCAGCGTCGCTAGAGAAAAAGAAAAGTCGTGCGGACATGCAACCATCAATTCGTTCACCAGGAACGCGCTGATCGAAAAGATCCTCACCCGCCGATCGCCAGAATCGCAGCAGGCATGTTCCGCTGAGCGGAGCAGTGCATCCGAGCGCGGCCGCACCTCTTGCCGGGTGCATCGAAGCCGCACGTTCCAACAATGACGGAGATGGATATGTCGGGTAAGACAAATGGCGCGCGTATCGCGCGGGCAATGGTGGCTGTGGCGGCACTGGCGGCCAGCGGCGCGTGGGCGCAGGAGGTCGTGCGCATCGGCGTGAGCAGCCCGCTCTCGGGCCCTCAGGCGGCCTACGGCCAGGACAACCTCGACGGCGCCAGACTGGCCATCGACGAGTTGAACGCCAAGCCGATCCGGTTGAACGGCAAGACCGTGAAGTTCGAACTGGTGCCCGAGGACGACACGGCCGATCCGCGCCAGGGCGTGCTGGTGGCGCAGAAGCTCGCCGACGGCGGCGTGAAGTTCGTCGTCGGCCCCTACAACTCGGGTGTCACGATGCCGGCGTCGCGCGTCTATCACGACTCGGGCGTGCTGGTGGCCACCGTCGCCTCCAATCCCAAGGTCACGACGCAGGGCCACCCCCTGCTGTTCCGCGTGGGTGCGAGCGACAGCCAGCTGGGCACGATGATGGCCCGCTACGCCGCGCAGCAGATGAAAGCCAAGCGCGTCGCGATCATCGACGACCGCACCGCCTACGGCCAGGGCGTGGCCGACGAATTCGCGAAGGAAGCCAAGGCCAAGGGCCTCACGGTGGTGGCGCAGGAATACACCTCCGACAAGGCCACCGACTTCACCGCCGCGCTCACCTCGATCAAGGCCAAGAAGCCGGACGCCGTGTTCTTCGGCGGCTACTCCGCGCAGGCCGGCCCGATGCTGCGCCAGATGCGCTCGCTCGGCATCGCCGCGCCCTTCCTGGGCGGCGACGGCATCTGCTCGGTGGAGACGGCCAAGCTCTCCAGCGGCGCCGCCGAGAACGTGTATTGCACGCAAGGCGGTGCGCTGCTGAGCCGGGATGCGCGCGGCCAGACCTTCGTCGAGAAGTACAAGCAGGCCTACAAGCGCGATGCACTGACCTACGCCGTGTCGTTCTACGACGCCACGCACATGATCGCGGACGCGATCCAGAAGGCGGGCTCGGCCGACCCCGCGAAGGTGGGCGCGGTGCTGGCGAAGGGCAGCTACCAGGGCGTGGCCGCCACCTATTCGTTCGACGACAAGCACGACCTGAAGTCGTCGCCCGTCACGGTCTACAAGTTCGACAAGGGGCAACTGGTGCCCGTCGTCTCGATGTGAAGGGCCGGCACTCCGGCGACAGGCCGCGCACTCGCGCGGCCTTTTTCATTTCGGCCGCGTCGACGCGACGAAGCGCTGCATGGCCTCCTGCGCAGTGATGCGGTCGTCGTTCCAGTAGGCCGCCACCGCTTCGCGCAACGCGCCCTCCACGGCATCGGGCTGCACCATCTTGTGCGCCACCGAGGGCACGAGCGCGTTCACCATGTTCGATGCGACGAAGTACGCGCTCGACTCCTGCGCGCACAGGTCGAAACGGGCCATGTTCACGCCCGTGCCCACCGGCACCGAGCCCTTGTTGAGGTTGAACACCTCCTGGAACTCGCGGCTCATGATCGTGGCGGCCAGTGCGTGTTGCGCCTTCGTCGCCTGTGGGTCCTGCAGACGGAACATCGCGAAGCTGTCGACGTTGAAGATGAACGCACGCGACGTGCCGGGTGCCGACACGCACAGGAAATCCTTGTTCGGCTCCTTGCCGGCGGCCAGGAACTCGCCCTTGGCCCAGTCGCCCATGAACTGCATGCCGGCCTCGCCGCGGATCACCATGCCGGTGGCGAGGTTCCAGTCGCGCCCCGGTGCTTGCGGGTCGGTGTACTCCTTGATGCGGCGGAAGGTCTGCAGCACCTGCGCCATCACGTCGCCGTTCAACGCCTTGGGGTCGAGCTGCACGAAGGCCCGGCGGTAGAAGTCCGGCCCGCCGACGCCGAGTGCCACGACCTCGAAGGTGGTGAATTCCTGCCACGGCTGGCCTCCATGGGCCACGGGCACGATGCCCGCCTTGCGCATCTTGTCGGCGGCGTCGAAGAACTCGTCCCACGTGGTCGGCGCACGCGCGCCGGCCTTGCGCAGCGCCTGGCGATTGATCCACAGCCAGTTGACGCGGTGTACGTTGACCGGCACCGCGGCATAGCGGCCGTTGACCTTCATCACGTCGGCCACCACCTTGGGCAGTTGCGAGTCCCATTGCTGGCGTTTCGCCACATCGTCGAGGTTGGCAAGCACGCCCATGCGGCCCCACTCCTGGATGCCGGGCCCCTTGATCTGCGCCGCCGCGGGCGGGTTGCCCGCCAGCACGCGCGAGCGCAGCACGCTGACCGCGCTGTCGCCGCCACCGCCCACCACCGCGAAATCGCGCCACGTGTGGCCCTCGGCGGCCAGCATGCGCTTCAGTTCCGCCACCGACTTCGCCTCGCCGCCACTCGTCCACCAATGAAGCACTTCCACCTGCCCTGCCCCAGCGGCCTGAGCCGCCAGCATGGCAAGAGACAACAGCATTCCCTGCACCCCACGGGCGCATCTGCGTGATTTCACAAGAGCCTCCTACCGCTTCATCCTGCCTGGGTGGCAGGTTAAAGAATTATTACGTTACATGAACTAAATATGAACTGGGGCGTTCCCTGAGCGGAAAGCCCCCTGCGCCCTGCCAATCTCTACAGGTATCGGCCGATCGGAAGCTCGGCGAGCATACGGTTTGCTCAGCCCCCTTTTTTGCGCACAGCCATCCGCCCTCCTGCCTCGCGGAAAAGCGCACCCTCCCCGGCGCCCCTAGGGCCGAGGCACCGTTGAGGAGCTTTCATGCACACGCTCGACACAGAGATCGGCACCGCCACCGCCTTGGTCGTTGACCCGGACACCGCCTGGCGCAGCATCGTCGCGGCGATGCTGCACAACCTGGGGGTCGTCGAGGTCGAGCAATGCCGCTCGTACAGCGAGGCCCGGGCCCGGCTCGAGGCCGCCCCGCGCGACATCGTGGTCTGCGCCGACGACAGCGGCGCCCACGGCAACACCTGCGCTGCGCTGCGCCGCGCGCGGCTGCTGCCGGCATCCACGCTCGTCGTGCTCACCTACCGCAACACCGCGTCGGCCCAGCATGCACAAGCCATCGAGCTGGCCGATGCATGCCTCGTGCAGCCCTATACCGAAGCCGCGCTGCGCGACCGCCTGCAGCATGCCCGCCACCGCCAACGTTCGCTGGCCGACATCGCCCTCGCCCTGCGCCAAGGCCGCCATGCGGACGTCGACCTGTTGAGCCGCGCACGGCACCTGGAGCGCGGCCCGTTCTGGGTGCAGGCGCTGCGCATCGCTGCCGAGATGCACCTGCAGCTGGGCAACCTGCACGCAGCGCGCGAATTGTTCGAGGCGGTGCTGGCTTCACGCTCCCTGCCGTGGGCGCGGCTCGGCCTGGCACTCGCGTTGGGGCGACTCGGCGACTTTCCGGGCGCGCTCGATCTGCTGCAGCGCCTGCTGGCTGAACACCCCGACCATCTCGAGGCTCGCGAAGCCTGCGCCGAACTGCAGGCAGAACTGGCACGCCGCCAACGGGCCACGGCACCGGCCCGGCAGCGGCCGGTGGTGGTTGCGCTGGCCGGGCGGCGCCCCATGGGCGCGGCGCCACAGGTGTTCCCCCTCGTTGCAGGCCCCGTGCCGCGCACGCATTGACGCGCCGCCACACGCCGGGCGCGGCATGGCATCACAATACGGTCCGCACTCACTGCACTGACTGACCGGATGGATTCCCAAGAGCCCCAGAACGCCTCCCCCGAGGCCATGACCGTTGCTGCCTGCGCCTCGTTGCTGAAGGAGACATTCCCCGCGCTCTTTGCCGGCAAGCCCAAGCCACTGAAGCTGCGCATCCAGGTCGACATCCAGGAACGCAGCCCCGGCGTGTTTCCGAAGCAGACGCTGTCGGCCTTTTTGCGCCGCTACACGATGAGCGATGCCTACCTGCGCGCGGTCAGCACCGAGACGCACCGCTACGACCTCGACGGCAACCCCGCCGGCGAATTGAGCGCCGAGCACAAGCAGATCGCGCAAGACACGCTCACGCAGCGCAGGTCCCGCCACGACGAACGCCGGGCTCAGGAGCAGGCTGAACGTGCGCAGGCGCATGCGCAGCGCAACTTCCGCGCAGGCCTGTTGCGCGACTTCGAAGCGACGACGCTCACGCGCGAGAACTTCTGCGTGCTCAAGGGCGTCGACCCGCAACAGCTCGATGGCCTGCTCGACACCGCGCGGCAGGAGCGCGAGGAACGCAGGCAGTTCCTGGCCGAGCTGCTTGCGAGCTACCGTGCCAGCGGCCTGAGCGTGGACGCCTTCGCCGAGCAGCGCAAGATGCATCCGGTGCAACTGGACCGCCTGCTGCGCGAGGCCAGTCCGCCGTCGCCCCGCGGCGACAGGGGGCCCCGCCCGGATCCTGCCCGCGGCAAGGGTCGTCCGACACGCCCGCCGCAAGGCCGCGGCAGCAGGTAACACCGCTCACGGCAGCATGCGGCCGCGGGGCCGCCGTGGGTAACAAAGCTTCCCAAGCGTCATTGCTGCGAAACGAGGGCACGCCTGTTGCCATCGAACCACCGTGTTCATTCGCCGGAAGCTTCGATGACCAGACGCTGGGAATTCGACGCGCTGAGAGGTCTGATGCTCGTGCTGATGACCCTCACGCACCTGCCCACCCGTTTCTCGTACCCACTGGGGCATCCGCTCGGCTTCGTGTCTGCGGCTGAAGGCTTCGTGTTGTTGTCCGGCTTCATGGCTGGCATGGTGTACGCCAAGCGAGGGCTGCGCCAGGGGCTGCCGTCCATGTGCGAGGCCTTGTGGCGGCGTGCGCTCGTCATCTACTTCTGCCAGGCGGCGCTGCTGTTCTTTCTGTTCACGGTGATCGCGTGGCTGGGCCACCGCGTGCACCAACCGGACGTGCAGAACCTGATGGGCTTCTACGAGGAGCAGCCGCGGACCGCGGTCCTCAGCGCGCTCGCGTTGCTCTACCAGCCGTCCCTGCTCGACATCCTGCCGATGTACGTGCTGTTCATGCTCGCGAGCCCCTGGCTGCTCGCGCGCGGCTTGCAACGCGGGTGGGGCACCATACTCGCGGTGAGCGTCTCGCTGTGGCTGGGTTCGCAGTTCGGGTTGACCGAGGCGGCCTACGAGGTTTTCGTCAGGCTGACCGGTGTGACCGTACCGTACCGGCAGACCGGCTCCTTCGTGGCACTCGCATGGCAGTTCCTCTGGGTGCTGGGGCTCTACATCGGGGCCTCGCATGCAACGGGCTCCACCGCGCAGTGGCGCTTCCCGCCCTGGATGGTGCGTACGGCGCTGGCGATCGCCCTCACCTGCCTGCTGTGGCGTCATGCCGTCGGTCACGATCCGTTCCCCGGCAACGCGAGCCTGAATGCCATGTTCGACAAATGGCACCTCGGGCCGCTGCGGCTGATCGACCTGTTCGCCCTGATGGTGCTGGCACTGCACTTCGGGCCGCGCTGGCGAGCCGCGATACCGCGGCCGCGCTTCCTGGAAACGCTCGGCGGCGCCTCGCTCAGCGTGTTCTGCGCACACCTCGTGATCGTGCTGCTGGTCCTGACCTTCTTCGGCGGCAACCCGCATCTGCGCCCGGCGTGGCTGGACGTGGTGATGGTGCTCGGCAGCCTGGCCGCCTTGTACGTCGTTGCGCGGCTCGCACAGCGCAGCGGCGGGCCGCCTTCGCCACCGCGCGAGGGCGTCCGCGCACCGACGCGCGTCAGCGCAAGTACGAGCCGATGATCTCTTCCCACAGGCCGTAGCCCGCGGCGTTGAGGTGCAGCGCATCGTCGACGAACAGTTCGATGCGAGGCTGCCCGTCGGGTCCCAACATCGGCGTGAAGACGTCGATGTAGTCGACGTCGATTGCCTTGCGCGCAAACTCCCGTACCAGCGCGTTGGCCTGGCGCACCTGCGGCAGCAACGCACTGCGCAACGGACTGGGCTTGATCGACACGAACGCGATGCGTGTGGTGGGCAGTTCGCGGCGCACCCCGGCCACGAACTCGGTGAAGCTGACCAGCACCTCGTGCGGCGACCGGCCTTCGGCCAGGTCGTTGTCGCCCGCATAGACCACCACCAGCCGCGGCCGGTAGCGCGTCACCAGGCGCTGGACGTACTGCGCGCAGTCGCGCAACGTCGAACCGCCGAAGCCTCGCTTGACGATCGGCGTGTCGTCACCGAATCGCTGCTCGAGTCCGTCCCATCGTCGGATGGACGAGCTGCCGACGAACACCACGCCGCCTGGCGCCGGCGGCGACTGCCTGTCTGCCAGTTCGAAGGTGGCGAAGTCGCTCTCCCAGCGGCCGGCAGGACCGCTCAACAACGCATCCTCTGCCAGGGCGAAGGCCGGCCAGGCGAGTGTCAGTGCCAGCAAGCGGATCAACGAGCGCATGGACGCCGATTGTCAGCCCGGCGCAGGCATGAGCTTCAACCCCAGCCACGCGGCGCCGATCACCGCATTGACCGGCACGCTGATCGCGAACGGCACGAAGAACACAGCCGCCAGCAACGCCGCGCCGCTCACCTGCTCCACGAGGGCACCGATCAAAAACGCCGTCACGCCGGCCACGCCCCAGCGACGCATGTAGGTGGGCAGCCACCGCGCCTGCTCCTGGTTGTAGCGCCACGCCGCCGCGCGTTCGAACAGGGTCCCCCGGCCGACATCGCGAAACAGCCACGCGAAGAACCAGTAGCGGTACAGCAGCGTGCGAAATCGCAAAGGCTGGGCATCAGAGCTGCAAACTGCACATTCGCTCATGAGGATCTCCTTGCACGCGGTCTCCAACCTGCTGTGATGCAAGCGCCGCGCCCGCGCCAGGGCCGCCCCGCACCGCGTGGGTTTTCGGCAAGCCGCTACAGTGGCAGCTTCGCATTTCCTGTGCACAAGCTCAAGATGACCAGCGCTCCCGACGTCACACACAACCCCGGTGCTCGACGGTTCGAGTCTGCCGTCGACGGGCATCTCGGCGTGGCCGAATACCGGCTGACGGACGGCGTGATGCACATGACGCACACCGAAGTGCCGGCCGCGCTGCAGGGCCGGGGCATTGCGGCAGCCCTGATCGCTGCGGCCGTGCGGTACGCGCGCGACGAGGGCTTGAAGATCAACCCCTTGTGCTCCTACGTGCACGCCTACATGCGCAAGCATGCCGACACGCACGACCTGCTGCTGCGCCCCCCTGCCGAGGCCCAGCGCGTGCTCGATTTCTGGTTCGGCGTGCCCGGCAGCGCGGAGCACCTGCAGGTGCGCGACGTGTGGTTCCGCAAGAGCGACGCCTTCGATCGCAGCATCGCCGAGCAGTTCGGCCATGAGATCGACGCCGCGCTGCGCGGCGATCTGCAGGAGTGGGATGCCACGCCGGAGGGCGCGCTCGCGCGCATCGTGGTGCTCGACCAGTTCACCCGCAACGTGTTCCGCAACACACCGCGCGCCTTCGCGGGCGACGCCCAGGCGCTGGAGCTCGCACGCCGGCTGGTCCGCCACGCGTTCGACCAGCGCTTGCCGCCGGTACAGCGCTGGTTCGTCTACATGCCCTTCGAGCATGCCGAAGACATGGCCGCGCAGGACGAAAGCGTGCAGCTCTTCGACGCGCTGGCGCGCGCCGGCAGTGGCTTCGAAAGTGCTCTCGACTATGCGCACCGCCACCGCGACGTGATTGCGCGCTTTGGCCGGTTTCCACACCGCAACGCGATCCTCGAGCGCAAGAGCACCCCGGCGGAGCAGGAATACCTGAGCCAGCCGGGCGCCGGTTTCTGACCGCGCCCAAGACCTGCCGCGACGCGCCAGCCCCAATGGCGTGAAGGGCAGCACCGTCCTCGAGACAGCGCTCAAGCCCGCGTGCGCTGATTCTCCCGGTCCTGCAGCTGGCGCCACATCACCTTGCCTGAACCCGACTTCGGCAGCGCGTCGGCGAACTCCACCACGCGCGGGTACTTGTAGGCCGCCATATGCTGCTTCGCCCACTCGATGACCTGCTCTTCAGTGACGCGGCCGCGCGCGCCCTCCTTCAGCACGACCACCGCCTTGACCGATTCGCCACGGTAGGCATCGCGGGTGGCGATGATGCAGGCCTCCTGCACGTCCGGGTGCTTGTAGAGCAGCGCCTCCACCTCGGCCGGCCACACCTTGAAGCCGCTCGCATTGATCATGCGTTTCAGCCGGTCGGTGATGAAGAAGTAGCCCTCTTCGTCCATGCGGCCCAGGTCACCGGAGCGGAAGAAGGTCTTGCCGTCGAGTTCGACGAACGCCGCGCGGGTGGCCTCGGGGTTGCGCCAGTAGCCCTTGAACACCTGCGGGCCGTGGATCAGGATCTCGCCGACCTCGCCCGGCGGCAGCTCCTGCAATGTGAGCGGATCCACGACACGTGAGTCGACGCCGAAGATCGGCATGCCCAGGCATTGCAGCTTGGGCCGCTCGGGCGGGTTTGCATGCGAGGGCGCGGCGGTCTCCGTGAGGCCATAACCTTCGGCAAACAACAGGCCGTACTGCTCGTGCAGCCGCTCGGCCACGGCCTGGGGCATTGCGGCACCGCCACCGCTCAGGTAACGCAGGCTGGACAGGTCGAAGCTGGCCATGTTGGGACTGCCGAGCAGGTCGATGATCATCGTCGGGATGCACGTCCAGTGCGTGACCTTGTAGCGGGAGATCAGCCGCCCTGCCAGCTCGCGGTCCCAGCGAGGCATCAGCACCATCGTGGCGCCGGTGTAGATGGGCGAATGCAGGCAGTACTGCATGCCCGTGATGTGGAACATCGGCACCACGCCCAGGGTCACCGAGTCGACCGTCGCGTTGGCCCACAAGCCGCCGCCGATCGTGTTGTGCACCACCGTGCGGTGGGTGTGCATGCAGCCCTTGGGCAAACCGGTCGTGCCGGAGGTGTAGGGCATCACGGCCAGATCGTCCGGCTGCGCGCTGTGAGGCGCCGGGCGGTGGCGCTGCGCGATCGCATCGGTCCAGCGCGTGGCGCCTTCGGGCAGCGCGGGGTCCGCGCGCAGCCATTCCGCCATCGTCGGCGGGGGCGCGTCATCTCGCGCTTCGCCATCCGGCGGCATGGCATCGGCGTACCGCGTCACGAGCAGGTGCTGCAGGCGCTGGCCGGACGGAAGCTCGGCGTTCGCAGCGTCGGCGTGGGCGGCGAGGTCCGCACTGCAGATCGCCACCCTGGCCTCCGGGTCGACGATGTAGTGCTTGAATTCCTCCGCCCGGTTCATCGGGTTGACCGGCACCACCACGGCGTCGGCGCGCAGGATGGCGTAGAACGCCACCATGTACTGCGGGCAGTTCTGCATGTAGAGCAGCACACGGTCGCCGCGCTTCACACCGGCCTCCTGCTGCAACCAGCCGGCGAGCGCCTCGGCCTGCTCATGCAGTTCCCGGAAGGTGATGCCGCGGCCGAAGAAGATCACCGCAGGCTTGTTGGGATAACGCCGTGCCGACACCTCCAGGTTGAACCAGAGCGAGGTCTCGGGCAGGGTCAGTGAGCGGGGCAGGCGCTTGGGCCAGAACTTGAAGTGCGGGCGCTCGGCGGGGGCGTTCAACGTTTGTCTCCTGTCGACTGCGACCACCTTACGGCGGCCGAGCCTCTCAGTACATCGGACAAAACGAGAGCCGCCTGTCGCATCGGCGACAAGGCAGGCGCGCCGCGCGTAAGCGGCGGTAATCAGGTCGTCGCCGGCACCGGTGCCGCGGGGCGCCAGCGCAGCAGCATCAGCTCGAGCTGTTCGAGCGTGAAGGGCTTGCCGAGAAAGTCGTCCATGCCGGCCTGACGCCCGCGGTCCCGGATCTCGGGTTCCGGGTTGCCTGTTACCGCCACCACGGGCGTGCGAACACGCGCCTTCGCCTGCTCGATCTCGCGCAGCCGCTCGGTGGCAGTCAGCCCGTCCATGCCGGGCATCTGCACATCCATCAGCACCATGTCGAAGGTCTGCTCTCCGTAGCGCTGCAGCGCCTCGTTCCCGTCGCCGGCCACCACCACCTGCAACCCGAGTCGCTCCAGCATCGCCTGCGTCATCACCTGGTTGACCGGGTTGTCTTCGACGAGCAGCACGCGGCCGGCCATCAGGGTGGCCACCGAGGCACGCGGCGCCGGCATGGCGGGCAACGCATCGCCTTGCATTCCGCGCGTCTGTGCCGCCCATTGCAGGCCTTCGTACAGTGCGCGCGGGCGCACCGGCTTGCTGAGCACGAACACGCCGTCGAGCGCGATCTGCGACGAGTCGCTCGTCAACGCCCGCATCAGCAGCACCGGCAGACCCGCCTCTCGCACGATCTGCTCCAGGCGATCGCGGGCACGTGCGCCCAGCAGGCGCTCATCGAGCAGCACCGCGGCCACGCGGCGCTCGCGCGCGGCCTGCAGTTCGCTGCGCGTCGGCGCGACGGCCTTGACCTCGTAGGTGATCGCGGCGCCCGCCAGCAAGGCGTCGAGGTGCAGCACCAGACGATGGTGGTCGGCAACCGCCAGCACGTGCAGGTGGGGCAGCGCAGGCAGCGCGGGCTCGGCGCGCTCGCTGCTGCGGCCGCAGCTCACCTCCACGGTGAAACACGAGCCGCGGCCAGGTGCACCTTCGGCCGTGACCTGCCCGTCCATCAGCTCGGCCAGCTCGCGGCACAGCGCCAGGCCGATGCCCGCGCCCCCTGCCCGCCGCGACCCGGTCTCGTCACCTTGCGAGAAAGCGCCGAACAGTTGCGGCAGCTGGGCCACGTCGACGCCGATGCCCGTATCGTGCACCTCGATGCGCAGCCGCACCTGCTCGGCGGACGGGTCGCCGTGCACCACGTCCACGTGCACATGCACGCCGCCCTGGTGCGTGAACTTCACCGCGTTCGACACCAGGTGCGAGAGGATCTGCCGCAGCCGGGTCGGGTCGCCGAGCACCGTCTCGGGCACATCGGGCGACTGGCTGCACGTCAGCTCCAACCCCTTCTCGTGCGCGGCGCCCGCGTAGAGGTCGAGCGCGTCGAACACCAGCGAGCGCAGTGCCAGCGGCACGCGCTCCAGCTGCAGGCTCCCGGTATCGAGCCGCGAGAAGTCGAGCACGTCGTTGACCAGCGCCATCAGGCTGTCGAGGCTCTGGCGTTGCATCGAGACCAGCTGCTGCTGTCGCGCGTCGAGCGGCGTGGCACGCAGCAACTCCGTCGCACCGAGGATGCCGTTGATCGGCGTGCGCAACTCGTGGCTCATGTTCGACAGGAAGTGGGCCTTGGCTTGAGAAGCAGCCCAGGCCTCGTCGCGCGAGCACTGCAGCTCGACCATGGCGTAACGCAACTCGCGCTGCAGATCGCTGCGCAGCTTCAGCGAGAACGCGACGAAGCCGCCATACAGCAGCAAGGCACCGGCCATCGAGAGCACCTGGTGAAAGCGGGGCACGCTGCTGATTGCAGCGGGAGGCAGCACCTCGGCGCGTTGCAGCAGGTAGGTCAGGCCAAGAATGACCAGCACCACCGCGGCCAGCCACACCCCGGTGCGCACGCGGCCGGCCAGCATCACGAGCCACGGCAACACCAGCAGCCACCACAGCGTGGGGGCATACAGGCCGCCCTGCAGCCACATCTTCGCGGTGAGCACACCGGTCAGTCCGATCGCGAGCATCACGATGCCGCGATCGGGCCGGTCGGCGGCCCGCACGTAGACCCCCAAGGCCACGGTGAGCACGATCAACGCAGCATCGGCCCACGCAACGACGCGTGGACCTTTCAGCAGGAAGAACACCGCGAACGCCAGGCCGCCGAGCAGCGAGGCGGCCGCTGCGGTCCAGAACATGCCGCGCTGCATGCGGCGCTCGAGTTGCTCGGCGGCGCGCAGATCGAGCGACAACGGGTGACGCAAACCGGCCGCGGCGGTCATCTGGGCCACCTTGCACCGGGCACCATGACCCGGGACTCAGAACTCTCGCAGGCGGGCACGCTCGGCCTCCTCCTCACGCAGCCGCACGCATTGCGGATGCTGCGCGAACCCTGGTTTCTCACATTCCTGCTTCATGCAGCGCCACAGCGCGAGCAGCACGCGGCGACCGCATGCTTCACGGGGGCTCGCCGGCCCTGCGGCATCCCGCACCACGCCCTCGCGTGCCGCTGCCGGCGCAGTCACCGCTGCAGCAGGCGGCATCGGGCGCGCTTCGACCACTTCCGGAGATTCACTGCGTTGCACGGGCTGTGCCCGGGGCGTGGCGCGCACCGCACGCACCGCGCCGGCGGCGGCAGGAGCCGATGCCGCGCCCGCCACCGCAGCCGTCACCACGGCTGCCGCTGCCGGTGCGGACTGGACGGCAACAAGGGCAGCGGAGGCCGGGGCATCCGCTGCCGCTGCCAGCGTGGCCACCGCCGCGGGCGGCGTTGCAACCGTTGCCGGCTGGGGCGCCTCGCGCTGTAGAAACGACAACACGCCCATGGTGAGGCCGGCCACCGCGACGACTGCGGCAGCCGCCGCCAGCACCTTGCCGGCGCCGCGAGGTCGGGCGACCGGCGCGGCGGGCGTCTGCACTTCGGTGGGCAAGACCTCCGAAGGCGACGGCAATGGCGATGGCGATGCCGCAGCCGGCGGTGCCATGACGCTGACCACTGCCCGCTTGCGGCCTGCCAACGCATCCCGGAACTCCGCCACGCTCTGCGGCCGGTCGTTCGGGCGAATGGCAAGCGCCCAATCGATGGCGTGCGTGAATTCGGGTGAATACGTGGTGCCAGGGAAGGCCTGTGCAAGCACGCGCCCCACCGCGGTCGCCGGCTTCAACTCGTCGTGCACTGCGCGCGCGGCCGACGGCATCGGTGGCTGTCCGCTGAGGCAATAGTGCATCACCGCACCGACGGCGTAGAGGTCGGTCCAGGGGCCCTGCTTGAGATGCGTCACGTCGGCGTACTGCTCGATCGGCGCAAATGCCGGCTTCAGGATGGCGGTCAGGTTCTGCGTGCGGTCGCCGATCACCTGGCGGGCTGCGCCGAAGTCGAGCAGCACCGGACGGCCGTCGGGCAGCAGCACGATGTTGTCGGGTGCGATGTCGCGGTGGTAGCAGGACTCGCCATGCATCACCTCGAGCGCGCCCAGCAACGGCTCCAGCAACGCGCGCAAACGCGCCTCGCTGGGCGGCTTGTCGAGCGAGCGGCGCGCCGCCTGCAGCGTGATGCCTTCGTAGTAAGGCATCGCCATGTAGGCCGTGTTGTTCGCTTCCCAGAAGCGATACACCTTCACGAGCGACGGGTGGTCGAAACGGGCCAGCAGCTTCGCCTCGTTGACGAAGGAACGCAGGCCCGTTGCAAAGGTGTCGGCGTGAGCCGTCGACCGCAGCGAGATCTGCGAACCCGCACCCCGGCCCGCCAGTGCACCGGGCATGTACTCCTTGATGGCAACCTGCCGCTCGAGCGCGTGGTCCATCGCGAGGTACACGATGCCGAAGCCCCCGACACCGACCACCCGGAGGATCTCGAACTCGGCCAGACGAGTGCCGGCCGGCAACGCGTCGTGGCCCCCGGTCAGCACCGGCATCGGTGCAGGCGAGGGGACCGGCGCGAAGGCGGTGGGCGGCACCGGCGGCGAGGTCGACATGGCAGGTGGTGGCGGGTGGATGAGTGCAGCCCGCAGCTTAGCTCAGGCGCCCCCGCGCTTTGCGCACGTGCCCCCTGCGTAGGGGACACCGCCGGTCCAGGGCGCGAGTGCAGGCATCGTGACAAGCACGTGACACGCGTCGACCGCGCGTTGCGCAAAGCACACAACCGGCGTTTCGCAAGGGCTTGTCTATCGATGGGTGACACGTGCAAGTGCTTGTCACACAAGGGTTTGCCCGGGTGTTGCAGTTTTCGCAATGCGTTATTGCGAGCAACGGGCTCCCAGCATGCCGGCCCGCTTCCTATCCTTCGCTGCAACTCATGACTTGCAGTACGCGATGACGACCCGCCTGCCGCTTCCGCCCTGACGACCTGGAAGCGGTTCTTCCCCAAGACAGCACGAGCAACCCGCTCAGCACGCGCGGGCTGGGTCGGCTCGCGCCTGCAACGACCGTGTTTCCCGCGCCGCTCGCGGCGCATCCAGCAACTCGACTGACAACAAGGAGCTTTTCATGTCGATCAAGCATGTCGCGCTGACCGCCATCGCGCTGGCAGCAGCCGGCTCGGCCGCTGCGCAAACGTCCACCGTCACGATCTATGGCGTGGCTGACGCCTTCGTGCAGGTGGCCAACGGCGACGAAACGCTGACCCGCCTGCAATCCGGCGGCCTGGCGGGCTCGCGCATCGGCTTCCGCGGCACCGAAGACCTGGGCGGCGGCCTGCGCGCGCTGTTCAACATCGAGAGCGGCATCAACCTGGACGACGGCACCAACGGCCAGAATGCCTTCTGGGGCCGCCAGGCCTTCGTCGGCCTCGGCTCCTCGTACGGCACGCTGACGCTGGGCCGCCAGTACAGCAGCCTGTATGCCGCTTCCGGTGACTTCAGCGCCTTCTCCAACGGCTCCTACGGTCCCAGCACGGCCGTGCTCGGCGGCTTCGGTGGCTACGAGCCCGTGCGCGGCTCCGCTGCCAGCGCCACCGGCAACGGCGGCCCCGCCCGCGTGAACAACTCGATCAAGTACGACAGCCCGAGCTTCAGCGGCTTCCGCGTCGGTGCCCTGTGGGGCCTGGGCGAAGTGGCCGGCGGCACCGGCGACACGCGCGTGATCGACGTCTACGGCCGCTACACCGCGGGCCCGTTCGACGCGATCGTCTCGCTGGTCGACGACCGTGCCGAAGCGGACGATGCCGACCGCCGCACGATCACGCTCGGCGGCGCGTACAGCTTCGGCGCCTTCCGCGTGCTCGGTGGCTACATGGACTTCAACGACCGCAGCGATGCCAATGCCGATGGCAAGGGCTACTGGATCGGCGGCGACTACCGCTTCGGCCAGAACCTGGTGCGCGCTCAGTACGTCGTGAACAAGCCGGACGGCAGCGAGGTCGACACGCAGGCCTTCGGCGTCGGCTTCCAGCACGACCTGTCCAAGCGCACCGCGCTGTACACCTCGCTCACGCAGTTCCGCAACGACGACGGCGTCGGCCGTTGGCACGGCGGCGTCCCGGCCGACCTGATCAGCGGCGACGACAACGACATCACCGAGTTCGTGGTGGGCGTGCGTCATTCGTTCTGACGATGTAATCTGTGAACGCCCCGTTGCAACCGGGGCGCTCCTCGAAGGTTGAACAAGAGGTCTTTGCCGACCTCCTTTGGGGCCTGGGTATCGGTGGCGCAAGCCGCAGGTGCCGCAGGCCCCGTTTTTATGGGCCCCGCCGCTTTCGCGACAAGTGGCTACTCGCGTTCCCAGGCGATGTCGCCCCCGAGGACCAACGTGCGGTCCTGGCACCGGAAGGCCACCGACACCGTGACGCACAGCCTCGCGCCATGCACGGTGAGGTAGGGGCGGGTCACCTGCACCTGCCCGAAGGACTCGAGCGCCCGGCGAAAGTAGGGTCGCTTGGCCCATCGCGCATGGCTGGCGTCCGCCAGCGGCGCAAAGCGCGGCGACACGTCGGCATGGAAGCGCGGCGACGTGTGGTTGTGGCCGACCTGCAGGCCTTGTTCGTCGAGCAGGTAGCAGAGCTCCGACCACTCGAGCGACAGGAAGCCAGCGCATGCCTCTTCCATCGAGCGGCCGGCCTTCAGCAGCGTGGCGGCGTAGCCGAGCGCATGCACATACGGCGCAATGCGCTCCTGATAGCGGCGCTCGCTGTCCTCGTGCTGCTCGTCGAAGCGCTGCCACACCGCGTCGATCGTCTCGGGATACGCGCCCTGCGCATGCAACTTCGCGGCGGGTCGGCCGAACAGGTAGCCCTGCACGAAATCGACGTCGGACTCCAGCGCGAGATAGGCCTCGTCGAGCGTCTCGATGCCCTCGGTCAACACGAGCGCCCCGCACTCGTGCAGCAGCGACACCATCTGGGCCACGACCCGCGCGATACGAGGTTCGGCCGCCGCGCGCTGCACCACGCTGCGGTCGAGCTTGACGATCTCGGGGCGGATGCGCCAGACGCGGTCGAAGTTGGAATGGCCGGCCCCGAAATCGTCGAGTGCGAGCAGGCACCCCATCTGACGGGCGAGCGCCACCGCGGACTCGAAGCTCTCGTCCTCGCTGATGACGTCCTCGGTCACCTCCAGCACGAGCTGGCTCGGGCGTATGCCCAGCCGCTCGATCAGGTTGCCCATGAACGCCCGCGTGCCACGCCCGGGGCCTTGCGCAAACACGGCCGGATGCACGTTCAGGAACAGCCAGTGGTCCGAGCACTGCTGCTGGCGGAAGAAGTTGCTCGCGTGCAGCCACCGGCAGGTGCGGTCGACATGCAGCAGCTCGTCGAAGCTCCGGTAAGAACTCAACACCTCCACCGGAGCCACCGGTTTGCCCTGGACGTTGGTCGCCCTCAGCAGCGCCTCGTGTCCCACCGCACGGCGGTGCGAGAGGCTGAAGATGGGCTGGAAATGGCTGGCCAGACGATAACCGCCATGCGTGGCCACCCAACGGTCACCGTCGGCAGTCAGTTCGGGCAGCAAGGTGTCGGCGTCGTTCTGGTGCATGGGCGCGAGGGAGCGGGCGGTACCGTTGCGGGCAGGACGTGAGGCAGCTTAGCAGCCGTTACAACTCGAAGCCGATGGTGCAGGGGGCGAACTGCGTCACATTTCATGGCACGCCGCGGCACTGCGCGGCGCAGGCACCATCATCGCAAGACGCCGGCCCCGTGTGTGTCGCGGGCAGGCCGATCCACCCCTGGCAAACATGACAGGGAGGTCTGGCGTCAACCCGCCATTCCCGGCAATGCGCAACAAAAAAGCCGGTGGGAGCCACCGGCTTTTGTCAGCTCCATCGGTGCGAGCTCACTCGTCGTCGCCGCCCAGCACGCCACCGAGCAGGCCGCCGGCGCCGAAGCCGCCGAGGACCGAGCCTTCACCGCGACCGCCGCCGCCCGTCTGCGGTGCCGCCGCGAACACCCGCGACGCCAGGCGCGAGAACGGCAGCGACTGCAGCCACACGGTGCCGGGTCCGGTCATCTTGGCGAAGAACAGGCCTTCACCGCCGAACAGTGCCGTCTTGATCTTGCCGACGTACTGGATCTCGAAATTGACGCTGGGCGTGTAGGCCACCACGCAGCCGGTGTCGACCAGCAGCGTCTCGCCCGGCTGCAAGTCGCGCCGGACCACGGTGCCGCCGGCGTGCACGAAGGCCAGGCCGTCGCCCTCGAGCTTCTGCATGATGAAGCCTTCGCCGCCGAAGAAGCCGACCGACAGCTTCTGCTGGAACGCAATGCCGAGCGAAACGCCGCGGGCGGCGCAGAGGAAGGAGTCCTTTTGGCAGATGAGCATGCCGCCGAGCTGTCGCAGGTCCATCGGCAGGATCTTGCCGGGGTACGGCGCTGCGAACGCCACGCGCTGCTTGCCGGAACCGTTGTTGGTGTAGACGGTCGTGAACAGCGACTCGCCGGTGATCAGCCGCTTGCCGGCGCCCAGCAGCTTGCCGAAGAAGCCGCCCTGGTTGGCCGAGCCATCGCCGAACACCGTGTCCATGCCGATGGCCGCGTCCATGAACATCAGGCTGCCAGCCTCCCCTACCGCGGCCTCGCCAGGATCGAGTTCGATCTCGACGAATTGCATCTCGGCACCCCGGATGTCGTAGTCCACCACGTCCATCGCCATGTTCGCTTCCTTTCCGACTGAAGAAGTTTGACGGGCGCGATGGTAGCCGAACGCCACCACCGCCGGGCGGCGCCTACAGCATCGCCTGCACGAATGCCACGTCGAGCCACCGGTCGAACTTGTAGCCGCCCTGCCGTATCACGCCGGCCACCGTGAACCCCATCGCCTCGTGCATGCGAACGGACGCGGCATTGGCCGCGTCGACCACGCCGACCATGGCGTGGAAGCCGCGCTTGCGCGCATGCGCCATCACCGGCGGCATCAGCAGCCGGGCCACGCCGCGGCCGCGCCAGTCTTCGTGCAGGTAGACGGAGTGCTCACACGTGAAGCGCCAGCCCTCGCGCGGCCGGAACATGCCGTAGCTCGAATAGCCGACCACCTCTTTGGCCATCGACTCCGCGACGAAGAAGCCGTGGCCGTCGCGCTGCTTCTGCCGCCACTGTTCGACCTGCTCGTCGAGCGTGCGATCGGCGTACTGGTAGGTCGCGGTGCTGTGACGCACCTCGTGGTTGTAGATGTCGAGCACGGCGGCCATGTCGGTTTCAGTCGCCGGCCGAATGGAAACACCCGCGCGCAGATCGAGCAGCATCGTCGTGCTGCCCGCCGGGCAGGCCCCGCGGAATTCGGCGGAGGCCAGCACCTGCTGCGGCACGCGATCGACCGGCACGACCTGGAAACCGAGCAACGCATAGAAGTCGGCCGCGTCGCTGGTGCGCAGCAGCACCGTGTTCGCCCCGAGCTCGCGAGCTTGCGCGATCAGCCGGCGCGCCATCGCCGCGCCCCACCCCCGTCCGCGCGCGTCGGGCGCCACGGCAACCGACCGCAGCAGCACCGCGTCGCCATACGGCTCGAGGCATCCGCACACCTCGATTGCGCCAGGCGCGCTGGCCGCTACGAGGAAATGCTGGAGATGGTCTTGCGCGCCCTGCACAGGCAGGCCGCAGCGGGTCAACAGGGATTCGATGGCCGGCCAGTCGGCGGGCCGGGCCGGACGCAGGTCGGGCTGGGGGTGCAAGGGGCGCTCCTCGTCATGGATATGAAGGCGCCATCCTCACACAAATGCTGCCGGTGAACATACGCCGTTCGGCCTAGGCCCTAGTCCGTCCGGCGTTCGCACACCGTCAGGCCTGCTCGGCCACCGGCGCCGGTTCGGCGGCAGCAGGCGCTTCGGCGCAACGCTTCGCGATGTGCGCCAGCGCCTCCTCCACCTGATCGATCAGCACCAGGCACAGGTCGCCCGGCGCGAGACGTTCGAGCGCCGTGTCGATCGCGACGAACTCGCCGCGGATCTCGTCGATGCGCGTGGTGCGGCGGGCGCCGGCCAGGCCCGCACGCAACAGCGCAAGCACCTCGCCATCGGCGCGGCCGCGCTGGCACTGGTCCTGGTAGAGCACCACGTCGTCGAAGGCCTGGCCGAGGATGGCCGTCTGCTGGCGGATGTCTTCGTCGCGCCGGTCGCCGGCCCCGCTGATCACCACCGAGCGGCGCCGCCCGGGCATGGTCTCGACGGCGCGCACGAGCGCCTGGATCGCATCCGGGTTGTGGCCGTAGTCGGCAATCACGGTGGCGCCACGGTAGTCGAACAGGTTGAAGCGGCCCGGCACGTTGTCGGCGTCGTTCGAGAAGCTCGCCAGGCCCGCGCAGATGAGGGCCCAGTCGAGCCCGAGCGCCCAGGCGGCTGCCGTGGCGGCCATCGCGTTCTCGACCTGGAAGCCGACCGTGCCGTTGCGCGTGATGCCGACCTGCGACAACGCCACGCGGTGCTGCACGTTACCGGCCTCGGCGACGATGGCGCCACGGTCGACGTAGACCACGCGCCCGCCCTTGGCCCGGTGCGCGGCCATCACGGGCAGATGGCGATCCGCGGCGAAGAAGGTCACCGAGCCGGGGCAGTCCTGCGCCATGGCCGCGACGATCGGGTCGGCCGCATTGAGCACCGCCGTACCGGTGGGGGCCACGTTCTGCACGATCACGCGCTTGAGCACGCCCAGGTCTTCAGGGGTGGTGATGTAGTTGAGCCCCAGGTGGTCGCCGGCGCCGATGTTGGTCACCACGGCCACATGGCAGCGATCGAAGGCGAGCCCTTCGCGCAGGATGCCGCCGCGGGCGGTCTCGAACACGGCGGCGTCGACGTCCGGGTGCATCAGCACGTTGCGCGCACTGCGCGGGCCGCTGCAGTCGCCGGTGTCGATGCGGCGCCCCGAGACGTACACGCCGTCGGTGTTGGTCATGCCCACGCGCAGGCCCTTGCGCGCGAGGATGTGCGACACCAGCCGCACCGTGGTCGTCTTGCCGTTGGTGCCCGTAACCGCCACCACGGGAATGCGGCCGTCCTCGCCCGGCGCGAACATGTCGTCGACGATCGCCTCGCCGACCGCCCGCCCCTGCCCGTAAGAAGGCGCCAGGTGCATGCGCAGCCCGGGTGCGGCATTCACTTCGACGATGCCGCCGCCCTGCTCTTCGAGCGGGCGCAGCACCGTTTCGCAGACGATGTCCACGCCGCAGATGTCCAGCCCGATGGTCTGCGCCGCCTCGATCGCGCGGGCGGCCACCTCGGGATGCACATCGTCGGTCACGTCGGTTGCAGTGCCGCCGGTGCTCAGGTTGGCGTTGTTGCGCAGCACCACGCGCTTGCCCTTGGGCGGAATGGACTGCGCGTCATAGCCCTGCACCGCCAGGCGCGCCAGTGCGATGTCGTCGAACCGCATCTTCGTCAGCGGGGTGGCGTGGCCGTCGCCGCGGCGCGGGTCTGCATTCACCTCGTCGACCAGTTGACGGATGGTCTGCACGCCGTCGCCGATCACGTGCGGCGGGTCGCGGCGGGCGGCCGCCACCAGCTTGTCACCCACCACGAGCAGCCGGAAGTCGTGCCCCGGGATGTAGCGCTCGACCATCACGTCGGAGCTGATCTCGTACGCCGCGGCATAGGCCACCAGCAGGTGCTCGCGCGTTTCGATGTTGACGGTGACGCCCTTGCCCTGGTTGCCGTCACGCGGCTTCACGACCACCGGCAGGCCGATCTCGCAGGCAGCGGCCCATGCATCCTCGGCATCGGCCACCGGGCGCCCGAGCGGCACGGGCACGCCCGCCGCGTGCAGCAGCTTCTTGGTCAGCTCCTTGTCTTGCGCGATGGATTCGGCAATGGCGCTGGTGCGGTCCATCTCGGCGGCCTGGATGCGGCGCTGACGGCTGCCCCAGCCGAACTGCACGAGACTGCCCTGCGTCAGGCGGCGATACGGGATGCCGCGGGCCACGGCGGCCCGCACGATGGAGCCGGTGCTCGGGCCCAGGCGCTCGTCCTCGTCGAGTTCACGCAGTTGCGCGAGCGCAGCGGGCACGTCGAAGGGCTGGTCGTCCAGCGCTGCGCGGCACAGGCTTTCCGCCTGCTCGAATGCCAGCCGGCCCACGGCTTCTTCGGTGTACTCGACCACCACCTGGTAGGTGCCACGCTCGACCGTCTCGGTGGTGCGGCTGAAGGTGACCGGGCATCCTGCCTGGGCCTGCAGCGCCAGCGCCGTGCGCTCGAGCGCATGCGCCAGCGAGGTGGCCCCCGCCTGACCCGCGGCATGCAGGGTGCCGACCGCCGGGAAGCGCGCGCGCAGGCGCAGCTCGAAGCCGGGCAGCTGCGCCAGCGAGCGCTCTGCCTCGTCGCAATGAACCACTGCTTCGATCGCGGTACGGCGGCTCCACAGGTTGGGGCCACGCAGCGCACGGACACGAGAGACTTTCATGGATCGCTCTTTCTTCTGCTTCAAAGGGGCTGGGAGAGGCGGCCTGCGGCGCCTCGGTCAGCGGCCAGGGTCTGTGCGGGCTCGAAGGTCTGCAGCCCGGTACGGATCAGTTCGGTCGGCACGCCGAGCGCCGATGTGGCGGCAGCGGCTGCCAGCACGCACTCCGGCTCGATCGTGCTCTGCGCGGCGCGCGCCACCGGCACGTCGGCCAGCCGCACCACAGCCACCTCGCTCGAGCCCGTGGCGAACGTCAGCACACCGTCGCGCACGAAGGCAGCGCGGCCGCCCTGCTGACGGTGCTCGACGATGGCCGGCAATTGCGGGTCGATGCCGTAGAACACCACCTCGCCGTCGCACAGCGCGCCCATCTCGACCACGAGCGGATCGTTCGCGTTGAGCACGGCGGCGCCCTCCGGCAGCACCACGTCCACCTGCGTGCGCAACACGTTGTAGACCTGCCGCGGTTCGTCGATATAGAACTCGCGCAACGCGTCGGCACCGCTCACGTCGGTGACGACACCGACCCGGCACCGGTCATATGCCAGGCCATGCCGCAGGATGCCCTCGGCGCCGTTCTCGATCACGGCCGCTTCGACTCTGCGGTTCATCAGCAGGCGGCGACCGGCTTCCCAGGTCGCGCAAGGCGCGGCGTCCACACGGCGTCGATCGAGGAAGAGTCCATCCGCGCAAGCCAGGCCGACACGTTGACCCTGCAGGTGCTGCATCCAGGCGACGAGCCGTGCAATCAACGTGGTGCCCGCGCTGCCGGTGATGCCCACGAGCGGCACGCGACCGGTCTCCCCTTCGGCGAACAGATGGTCGACGATCGCGCGGCCCACGGGGCGCCCCTTGCCGTTCGCCGGCTTCAGGTGCATCAGCAGGCCGGGGCCGGCATTCACCTCGACCACGGCCCCCTGTTGATCGGCCAGCGGGCGCGAGATGTCTTCGGCCACCACGTCGACACCGGCGATGTCGAGCCCTACGACGCGCGCTGCCAGCGACACGGCGGCCGCCACCTCGGGGTGCACTTCGTCCGTCTCGTCGAAGGCCACGTTGCCGTTGCGTTGGATCAGCACGCTGCGGCCCGCCTCCGGCACCGAGTGCGGCTCAAGTTGCTGCCGCTGCAGCTCGAGCCCCACGGCCGGGTCCTCGGACAGCAGGATCTTGTTGAGCGGAAAGTCTTCGGTGAGACCGCGCCGGGGATCGGTGTTGAGCTGGCTGTCGATCAGCTCGGCCACCGTGGAACGGCCGTCGCCGGTGACCCAGGCGGTTTCGCCGCGCGCAGCGGCGACCACCTTGCCGCCGACCACCAGCAGTCGGTGCTCGTTGCCGCGGATGTAGCGCTCGACGAGCACTTCGCTGCCTTCGGCATCGGCCAGGTGGTAGGCGGCCTCGATGTCTTCGCGGCTCGACAGCTCGATCGACACGCCGCGACCATGGTTGGCATCCGACGGCTTCACCACCACCGGCAAGCCGATGTCCTGCGCGGCCTCCCAGGCGTCTTCAGGGCTGGTGACCACCCGCCCTTCCGGCACCGGCACACCGCACGACTGCAGCAGGCTCTTGGTCAGGTCCTTGTCGCTCGAGACGCTTTCGGCAATGGCGCTGGTGCGGTCGGTCTCGGCCGTCCAGATGCGGCGCTGGCGGGCACCATGCCCCAGTTGCACCAGGTTGCCGTCGGTCAGGCGGATGAACGGGATGCCGCGATCGCCGGCCGCATCGACGATGCAGGCAGTGCTGGGGCCCAGGCACAGCGAGTCGACCATCGCGCGCAGGCGTGCCACGGTGGCAGGCACGTCGAAGGGGCGATCGTCCATGGCCGCCAGCACGAGTTCGCGTGCGGCCTCCAGGCATGCGCGCCCCACTTGTTCGTTGCGAGAGCGGAAGGCCAGCTTGTAGATGCCGCGCACCGACGTCTGACGCGCCTTGCCGAACCCCGCCTGCGAGCCGGCCAGGTTCTGCAACTCGATGGCGACATGCTCGAGAATGTGCGCCGGCCACGTGCCTTCGCGCAGCCGCTGCAAAAAGCCGCCGCGCTCGCCGACGCCGCAGCGGTGCTCGACCAGCGATGGCAGCCACGCTTCGAGCCGCTGAGCAAAGCCCGGGATGGTGTTGGAGGGAGAGTCTTCGAGATCGCCGATGTCGACCCACGCTTCGATCACGGGGCGGTAGGTCCAGATGTTCGGGCCGTCCAGGTAGACGACACGGAGGAATTGAAGGTCTTTCATTGCGTTTTCAGTTGCGCGTTGTTCGGCGGACCGCGCTGCGGCCCTCGGCGCTAGTCGAATTACCGGGAAAAGCGGACAAAGCTCACACAAGCTCGCCAAAAGCCTGTGCCGGGCTGCGGTGCGAGCGTCCGGCGGCAACACCGGTGTCAACCGGGCGCCTTGCTCGCGCGTCAGAGTCAGGTTGCGATGCGTGCATCGCCCTCAGGGCACAACGGCCCGACCCACACCACTGTTCAGAGAATGACAAACCAGCCTCCGGGTTTTGATCACAGCGCGACCTGCGCTCCTGCTGCCGCCCCCTCCTGCGGGTTGCAGCCTGACTCGCGTTCGCTTGCCGGGCCTTGGGGTTCCGTACTCGAAACCGTGCTGGCCGAAGGGGAGAACGTTCGCGCATGGCTCCAGGTTGACCTTGACGATGAACTTCATTTCACCTCTGGTGTCGTCGTGCTCACCGATCGCCGACTCCTGTCGCTGAACGGCGACAGCACCAAAAATCATGCGTCGCCGAACGGCGACAAAAACGGATCCAGCACCCCGATCCGGTTGGGTCTCAAGTTGGCCCATCACGACCACGCCGGCATCGGTACGCTGGAGTTGATCGACGAGAACGAGCGCCTCGCGTGCTGGCGCTACACCTTGAAGCGCCATCTCGCTGCGCAGCGTCTGATCGACCGCTTCGAGGAGCAGCTCGAAGCACTGCGCCATGGCGGCGCCGTCGCGCCCGCAGAAGAGAACATCTGCGAGCGCTGCCACGCCACGCTGGAACCCGAGCAGGAGGAATGCCCCACCTGCGCCCGCGAAGACCAGGCCGCCCCGTCGACCTGGACGCTGCTGCGGCTCGGCCGCTTCGCCAGGCCGTATCGCGGGCAGTTGCTCGCCGGCTTCGCGTTGACGCTCGGCTCGACCGCCGCGACGCTGGTGCCGCCGTACCTCACGATGCCGCTGATGGACGATGTGCTCATCCCCTATCAGAACGGCACCCCCATCGATCCGGCCTTGGTGCTGATGTACCTCGGCGGCCTGCTCGCCGCCGCCCTGGTCGCCTGGGGCCTAGGCTGGGCGCGCACCTACATCCTGGCGCTGGTGAGCGAACGCATCGGCGCCGACCTGCGCACGACCACCTACGAACACCTGCTGAAGTTGTCGCTCGAATACTTCGGTGGCAAGCGCACCGGCGACCTGATGGCGCGCATCGGCAGCGAGACGGACCGCATCTGCGTGTTCCTGTCGCTGCATCTGCTCGACTTCGCGACCGACGTGCTGATGATCGTGATGACCGCGGCCATCCTGTTCTCGATCAATCCCTGGCTGGCGCTCGTCACGCTGCTGCCGCTGCCCTTCATCGCCTGGCTGATCCACGTGGTGCGCGACCGGCTGCGCACCGGCTTCGAGAAGATCGACCGCGTGTGGTCGGAGGTGACCAACGTGCTGGCCGACACCATCCCCGGCATCCGCGTCGTGAAGGCGTTTGCCCAGGAGAAGCGCGAAGCCACGCGCTTTCGGGAAGCCAACCGCCACAACCTCGCGGTGAACGACCGGCTCAACAAGGTGTGGTCGCTGTTCTCGCCGACGGTGTCGCTGCTCACCGAGATCGGTCTGCTCGTGGTGTGGGCCTTCGGCATCTGGCAGGTGTCGCGCGGCGACATCACGGTGGGCGTGCTGACCGCCTTCCTTGCCTACATCAGCCGCTTCTACACGCGGCTCGACTCGATGAGCCGCATCGTCTCGGTCACGCAGAAGGCGGCCGCCGGCGCGAAGCGCATCTTCGACATCCTCGACCACGTATCGAGCGTGCCGGAGCCGGCACAACCGGCGCACCTGGACGACGTGACAGGCCGCATCGAGATCCGCGACGTCGGCTTCCGCTACGGCAACCGCTCCGTGATCCGCGGGCTGGACCTCAACATCGCGCCGGGCGAGATGATCGGCCTGGTCGGCCACAGCGGCTCAGGCAAGAGCACGCTGGTCAACCTGATCTGCCGCTTCTACGACGTGAGCGAAGGCTCGATCCGCATCGACGGCGTCGACATCCGCACGCTGCCCGTCGCCGAATACCGCAAGCACATCGGCCTCGTGCTGCAGGAGCCGTTCCTGTTCTTCGGCACCATCGCCGAGAACATCGCCTACGGCAAGCCGGATGCCACGCGCGAAGAGATCGTGGCCGCCGCACGCGCTGCGCATGCGCATGAGTTCATCCTGCGTCTGCCCCACGGCTACGACTCGCTGGTCGGCGAGCGCGGGCAGGGCCTGTCCGGCGGCGAACGCCAGCGCATCTCGATCGCGCGTGCGCTGCTGATCGACCCACGCATCCTCATCCTCGACGAAGCCACTTCTTCTGTGGACACCGAAACAGAGAAGGAGATCCAGAAGGCGCTCGACAACCTCGTGCGCGGTCGCACCACCATCGCCATCGCCCATCGCCTGAGCACCTTGCGCCAGGCCGACCGGTTGGTGGTGATGGACCGCGGCCAGATCGTCGAAGTCGGCCCGCACGATGCGCTGATGGCGCGGCAGGGCGCGTACTGGCGACTCTACGAAGCGCAGGCCCGCAACACCGAGGCCGGCGTGTGGAACGAAGACGACGGCGCCACCGTGCGCGATGCCGCCTGATGAGGCCGACCATGCACTCCCCTCTTCTCAGCCTCGAACGCAACACCTACGGCAAGCTCGTGCTCGTGACGATCGACGGCGAACGCCATGAAGGCGTCACGCCGGTACGCGCCTTCCCGATTGCCGCGCCGGACGAAGGCATCTCACTGGTCGGCGCGGATGGGCACGAGGTCGCATGGATCGACCACCTCAACCGCCTGCCGGCAGAGCAACAGACCCTGTTGCGTGAAGAACTGCATGCGCGTGAATTCGTGCCGCACATCACGCGCTTGCGCAGCGTGTCGAGCTTCTCGACACCGAGCACGTGGGACGTCGATACCGACCGCGGCCCCACACAACTCGTGCTGAAGGGCGAGGAAGACATCCGGCGCCTGCCCGGCGGCGCCCTGCTGATCGCCGACGGCCAGGGTCTGCATTTTCTGGTGCGCGACCTGCAGGCCCTCGACCGCACGAGCCGGCGCCTGCTCGACCGTTTCCTCGCCTGAAGCCGCCGCTTCGCGCCCCCCGCCTGGGGGAGTTGACATGATATGTCGGCACTCCTATCCTGCGCCGCATCGGACCACGCCAGACGGTCCATCGGGGTGAGGGAATGCCATCAGATCGAGTACACCTCGGCGCTATGACGCGCCGGGTCGCATCGCGCGCAGCAAGTGGCGCGAGCGGCGTCGCGGCTCAATGACGCGATGAGTGCCATGCCCAAGCCCTTGCGCTGGCAGCACGCCGACGACGCCCACCACTCGGTGCAGGTCGCATTCGACGTGGATCAGTCCGTTCTGGACGCAGTGCGTTGCGCGGCCTTCGAGAACCATCTGTCGACGTCGGACCAGATCCGCCGCATGCTCGAGTTGCCCACGCCCACGCGCCCCAAGCGCCCGCGCCTCACCGTATCCCTGACCGCAGCCGACTATGCGCTGCTGGGCAAACGCTACGGCGTGGCATCGGAAGACCGTCTCACGATCAAGGAGCATGTGACGCAGGAACTCGCCCGGTTCGCCGGCCAGGGGACACATCAGAAACGGTAGTTGTGCACATCAGTCGTGCACATGAGGGAGGGATATGGGGGACTTCATCGCCGCAGTCGTCAGCTATCCGACGGCTGTCTACACCACGATGCTGGGCGTCGTGCTGGTCTATTGGCTGCTGGCCATCATCGGCATCGTCGACTTCGACTCGAGCGGGGTCGACCTCGATCTCGAAGCCCATGCGGAAGGTTCGGTCACCGACGTCGGCGTGCTCGCCGGCTACGTGGTGGCCATGGGCCTCAACGGCGTGCCGTTTTCCATCGTCGTCAGCCTGCTGGTCCTGCTGGGGTGGGTGCTGTCCTGCCTGGCCGGCATGTGGCTGCTGCCACTCGTGCCGACGACCGGCCTGCAGTGGCTGGCCGGCACCGGCGTGCTGGTCGGCAGCTTCGTGGCCGCCGTGCCGGTCACGGCCCGCATCGTGCGGCCGTTGCGCGGCCTGTTCATCACGCACAACGCCGAGAGCAACGTGGCGCTTATCGGCGAAACCTGCCGGGTGATCACCGGCACCGTCGACGAACGCTTCGGTCGCGCCGAGATCAAGCGCCGCGGCGCCAACCTGAACATCCGCGTGTGGGCCAACACGCCCAACGCACTCACCAAGGGTTCAGCCGCAAGGATCGTCGACTATGACGAGGCGAACGGCCGCTACCTGATCGAGCCGCAGATCTGATCCTGCAGATCGCTGTCTTGCACCGTTTCATCAACGCTATCCACACCCGAGGGGGGAATTCATGGAGCCGATTCTCATTGGCGTAGGCATCGCCGTCATCCTGATCCTTGGCATGCTCATCGCATTCGCCAAGTTCTATCGCAAGGTCGAGCAGGGCTATGCGTTGATCGTCAACACGCTGCGGGCCGAACCCGAGGTGACCTTCACCGGCCGCATGGTCTACCCGATCATCCACAAGGCCGAGCTGATGGACATCTCGCTGAAGACCATCGAGATCGACCGCACCGGCAACGAGGGCCTGATCTGCCAGGACAACATCCGGGCGGACATCAAGGTGAAGTTCTTCGTGCGCGTCAACAAGACCGCCGAAGACGTGCTGAAGGTCGCGCAAGGCATCGGCTGCGAGCGCGCATCGAACCATGAAACGCTGGAAGAGTTGTTCTCCGCCAAGTTCTCCGAAGCGCTGAAGACGGTCGGCAAGTCGATGGACTTCGTCGACCTGTACCAGGCCCGCGACCGCTTCCGCGACGAGATCATCCGCCAGATCGGCGACGACCTCTCCGGCTACGTGCTCGAAGACGCCGCGATCGACTACCTCGAACAGACGCCGATCCACAAGCTCGATTCGAACAACATCCTCGATGCGCAGGGCATCAAGAAGATCACCGAGCTGACCGCGGTGGAGCACGTGCGCACGAACGAACTGCGTCGCAACGAAGAGATGCAGATCAAGAAGAAGGACGTCGAGACGCAGGAAGCGCTGCTCGAACTCGAGCGCCAGCAGGCCGACGCCCAGGCACGCCAGAGCCGCGAGATCGCTTCGGTGCGCGCACGTGAAGAAGCCGAGACGGCGAAGATCCAGTCCGAAGAGAAGACCAAGTCCGAACTCGCCCGCCTGCTCGCCGAACAGACCATCGCCGTGCAGCAGGAGAACGTGCAGCGCGAGAAGGAAGTCGCCGAGAACAACCGCAAGCGCGCCGTCGTGATCGAGGAAGAAAAGGTCACCCGTGCCCGCGAACTGGAAGTGGTGGACCGCGAGAAGGAAGTGACGCTGCAGAAGATCGAGAAGGACAAGTCCGTCGAGGTGCAGAAGAAGGCCATCGCCGACGTGATCCGCGAACGCATCGTGGTCGAGCGCACGGTGGCCGAGCAGGAAGAGGCCATCAAGGAACTGCGCATCATTGCCGAGGCAGACCGCACGAAGAAGTCGACCATCATCCTGGCCGAGGGTCAGGCCGAAGAGAAGCTGCTGATGGAAGTGAAGGCTGCCGAATCGCAGGAGCGCCGTGCGCGCCACAAGGCCGCCGAGGAACTGACGCTGGCCGAGGCCAAGCTGAAGGTGGCCGAGAAGGACGCCGAATCGAAGAAGCGCGAAGCCGAAGGCATGGAAGCCATCAAGGCGGCCCCGGGTTTGGCCGATGCGAAGGTGCTGCTGGTGAACGCCGACGCACGCGAAAAGCAGGGCCTGGTCGAAGCCAAGGTGCAGGTGGCCGCGGCCGAAGCGCTGCGCGCCAAGCTGGAAGCGGAAGCCGCCGGCAAGGAAAAGCTCGGTCTCGCCGACGCACAGGTGATCGGCGCCCGCTCGCAAGCTGAAGCCGAGGGCCTGCGCGCCAAGCTCGAAGCCGAGGCGCAAGGCAAGGAAAAGCTGGGCCTGGCCCAGGTGCACGTGCGTGCCGCCGACGCCGAAGCCACGGCCAAGACCGGCATGGCCGAGGCGCAGACGATCGAGGCCCGCTTCCAGGCCGAGGCCAAGGGATTGCGCGAGAAGTTCGAAGCCATGAAGGCGATGAGCGACGAGACCCGCGCGCACGAAGAGTTCCGCCTGCGACTGGAGATGGCGCACACCGAAACCCTCAAGGCCATCGAGGCGCAGACCCACATCGCGAAGGAGCAGGCCGAGGTGCTGGGCGTCGCACTGGGCAACGCGAAGATCGACATCGTCGGTGGCCAGGGCGACTACTTCGACCGCTTCGTCAACGCGCTGGCCGTCGGCAAGAGCCTGGATGGCGTCATCAACAAGAGCAACGCGTTGCAGGCAGGCCTCAAGGACCAGCTCGCGGGCCAGCGCAACCTCGTCGACGACGTGCGCGACGTGGTGGGCGCCCTGGGCAGCAGTTCCGGCGAGTTGCAGAACCTCACGGTGGCTGCCCTGCTCACGAAGGTGATGCGCGACGGCGACGAGACCCAGAAGTCCGCGCTGCAGACGCTGCTGATGGGCTTCAACAACAAACAGGTGCCGCTGGTGCCGAAGGCCTGAGGAGGAGCACCCCATGAAAGAAAGCCGTGACTATCTCGAAATGGCGTGGCGCTCGATCGAGTGCTTCTCGAACGACGGCACGCTGCGTGTCGACGAACTCCAGCGCCTGCTCGACATCGCATTGAAGGACGGCGTGGTCGACGACAACGAGAAGCGCATCCTGCGCAGCATCGTCGGCAAGCTGAATCCGGCCGAATTGACCGTGGAGATGCAGGCCCAGCTGGCCGAGCTGCGCCGCCACGTCGGCCTCTGAGCCGCCACACGACAACGACAACTGCAAGGGGCCGCGCGCGCAGCGTGCGGCAGGGAGAAGGTATGAACCAGCGTCTACGTTGCGCCTGCTCGCCGCAGGCGGAGATGGCAGCAGCCGAGCTGTCGCCGGGCCTCGCGGCCCAGCAATGCGGGGCCTGCGGCGCTTGTGCACTGCAACTCGGCGATTACCGGCAGTGGCGCGAGCGCCAGCCGGCCGCGGCAGCAATGACGGAACCCGCTGCGCGTGCCGAAGAGGAGCTGGATGCACGCGCCCGCATGTGCCCCGGCTGTGCGCGCCTGATGCAGCGCTACCGCGTCGGCACGCAGCCCGACTTCCGGCTCGACGCCTGCTCGGCCTGCCAGCTGGTCTGGCTGGACCGCGGCGAATGGGCCTCGCTCGCCCAGGGCGATCTCTCCGGCCGGCTGACCGAGATCCTTTCCGAAGCATGGCAACGCCGCCTGCGTGCCGATGAACTGCGCGGCCGCCGCGAGGCCGGGCTGCGCGCCAAACATGGCGACGCGTGCATCGACGAACTGATCCGCATCCGCAGCTGGCTCGACGCACAACCGCAACGTGAGGAACTCCTCGCGCTGCTGCGAGCCGGCTGGTAAGCCGACGACCGAAGGCACGACATGCAAGACAACGAACAAGCCGCCCATGCCGAGTCCCAGGTCGAGAGCATGGTGGCCGAGAGCGGCAGCTACGAGCTGCTGAAGAAGCGGCTGGCCACCCAGGGCGAAACGCTGCTGCGCAAGGCGCAGGCGCTCAACGAGGCGCGCCTGGCGGAGTTCGGCCGCTCGGACCAGGCGCTGATCCTGCGCACGCGTGCCCGCACCGAGAACAACTGCGTCGCGCGCGACATCGTCCGCATCGGCGACCTGCTGCTGTTCGGCTACAACGTCTTCATCGGGCTGCGCAAGGAGACCGCCGTCGGCGACGTCTTCGCGCTGTACCGGCTCGCCACGCACGACGGTGCGGACGAGCTCGAAGCGGTGCCGCTCGCCGGCAGCTTTCTCGAAGACCCACGCTTCACGCAGGACTTCCGCGAGCTCTACGCCTACTACAAGCAGGCCACGCTGCTGCAGTTGCGGGTCACGCAGGACAAGCTGCTCGCCGCCTTCCAGATCGGCCAGCAGTTGCACGACGTGCGCGTGTTCCGCTGGCACATCGAGCGCGACGGCTCGGTACGCTACGTCGACAACCGGGGCGAACGCGACATCGCCCTGCCCGCGAGCCACGACTTCGAGTGGACGATCACCACGCGCGAGGATCACGTCGGCGGCAAGCACCCGCACATCAACGTGCTCGACACCGTGTTCGTCGAGACCATGGGCGGCGACCTCACCGTCAAGATCGAGAACAACACCGAAACCGGCCTGGGCATCTACAGCGAGCCCGTCGAAGACAAGCATCAGTCGCTCACCGACGCCGAGGTGGCCTACGCGCGGCTCGGCCTGCTGATCCTGCTGAAGGTCAAGCCCTACCGCGAGCAGACGGTGCGCTATCTGGTGTTCAACACGCGCACGCAGAAGGTCGAACGCATCGACGCGATCGGCGGCTCGTGCGTGCA
>NZ_CAMLJQ010000024.1 GCF_946480305.1 uncultured Caldimonas sp.
GCTCGCCGAAGAACCTGTCGCCGCCCTGTTCCTCGATCTGCAGCAGCCCGCGCTGAATGGCGCCCACGCTCGCCGCGCTGATGTTGCCGTACTCGGTGGTGAACTGGCCGGCATTGTCGCCCACGTGCTGCAGCATCGCGCGCAGGTCTTTCAGGTCGAGCAGCAGCAGGCCCTGGTCGTCGGCGATCTTGAACACCAGCGACAGCACGCCTTGCTGCGTATCGTTCACGTCGAGCATGCGGCCCAGCAGCAGCGGGCCCATGTCGGACACGGTGGCGCGCACCGGGTGGCCCTGTTCGCCGAACACGTCCCACAACGTCGTGGGGCAGGCGCGCGATTCCGGCGCAGGCAGGCCGCGCTCCTCGATGATCTTGGCGACCTTGGGCGGCAGGACGCCGGCCTGCGAAATGCCGGTGAGGTCGCCCTTCACGTCCGCCATGAACACCGGCACACCGATGCGCGAGAAGTTCTCGGCCAGCGTTTGCAGCGAGATCGTCTTGCCGGTGCCGGTCGCGCCGGTGATCAGGCCGTGCCGGTTGGCCAGCCCGGGCAGCAGGTGGCATTGGGTTTCGGCGGCTTGGGCAATCAGGATCGGTTCGGCCATGGCGGTGTACTGAAAGTGACGGGGAGTGCCCCCGGATAAAATCGCAGTCTATCCAACACATCACACTTTGCGCCGCGGCCCGTTTTGCCATCCGCCCCGGCGTTTCCAGGAGCTTCTTCATGGCCGGACATTCCAAATGGGCCAATATCCAGCACCGCAAAGGCCGCCAGGACGAAAAGCGCGGCCGCGTCTGGACCCGCGTGATCCGCGAGATCATGGTGGCCGCCCGCCAGGGTGGCGGTGACGTTGCGACCAACCCGCGCCTGCGGCTGGCGATCGACAAGGCCAAGGCGGCCAACATGCCTGCCGACACGATCAAGCGCAACGTCGACAAGGCCACCGGCAACCTCGAAGGCGTGAGCTACGAGGAAATCCGCTATGAAGGCTACGGGATCGGCGGCGCGGCAGTGATCGTCGATTGCATGACCGACAACCGGGTGCGCACCGTGGCGGAGGTGCGCCACGCCTTCAGCAAGTACGGCGGCAACCTCGGCACCGAGGGCTCGGTGGCCTTCCAGTTCAAGCACTGCGGGCAGTTCGTGTTTGCGCCGGGCACCAGCGAAGACAAGGTGATGGAAGTGGCGCTCGAAGCCGGCGCCGAAGACGTGATCACCGGTGACGACGGCTCCATCGAGGTGCTGTGCAGCCCGGCCGACTTCGAGGCCGTGAAGAACGCACTCGAAGGCGCGGGGCTGAAGCCCGAAGTGGCGGAAGTGACGATGCGGGCCGAAAACACCATCGCCCTGGCAGGCGAGGACGCACAACGCATGCAGAAGCTGCTCGACGTGCTCGAAGACCTGGACGACGTCCAGGACGTGTTTCACAACGCCGAGCTCGAAGAATGAAAGTCCTCGTCATCGGCGGCGGTGGCCGCGAACACGCACTGGCCTGGAAGCTGGCGCAGTCGCCGCGCGTGCACAAGGTGTTCGTTGCGCCGGGCAACGGGGGCACCGCGCTCGACCCTCACCTGGAGAACGTCGACATCACCGAGCCGGAGGCGTTGGCTGACTTCGCGGCCAGCGAAGGCGTGGGCGTGACGGTCGTCGGCCCCGAAGCGCCTCTGGCAGCCGGCGTGGTCGACGTGTTCCGCGCGCGCGGGCTGCGCATCTTCGGGCCCACCCGGGCGGCGGCGCAACTCGAAAGCTCCAAGGCCTACTCGAAGGACTTCATGCGCCGCCACAAGATCCCGACGGCGGCCTACGAAACCTTCAGCGATGCGCAGGCGGCCCATGCCTACGTCGACAACATGGGCGCCCCCATCGTCGTGAAGGCCGACGGCCTGGCGGCCGGCAAGGGCGTGGTCGTCGCGATGACCTTGCAGGAGGCTCATGAAGCGGTCGACTGGATGCTGCTCGACAACAAGCTCGGCGTGCAGCACAACGCCGGCGGCGCGCGGGTCGTGATCGAGGAATTCCTGCAGGGCGAAGAGGCCAGCTTCATCGTGCTGTGCGACGGCAAGAACGTGCTGGCGCTGGCCACCAGCCAGGACCACAAGCGTCTGCTCGACGGCGACCAGGGCCCGAACACCGGCGGCATGGGCGCGTACTCGCCGGCTCCCGTCGTCACGCCCAACGTGCATGCCAAGGCGATGCAGGAGATCATCCTGCCGACCATCACCGGCATGGCGAAGGACGGCATTCCCTACACTGGCTTTCTGTATGCCGGCCTGATGATCGACGCCAACGGCCAGCCGAAGACGCTCGAATTCAACTGCCGCATGGGCGACCCGGAGACGCAGCCGATCATGATGCGGCTGAAGACGGACCTGCTCGAAGTGATGCTGGCCGCCACCGACGGCACGCTCGACAAGATCGAGCTGCAATGGGACCGGCGCGCGGCGCTGGGCGTCGTGATGGCCGCGCCCGGCTACCCGCTGCAGCCGCGCAAGGGCGATGTCATCACCGGCCTGCCTGCGGCACAACCCGATGCGGTGGTGTTCCATGCCGGCACGGCGGCAAAGGACGGGCAGACGGTCACCTCCGGTGGTCGGGTGCTGTGCGTCACGGCGCTGGGCGACTCGGTGAAGGCCGCGCAACAGCGCGCGTACCAGGCGATGCAAGGCATCCACTTCGACGGCATGCAGTTCCGCAGCGACATCGGCTACCGGGCAATCAAGCGGTGAAGACCGACGACGTCCGCACCTACCTGCTGAACCTGCAGGATCGCATCATCACGACGATGCAGGCCGAGGACGGCCAGCCCTTCGTGCGCGACGCGTGGGAGCGGCCTGCCGGCGGCCGGCTTGAAGGCGACGGCATCTCGCGTCTGGTGGAAGAGGGCGGCTTGCTGGAGCGCGGCGGGTGCAACTTCTCGCACGTGAAGGGCACGCAGTTGCCGCCATCGGCGACGCAGCATCGGCCCGAGCTGGCCGGTGCGCCGTTCGAGGCGCTGGGCGTCTCGCTCGTGTTCCACCCTCGCAACCCCTACGTGCCGACGGTGCACATGAACGTGCGCATGCTCGCGGCGCATCCGGCTGGTGCGCCGATGGTGACCTGGTTCGGCGGCGGGATGGACCTCACGCCCTACTACGGCTTCGAGGAGGATGCGCGCCACTTCCATGCGGTGTGCAAGCATGCCCTGGCACCGTTCGGCGACGACAAGTACCCGCGCTTCAAGCAGTGGTGCGACGACTACTTCTTCCTGAAGCACCGCAACGAGCCGCGTGGTATCGGCGGCATCTTCTACGACGATTTCGCCGAAGGGGGCTTCGACAACGGCTTCGCGCTGATGCGTGCGGTGGGCGATGCCTTCCTGGAGGCCTACCTGCCCATCGTGCAGCGCCGCCGCGCCACGGGATACGGCGAGCGCGAGCGCGACTTCCAGGCCTACCGCCGCGGGCGCTACGTGGAGTTCAACCTGGTGTGGGACCGCGGCACGCTCTTCGGACTTCAATCGGGTGGGCGCACCGAATCGATCCTGATGTCGATGCCGCCCGTCGTGAAGTGGCGCTACGACTGGCATCCCGAGCCCGGCACGCCGGAGGCGCGGCTCTATACCGACTTCCTGGTCGCGCGCGACTGGGCCTGACGGCTTGAAACGCATCGGCATCCTCGGGGGCAGCTTCGACCCGGTGCACAACGCGCACCTGGCGCTCGGCCGCGTCGCGCTCGACGCGCTCCGCTTGGACGAACTGCGCTGGGTGCCGGCCGGGCTGCAGTGGCAGAAAAGTCGCGAGATGACCCCGGGCCATCACCGCCTGGCCATGGTGCACCTCGCCACGGCGGGCGAGCCGCGGTTCGTGGTCGACCCGTGCGAGCTGCACCGCCCGGGTGCGAGCTACACCGTGGACACCGTGCGTGCCATGCAAGAGGCCTGCCGCGAACCTGCCGAGTGGTTTCTCGTGATCGGGCAGGACCAATACCAGCGGCTCGACACCTGGCATGAGTGGCGCGAATTGCTGCAGCGCGTCACGATGGCGGTGGCCGGCCGGGCGGGCGCCGAGCCGCAGGCAGGCGTGGCACTTGCCGCAGTGCCTCACAAGATGGTGAGGCTGCCGCTGCCTCCGATGGCCGTGTCGGCCACCGACATCCGCACGCGCGCCGCGGCCGGCCAAGCTATCGACATGCTGGTCCCGCTGCCGGTCGCACGCTATATTGCGCAGCATCGCCTTTACCAACCGCAACAACCCTCAACGGAGACGCCCACCTCAATGGACATTCGCAAACTGCAACGCGCCATCGTCGATGGCCTGGAAGACGTCAAGGCCCAGGACATCCAGGTGTTCAACACGGAGCACCTCTCACCGTTGTTCGAGCGCGTGATCGTGGCCTCCGGCAATTCCAACCGCCAGACCAAGGCCCTCGCAGCGAGCGTGCGCGACAGCGTCCGGGGCAAGGGCTTCCAGGTGATGCGCACCGAGGGCGAGGAAAACGGCGAGTGGATCATCGTCGACTGCGGCGCCGCGGTGGCGCACATCATGCAGCCGTCGATCCGCCAGTACTACCACCTCGAAGAGATCTGGGGCGAGAAGCCCGTCAAGATGAAGTACGGCGAGATCAAGGGGCTGCCCAAGGCCTCGACCCCGGACGACGAGGACGAGAGCGACGACGCGCCGGCGCCGGCCCGCAAGGTTGCCGCCAAGAAAGCGGCAGCCAAGAAGGCGGCACCCGCCAAGACCGCGCCTGCGGCAAAGAAGGGCGTGACGACCCGCAAGCCTGCGGCGAAGGCCTCTGCCAAGGCGCCTGCGAAGACGGCAGCGAAGTCGCCCGCTCGAAAGGCCGCCGCCAGACCGGCCGCCAAGACCACGGCCAAGAAGGCTGCTGCAAAGAAAGCCCCGGCGAAGAAGACCACCGCCCGCAAGGCATGAAGCTGGTCGTCGTCGCGGTCGGCCAGCGCATGCCGGCGTGGGCCGACACGGCGTACGACGACTACGCCAAGCGCTTTCCGCCGGAGCTTCGCCTGGAGCTGAAGGCGGTCAAGACCGAACCGCGCAACTCGGGCAAGCCGACCGAGGCGTTGATGGCCGCCGAGCGTGCGCGCATCGAGGCGGCGATCCCGAAGGGCGCGCGGGTTGTCGTTCTTGACGAGCGCGGAGACCGGGTGACGACCGTGCAACTGGCCGGCCGGCTCAAGGCCTGGATGCACGATGGCCGCGACGTGGCCCTGCTGATCGGCGGGCCCGACGGCCTGGACCCGGCGCTGCGCAGCGCCGCCGAAGAAAAGCTGCGTCTGTCCGACCTGACCCTGCCGCATGCGTTCGTGCGTGTGATGCTGGCCGAGCAACTCTACCGGGCGTGGTCGGTGATGGTGGGCCACCCGTACCACCGCGAATGATCCCATGAGCCGAACGGAACACGACTTCGTCTACCTCGCATCGCAGAGCCCGCGCCGGCGCCAGTTGCTGGAACAGATCGGGGTGCGCTACGAACTGCTGTTGCCCGACGCCGAGGAGGACGCCGAAGCGCTCGAGGCCGTGTTGCCGCGCGAAGTGCCGTTGCACTACGTCGAGCGGGTCACGCTGGCGAAGCTGGGTGCCGCGCGCCAGCGGCTGCGACGCCGCGGCGGCGCGTCGGCGCCCATCCTGTGTTCGGATACCACGGTGGCGGTCGGCTCGCGCATCCTCGGCAAGCCGCAGAACGCCGCAGAGGCGGCTGCGATGCTGCGCTCGCTCTCTGGCCGCGAGCACCGAGTGATCACCGCGGTTGCCGTCGGCACGGCGCGCCGTTCGCACCGTCTCGTCAACGTCTCGCGCGTGCGCTTTGCACCGTTGACTCACGAGCAGGTCGAGCGCTACGTCGCCAGCGGCGAACCGATGGGCAAGGCAGGCGCCTATGCCATCCAGAGCCAGGCGGCCGCCTGGATCGAGCGGATCACCGGAAGTTACTCCGGTATCATGGGTTTGCCTCTCTTCGAGACCGCGCAGCTTCTGCAACGCTTCGGCGTCAGGTTCTGAACCCTCAGCGCGCATGCAAGACATCCTCATCAACTGGTCGCCGCAGGAAACCCGCGTGGCGATCGTCGAGAACGGTGCCATCCAGGAACTCCACGTCGAGCGCTCGCTTGAGCGCGGCCTGGTGGGGAACATCTATGCCGGCAAGGTCGCGCGCGTGCTGCCCGGCATGCAGTCGGCGTTCATCGACATCGGGCTCGAACGGGCCGCCTTCCTGCACGTGGCCGACGTATGGCAGCGCAGCAGCTACGCCGACAGCGGCAATGCGGCGCAGACGCCGATCGAGAAGCTCGTGTTCGAGGGCCAGAGCCTCACCGTGCAGGTCATCAAGGACCCGATCGGCACCAAAGGTGCGCGGCTGTCCACGCAGATCAGCATTGCCGGGCGGTTGCTCGTCTTCCTGCCGCAGGACGACCATATCGGCATTTCGCAGAAGATCGGCTCGCCGGAACTGCGCGACCAGCTGCGTGCGCGCATGTCGGCCCTGGCGGGCAACGGTGGCGGGGGCTTCATCCTGCGCACCAATGCCGAGGACGCGACCGACGACGAGTTGGCCGCCGACATTGCGTACCTGCGCAAGACCTGGGCCACCATCCGCCAGCTGAGCTTCAAGACCCCGCCCGGGACGCTGCTGCACGAAGACCTCAACCTCGCACAACGCGTGCTGCGCGACCTGGTCACCGATGAGACCCAGTCGGTGCGCATCGATTCCCTGAGCCAGTACGAAGCGCTGCTGGCCTTCGGCGGCGAGTACACGCCCAGCTCGGTGCAGAAGCTGCAGCTGTATCGCGGCGAGCGGCCGATCTTCGACCTGTTCAACATCGACCAGGAGATCGAGAAGGCCCTGGCGCGGCGTGTGGACCTGAAGTCCGGGGGCTACCTGATCATCGACCAGACCGAGGCGCTGACGACGATCGACGTCAACACCGGCGGGTATGTCGGTGCCCGCAACTTCGACGACACCATCTTCAAGACCAACCTCGAGGCGGCCCAGGCCATCGCGCGGCAGCTACGGCTGCGCAACCTGGGGGGCATCATCATCATCGACTTCATCGACATGGTCCGCGAAGACCACCAGGAGGCGGTGCTCGCGGAGCTGCGCAAGCAGCTGTCGCGGGACCGGGTCAAGATGACGGTGAGCGGCTTCACGCAACTCGGCCTGGTGGAAATGACGCGCAAGCGCACGCGCGAGTCGCTCGCCCACATGCTGTGCGAGCCGTGCCCCACGTGCCAGGGCAAGGGCAACGTGAAGACGCCGCGGACGGTGTGCTACGACATCCTGCGCGAGATCGTGCGGGAGGCGCGGCAGTTCAACCCGAAGGAGTTCAGGGTGGTGGCATCGGCTGCCGTCGTCGAGATGCTGCTCGACGAGGAAAGCCCGCACCTGGCCGCGTGCTCGGACTTCATCGGCAAGCCGATCTCTCTGCAGACCGAGCCGACGATGTCGCCCGAGCAGTACGACATCGTGCTGTTGTGAGCGATATGCGGCGGGCGGGGAACTTCTGTTCGTGCCCGGGGCACTACGTGGAGGTGCACCGGGGGAGCGCCAATTCGTTACCACCTTTACGCGACGGGCGCCGGTCGGGCCGCGCAGCCACGGGATGATGGCTGCTTTGCCTGTACCGCGACAATACCGTCTTGCCGCCCAGGCGGCCTACCGCGAAGGAAGGATGCAAGAAACCCAATGAGCAACTGGTCCCGTCGTAGCTTTCTCACCGTGCCCGCCGCACTGGCCGCGGGCCCCTCGTTGGCGCAATTCCGGGTCGATATTTCCGGCGTGGGCGCCACCCAGTTCCCGATCGCGATCGCGCCCTTCCGCGGGGAGGCGGGATGGACGCAGCAGATCTCCGCGATCGTGCGTGCCGACCTGGAGCGCAGCGGTCAGTTCCGCGGGATCGACGTGCGCGACGCGTCGCTCGACGAAACCGCCCGCCCGGTGCCTCAGGATTGGCGTGGCCGCGGTGCAGACGCACTGGTCGCCGGCAGCCTGAGCAAGTTGGCCGACGGACGCGTCGATGTGCGCTTCAAGTTGTGGGACACCGTGCGTGGGCAGGACCTCGGCGGTCAGGCGTACGCCATCGTCGAAGCCGACATGCGCCTCGTGGCGCACCGCATCGCGGACTACATCTACGAAAAGCTCACCGGCGAGAAGGGCGTGTTCGCGACCCGCATCGCGTATGTGACGCAGGCCGCCAAGCGCCACACGCTGTGGGTGGCCGACTCCGACGGCGAGGGCGCCCAGGTCGCGCTGGCCAGCGCCGAGCCGATCATTTCGCCGGCCTGGTCGCCCGACGGCACGCAACTGGCGTATGTGTCGTTCGAGACGAAGAAGGCCGTGGTGTATTCGCAGGACATCGCCAGCGGCCGACGCCGGCCGGTGGCAGCCTACAAGGGATCCAACAGCGCGCCCGCCTGGTCACCCGATGGTCGCCAGATGGCCGTGGTGCTGACGCGCGACGGGCTTTCGCAGATCTACGCCATGAGCGCCGGCGGCGAAGGTTTGCGCCGGCTTGCCAGCAGCTCCGGCATCGATACCGAGCCGGTCTACACGGCCGATGGCAAGACGATCTACTTCGTCAGCGACCGGGGAGGCTCGCCGCAGATCTATCGCATGCCCGCTTCGGGCGGTTCGGCCGAGCGGGTCACGTTCAGCGGCAGCTACAACATCAGCCCCGCGATCAGCCCGGACGGCCGCTGGATGGCCTACGTGACGCGCACCGGCGGCGGCGCCTTCCGGCTGCAGCTGATGGAGCTCGCGTCCGGCACGATCACGTCGATTTCCGAGACCAGCGACGACGAAAGCCCCAGCTTCGCGCCCAATGGCCGTCTCATCCTGTACGCAACGCGCTCCCAAGGGCGCAACGTGTTGATGACGACCACCCTTGATGGCAAGATCAAAGCCACCTTGCTCTCCAACCGCGGAGACGTCCTCGAACCCGTCTGGGGACCTTTTTCTCGTTGAACGGGTCCATTCGCAGTCGCGGCCCGTTCGTCCCCTCGAACGAGCCTTTTTCATTCGGCGTCGCCTGCTGTGCGGCGCATCGTTCTTCACAGGAGAAACGGTCATGAACTTTCGCTCTGCATCCTCCATGCTGGCAACCGCTTGCGTCGTCGCGGTCCTGGCGGGCTGCGGGTCCAGCGTGAAACTCGACGAGACCCCGGTCGAAAGCCGCACCGGCACGCCGGTCGGCGAGGTGGGTGGCGCGCAAGGCGGGCGCACCTCGCAGTCGCAGGTGTCGTCGGTCGATCTCTCCAAGGACCAAAGCCAGAACGGGGCCGCGTCGCAGCTGGCTCGCGTCGTCTATTTCGACTTCGACAGCTACGTGGTCAAGGACGAGTACGCCCCCACGATCGCTTCCTACGCCCGTTCGCTGGCGGGGAACGGGCAGCGCCGACTGACCATCGAAGGCCATGCCGACGAGCGCGGTGGCCGCGAGTACAACCTGGCGCTGGGCCAGAAGCGCGCCGAAGCGGTGCGCAAGTCGCTCGAACTGCTCGGCGTCAAGGAAAACCAGATGGAAGCGGTGAGCTACGGTGAAGAACGCCCCGCGATGCAGGGCTCCAGCGAAGAAGCCTGGGCCAAGAATCGTCGTGCCGAATTGAACCTGCGCTGAAGTCTGTCTTATGAAGTTCTCAGCTCTCAGCAGCAGGCCGCGCTCGGTGGCCCAAGCCGCGTTGCTGGCGCTTGCCTGCGCGGCCGCGACGCCGGCCTACGCACTGTTCGGCGACGACGAAGCCCGCAAGGCCATCCTCGAGTTGCGGCAGAAGGTCGAGCAGGCCAACGAGCAGCACCGTGCGGAACAGGCTCGGCACGCGGAGCAACTCGACCAGTTGCGCCGCAGCCTGCTCGACCTGAACAACCAGCTCGAGCAGATGCGCGGCGAACTGGCGCGCATGCGTGGCCAGGACGAGGAGATCGCCCGGCAACTGTCCGACATGCAGCGCAGGCAGACCGACCTGTCGCAGGGGATCGAGGAGCGCATCCGCCAGATCGAGCCACAGAAGACGGTGGTCGACGGCAAGGAGTTCCTGGCACGCCCGGACGAGAAGCGCGACTACGAAGCCGCGCTCGACCTGTTCCGCAAGGGCGATTTCACCGGCTCGGCGGCCGCCTTCACGTCGTTCCAGCGGCGCTACCCGGGCAGCGGCTACAACGAGGCGGTGCTGTACTGGCTTGGCAATGCCTACTACGGAAAGCGCGACTACAAGGAGGCCATGGCCGCGTTCCGCAGTCTGGTGGCGCTGTCGCCCACGCACGCCCGCGCGCCGGAGGCCATGCTGTCGGTGGCGATGTGTCAGATCGAGCTGAAGGACCGCCCGGGCGCCCGCAAGACGCTCGAGGAACTCATCAAGGCGCACCCGCAGAGCGAAGCCGCGGCCGAAGCGAAGGAACGACTGGTCGCTTTGCGTTGAATACGACCGCCCTGATGCGGGCGGGGCTGTAAGGGGCCTTTTACAATTCGGCTCCATGCCAGACGTCGATATCCAGTCCGTCGCAGCCCAGGTTCTCTGGGCTGCTTTTGCTTTGTCCGTTGTTTTTGGCGCCGTCGCGCAACGCACCCATTTCTGCACGATGGGCGCGGTGTCCGACATCGTCAACATGGGCGATTGGACCCGCATGCGCATGTGGGTCATGGCCATGGGCGTGGCGATCATCGGTTTCAACGCCATGGTGGGGTTGGGCTGGGTCGACACCTCCAAAAGCCTCTACGGCGGACCGCGGGTGATCTGGCTGTCCGCGCTGGTCGGCGGTTTCCTGTTCGGCGTCGGCATGGTGCTGGGCTCCGGCTGCGGCAGCAAGACGCTGATCCGCGTCGGCGGGGGCAACTTGAAGTCGCTCGTCGTGTTCGTGGTGCTGGGTCTGTCGGCCTATGCCACGCTGCGCGGCATCACGGCGGTGGTACGCGTCAACACGGTCGATGCGGTCACGGTCACACTGTCCACCAGTCAGGACTTGCCGTCGATCATCAGCGCGGCCACGGGCTGGTCGAAGTCGACGTTGGCCTGGGTGCTGGGTGTCGTCGTCGGGGGCGCGTGCCTGGCATGGGCGCTTGCGACGCCGGACGGACGGAACGGCAACACCGTCCTGGGTGGCGTCGTCGTCGGTGCGGTGATCGTCGGAGTGTGGTGGGTGTCCGGCCGCCTCGGGTATGTCGCCGAGGATCCGAACACGCTCCAGGAGGCGTTCGTTGCCACCAACTCGCAACGCATGGAGTCGCTGAGCTTCGTTGCGCCGGTGAGCTACACGATCGACTGGCTGATCTTCTTCAGCGACGCGAGCCGCGTGCTGACCCTGGGCATCGTCTCGGTGGTCGGTGTGGTGGTGGGCTCCGCGCTGTACGCCATCGCTACCCGCACTTTCCGTTGGGAAGGCTTCCGCGACGCGGAAGACACAGCCAACCATCTCGTTGGCGGCATGCTGATGGGGATGGGCGGCGTGACGGCGCTCGGGTGCACGGTGGGACAGGGCTTGTCGGGCATCTCGACCCTCGGGTTGTCGAGCTTCATTGCACTGGCGGGCATCGTCGCCGGCGCGGTGGCTGCACTGAAGTACCAGGTCTGGCGCCTTGAGCGCATGGTCTGAGGCATGAACGTCCACGAGCCGGCCATGCTGGAGGCCGATGAAGAGCGCCGCTTCGGCGGATTGCGACGGCTGTACGGCAGTGACGGCTACGAGCGGGTGCGGGCGGCGCGTGTGGCCGTGATCGGCGTGGGGGGCGTAGGCTCCTGGGCAGCGGAAGCGTTGGCTCGCAGTGGTGTGGCCGAACTCACGCTGATCGACCTCGATCACGTTGCCGAATCCAACATCAACCGGCAGCTTCACGCGACGAGCGCGACGCTCGGTCAAGCCAAGGTCGAGGCATTGCGGGAACGGATCGCGGCCATCCATCCGCGCTGTCGTGTGCACGCCGTCGAAGAGTTCGTCGACGGGCAGAACTGGCCGGCGCTGCTGCCGCGCCCCGTCGACGCGGTGGTCGAGTGTTGCGATCAGGTGCGCGCGAAGGCCGCGGTGGCCGGGTGGGCGTTGCATTCGAGGGTGCTTGCCGTCACTGTCGGCGCCGCCGGCGGCAAGCAGCGCGCGCAGGATGTGGAGCTGGCCGACCTCGCGAACACGACCCACGACCCTCTGCTGGCGGCGCTGCGCCAGCGATTGCGCAAGGAGCACGGGGCGGCCCGTTCGGGCCCGATCGGGGTGCCCTGCGTGTTTTCACGCGAGAACATCACGCGGCCTGAGGAAAGCTGCGAGTTGGACGGCAGCCTGAACTGCCACGGCTACGGCTCTGTCGTCACCGTCACGGCCACCTTCGGCCTCGTGGCTGCAGGCGAAGTGATCCGCCGTCTTGCTGGCGGGCGGTGACTGGGGCTTGAGCGGCTTGCGCGGATTGGCTATACTTTAAGGCTTCGCGGGTTGTTAGCTCAGTTGGTAGAGCAGCGGACTTTTAATCCGTTGGTCGCAGGTTCGAATCCTGCACAACCCACCAGGCGAACGACGAATAGCGTGGGGCTCTTAGCTCAGTTGGTAGAGCAGCGGACTCTTAATCCGTAGGTCGAGTGTTCGAGTCACTCAGGGCCCACCAGAATTCTTGAAAGCCAGCCTCACTCGAGGCTGGCTTTTTTGTTGTCGGGTTTTCTTCTCGAAATCCTGCGCAAATCTCTCGTGCGGGCCACACTCGAAGGCACTTTCACAGACATTGAGGCAGCGACATGAGACACCTGTACGTTCGGTGGCGCGTGTGTTCCGCCACCGTGGTCACGATGGCATTGCTCGGGGGCTGTGCCGGCTACTCGCCGGGGCAACTTGCGGCCGGCACACCGGCGAATGACGTGGTGGCTCGCATGGGCGAGCCCACGGGCCAATACACGCTGGCCGATGGCACCAGGCGGCTGGAGTTCGCGCGCGGCCCTTACGGCCGTCACACCTACATGGTCGACCTCGACGCGCAGGGCCGCGTGGCACGGTGGCAGCAGGTGCTGACCGAGCAGATGTTCAACAGCACCCCGAAGGGCATCACGCGGCAGGAAGTGCTGCAGCGCCTGGGCCGGCCCTCGCACGAGATGATCATCCCGCGTCGCAACGAGCGCGTCTGGTCGTACCGCTATGAATCGCCGTTCTGCCAGTGGTTCCAGGTGAGCCTGGATCGCACCACCGACAAGGTGACGGAGACCGGCTATAACGTCGACCCGGCATGTGACTACAACGACGACGACCGCCTCGGACTCCTGAGATGACCATCACGCTCTACGGCATCCCGAACTGCGACACCGTGAAGAAGGCTCGCCGCTGGCTCGACGACCACGGCATAGCCTATGCCTTTCATGACTTCAAGAAGCAAGGTGTGCCGCAAGCGCGGCTGGACGCCTGGATGGGCGCACGCGGCTGGGAAAAGCTCGTCAACCGCCAGGGCACCACGTGGCGCAAACTCGAGCCCGCTGCTCAGGCTGCGGTGACGGACGAGGGTGCTGCGCGCGCGCTGATGCTCGCGCAACCGAGCGTGATCAAGCGCCCGGTGGTCGAAGCTGAGGGCGACGTGCTGATCGGCTTTGATGAGGCAGCGTACCGAGAGCGCTTCGCCGGTTGAACGTTGCAAGCGACAAAGGCCGCATCAGCGGCCTTTGTTCAACAGCGCAGGCGCTCAGGCTGCCAGCAATTGCCGCAGCACGAACGGCAGGATGCCGCCGTGCTTGTAGTAGTCGACTTCGATCGGCGTGTCGATGCGCAGCTTCAGCGTCACGCGCTGCTCGGAGCCGTCCTTGCGGCGGATCACCAGCGTCGCGTCCTGCTGCGGCTTGATGTCGTTGCCCACCAGGATGTCGAACTCCTCGTCACCCTGGATGCCGAGCGACTGCCACGAGTCGTCGCCGAGGAACTGCAGCGGCAGCACCCCCATGCCGACCAGGTTGGAGCGGTGAATGCGCTCGAAGCTGCGCGCCACCACGGCCTTGATGCCAAGCAACTGCGTGCCCTTGGCAGCCCAGTCGCGCGACGAACCGGTGCCGTATTCCTCGCCGCCGAAGATCACCGTCGGCGTGCCCTGTTCGATGTACTTCATCGCGGCGTCGTAGATGAACATCTTCTCGCCGCTCGGCTGGAACAGCGTGAGGCCACCTTCCTCGCGTGAGCCGTCCTGGCGCGGCGGGATCATCAGGTTCTTGATGCGCACGTTGGCGAACGTGCCGCGCATCATCACCTCGTGGTTGCCGCGGCGCGAGCCGTAGCTGTTGAAGTCGGCCTTCACCACGCCGTTTTCCTTCAGCCACTTGCCGGCAGGCGAGTCTTCCTTGATGGAGCCCGCGGGCGAGATGTGATCGGTCGTGATCGAGTCGCCGAACAGCGCCATGGCGCGCGCGCCCTTGACGCCGGCCTCCGCCTGCTTCGGCTCCATGGCGAAGCCCTCGAAGAACGGCGGCTCGGCGATGTAGGTCGACGTCGGCCAGTTGTAGACCTGACCCTTCACGCCCTTGATCTGCTCCCACAACTTGCCCGGCTTCTTCGAGACCTTCTCGTAGTTCTCCTTGAAGGCCTTCGGGTTCATCGCGTACTTCATGAACTTGTAGACCTCGTCGCTCGACGGCCAGATGTCGCCGAGATAGACATCGCGCCCGCCCTTGCCCTTGCCGACCGGCTCGGTCATCAGATCCTTGGTGACATTGCCCGCGATGGCGTAGGCGACCACCAGCGGCGGCGAGGCGAGGAAGTTGGCCTTGATGTTCGGGTGGATGCGCGCCTCGAAGTTGCGGTTGCCCGACAGCACCGCGGCACAGACGAGATCGTTCTTGTAGATCACCTCGTTGAACTCGGGTGCTAGGTCGCCGGCGTTGCCGATGCAGGTGGTGCAGCCATAGGCAGCCACGCTGAAACCCAGCTTCTCGAGATACGGCAGCAGGCCGGCTTTCTCGAGGTATTCGGTGACGATGCGGGAGCCGGGAGCGAGCGAAGTCTTGATATGCGGCTTCACCTTCAGGCCCGCCTCGACCGCTTTCTTCGCCAGGATGCCCGCAGCCAGCAGCACGCCCGGGTTGGAGGTGTTGGTGCACGACGTGATGGCCGCGATCAGCACGTCGCCGTTGCGGATGTCGATGCCGTTGGCAGCCGGGAACACCTGCTCCAGCTTCTCGGCGGGCTGGTTGAAGCCGTTCTCGGCAATCGGCTTGCTGAACAGCTCGGTGAAGGCGGACTTCAGGTTGCCGATCTCGATGCGGTCCTGAGGGCGCTTCGGACCGGCCAGGCTGGGAGCCACCGTGCCGAGATCGAGCTTCACGACCTTGGTGTAGTTCAACTCGCCGCTGCCCGGCACGCCGAACAGCTTCTGCGCCTTGAAGTAGGCCTCGAAGGCTTCGATCTCCTGCTTGGTGCGCCCGGTGCCCTTGAAATACTCGATGGTCTTTTCGTCCACCGGGAAGAAGCCCATCGTTGCGCCGTATTCGGGCGCCATGTTGGCGATGGTGGCGCGGTCGGGCAGCGCCAGCGTGCGCGTGCCTTCGCCGAAGAACTCGACGAACTTGCCGACCACCTTCTCGCGGCGCAGGATCTCGGTGACCGTGAGCACGAGGTCGGTGGCGGTCACGCCTTCGCGCAGGGCGCCGGTCAGTTCGAAGCCCACCACGTCGGGCGTCAGGAAGTACACCGGCTGGCCCAGCATGCCCGCTTCGGCTTCGATGCCGCCCACGCCCCAGCCGACCACACCGATGCCGTTGATCATGGTGGTGTGGCTGTCGGTGCCGACCAGCGTGTCGGGGTAGTAGACGCCGTCAGCACCCTTGTGCACACCGCGCGCCAGGTATTCGAGGTTGACCTGGTGCACGATGCCGAAACCGGGGGGCACGACGCCGAACGTGTCGAAGGCCTGCATGCCCCACTTCATGAACTCGTAGCGCTCCTGGTTGCGCTGGAACTCGAGCTTCATGTTGAGGTCGAGCGCCTTCTTGCTGCCGTAGTGGTCGATCATCACCGAGTGGTCGACCACCAGATCGACCGGCACCAGCGGCTCGATCGTCTTGGGGTTCTTGCCGGTCTTGTCGGCCACCGAGCGCATCGCGGCCAGGTCGGCCAGCAACGGCACGCCGGTGAAGTCCTGCAGCACCACGCGGGCAACGACGAACGGGATCTCGTCGACGCGCTCGCCGCTGGGCTGCCAGTTGGCCAATTGCTCGACGTGCTCCGCCGTGACCTTCTTGCCATCGCAATTGCGCAGCACGCTTTCCAGCACGATGCGGATCGACACCGGCAGCTTGGCGATGTTGGGATATTGCTTGGCCAGTTCGGGCAGCGAAAAGTAGCGGCCTTCCTTGCCGGAGGCGGTCTTGAAGGTCTTCTGGGTCTTGGCGAAGGCGTGCACGGGGGCGGCGGCTTTCTTCGAGGCTTTCTTCAGAGCGGCATCGGCCATGGGTGGGACTCCGTGTGCGTGTGGCTTGTGGGGGGGGGGGAACAGGTCGTGGAGATTGTCGCAGTTTGAGGCAGCGCGGCAAGGTGAAGAGGGCTTGCTCGACCGACCGTTACGGAGTGTGGCAAACCGGTGTTCCGCGCTCGCTATGCTCGCTCGCATGATCGTCACTGGCACGGCCGGCTGGAGCATCCCGAAGGCCCTTGCAACGCGGTTTGCAGGGCAGGGAACGCACCTGCAACGTTACGCGCGCGTGCTCCACTGCGCCGAGATCAACAGCTCGTTCTATCGCCCGCACATGCGGCAGACCTACGAGAAGTGGAGCCGTTCGGTGCCGGACCGTTTCCGCTTCGCCGTGAAGCTGCCGCGCACCATCACCCACGAGCATCGGCTGCGAGGAATACGCGCGTTGCTCGACGAGTTTCTGGCTCAGGTCGGCGGGCTGGGGGACCGGCTGGGCCCGTTGCTGGTCCAGCTGCCGCCGTCGCTGGGTTTCCAGTCTCGCCACGCAAGCAGCTTCTTCGACCTGATGCGGGAGTTGCATCCGGGTCCGGTGGTGTGCGAGCCGCGCCATGCAAGCTGGTTCGAGCCCGAGGCACACGGCCTGATGAAACGCCTGCACATCGCCCGGGTCGCGGCGGACCCCGCGGGCGTGCCGGAGGCAGCTGCGCCCGGCGGCTGGCAGGGGCCTGGCGACCGGGGCGCGGGCGCCACCGTCTACTACCGTTGGCACGGCTCGCCTCGCATGTACTGGTCGGCCTACGATGCGGGTCAACTGGACCGGTGGGCCGGGGAGGTGTGCCGTTGGCCCACGGAGGCGGACGTGTGGTGCGTGTTCGACAACACGGCCTCCGGTGCGGCGATCGAGAACGCGCTCGCCTTCGACGAGCGCCTGCGGACGGTCAGATCCCGACCATCGCGCTGAGGGTTGCCGCGTCGACGGCACCGGGGTGCATGCCGAACTGGCCGCTCTGCGCGTTCTTGTAGACGATCAACGGCACGCTTTCGGCGCCCAGGCTGTTGAACAGGTCGGTGTTGGCCTTGATCCTGTCCTTCACCTCGTCCGACAGGTTCTGACTGGCCGTGATGCCGCCTTTGCGTTCCAGGACCAGGCGCTCGTTTTCTTCCATCGCGGCGGCAGGGTCGCTGGCCGACAGGATGGTGGCGCTTTGCGGGCCGGAGGCCGGGCGCAGCCAGCCGAGCGGGATCCACACCATCTTGAGCCGGTTGTGCAGCGGCTTGGCGTTGGCCCACAGTTGCGCGCAGTGCGGGCAGGCGGGATCGAAGAAAACGTACACCGTGTTGGCCGCCATCACGGAGCCGACCGTGAAGCCGTTCGCCCGGGCGGCCAGTTCGTACGCTTCCTGCGGCGACTTCTTCACCGCGGCGGGCTTGTTGGCAGACGACGCCGAGGCGGCGGGCTTGTCATTGCAGGCTGCGAGCAGCAGGGCGCCCAAGGCGGCGGTCAGGGTGAAGGTGCGACGGTTCACGTAGGTCCTCTCATCAAGGCGGCGTCAGGGCAGGGGCCGCAGGGCGCCGATCGTAGCGCCAAGTGGCACGGGATGCTGCGTCATGCCTCGACAACGATGGGGAATGTGGCACGCAGCCCGCCGTCGCCGGGCTGGAACGGGACGGTCAGTGCGCGGCGATCGGCCTCGCCGAGCCGACGCCAGAGCGCATCGCGTTCGTTGCGCGGATCGCCTTCCACATAGAGCTGCGTGGTCAGCAGTTCGCGTGCGCCGAGATGCACCTTGACGTGGATGTGCGGCGTGCGCCCGGTGTATGGCACCGGCCGGATCGTGCGGAACCGGTAGGTACCCTCGCCGTCAGCGGTCGCGCGGCCGAAGCCCTGGAAGGACGGATCGGCCCGGCTGCCGTCGCCGGGGTGGTGATAGTGCCCCTGGTGGTCGCATTGCCAAATCTCGACCACCGCGCCGCGCAAGGGTCTGCCCGCGGTATCGACGACGCGGCCGTCCAGCCAGGTAGGCAGGCCATGAGCATAGCGGCGTGGGCCCTGCGCGAGCAGGTCGAAGTCGGTGTCGCCGGGCAATTCGACCGGGTAGAACGGGCCTTCGGTCTGCGCCGGGGTGGGGCGCACCCGGCTCTGCGCGCGGGCCAGTGGCACCCATGCCGGCAGCGCAATGGTGGCGGCGGTGCCGAGCAACAGGGCGCGGCGTCGGTGCAGCACAGGGTTCATGGCGTGTCTCGCTCGGGTCGGATCTCCGTAGACCTGCATCGGCCGCGATGGTTGCGTCGACCAAAGAAAAAGCCCGCACAAGGCGGGCTTTCGTGCGGGAGCGGCAAGCGCTTACACAGCCACTTCCTTCGCCACTTCGCTGAACTCCTCGATCTGGTCGAAGTTCATGTAGCGATACACCTTGGCGCCGTCCTTGTTGATCACGCCCATGTCGGCGTGGTACTCGTCGACGGTCGGGATGCGACCGAGCTTGGAGCAGATCGCCGCCAGTTCCGCCGAGCCCAGGTACACGTTCGTGTTCTTGCCCAGGCGGTTCGGGAAGTTGCGGGTGCTGGTGGACATGACCGTCGCGCCTTCGCGCACCTGCGCCTGGTTGCCCATGCACAGGCTGCAGCCCGGCATCTCGGTGCGGGCGCCGGCGGTGCCGAACACGCCGTAGTGGCCTTCCTTGGTGAGCTCGGACGCGTCCATCTTGGTCGGCGGCGCCACCCACAGCTTGACCGGGATGTCGCGCTTGCCTTCCAGCAGCTTGGAGGCGGCACGGAAGTGACCGATGTTGGTCATGCACGAGCCGATGAACACCTCGTCGATCTTGGCGCCTTGCACTTCGGACAGCGTCTTGGCGTCGTCGGGATCGTTCGGGCAGCAGACGATGGGTTCGGTGATCTCGGCCAGGTCGATCTCGATCACGGCGGCGTATTCGGCGTCGGCGTCCGGCTGCAGCAGCTCGGGTTTGCTGAGCCACTGCTCCATTGCGCGGATGCGGCGCTCGAGGCTACGCTTGTCCTGGTAGCCGTTGGCGATCATCCACTTCAGCAGCGTGATGTTGCTGTTGAGGTACTCGATGATCGGCTCCTTGTTCAGGTGCACGGTGCAGCCGGCGGCGGAGCGCTCGGCAGAGGCGTCGGACAGCTCGAACGCCTGCTCGACCTTCAGGTTGGGCAGGCCTTCGATTTCAAGGATGCGGCCGGAGAACACGTTCTTCTTGCCCTGCTTCGCAACGGTCAACAGGCCTTGCTTGATGGCGTACAGCGGGATCGCATGCACCAGGTCGCGCAGCGTGATGCCGGGCTGCATCTCGCCCTTGAAGCGCACCAGCACCGATTCGGGCATGTCCAGCGGCATCACCCCGGTGGCCGCCGCAAAGGCCACCAGACCGGAGCCTGCCGGGAAGCTGATGCCGATCGGGAAACGCGTGTGCGAGTCGCCGCCGGTGCCCACGGTGTCGGGCAGCAGCATGCGGTTCAGCCAGCTGTGGATCACGCCGTCACCGGGACGCAGCGCCACACCGCTGCGGTTGCTGATGAAGGTGGGCAGCTCGCGGTGCATCTTCACGTCCACCGGCTTCGGGTAGGCCGCGGTGTGGCAGAAGCTCTGCATCACCAGGTCGGCGCTGAAGCCCAGGCAGGCCAGGTCCTTCAACTCGTCGCGGGTCATCGGGCCGGTGGTGTCCTGCGAGCCGACGGTGGTCATCTTGGGTTCGCAATACGTGCCCGGACGCACGCCCTGGCCTTCCGGCAGGCCGCAGGCGCGGCCGACCATCTTCTGCGCCAGCGTGTAGCCCTTGGTCGAGGCGGCGGGCGACTGGGGCAGGCGGAACACCTGGGCCGCGGGCAGGCCCAGGAAATCACGTGCCTTCGCGGTCAGCGAGCGGCCGATGATCAGGTTGATGCGCCCGCCCGCGCGCACTTCGTCGAGCAGCACGTCGGACTTGAGCTGGAAGTTGGCGACGACTTCGCCGTTCTTCTCGATCTTGCCGACGTACGGGTAGATGTCGACCACATCGCCCATCTCGAGCTTGGAAACGTCCACCTCGATCGGCAGCGCGCCGGAGTCTTCCTGCGTGTTGAAGAAGATCGGAGCGATCTTGCCGCCGAGCGTGACACCGCCGAAGCGCTTGTTCGGCACGAAGGGGATGTCCTCGCCGGTGGCCCAGATCACGCTGTTGGTGGCCGACTTGCGCGACGAGCCCGTGCCGACCACGTCACCCACGTAGGCGACCAGGTGGCCCTTCTTCTTCAGTTCCTCGATGAACTGGATCGGGCCGCGCTTGCCGTCTTCCTCGGGCACGAAGGCGGCACCCGGGCGGGTGTTCTTCAGCATCGCGAGGTAGTGCAGCGGGATGTCCGGGCGGCTCCAGGCATCCGGCGCGGGGGAGAGGTCGTCGGTGTTGGTTTCGCCGGGCACCTTGAACACGGTGACGGTGATCTTCTGGGCGACTTCAGGACGCGAGGTGAACCACTCGGCATCGGCCCACGACTGGATGACGCCCTTGGCGTGCCCGTTGCCGGCCTTCGCCTTTTCCGCGACGTCGTGGAAGAAGTCGAACATCAGCAGCGTCTTCTTCAGGCCCTCGGCGGCCACCGCTGCGACCTCGGCGTCGTCCAGCAGGTCGATCAGCGGCTTGACGTTGTAGCCACCCACCATCGTGCCCAGCAGTTCGGTGGCCTTGGCGCGCGAGATCAGCTCGACCTTGACGTCACCGTGTGCCACGGCGGACAGGAAGGAAGCCTTGACCTTCGCGGCGTCGTCCACGCCCGGCGGCACCCGGTGGGTCAGCAGGTCGAGCAGGAACTGCTCTTCGCCGGCCGGCGGGTTCTTCAGCAGCTCGATCAACTCGGCGGTCTGTTGGGCCGACAGGGCCAGCGGCGGGATGCCGAGCGCAGCGCGTTCGGCGACGTGGTCGCGATAGGTTTGCAGCATGGTGTGGGCTTTCGCAGGAGGTCGGCCGGCACTTGTTGTTGCGGCCGGCTACTTCTCTATTTTATGTCTTATATAAGACTTGTGGCCAGATTTTGCGGGTCAGCGAGGTGGCGCACCGGCTGGGCAAGCGCATTGACAGCTGAACGACATGATGATGTCGGCGACACAACAAAAAAGGCCGCCCGAAGGCGGCCCGTCAGCGCGAACCGAGGCTCAGTTGTTCTGCGCGGATCGCACCGCGTCGGCCGCGGCGCGCTGGCGCTCGTGCACGCAGTTGTCGACGACGCGTTGCCCGGACCGGGGGTTCAGCAGCATCGACTTGTTGGCGATCTGCAGGTAGAGCGCTTCGCCGCGCACGTCCTCCAGCCGCATCGCGCCGGTAGACGACAGCACCGGCTTCATCAAGTAGGTGCGGTTGCCATGACGCAGGTCCACGTAACCGGTGTGGCGCGCGTTCGGGGCCACGTTGACGGTCTGGTTGAACTCACATTGGCTCACCCCCAGGTGCACCATGCCGGCGGCGGCGATCTGGTCCGGCGATGCCTCGGCAACCACGGTCTCGGCGGGCGCCTTGGCAGCGGCCTTCTTTTTTGCGCTCTGTGCCTGGGCTAGCCCTGCACAGAGCAACAGACTGGCGACGATGACGCCAGCGGTACGGATCGAAGACTTGTTCACGGCGCTCTCCTCTCTCTCACGACACGGATGGGAAGAGCCCGATTGTGGTGAGGTGCGTTTTGTAACGATACGCCCGGCGATGCCGGAACGAGACAAATTTCGCGGTCGGCCCGCTTCAAAGCGTGTCGCCCGGTACCCGCACCCATCCTTCCATCAACACCCGGGCGCTGCGGCTCATGATCGCCTTTGCGACTTTCCACTCACCGCCTGCCTGCACGGCCTCTGCGCCGACGCGCAAGGTGCCGGAGGGGTGGCCGAACCGCACCTGCTGCCTGGGCCCGCCGCCGGCGGCGAGGTTCACCAGCGTGCCCGGAATGGCGGCCGCCGTGCCGATGGCGACGGCGGCTGTGCCCATCATGGCGTGGTGCAGCTTGCCCATCGACAAGGCGCGCACCAGCAGGTCGACCTCGCCCGCCGCCACGGGCTTGCCGCTGGAGGCGATGTAATCGGCTGGCGGCGCAACGAAAGCGATCTTGGGGGTGTGCTGGCGCTTTGCGGCTTCGTCCACATGAACGATCAGACCCATGCGCAATGCGCCATGAGCACGCAGCGTCTCGAACATCGCCAGCGCCTTCGCATCGCCGTTGATCGCGTCCTGCAGTTCGGTACCCGTGTAGCCGATGTCCTTCGCATTCACGAAGATCGTCGGGATGCCGGCATTGATCATCGTGGCCTTCAGGGTGCCGATGCCCGGCACCTCGAGGTCGTCGACGAGCTTGCCCGTCGGGAACATCGAGCCGCCGCCTTCCCCTTCGCCTTCATCGGCCGGGTCGAGGAACTCGAGCTGCACCTCGGCGGCAGGGAAGGTCACCCCGTCCAGCTCGAAATCGCCCGTCTCCTGCACCATGCCGCCGGTGATCGGCACATGCGCCACGATCGTCTTGCCGATGTTGGCCTGCCAGATGCGCACGGTGCAGATGCCATCGCGCGGGATGCGTGCGGGATCGATCATCCCGGCGCTGATCGCAAACGGCCCCACCGCCGACGACAGGTTGCCGCAGTTGCCGCTCCAGTCGACGAAGGGCTTGTCGATCGACACCTGGCCGAACAGGTAGTCCACGTCGTGGTGCGGCCGCGCACTCCTGGCAACGATCACCGTCTTGCTCGTGCTCGACGTCGCGCCACCCATGCCGTCGATCTGCTTGGCATACGGATCGGGGCTGCCGATCACGCGCATCAGCAGGCGGTCGCGCGCCTCGCCCGGCACACGGCAGGGCTCGGGCAGGTCTTCCAGGCGGAAGAAAACGCCTTTGCTCGTGCCGCCGCGCATGTAGGTCGCGGGGATCTTGATCTGCGGTGCGTGGGGCATGGCCGTTCTCGTCAGTGGGTGGTTGCTTCGAGGAAATCTTTCGCGAAGCGCTGCAGCACGCCGCCGGCCTCGTAGATCGACACCTCCTCGGCCGTGTCGAGCCGGCACGTCACCGGCACCTCCACGCGCTCGCCGTTGCGGCGGTGGATCACCAGCGTCAGGTCGGCGCGCGGCTTGCGCTCGCCGATCACGTCGTAGGTTTCGGTGCCGTCAATGCCGAAGGTTTTGCGGTTGACCCCGGGTTTGAACTCCAGCGGCAACACGCCCATGCCGATCAGGTTGGTGCGGTGGATGCGCTCGAAGCCCTCGGCCACGATGGCCTCCACGCCTGCCAGCCGCACACCCTTGGCCGCCCAGTCGCGCGACGAGCCCTGGCCGTAGTCGGCGCCGGCGATGATGATCAGCGGCTGCTTGCGCTGCATGTAGGTCTCGATCGCTTCCCACATGCGGGTGACCTTGCCTTCGGGCTCGATGCGCGCGAGCGACCCAGGCTTGACCTTGCCGTCGACGACGACCATCTCGTTCTTCAAAGTGGGGTTCGCAAACGTCGCGCGCTGCGCGGTCAGGTGGTCGCCGCGGTGCGTGGCGTAGGAATTGAAGTCTTCCTCGGGCAGGCCCATCTTCGCGAGGTACTCGCCTGCGGCGCTGTCGGCCAGGATGGCGTTGGACGGCGAGAGGTGGTCGGTCGTGATGTTGTCGCCCAGCACTGCGAGCGGGCGCATGCCCTGGAGCGTGCGTTCGCCCGCCAGCGCGCCTTCCCAATACGGCGGGCGGCGGATGTAGGTGCTCTGCGGGCGCCAGTCGTACAACGGGCTCACGCTGGTGGCCGCTTCCGCCTTCTTCTCGAACATCGGGATGTAGACGTCACGGAACATCTGCGGCTTCACGCTCGAAGCGACGATGGCGTCGATCTCTTCGTCGCTGGGCCAGAGGTCCTTCAGCGTGATCGGCTTGCCGATGGCATCGGTGCCGAAGGCATCGCGTTCGATGTCGAAGCGAATGGTGCCGGCGATGGCATACGTGACCACCAGGGGCGGCGAGGCGAGGAAGGCCTGCTTTGCATACGGGTGGATGCGGCCGTCGAAGTTGCGGTTGCCGGAGAGCACCGCGGTGGCATAGAGGTCGCGGTCGATGATCTCCTGCTGGATCTTCGGATCGAGCGCGCCCGACATGCCGTTGCACGTGGTGCACGCAAACGCGACGATGCCGAAGCCGAGCTTTTCGAGCTCGGCCTTGAGGCCGGACTGTTCGAGATACAGCGCGACGGCCTTCGATCCCGGCGCCAGCGAGGTCTTGACCCACGGCTTGCGTGCCAGCCCGAGCCGGTTCGCATTGCGCGCCAGCAGGCCCGCGGCGATCACGTTGCGCGGATTGCTGGTGTTGGTGCAACTGGTGATGGCGGCGATGATCACGGCACCGTCGGGCATCAGGCCGGGCTGTTCTTTCCACTCGGCCGCGATGCCTTTGGCGGCCAGATCGGTGGTCGCCACGCGGGCATGCGGGTTCGACGGGCCGGCCATGTTGCGCACGACCGTGGACAGGTCGAACGTCAGCGTGCGTTCGTACTGCGCCGTCTTCAGGCTGTCGGCCCACAGGCCGGCCTGTTTCGCATAGGTCTCGACCAGCTTCACCTGCTCGTCGTCGCGGCCGGTCAGCTTCAAGTAGTCGATGGTCTGCTGGTCGATGAAGAACATCGCCGCGGTGGCGCCGTATTCGGGCGCCATGTTCGAAATGGTCGCCCGGTCGCCCAGCGTCAAGGCCGCCGCGCCTTCCCCGCGGAACTCCAGGTACGCACCGACCACCTTCGACTTGCGCAGGAACTCGGTCAGCGCCAGCACGATGTCGGTGGCGGTGATGCCGGGCTGGGGCTTGCCCGTCAATTCCACGCCGACGATCTCCGGCAGGCGCATCCACGAGGCGCGGCCCAGCATCACGTTCTCGGCTTCCAGGCCGCCGACGCCGACCGCGATGACGCCCAGCGCATCGACGTGCGGCGTGTGGCTGTCGGTGCCCACCAGCGTGTCGGGGAAGGCCACGCCGTCCTGCGCGTGGACCACCGGGGACATCCGCTCCAGGTTGATCTGGTGCATGATCCCGTTGCCCGGCGGGATCACGTCCACGTTCTTGAACGCGAGCTTGGTCCAGTTGATGAAGTGGAAGCGGTCCTCGTTGCGACGGTCCTCGATCGCCCGGTTCTTCTCGAACGCCTCCGGGTCGTAGCCGCCGCACTCCACCGCCAGCGAGTGGTCGACGATCAGTTGCACCGGCACGACGGGGTTCACCTTGGCCGGGTCGCCACCTTGCTCGGCGATCGCGTCGCGCAGGCCGGCCAGGTCGACCAGGGCCGTCTGCCCGAGGATGTCGTGGCACACCACGCGCGCAGGAAACCACGGAAAGTCGCGCTCGCGCTTGCGCTCGATGATCTGCGCGAGGCACTCGTCGAGGATGGTCGGGTCACAGCGGCGCACCAGGTTCTCGGCATGCACGCGTGAGGTGTAGGGCAGGGTGTCCCAGGCGCCCGGCTGGATCGCCTCGACGGCTTCGCGCGCGTCGAACCAGTCGAGCGCGGTGCCGGGCAATCGCTTGCGATAGGCAGTGTTCATGGTGGCGTGGCCTTACTTGCGTTCTTCCAGGGGCACGAACTTCAGATCCTCCGGGCCGACGTAGTTGGCGCTCGGGCGGATGATCTTGCCGTCGATGCGCTGCTCGATGATGTGCGCGCTCCAGCCGGAGGTGCGCGAGATCACGAACAGCGGCGTGAACATCGCGGTCGGTACACCCATCATGTGGTAGCTGACGGCGCTGAACCAGTCGAGGTTCGGGAACATCTTCTTCACGTCCCACATCACCGACTCCAGCCGGTCGGCGATGTTGAACATCTTCATGTTGTTCGCGTCGACCGACAGGCGGCGAGCCACCTCCTTGATGACCTTGTTGCGCGGGTCACTGATGGTGTAGACCGGATGGCCGAAGCCGATGATCACTTCCTTGTTCTCGACGCGGCGGCGGATGTCGGCCTCGGCTTCGTCCGCCGAGTCGTAGCGTTTCTGGATCTCGAAGGCCACTTCGTTGGCACCGCCATGCTTGGGGCCGCGCAGCGCGCCGATCGCGCCGGCGACGGCCGAGTACATGTCGGAGCCGGTGCCCGCGATCACGCGGCCGGTGAAGGTGGAAGCGTTGAATTCGTGTTCTGCGTACAGGATCAGCGAGGTGTGCATCGCCTTGACCCACAGCTCGCTCGGGCGGCTGCCATGCAGCAGGTGCAGGAAGTGCCCGCCGATCGAGTCGTCATCGGTTTCGACCTCGATGCGCTTGCCGTTGTGGCTGTAGTGGTACCAGTACAGCAGCATCGAGCCGAGGCTTGCCATCAGCTTGTCGGCGATGTCGCGCGCGCCGGGGTGGTTGTGGTCGTCCTTCTCGGGCGAAACGCAGCCGAGCGCCGACACGGCAGTGCGCATCACGTCCATCGGGTGGGCGCTGGGCGGCAGCTGCTCCAGCACCGTCTTCACCGCGGCGGGGATGCCGCGCAGCGCCTTCAGCTTGCCCTTGTAGGCGACCAGTTCGGAGACGTTGGGCAGCTTGCCATGCACCAGCAGGTAGGCGATTTCCTCGAACTCGCAGTTCTCGGCGAAATCGAGGATGTCGTAGCCGCGGTAGTGCAGGTCGTTGCCGGTGCGGCCCACCGTGCACAGGGCGGTGTTGCCCGCCGCGGTGCCGGACAGGGCCACGGACTTCTTCGGCTTGAAGCCGGGCGCAGCAGCAGTGGTCTCGCTCATGGGGGTCTCCTTCGGGGGTTACTTCTTGGCCGCGAACAGCGCGTCCAGGTGTTGCTCGTAGGCGTGGTAGCCGATGCGGTCGTACAACTCGTCGCGCGTCTGCATCAGGTCGATCACGTTCTTCTGGTGCCCGTCGCGGCGGATGGCCTGGTACACGGCCTCGGCCGCCTTGTTCATCGCGCGGAAGGCCGACAGCGGATACAGCACCATGGCCACGTCTGCGGAGCGCAGTTCGTCGACGGTGAACAGCGGCGTCTTGCCGAACTCGGTGATGTTGGCGAGCACCGGCACCTTCACTGCATCGACGAACTTGCGATACGTGGGCAGGTCGTAGGCCGCTTCGGCAAAGATGCCGTCGGCACCGGCTTCGACGCACTTCAGCGCGCGCTCGATGGCGGCGTCGACACCTTCGACCGCGATCGCGTCGGTGCGTGCGATCAGGAAGAAGTCGGCATCGGTCTTCGCGTCGGCGGCGGCCTTCACGCGGTCCGCCATCTCCTGCGCCGAGACGATCTCCTTGCCCGGCCGGTGGCCGCAGCGCTTGGCGCCGACCTGGTCTTCGATGTGGCAGGCGGCCGCGCCGAACTTGATCAGGCTCTTCACGGTGCGTGCGATGTTGAACGCGCTCGGGCCGAAGCCGGTGTCGATGTCGACCATCAGCGGCAGCTCGCACACGTCGGTGATGCGGCGCACGTCGGTCAGCACGTCGTCCAGGTTGTTGATGCCGAGGTCGGGCATGCCCAGGGAGCCGGCCGCCACGCCGCCACCCGAGAGGTAGATCGCGCGGTAGCCGGCACGTTGCGCCAGCAGCGCGTGGTTCGCGTTGATCGCGCCGATGACCTGCAGCGGCGCTTCCTGTCGAAGCGCCTCGCGAAAGCGTGCGCCGGGGGTGGGGGTGCTCATGCGGATGTCTCCGTGAAGAAAGCAGTGACGGCTTCGTTCGGCAGCGGCCGGCCAGTGCGGTGGGCGCGGTCGAGCACGTGCCAGTAGTAGCGGTAGCTGGCGCGGTCGTGCAGGGTGTCGGTGCCGCGGGTCTTGTGGCGCACGGGGCCCCAGCCGGCGGCCTGCGCGGCGAGCAGGATGGCGGCGCCATCCTCCACGTCCTGCTCGTCCGGCGCGAAGGCTTCGACGATCGGCAGGATCTGGTTCGGGTGGATGCTCCACATGCGCGTGTAGCCCAGCTCGCGCGCCGCCTTGCGGGCCGCGGCGCGCAGGGCGTCGAGATCGTTGAATTCGGTGACCACGCCATGCGAGGGTGTCTTGCCCGCCGCGTGCGAGGCGGCGGCAATCTCGATCTTGGCGCGCAGTACCAGTGGGTGGCGGAACTGACCTTCGGCGCTCATGCCGTGCGCAGGGATCGCACCCCGGTGCGCCGAGACGAAGTCCATCAACCCGAAGGAGAGCGATTCGACGCGGGGATGGGTGGCGATTCGCCAGACATCGCGCAGCGCGCCATGGGTTTCGATCAGCACGTGGACCGGCACCTGACGCTGCAGACCCGCGCGAGCCGCGATCACGTCGATGCGCCGGCACGCCTCGTCCACGTCTTGCGCGTGCCTCGGCTTGGGCACCATCAGGTAGGCCAGCCGCTCGCCACAGAGCGCGAGCAGGGTGCCCACTTCCTCGTCGAACGCCGAGTGGTCGACGGGGTGCACGCGTGCACCCACCCGGTTCCAGCGGTTGTCGGCCGAGTTGACCAACTCGGCGATCAACTGCGCATGCTCTATCTCCCCGCCGACGGGCGCGCCGTCTTCGCCATCCAGCGTGGCGTCGAACACCGGCCCGCCGAAGCGCTCGCCCAGTTCCGCCTGCAACGCCAGGCTCTTGCGCATGCGCGCCTCGACACCCGCGTAGTGGTCGCAGACCGGCAGCGCAGACAGCGCTTCCCCGGCCTCGAACAAGGCGTCCTTCGGATGCAGCGGAGCGGGGCGGTTGATCGAGGTCAATTGACGTATACGTAAATTCAGGTCCGAAAAAAAGGCCGACGAGCTGCGCTGCTGTCGGCCTTCCTGGCGGGGCTCGGTGCCCCGCGTGCCGCTTACAGCAGGTGCTTCACGCCGTCCTGCTCTTCCTGCAGTTCCTTCAGCGTGATGTTGATGCGCTCCTGCGAGAAAGCGTCGATGTCGAGACCCTCGACGATTCGGTACTCGCCGCCTTCGCAGGTGACGGGGTAGCCGAACATCACGTCCTTGGGGATGCCGTATTCGCCGTTGGAGGGGATGCCCATCGTGACCCACTTGCCGTTGGTGCCCAGGGCCCAGTCGCGCATGTGGTCGATGGCAGCGTTGGCCGCCGATGCGGCGGAAGACAAGCCGCGCGCTTCGATGATGGCGGCGCCGCGCTTGCCGACGGTGGGCAGGAACGTGTTCTTGTTCCATTCCTCGTCGTTGATCATCTGCTTGACCGACTGGCCGTCGATGGTGGCGTAGCGGTAGTCGGCATACATCGTCGGCGAGTGGTTGCCCCACACGGCCAGCTTCTCGATGCTGGAGACAGGCTTGCCGGTCTTGGCGGCGATCTGGCTCAGGGCGCGGTTGTGGTCCAGGCGCAGCATCGCGGTGAAGTTCTTGCGCGGCAGGTCAGGCGCCGACTTCATTGCGATGTAGGCGTTGGTGTTGGCGGGGTTGCCGACCACTAGCACGCGCACGTTGCGCGAGGCCACGGCATTCAGGGCCTTGCCCTGGGCGGTGAAGATCTGGGCGTTGGCCGAGAGCAGGTCCTTGCGCTCCATGCCGGGGCCGCGCGGACGGGCGCCGACCAGCAGGGCGTAGTCGGTGTCCTTGAAGGCGGTCATCGGGTCGCTGTGCGCTTCCATGCCGGCCAGCAGCGGGAAGGCGCAGTCTTCCAGTTCCATCATCACGCCCTTGAGCGCCTTCTGGGCTTTCTCGTCGGGGATTTCCAGCAGTTGCAGGATGACCGGCTGGTCCTTGCCCAGCATTTCGCCGGAGGCGATGCGGAACAACAGGGCATAGCCGATCTGGCCAGCCGCGCCGGTGACGGCCACGCGTACGGGTTTCTTGCTCATTTGAGGAGACTCCAGGGGATCGTTTTGTGGATGGAACGTCGAGGTAACCGTGTTGCTGCGTGCACCGAGGCACATGGTTGCCTGCTCCAGCGCGAAGTGTAGGCGAGTCTAGGTGCGGCTCCCCATGATGTCAACAGTCTTATGTCTTATATAAGACATCATTCATCTGTTTCTGGACTTCGCTCCCACCTTGTGTTGCAATCCGCCCCATGGCGACCCAGCCTCCTTCTTCGTTGTCTGATCTGTCCTTGGCTGGCGCCGATGCGTCCGGCCCGGCATTCAGCCCGCTGTACCAGCAGATCAAGGCGCTGATCACGCGCAGCCTGCAGGCGGGGGAGTGGAAGCCCGGTGAAGCCATTCCGAGCGAGGTCGACCTCGCCGCCCGCTTCAAGGTGAGCCAGGGCACCGTGCGCAAGGCCATCGACGAGCTGGCTGCAGAGAATCTTCTCGTGCGCCGCCAAGGCAAGGGCACCTTCGTCGCCACGCACGCCGAGGAGAAGGTCCAGTACCGCTTCTTGCGCCTCATGCCGGACGACGGCGAGGTGGGCGCGGTCGAGCGCAAGGTCATCGACTGCCGCCGCCTGCGTGCACCGGCCGACGTGGCGCGCGCGCTGGAGCTGAAGTCCGGCGATGCGGCGCTGCAGATCCGCCGGGTGCTGTCCTTCAAGGGGCGGCCCGTCGTGTTCGACGACATCTGGCTGCACGGTAGCCTGTTCAAGGGGCTCACCGCCGAGCGGTTGAGCGACTACCGCGGCCCGATGTACGCGCTGTTCGAAACCGAGTTCGGCGTGCGCATGATCCGCGCAGAAGAGAAACTCCGTGCCGTGGCGGCCGACCCCACTTCCGCCGCGCTGCTCAACGTCCCCGAGGGCTACCCGCTGCTCAGCGTTGAGCGTCTATCGCACACCTATGGCGACAAGCCGGTGGAGTTTCGCAGGGGGCTGTACAACACGGCCGCGCACTTCTATCGCAACGAAGTGAGTTGACGGTGCGGTGTTTCGAGCCGTGAGGCGACGCAGCGTTGGTGCGTTGCAATAAAATCGACTGGTTTCACCGTCGTTACAGCCGTCTCTTCATAGCGAAAAGGTTGGGTATGCCTGAAATTGCAAAACATAGACCTGGGCCCATGGGCTTGATCGATGCTCTCCAGTACCGGTTGCCGGTGGCGGGGGTGGTCTCGATCCTGCACCGCGGCAGCGGCCTTTTGATGTTCGCGCTGCTGCCGTTCATCATCTGGCTGTTCGACAAGAGTCTCACCTCCGAGATCTCCTACGCCGAATTCACGAGCGCCTTCTCCGCGGGGCTCTGGATCTTCCCCGGCTGGTTCGTCAAGGTCATCGTGCTGGCGCTCATCTGGGCCTACCTGCACCACTTCATCGCCGGCCTGCGCCACATCTGGATGGACATGTTCCATACCGTCAGCAAGGAGCAGGGCAAGAACTCCGCGATCTTCACGCTGGCCGTCAGCCTGGTGCTGACGGTGGTCTTCGGCTACATGCTGTTCCGCTCCTGAGTCCGAGAGAGACACCCGCGATGAACAACAACTACGGTTCCAAGCGCCTGGTGGTGGGCGCGCACTATGGCATGCGCGACTGGCTGGCCCAGCGCGTCACCGGCGTCCTGATGGCGCTTTTCACTTTTGCTCTGGTAGCCCAGGTGCTATGGCCCTGGTACCGGCGTGACGAAGCCGGCAACCGCCTGGAGCAGATCGTCGGCTACGACAAGTGGGCCGGCATCTTTGCCCAGCAATGGATGAAGGTGCTGACCTTCGTCGTGATCATTTCGCTGCTGTACCACGCGTGGGTCGGCATGCGCGACATCTGGATGGACTACGTCAAGCCCGTGGGCGCCAAGCTCACGCTGCAGGTGTTCACCATCGTCTGGCTCGTGGGTTGTGCCGGCTGGGCGATCCAGGTCCTGTGGAGGCTTTGAAAGAAATGCAAATCGCAACGTCCATCCCCACCCGCAAGTTTGATGTCGTGATCGTCGGTGCCGGCGGCTCCGGCATGCGCGCTTCGCTTCAACTCGCTCTGGCCGGCCTCAACGTGGCCGTGCTGTCCAAGGTGTTTCCGACCCGCTCGCACACCGTGGCGGCGCAGGGCGGTATCGGTGCCTCGCTCGGCAACATGAGCGAGGACAACTGGCATTACCACTTCTTCGACACCGTCAAAGGCTCCGACTGGCTCGGCGACCAGGACGCGATCGAATTCATGTGCCGCGAAGCGCCGAAGGTTGTCTACGAGCTCGAGCACTTCGGCATGCCATTCGACCGCAACCCGGACGGCACCATCTACCAGCGCCCGTTCGGCGGCCACACCGCCAACTACGGCGAAAAGCCGGTGCAGCGCGCCTGCGCGGCGGCCGACCGCACCGGCCACGCCCTGTTGCACACGCTGTATCAGCAGAACGTACGTGCCCGTACCCACTTCTTCGTGGAGTGGATGGCACTCGACCTGATCCGCGACGCCGACGGCGACGTGGTGGGCGTCACCGCGCTCGAGATGGAAACCGGCGAGGTGTTCATCCTTGAAGCCAAGACGGTGCTGCTGGCCACCGGTGGAGCCGGTCGCATCTTCGCGGCCTCTACCAACGCCTTCATCAACACCGGTGACGGCCTGGGCATGGCGGCTCGTGCCGGTATCCCGCTCGAGGACATGGAGTTCTGGCAGTTCCACCCGACCGGCGTGGCCGGCGCGGGCGTGCTGCTGACCGAAGGCTGCCGCGGCGAGGGGGCCATCCTGCGCAACGCCAACGGCGAGCGCTTCATGGAACGGTACGCGCCGACGCTGAAGGATCTGGCCCCGCGTGACTTCGTCTCGCGTTCGATGGACCAGGAGATCAAGGAAGGTCGCGGCTGCGGTCCCAACAAGGACTACGTGCTGCTGGACATGACCCACCTGGGCGCCGAAACCATCATGAAGCGGCTGCCCTCGGTCTACGAGATCGGCCACAACTTCGCGAACGTCGACATCACGAAGGAGCCGATTCCCGTGGTGCCCACCATCCACTACCAGATGGGCGGCATCCCGACCAACGTCCATGGCCAGGTGGTGGTGCCGAAGAACGGCGTGCCGAACGACATCATCAATGGGCTGTACGCGGTGGGCGAATGCTCCTGCGTCAGCGTGCACGGCGCAAACCGCCTCGGCACCAACTCGCTGCTCGACCTGGTGGTGTTCGGCCGCGCGGCGGGCAACCATATCGTCGACTACAACCTGAAGAATAAGTCGCACAAGCCGTTGCCGAAGGACGCGGCCGACCGCACGCTGGCCCGTCTGGCCCGGCTGGACTCGGCCACCGGCGGCGAGTACGCGCAGGACGTCGCCAACGACATCCGCAGCACGATGCAGGCCCACGCCGGCGTGTTCCGCACACAGGCCATGATGGACGAAGGCGTGGCCAAGATCCTCGAGGTCGACCAGCGCGTGAAGAACATCGGGCTGAAGGACAAGTCCAAGGTGTTCAACACTGCACGTGTCGAGGCGCTGGAGGTCGAGAACCTGATCGAAGCCGCCAAGGCAACCATGACGTCGGCTGCCGCACGCAAGGAAAGCCGCGGCGCGCATGCGCACAACGACTACCCGAACCGCGACGACGCCAACTGGATCAAGCACACGCTGTGGTACAGCGAAGGCAACCGGCTGGACTACAAGCCGGTCAACATGAAGCCGCTGACGGTGGAATCCATTCCGCCCAAGGTCCGCACCTTCTGATGGCGTCACACCGCAGGAACCCACGATGAGCCAGAAACGCACCTTCCAGATCTACCGCTACGACCCGGACAAGGACGCCAAGCCCTACATGCAGACCCTCGAGATCGAGCTCGAGGGCAACGAGCGCATGCTGCTGGACGCCCTGGTCAAGCTCAAGGCGGTCGATCCGACCCTGTCGTTCCGCCGCTCGTGCCGCGAAGGCGTGTGCGGCTCGGACGCCATGAACATCAACGGCAAGAACGGCTTGGCGTGCCTGACCAACATGCGCACGCTGCCGGGCACGATCGTGCTGAAGCCGCTGCCCGGACTGCCCGTGATCCGCGATCTGATCGTGGACATGACGCAGTTCTTCAAGCAGTACCACTCGATCAAGCCGTATCTCGTCAACGACACGCCGCCGCCCGAGAAGGAGCGCCTGCAGACCCCCGAAGAGCGTGAAGAACTCGACGGCCTGTACGAGTGCATCCTCTGTGCCAGTTGCTCGACCAGCTGCCCGAGCTTCTGGTGGAACCCCGACAAGTTCGTCGGCCCGGCGGGCCTGCTGCAGGCCTACCGCTTCATCGCGGACAGCCGCGACGAGGCCACCAACGAGCGCCTGGACAACCTCGAAGACCCGTACCGCCTGTTCCGTTGCCACACGATCATGAACTGCGTTGATGTCTGCCCCAAGGGGCTGAATCCGACGAAGGCGATCGGCAAGATCAAGGAACTGATGGTGCGGCGCGCGGTGTAACCCGCTTGAGGCTGTTCAGCTGCACGCAAGGCCTATGATGGACACTGCTCTGCTCGACGAACGCTCATTGAGCAAGCTGCGCTGGCGCTGCCGGCGCGGCCTGCTCGAGAACGATCTCTTCGTCGAGCGGTTCTTCGCCCGCCACGAGCGCACCTTGACGGTGTGGCAGGCGCAAGGGCTGCAGGCCCTGATGGACTTGCCCGACAACGATCTGCTGGATCTGCTGCTGGCCCGCAAGGAACCGGAAGGTGAACTCGATCAACCCGAGGTCCGCGAGGTCCTCCAGCTGATGCGCCGACCGGCCTAACGATTCTCGAAAACCCCCCAAGGAAATGCCATGACACCGTCAGACGTGAAAGCCACCCTTTCGTTTTCCGATGGCAGCCCCAACATGGAGCTGCCCATCTACAAGGGCACCATCGGCCCGGATGTGATCGACATCCGCAAGCTGTATGCGCAGACCGGCAAGTTCACGTACGACCCGGGCTTCCTGTCGACGGCGTCGTGCAATTCCAGCATCACCTACATCGACGGCGACAAGGGCGAGCTGCTGTACCGCGGCTATCCGATCGAGCAACTAGCGGTGCAGTGCGACTTCCTCGAGACCTGCTACCTGCTGCTGTACGGAGACCTGCCCAACGAAGCCCAGAAGAAGGATTTCGTCTCGCGCGTGACCAACCACACGATGGTCAACGAGCAGATGCAGTTCTTCCTGCGCGGCTTCCGCCGCGACGCCCACCCGATGGCCGTGCTCACGGGCCTCGTGGGCGGCCTGTCGGCCTTCTATCACGACAGCACCGACATCAATAACCCCGAGCACCGCGAAATCTCGGCGATCCGCCTGATCGCCAAGCTGCCGACGCTCGTGGCGATGGCCTACAAGTACTCGATCGGCCAGCCGTACATCTATCCGAAGAACTCGCTGTCGTACGCCGCGAACTTCACCCGCATGATGTTCGCAACGCCTTGCGAGGAGTACGAGCCGAACGACGTGGTGGTGCGCGCGCTGGACCGCATCTTCATCCTGCATGCCGACCACGAGCAGAATGCGTCCACCTCCACGGTGCGCCTGTGCGGCTCGTCGGGTACCAACCCGTTCGCGGCGATCGCGGCCGGCGTGGCCTGCCTGTGGGGGCCGGCGCACGGCGGCGCCAACGAGGCCTGCCTGAACATGCTCGAAGACATCCAGAAGATGGGCGGCGTTGCCAAGATCGGCGAGTTCATCGGCAAGGTGAAAGACAAGAACTCGGGCGTGCGTCTGATGGGCTTCGGTCACCGGGTCTACAAGAACTACGACCCGCGAGCCAAGCTGATGCGCGAAACCTGCCACGAGGTGCTCAACGAGCTGGGGCTGGGCAACGATCCGCTGTTCAAGCTGGCGATGGAGCTCGAGAAGATCGCGCTGGAAGACGAATACTTCGTCTCCCGCAAGCTCTACCCGAACGTCGATTTCTACTCCGGGATCGTGCAGCGCGCCATCGGCATTCCGGTGTCGCTGTTCACCGCCATCTTCGCGCTGGCCCGCACGGTCGGCTGGATCGCGCAGCTCAACGAGATGATCGGCGACCCCGAGTACAAGATCGGCCGCCCGCGCCAGCTGTACGTCGGCTCCGGCAAGCGCGACGTCAAACCCATTGCCCAGCGAGGCTGAGGAGCCAGGGCCGGTTGCCTCAACTCTGTCCGACACAGCAAAACCCCGGCCCCTGAGCCGGGGTTTTTGTTGCTGTGCAACTAAAATCGGCGGTTCGCGCTTCGCGCAAGCCCCCACGAAACAGCCGAAATGGCCTTTAGCGAGTCATCCATGGGTCGCACGCTCTACGACAAGATCTGGGACGAACACGTCGTCCATACCGAGGAAGACGGCACCGCCGTCCTCTATATCGATCGCCATCTCGTCCACGAGGTGACCAGCCCGCAGGCCTTCGAGGGTCTGGACATCGCGGGCCGCAAGGTGTGGCGCCTGTCGGCCAACCTGGCAGTGAGCGATCACAACGTGCCGACCACCGATCGCAAGCAGGGCATCGCGGACCCGATCTCCCGCCTGCAGGTCGACACCCTCGACAAGAACTGCGACCGCTTCGGCATCACGCAGTTCAAGATGAGCGACAAGCGCCAGGGCATCGTGCACGTGATCGGCCCGGAGCAGGGTGCCACGCTCCCGGGGATGACGGTCGTCTGCGGCGACTCGCACACCTCCACGCATGGAGCCTTCGGCGCGTTGGCGCATGGCATCGGCACCAGCGAGGTCGAGCACGTGCTCGCCACGCAGACGCTGTTGGCGAAGAAGGCCAAGAACATGCTGATCAAGGTCGAGGGGCAACTGCCCCCCGGCTGCGGTGCGAAGGACATCGTGCTCGCCATCATCGGCCGCATCGGCACCGCGGGTGGCACCGGCTACACGATCGAGTTCGCCGGCAGCGCGATCCGTGCGTTGAGCATGGAAGGCCGCATGACGGTATGCAACATGGCGATCGAAGCCGGTGCGCGGGCGGGACTCGTGGCCGTGGACGACACGACGATCCAGTACGTCAAGGGCCGCCCGTATTCGCCCAGTGGCGTGGAGTGGGAACAGGCCGTTGCCTACTGGCGCACGCTCCATTCCGACGCCGACGCTCAGTGGGATGCCGTGGTCGAACTCGACGCGGCGCAGATCAAGCCGCAGGTCACCTGGGGCACCTCTCCCGAGATGGTGGTGTCGGTCGAGGACCGGGTGCCGGATCCCGAGAAGGAGAAGGACAGCGTCAAGCGCGCCGCGATCGAGCGCGCGCTGCAGTACATGGCGCTGGAACCCAACAAGCCGATGAGCGACATCCGGATCGACAAGGTCTTCATCGGCTCGTGCACGAACTCCCGCATCGAGGATCTGCGCGAGGCGGCAGCCGTTGTGCGGCGCGTCGGTGGCAAGGTGGCCTCGAACGTGAAGCTCGCGATGGTGGTGCCTGGTTCCGGCCTCGTGAAGGAGCAGGCCGAGCGCGAGGGGCTCGATCAGGTTTTCAAGGCGGCCGGCTTCGAGTGGCGCGAGCCGGGCTGTTCGATGTGTCTGGCGATGAACGCGGACCGCCTGGAGCCGGGCGAGCGTTGCGCCTCGACCTCCAACCGCAATTTCGAAGGCCGCCAGGGCGCCGGCGGCCGCACCCACCTCGTCAGTCCTGCCATGGCGGCAGCGGCGGCGATGGAGGGGCACTTCGTGGACGTGCGCCGCATCGCGTAACTCTTGCGAGGAGAGGGTCATGAGAAAGATCGCTGTACTGCTCGTCGTGGTCATGTTCGCCGGCTGCAACACCTTCCAGGGGGTCGGCAAGGACCTGCAGAAGGCGGGCGAGAAGATCGAAGACGCGGCACGGCGCAAATAGCACCTCACGACCGCTTCCCTACGCGAACACGGCTCTCACGACGAGAAACAACATGCAAGCATTCCGAGTGCACAAGGGGCTGGTAGCCCCGATGGACCGCGAGAACGTCGACACCGACGCGATCATCCCCAAGCAGTTCCTGAAGTCGATCAAGCGCACGGGTTTCGGCCCGAACCTGTTCGACGAATGGCGCTACCTCGATGCCGGCGAACCGGGGCAGGACCCGTCGACGCGTCGTCCCAACCCGGACTTCGTGTTGAACCAGCCGCGCTACCAGGGGGCGTCCGTCCTGCTCGCTCGAAAGAACTTCGGGTGCGGCTCCAGCCGCGAGCATGCGCCGTGGGCGATCGAGCAGTACGGCTTCCGTGCCCTGATCGCCCCCAGCTTTGCCGACATCTTCTTCAACAACTGCTTCAAGAATGGCCTGCTGCCCATCGTGCTGCCGGAGCACGAGGTGGCGAAACTGTTCGATGAGGTGTATGCCTTCGTCGGCTATGAGCTGACGGTCGATCTGGAGCGCCAGGTCGTGGTGAAGCCGGATGGCACTGAACTGGCGTTCGACGTCCAACCGTTTCGCAAGTACTGCCTGCTCAACGGTTTCGACGACATCGGCCTGACGCTGCGCCACGCCGACAAGATCAAGGCCTACGAGGCCGAGCGGCTGGCGAAGAAGCCCTGGCTGAACCACAGGATTGTTTGACCACCTCCTGCGGGCTGCAGGACGGGAACGGTCCGCAGCGGCAGTTCGTGTCCGGGTACAGCCCGCTCGAGGGGACGCGACTGGCGGACCGCCGATGCGGGATCCGCAGTGCCCGCTGGCAGGAATGACGCCCCGGGATCCGGGGCTGCAAGGAAAGAAACGATGAAGATCGCAGTTTTGCCGGGTGACGGCATTGGCACCGAAATCGTCGCGGAAGCCGTGAAGGTGCTGCGCGCGCTCGATCTGCAGTTCGAGATGGAGGAGGCGCTGGTTGGGGGCGCGGCCTACGAAGGGCATGGGCACCCTCTGCCGGAATCGACGCTGAAGCTGGCGAAGGAGGCCGATGCGGTGCTGTTCGGCGCCGTCGGCGACTGGAAGTACGACAAGCTGGAGCGCGCGCTGCGACCGGAGCAGGCCATCCTGGGGCTGCGCAAGCACCTGGAGTTGTTCGCCAACTTCCGTCCTGCGATCTGCTATGAACAACTCACCCACGCATCGAGCCTGAAGCCCGAACTGGTGGCAGGCCTGGACATCCTCATCATCCGCGAGTTGACCGGCGACATCTACTTCGGCCAGCCGCGTGGTCGCCGCACCGCACCCGATGGCGCGTTCGCCGGGCAGCCGGAAGCCTTCGACACGATGCGCTACAGCCGGCCCGAGATCGAGCGCATCGCCCATGTGGCCTTCCAGGCGGCCCGCAAGCGCAACAAGAAGGTCACCAGCGTCGACAAGGCCAACGTGCTGGAGACCTTCCAGTTCTGGAAGGACGTGGTCACCGAAGTTCACGCGCAGTATCCCGACGTGGAGCTGGAGCACATGTACGTCGACAACGCGGCCATGCAGCTCGTGAAGGCACCGAAGAAGTTCGACGTGCTGTTCACCGGCAACATGTTCGGCGACATCCTCAGCGACGAAGCGGCCATGCTGACCGGATCCATCGGCATGCTGCCGTCGGCATCGCTGAACGCGCGGGGCCAGGGACTGTACGAACCCAGTCACGGCTCGGCGCCCGACATCGCCGGCAAAGGCATCGCCAATCCGCTGGCCACCATCCTGAGTGCTGCGATGATGCTGCGCTTCAGTCTGGATCAGGAAGAGGCGGCCGGCCGCATCGAAGCAGCCGTGAAAAGCGTACTGGCGCAAAGCCTGCGCACCGCCGATATTTACAGCGAAGGAACGACCAAGGTCGGCACGAAGGAGATGGGCGACGCCGTGGTCGCCCGCCTGAAAGCACAAGGCTGATTCCAGACACGAGCGGGATTCGGCCCCGCGGACCGCAAGCCGGCGTGCCAGGAGGTGGCGCCCGGCTCCAAGAGCAAGACTGATACAGGATCAAGAGAAATGGCTACGACTTTGGTTGGACTGGTGGGCTGGCGCGGCATGGTCGGCTCGGTGCTGATGGATCGCATGCAGCAGGAGAACGACTTCGCGCTGATCGAACCGATGTTCTTCAGCACCAGCAATGCAGGCGGCGCGGCGCCGTCGATGGCGAAGAACGAAACCACACTGAAGGATGCGTTCGACATCGATGCGCTGAAGCGCTGCGACATCGTCATCACCGCTCAGGGCGGCGACTACACCACCGAGGTCTTCCCGAAGCTGCGCGCTGCCGGGTGGAAGGGGCACTGGATCGACGCGGCTTCGACGCTGCGCATGAAGGACGATGCGGTCATCATCCTCGACCCTGTCAACCTGCCGGTGATCAAGAACGCGCTGGCGCAGGGCGGCCGCAACTGGGTCGGCGGCAACTGCACGGTGAGTTGCATGCTGATGGGTGTCGGGGCGCTGTACAAGGCGGGTCTCGTCGAATGGATGAGCACGATGACCTACCAGGCCGCCTCCGGCGGCGGTGCCCAGCACATGCGTGAATTGCTGACGCAGTTCGGCACGCTGAACGCCGAGGTCAAGGCCTTGCTCGACGACCCCAAGAGCGCCATCCTCGAAATCGACCGCAAGATCATCGGCAAGCAGCGGGCACTGTCGGCCGAGGAAACCGCGAATTTCGGCGTGCCGCTCGGCGGCTCGCTGATCCCCTGGATCGACAAGGACCTGGGCAATGGCACGAGCCGCGAGGAATGGAAGGGCGGGGCCGAGACCAACAAGATCCTCGGCATCGGACCGGGCTTCACCTCGCCGGCAATTCCGGTCGACGGCTTCTGCGTGCGGATCGGTGCCATGCGCTGCCACAGCCAGGCGCTGACCTTCAAGCTCAAGAAGGATGTGCCGCTGGCCGATATCGAGGCGCTGATCGCGAACGACAACGCCTGGGTCAAGGTGGTGCCGAACAACCGCGAGGCGACCGTCCGTGACCTGACGCCCGTGGCGGTGACCGGCACGCTGACCATCCCGGTGGGGCGCCTGCGCAAGATGGCAATGGGGCCCGAGTACCTCGGCGCTTTCACGATCGGCGACCAACTGCTGTGGGGCGCGGCCGAGCCCTTGCGCCGCATGCTCCGCATCCTGCTCGACGCATAAACCGCGTGGCTCTGGCATGAGGGCGTTGTGGACAGGCGACAGATCACTGCCTGTTACAACGCCCTCATTCGCAAAGGAATGTCAGTAATTGCATGAGCTTGTCAGGCTATCTGCTTGATGTTATTGTGATTTCTGCAATTCCCGCCGGGAATTTCGTGAACTATCCTCCTCAGAATGAAGGCCTCGCTGGGTGGGCCGCTTGATCGATTGGGAGACGCCTTGAAACGAAACACACGATCCGTAGGGCGTTTCGCTCTGTCAGGAGTGGCTGCCGCTGCCATGTACTTGGCCGCGGGCAACGCTGCAGCACTAGGGCTAGGACGTCTGACGGTGCAGTCCGCCCTGGGTGAGAACCTGCGCGCAGAAATCGACGTCACGAGCCTGACACCGGAGGAGGAAGCGAACTTCCGCGCTCGCGTGGCGGCCCCCGATGCCTACCGGGCAGCGGGCGTCGAGTACAGCGGCGTGCTTCCCGGCACCCAGGTCACCCTCGAGCGGCGTGCAGACGGGCGCCCGTACCTGCGCATCCGCAGCGACCGCGTCGTCCAGGAGCCGTTTGTCGACGTCATCCTCGAGCTTTCATGGGCATCGGGCCGGCTCGTGCGCGAATACACGCTGCTGCTCGATCCTCCGGTCACGCGCCAAGCCGCTGCGCCGACGCCCCCCGCGATGTCGCAGCCGACGCCCAGCGCTCCGGCAGCCCGGGCTCCCGCCCCGGCCCCCGCGCCTTCGGCCGCGCCCGCTCCCTCGCGTCCCGCCACCGCGGCTGCCCCAGCGCCTGCGACCGCGGCAGAGCGTCGTCCGGTTGCCCGCACTGAGTCGGCACCCTCTGGCGCGTCCGAGGTCGATGAGTACACCGTGCGGCGTGGTGACACGCTCTATGGGATCGCTGGGCGCGTGCAACGGTCGGGAGTCTCCCTCGACCAGATGCTCGTGTCTCTCTATCGTGCCAACCCGCAAGCCTTCATTGGCGAGAACATGAACCGGCTGAAGTCGGGCGCGGTGCTGAGTGTGCCGGGCGCCGAGCAGGCTCAATCGGTTTCGCAAAGCGAGGCACGGCAGTTCATCCAAGCCCAAAGCGCCGACTTCGCGGCCTATCGCCAACGACTCGCAGGGGCGGTGCCCGAGGCGGGCACCAGCGAGCCGAGCCGGCAGGCCTCCGGCAAGGTCGAGGCTGCGGTCGAAGACCGCAAGGCTGCCGCGGCTCCCTCGCCAGACAAACTGACCCTGAGCAAGGGCGGTGTGGCGGCCAAGGGGCCGACGCCGGAAGAGCGCATCGCGAAAGAGCGTGAACGTCGTGAGGCGGATACGCGAGTGGCGGAGTTGTCGCGCAATCTGGACGATCTGAAAAAGATTGCGCCGGCTGCAAGTGCCCCTGCCGCGGCCCCTGCACCTGCACCGAAGACCGCCGCGCCGAGCGTACAAGTCCCTGTCGTGCCGCCAGTGACGCCCCCGCCTGCACCGGCCCCCGTGGCGCCGGCGCCGGTCGAACCGCCTGCCGTGGCCTCTGCTCCCGCGGCGCCAGCCGCTCCCAGCGTCGCCGAAGCTGCATCGGCGGCCGCGTCTGCCCCCGAAACCATGGCTGCCGCCAGCGAGGCCGCGTCCGCGCCTGCTGCAGCGCCGAAGCCGAAACCCAGGCCGAAGCCCCCCGTGGTGGCCAAGGAAGAGCCGGGCATCGTCGACCAGTTGCTCGACAACCCGATCGTGCTGCCTGCGGCGGGTGGCCTGATTGCACTGCTGCTCGGTTTCGGCTTCTACCGCCTGCGCTCGAAGTCCAAGAAGGACAGCGGCGAAACCTCGTTCCTTGAAAGCCGCCTGCAGCCAGACTCGTTCTTCGGGGCCAGCGGCGGCCAGCGCATCGACACCAAGGACGCATCCGGCGCGCCGTCGTCACTGAGCTACTCGTTGAGCCAACTGGACGCCATCGGCGATGTCGATCCGGTCGCCGAAGCCGACGTGTACCTGGCCTACGGCCGTGACCTCCAGGCGGAGGAGATCCTGAAGGAGGCGATGCGCGCGAATCCGGACCGGCTCGCCATCCGCACCAAGCTGCTGGAGGTGTATGCCAAGCGCCGCGACACCAAGGGCTTCGAACTGCTGGCCACCCAGCTGTACGGCTTGACCGGTGGAGAAGGCGAAGACTGGGCGAAGGCGCAGGAGCTCGGCCGGCAGATCGACCCCGACAACGCGCTGTACCAGCCGGGTGGTGCTCCCGCCGAAGCGAAGGTGGCAGAAGGCCGCGCCGAGCCGTTGGGCGCGAGCACGATGCCGCAGTCGATCATGCCGACGCCTTCCAAGTTCGAGGATCCCGCTGACGCCGGCATCGACCTCGATCTCGACCTTCCGCTGAGCGACACGCCTGCGCCGGCCCCGATGGACCCGGACGTGACGAAGCCGTTCACGGCACCTCCCGCGGCTGAATTGCCCGAGCTGGACGCGCTCGACTTCTCGGCTCCCGAGCCTGCGCCGACACCGGCGCCGGCCGTGGCTTCGGCCGGCGTGCAGGATCTCGACATGTCGTTCGAGTTGCCCGAGGTGGCCGCTCCGACGCCAGCTCCCGCTCCGGCCCCCGCAGGCAGCGGCATGGAATTCGATCTCGGCGGCATCTCGCTCGATCTCGACGGCGTCAAGGAAGCGGCGCTGAACTTCGATTCCCCGCGCAGCCAGCCCGGTGCCCTCGACGACCTGGAGGGGTTGGATCTGGCCGGCGCGGACGCCGGCGACCCGCTCGCTCGCAAGCTTGAACTCGCCGAGGAATTCCGGCAGATCGGCGATCGCGAAGGCGCACGGGAGCTGCTGCAGGAAGTGGTCACGAAGTCGAGCGGCGCGCTGAAGGCCAAGGCGCAAACCATGCTGGCCGAACTGGTCTGATCGACCGGGTACCGATGCCGAGGCCTGCATCACGTTGAGGATCGCGCTCGGCATCACCTATCGCGGCACCGCGTACAACGGCTGGCAAAGCCAGCCGGGCGGGAAGACCGTGCAGGACCATCTCGAGCACGCCCTGAGCCGCTTTGCCGGCCAGGGCGTTCGCACGATCTGTGCAGGACGCACGGATACCGGCGTCCATGGCCTGAACCAGGTCGTGCACTTCGATACCGAGCTCGCGCGCGACGATTTCTCGTGGGTGCGCGGGCCCAACAGCTTTCTTCCCCCCGATATCGCGGTGCAATGGTGCAGGGTCGTGCCGGAGCACTTTCATGCTCGCAACAGCGCACTGGGCCGACGCTACGCCTACATCCTGCGCGAGTCTCCGGTGCGGCCGGCCCTGGAGAGCGGGTTCGCGGGATGGGTGTTCCGCCCGCTCGACGGCGATGCAATGCGGAAGGCAGCGGCGTTGCTGGTCGGCGAACATGACTTTTCCGCGTTCCGCTCGTCGGAATGCCAGGCCAAGTCACCGGTCAAGATCTTGCGCGAGATCGGCATTGTCCGTCAGGGCGCATACTGGCGGTTCGAGTTTGAGGCGAGCGCCTTCCTGCACCACATGGTGCGCAACCTGATGGGTTGCCTGGTGGCGGTTGGGGCCGGCCACCAGCCGGTGGAATGGGTGGCACGGGTCTTGGCCGGGCGCGACCGGCGGCTGGCGGCTCCCACGTTCTCACCGGACGGCCTCTACTTTCTCGGGCCCCGGTACGACCCGGCGTTCGGGTTGACCGAAAGCAACGCCGCCTTCGACTGGCTGCCCTGACACCCCTCAACATGCTGCAACGCACACGTATCAAGATCTGCGGGCTGACCCGCGAAGCCGATCTCGACGCTGCGATCGAGGCGGGAGCCGACGCCGTTGGCTTCGTGCTCTACCCGGGCAGCCCCCGCTTCGTCAGCGTGGAGCGGGCGGCGGCGCTGGCAGAGCGTCTTCCCCCCTTCGTCACGCCGGTGGGCCTGTTCGTGAACGCATCGCCGCAGGAGGTCGCCCGGGCATGTGCGCTCGTCCCTCACATGCTGCTGCAATTCCATGGCGACGAGACGCCGGAACACTGTGCGGTACCCCGCCGGGCCTACATCCGTGCTGCCCGGATGGGGGCCGGCTTCGATTTGCTACACTTTGCCGCTCAGTTCGCCACCGCTTCGGCGCTCCTGCTGGATGCACACGTTGAAGGCTATGGTGGCGGAGGAAAGGTCTTCGATTGGTCACTCATTCCACCAAGCGTTCCCCGTCCAGTCGTTTTGTCTGGTGGGTTAACGCCTGCAAACGTGACCGATGGGATTCTTCAGGTACGGCCGTGGGCCGTTGATGTGAGTTCCGGCGTCGAAAGCGCGAAGGGCATCAAGGATGCCGACGCGATCCGCCGGTTCTGTGAAGCCGTTCGCGAGGCCGATGCACGCATCGCGGACGCTGGAGCTTGAAAAGCACCACCTTCTCACCTGAAGCCATGATCAATTACCAGCAACCCGACGCCCGGGGTCATTTCGGGCCCTACGGCGGCTCTTTCGTCGCCGAAACCCTGGTCCACGCGCTCGACGAACTGAGCGCCACGTACGAGAAGTACCGCAACGACCCGGAATTCCTCGCGGAATTCCGCAACGAACTCGCTCACTACGTGGGCCGGCCCAGCCCGGTGTATCACGCAGCGCGCATGAGCCGCGAGATGGGCGGCGCGCAGATCTACCTGAAGCGCGAAGACCTGAACCATACCGGCGCGCACAAGGTGAACAACACCATCGGCCAGGCCTTGCTGGCTCGTCGGATGGGCAAGCCGCGCGTCATCGCGGAGACGGGTGCCGGCCAGCACGGCGTCGCGACGGCGACGATCTGTGCCCGCTATGGCCTGGAGTGCGTCGTCTACATGGGCAGCGAAGACGTGAAACGCCAGTCGCCGAACGTCTACCGCATGCACCTGCTGGGTGCGAAGGTCGTGCCGGTCGAAAGTGGCTCCAAGACCCTGAAGGACGCGCTGAACGAGGCATTGCGCGACTGGGTCACCAACGTCGAGAACACCTTCTACATCATCGGCACCGTCGCGGGCCCGCACCCGTACCCGATGATGGTGCGCGACTTCCAGAGCGTGATCGGCGAGGAGTGCCTGAAGCAGATGCCTGAAATGACCGGCCGTCAGCCGGATGCGGTGGTGGCGTGCGTGGGCGGTGGCAGCAATGCGATGGGCATCTTCTACCCGTACATCGAGCACGAAGGCACGCGCCTGATCGGCGTGGAGGCGGCCGGGCAGGGGTTGGAGACCGGCAGGCACGCCGCCTCGCTGAGCGCCGGCTCCCCGGGCGTGCTGCACGGCAACCGCACCTATCTGCTGCAGGACGACAACGGCCAGATCATCGAGACCCACTCCGTGTCGGCCGGTCTCGACTACCCCGGTGTGGGCCCCGAGCATGCGCACCTGAAGGACATCGGGCGTGCCGAGTACGTCGGCATCACCGACGACGAGGCGCTGCATGCGTTCCACTACCTGTGCCGTACCGAGGGCATCATCCCGGCGCTCGAATCGAGCCACGCGGTGGCCTACGCGATGAAGCTCGCGAAAACCATGCGGCCCGACCAGTCCATCCTGGTGTGCCTCTCCGGCCGTGGCGACAAGGACATCGGCACGGTGGCAACCCTCACCGGTGCCAACCTGCCCGACGTGCAACTGCCGGGGGCGACGCAATGAGCCGTATCCGGCAGACGTTTGCCCGCCTGCAGCAAACCGGCCGCAAGGCCTTGATCCCGTATGTCACCGCGGGCGACCCGTACCCGCAAGCCACAGTCGAGTTGATGCTCGCGCTGGCGCGTAACGGGGCCGACGTGATCGAGTTGGGTGTTCCATTCTCGGACCCGATGGCGGACGGCCCGGTGATCCAGAAGGCGTCCGAGCGTGCACTGGCCAAAGGCATCGGGATGGCGCAGGTGCTGGGCTATGTCCGCGAGTTCCGCGCCAAGGATGACAGCACGCCCGTCGTGCTGATGGGTTACGCGAATCCGATCGAGCGTTTTGACCAGCGCCACGGCCCCGGCGCATTTGTCACCGCGGCGAAGGCCGCCGGTGTCGATGGCGTGCTCGTGGTCGACTACCCGCCCGAAGAGTGCGAGAGTTTCGCCGCGACATTGGGTGAGCACGGCCTCGACCCGATCTTCCTGCTCGCCCCGACGTCCACGGAGCAACGCATGAAGGAAGTGGGCCGCGTCGCCAGCGGTTATGTCTACTATGTCTCGCTCAAGGGTGTGACCGGAGCCGGTCACCTGGACACGCGTGCCGTGGCCGAAATGGTGCCGCGCATCAAGTCGCACGTGAAGGTGCCCGTCGGCGTCGGTTTCGGCATCCGCGATGCGGAAAGCGCCAAGGCGGTGGCTGCGGTGTCCGATGCCGTCGTCATCGGCTCGCGCCTGGTGCAATTGCTCGAAGAACAGCCGTGTGAGAACGTGGCTGCAACCGGGGGGCGGTTCATCGCGGAAATCCGCGCCGCCCTCGACACACTCTCAACAAGGAGTTGACGCATGAGTTGGCTTGAAAAACTGCTGCCTCCCAAGATCCAGCAGACCGATCCGGCCGAACGGCGTTCGGTGCCCGAAGGCCTGTGGATCAAGTGCCCGTCGTGCGAATCGGTGCTCTACAAGACCGACCTCGAGGAAAACGTCTACGTCTGCCCCAAGTGCTCGCACCACCACCGTGTCAGCGCGCGCGCCCGGCTCGACAAGTTCCTCGACGCGGAAGGGCGCTACGAGATCGGCCAGGAGGTCATTCCGGTCGACGCGCTGAAGTTCAAGGACAGCAAGAAGTACCCCGATCGCCTGAAAGACGCGCTGGAGACCACCGGCGAGACGGATGCGCTGGTCGTGATGGGCGGTGCGGTGCACAGCATTCCGGTCGTGGCGGCGTGCTTCGAGTTTGACTTCATGGGCGGCTCGATGGGCTCCGTGGTGGGTGAGCGCTTCGTGCGTGGCGTGGAAACAGCGGTCGAGCAGAAGACTCCGTTCATCTGCTTCACGGCCACCGGTGGCGCCCGCATGCAGGAGGGCTTGCTCAGCCTGATGCAGATGGCCAAGACCAACGCCGCGTTGACGCACCTCGCGAAGGCGAAACTGCCCTACATCAGCGTGCTCACCGACCCGACGATGGGTGGCGTGTCCGCCAGCTTTGCCTTCATGGGCGACGTCGTCATGGCCGAGCCCAAGGCCCTGATCGGCTTTGCCGGCCCTCGCGTGATCGAGAACACCGTGCGCGAAAAGCTGCCCGAAGGTTTTCAGCGCTCGGAGTTCCTGCTGCAGAAGGGCGCGCTCGACATGATCGTCGACCGCCGCGAGCTTCGCCAGACGGTGGCGCGCGCGCTCGCCATGCTGTTGCGCCAACCGGCCGATGCGGTCGCCTGACGCGCCGAGCGGTTCATGAAAAAAAGGGCCGGCACAATGCCGGCCCTTGTCGTTTCGGGCGGGCGAGACCCGCAGCATCTCACTACCATCTGGCCATGCCTCTTCCGCACACCCCCCACCCGGCTTCGCTCGATGAGTGGCTTGCCCACTGCGAGCGCTTGCACCCGGCCACCATCGACCTGACCCTCGACCGCGTGCGCGCTGTCGCTGAGCGACTCACGCTGCGTTTCGAGTGCCCGGTATTCACGGTGGCCGGTACCAACGGCAAGGGGTCGACCTGCGCGATGCTGGAAGCGATCCTGTTGCAATCGGGCTACCGTGTGGGGGTCTACACGTCGCCGCATCTCGTGCACTTCGAGGAGCGTTGCCGGCTCAACGGCGAAGTGGTGCGGTCCGACGTGCTGCTGCCGCATTTCGAGGCGGTCGAGCAGGCACGCGGCGAAACCTCGCTCACGTACTTCGAGTTCACCACGCTCGCCATCCTGCGTCTGCTTGCGCACGAGGCGCTGGACGCCGTGGTGCTGGAGGTCGGTCTCGGTGGCCGGCTCGACGCCGTCAACGTCGTCGACGCCGATTGCGCGGTCATCACGAGCATCGATCTCGATCACATGGACTACCTGGGCCCCGATCGCGAATCGATCGGGCGCGAGAAGGCCGGCATCATGCGTGGCGGTCGACCGGTGGTCGTCAGCGATCCCGTGCCTCCCCAAAGCGTCGTGGATCAGGCGCAGGCGCTCGGCGCCGACTTGTGGCGCTTCGGGCACGACTTCAACTATGCGGGTCAGCAAGGCGGCGCGGGCCACTGGCAGCAGTGGTCGTGGGCCGGCCGGAGCAAGCGATACACCGGGCTGGCGTATCCGGCGCTGCGAGGGGCGAACCAACTGTTGAACGCGTCCGGCGTGCTGGCCGCCCTCGAGGCGCTGCGCGACCGCCTCCCCGTCACCGCGCAGGCGGTGCGCAACGGGTTGGCGCTGGTCGAGTTGCCGGGCCGCTTTCAGATCGTGCCCGGGCAGCCCACGCTCGTGCTCGACGTGGCCCACAACCCGCATGCGGTGGCAACGCTCGCCCAGAACCTGGACCAGATGGGCTTCTACCCGCGTACTCACGCCGTGTTCGGGGCCATGGGCGACAAGGACTTTGGCGGGATCCTGCAACGCATGGCCCCGCTGGTCGATGCGTGGTACTTCACGGATCTCCCAACGCCCCGCGCCGCTGCTGCCGCCGACCTCCGGGAGCGCTGGAAGGATATTGCCGCCGCTGCCGGCAGCGTGGCGGCGAAGGCCGCGACAAGTTGCCACGCAAGCCCCATGCAAGCCTTGCATGCAGCCCTCGAGCAAGCGGACCCCGCTGATAGAATCCTCGTCTTCGGCTCGTTCTACACGGTAGGCGGCGTGCTGGAGCAAGGCGTTCCACGCCTTTCCGCCAAGCACGTCGGCTGATAGCCCTCTTCGGAGCGTGCGACGCGCCTCTCGCTCTCACTGCCGCAGTTTCCACTTCTTCGACGCATGGGTTTGCTTTCCTTCTTCAAGCGTTCTGCGGCAAACCAGCCGGCTCCGGCCTCCGCTCCGGAGTCGATCGAACAAGCCCGCACGCGTGCAAGACACCGCCTGATCGGCGCAGCTGTGCTGGTGGTGATCGGCGTGATCGGCTTCCCGTTGCTGTTCGAGACCCAGCCGCGGCCGATTCCCGTCGATCTGCCGATCGAAATTCCCAAGAAGGACGGCGCTCCACCGTTGGCGGTGCCCGCAGCCAAGCCTCAACAAGCCACAGCGTCCGCTGAAGCGCAGCCGAAGGCACCCGAAGTCATCACCGAGTCTGCCGCCGACGCAGGCCGGGAGGTGCCGGTCGCGGCCCGTGAGCCGTCCGCACCGGCGACTGAACCGCGCACGGAGACGGCACGGGTGGAGCAGAAGCCGGCTGCGGCGGAACCGAAGCAGGAAGCCCCGAAACCGAAGCCGGAGCCGGCCAGGCCCGAGCCGGCCAAGCCGGGCGCCAACGAGTCCGCCCGTGCACAGGCACTGCTTGAAGGACGAGAAGCACCGAAACCGGCCGCGACAGGCGCCCGCTTCGTGGTGCAGGTGGGCGCCTACAGCGAACAGAACAGTGCACGCGACATGCGGGCGAAGGTCGAGAAGCTGGGCCTCAAGACGTATACGCAGGTGGTGGACACGGGCGGCGGCAAGCGCATTCGCGTGCGCGTGGGGCCCTTCGCCAGCCGCGAAGAGGCCGATCGGGCGTCTGCCAAGCTGAAAGCGGCGGGGTTGCCCTCGGCCGTGTTGACGTTGTGAGCCATGCCGCTGGGCTGGGTTGACATTGCGCTACTGGCGCTGCTGCTCGTTTCGATGATCGTCGGGATCGTGCGCGGGCTGGTGTTCGAGGTGATGTCGGTGGTCGGCTGGGTCGTTGCGTACATCGTGGCCCAATGGATGACGCCGCAAATCGCCCACAGCGTGCCGATAGGCGTGCCGGGTTCCGCGATCAATCACGTCGCCACGTTCGCGATCGTGTTCGTCGGCACGTTGTTCGTATGGGGGCTGGGTGCATGGCTGATCAAGAAGCTGGTGCGGGCGAGCGTGCTCAGCGCGGCCGACCGGGCTTTCGGGGCAGGCTTCGGACTCGCGCGGGGCTTGTTGATCGCGCTGGTCGTCGCCACCTTGGTGGCCTGGACGCCGCTGGCGCGCAGTGCCGCGTGGCAGGAATCGCATGGCGCCGCCATGTTGCAGGACGTGCTCTCGGGCTTGAAGCCCCTTATGCCGGCAGAGCTGGCGCAGCGGCTACCTTGAGCGGTGGTCCAAGACGGAAGGTGAAGTTATGTGCGGCATCGTAGGTGTCATTTCGAAGGCGCCGGTCAACCAGTTGATCTACGACGCGCTGCTGTTGCTGCAGCATCGCGGCCAGGATGCAGCCGGCATCGTCACGGCGGCCGATACGAAATTCTTCATGCACAAGGCTCGCGGCATGGTGCGCGACGTCTTTCGCACGCGAAACATGCGTGCACTGCCCGGCACGATCGGCCTGGGGCAGGTGCGCTACCCCACGGCCGGCAACGCCTACAACGAGGAAGAAGCTCAGCCGTTCTACGTCAACGCGCCGTTCGGCCTGGTGCTGGTGCACAACGGCAACCTGACCAATGCCCATGCGCTGCGGCAGGAGCTCTTCGCGATCGACCGACGCCACCTCAACACGGACAGCGATTCCGAGGTGCTGCTCAACGTGGTGGCCCACGAGCTGGAGCTGGCCGCGCGCGACCTGCCGCTGACCCCGGAGGAGGTGTTCAAGGCCGTGCGTGCGGTGCACCGGCGCATCAAGGGCTCCTACGCGGTGGTGTGCCTCATTGCCGGCTACGGACTGCTCGTCTTCCGTGACCCGTTCGGCATCCGGCCGCTGTGCTACGGCGAGATCGACACGCCCAACGGCAAGGAGATCATGGTAGCCAGCGAGTCGGTGGCGCTTGAAGGCACCGGCCACCGCTTCGTGCGCGACGTCGCGCCCGGCGAGGCGCTGTTCATCGACCTCGACGGCAACGTGCATGCGCAGCAATGTGCGGAGAACCCCTCGCTGCATCCCTGCGTCTTCGAGTTCGTCTACCTCGCACGACCTGACTCGGTGATCGACGGCATGTCGGTGTACCAGGCGCGCCTGAACATGGGCGAGACGCTGGCACAGCGGGTGATCTCGACCATGCCGCCGAGCGAGATCGACGTGGTGATCCCCATTCCCGAGTCGAGCCGCCCGTCGGCGATGCAACTTGCCCAGAAGCTTGGCAAGCCGTATCGCGAAGGCTTCGTGAAAAACCGCTACGTCGGACGCACCTTCATCATGCCCGGCCAGTCGGTGCGCAAGAAGTCGGTGCGCCAGAAGCTCAACGCTATCGCGCAGGAGTTCAAGGGGCGCAATGTGCTGCTGGTCGATGACTCCATCGTGCGCGGCACCACCTCCAAGGAAATCGTGCAGATGGCGCGAGAGGCAGGCGCGCGCAAGGTTTACATGGCTTCTGCTGCGCCGCCCGTGCGGTTTCCCAACGTGTACGGCATCGACATGCCGACCAAGAGCGAGCTCATCGCGCACGACCGCAGCATCGAAGAGATCCGCCAGTTCATCGGTGCCGACGCGTTGATCTATCAGGACGTGGCGGCGATGAAGCGTGCCGTCGGCAGCCTGAATCCCGGCATCGAAGGCTTCGAGGCGTCGTGCTTCGATGGCTGCTACATCACCGGCGACGTGTCCGCCGAAGACTTCGCGGCCATGGCCACGCAGCGCGCTTCGCAGGGCGACGAAGAGGACGCGCAACGCTCGCGTCTTGCGCTGCAAAGTTCCGGCGAGCAGTGAAGGGGCTTGCGATGAGCGACAAGAGAATCCCTCGCGTGGACCTGCCGCCCGACGTGCGGCTCGACACGCTGGCCGTGCGAGAAGGCTTGCCGCATTCACCGTGGGGCGAGAACTCCGAAGCGCTGTTCCTGACGAGCAGCTTCGTGCATCCCGACGCGGCGACGGCTGCGGCGCGTTTCGCGAACGAGGAAGAGGCCTTCGTCTATACGCGGTTCACCAACCCGACCGTGATGATGATGGAGCGCCGCCTGGCGGCCATGGAGGGCACCGAGGCTTGCATCGCCACCTCCAGCGGCATGGCTGCCATCCTGCTGCTCGTGATGGGTCTGCTGAAGGCGGGCGACCATGTGGTGTGCTCGCGCAGCGTGTTCGGCTCCACGATCAAGTTGCTCGCGGGCGAGTTCGGCAAGTTCGGCGTCGAGACCAGCTTCGTGTCGCAGACCGATGTGGGTGAGTGGCAGCGCGCGATCAAGCCGAACACGCGGCTGCTGTTCGCCGAGACGCCGAGCAATCCATTGACGGAGGTCTGCGACATCAAGGCCCTCGCCGACATCGCGCACAACGCCGGCGCACTGCTGGCGGTCGACAACTGTTTCTGTTCACCCGCACTGCAGCAACCCGTCAAACTGGGCGCAGACGTGATCATCCATTCCGGCACCAAGTATCTCGACGGACAGGGCCGGGTGATCGCGGGCGCGATCTGCGGTCCCGAGGCGCTGGTCAACGACAAGTTCGTGCCGGTGATGCGCAGTGCAGGCATGTCGTTGTCGCCGTTCAACGCCTGGGTCGTGTTGAAGGGACTCGAGACGCTGTCGATCCGCATGCAGGCGCAAAGCGCGCGTGCGCTGCAACTGGCGCAGTGGCTGGAAGCACACCCCGCGGTGGAGCGCGTGTTCCATCCGTCGCTGCCTTCGCATCGGCAACATGAACTGGCGATGCGACAGCAGAGCGCAGGCGGTGCAGTGGTGTCGTTCATTGCGCGGGGCCAGGAGAAGGGCGGGGCGGCTCTGGCGCGTCAGAACGCCTTTGCCGTGATCGACGCGACACGCATCTGTTCGATCACCGCGAACCTCGGCGACACCAAGACCACCATCACGCACCCCGCCAGCACCTCGCACGGCCGGCTCACCGAAGAGCAGCGCCTTGCGGCCGGCATCACGCAGGGCATGATCCGCGTGGCCGTCGGGCTCGAAGACGTGGAAGACCTGAAGGCCGACCTCGCTCGCGGCCTGGACACCCTCGCATGACGACAACCAGCAAAGTCCGCACCCGCATCGCCCCGTCGCCGACGGGCTTCCTGCATCTGGGCACCGCCCGCACGGCGCTGTATTCATGGGCCTACGCCCGCCACTACGGCGGGGAGTTCGTGCTGCGCATCGAAGACACCGACGTGGCCCGCTCCACGCAGGATTCGGTCGACCAGATCCTGGCCTCGATGAAGTGGCTGGGTCTCGAATACGACGAGGGCCCGATCTACCAGATGCAGCGGCTGGCGCGGTACCACGAGGTGGTGGACCGCCTGATCGCCGAAGGCAAGGCCTATCGCTGCTACTGCACGCCCGAAGAACTCGACGCGATGCGCGAGGAACAGAAGGCGCGCGGCGAGAAGACCCGGTACGACGGCCGTTGGCGTCCCGAGCCCGGCAAGCAGCTGCCTGCCGTGCCGGAAGGGGTGAAGCCCGTTGTGCGCTTCCGCAACCCGCTCGACGGCGACGTGACGTGGGACGACCTCGTCAAGGGCCCGATCACGATCAGCAACCGCGAGATCGACGATCTCATCATCCTGCGGCCGGACGGTGTGCCGACCTACAACTTCGCAGTGGTGGTCGACGACTGGGACATGGCGATCACGCACGTGTTTCGCGGTGACGAGCACGTGAACAACACGCCGTGGCAGATCAACATCTTCAACGCGCTGGGCGCTCCGCTGCCGCAGTTCGGCCACGTGCCGGTGATCCTGGGCGACGATGGATTGAAGTTGTCGAAGCGGCGTGGCGCCGTGAGCGTGACCGGCTACGAAGAGGGCGGTTATCTGCCCGAAGCGATGCTGAACTACCTGGCCCGCCTGGGATGGAGCCACGGCGACGATGAACTGTTCACACGCGAGCAGCTGGTGGCGTGGTTCGATGGTTCGCACCTGTCGAAGAGCCCCGCGCAGTGGGACCCGGCCAAGCTCGCGTGGGTCAATGCGCAGTACCTGAAGCAGGCGGACGACCAGCGGCTCGCGGCGCTGGTGGCACAGCAGTTGAAGCGCCGCGGGGTCGACCTCGGCTCCCAGGCAGCGAGGCTGCCCGCCATGTGCGCGTTGTTCAAGGACCGCTGCAACACCACCGTGGAGCTGGCGGACTGGCTGTCGATGTACTTCGGCCCGGTGTCTCCCTCCGAGCAGGATCTTGCGACGCATGTGACCGAAGCGGTGCTGCCGGCGGTCGCATCGCTGCGCGAGCGCCTGCAATCGTGCGACTGGACGAAGGCCGCCATCAGCCTGTGCATCAAGGACACCATCGGCCAGCATGGGCTGAAGATGCCGCAACTCGCGATTCCGGTGCGCGTGCTCGTGTGCGGTCGCGCCCAGACGCCGTCGATCGATGCCGTGCTCGAACTGTTCGATCGAGAAGTTGTGTTGGACCGCTTGCAACGTCGCTAAAAAGCGTTATATACTCTCGGTCTCGCTTGAACGGCGCGAAACCCGGCAAAAAGCTTCACCGCTTGGCGCACGAACAAACAAGTTCACGGGGGTATAGCTCAGCTGGGAGAGCGCTTGCATGGCATGCAAGAGGTCAGCGG
>NZ_CAMLJQ010000025.1 GCF_946480305.1 uncultured Caldimonas sp.
GGAACATGCGCACCTGCTGGCGGCGCAGCAGGTGGAAGATCTGGCTGGCCGTGGTCGGCTGCACGATCTGCATGTTGTTGTCGGCGGCGAGCTGCATGAAGCGCTCCAGGCGAGCAGATGAATGCTCTGGGCCCTGGCCCTCGTAGCCGTGCGGCAGCATGAGCGTCAGGCCGTTCGCGCGGCCCCACTTGACTTCACCGGAGGCAATGAACTGGTCGATCACCACCTGCGCGCCGTTGACGAAGTCGCCGAACTGCGCTTCCCAGATCACGAGCGTGTTGGGGTCGGCAGAGGCATAGCCGTACTCGAAGCCGAGCACTGCTTCTTCCGACAGGATGGAGTCGATCACCACGAACGGTGCCTGGTTCTCGGCCACGTTCTGCAGCGGGATGTAGGTGCCTTCGTCCCACTTCTCGCGCTTCTGGTCGTGCAGCACGGCATGGCGGTGCACGAAGGTGCCCCGGCCGCAGTCTTCGCCCGACAGGCGCACCGGATAGCCGCTGGCGACCAGCGATGCGTAGGCAAGGTGCTCGCCCATGCCCCAGTCGACGTTGATCTCGCCTCGGCCCATGGCAGCGCGATCGGCAATCACCTTCTCGACCAGCGGATGCAGCTTGAAGTTGCTGGGGATGGTCGTGATGCGCTCAGCCAGGCGCTTGATCTCGGCCAGCGGCAGCGCGGTGTCGGCCGCGTCGGTCCACTTCTTGCCGAGGAACGGCGCCCAATCGACCGCGTACTTGCTCTTGTAGTTGGTCAGCACCGGGTCCACGGTGTGCTTGCCGGCGTCCATCGCGGCGCGATAGGCCTTGACCATCTCGTCGGGCGTCTCGGCGCTGATGGCGCCCTGGGCGACCAGCTTGTCGGCATACAGCTTGCGCGTGCCGGGGTGCTGGCCGATCTTCTTGTACATCAGCGGCTGGGTCAGCGCCGGCGTGTCCTGCTCGTTGTGGCCCAGCTTGCGGAAGCAGACGATGTCGACGACGACGTCCTTGTTGAACTCCTGGCGGTAGTCCAGCGCCAACTGGGTCGCGAACACGACGGCTTCCGGGTCGTCACCGTTCACGTGCAGCACGGGCGCCTCGATCATCTTGACGACGTCGGTGCAATACAGCGTGGAGCGGCTGTCGCGCGGGTCGGAGGTCGTGAAACCGATCTGGTTGTTGATGACGAGGTGGACCGTACCGCCGGTGTAGTAGCCGCGCGTCTGCGCCAGCGCCAGCGTTTCCATCACGACACCCTGGCCGGCGAAGGCGGCATCGCCATGCACCAGCACGGGCAGCACCTGGTCGCCTTCGGTGTCGCCGCGCCGGTCGAGGCGAGCTTTCACGGAGCCCTCGACCACGGGGTTCACGATCTCGAGGTGGGACGGGTTGAACGCCAAGCTCAGGTGCACCGGACCGCCGGGGGTGGTCACGTCGCTCGAGAAGCCCTGGTGGTACTTCACGTCGCCCGCGGGCAGGTCTTCAGGCGCGGTGTGCTCGAACTCGGAGAACAGATCCTTCGGCGCCTTGCCCAAGGTGTTGACCAGCACGTTCAGGCGGCCACGGTGGGCCATGCCGATCACGATCTCCTGCACGCCCTTGCTGCCGCCGCGCTGGATCACTTCGTCCATCGACGCAATGAAGCTCTCGCCGCCTTCCAGCGAGAAGCGCTTCTGGCCGACGTACTTGGTGTGCAGGAAGCGCTCCAGACCTTCGGCCGCGGTCAGGCGGTCGAGGATGTGGCGCTTTTTCTCGACGGTGAAAGTGGGCTTGGCACGCACGCTCTCGAGCTTTTCCTGCCACCACCGCTTCTCGGTCGGGTCGGTGATGTGCATGAACTCGGCGCCGATCGAGCCGCAGTAGGTTTCACGCAGGGCCTGCACGATCTCGCGCAGGGTCATCTGCTCGGCCTTGGTGAAGTAGGTGTTCGTGGCGCTGAAAGTGATGTCCATGTCACTTTCAGTCAGGTCGTAGAACGCGGGCTCCAGCTCGGGGATCTTGGGGCGCTCCTGGCGCTTGAGCGGATCGAGGTCGGCCCAGCGGGAACCGAGGAAACGATAGGCAGCAATCAGCGATTGGACGTGCACCTGCTTGCGGGCGACCGCGAGGTCCGCGCTGCTCGCCTTGACGGTGAACGCGTTGGACTTGGCTCGCTGGGCGAACGATTCGATGACCGGGGCATGGGCCACGTCACGCGACTCGGTGCCATCGACGGCAGGAACGTTCTGGAGGGCGTCGAAGTAGGCGCGCCAGTTGTCGGGCACCGAACCGGGGTTGTCGAGATAAGCCTCGTACAACTCTTCGACATAGGGGGCGTTACCCCCGAACAGGTACGAATTCGCCCTGTATTGCTGCATCATTTCGCTCACCTTTCATCCCGGTTTCCAGGACGTTGGCTGGTTGAACAACCTTCCGCGACACGGCTTGACCGGTTGGCGGATTGCGACCCGCCTTTAATCTGGGTTCAGGGCAGAAACCAGCAAAGGGGACGGGAAGGACCTAAGTCAGAGTGCGGACTCTAACACCGTTGTAACTCGCTCGTCATGTGGATTCTGCATACGCTGCCTGGGTTGGCGGGCGGTGCGGTGGTTGGCGAATGGCCTCGGAAAACCGCTCATGGCGACGGCGTTTGCGGCGCCGGTGACGCCTTCTGGTCTTGATCTTTTTCGTTGCGGGGCAGCGACATCGTGCCGCCCACGCCCACGCCGACCCCACCGCGCCCTACCCCGACCGAGCCCCCGACACGGCCGTCGGAGCCGACGGACACCCCCACACCGCCGATGCCCACCGGCACCGACAAGCCCACCCGCGCGCCGGAACAGCCGGCCAGCAAGGCCACGCAGCACAGCAAAGACAAAGAACGCAACATGGGGGCCACTCTAGGCCAAACCGGCGTTGCCCTCCATCCCCACGAGACGAGGCTGGTTAAGGCGCCTGGGCGCCACCGTCTTGCGCTGCTTCAGCCAGGTTTCGACGACGTCCCAGATGGGCGGGCCGCTGTCCTTCGCCGCTTCGCTGACGGGCGCCCAGCCGGCGACCTTGTAGGTCTTGCCGGACTCGATCAGCTTGCCGCCGACTCGCATGTCGCTGATGCGGCGGCCGGCACCCGCGCGCGGATCGCACGTGTACGTGAGCCCGCCCACGCGCACCATGTCGCCGCCCTGCTGGTAGTACGGGTCGGGGTTGAACAGGTTGTCGGCCACGTCCTCGAGCACGGTCTTGATCATCTCGCCGCTCATGTCGGTCAGCGTGCACCATGGGTAGGTGATCGCGGTCTGGTCCATCACGTGCTCGCGGGTGATCGCCTGGCCCGGCAACAACGAGGTCCCCCAGCGGAACCCGGGCGAGAACCCAATCTGGGCACCGCGCACTTCCATCATGGCGTCCAGGATCAACTGATCGAAGCTGCCGTTGAAGTTGCCCCGGCGGTACAGCAGGCCCTCGGTCACGGCCAGCGGCTCGGCAAGCCTCGCGGCATAGGGTGCACGCACCTTGTCGATATACGCGGCCATCGGCGCGTCGGCAGGCAGCAGGTCGGCGAACACCGGCAGCAGCTTGTAGCGCAAGCCGGCCACCTTGCCGCCCCGCACGTCGAGGTCCAGCACGCCGAGAAACTTCCCGTTGGAGCCGGCGTTCGTCACCAGCGTCTGGCCGCCTGCGTTCGTCACGGGCACCGGCACCGGCATGCCGTCGTGGGTGTGCCCGCCGAGGATCACGTCGATACCCGTCACCCGCGAAGCGAGCTTCAGGTCCACGTCCATGCCGTTGTGAGACAGCAGCACGACCGCCTGCGCGCCCTTGGCCCGCGCTTCGTCGACCACCTGCTGCAGCTCCGACTCCTGGATGCCGAAGGTCCAGTCGGCCACCTGCCAGCGGGGGTTGGCGATCGGGGTGTACGGGAAGGCCTGCCCCAGGATGGCCACCGTGGCGCCGTTCATCTGCTTGAGCACGTAGGGCTTGAACACCGGATCACCGAAGTCGGCGGTCTTCACGTTCTGCGCGATGAAGTCGATGCGCCCCGCGAAGTCCTGCTCGACGATCTGCTTCACGCGCTCGATGCCGTAGGTGAACTCCCAATGGCCCGTCATCACATCGACGCCCAGCAGCTTGGCCGCCTCGACCATGTCCTGCGCGTTGGTCCACAGCGCCGTTGCCGAGCCCTGCCAGGTGTCGCCCCCGTCGAGCAGCAACGCACCGGGGCGGCTCGCCTTCAGCTGCTTGACGAGCGTGGCGAGATGGGCGAAACCGCCCACCTTGCCGTACTGTCGCGCGGCGCGTTCGAAGTCGAGGTACGTGAACGCGTACGCCTCGCGCGAGCCGCGCTTGAAACCCGCAAGCTGAAGCAACCTCTCGCCCACGACGTGAGGCAACTGCCCGCTCGCGGCGCCCACGCCCAGGTTGACGCTCGGCTCGCGGAAGTACACCGGCAGCAGTTGCGCATGACAGTCGGTCATGTGCAGCAGGTGGACGTTGCCGAAGCGCGGCAGTTCGTACAGCGCCCGCACGTCGGCGGCACGCGCCTCGCGCCCGAGCGGAAAACCGGCAGCCGCGGCGGCGGCCAGCACGCTGATGAATTCACGGCGGGACAGGTCCATGGGCCAACAACTCCCGGGCCGCGCATGGGCGGCCCAAAGCGACACCGGGCGCCTTGAGCGCCCGGTGCAAGGTGCGCTTATTGCGCGTTGACGGGTGACTTGGGGTCGAGCAGCAGGGCCATCACGTGCTTCAGCTGCGTCTCGTTCAGGATGCCGGCATCACCGAAGCGCGGCATGTTCGAGCACGCGCTGTAGGCATGGCTGTTCCACACTTTGCCCCAGGTGTACTTGACGATCTCGGCGCTGGCCGGGCTCGAGGGGTCGCTGACGCCGCGCAGCTTGCCGTAGTTGTAGAGGCTGGGCCCGATGTTGCCAAACGAGATCTCGGCCTTGCTCAACTGGTGGCACGCATAGCAGTTGCCGCCGGCCACCGTCTGCGCGGTGTCGTTGAACTGCAGGCCCCGGCCGCTCTGCGCGATCTTCTCGCCCTCTTTCCAGTCGCCGAGGTACTGGCCGTCTGCCGGGTACTTCACCGCCGCAAGCGCCGCCTTCTCGAGTTGCTCGCGCGTGGCCTTGTCGAGGTCACGGCCGGTGGTCGCCGCCTCGCTGCAGGCCTTCTGCAGCGGGCTCTGGTCGAGCCGGTCGAGTTTGGCGATGCCGCGTTCCTTGAACGAGCTCTTCAGCACTTCGGTCACGTCCGGGCCGCTGCTCATCGAGGCACAACCTGCCGCCACGACCGCTGCGGCCAGCACGCTCAGCGTGATGCGAATCTTGTTCATCAGCGACTCCTCAACGCTTGATTGCAGGCGCGGCCATCTTGCCGCCGTTGGCGTTCACGCCCAGGAAGGTGATCAGGTCGACCGAGGCCTGGCTCAGGTACTTCAACTCGGGGAAGCGTTGCTGCCGGAAGCAGTCGTACAGGCGCCATTGCATCGTGCGCACCGCGCCCTGGGACACCCGATAAGCGGGCCAGGACGCGAAGGCCGCCTGGGCCGGTGCTTTCTGGGTGAGGTTGGGCAGATCCTGCAGGCGGATGCGCTGGCCGTCGGCCGAATGGCACGATGCGCAGGAGAAGTCGTACGGGCCACCGCGGAAGAAGAAGATCTTCTTGCCGCGCTCGTACGAGGCTTTCTCCTTGCCGTGTGCCTGTGGCACGTTGATCGGCGTGTCACGGGACTCGTCATAGATGAACGCGACGAGATCCTCGATCTCGGTGGCCTTCTGCCCGTCGCCCGAATAAGGCTTGGCGGTCACGTCCTCGCGGTTGAAGCCTTGCAAAGTGACCATGCAGTGCACCAGACGCGACTCCACGTCCATCACGGCATCGACATCCGCAAAATACCGCGGCATGGCCGCGGCTGCGCCTGCCACCACACCCGGGCCCTTGCCCAGGTCGCACTGCTGCAGCGAAGCGTTCTTCGGCCCGCGGGCCTGGTTCCACAACGCGGCACCTCGCGCGGCGTTCAGGTCGGCAGGGTTGCCGTCCTGCAGCGAAGCGCGATAGTCCGCGATCGCCTCGGCAGCGGATTTCTGCGCCACCGCCGGCATGCTGCACAACGCGGCAGCACAGACTGCGCTCAGGGCTAGCCATTTCATCGGGGTTCTCCTCTTTGCTTTGTCTTCCGGGCGCGGCAAGCGTCAGGCAATGGTCGCTTCGTCCGTGCGCTTGTCGCCCTTGTTGTCGACCCAGGTGATCGTGATCTTGTCGCCCGGCTTGCCGCCGGCGAAGCTGAACTGCAGGTAGGGGTTCTTCGACACCGCCGGACCCCACTGGGCCGACAGCACCGTCTTGCCGTTGTGCTGCGCGGTCACCTCCTGGATGAACCAGGCGGGTATGGTCTTGCCGGAAGCGTCCTTGCGCTGGCCGCTTTCCATCTCGTGCGCCATCAGCACACGCACCGTCGTCTTGTCGCCCTGTGCCTGGGCACGGATGCGCATGGGATCTGCCATCTCGATACTCCTGTTGTCCGATTTCGATTGCCGTCGTGCGCAGGCCGCGTTCAGCCGCCGCAGCCGCCCAGCGTGACCTTCACTTCCTTGACGGCGTAGTAGTACTTGTCGCCCGCCTTGACCAGCGCGTAGACGTTCGAAGACTGCCCCATCTTGATGTTGGTCGCCACGTTCGCATCGGTGCCGGCCGGCACGTCGAACAGCGCCGCCAGCGTGTTCGGGTTTTTCTCGACGAGGATCGCCACCTGCGTGGTGCCCGGCACCGCGCTCACGGCACCGACACGCACCACATTGCCGTTCTCGGCGATTTCAGGTGCATTGAGCTGGACGTCCTTGCTCTCGACCGGCGCCGCGCCGCCCAGCGCCTTGACCACGTCGGCCAGGCCTTTGGCATCGAACGCGCCCTTGTTCCACGCCGCCTGGGCAGCCGTGGGCAGGAGACCTGCCGACGCGGCCAGGCCGAGCACGGCCGTGCTGGCGCTTGTGTGCAGAAACTGCCTGCGGTTACCCATAGCGATCAACCTCCAACGATGAACATGTGCAAGAAAAGGCGGCACGATACCGCCAAACGAAAAACCTTGGGATCGCGAAACTGCCTATTTTTCATCAGCAAGGCTTGCGATCCATTTCGCGAGCACCTGGGCGTCGGCCTCGCTGAGCTGGGTTTGGGCGGGCATCGGGACGGCGCCCCATGTGCCCTGGGCGCCGCCGCGGATCTTGCCGACGAGGTAGTCCACCTTGTCGGCCCTGCCCGCGTGGCGCGCCGAGATGTCCTTGAAGGCCGGGCCGACGATCTTCACGTCGTTGGCGTGGCAGGCAAGGCACGCGTTCTTCTGCAGCAGTTGCAGCGGCGACTGCCCGGCGGCAGCCACGGCGGCCACCGCGGCGGTCTTCATGGTGACGGCGCCGCGCGTCGGTCCCACGCGGCGTTGCTGATCGGCCAGGTTGCCGTGCGCATCGCGCGCATGGTCGGGCAGGTAGGAGGCGAGCTTCGGTTCACCCGCGCAGTCCGTCATGCAGGCCTGCGCCTGCACGTCCGGTTTCGCGGCTCCGCCGAACTCCTTGCCCGGCCACAGCGCGTGGGCCGTGGTCTTGCCGTTGCGGTTGGGCACGCGCTGCTGCACCTCGGCGATGTTCTGGTCCGACAGCGTGAAGTCGTCCGGCACGATGCCGCCAAGGTTGAGGATGTAGGCGGTGACGGCGTACACCTCCTCGGTGCTGAGCGTCTTCGGCGCCGTCCAAGGCATCGCCCGGTTGATGTAGTCCCACAGCGCCGACACCGACGACATCTTCATCAGGGTCGTGCGCTGCGGGTAGGCGGGGTCGCGCAAGCGCGCGACACGGCCGGTGGCGATGTCCTCTTTCGTGGTGCCGCCGACGATCGGGGTGAACACCTCGTTCGATTCGCCGAACACGCCGTGGCAGGACGCGCACTTCGATTCCCAGACGTCCATGCCCTTGGCCACCGAGCCCTTGCCCCTGGGCAGGCCCTTGAAGTCGGCCCGCACGTCGATGTCCCAGGCGCGCACCTCGGGGTCGGTGGCCGTGCGGCCGATGCCGGGAAAGCGCTCTTGGGCCGCAACCGCCGCGGCCATCGCCATCAGCGCTGCAGCCAACACCTTAGGAAAGCTGGACATTCTTCACCTCCCCGCTTTCCTCGACCAGCCACGACTGGATCGCGTTGTTGTGATAGATCGAGCGGCGCCCGCGCACTGCGCGCAGCTGCGTGTAGGTCGGCTGCAGGTAGCCGGTCTCGTCGGTCGCGCGGCTTTGCACGATGGCCGGCTTGCCGTCCCACGTCCAGTCGATGTTGAAACGTGTGAGGCATTTGCTCAGCACCGGCGTCTGCAGCCGCGCCGGCTTCCAGCTGCGGCCGCCGTCGAAGCTCACGTCGACCTTGGCGATCTTGCCGCGCCCGCTCCACGCCAGGCCGGTGACGTTGTAGTAACCCTTGTCGAGCAGCACCTGCCCGCCGGATGGGGTGGTGACGACGCTCTTGCACTCCTGGATCGACGTGTACTGCCGGTGGGTGCCGTCGGGCATCAGGTCGATGTAGTGCATCACCTCGTCCTTCGTGGCATACGGCTGGTCGCCCAGCTCGACGCGGCGCAGGTACTTCACCCAGCTCACGCCCTGCACGCCGGGCACCACCAGGCGCAGCGGGTAGCCGTTCTCCGGGCGCAGCATTTCGCCGTTCTGGCCGTAGGCGAGCAGCACCTCGCCGCTCATCACCAGCTCCATCGGGATGGTGCGCGTCATGCTGGAGCCGTCACCCCCTTCGGCCAGCACGAATCGGCCGCGCTTGAAGTCGGCGCCGCACATCTCCAGCACGGTGCGCAGCGGCACGCCGGTGAACTCGCAGCAGCTCAGCATGCCGTGCGTGTACTGCACGGTGGGCACCGCCACGTTGCCCCACTCCATGCCGGTGTTCGCACCGCACTCGATGAAGTGGATGCGGCTCACGCTGGGCAGGCGCATCAGCTCGTCCATCGTGAAGACCATCGGCCGCTTGAGCATCTTCTCGTCGGAGCCGTTGACCATCAACCGGTGCTTCGAGGGATCGATGTCCCACCAGCCCTGGTGGTGCCGCTCGAAGTGCAGGCCATTCGGGGTAATGATGCCGAACAGCCCCTGCAGCGGGCAGAAGCTCACGCTCGCCTGGCTCACGCGGGTGAGGCCGGGGCTTTCACGTCGCTGCAGGTTGGCTTCGTACTTCGACGGTTGCCCGTAGCCACGCGCTGCAACCGCCTGGCCCAGCGCCATGCTGTGTTCCGGCAGTTGCAGGATGTTGGTGTCGCCCGCCGCGGACTGCGCAGCGGCCCCGCCCGCCACCACGGCACTGGCGGCCGCAAAGGCCTGGCGCAGGAAGCCGCGGCGGCCGGCCTTCACTTCCTGGATCTGTTCGCGCGTGAGAAAGCCTTCCGGCGCGCGACGCAACGGTGCGGGTTGGCTCATCAGACGGCCCTCCCGACCAGGCGCTCCTGCGGCGACAGCTGCGCGGGGTCGTCCAGCTCGATCGCCACCTGTGTGCAGACGCTGCGGCACAGCGCGGCGGCCTTCTCGCTCTGCACCCGGTAGTAGACCTGGGCCCCCTCCTTGCGACGAGCCAGGATGCCGGCGCGATAGAGCACGTTCAGGTGCTGGGAGAGATTGGGCTGCGTGGTGTCGAGCTCGCCCAGCAATTGCGAGACGGTCTTTTCTTCGTTGCACAGGGCGCTCAGCACCCGCAGGCGCAACGGTGTGGACAACACCCCGAACAGCTCCGCGGCCAACTCGAACACCCGCGCTGCCTGCGGCTCCTGCAACGATTTGACGGTGATGGGCATGATGCAGATCAGAACATAAGCAATTGCTTATATGTTGATCGGCAAGACAGATGGGCGCCACCGGGGATTACCCGGCGCTGCACTGCATCATGGAACCGCACGCAAGACGGTCTGGGCCCGTGAAGGGGCGGTCGCGGGGAGGAGTTGCTCCTCGAAGGCGTCGCTCGCGACCGCCGGCGAGTACAGAAACCCCTGGAACTCGTCGCAGCCGGCCTGCAGCAGGAACTGCCGCTGCGCCTCGGTCTCGACGCCCTCGGCGATCACCTTCAAGTGCAACGCGCGCGCCAGGTTGACGATGGCGCGGACGATCCCCGCGTCGCTGTCGTCACCCGGCAGGCCGTTGACGAAAGAGCGGTCGATCTTCAGCTTCTCGATCGGAAAGCGCTTCAGGTAGCCCAGGCTCGAATAGCCGGTGCCGAAATCGTCGATGGCCAGGCGCACGCCCAGCGCGGCGAGCGCCTTCAGTCTCAGCAGGGCCTCGTCCGCATCCTGGATCAGGATCGACTCGGTCAGCTCCAACTCCAGTGCCCGTGGAGGCAACCCGGCGTTGGTGATGGCCGCTGCCACCTGCTCCACGAAGTGCGACTGCTGGAACTGCAATGCCGACACGTTGATCGACACGACGATCTCCATGCCCTTGCGGTGCCACGTGGCCGCCTGCGTGACCGCCTCGCCCAGCACCCAGTCGCCCAGCGGAACGATGAAGCCGCTCTCTTCGGCAATAGGAATGAACCGGCCGGGTGACAGCTCGCCCAGCTCCTCGTCATGCCAGCGCAGCAGCGCCTCGGCGCCCACGACGCGGCCGCTTTTCACGTCGACCTGGGGTTGATAGTGCAGCCGGAAGTTCCGCCGCACGAGTGCCTGCCGCATCGCGTGGTCCAGCTTCATGCGCGACAGCAGGTCCACGTTCATCTGCGGCTGATAGAAGCGGAAGCTCGCACGACCGCGTTCTTTCACGCGGTACATCGCCGAGTCCGCGTTCTTGATCAGGTCGTTCAGCGATGTACCGTCGTTGGGGTACATCGCAATACCGATGCTGCAGGTGACCGTGAAGCTCATGTCGTCCAGCGTCAACGGCTCGCTCAGTGCGGCAATCACGCGCCGGGCCGCCTGCTCCGCACCCCGGGCATCGGCCTGGTGGATCAGCAGGGCGAACTCGTCGCCGCCCAGGCGGGTCACGGTGTCGACCTCGCGCACGCTCGCACGGATGCGCTTCGCCACCTCCACGAGCACGCGGTCGCCGAACAGGTGGCCCAGCGAGTCGTTGATGTGCTTGAACCGGTCGAGGTCGACGAACAGCACGGCGAACTGCTGGTTGTCACGTCGCGCCAGTGCGATCGCGAACTCGACCCGCTCGCCCAGCACCAGGCGGTTTGGCAAGCCGGTCAGCACATCGGTGTAGGCCAGCTCCTCGATGCGCCGCTTGGCGGCAATCTTGTCGGTCAGGTCCTTCACGAAGCCGATGTAGTGCAGCGTTGCGCCCGACTCGTCGGGCAACCGCACCATCGCCACTTGGCACGGCCCGCCGCGACCCTGGCGCTGCATGTGCCACAACTCGCCCTCCCAGTAGCCCTGCACCTCCAGCCGCTCGCGAACCTGCTCGATCGCGTCGTGCCGGTCGGGGTCGTGCAGCAGTTCATGCACCTGCCGTCCCACCAGGTCGTGACGCGAGCAGCCCGTCAGCCGCTCGCAGCTGGGGTTGACGGCCATCACCTTGCCTTGTGCATCGGCCACGAAGATCGCGTCGAGGCTGGCCTCGAACACCTTGGCCGCCAGCTGCAGGCGCGACTCGTTGGCAAGCCGCTGCGTGATGTCACGGAAGGAGTAGACGCGCCCGATCGGCTGCCCGCGGCTGTACTGCGGCAGGGTGCTGCGCTCCAGCACCTTCCCCGACCGCAGCACCAGCGTGTCGTTGGCTTCCATCAGCGGGGAGGCGGCGATCAGCGCCAGCCGCTGCTCGTAGGCTTCGCGGTCCACCACGCCGTGGTGCATCCAGGCATACACGGCCTGGTCATCGCGTCGCGTCAGCAACGTATGCGGCAGGCCCCACAGTTCGGCGAAGCGTTGGTTGTACCCGCGGATGCCGCCATGCACGTCGAGCGCAAGGATGCCGTCGGCCGTCGATTCCAGCGTGGCGCGCAGCTCCGCGATCAACCTTTCGAGTTCGTCTTCGGCATGCTGCTGCTCGCTGCGGTCACGCAAGGCCACGAGGTACACCGACCAGGCGGGACCGAGACGCAGCTTGCTGACACGCCGCTCCACAGGCACCGTGCGGCCATCGGCGCCGGTCACCAGCGACTCCGACAGGATGCGGTCGCTCAGGCCGGCAGCGGCGTCTTCCCAGAAAGCGAGATCCTCCGGCGTGGCGATCAGCTCCGCCACGTTGCGGCCGAACAGTGAGCCGGCCGGCACGCCGAGCAAGGCTTCCGCGGCGTGATTCGCGGCCACGATCCGGAGGTCGATCGCATCGACCAGCCAGACGGCCTCCAGCATGCCGTCGATCAGCGGCTGAAGTTGTGCAGGGGTCATGCAGCCAGTCCGTTGCCATCGGCGGCACTGTCGCGCGCCCGTTCAAAGAAGTAGCACACCCGCTGACGGGGCGACAGGTAGTCGAGCGACGCCTTGGGCAGTTGCAGCGGCTTGAGGCTGCGACGGATGCCGAGCGTCGGCTCGTCTTCAAGGTCGACGATCAGCGCTTCCTCGCGCGGCACGCGAGCATCGTGAACCACCACGCGCGGCTTGAGCGGGCGCGCCGAGTTGACCGACACCACCAGTGCGTAGCGTTCGTCGGTGAGCTGCACCACCGAGCCAGGCGGATACACGCCCATCATGCGGATGAAGGCGCTGAGCATGGTCGCGTCGAAGCGCGACTTCATCTGGGCAAACATCAGCGACAGCGCTTCGTGCGGCGTCAGCGCCTTGGTGGGGTTGTGCGGGTTGCAGAGGTTGTCGTAGCGGTTCACCAGTGCGACGATGCGCGCCGGCGCCGAGATGCGATCGCCCGGCAGCCGCTGCGGGAACCCGCTGCCGTCCATGTGCTCGTGGTGCTGGGCAATCACCAGCGTGGCCCCGGGGCTCAGGTGCATCTTGCGCGCCAGGCTCACGCCGTGGGCTACGTGCTCCTGATAGAACTGCACCTCGGCAACCGTGAAGTGCTCGTCCTTCCAGCGCACGCGGTCCGGCAGGTCGACCTTGCCGATGTCATGCAGCAGCGCGCCCATGCCCAGGTCGGCGAGTTCCGTCTCGGCCAGCCCGGTTGCCCGCCCGAGCAGCATCGAGATCACCGTGACGTTGACGCTGTGGAACGAAGCACGGTCCCCTGCCACTTCGGTCAGCAGGCGGATGCAGGTTTCATGGGTGCCGGCCATCGCATCGAGAAAGCCGTGTATGAGTTCCTGCGACTTCTCGCGCGAGGCCTGCGGCTGCGCGTGCACCTGCTCGGCCAGTTGCTTGAACGTGCGGTTGGCCTGCGCGTACTGCCGCTCGCACTGCGCGAGGCTCGCACTCTGTGCGGCCAGCAGCTCGCGGCGCTGCCTGCGCTGCTCGGCCTCGGCCGCCTCGGCGGGCGTCAGCGCGCGCGTCGCCGGCGCCGCCGGACGCAGCGCTTCCAGCACCGCCGGATCAGTGCGTTCCGGATCCCAACGCAGCTTGGTCACGCCGAGGCTGCGCAGCGTCGCGATCTGCTCCTGCGAGCCGATGCGGAAGTTGTTCAGTGCGAACGGATGATCGAGCCAGCCCAGATCGAGATGCACATACATCCCGATCCGCAGCTCCTGCACATCAACGAATTGAGGGGTCTTGCCGTCGTTCATCCCTGTGGGCCGGGGACGTAGATGTAACCAGCCTTTCAGGTCTTCGGCACGTGGCATGGAATCTTGAGGCCCCTCGCACCCCGTCAAAAAGCACAGGTACGGGCTATGAAAACCCCTCAGCCCGGCCCGACCAGCTGCTTGATCTGCTCCAGTGCAGAAGGGTCTTCGATGGTGGTGAGGTCGCCCGGATCGCGGCGCTCGCACACCGCCTGGATGGCGCGGCGCAGCAGTTTGCCCGACCGGGTTTTCGGCAATACCGTGACAAACCTCACGCGACCGGGACGAGCCACCGCGCCGAGCTGTTCGTCGACCACCTTCATGATCTCGCCCTCGAGCTTGAGCTGCTGTTCGGGCGTCGCCACGGCGGCCGCGTCCTTCGGGACCGCAAAGGCCATCGCGACCTGCCCTTTCAGCGCATCCGCCACGCCGACCACGGCCACCTCCGCGACGCCGGGGTGGCTCGAGATGCTTTCCTCGATCTCGCGGGTGCCGAGCCGGTGGCCGGCCACGTTGATGACGTCGTCGGTGCGACCCAGGATGAAGTAATGGCCGTCCTCGTCGCGTATGCCCCAGTCGAACGTGCTGTAGGCCATGCGGCCCGGGAAGCTGCTCCAGTAGGTGCTGACGAAGCGTGCGTCATCGCCCCACACCGTCTGCATGCAGCCGGGCGGCAGCGGCCCCTCGAGGGCGACCACGCCTTTCTGGTTGGGGCCGGTCAGTTCTTCGCCGGTGCCTTCGTGCAACAGCTTGACGTCGTAGCCATACATCGGCACGCCCGGCGAGCCGAACTTGCTCGGGCGCCGCTCCACGCCGTTGGCGATCGTGAGGATGGGCCACCCGGTCTCGGTCTGCCAGTAGTTGTCGACGATCGGCCGGCCCAGGCCGTCGGCGATCCACTTCGCGGTGGGCTCGTCCAGCGGCTCGCCGGCCAGGAACAGCGCCCGCAGCGAAGAGAGATCGTATTTCTTCAGCCAGGCCGGGTCCTGCTTCTTGAGCACGCGCACGGCCGTCGGCGCGCTGAACATCACGGTGACCTTGTACTTCTCGACCAGACTCCACCAGATGCCCGCGTCGGGCCGCGTCGGCAGGCCCTCATAAAGAATGGTCGCCATGCCGGCCAGCAAGGGACCGTAGACGATGTAGCTGTGGCCCACGACCCAGCCGATGTCGCTGGTGGAGAAGAACGTCTCGCCGGGCTGGCCGCAGAAGATGTGGCGGATGCTGGCGGCCAACGCCACTGCGTAGCCGCCCGTGTCGCGCTGCACGCCCTTCGGCTTGCCGGTGGTGCCGCTGGTGTAGAGCGTGTAGCTCGGGTGCGTGGCGTCGACCCATGTGCAAGGCACGGTGGCGTCCAGATGCCGCTCGCGCATCGCGGCGTAGTCGACGTCCCGCCCCTCGGTGCGCTCCATGGGGGCCAGTTTGCGGTCGACCAGCAGCACCTTGGCCGGTCGGTGCCGGGCCAGGCGGATCGCCTCGTCGAGCAGCGGCTTGTAGGGCACCACCTTGCCGCTGCGGCTGCCGGCGTCTGCACTCACGATCACGGTGGGCCGGGCATCATCGATGCGGCTGGCAAGGCTCACGCTCGCAAAGCCACCGAACACCACCGAATGGATCGCCCCGATGCGCGCACAGGCCAGCATTGCGAAGACGGCCTGGGGAATCATCGGCATGTAGATCAGTACGCGGTCGCCCTGCCCCACGCCCAGCGCGCACAGCACGGCCGCCATGCGCTGCACCTCGGCATGCAGCTCCCGGAAGCTGTAGACACGCTCTTCCGCGGTTTCGGTGGAGACGTAGATCAGCGCGTTCTGGTCGCCGCGCTCGCGCAGGTGACGGTCCACCGCGTTGTGGCAGAGGTTGGTGCGCCCGCCGACGAACCACCTGGCGAACGGGGGATGGCTGTAGTCGCAGATGGTCTGGGGCGGCGCCTGCCAGTCGATCAATGCGGCCTGCTCGGCCCAGAAACCATCCCGATCGGTGATCGAACGACGGTGGAAATCCTCGTAGCGCATGCCATGTCTCCTTCGACCCGGATTGACGAGCCTCAAGTCTTATGTCTTATACAAGAGTGACCCATGCATTGAAGGCGGGCGAACTGACGCCGGCCTGACGGGCCACCGTTGTCGTCGGCTTGCTTGACGAACCAGATGGTCCAGGGCGACGCGGCACACACCAAGCGGGCGAACCCGGGTGTCACAACCTACCTATCTTCGAGAAATGCTGCCTAACTGCTTGTCACTGCGGACTTTTTTGGGTTGACAGCGCCAGCACGCCTGCTCTATGGTCGCGGCCATGCCGCGCCGCCTTCAACCCACTGCCCGCCACTGGCTCGCCTGCCTGTTGGTCGCGGCATGCGGTTGCGCATGGGCGGCGCCGGAGTCACCTGCCTCGCCGCCTGCCGATGCGGTCAGCCAGTTCCTCCTCGAGAAGGGGCTGGTCTCACCACCCCCCTCGGCGCCCGAGCGTGCCGACGACACGCGCAAGGGCCTCATGACCCAGGTACGGCACACGGCGTCGGACATGGTCATGACCGCGATGAACTTCCTCGGGGTGCCGTACCGCCGCGGCGGCAATTCGGCGGAAGAAGGCTTCGACTGCAGCGGCTTCACCCGCTACATCTTCGAGAAAAGCCTCGGCCTGGTGCTGCCTCGGCGCGCCGACGACCAGGCGTCCGCCCCCGGCCTGATCACCGTCAACCGCGAAGAGCTGAAGCCCGGTGACCTGGTGTTCTTCAACACGCTCAAGCGCACGTTCTCGCACGTCGGCATCTACGTCGGCGAGGGCAAGTTCATCCATTCGCCTCGCACCGGCGCCCAGGTGCGCATCGAAGACATGCGGGTCTCTTACTGGACCAAGCGCTTCACCGGCGCGCGCCGGCCGGCCGCGCTGCAAGACCCGTCGCCTGCGGCGGTGTCGACACCGGTGGCCGCACCGGTCGCCGTTGATCTGAATCAACCTTGACCCACGCCGCCCGGTAGCGGTGCACATACCGGGCCCGCTTTGTGCCCCCACCGCTGCCATGCGCTCGGCTGTCGCGGCACAATCGACGAATGGCCGAAAAAGTCATCCCCCTGGCGGACCACCGGTATGCGGCGAGCGTGCCGCGGGTGCCGGCTTTGCCGAGCCGACCCGACGGCCTGCTCTCGGACCGCCTCGGGCGCCCGCTGCGCGACCTCCGCATCTCGGTCACCGACCGCTGCAACTTCCGGTGCAGCTACTGCATGCCGAAAGAGGTGTTCGACAAGGACTACCAGTTCCTGCCGCACAGCTCGCTGCTCAGCTTCGAGGAGCTCGCCCGCGTGGCCCGCCTGTTCGTCGCCCACGGCGTGCGCAAGATCCGGCTCACCGGCGGCGAACCGCTGCTGCGCAAGAACATCGAGCGCCTGGTCGAGATGCTGGCGGCGCTGCGGACGCCGGAAGGCGAGCCGCTCGACCTGACACTCACCACCAACGGCTCGCTGCTCGAACGCAAGGCGCAGGCCTTGAAGGATGCGGGGCTGCGACGCGTGACGGTCAGCCTCGACGCGATGGACGACGCCATCTTCCGGCGCATGAACGACGTGGACTTCCCGGTGGCCGACGTGTTGCGCGGCATCGAGACGGCCGAGCGTGTCGGACTGGGGCCGATCAAGGTCAACATGGTCGTCAAGCGTGGCACCAACGACCACGAGATCCTGCCGATGGCGCGCCACTTCAAAGGCAGCTCGATCGTGCTGCGCTTCATCGAATACATGGACGTCGGCGCCTCCAACGGCTGGCGCATGGACGAGGTGCTGCCGTCGGCCCAGGTCGTCGAGCGCATCCATGCCGAGTTTCCGGTAGCGCCCGTCGACCCCGAGCTGCCCGGCGAAACCGCGGAGCGTTGGCGCTATCTCGATGGCTCGGGCGAGATCGGCCTGATCTCCAGCGTCACGCAGGCTTTTTGCCGCGACTGCAACCGCGCCCGGTTGTCCACCGAAGGCAAGCTGTTCCTGTGCCTGTTCGCCAGCCAGGGCCACGACCTGCGCACACTGCTGCGCAGCGACTATTCCGACGAACAGATCGCAGGCGCCATCGGGCTGATCTGGCAGGAGCGGGCCGATCGCTATTCGGAACTGCGCAGCGCCCTGCAGCCCGACACCTCGAGCGGCAACCGTCGCGTCGAGATGCACTACATCGGAGGCTGATCGCGGATGCGCTGGCTGCCTTGGTTCTCGCTTGCGCACCGTCGCGTGCTCGTGTGGGCGCTGGTCGCGAGCGCGTTGTTGCCTTGGCTTGCCGGCACGATGATCAAGGCATCCATACAGGCGGGCCTGCACGACGACGCAGCCCGGGCCGGGCAGTTTGTCGACATCCTCGTCATCGCGGTGACGGTGTTCCTCGTCGTCGCGGTGGCCACCGTGGCCATCGGCTGCTGGGTGGTGGCCGTGATGAAGGGACCTGTGCAACGTGCCGACGCGTATCCGGTCGATGCGGCACAGGAAGAGCGCGAATGAGCATCGACCCCTCACGGATCACCGGGCTGGTGCTCGCCGGCGGGCGCGGCAGCCGCATGGGCGGCGTGGACAAGGGCCTGCAGCACTTCCGCGGACTGCCGCTTGCACAGCAGGCGCTGCGCCGGCTCGCGCCGCAGGTGGGCCGCGTGATGATCAACGCCAACCGCAACCTGCCGACCTACGCTTCCTTCGGCGCACCGGTGTGGGCCGACGCCCTCCCCGACTTCGCGGGCCCGCTGGCCGGTTTCCTGACCGGCTTCGAGCACTGCGAAACCCCGTATCTCGCGACCGTGCCATGCGACACGCCGCTGTTCCCCGAAACACTGGTCGCCCGCCTGGGAGAAGCGCTCGTCGAGCACGACGGGGACATCGCCATGGCCCGCACCGGCCAGCACACGCAACCGGTGTTCTGCCTGATGAAAAGTTCTCTGATGGACAGTCTGGCCCGCTTTACGCGAAGCGGCGGACGCAAGATCGACCTGTGGACTGCACAACACCGTTGCATCGAGGTGCCCTTCGACGATGAGTCTGCTTTCTTCAACGCCAACACGCTGGAAGAGCTCCGGCAGCTCGAAGCGTCCCATGACTGAAAACACCCCCGTCCTGATCCGCCGCCTGGAGCCGCAAGACCTGCCGGCCTACAAGGCGTTGCGCGACGAAGCGCTCGAACGCCACCCCGAGTCGTTCACCTCCGACCCCCGGACCGAGCGCGTGCGCTCGCCGGAAAGCTATCTCGGCCGGCTCGGCTGGTCCGAGGCCATGGGCGGTACGTTCCTGCTCGGCGCCTGGCTCGGCGATGAACTCGCAGGCAGCGTCGCATGCGAGCGCGAATTGATGCCCAAGGTGCGGCACCGCGCCAACATCGTCGGGATGTACGTGCGGGAGCGCCACAACGGCCAGGGCATCGGGCGGCAGCTGCTCACTGCCTGCATCGACCTGGCACGCCGCGCGGAAGGGCTGGAGATGCTGGTGCTGACCGTCACCGCCTCGAACGAGCGCACCGTGCGCATGTACGAGCGCGCGGGCTTTCGCATGTACGGCCTGTTGCCACGCGCCATCCGGGTCGAGGTGGGCCGCAAGGTGCGCTATTTCGACAAAGCGCACATGCTGCTCGAGCTATGAGCGACCGCGAGCTTCCCCCTTCGCTGCAGCAAGTGGCGTCCTGCCTCAGCGGCTATGACCCTGCGGCCTTGCCGGTAGCGCAGGCGCAGGAGTTCATCGGCCGTTTCGTGACCCGGGTGCAGACGGTCGAGCAGGTGGCCTTGCGCAGCGCGCTGGGGCGCGTGCTGGCTGCCGACGTCGTCTCGCCCATCGACGTTCCCTCGCACGACAACTCGGCGATGGACGGCTATGCGCTGCGCGGCAGCGAGCTGGCGCGCGAAGGGCCCACACGTCTGCGCATCGCGGGCAGCGGCCTGGCGGGTCAGCAGTTCGTGGGCACCGCCGCCGCGGGCGAGTGCGTGCGCATCATGACTGGCGCGGTGATGCCCGAAGGGCTCGACACGGTCGTGCCGCAGGAGTTCACCACCGTCGAAGGCGAGCACGTCGTCATCCCTGCGGGGGCAGTGCGCACCGGCGACAACCGCCGCCTGCGCGGAGAAGACCTGGCGCGTGGTCAATCGGCATTGAGCCGTGGCAAGCTGCTGCGTCCGGCCGACCTGGGGCTGCTGGCGTCGCTGGGCCAAGCCGAGGTGCCGGTGTGGCGCAAGCTGCGCGTGGCGTTCTTCTCGACGGGCGACGAGCTTCGCTCCATCGGCGAGCCGCTCGACGCCGGCTGCGTCTATGACAGCAACCGCTACACGATCTACGGCATGCTGCAGCGCCTGGACATGGAGGTGCTCGACCTAGGCGTGGTGCGCGACGATCCCACCGCACTGGAAGCGGCGTTCCGCGCCGCAGCGGACAGCGCCGACGCGGTCATCACCTCCGGTGGCGTGTCCGTCGGGGAAGCCGACTACACCAAGCAGGTGATGCAACAGCTGGGCGATGTGGCGTTCTGGAAGATCGCAATGCGCCCTGGCCGGCCGATGGCCTTCGGTCGCATCGCCGCCGCCGGCCCCGGCTCGAAGTCGGCCGTGCTGTTCGGACTGCCCGGCAATCCGGTGGCGGTGATGGTGACCTTCTACGCCTTCGTGCGTGACGCGCTGCTTGCGATGAGCGGTGCCTCGGCGCAGCCCCTGCCGCTGCTGCGCGCACGCGCTACCGGCGCGATCCGCAAGAAGCCCGGGCGCACCGAATACCAGCGGGGCATCGTGGAACGCGACGGCGACGATTGGCAGGTGCGCATCACCGGCTCGCAGGGTTCGGGCATCCTGCGCTCGATGTCGGAAGCCAACGGACTCGTGGTGCTGCACCACGAGCAAGGGTCGGTTTCGTCGGGCGACTGGGTCGATGTGCTGCCCTTCGAAGGTCTGCTGTAGGCCGGCCTCTACCCACCCACCAAGCGTCTCAACGTATCCCACACGATCGGCGGTGTGGCGAGCTTGGCCGCCTGCTTGACCTTCGCAAACCGGTCGACGAACAGGAAGACCGACGTGCTGCGCTGCTCTCGCGCTCGCCGGGCCTCGCTGTACGAGTAGTAGTACGACGCCACCGAGCGCCGCGTACGCCCCTCGGGCACCAGCAATGGTGCCGGGTGCCCATGAAAGCTCGCTGGCCCATGGCGCATCAGCACCGAGCGGCCGAACACCGGCTCGATCTCGCGCACGCACTGCCGCGCCTGCGCGTCCCACAGCTCCAGCGCCCCACCCCATTGCATGTCCCAGCCTTCGTTGAGGTAGGTGATGAACACCATCTCGTTGTCCAGGCCCGAACACGGGTGGCGGTTGAAGTCGCGGTGGATGCCGAAGCGCCCGCCATGTCGCGTCTCGTGCAGCCCGCCGCCATACAGCGCCGGATCGGTGATCAGCTCTTCCACGCCGGAAACGGCCGACAGCAGTTGCACGAACCAGCGCGAGTTGACGAGCCCGAAGTAGAGCTCCGACGCAGGGCCGAGCGTGGCCTGCGGCAGCGAGCGGTGCGTCGTCTCGTGGGGGCTCTGCACCACGCGCCACTGGTTGAGGCCGTAGAGGTCGAACTCCTCGTGCACGAGCCGCAACAGGTCGGGATTGAAGATGTCGTCGAGCACCAGGTGCGGGAAGGGCTGCGCCTGTTCCATCGTGGTGCGCAGCGTGGCCTGGAAGCCCGACTTGAAGTAGCGTGGATCAACCAGTTCGCGCAATCCCAACCGGCGACCGCGGATCACGACGTAGTCCGGGTCGTGCGCCGCCCGCCGGTCGGGTTCGACGACCGTGCGATCCATCTGCACGGCAAGCTGAGGGGTCATGATCGCTACCGCCTGATCGAGACGTGTGTAAAGGTCTCAATCGTGACAGCGATCCCGCCACCGCAACTGTTAGAGGCGGTAACTTTGGGCGCTGAACAAGGCTCATCCCCCTCATCCACGGGATCAGCCTGCCCGTCGCGTTGCGGGTTCAGCAACGGTCGTGCCGAACGCACCCGTCAAAATTGTCAGGACCCTGCGTGCAGCCCGGCCTCCCCAGCAGGCACCGGCGTCGTGATCGGCCCCGGCGTGCTCTTGCGCGCGAACAGCGTGTACATGGTCGGCACCACGAAGATCGTCAACAGCGTGCCGAGCGTCATACCGCCCACGATCACCCAGCCGATCTGCTGACGGCTCTCGGCACCTGCACCGCTGGCGAGCGCCAGCGGCAGCGCACCGAGCACCATCGCCCCAGTCGTCATCAGGATGGGGCGCAGCCGCAGCGCCGCGGCGTGCTTCACGGCGTCGAGCACCGCTTCGCCCTGTTGCCGCTGCTGGTTGGCGAACTCGACGATCAGGATCCCGTGTTTCGTGATCAGGCCCACCAGCGTGATGAGCCCGATCTGGGAATACACGTTCAGCGTTCCGCCGGCGAGCTTCAAAGCCAGCAACGCACCGACCATCGACAACGGCACCGACAGCATGATCACGAACGGGTCGACGAAGCTCTCGAACTGCGCGGACAGCACCAGAAAGATGAACAACAGCGCGAGCACGAACACGAGGCCGAGCGCCCCGCTCGATGAGCGGAACTCGCGCGACACGCCGTTCAGTTCGGTCGTGTACCCCTGCGGCAGCAGTTCCTGCGCCTTCGCATCAAGGAAGTCGAGCGCCTCGCCCAGCGAATAGCCAGGGGCCAGGTTGGCAGTGATCGATACCGAGCGTCGCTGGTTGAAGTGGTTCAGCTCGCGCGGAGCCACCGCCTCGCGCACCGTCACGAGAGACGACAACGGGATCATCCGGTTGTCGCGCCCGCGCACGAACAGCTTCTCGATGTCGTCCGGACGGCTGCGGCCACTGGCCTGCGTCTGCACGATCACGTCGTACTGCTCGGCGTCGCGCTTGTAGCGCGTGACGTTGCGCCCGCCAAGCATCGTCTCCACGGTGCGCGCCACCTGGTCCACCGCCACGCCGGCGTCAGCCGCGCGCTCGCGGTCGACCTCGATGTAGATCTCCGGCTTGTTCAGTTCCAGGTCGGTGTCGGGCTGAACGAAGCCGCCGTGACGGTTCATCTCGTCGACGAAACGGTCGGCCACCTGGGCGAGGTTGGCGTAGCTGTCGGAGGTGAGGATCACGAAGTTGACCGATCGCTCCCGGAATCCCTGCCCCAGCGACGCCGGCGTGATCGGGAAGGCGCTGACGCCCGGCAATGCGCCCAGCTTCGGCTGCAGTTCACGCGCGAGCTCGACGGTGGAACGCTCGCGCTCGTCCCAGTCGGTGGTGCGCAGGAACGAGATGCCCTGCGTCACCGTCGGGTTGCCGGCCACCACGAACACGCGGTCGAACTCGGGGGTCTGCATGCCGATGCGCTCGATCTCCTGCATGTACTTCTCGGTGTAGCCGATCGTCGAGCCATCTGGAGCGCGCACGTTGACGAGCACGACGCCGCGGTCTTCCATCGGCGCCAGTTCGCTGCGCATGCTCTTGAACAGCCCCCAGCTTGCGGCAGCGCTCACCAGCATCAGCGAAACGATCAACCAGCGATGGTGCAACGTCCAGCCCAGCGCGCCCTCGTAGACCGCGGTCAGCTTGTCGAGACCGCGTTCCATCCAGCGGTCGAACCGCGTCGGCGTGGGGTTGTGGCGCAGCAGCTTCGAGCACATCATCGGCGACAGCGTCAGCGCCACGAAGCCCGACACGAGCACCGCACCGGCCAGCGTGAGCGCGAACTCGACGAACAGCCGGCCCGTGCGCCCCGGCGTGAACGCAAGCGGTGCGTACACCGCCACCAGCGTCAGCGTCATCGCCACCACCGCGAAGCCGATCTCCTTCGAGCCCCGGATGGCGGCGGCAAAGGGCGTCATGCCCTCCTCGATGTGGCGGTAGATGTTTTCCAGCACCACGATCGCGTCGTCCACCACGAGCCCGATCGCGAGCACCAGCGCCAGCAGCGTCAGCGTGTTGATCGTGAAGCCCGCCACCGACATCAACGCGAAAGCGCCGATCAGGCTGACCGGTATGGTCACGAGCGGGATGACCGACGCGCGCAGCGTGCGCAGGAACACGAACACCACCAGCGCAACCAGCACCACGGCCTCGGTGACGGTGGCATACACCGACTTCACCGAGCGGTCGATGAACACCGAGTTGTCGTTGGCGACCTGCACCTGCATGCCGGGCGGCAGCTCTTCCTGGATGCGCGGCATCATGGCCTGCACGCCGGCCGAGACCTCCAGCGGGTTGGCCGTGGCTTGCCGTATCACGCCGAGCGACACCGAACGCACGCCGTTCAGCCGTGTGCTCGACCGCTCGCTCGCCGGCGCCTGCTCCACGCGCGCCACGTCACGCAGCCGCACCGTGTAGCCGTTCACCTGCCGCAGTGCCACCTCCTCGAACTGCACGGGCGTGTTGAGGTTGGTCTGTGCCGTGACGCTGAACTCGCGTGCCTGGCCCTCGATCCGGCCTGCCGGCACCTCCAGGTTCTGCTTGCGCAGCGCGTCTTCCACGTCCTGCACGGTCACCTGGTAAGCCGCGAGCTTGTCCGGATCGAGCCAGACGCGCATCGCGAAGATGCGCTCGCCGCGCACGGTCACGTCGGCCACGCCGGGCACCGTCTGCAGACGCGGCTTGATGATGCGGTTGGCGATGTCGGTGATCTCGAGAGGAGAGATCGTCTTGGAGTCGGTCGTGAAGGCCAGCCAGATCGTTGGCGACGCATCGGCCTCGACCTTCGAGATCACGGGCTCTTCGGCCGCTTCGGGCAGCCGCCCGCGCACCCGGGAGACCCGGTCGCGCACATCGGCGGCGGCGTCCTCGGGATTCTTCTCGAGCTTGAATCGCACAGAGATCTGGCTGCGCTCTTGCCGCGAGATCGACGTGATGATGTCCACGCCGTCGATCCCGGCGATGGAGTCTTCGAGCGGCTTGGTGACCTGCGATTCGATCACCTCGGACGATGCCCCGGTGAGCGTCGTGCTCACCGTCACCACGGGCTCGTCGATGCGCGGATACTCGCGCACCTGCAGCCGGGTGAAGCTCACCAGGCCGATCAGCACCAGCAACAGCGACAGCACGGTCGCAAAGACCGGCCGTCGAACGGCAACCTCGGGCAACTGCATGGCGGGTCTCTTTCGGTGTGCGGAGCGTCAGGGTGTGCCGGCGTTGCGCGCGGCAACCCGTGCGTCGCCCTGCGAAGCGCCGGTCGTGGCTGATGCCGGCGCGCTGGCAGCGGCAGCGCCAACCTCGACGATGCGCAGGACCGCCCCGTCACGCTGCACGCGCTGGTGGCCGGCGGTCACGACCGTGTCGCCCGCCTGCACGCCCTGGAGGATCTCGACGCGGCCCTGCCGGCGTGCGCCGGTCTGCACCTCGCTGCGTTGCGCCACCCGGGTGGCGCGGCCTTCGACCTCCGGGCCCGGCACCACCTTGATCACGAACTGCTTGCCCGCATCCGGCATCACCGCCTCTTCCGGCACCACGAGTGCCTCGGGCCGGGTCGACAGCACGGTGTCGACGCGCGCGAACATGCCAGGCCGCAGCACCCCCTCGGTGTTGTCGAGCGACGCGCGCACCAGCACCGACCGGCCGGTCGCATCGACCTGCGGGTCCATCGCATCGATGCGGGCGTTGAAGCGCTTTTGCGGCAGCGCGTCCAGCGTCACCTGGGCGGCCTGGCCCACCCGCAACTGCGGCAGATAGCGCTCGGGCAGGCGGAAATCCACATACACGCGGCTGAGGTCTTCCAGGTTGACCAGGTCGGTCCCCGCCGCCACGTAGTCGCCCACGTTCACCTGCCGGATGCCGGCGGTGCCGTCGAACGGGGCGACGATCTTCATGCGCTCGAGTTGCGCGCGCGCCAACGCGAGTTGTGCCTCGGCCACCTGCAGGTTGGCGGCGGTCTGGTCGACGGCGGCCTGGCTGACGAAGTTCTCGGCCAGCAGTTCTCGGTTGCGGTCGTAGTTGGCCCGTGCAATGCTGACCTGGGCCTGTGCCTGCCTCACCTGGGCGGCGACGATGGCGTCATCCAGTTGCACCAGTACCTGTCCCTTGCGCACACGCTGGCCGTCCTGGAAGCCGAGGGCCGCGATGCGCCCAGCCACCTCCGGCCGCACCACCACGCCCTGGCGAGAACGCAGGGTGCCGACGGCCTGCGCTTCATCGACCAACGTGGCCGACTCCACCTTGCCCACCTCGACGGCAACCGGCCCTTGCGGTGCACCGCCCGGTGCTCCAGCAGCCCTCGGCGCTCCCGCGGCAGATGCCGTCGGTCCTGAGGCGGCGGTCGGGCCCTTGTGCTGGTACCAGTACGCAGCAAGGCTGGCGGCTGCGATGCCGAGAACGGCCACCGTCGCGTGCAACTTCTTCATGTACGAACCGATCGTGGAGTGCAAAAGCCACTGTAACTGCAGGCACTCACCGCCGATTCACATTTCTTCACGTACGCCCCCCGCACGCGCGACAGGCGCGCGCTTCAGACGACGCTGGCGACGCCCTTGTTGGCGAGCGCGTCAGCCCGCTCGTTGCCCGGGTCGCCGGCATGCCCTTTGACCCAGTGCCATTGCACGTGGTGAAGCGAGGCCAATGCTTCGAGACGCTGCCACAACTCGGCGTTCTTGACGGGCTTCTTGTCTGCCGTCTTCCAGCCGCGCGTCTTCCAGCCGTGTATCCACTCGGTGATGCCTTTGCGCACGTACTCGCTGTCGGTGTAGATGGCAACGTCGCACGTGCGCTTCAGACTCGCTAGAGCCTCGATCACCGCCGTGAGTTCCATGCGGTTGTTGGTGGTCGATGCTTCGCCGCCGAACAGTTCCTTCTCGTGCTCGCCTGAGCGCAGCCACACGCCCCAGCCGCCCGGCCCCGGATTGCCCTTGCAGGCGCCATCGGTATAGATCACCACCTTGGGACGCGAAATGCCTGTGGCCATGTATGAATCGATCAGTATGTAGGTTGACGAAGAGGCAACGGCTCCGCCCGGTCACGCGCCGTTGCGGTCCGGCTTGTGCAGCCGCTGCTTGCGCGAGGCCGCCACGGCAGGTGCGGCCTTGGCCTGCTGCCGCTGCTTCCAGGCCGGCCCGATGAGGCGCATGCCACGCACACGCTTGACCGCGGTGAGGAAGTAGACGGCACCCAGCACTGGCCACCAACGGTCGCCCCAGGGCTCCATCCAGCGATAGCGCTCGAGCCACAGTTCGCTGCGCACTGCCGGCCGGTAGCACCCGAAGCGGCCGTGCCCGATGTCGAAGCTCAGCAGTCGCAGCCAGTCGCGCAGCCGCCAGTAACCGATCAGGTCGCCGGTGTCGGGCAACACCTTGCCGCCGAAACCCAGGCGCATGCACAAGCCCGAAACGCGCTGCTGCAAGCCCCACAGGCTCGCCGGATTCAGTCCGACGACGATCACCCGGCCCTCGGGCACGAGCACACGCTCGACCTCGCGCAACGTCTGGTGCGGATCGCGGGCGAGTTCCAGCGTGTGGGGCAGCACCACCAGATCGAGGCTCTGCGTCTCGAAAGGCAGCGCGTCGAAATCCGTCAGCAATGCGCGCGGAACCGCGCTGACCGCTGGCGCCTCGCCCGCATCGGCTTGCTCCGGCATGGCCGTCATCGGACGGTCGTGTGCCACCCACCGGTGCGGCATGCGGTTCTGTGCCAGCGCCTCCAGTTGAGGCAGGCCGAGCTGCACCGCGTGGAAGCCGAAGACATCTCCCACCGCGCGATCGATCTGTTGTTGCTCCCACGCCAACAAGTACCGGCCAGTCGGCGTGAGCAGCCACTCATCCAAACTTATAATTTGCGCGCTTTGCGTCATGGAACTGGTTGCCCTACCCGCCTTCTCCGACAACTACATCTGGATGATTCACGATGGCCGTGAGGCTCTCGTCGTCGATCCGGGCGAAGCGACGCCAGTGACCGCGGCCCTGCAGAAGCGAGGGCTTCGACTGACGGGCATTCTAGTGACCCACCACCACGCAGACCACGTCGGCGGCATCGACGAACTCCGCAGCAGGCTGCACGGGCCCGTGTTCGGCCCTGCACGTGAACGCACTCCCGAGCCTTGCACCCGCCTGCGCGAAGGCGACTTCGCCGAATGGAACGGCCTGCGCTTTCGTGTGATCGACGTGCCGGGCCACACCGCCGGCCACATTGCCTACTGGTGCGAAGCGGTGGCGGGTGCGCCAGCACTCTTTTGCGGCGACACGCTCTTTTCGGCCGGTTGCGGCCGCCTGTTCGAAGGCACGCCGGCGCAGATGCACGCGTCGCTCGCCAAGCTCGCCGCGCTCCCTGGCGAGACGCGGGTGTGCTGTGCACACGAATACACCTTGGGCAATCTGCGGTTTGCACTCGCCGTGGAGCCTGACAATACGCACATCGCCGCCCACCTTGCACGGTGCGAGGGCTTGCGCGCACGCAACGAGCCCACGCTGCCGAGTTCTGTGGGACTCGAATCGCAGATCAATCCCTTCATGCGGTGCGACGAGCCTGCCGTCATTGCGGCTGCACGCAGGCGCGGCGCGGCCACCGAAGACCCGGTGACCGTGCTGGCCACCCTCAGACAATGGAAGAACGAATACCGATGAAGCACACGCTGACGCGTCTCGCGGCCGCCTTCGGCCTCGCAGCCGCCCTTCTTGCCACCGGCTGCGCCACGGCCCCAGCTCCGGCCGTCGCCCCCGCGCCCCAGCCGGTCGCAACGCCCGCGTCGGCGGCCACCGAACCCACGTTGACGAGCAAGCCGAGCGAGGCGGCCATCAAGGCACTCGAACCCGCCGCCGCGCCGAGTGCGGCCGACGCCGCGGTGATCGTGAAGGATCCGGACGCGACGCCCTCGTCCGCCAACACTCCGCTGCAGTCCCCGGAGCCCGAGCAGATCACTCAGAGCGACCTCTGGGACCGCATCCGCCGCGGCTTTGCGATGCCGGACCTCGAAGGCGACCTCGTGCGCGACCGCGAGCAGTACTACGCATCGCGCCCCGACTACGTGCAACGCATGACCGACCGGGCCAGCCGCTACCTGTTCCACATCGTCGAGGAAGTCGAATACCGCGGCATGCCCACCGAGCTGGCGCTGCTGCCCTTCATCGAGAGCGCGTTCAATCCCCAGGCGATGTCGGTCGCCAAGGCCTCCGGCATGTGGCAGTTCATTCCTTCCACCGGCAAGCACTTCGACCTGACACAGAACATCTTCCGCGACGAGCGCCGCGACGTGCTCGCCTCCACCCGCGCCGCCCTCGACTACCTGGGCAAGCTCTACGGCATGTTCGGCGACTGGCATCTCGCGCTGGCGGCCTACAACTGGGGCGAAGGCAGCGTGCAGCGAGCGATCGCGCGCAACCAGAAGGCCGGGCTGCCGACCGACTACGCGAGCCTGCGCATGCCTGCCGAAACGCGCTACTACGTGCCGAAGCTGCAGGCCATCAAGAACATCGTGGCACGGCCGGAGTCCTTCGGCCTTTCGCTCAACCCGATCGAGAACCACCCCTACTTCCTCACCGTTGCGATCCAGCGCGACATGGACGTCGACGTCGCGGTCAAGCTGGCCGGACTGCACAAGGACGAGTTTCGCGCGCTCAACCCGCAAATGAACAAGCCGGTCATCCTGGCTGCCGGCACGCCGCACATCCTGCTGCCCTACGACAACGCCCGGCGGTTCATCCGCAACCTCGGCGACCACCAGGGGCCGCTGGCCAGCTGGACGGCCTGGGTCGTGCCGACGACGATGAAACCTGCCGATGCCGCCAAACGGGCGGGCATGAGCGAACGGGAGCTGCGTGAGGTGAACAAGATTCCTCCGCGCATGCTGATCAAGGCAGGCTCGACGCTGCTGGTCCCCCGCAACGAAGACAAGCATGCTCAGGACGTGTCCGCGGACGTCGCCGACAACGCCGTCATGTCGCTCGCGCCTGAACGCAGCGCGGGCCGACGCGTGGTCGTGAAGGCCCGCTCGCGCGAGACGGTCGCCTCACTCGCCCGTCGCATGGGTGTGAGCGCCGCCGACGTGGCGCAGTGGAACGGCGTGAGTCCGTCCGCACGCTTTGCGTCGGGGCAGCGCGTGGTGGTCTACCGCGCGACCAAGGGGACCCGAACGGCCGCGGCCGGATCAAAGGCCAAGGGCAAGGCCAGCAAGGCCTCGACGCGCACCGCTTCGAAGAAGAAGAGCACCCGCACGGCGTCGTCGAGCAAAGCCCGCACCAAGCGGACCGCAGCCGGCAAGAGCCGCGTCAACGTCGCGAAGACGCACTGAACCTCACGACGCTGACGCTCAGGCGCGGTTGAGGCGTGCGCGTGCCCTCTGCGCAAATTCGTTGGTGTAGCTGCGTTCGAGCACGGCCTGCGCGTTGGCCTCCCGCACGTCGCCCAGCGTGCTCGCCACCTTCCAGGCGGTCTGCACCGCCTCCTCGGCCAGCAGGCCGTCAGGCGAGTACGACTCGCGCAGTCGGTAGAACGACGCCAGATACAACGGCCGGTCGCCCATCATGTGTGACTCGGGCACGGTCATGATGATGTCCTGCGGCTGCGCCGTCTGCAGCCATTTGAGGCCCCGTACCACGCCGGTCACCAACGCCTGGCAAGCCTGCGGATGGCGCGCGACGAAGGGTTGAGGGACCATCAGGCCAGTGCCCGGCAGCGGCCCGCCGAACACCTCCTGCGAGCCTTTCAGCGTCCGAGGGTCGGCAATCGTCCGCAACTCGCCCTTCTGCTCGAGCTGCGTCATGCCCGGGTCGACGTGGCTCAGCGCATCGACCTCCCCCGAGCGCAGCGCCATCACCGCCTGCCGGATCGACCCCAACGCCACCCAGTTGACGTCGGAAGGCTTCACGCCTGCCTTCGTCAGCATCACTTTCGCGAGCACGTCCGACATCGTGCCGCTCGACGACATGCCGATGCGGCGGCCTCGCAGGTCGGGAATTTCGCGATAACCAGGTACTTGCCGCAGCGAAACGCCGAGCGACACCTGCGGTGCACGCCCCTCGAGCACGATCAATTGCAGGGGCTGCCCGAGCAATTGCTGCTGCAGCACCGCGAGGTACGAGCCCGACACGGCGTGCACCTGGCCGGACTTCAATGCCGCCGACGCTTGCGCCGAGCCGGCGTACTCCGCCAGTTGAACGTCGAGTCCTTCACTTTTGAAGAAACCGAGCTGTTGCGCCACGATCAGCGGCAGATGGCACAAGGACTCCTCGCGCCCCATGCCGACGCGCACACGGGGCGACTCCGGCTGGCCTCGTGACGCGAACGACGCAACCCCCACGCAGGCGGCAACCCCCATCGCACGCAGCACAGCGCGGCGATGCAAAGGTCGGATGACGAGGGGCGACAACGGACGAGCCATGCACCTAGCGTAGTGCGGCCAAGCGCGCCCTCCAATCGGGGCCGCTCCGGGCAGGGAAAGTCCTCAGCGCCGAGAAACCTCCGGTAACCCGCGGCAATCACCCTGATGCCGAGTCGAACTTGAGGAAGGTTTTGGCGAAAGCTTCAGCGCCTGTCGACCAGCGCGTGGGCGATCGTGCCCAGGTCGACGTATTCGAGTTCGCTGCCGACCGGGACGCCGCGCGCGAGCCGCGTCACCTTGAGGCCCCGCGCTTTCAGGCCTTCGGCAAGCACGTGTGCGGTGGCTTCGCCCTCGGCCGTGAAATTTGTCGCAATGATCACTTCGCGCACCTCGCCATCCGCGGCGCGCTCGAACAGCCGCTCCATGCCGATATCGCGCGGGCCGATGCCGTCGAGAGGGCTCAACCGCCCCATCAACACGAAGTACAGGCCCTTGTAGCTGCCGGTCCGCTCCACCGCGGCCTGGTCCGCCGGCGTTTCGACCACGCACAGCGCGGTGGCGTCACGCTGCGGGTCGAGGCAGGTGTCGCAGATTTCGGCCTCGGTGAAGGTGTTGCAGCGCCGGCAATGGCGCACATGCTTCACCGCGGCCTCCAGGGCACGGGCGATCATCCGCGCCCCTTCCTGGTCGTGCTGGAGCAGGTGAAACGCCATGCGGGTGGACGACTTCGGCCCCACGCCGGGCAGCCGGCGCAGCGCTTCCACCAGCGCATCGAACGAAGACATCGTCACGCCTGCAACACCCCGCAGCGGCGGCTCAGAACGGGAACTTCATGCCAGGGGGCAAGGGCATGCCGGCGGTGAGCTTGCCCATCTTCTCCTGGCTCACTTCCTCGGCGCGGCGCACGGCGTCGTTGAAGGCGGCGGCCACGAGGTCTTCGAGCATGTCCTTGTCGTCGGCCAGCAGGCTGGGGTCGATCGTCACGCGCTTCACGTCGTGCTTACAGGTCATCAGCACCTTCACGAGGCCGGCGCCCGACTGCCCTTCGACTTCCAGCTGCGCGAGTTCGTCCTGCGCGCGCTTCAGGTTTTCCTGCATCTGCTGGGCCTGTTTCATCAGCCCAGCGAGTTGACCTTTCATCATTTGCGTCGTCCTTTCAGTGATTCAGTGGAAGCAGCGGCTCGATGCCGCCGGGTCGAAAGTGAAAATCTCAAACGGGCCGAATCGATCCGGGCACGATGCGCGCCGTGCTGAACTGCTGCATCAGCGACTGCACCAACGGGTCGTTCTGGATCGCCTGCTCGGCTTCTTGCTGGCGCAGCGCCCGCTGCGCCGCCTCGCGCCGAGCCGGCGTGTCCTGCGTGGGGCCGACCTCGAGCGCCAGCTTCGCCGCCGCACCCAGCACCTCGGTCAATGCGGCCTCCAGCTTGCTGCGGGCCGAGTCTGAAGCCAGCGTCTCGCGCCCCACGCGCAGCCGCCACAGCGCAGCGCCCCCCGGCTCGCCGGACGCGAGCAACTCCGATTGCATCGCCAGCTCACGCACCAGCGCACCGATCAGCTCCCGTTCGATCATCTGCCGCACCAAGGCATGCCAGCGATCACCGAGCGGCGACGCCGGCATGTGCACACTCGCAGCAGCTGGTGCAGGAGCAGCGGGGGCGGCAGGAGCCGCGGGCGTCGCAGCAGCCGGGCGGGCCGCCGGCTCCGGCTCTTCTTCTGGCGGCGCTTCGTCAACCCACGGAGGCGGCTCCTGGCTCGTGGCCGGGCGCGTTTGCTGCCTCGCGACCGGTTGCGATGGCACCGCGGCCGCCGGTTTCATCGCTTCACGTACCGCGGCGGGCGCAGCCGTTGCACGGGGCTGCACGGGCGCGGGAGCCGGTCGCGCCGTCACCCGGGCCGTTGCATGCTGCGTGCGCTGCAACGGCGCAGCGGCCGCCTTGCCCATGCCGCCCTGCATCGGCTTGAAGGCCAGCATGCGCAGCAACACCATCGTCAATCCGCTGTACTCGTCGGGCGCCAGGCCCAACTCGTTGCGACCGTGCAGCGCAATGCTGTAGAGCAGCTGCGTCTCCTCCGCCGGCAGCACGCCGGCCAGACGCTGCAGCGTCTCGGCCTCGGGGTCGTCGGCATCGGCCGCCTCCGGCACCACCTGCACCACCGCCATCTGCTGCAACACGGTCGCCATTTCCTCCAGCGCCCCTTGCGCCGACAGCCCCTGCGCGCGCAGCTCACGCGCGGTGGAGACCACGGCGGCGCCATCACCTGTGCCCAGGCTCTCGATCAGGCGGTAGACGTGGCTGCGGTCGACGGCCCCCAGCATCTGGCGCACGCCGGCCTCCTGCAAAGCACCGGAGCCGAAGGCTATGGCCTGGTCCGTCAGCGACAAGGCATCGCGCATGGACCCTCGAGCCGCTCGTGCCAGCAGGCGCAAGGCACCGGTTTCGGCCTCGATCTGCTCGGCTTGCAGCACACGCTGCAAGTGCTCGAGCACCGTCTCGGGCGCCATGGGCCGCAGATTGAACTGCAGGCAGCGCGACAACACCGTCACCGGCACCTTCTGCGGGTCGGTGGTCGCAAGCACGAACTTGAGATATTCGGGCGGCTCTTCCAGCGTCTTCAACATCGCGTTGAACGCGGTGTTGGAGAGCATGTGCACCTCGTCGATCATGTAGACCTTGAAGCGCCCCACCACCGGCTTGTAGACCGCCTGATCGAGCAGCTGCGAGATCTCCTCGACGCCGCGGTTCGAGGCAGCATCGAGCTCGACGTAGTCGACGAAGCGGCCGGTGTCGATGTCGCGGCATGCCTGGCACACGCCGCAGGGCGTCGCAGTGATGCCGCCCTGCCCGTCTTCGCCCTGGCAGTTCAGCGACTTCGCGAGGATGCGCGACACGGTCGTCTTGCCGACACCGCGTGTGCCCGTGAAGAGATAGGCATGGTGCAAACGCTGCTGCGTCAGCGCATTCGACAACGCCTGCACCACATGCTCTTGCCCCACCATCTGCTCGAAGGTGCGCGGCCGGTACTTGCGGGCAAGAACGAGATAGCTCATGGCGTGCGATTCTACGGGCCGGGCCGGGCTCCTTCCGGCCGCATCTCGCACGCCGCACGCAACCGAGAGTCAGCACCGCATCCAGGGACTTCGCCGCAGTGGCCTACAATCGCGCCCTGACGGGCCTCCCCGCATGGGAGCGCGGCCAAACGGGTCAGGTCGGGAACGAAGCAGCCCTAACCGTTGCGACCAGTGCCGGGGTTAAGGCTCGTCACCCCCTTCTGCGCCCCCGCGCGCACCACGGGGCCCGGCAACACACCGCCGTTCCACCCACCCCTGCAAACCGATCGGTCTTTCAGACCGTCCTCATGCCGCCTTGCGCAGGGTCGGTGCAATTGCTCGCTGAAGCTCGTCGCGCAACGCGCGCAGCAAGGCAAGCTCGCGCTCTTGCACCTTGAAGCCATTGGCCAGCGCCTTGTCCGCGTAGAGCAGGCCTGCCGGCTCGCCGCCGTTCATCAGCGGCAGCAGCATGAAGGTGGCCGCGCCCACGTGGCGGCGGTACCAGGGCGGCAGCCTCGACTCGAACGTCGACACCGTCGCATCGCGGATCAGGGTGTCGGCCCCCTTGGCGCACAGGGCACTGAACAGGTCGCGCTCGTCGCGCAGGCTGAAGCGAAAGTGTTGCCGCAGCGCGGCTTCGTTCGTGCCCCACGCGTGGCGGACGGAGAAGTGATCGCTGTCGAATTCGCGCAAGGCAATGGCCACATGCTGGCACTGCAGCGCCGAAAACACCGACTCCCCGGCGGCGAGCAGCAGTGCGTTCAGATCGTACGGAAGCGCGAGCGCGGCGCGCAGTTGCGACACCGCACGGGCCAGCAGGTCGGCAGGCGTGGCACCTGGCGCACCTGCAGCGGGGGCCTTGGCATCCTCCGGCTCGGGCTTCGGGGGCGGCTGCGCGTCCACGGCCTCCCAGATCTGATTGCTCGTCATGCCCAGCGCCTTCGCGTAGCGCTCGATGACGCCATGGTTGCGAGCCGCCCGCTCCTTGCGGTCGGTGCGCAACTGCATCTCGGTGAGTTCGTTGCCCAGGCCGCCAAGCAGGCGGAACCAGTCCCCGCGGCGCTCCGGTGGGCGCACCGGGCTGTCGTCGGGTGGTTTGCGCATCGCGGCGATCAGCAGATCGGGCAGCCCCCAGGTACGGGCGACGCTGTTGCCCAGGTCCTCGAAGCTCATGCCGAGCACTGACAGCGCGGCAACGCCCTCGCTGCCGCCACGGCTGTGCGAGAGCTGGCGCACCTGCGCGGCCTGCTCGGGCAGATAGAACTGCACCAGGGTGCGCCCGAGGTTCTGCAGCATCGCGGTGATGAAGGACTCCTCCTCCTCTGCCTGCGTGGGGCACAACCGCGCCGCGAAGCGGCCGGCACTGCGGCTGCGCAGGTACTCCTCGCGCAAGGCCTCGGCATGGGCGCGGTCGCGCATGTCTTCGAGCGTCGGCAGCGAGCCGGCGAGATCGCGCACGGCCATGAAACCCATCAATGCGACGGCACGCGAGACGGTGGTGATGCTGCCGCCGCCCACCGAGCTGAAGTAGGCCGCATTGGTCATGCGCAGCAGCTTCTGCGTCAGCGCCACGTCGTCGAGCACGGCGCGGCTGATCTCGTCGAGGTTGACCTTTTCCGCAGCGGCCAGCCTGCGCACGCGCCGCACGACCTCCGTCTGCACCGGCATGTCGGGCTGGTTGGCGGCGCGGCGCATCAGGTTGTTGAGCGTCTGGGTGGCACGGCCGTCGGTCGTTCCTTCGAGCAGGGCCGGAGTGAGCCACTCCTGCAGCGCGTCGCGCAACTCGGCCGCACTGGTGTGGCGATGTGCCGGGTCACGAGCGAGGCAGCGCGAGACCAGGCTGCGCAGCTGATCTTCGCCATGTTCGAGCGAGGCAAACCCTTGGGGCAGCGTGAGCTCCTCCTGGAGCATGCGAGCCGCCGCACGCTGCGGGTGCCCGTCCTGCACCGCGGGGCGGCCGGTGAGCAGCTCGTACAACACGAGGCCGACGCCATGGAGGTCGCTGCGTGCATCAGGTAACGCGCCCTGCAACACCTCGGGCGCCAGGTACAGCCCGCTCGCCGTGGTGAGCCGGCTCACGTCGACCGGACCGGCCAGGATCGCGAATTCGGTCAACCGCGGCCGCCCGGTGACGTCGAGCAGCAGCGCCGCCGGATCGAGCCTGCCATGGATCACACCGTTTGCATGCGCATGTGCCAGCCCATCGAGCACGCCGATCATGGTCAGGACCGCCTGGCGCGGCGCCATCGATTCGTGTTCGGCAATCCATTGCGCAAGATTGAGCCCTTGCACCTGCTCGACGACCACGATGGGTTGGCCTTGCTCCACGGTGGCGTCGAGCACCGTCACGATATTGGGGTGCCGCAGCGCCATCACCGGCTCGGCGGCCTTGCGCCACACAGGCGTGCTCAGGCCAGCAATCGGCGCCCGGTGCCGCACCTGCAATTGCACCTCACGCAGGCTCGGGTCCTGCGCCAGCCACCAGCTGCTCGTCGGCGAACGCCAGAGCGGACGCAAGAGGCGGAACCGCCCCAGCGTCTGAATTTGATTGGATTGCTTGTCGTCCTCGGTCGCCACGTCAGTCGAGCCCCTGGTGTGCGGGCAAGCTCATCTTCGCGCGAGGCGATGGCCTTGTTGAAGGATCAGGTCACATCGCAGCATGAAAGTGGCTTGCGCGGTGAATTTCATCACGCCAGTTGCCGTGCAGAAGGAAGGAACAGGCCAGCAATCGTGCGCCATTTCGGCGCCTGCAGGCTGTTGCGCGCCTACGTTCACGCCGCCTGTTTGAAAGCCATGACGGCCTGGTTGCGCAGCGTGCGCAGCAGGGACAACTCCCGCTCGCTGACCACGATGGCGTTGGGCTCGGCCTTGTCGGCATAGATGAGACCGAGCGGGGCGTTGCGCAGCGTGAGCGGCAGCAGCAGGAAGGTCGGCGCATTGATGCCCGCCTTGAACCACTGCGGCAGACGTGCGGAGATGTTGGCGGCGGTCGCGTCGTGGATCAGCGTGTCCGCCCCTTTCGCGCAGACGGCGGCAAACAGGTCGGTCGCACCCGACAGCGGCAGCTTGAACGATGCCGCGGCCCGCTCCGCATCTTTGCCGAGCCCGAAGCGGCCGGTCAGCACACCGGTGCGTGCGTCGCGCAGGCAGAAGATCACGCGCTGGAAGCCATGGGCGCGATACATGGTCTCGAGAATCATCCGCAGCACTTCGTTGAGCTTGAAGTTCTCCACCAGGGTGTTGCTGATGTCCTGGATGCCGGCAGCCAGCGCCTTGGCCGGGTCTTCTGCCGGCGCAATGCCTCCGCCCGCGGCCAGTTCGAGAGGTGCCGGCTGCGTGTTGACGAGCGTGTCGAGCTGATGCGGCGTCAGTGTGTCGGCGTCCGCCAGCCTGGTATCGGCGCCTGCCGCGCCCTGCAGCATGCGGGCCGCCGGACTGCCCGGTTTGGGGCTGAGTTGCAATGCCGGCACGACGTCGGCCATGCGGTCGCGCGAATGCTGGACCGCGGCCTGCAGATCCTTTGCGCTCAGTCCCAGGTGAGCACCGAAGCGCTGCGTGATCTCCTCGAGCCGTTGCGCGTGCTCGGCCACCGGGCTGTTGAGCAGTGCGTCGGCCACCTCGTTGGCAGCACAGGCCAGCATGCGCAATCGTTCGCCCGGTTGATCCGGCTTCTTGAGGGGCGCGTCGGTCGGGAGCTTGCGCATGCAACGCTGCAAGGTCTCGGGCAGACCCCAGGTGCGTGCCACCCCGATGCCCAGGTCTTCGAAGCTGATGCCCAGCACTTCGAGTGCGGCGCTGTTCTCGCCGACCCCTTCGCCGTGTTCCGGGTGGGTCGCGCGACGGATCTGCTCGGCCTCTTCGGGGAAATAGAACTGCGTGAGCATGCGACCGAGGTTCTGAAACATCGCCGTGATGAACGACTCCTCCGAATCGCGCGCGGTGCTCGACATCTCGGCGGCCAGCGTGCCGGCCATCAGCGAGCGCAGGAACTCTTCCTTCAGCACGCTCGCCTGCGACTTGTCCTGCATGTGCTCCAGCAGGATCAGCGACAGCGCCAGGTTGCGGATGCCGGCAAAGCCGATCACCGCGGCAGCCCGCGACACGGTGCTGATGGTGCCACCGCCGGCGTTGCGGAAGTAGGCCGAGTTGACCATGCGCAGCAGCTTGTTGGTCAGCGCGACGTCTTTCAGGATCTCGTTGCTCAGGCTGTGCAGGCTTTCGTTCTCGGACGCGGCGATGCGCTGGATGCGGCTGACCGAGTCCGACATCGCCGGGAAGTCGCTCTTGTGGCGCATGCGGCGCAGCAGGAATTCAAGCGTGCCATTGCGCCCGCCCTCGCCGCCTTCGCCGCTCTCTGCGTCATCGCCCGGGCGCATCCATGTCTTCAGCGCGGCGTGCATGTCCTTGGCGCTGCCGTAGCGCACGGAGGTGTCCCGCGCCGTGGCGCGGTGCACGATGGCACGCAGGCCGTCGTCGATCGGATGCGGCGTCTGCGCCGGCAGCGTCACGTCTTCATGCGCATTGCGGTAGATCGCGCGGTACGGGTCGCGCTCCGACACGGCGGCCTGGCCGACCAGCATTTCATACAGCACCAGGCCTGCGGCATAGACATCGATCTGGGGAGACGGCGGTCGGCCATGGGTGGCCTCGGGCGCGAGGTAGCCCGGTGTGCCGACCAGGGCACCGTCGCCGGCCCCGTGACGCTGGCTGGCGGCGATGCCGAAATCCATCACACGGGCACGGCCGGCGCCATCGATCAAGATGTTGGAAGGCTTCAGGTCGCGGTGGATCACGCCCGCTTCGTGCGCGTGCATCAACGCTTCCAGCACGCCCAGCAGCATCTTGACGGCGTCGGCCGCCGGCATGGCACCCTGCTCGCGCAGGCGGTGCGCCAGGGTCTGGCCTTCCACCAGTTCGAACACCAGGTAGGGGTGTTGCTCGTGAACGTCCGCCTCGAAGATCGGCACGATGTGCGGATGGCTCAGGCGACTGACCGCGCGCGCCTCGCGCAACCACTGGCCCAACGCCTGCGGGTCGGACGCCTGGGCACGGTGCAGCTTCAACGCCACCTCGCGGTCCAGGCGCGGGTCGAACGCCCGCCAGACCGAACTTTGCGCACCCTGCCCCAGCGCCTGGCGCAACTCGTAGCGCCCGAGCGTGCGCGCGGGCGGTCTCAGGGTCGAGGACGAGGCAGGCATGCGGTGGCTGGATGGCGTGGGGCTGCCTGTCATTGGACACCTTCGGCCCTCGCCGCAGGCTGAGATCTGGCGGGCAAATTCCTCGCATTTCACACTTGCGTGTGGAACGCTTCACGCCGTTCGACCTCTGCCCGCCCGAGCTTGCTGACAGGGGGTCTACAACTCGACGACCTCGCCCCGCCCGGTCACGAAGGCCGCCCGCACCGCCGCCCCTTGCGCCACGGCCTGCTGCACGGCCTGCCGATAGCGCTCGAGCTGTTCCCGGTAGTGCAGCAGTTCCTGCGGCGAATGATCGAGCTTGTAGTCGAGCACCCACCATTCGCCCGCGTGCGCGGTGCGCAGCTGCACGAGCCGGTCGATGCGCAGGACCTGTCCGCCCAGCACGACCGGCACCTCGTTGCCTGCCCACTGGATCTGCGCGGCATCGAGAAAGCGGCGGAACGACGCGCTGTGCAGCACGTCGTGCACCGCCTGCTCGGCATGGGCGCGCTGCCCGGCGTCGAGCCCGAACATGCGCGCGGCGGCCAGCACCGAGTCGCGCCAGCCGGACAACGGATCGGCGCGCGCCGTCAGCCACTCCAGCGCCTTGTGCACGGCTTCGCCGACGCGCGCGGTGTCGGCGCCGCGCCCCTCGCCAGGGGGCAGCACGGCCGCCACAGGCGTGCGCTCCAGCCGGGGCAGCTCGGGCAGGCGTATCGGCGCGGCCGCGCTGCCTTGCGCCACCTCGCGCGCGGGTTCAGCCATCTCCCCGGGCCAGAACGCCACCTCGGGCGCGTCCCTGGTGAAACGGTCCCACCAGGTGCGGTCCGACGAGCGCTGGTGCGGACAGGTCGCGCTGAACACCAATTGCTCGCGCGCCCGGGTCATCGCCACGTACAGCCCGTTCAATTCCTCCCGGGCGCGGGCGAAACGCTCGCGCTCGAGCACCCCTTGCAGGCTGGGTGGGGCCTGTTTCTCGGAGGCGATGAACGCGAAGCACGTGGGATGCGATTCGTGGGCCGGCCAGTCGATCAGCGCGGTGGCGCTTTCGCCGCGCTCGTTCGCCGTGTCGCTGTCCATGATGAACACGACCGGCGCTTCGAGGCCCTTGGCGCCGTGGATCGTCAGCAGCTGCACGGCCTGCGCATCGGTACGCGCCTTGACCGACAGCGGACGGCGCCGCAGCGCGCGCACGAGCTTGTAAGGCGTGGCGTAGCGCCCGCCGTCGAGCTCCAGCGCCAGCGCGAGCAGTGCGTCGAGGTGGGCCAGCGCCGCCACGCGCAGCTCGGCGGGCACGGCCGCGGCGTAACGGGCACGCAGCTCGCCCTGGTCGACGATGCGGTCCAGCAGGTCGTGCGGCGGCAGTCGCCGCGCGTCTTCCGTCCAGCGCGCCAGCAACTGCCGCGCACGCAGCAGCGCTGGGCTGCAGCGGTCGTCCGTGCACTCCTGCAGGCATTGCATCCAGCCACACCCTCGCTCGCGCGACAACGTGGCGAGCATCACCAGGTCGTCGTCCGTCGCACCGAAGATCGGCGAACGCAACGCGTGGGCGAGCGCAAGGTCGTGATCGGGCGACACCAGCGCGTCGAGCAGGGCGACGACGTCGCGCACCTCGAGCGCGTCCATCAGCACGCTGTCCTCCGGTGTCGCGAACGGCAGGTGCAACTCGCGCAACGCGTCCGCGAGCACGCGCAAGCTCGCACGCTTGCGGCTGAGCACGTAGATGTCGGCCGGCTCGCGCCCCTGCTCGCGGATCAGCTGCGAGATCCGATGTGCCACGCGCCGCGCTTCCTGCAGGCGCAACAGCACCTCCGGCTCGTGGCGAGGCGTGGTCAGGCTGTCGCGCCAGGCATCCGCCGTGTCGTCACCTGCCTTGGCAGCCTTGCCCGGGCGCTCGACACGTTCGATCGCCGCCACACCGCCTTGCGGCCCTGCGGCGGATTCCGTGGTGTGCCACCGGAAATCGGCATAGCGCCCTTCGTCCTGCGCCGCACTCAATACCGCGTTCACCGCGGCCAGCACCGCCGGTGCATTGCGGCGCGTGTGGTCGCATGCGAGCACCGCGCCGCCCAGGCCCTGCACCAGTGCCTTGGCCGCCTCGAACACGCGCGGCTCGGCCCGCCGGAAGCGATAGATGCTCTGCTTCGGGTCGCCGACGATGAACAACCCCGGGGGCCGGTGCCCGCTCGCGCCGCCGCCTGCGCCGGCGTAGGACGTGAGCCAACTCGACAGCGCCTGCCATTGCAGCGGGTTGGTGTCCTGGAACTCGTCGATCAGCACCTGCCGGATGCGAGCATCGAGGCGCTCCTGCAGCCAGCCGGCCAACACTTCGTCGCGCAGCAGGCGCAGCGCACAGCGCTCGAGGTCGGCCATGTCGGCCAGTCCGCGCGAGCGCTTGGTCCGCGCGTATTGCTCCAGCAACACCTGCGCCAGCCGGACCATGCGCGCATGCTCCAGATGCGCATCGTGCTGCGCGACGGCCGCCTGGATGTCGCGCAGGAAGGCAATGGCCTCGTCCAGCTCGGGCGCCTGAAGATGTTTGCGCGGCTCACCCTCCTTGGTGCACAGCGCCGAAAACGCGCCCGAGAGGCATTGCAGATCGTCTTCACATTCGAGCGCGAGTTGCAAGGCTGCAGCCTGCTTCTGCGCGGTGGCCTTGCCCTGCTGCCCCAATGCCTGCGCTACCCGCTGCAGCAGCCCCCGGACCACATCCGTGCGCAGGCGCTGCACCGGGTGCTCGAAGCCGGCAAACGCAGGGTCCAGCTCCGAGGGGGGCGGCACGCTGCCCAGCAGCACGCCCGCAGAAGCGGCCAGATCGAACTCGAGCCGCTTGTCCAGCACACCGAGCAGCCAGGCTTGCGTGGTGTGGCGGCCTCGGGCACGCACGAGTTGCTCGAAATCCTCACGCAAGGTGTCGTCGGCCAACACCACTGCCAGGAACTGCCGCCATGCCTGCGGCTTGAGCTCCTCGATGTCTTCCACCAGCTCGGCTTGCGGCGGCAAACCGAGTTCGTCCAGCACCTCGAGCGGCGCGGCGCGCATCAACTGCGAGAACCACGCGTGGAAGGTCCGGATCTCGACCTGGTGCGTGCCCGCCAGCAGCCGCTCGTACAGGCTGCCCAGGGCAGGTGCGAGCTTGTGGGCCTCCGGCTGCGACAGCCCCCGGTCGACGAGTCCGTGCGTGCGTGCGTCGTCATCGCAATCCGCGAACTCGGCCAGCCACTGCATGAGCCGGTGCCGCATTTCGGCGGCAGCCTTCTTGGTGAACGTGATGGCGAGGATCTGCTGCGGCTGCACGCCATCGAGCAATGCCCGCAGGATGCGCGACACCAACATCCACGTCTTGCCCGCCCCCGCGCACGCCTCCACCACCACACTGCGCGCCGGGTCACACGCGACGCGGTAGAAGTCCTCGCGCGCCACCAGCTCGCCATCGACTCGATACGCCGGTCCGTTCATGCGTGCTCCTCGCCGAACGGGTTGGACGCCCAGTGCCCCTTGCGGCACAGGCCGCGCGCCTCGCAGTGCTCGCAAACCGAACCCTCGCCCAACGGCGGCAATGGCGCCCCCTCAGCAATGCGTGTCAGGTCATCGGCCATGCCGTCGAGCAGTTGCCCGGCGGTGTGCTCCACGTCGGGGTGCTCCGCCTCTTCGATCTGGCGCCCGTCGAGCGCGAGATAGATGGCGCGCAGTGCGTGCCCGCGGCCGGGCGCTTCCGCGGCGAGCTTCAGCAAGGCGGCATAAAAGGCCAGCTGCGTGTCTTCGAGCGGATTGCGCTGCTTGTTTTTCAGGCCCTGGATGTTGCCCGTCTTGTAATCGATCACGAGCGTCTGTTCGCCCTCGTCGCCCTTCACCGCATCGACCCGGTCCACCTTGCCGTACAGCGACACGCCCGGACGGCGCGGCAGAGGCGCCTCCAGCGTGACTTCGCTCTTGAGCACCTGCGCCCCACGTTGCTCATGCTCCAGCATCCATTGCACGTACATGCGGGCCACCTGCCGGAACCGCAGCGCAAACGGAAGAAAGGCCGCTTCATCGAGTTGCCGGGCCTGTTGCTCCTCCTTGCCGAAGGCCACCAGCCGCTCCACTTCGTCCACCGCGCCGAGCGGTTGCTCGCGACGGGCTTCGTGAAAGCGCTGCAGCACCGCGTGCAGCCAGGTGCCGTAGTCGCGACGCTCGATCTCGTCGTCGAGTTCGGCCGCCTCCTCCAGGCCCAGCATGCGCAGCGCGAAGAAGCGGTAGGGGCAGTCGCGCAGCGCCTCGTAGCTGGTCGCACTGAGCCGCACAGGCAGCAACGAAGGTGCGCGCGGCCTGCCCGGCTCCTGCGGCTGCGGTGCCACCTCGGCCAACACGCGCGCATCTTCCGGGGGCACGCCAAGCGCGGCCTGGCGCGATCGCAACAGTTGAAGGCGTTCGACGAGCACGCTCGGGTTCAACGGTTCGCCCTCGTGCGAACGGCGCCAGAGCAGCGAAACACGCGGCTGCCACAGCAGATGGGCAAACGCCAGCGACTGCTGCGCCAACACCTCCGCCCGGGTCGCGAGCCCGAGCGCCGCACGCTCGCGGTCGCTCAACCAGGGATGCATGGACGCCGTGCCCAGGCGCTGCTCGTCGCAGCCCGGCATCACGACGGCACCGAACGGCCGCAGCATCACGCGCTGCAGCGGTGTGATGACCACCTCGGCCTCCGTCTGCGTGGTCGGCGCGAACACGCCCGCTTCGAGCAGACTGTCGACCCAGGCGGTGTAGCCTGCGAGGTCCATGTGGGCCGCCGAGGCGTGGCGCGCAAAGGCGGTCTCGTCGCCTGGCTGCCCCAAAAGATGCAACGCCTGGAGAAGTTGCACGCCGGCGTCGTCGCTCTCCAGCGCCTGCCACGCGCCGCAGCTTCGCAACGCGGCTGCGAGGCGCTCGTTCCAGTCGGCCAGCGAGACGCGGCGAGGGGCCGCACGCAATTGCCGCAGTACATTGGTGAGCTCGCTCCACAACGCTCTGGCGGCAAGAGGCAATGCGCGTGCGTCGACCTCCGCGAGCTGTGCCCATTGCTGGCGCCTCAGCACCCGCTCCAACGCAGTCACCGAACCTTGACTCGCCAGCGTGGGCGACGTGACGAACGCCGACTTCAACCAGTCCAGCAGTTCATCGGTGCTGGCGCGCGGGTGCGCCAGTCGCAGCAGGCCCGCAACGCAGGCGCCGACGCGTGTCGTCGACAGCCGCCAGCCGGTTTCATCGCGCAGCGCAATCTGCTGCCGCTCGAGCAAGGCCCGCACGCGCCGCACCAGCACGCGGTCCTGCGCCGCCAGCGCCACCGGTACGTGGCCGTGAGCCAGGTGGCTCAGCACCTGCGCCGCCGCCGCCTGGGCTTCGTCCTCGAAGTCCTGGCAGGCAAGCACCTGTGCGTCCGGCGAAGCGGCATCGAACAAGGCCTCGACGCGGGGGTCGGTATCGATCTCGAGCACCGGCACGTCCGCTGCGTCCATCAACGCCTGTACCAGTGGATCGGCGCCGCCCGCGTGCACGGCTGCCCAAGCGGCAGGACGGTGGGTGAACAGTGCGTCGGCCCACCCCGTGTCCTCCATCGCGGCCCACTCCAATGCAAGCCGCGCCAGGGCGGCCTCTGCACTGCCCGCGCCTGCGTGAGCCACGATCGACGTACGCGCATGGCCCCACCAGGCCTGCCGGCGCGAGGGTGCGCAAGCGTGCGCGGCGCGGAGAAATTCATGCGCCATCTCGACGACACCCTGTGCCCAGAATTCGAACATCGCCGGGTTGCGCCGCCGTTCAGCCTCGCCCCACGACACCCGCGTCAGCAGTTGCGCTGCAGCGAGGCGGTCCACCGCCGGGTCGCCTGTCGGACCTTCAGCGCTGCCTGGCTCGGATGGAAACGTGGCGCGCAGGGTCTGGGTGGTCTCGAAACGCGGCATCCACCCCGCATGTGCAAGCCTTGCCCAGGCCCCGCGTGCGAGTGGCAGGTGCTGTGCAAACGGCAACAGCACGACCACGTCGCGCGCCTGCAGCCCCTGCGCCTGGACGAACTCCTGCAGTCGCTGCGCGATCGGCAGCCAGGGGTCGGTGGAGGGGCGCAGCGTCCAGCGCTCTCGTCGGGGCATGCGGTTGAAAGGAAAAAGATATCCCTGTGATAGAAAAGCCCGTGGGCGCCTCTCTCAAGGTGCCCGGGGCTTTGTGTCAGAATCATTGTGCCTTTTTGTCGGGTTTCGGGCCCGGCGCCTCAGAGGACCCAACAATGAGCAGCGAGTTGATCAAACACATCTCCGACGCGTCTTTCGACGCCGACGTGCTGCAGGCCGACAAGCCTGTGCTGGTGGACTACTGGGCCGAGTGGTGCGGCCCCTGCAAGATGATCGCCCCGATCCTCGACGAAGTCGCCAAGGACTACGACGGCCGCCTGAACATCGCCAAACTGAACGTCGACGAGAACCGTGAAGTGCCGGCCAAGTTCGGCATACGCGGCATTCCGACCTTGATGCTGTTCAAGGGCGGCCAGCTGGCAGCCACGAAAGTTGGCGCCTTGTCGAAAGCCCAGTTGACGGCCTTCCTCGACGGTCATCTATAATCGGCCGCAATGCGTCCGGGGCTCCAAGGCCAAAAGCCCCGCCCCGGATTGCACAAGTTTCGCCACTACGCACCTTTTTCGCCGCGTAGTTTCGGCACCCAAAACTCCAGCATCCTGATCGAATCCGCGCTCGTCGCGTTTCACTTGCAGGTTCTTGCGCCAGGCTGAAACCCGGCAGCAAGACGTGCCGAAGTCCATCCAAGCCCGGGGCCGGAAAGGCCGCACAACGGGCACCGACAAGGGTATTCGCCCATGCATCTCTCCGAACTCAAAGTCCTTCACGTCTCGGAACTCATCAAGATGGCCGAGTCGCTGGAGATCGAGAACACCAGCCGCATGCGCAAGCAGGAGCTGATGTTCGCGATCATGAAGCGCCGCGCGAAGCAGGGCGAGCAGATCTTCGGCGACGGGGTGCTCGAAGTGCTGCCCGACGGCTTCGGCTTCCTGCGCTCGCCCGAGACGAGCTATCTCGCCAGCACGGACGACATCTACCTCTCGCCAAGCCAGATCCGCCGCTTCAACCTGCACACCGGTGACGCGATCGAGGGCGAGGTGCGGGTTCCGAAGGACGGCGAGCGCTACTTCGCCCTGGTGAAGGTCGACCGTGTCAACGGCCTCACACCGGAGGAGAACAAGCACAAGATCATGTTCGAGAACTTGACGCCGCTCTTTCCGAAAGAGCAGTTCAAGCTCGAACGCGAACTCCGCGCCGAAGAGAACATCACCAGCCGCATCATCGACCTGATCGCGCCCATCGGCAAAGGTCAGCGCGCCCTGCTCGTGGCGCCGCCCAAGAGCGGCAAGACGGTGATGATGCAGCACCTGGCGCACGCCATCGTCGCCAATCACCCCGACGTCTACCTCATCGTGCTGCTCGTCGACGAGCGCCCCGAGGAAGTGACCGAGATGCAGCGCACCGTGCGCGGCGAGGTCATCAGCTCCACCTTCGACGAGCCCGCCGCCCGCCACGTGCAGGTCGCCGAGATGGTGATCGAGCGCGCCAAGCGTCTGGTCGAGCTGAAGAAGGACGTGGTGATCCTGCTCGACTCCATCACCCGCCTCGCCCGCGCCTACAACAACGTGCTGCCCTCTTCCGGCAAGGTGCTGACCGGCGGCGTGGACGCCAACGCGCTGCAGCGCCCCAAGCGCTTCTTCGGCGCGGCGCGCAACATCGAGGAAGGCGGCTCGCTGACCATCATCGGCACGGCCCTGATCGATACCGGCAGCCGCATGGACGAAGTCATCTACGAAGAGTTCAAGGGCACCGGCAACTGCGAAATCCACCTCGACCGTCGCATGGCCGAGAAGCGGGTGTACCCGTCCATCCTGCTGAACAAGTCGGGCACCCGCCGTGAAGAGCTGCTGCTGAAGCCGGAGATCCTGCAAAAGACCTGGATCCTGCGCAAGCTGCTCTACCCGATGGACGAGATCGAGGCGATGGAGTTCATCCTGGACAAGATGAAGTCGACGAAGAACAACCACGACTTCTTCGACATGATGCGCCGCGGCGGCTGACCGCCACGCATCCAGACGGGGCGACGCCCCACCTCCTTAGGGCCGGCACTTGCTGGCCCTAAGTGCTTGTATTCATGGCATACTCCTCCGTTTTCCGCTTCCGGAAAGTGCCTCGAAGGGTTCGGGGTGGCTCCCGGCGCATAGACCAGCGACCAAGGTTCATCATGAAAGAAGGCATCCACCCCAACTACCGCGAAGTGTGCTTCGTGGATCTGTCCAACGGTTTCAAGTTCGTGACGCGCTCGTGCGCTCAGACGAAGGAAACCGTCAAGATGGACGATGGCCGCGAACTGCCGCTGTTCAAGCTGGAAACCACCAGCGAATCGCACCCGTTCTACACCGGCACGCAGAAGAGCGTGGACTCGCTGGGCGGTCGTGTCGAGAAGTTCCGCAACAAGTTTGCTCGCGTGGGCCTGAAGAAGTAATTCTTTCGTCCACCGCCAACAAGGGGCAGCCAGGGCAACCGGCTGCCCTTTTTGCTGGGCCATAGCGGTTTTCCTGCATGATCGCGGGTTTCAGCGTCATCGCCCCTTCCATCCTGCCGTGAACCACCCCACCCCCGCCATCGTGACCAAACGAGCCGCGCAACGGCTGCCGCGGGTGGCCTTGCTGCTGTTCTGTGCCGCCTACGTGATCCCCGGTTTCCTCGGTCGCGATCCGTGGCGCAGCGCCGACGTCACGGCCTTCGGCTTCATGCACAGCCTCACCGTCGGCGGCACCGATCTTTGGCATCCGGTGGTCGGCGGACTGCCGCCCGATGGGGGCTTGTTCCCCTATTGGCTTGGCGCGGCATTCATCCATCTGCTCGGCGGCGTGCTGAACCCGGCGCTCGCCGCGCGCATCCCTTTCGCACTGCTGCTGATCGCGGTCCTGGTGCTCACCTGGTACACCTGCTACCACCTGGCCCGCTCCGAGGCGGCTCAGCCGGTCGCGTTCGCCTTCGGAGGCGAGGCCCACCCGGTGGACTACGCACGAGCGATCGCGGACGGTGCGCTGCTCGCATTGGTGGCGACGCTCGGCCTGCTGCAATTGGGGCACGAGACCACACCCGAATTGCTGCAGCTGACGGCGGTTGCGCTGTTCACATACGGCCTCGCCGCCAGCAACCACCGAACGGTGCAATCGCAGCTGGCCGTGCTTGCCGCACTGCCGCTGATGGCCGGTAGCGGCGCTCCGAGCATTGCCGTCGTACTGGGTGCCGTCGGACTCGCGATCTGCTTTCGCTCCGAATTCCAACAGACGCGCCGGTTCGCCATCTGGATTGCGGCATCGGTTCTGATCGCTGCCCTCACCGCCACGGCCTTCGACGCCTGGAGCTGGCGCGTCTCCGCGCCCTCCGCCCGGCAGGTCACCAGACTCTTCGCATGGTTCACCTGGCCCGCCTGGCCTCTGGTCGCATGGACGCTCTGGCGCTGGCGCCGGCACTTGCTGAAACGCCACATTGCGGTGCCGCTCGCAACCGCCCTCACCGCCGCCGCCGCGAGCGTGCTGATGAATGGCTCGGATCGCGCCCTGCTGCTGGCGCTGCCCTCGCTGGCCGTGCTGGCCGCGTTCTCGCTGCCGACGCTGCGCCGTGGGGTGGCGTCGGCAATCGACTGGTTCTCGGTGTTCTTCTTCAGCATCGGCGCGCTGGCGCTGTGGGTGATCTACGCCTCGATGCAATGGGGCGTGCCAGCCAAGCCCGCCGCCAACATCGCAAAGCTCGCACCCGGGTTCGAGCCGCATTTTTCCGCACTGGCGCTGGTCGTGGCCGCGCTCGGCACGCTTGCCTGGCTGTGGCTGGTGCGGTGGCGTGCCGGCCGTAACCGGGAGGCCTTGTGGCGCAGCCTGGTGCTGCCCGCCAGCGGCGTCGCACTGGGTTGGCTGCTGTTGATGACGCTCGGCCTGCCCGTGCTCGACTACGCACGCAGCGACCGCCCGTTGATCGAGAAGCTGGGGCAGCACCTGCCACGTGAAGAATGCGTGCTTGCGCGCAACCTGCCTCGCCACCAGATCGCAGGGCTTGCGGCACTGGGTGGTTATCGCGTCTTCGACGAGCAGGCGCCGCAGGCTCCCGCGTGCGACTTCCTGCTCACACTCGGCCGACGCGCCCGCGAAACACCGCAAGGCTGGGAGTTCGTGGCCCGCGAACGGCGCCCCACCGATCGCAGCGAGTTCACCTACGTCTACCGACGTGCGGCGGCCACGCGCTGATGCGTCCCTGGCAGCGCATTGCCCGGGATGCGGGCGCCATCCTGCTGGGTCAACTGGCCACCATCGGATTCGGCGTCGCGGACACCATCATGGCCGGCCGCTATGCGAGCACCGACCTGGCCGCGTTGTCGATCGGGATGGCGATCTACGTGAGCCTGCATGTCGGGCTCGCGGGGATCGTGCAGGCGCTGATCCCGCTCGTGGGGCAATACCATGGGGCCAGGCAGCCGGAGAACGTGGGCACCGCCTTCCGCCAAGGAGTATGGCTGGCGCTGATCGTCTCACTGCCAGGCGCGTTCGTGCTGTCGCACCCGGGTCCCCTGCTCGCGCTCGCGCGCAGCACACCCGAGATGGAAGCGCAGGTGCGCGACTACCTCGGCCTGCTCGCGTGGGGGTTGCCGCTGTCGCTGCTGTTTCGTTGCTACAGCGGCTTGAACCAGGGAATATCGAAGCCCCTGCTCGTCACCGCGCTGCAACTTGTCGCGCTCGTTCTCAAGGTGCCGCTGAACGCATGGTTCATCTTCGGCGGCGCCGGGCTGCCACCGTTCGGCGTGGTCGGATGCGGACTCGCCACTGTGCTCATACATGCGGCCCTGTTGTCGTTCGCCGCGGTGATGCTCAAGGTACACCCGATCTACCGCCCCTTCAGGCTGTGGACCGGGTGGCAGTGGCCTCAGTGGGCGATGCAGCGTGAGCTGCTTCGCCTGGGCCTGCCCACCGGGGCCTCCTACTTCTTCGAAGTGACGGCATTCACGCTGATGGCCGTTTTCATTTCCCACTTCGGCACGACACCGCTCGCCGGTCATCAGATCGTCGCCAATCTCGCCAGCGTGATGTACATGCTGCCACTGTCGATCGCCATCGCCACTGGCGCGCGGGTGGCTCAACTGCGTGGTGCGGGGCAGTCGCACGAGGCGCGCCGCGCCGGTTGGCAAGGCATCGCGCTGGCGGTCGGCCTTGCGGTGCTGGTCGGGCTCGGTCTGTATGCGCTGCGGCAACCGGTGCTGGGGATCTACACCCAGGACGACGCGGTGCACGGCGCTGCAGCCTCGCTGTTCATCTACATCGCGCTGTACCAGGTGTTCGACGCCATGCAGGTCGCCGCGGCCTTCGCATTGCGCTCGTACCGCGTCGCGCTGGTGCCGGCCGTCATCTACGGCATCGGCCTATGGGGGTTTGGGCTTGGTGGAGGTTACGCACTGGCCTTCGACCTGGGCGGCCGGGTGCCCGCACCGCTCCATGGCGCCGGCGGCTTCTGGTTTGGCAATGCAGCCGCTCTGGCCTTGGTGGCCGTGCTGCTCACCTCGCTGTACGCCACCGTCTCGCGACGCGGCGTTCAACGCGCGGCGGGCTGACCCCCTGGACGAACGCGCAACGGCGGCAAGATGAACCGGAATTGCGACCCCTTGCCGGGCTCGCTCTGCACGTCCAGTTCGCCCCCATGGCGTTGAACCACGTGCTTCACGATGGACAGTCCCAGCCCGGTGCCACCCGTTTCACGCGAGCGGCTGCCATCGACCCGATAGAAGCGCTCGGTCAGGCGGGGGATGTGTTCCTTCTCGATGCCGATGCCGGTGTCCTTGACGAAAAACTCGCCCGAACCATTGGGCCGCAGGCGCCACCCCACCTCGATGCGGCCTGCTTCAGGTGTGTAGCGCACGGCATTCGTCACGAGGTTGGTCAGCGCGCTCAGCAGTTCGCTCTCGGCACCGGCGATCTCGGCGGGCCCGTCGCTCGCAAAGCTGAGTTCATGCCGCCCCGCCGACAAGCTGCGCGCATCGCTCTCTGCCAGCTGCAGCAACTTGTCCACCGACACCCACTGGTCGGGCGCCGGCCGCGGACTGCCTTCCAGCTGGGCCAATGTGAGCAGATCGCTCACGAGCGTCTGCATGCGCTGCGTCTGCTGGCCCATGAGATCCAGCACCCGGCGCCGCTCGACCTCGGTCAACGGCAGGTTGGCGAGCGTCTCGATGAAGCCGGAGAGCACGGTCAGCGGCGTGCGGATTTCATGCGAGACGTTGGCGACGAAATCGCGTCGCATGGTCTCGGCACGTTCCCGCTCGGTGATGTCTTGCGAGAGCACGAGCTTCATGCCGTCGCCGTAGCTGCGCACGACGACGGAGATCGTCACCTTGCCGCGCACATAGGGCAATACCACCGGCTGTTCGAAATCGCCTCCCTGCAGGTAGGCCACGAATGCCGGCGCCCGCACCAGGTTGGTGATGTGCTGCCGCACGTCGCGCTGTGGGTCGAGCCCGAAATGCTCGGCCGCGATCCGGTTGCACCACTCGATCTGGTCGTCCGCGTCGAGCATCATCACGCCGTTCGGCGAGGCCTCGATGGCCGAAAGGAACTGCGCAAGCCGCGTGCGCTCCTGCACCGCCGACAACTCGCGGTTGCGGATGGCCCGTTCGACCCGGTAGGCCAGCTCGCCCCACAGTCCGGCATCGCGCGGCGCCCCGCCTTGCTGGGGGCCGCGCAGCCAATTCAGCAGCCGGTAGCCGCGCAGGGTATCCAGGAACAGCGTCAACCCGACGCCGCAAGCCGCGCCGAGCATCATTGCGAACACCGGGGAGCCCAGCGGCCGCCCTGCAGCATAGCCGGCCCCTCCGCCCAACAGCATCATCACGACGCCGGCGAAGATCCGGGGAAAAAGCCAGCTCATCGATTCAGGCCGCAGCGGAGACCTGCTGAGTCAAGCGGTAGCCCGCGCCGCGCACGGTCTCGATCATCTGTGAGCAACGCACGGGTGCCAGCGCCTCGCGCAGGCGCTTCACGTGCACGTCCACCGTTCTCTCTTCGATGAACACGTGATCACCCCACACGCGGTCGAGCAGCTGTGCCCGGCTGTGCACGCGCTCGGGATGCGTCATGAAGAAGTGCAGCAGCTTGAACTCGGTGGGGCCCACCTTGACCTCCTGATCGCCGCGCGAGACACGTCGCGTGGCGGGGTCGAGGCGCAAGCCGCCGACTTCCACCGCCGAATCCAGCGCTTCGGGCGCCTTGCGGCGCAGCACGGCGCGGATGCGTGCCATCAGCTCGTTGGTGGAGAAGGGCTTGGTGAGGTAGTCGTCCGCGCCAGCGTCGAGCCCGGCGATCTTGTCTGGCTCGTCGCCACGTGCCGTCAGCATGATGATCGGCATGTCCTTCGTGCGGGCCTCGCTGCGCCAGCGCTTCGCGAGCGACAGGCCGGACTGCCCGGGGAGCATCCAGTCGAGGATCACGAGATCGGGCAGCACGCGATCGACTTCGCTCGCAGCGCGCATCGCATCCGAGGCCACCGTCACTTCGTAGCCGGCATGGCGCAGATTGATCGAAATCAGCTCGGCGATCGCGCTTTCGTCCTCAACCACCAGCACTCGGCTCATGCAAAAACTCCTGTATGCGTCACGTTTTCAGGATCAGCTGACCACCGACTCCACGGTTTCCATGGGAATGTGGCGCACATCGGTTCCCTTGACGATGTAGATGATCTGCTCGGCCAGGTTCTTGGCATGGTCGCCCACGCGCTCGATGGCCTTGGCAACGAACACCAGGTCGATGCTCGCGGAGATGGTGCGCGGGTCTTCCATCATGTAGGTGATCAGCTTGCGCATCAGGCCGTCGAACTCCTGGTCGATCTGGTTGTCCTGCTTGAGCACCTCGACGGCCTTGTTCACGTCGAGCCGCGCGAATGCATCGAGCGTCTTGCGCAATTGCTCGGTGGCCAGGCTGGCCTCGAACGACACGTCGGACACCGGCAGGCGCAGGCGGCTGAACACACCCGTGTTGATCAGGCGCTGCACGGTGCGTGCAATGCGCGCCGCTTCGTCGCCCACCCGCTCGAGATTGCCGATGGTCTTGGAGATGGCGATCAACAGGCGCAGGTCGCGGGCCGTCGGCTGGCGACGGGCGATGATGGTCGACAGGTCGCGGTCGATGTCCACTTCCATGTGGTTGACGCGCTCTTCCGTTGCGATCACCTGGCTTGCAACGTCACCGCTGAAATTGGTCAGCGCATAGATGGCCTGGGCCACCTGCGACTCCACGAGGCCGCCCATTTCGAGCACGCGGGTGGAAATGCCGCTCAACTCGGCATCGAATTGGGTCGAAAGATGCTTGTCCGTCATGGCGTTCTCCTGGAGATGCACCTCAGCCGAAGCGGCCGGTGATGTAGTCCTCAGTGTCCTTCTTCCTGGGTTTCATGAACAGGTCGGACGTGGGGCCGAACTCGATCAGGTCGCCGAGGTACATGTACGCGGTGTAGTCCGAACAACGAGCCGCCTGCTGCATGTTGTGCGTGACGATGACCACCGTGTAGTCGTTCTTGAGCTCGTGGATCAGTTCCTCGATCTTGCCGGTGGAGATGGGGTCGAGCGCCGAGCAGGGCTCGTCGAGCAACAGCACCTCGGGCTTGATGGCAATGCCGCGCGCAATGCACAGGCGTTGCTGCTGACCACCCGACAGGCCGGCGCCGCTCTGGCTCAGCTTGTCCTTGACCTCGTTCCACAATGCGGCCTTCTTCAAGGCCCATTCCACCCGCTCGTCCATCTCGGCGCGGGGCAGCGTCTCGAAGAGGCGCACGCCGAACGCAATGTTGTCGTAGATCGACATCGGGAAAGGGGTCGGCTTCTGGAACACCATGCCGACCTTTGCGCGGATCAGCGAAACGTCCAGGCGCGAGCGCAGGATGTTTTCGCCGTCGAGCAGGATCTCGCCGTCGGCGCGCTGCTCGGGGTACAGCTCGAACATGCGGTTGAACGTGCGCAACAGCGTCGACTTGCCGCAGCCCGAGGGCCCGATGAAGGCGGTGACCTTCTTCTCGGGGATGTCCAGGTTGATGTTCTTCAGCGCATGAAAGCTGCCGTAGTAGAAGTTGAGATTGCGCACCGAGAGCTTGGCCTTCTCGGAGACCGGCAGTTCGACTTTTGCGTCCATCAGTGGGCCTCGGATCAGTGTTTGTTACGGAACAGCACGCGCGCCAGGATGTTGAGCAGCAGCACGCCGATGGTGATCAGGA
>NZ_CAMLJQ010000026.1 GCF_946480305.1 uncultured Caldimonas sp.
CTCTGCGCCCTGGCAGGCACGCTCGCACAGTCCTCCGTAGTGTTAACAGGCCCTAAGCACCAGCAGGAGACGAAAGACATGGACACCACCCAGCGGCAACTCACGATGGCGCAGGCCATCGCCGAAGCGATCGGGCAGGAGATGGAGCGCGACGCGCGCGTGTTCGTGATGGGCGAGGACATCGCCCGCTACGGCGGCATCTTCAGCGCCACCTCGGGCCTGCTCCAGCGCTTTGGCGCCGAGCGCGTCATGGACACGCCCATTTCCGAGACGGCCTTCATCGGTGCCGCCACCGGTGCCGCGGCCGAAGGGCTGCGGCCCATCGCCGAGCTGATGTTTGTCGACTTCTTCGGCGTGTGCATGGACCAGATCTACAACCACCTGGCGAAGAACACCTACATGTCGGGCGGCAGCCTGAAGTTGCCCGTCGTGCTGATGACCGCCATCGGCGGCGGCTATGGCGACGCCGCGCAGCACTCGCAGTGCCTGTATTCGGTGTTCGCCCACGTGCCGGGGCTCAAGGTGGTGGTGCCGTCGAACGCGTACGACGCCAAGGGCCTGATGATCGAGGCCATCCGTGACGACAACCCCGTCATGTATTTCTTCCACAAGGGGATCATGGGCCTGCCGTGGATGAGCTACCACGAAGGCGCCACCACCGCGGTGCCCGAGGCGGCCTACAGCGTGCCGTTCGGTGTGGCGCGCGTGGTGCGTGAAGGACGCGACGTGACGGTGGTGACCCTGAGCCAGATGGTGCACAAGGCGGTGGCCGCGGCCGAACGGCTGGAGCGGCAAGGCTGCTCGGTCGAGGTGATCGACCTGCGCACGCTCGTGCCGCTCGATCGCGACACGGTGTTGCGCTCGGTCGCCAAGACCGGCCGGCTCGTGGTGGCCGACGAGGACTACCTCCACTTCGGACTCTCCGGCGAGATCGCCGCGCTGGTGGCCGAGAACCTCGGCAATCTGGCATTGAAGTCGCCCGTCCGCCGGCTGGGCGTGCCGGGCGTGCCCATCCCCTACAGCCGGCCGCTCGAGCAGGCGGTGATCCCGTCGGTGGAGCGGATCGCCGAGCAGTGCATTGCGGCGATGGAGTCGCGCGTGATGGCGGCCGCATGAAGGACGTCGTGCTCGACCCCGGCCTGTGGGAATCCATCGAGGCTGGCACCGAAGCCCTGCTCGATCAATGGCTCGTGGCCGAAGGCGACCACGTGGCGGCCGGCCAGCCCGTCGCACGCGCGGTGCTGGTCAAGAGCTCGATCGACGTGCCGGCACCCGCTGCAGGCACGGTGGAGCAGTTGTTGGTGCCCGCCGGCCAGACCTTCGGCCGCGGCGCGGTGCTGGCCCGCATCATCGAGACGTGAGCCGCAAAGCGGTTGCCGGCGCCCACCCTGCCGACGAGCAGATCTGGCTGCAGCAGGCACTCGCCGCACCGGTGCCTTGCCCGAGGTGGCGCGTGTGGCAGTACCGGGAGCCGGCCATCGTGGTGGGCCGTGCGCAGGGCATCGATCTCGCGGACCCCGAGCTGCCGGTGGTCAGGCGGCCCACCGGAGGCGGTGTGGTTCTGGTGGGCCCCTGGATGCTCGGCGTCTCGGTGGTGATGCCGCAGCGGCATCCGCTGTTGGGCCACGGCGTGCTCGCCGCATACCGGTGGCTCGGGCTGGCGCACGCGCGCTGGCTGCAGGGCTTCGGCATCGAAGCACAGGTGCATCGCGGCCCCACTGCGGAGGCCCCGGCCGGCCTGGCCTGGGCTTGTTTCGGGGGGCTGTCGAGCGGGGAGCTGAGCGTTGGCGGTCGCAAGATCACCGGCCTGGCGCAGGCCCGGCGGGGGCCCTGCGTGGCGCTCAGCGCAGGCACCCTCGTCACGGCTGCACCGTGGCGCCAACTGTGCCGGGCCGTGGGGCGGGAGGATCAGGCGCCGCTGCTGGCCGCGCGCACCACCGATGGCCAGGCGTTGCTCGCGCATGCGGTCGATGTGGAGGCCTGGTCGCAGGCCCTGCAACACGAGTTGGCCCGCTGGTTGGGGCCGCCGGGCAGGGTCGGCGAAGCGCATGACCGCTGCTCGTGGCACGCGCCCGCCAGAGACGCCCGCCCCCGCGTTTGATCCGCATCAAGCCCCTACGGAGCTCCGTGGGGCATCTTTCTGCTCGCCGCGGATGGCGGGCATGCGTCCACCAGCCCCTGCACGGTCGTTGTGCGGCCGTGCAGCCGCGATCCCTTTGCGCGAGTTCGTTCCATGCCAGCTGTCCGACGCCATCCATCCACATGACAAGCAAGCTGCCTTTGTACTGGAGGGTGGCGGCCGTGCCCGCCGTGTTGGCGGTGGTGTTCGCCGCCTGCGGGGTGGCCCTCACGCAGACCCTGCTCGACGGATACCTGGAACGGCAGGCGGTTGCCGGTGTCAAGCAGGCGGCCGCCGCCTTCGCGCTGCGCGTTGCCGACACCCTCGCGCGCACGGCCGACCGCGTCGGATTGATGGCACGCCTGCAGACGGCGGAAGCGGGTGCGCCGGCCGCTGCGCTGCAACAGGCGATGCGGTGGACGGTGGAGCATCACAAGGACTATCACTGGCTGGCGGTGGTCGGGCCGGACGGCCGTATCGTTGCGGCCACCCGGGGCGAGCTCGTCGGCAGTCCTGTGCATCGCGACATGCTGCAGCAGCGGCAATCCGGCGAAATATCGCTGAGCGGCCTGCACGCGGTGGCTGGCATGGTGCCGCTGCGTGGCGAAGCGCCGGCCCTCGGCGTCGACTTGAGCACCCCCATCGTTGGCGGCGATGGCGCCCTCGCGGGCTGGCTCGTCGCGTGCATCGATTGGCGGACCATCCTCTCGCAGCGCGAGCCCATCCTCGGCCTGCATGTCGATTCCCGCCGCCAGGGCGTCAGCCTGCACGTCTATCCATCGCCGTCGGACCGGGCCAAGGCGTCGGCCTTGCGTTCGCACACCGTGGCCGCCTTGCCGCAAGAAGGGCCGCAGCCGGGCCGGGGGTTGGAGCGGGTGCGCTCCCCTGCCGGCGATACGCTGCTCGCGGCGTACGAGCCCGTGCCATACCGGCCGGGCGGGCAGGACCTGGGGTGGCGCGTGGTCGCCACCCAGCCGGTTGCCGTGGCCCTCGAGCCGTCGCTGGCATTGCAGCGCAGCATCACGCTGGGCGGAGGGCTGGCGGCCGTGCTGTTCGGTGCAGCCGGGTATGCCTTCTCCCGGCGCCTGATGCGGCCATACGAATCGCTGCTGGGAGCGATGACGCGACGCGTGCAGCAGAGCCGGGCCATCTCTGCCGGCACGCTGACGCGCTACCTCGACGTGCTGACGGCGCACGCACGCGAACTCCCGTTGCCGCGCCTCGCTTCGGCGGGCGAGCCGCTGCAGCCTCTGAAGCCTCGGGAGGCGCTGGCGCTGCTCGCGCACGATGCCACCCGCCTGCAACGCGTGCTCGACGCCTTGCCCGTGGGCGTGATGATGTGCGACGCGGAGCAGCGGGTCGTGTACTGGAACGCCGCGGCCCGCGCCGTGTTCGGTTGGGCGGACAACGAAGTGCTGGGCCGGGGGGCGCAGGAAACCTTCGTGCAGGGGCCCGCTGCAGCGGTCATCCGCTCGCTGCTGTCCGACCTGCAAGGCTCGCCGACCGCAAGAGCGGAAGGGCCGGCGCGCCGCCACGACGGCCACGAGCTGTGGTGCGAGTGGCGGGCGATGCAAGCATGGGACGACGCGGGCGAGTTTCTGGGCCACCTCGTGGTCGTCGACGACCTCACCGAGCGCCGGCAGTTGCAGCTGCGGCAGCAGGAGAAGGACGCGTTGCTGGCCGCGATCGTCGACTCGGCGAGCGACGCCATCGTGAGCGTCGACGCCGGCGGGCGCGTCACCTTGTTCAATCCGGCCGCGCAGGCCATCTTCCAGCGCAGCGCCGACGAGATGCTCGGCCAGCCGCTGGATGTGCTGCTGCCGGCAGACTACCGGGGCCGGCATCATGCCGACCTTGCTGCCTTTGGGCAGGAGGGGTGCTCGCGCCGGCCCATGGGCCGCAGCGGCCACGTGCGGGGCGTGCGTGCCGACGGGCACGAGTTGCGGCTGGACGCATCCATTTCGCAGGGCAACGTCAACGACGCGCTGTTCATGACGGCCATCCTGCGTGACGTGACGGAGCGCGTCCAGGCAGAGGAGGCGCTCAAGCGATACCAGCTGGAGCTGAAGGCCCTGACGCAACGGCTGATGCTGCAGGAGAAGCAGACCGCGCAACACATCGCCCAGGCGCTGCACGACCAGCTCGGGCAGACCCTGCTGGCGATACGCCTCACCTGGGAGGCCATGCGCGGGCTGCACCACAAGCTGGAGCACGCTCAGTTGCAGGATCTGGACGAGCGCATGGCGGCACTCATGCCGCTGGCGATGGCCGAAGTGCGCAAGGTGCTGGTGAATCTGCGCCCGCCGTTGCTCGAAGAGGAAGGCCTGGAGGCCGCGCTCGACAACGAGGTGAGGTCGTTGCGGTTGTCGTCACCGAATGCAGCGGTGGAGCTGGACGTCGCGCCCGGTGCGCAGGGGCGGCGCTGGCCGCCGGACGTGGAATACGCTGCGTTCACGATTGCTCGCGAAGCGATCGCCAACGCCTTGAAGCACGCGCGGGCAAGGTTCATCTGCGTCCTGCTCGAAGGCCGTGACGACAGGCTGCTGCTGCGCGTGGAAGACGACGGCGTGGGCCTGCCTGCGGGCTCGTCCACGGTACGCCCCGGGCATCTGGGTGTCGTCGGCATGCGCGAACGTGCCACTGCCATCGGTGGGGAGTTTTCGATCGGCCCAGGCCCCGATTGCGGTACGGTCGTGCAATTGCGATGGAGCCACAACGCATGAGCCGGATCTTCCTCGTCGATGACCACGCACTCGTGCGCGACGGCCTGCGCGCGGTGCTGCAGGCCGCGGGGCACGACATCGTCGGCGAAGCCGACCACCCCGACGAAGCGGCGCACGCGATCGTGCGCACCGCACCCGAGGTCGTGCTGCTGGACCTGAACCTCGGCGGGCGCTCCGGCCTCGACACCATCGACGCGGTGCGTTCGCGTGGAGGGCGGGCGCGGTTCCTGGTGCTCAGCATGTCGGCCCAGCCGCGGCACGTGGCCCGTGCCCTGCAGCTGGGCGTCGACGGGTATCTGCTCAAGGATTCGCCCTCGCCGGAACTGCTGAAGGCGGTGGAGACCGTCGCGCGGGGGCGGCGCCACCTGGGGCCCGGCATTGCCGAGCTGGCGCTCGAAGTGCTTGCCCTGCCACGCGAGTCCGACCGCCTCGCGAGCCTGTCGAGCCGCGAGCAACAGATCCTGATGCTGGTCGCACGTGGCCGATCGAGCGCCGAGGTGGCACGCGAACTCAACCTGTCGCCCAAGACGGTGGACACCTACCGCTCGCGGCTGATGCAGAAGCTCGACGTGGGCGACGTGCCGGCACTGGTGCGGCTGGCCATACGCGAAGGGCTGATCGACGTCAACGACGAGTAGAGGCTCTGCACGTCGCACGCCCAAGCACAAGCCGGCGGGCTTGTCAAATTCACGCGCCAACCGACGGTTCCAGATCAAACCCGCCGGGGCCGTTGAGTTTCACTCTACAAACCGCATCGAGAACTCCCTACAGCCGGTGCCGGCAACCGTTCATACAGTGGCATCACCGCGGGCGCATCGTCCCGCATCGGAGAGGCACCAACATGCATGCGTCCGTCATCGATTCCGTCATCGGCACCACCCGCAGGCATCTCGTCGACACCAGGCCGGCGCCGGACCCGCTGCGCTGCAGCCTGTCGAAACTGCTGCGCTGGGCGGGTTGCGAAGACACCGCCGGCGAGCAGGCCGACCGGATCGTGTTTCCCGTTCGGCGCCTGCGCGCCGGCGGCGTTCTGCTACACGAGGAATCGTCATTCCACAGCGTGCATTTCGTTGTGGCGGGCACGTTCAAGTTCTCGCATTGCGACGAGGAAGGCTATGAACAGGTGCTGGGGTTCGCCATGCGAGGCGACGTGATCGGCCTCGATGGCATGGCCACGGGGCATTACGGTGCCACCGTCACCGCGCTCGAGGATTCCAGCGTGGCCAGCGTGCCGTATGCCGACCTGTGCCGGATTGCCAGCGAACTGCCGAGCGTGCAGGCCCTGCTGCAACAGTCCGCCAGCCGCGAGCTGCGCCGTGGCATCGAGACGCTGCGGCTCGTGTCCGCGGTCGGCTCCGAGGTCCGGCTTGCCCGCTTCCTGCTGCAGTGGTCTCAGCGTCATGCGCAGCTCGGCCAGTCCGGTCGCCGGATGGTGCTGCGCATGAGCCGGCGCGACATCGCCAGCCACCTGGGCCTCGCCCACGAGACCGTCAGCCGCGCGTTCACGTCGCTTGCCGAATCGGGGTTGCTGAAGGTGTCGCACCGGCAGGTGGAGATCATCGACTTCGACGCATTGCAGGCGTTGCAACGGCCCACCCGGCGGCTGCAGCAGGACGAGTGCGTGGCCGACCAAGGGCATGCGCGTCACGATGTGCACCTCTGCGCATGAGCGGCGAGCCATGGCAGCCCTGCACACGCCCCCGCAGCCCGGGGACAAGAACGACCGGTTCGGCCCGGACCAGTTGACGGGGGAACTGGTCATCCCTGGCGATGCCCACGCCCTGGTGCTGGCCGTCTATCCGCGTGCTGAAGACCTGCGCGCGCGCGGCCATCGTTTCATGCTGGGCGTCTTGCACAGCCTTCGCTTTGCGTCACTGTCGGTCGCCCTTGGCGTCGAAGAGCCATGCCGGACCGACGGCCTAGGTTCCGCGGTGTTGGCAATCGACCGCCTTCTCGGGTGGGTGCATGGCGAGCCGCGTCTGGCGTCGTTGCGAACGGTGCTGCTCGGAGTGGGGAGCGCAGCAGCCCCGGCGTTGATGGCGGCGGCACTCCATGAGCCTTCTCTGTCCGCGGTGGCAGCGCACTCAGGTGAAGTCGCTGCGGCGCACGCGGCGCTGATGCATCTGGGCAGCAAGGCGATGCTTCTGGTGGGCGCCGACGACACGGCCGCCGTGGCAGGGTACCGCGAAGCCGCGCGCTCGGCCTACGGTGCGCCGCTGTTGGTGGAGGTGCCGAACGTGCGTGACCTGTCGACGAATTGCGGGGGGCCGCAGGCGGTGACGATTCAATTGTCGCGCTGGTACGCGGCGCACCGCGCAACGCCTGCGGGTGCTGCCCGCGCCGGCGTGACGGGCGGTTTCGTGCCGACAGCCCCGAGCGAGTTGGAACCTGCCTGAACGGCATGAACGAGGCCGAACCGTGCAGCGCGGGCTTCAAGGTTCGGTCCGATCTTGTGGTGCGTATTGCCGATGGCACGGCCGCTCGGCCGGCCTTCGCCATGCGAGCAGCCGACGACGCAGCCCGCCGTCACGACGCGCGGAAACTCTTGCTTCCGTCGTTGACGGTCGGGCGAGGGCGACCTTGAGACCTACCGGCGCAGGTTCATCAGCAGCACGCCGACCAGGGCGCCGACGCCGGCCGCGATGCCGACCGACTGCCACGGATGCTGGTGCACGTACTCGTCGGTGGCACGGCCGGCCGCACGCGCCTTGTCGGCCGCGCTGCGCTCCAGCTCGCCGAGCCGGTGCTTCATGTCGGACACACGGTCGCGCAGGCGGGCGTGCCACTCTTCCATCTCGCCATTGGCCTGATTTGCGGTGGAGCGCAGCAAGGCCTCCACGTCGTTCATTACGAGCTTCATGTCGGCTGCGAGCCGGTCCTTCTGGGTTTGCGTGTCCATCGTCAGTGCTCCGTCGGGGCGCCCTTGACCAGCCTGCGGCGCAGGGGGCGGAGCGCGTTCCCATCATCGGCAGGGCGTATCTCGCGAGCGTTGAGAAAGCTCACTTCTGCTCGCGTGCGCGAGGCCACACTCGAAGGCCTGTCAACGCAGGAGCACCTCATGTCCGCCATGTCCCGATACCCCGTGGTCGCCACCATGCTTGCCGCGTCGCTGGCGCTCGCCGGTTGCCAGACGCCGCCCACCAACGAGCAGAGTGGCATGGTGGTCGGTGGCGTGCTCGGCGGGCTGTTGGGCTCGCAGGTCGGGCACGGCAGCGGTCGCACCGCCGCCACCATCATCGGCGCGCTCGCGGGCGCGATGGTGGGCAGCGCCGTGGGTCGCTCGATGGACGAGACCGACCGCATGAAGACCGCCACGGCGCTGGAAACCGTGCGCACCGGCGTGCCGGCCTACTGGACCAACCCGGACACCGGTGCCCAATACACCGTCACGCCGACCCGCACCATCGAGTCCAACGAAGGGCCGTGCCGCGAGTACACGATCGATGCCTACATCGGCGGCAAGAAGGAGAAGGTCTACGGCACCGCGTGCCGCCAGGCCGATGGCAACTGGAAGGTCGTGCAGTAGCGCCAGCGAAACCACAAGGAGACACGCCATGGAAGCTTCGTTGACGGCGGGCGCCGTGTGCAGCCGCAAGGTCGAGACCACGTTTCGGCAGGTGGTGGTGAGCGAGGCTGCGCGGCAGATGCGCGATCGCCATGTCGGCTGCCTCGTGGTCGTCGAGGAATCGGAGGCCGGCCTTGTACCCATCGGCCTGCTGACCGACCGCGACATCGTGACCGGCATCGTCGCGAAGGAGGTCGACCCCGGCCTGCTGCGCGTGGGCGACGTCGTGTCCGACACGCTGTTCACGGTGCGCGAGGAAGACTCGGTGCTCGACGTGCTGGGCGCCATGCGCCGCCGCGGCGTGCGCCGCCTGCCGGTGACCACGCCGCGCGGGACGCTGGTGGGCATCGTCACGCTGGACGACGTGCTCGGCGTGGTGGCCGACGAGCTGGCGCAGATGGTGCAGGCCATGCGGCATGGCCGGGAGCAGGAAGTGGCCCGACGCGCGTGACCGGAGCCCAGCCCCACCACCCAGGCGCGCACGGCGGCACGCGCCGCCGCGAGACGGACGCCGACCCGTTCGACGAGGTGCCGCGCAGCGATGCGGGGGCCGACGAGGCCGTGCTCGCGCGGTTTCTGGAGGTGTCGCGACGCTACCTTCTCGAAGCGCACCTCGGCCATGACGAAAGAGGGCGCGTGCGCGTGGTGTTTCCCGACGCCCCTCCACCGTCAGCTTGAGGCCGGCGAGACGCTGCTCACGCCGCATGCGCGGGCATGTTCTCGAGCGCCTGCGCCTTGAGCTGCCGCCGCAAGACCTTGCCGATCGGCGTCTTGGGCAGATCGTCGCAGAACACGATGCGCCGGGGTTGCTTGTAGGCGGCCAGATGCGATGCGCAGTGCTCGCGCAGCTGTTCTTCGGTCAGCGCGGGGTCGCGCCGCACCACGAACAGCCAGACCGCTTCGCCGGTGCGATCGTCCGGCATGCCGACCGCGCCCACGTCCTTCACGCCCGGGTGCATGGCCACGGTGTCTTCGATCTCGGTGGGGAAGGCCTTGAAGCCGGAGACGACCACCACGTCCTTCGCGCGGTCGACGAATTCGACAAAGCCTGTCTCGTGCAGCCGGCCGATGTCGCCGGTGCGCAGCCAGCCGTCGGACGTCATCACGCGGTCGGTTTCTTCGGGTGCCTGCCAGTAGCCCTGCATCACCTGCGGCCCGCGCACGCAGATCTCGCCCGCGCTGCCCACGGGCAACGGCTGGCCGGTCTCGTCGAGGATCGCCACGTCGGTGGACGGCACCGGCAGCCCCAGCATGCCGCTGAACGGGCGGCCCAGCGGGTTGGCGCAGACGATGGGCGAAGTCTCGGTGAGGCCGTAGCCCTCGATGATGGGCACCCCCACGGCCTGCTGCCAGCGCTCGGCCACCACACGCTGTACCGCCATGCCGCCGGCCACCGCCACCTTCAGGGCGCCGCGGTTGGCCTCGCACACCTGATCGAAGCCCGGCGCATCGAGCAGCGCGCGGAACAGCGTGTTGACGCCGGTGATGACCGAGAAGCGCGTCTTCTTCAACGTGGCGACGAAGTGCTTCAGGTCGCGCGGGTCCGGGATCAGCACGTTGTGGCCGCCGAGCTTCACGAACGTCAGCAGGTTGGCCGTGAGCGCGAACACGTGGTACAGCGGCAGGGCCGTGATCACGGTTTCCTTGCCCGGCTCCAGCACGCCGGCGATCCAGGCGGTGGTCTGCTCCACGTTCGCCACCAGGTTGCCGTGCGACAGCACCGCGCCCTTCGGGCGGCCGGTGGTGCCGCCCGTGTACTGCAGAAAGGCAGTGTCGGCCAGGCCCAGGCCGGTCGGCTCGAGCCGGTGCCGGCTGCCTTGCTCCAGTGCATCGGGCAGGGGCACCGCTTGCGGAATGGACCACGGCTTGATCAGGCCCTTCACATGGCGCACGACGAAGTCCACCGCCCATCGCTTCGCGATGGGGAACAGATCGCCGAGCTGGCTGACCACCACGTGGCGCACGTCGGTGGCGGGCAGTGCATCGGCCAGCGTGTGGGCAAAGTTCTCGAGCACCACGATGGCCAGCGCACCCGAGTTCTTCAACTGGAAGGCCAGCTCGCGATCGGTGTACATCGGGTTGACGTTCACCACCGTGAGGCCGGCGCGCAGCGCGCCGAACACCACCACGGCCGACTGCAGCGTATTGGGCAGCATCACCGCGATGCGGTCGCCCTTGTTCAGGCGCAGCACCCGTTGGAGGTAGGCGGCAAAGTGGCGCGACAGTTCATCGAACTCGCCGTAGGTGAGCGTCACGCCCATGCTGGTGAAGGCGGGTCGGTCGCGAAAGCGCAGGCAGGACTCTTCGGCCATGGCCGCGAGTGACTCGTAGGCCTTGGGGTTGATGTCCGCCGGCACGCCGGGGGGGTAGGCATCGAGCCAGATCTTCGCCATGCTTGTCTCCTTGCGGCACTTCGTCCATGTTGAACGCCGGCCCGCGCCTCGGGTTTGACAAAGAGCACGAGAGGAACACACACCCATGCCACGACGCTTCGATGTCTGCAACGGCGATGCCGACGGCCTGTGCGCGGTGCTGCAATGGCGCCTGGCACACCCGCAGCCGGCCACGCTGGTCACCGGGCTCAAGCGGGAGATCGAGTTGCTCGAGCGCGTCGATGCCGGTGCCGGCGACGAGGTGCTGGTGTGCGACGTATCGATGCAGCGCAATGCTGCAGCCTTGCAGCGGCTGTTGCAGCGTGGCGCCCTGGTGCGCTACTTCGACCACCACGCCACCGGCCCCATTCCGGCGCACCCGGGTTTGCAGGCTGTGGTGGACACCTCGCCCTCGCTGTGCACCAGCCTGCTGATGGACCGCCACCTCGGCGGACGCCACCGGCGCTGGGCGCTGGTCGGCGCCTACGGCGACAACCTGCGGGCGGTGGCGCAGGCGCTCGCGGATGCGATGGGCCTCACGTCCGAACAGAACGCAAGGCTGCGCACGCTGGGCGAAGCCATCAACTACAACGCCTATGGCGAATGCGAGGCCGATGTACACATCGCCCCGGCACGCCTGTATGCGTTCCTTGCCCGCCACGTCGACCCGCTGCAGGCCTGGGAACACGAGCCCGTGTGCCGCGAACTCGACGTGCGCCGCCAGGCCGACCTGGAGCTGGCGCGGGCTCTGGCGCCGCACTGGCAGGGTCGGGCAGGGCGCGTGTACCTGCTGCCCGACGCCGCCTGGGCACGGCGCGTGAGCGGCTGCCTCGCCAACGAACTGGCGAGCGAGCGGCCGGAGCTGGCCCATGCCGTCGCCACGCCGCGGCCTGCGGGCGGGTTGCGGGTCAGCGTACGTGCGCCGGTGGCGTCGCCGTTCGGCGCGCAACAGTTGTGCAGCCGCTTCGGAGGGTCGGGCCGGGCAGGGGCGGGAGGCATCGATGCGCTGCCGCTGCAGGTACTCGAACGGTTCGTCGCCGAATTCAGCGCCGCGCGGTGGCGGCCCGACGGCGTCGATTGACATTTCGCAGAGCGCCCGCCGCGGCGCGGGACCATTCTGTGGGCGCACTCTTGCAGAGGAACCACGCCCATGAACGAGCTGCTCGTCGTCTACTACTCGCGCACCGGCACCGCCCGCCAGGTGGCCCAGCAACTGGCCCGCATGGCGCAGGGTCACATCGGCGAGGTTGTCGATCCGGTGCCGCGCATCGGCTTCTGGGGTGACCTGCGCTGCGTGTTCGATTCGCTGCTGCGCCGCACGCCCCGCATGCGCTATTCGGGGCCGATCCCCTCGCGCTATCGCAGCGTGGTGCTGGTCGCGCCCGTATGGATGCGGCACCTCGCGGCGCCGATGAGGTCGTTCGTGCTCAACGGGCCGCAACTGCCGCGGCGAGTGGGCGTGGTGTGCGTGATGGCGCGCGAAGGCGCCTTCCAGGCGGTGCAGGAAGTCGCCGACGCGACGCGGAGCACGCCGGTCGCGACGCTGGTGCTGCAGCAGCAGAAGGTGCTCGACGGCTCGGCCGGCGCCGAGATGGAGCGCTTCCTCGAGGACTTCTCGGTCGCCGGGCGCGCCACCCGGCCGATGCGGCCGGTCGAGCTGTCGCCGCGGGCGTCGTGACGCGGCAGGCTGCTTGCGACGAAGAAGCGGGCCCGCGCGGCAACGCCGGCGTCAGCCGCGCGCTTCGGGTGGCCGTTCGGCCCGCAGCGCCCGGTCGAGCCGCTGTTCGAGTTCCGTCAGCCCATACGAGGTGAGGTCGAGCTCGATCGCGTGTTCGAGCGCACGCCGCGCGGCGTTGCCGAGCACGCCCTTGAGCTCGCCGAGGAACGGGCACGAGGCGACCAGCACCACCGAGCCGTAGCGCTCCCCGGCCATGACTTCTTCGAGCTGCTCCGACAGGCGATGCGCGAACTGCAGGTGCCGCTTGCGCCGCGGGTCCACCCGCGGCTCGAAGGCAACGCCACCGGGGCGGGCGTCGCTGCTGCCGTGGCCCGGTCGGTCTGCGGCCAACTCGCTGCCCTTGCCGCGCCCTGGTGCGTCGTCGAACCAGGCGAGCGGCAGGAGCGGATCGTGGTCGGAGGCGCGGCTGAACAGCCGCGCCTCGGTGGCGTTGGCGATGAGGAAGAGTTTGGACTTCATGTCGATGCCTGTGCAGTGGATGGAAAGGGTTCCGGCGCCTTCATGCGGTGGCCGCCGGGTGTCGCGGCGCCAAGGTCGGCGGCCCATCGCTGCGTTCAGCAGCGGGCGCAACCCGCCGAGCGGCCGCGTGTTGAGCACGTCGCGCGCCTCGAGCCAGCCGCGCGGGGTGCGCATCGAGTTCGGGCAGGGCGTCCCGGTCTTCACCCCGGTCGACCATGGTTCCCACGCTGCGGCCCAGCTCGCTCAGCGTGCGGGCGGCATTGCGGTAGGCCCGGATGCGGAAGGCGTTCGCTCCCTCCACCTCGAGCAGGTCCGCGATCTCGTCGAAGACGGCGGCAATGTCGGCGTTGACGATGGGCATGGCCGCTCCTGGCGGATCGCCTCCCGGCCTCTCAGTGCGACAGCAGCACCGGCAGCGTCATCGAGCGCAGGATGGTGCGCGACGCTCCCCCGAGCACCAGTTCGCGTGCACGGCTGTGCCCGTAGCAGCCCATCACCAGCAGATCGGCGGACACGTCGGCGGCCATCGACAGGATGGCCTCGCCGATCTCCTCGGGGGGTTTGCCGGGAGCATGGTGCTGGGCCTCGACCCCGTGGCGACGCAGGAAGGTGACGATGGATGCGGTGGCGTTGCGCTGATGGGAGGTTTCCTCCCAGTTGACGACGTGCACGTGGCGGGCGGTGCGCAGCAGCGGCAGCGCCGAACTCACCGCGCGGGCGGCCTGCGGGGTTTCCTTCCAGGCGATCAGCACCGTGCCGGGCAACGCCGGCACTGCACCGGCGTAAGGCAGCACCAGCACCGGGCGACCGCACGAGAGCACCGTGATCTCGACGAAGTCGGGCGGGACGCCGTTGTACGGCTGCGACGGCTCCCGCTGGCCGGCCACGACCAGATCGGCATAGAGCGCGCGGCGAGCGAACTCGCGCAGCATCGGTTCGTCGCCGGTCTCGGCCCAGTCGACGGGTGCGCCCGGCACGGTCTGTTCGTGCTTGACCATCGCGAGGGCGGTCGCGCGGCGTTCATCTTCCAGGCCCTGAAGGATGACCGCGGCCTCGCCGCCGCCCGCAAAGTCGAGCGGCACTTCCATGTAGGCGGGCGTGACGGCGTACAGCGCCGTGAGCGCGGCGTCGTGTTGCTGCGCCAGCTGCCGGGCGAGCTTCAGGCGGGCCGGGCAGCCGGGCGTGGCGTCGACATGCACGAGGATGGAGCGGATGGGGTTGATGTTCATGGCGTTCACTCAGGCGGTCTGCGGTGCCAGCGGTGTGGCCCGGGCGGCCTGTGCGCGGTCTTCTGCGGCCAGCAGGTCGGAAGCGAAGGATTCGAGGCGCTTGGCGCAGCTCGCGGTGCCCACCTCGTGCGACATGAAGGACGCCGAAAGCACCGGCTCGCGCCCGAGCAGGCGTGCCACCTGCGCGGCCACCTGCGGCCGGCCCTCGCCGCCCTGCGTGGAGATGACCGCCACGTCGTGCAGCGAGTCGCGCTGCCAGGCGACGAAGCTGCGCATCGGGCTGGCCAGGTGCGACACCCAGACGGGCGCCACGAGCACGACGGCGTCGAAGTCCGTCAGCGGTGGTCCGTCGTAGCGCACCCTGGGGCGCCGTTGCAGCAGCGAGTCCAGCACGCACCGCCAGGTGCCGGAGCCCCCCTGGCGTGGCCGGATCTCGAACACTTCGCCGAGCGGCCATCCTCTGAGATAGGCCAGCATCTGGGCCAGGCGCCGCGACGTGCCGGTGTATGAGTAGCTGACGACCAGAACCTTGCTCATCTGTGCCTCCGGTGATGCCGCAACCGCGGCCCGATGAAAGACTTTAGGAGCCGATGCCTGGCACGGATTGCGCGCGCTCAAGTCAGGCCGAGGTTCTTGAACTGGCACGGACCCTGAGAGACTCCCGCAGGAAACGATCTCCGTGCACACGCCAACCCCCCCGCGCGTGCGCAAGGCGGGGCACCAGACAAACGCAGGAAGCGCCGCGGGCGGCGAGTCGCGCAGCCTCAATTCCCGGCTGGAGCGAGACAGCGGACCGCAGGGGCGTCTGGCGCGGGCACCACCGCTCGGGTCATTGGATTCGAGTAGGCGCGGTGAGCGCGTCCTTCGGGTCGACCAGCCCGTGGCGGACGCTGTACAGCACCAGGCCTGCAACGTCCCGTATGTTGAGCCGATCCATGATGCGAGCCCGGTGGACCGTGACGGTCTTCGCGCTCAGGCCAAGCGTGTAGCCGATCTCCTTGTTGGCATAGCCAATCGCGATCAGCTTGAGGATCTGCAACTGGCGTTCGGTCAAGGCGGCTGCGGCCGGTCGTTCGCGCGAGTCGGCCAGCCGTTTGGTGACGGCGGGGCTGAAATACGACTGGCCTTTGACCACGCTGCGCAGCGCGAGCTCCAGTTCGTGCAGGGCGCTGCTCTTCAAGACGTAGCCGTCCACGCCCAACTCGATCGCCGCTCGGATGGATTCGAGCGAGTCCTGCACCGTCAGCACGATCAACCGCGGCCGAGAGGGGCGCTTGCCGAGCTCAGCGATCGCACTCAGGCCATCCATCTCGGGCATCACGAGGTCGGTCACGATGACGTCGAATTCGCCGTGGTCCACTGCGGCGAGCAGTTCGGCGCCGTTCGCTGCCTCTTGCACCACCCGCACCGTCGGGATGGTTTCCAGCAGCAGCCTCAACGCCGAGCGAACGAGCGTGTGGTCGTCAACAAGAAGTACGCGGGTCTCCGGGAGGGTATCGGTTGGGTGGCTCTGCGGTCGGTCGCTCATCTCGCCTGTGAGGGCTGTAGTTTCTCTAGGCACGGCCACGGAATCGGCGCGTAGTGGCAGAAATGCTAGTAGCGCCCGTTCGATTCGAGATGCGCAAATGGCGCGCCCGGACTAGGCAAAGTGCCTAAGCATTGCAGGCAATGGAGTGGGGGTGTAGGCCGTTTGCTTAAGGCGTTTCCGGGATATTCCTGTCTCGGTGGGGGCGCCGCTCGGCCACCATAGCTGTTTGGCGGTGCAGCACCGGAGCGCCGGCAGACGAGCTTGGTGCGGGCCGGCCGCCGTCGAGGGGGAGTTGTTCAACAATGGATTCCGACAGGTGCCGCGATCTGGCGGCTCACACTGCTGCCGCTATCGATCACGTCCTTTCCGAGGTCAGGCGGCACCTTGAGCGTGCAGCGGCTGGGGGCGAGATGAGCGTCGCAACGCTGCAAAAGCGCATCGATGGCGCGCTGCAAAGCCTGAGCCGCGCCCAGAAGCTGGTGACCGACCTGCAGTGCTATTCGGCCCGGAGTCCCCGATTCCACTGCGAGGCCGTGCCCGCGCAAATGGTGATGACCGTCGCGGAGGACCTGCGCTCGGTGCTGGACCCAGGCATCCAGGTCATGGCCGCCGTATCCCGCGATTGCGTACCGATCCGCGCCAACGCCGATGCGCTGAAGGAGGTCTTGCTTGCCCTGGCGAGCAACGCCCGCGACGCGATGCCCGATGGCGGACTGCTGGGCCTGTCGGCGCGCCCGTGCATGGCACCGGATGGCGCCACCGGGGTGGAAATCTGCGTTGTCGACAGCGGCATGGGTATGGGAGACGACGGTATAGCCCGCGCACGCGAACCGTTCTACTCGTCGCGTTCCGACGCGCCGCTTCGCGGCATGGGGCTGGCTGCCGTCGATGGCCTCGTGCGCCAGTTCGGCGGCGAGCTGAGCCTCAGGAGCTTTCCCGGCGTCGGCACCACCGTGAAGATCCGGTTGCAGGCGTGGCAGCCCGCCGACGACGGCCCCGCGGCCTGATCGTCAGAGCCCGAGCACGGGGGCCAGCACTGCGTCGGTCGTCTCGCGCAGCGTCCTGCGCCCGAGCTGGGTCAGCTGCGCCACCGCCTGCGGTGTGGCCACGTCGATGCCGAGCCCGCCGTCTGGTGGCCAGTCCGCGTCGAGGCGCACGTAGCGCCGCCCGAGTCGGTCCTCGATCATGGCCTGCACGTGTTGCTGCTGCGCCGAGATCAGCGTGAGGATCAACCGACCCTCCGACAGCCAGCCCACCGCGCCAGCGTCGTCGCGCACGCCCTCGGCCGGCCGATAGCGCGATGCCCCGGTGCCGACTGACAGCATGCGCACCCGCGTGGGGTCGACGCCGATGAAGTGCTCGGCCTCGTGCAGCGCGATCTGGTCGGGAGCCACCGCGAACAGGCCGCCGTCAGCATAGAGGCGACCGTCGACGCGCACCGACGGGAAGTAGGCCGGGGCGGCGCTGGCCGCCATGGCCACGTCGACCGCCTTCAGGTGGGCGTCGCCTTCGGAGGCGGGCACGTGCGGCGTCTTGAACACCTTGGCCCGGCAGGTCTCCACGTCCACCGCTGGGATCACCACCGAATGCTGCGCATCGCCCAATGTGCGTTCGCCCAGCTCCAGGCGCAATGCGTGGCGCAAGGCCTCGCCGGAATACTTGGGGCCCAGCACCGAGCGGGTCAGGTCGAACAGCCGGCCGACCGCCCCGCTGGGCAGCGCGCGGTCCGAGAACACCTCGGGCCCGTGTTCGACGAACAGCCGCACCATGCGTGCCATCGGGATCTCGAAGGCGAGTGCGAGCGCGAGGATGCCGCCGATGGAGGTGCCGGCGATCAGGTCGAAGCGGCGGGCCAGCGGCTCGCCGACGCGCGCTTCCAGCCCTTCGAGCACCACGGCGGTGTACAGGCCCAGAAATCCGCCGCCGGAGAGCGCAAGGATGCGCAGGCTGCGGGGTGGCGGTGGCGGCTGTGCGTTCATGGCGATCACCTTAACCGGCGATGGAGGAAGCGCGCTTGCGCGATGTCAGCGCGGCGTGACGGGCGTCAAGTCTGCGCTCGCCGCAAAACCTAGGATGCCCATCAGGAGACATGCCCATGAGCACCTACCCGATGGACCCCGTGGACGCCGCCTGGTATCACATGGACGGCACCACCAACTTCGCGATCGTCACCGCACTGCTGCTGACGCGCGAGCCGCTGGACTTCCAGCGCGTGCGCGACGTGTTTGCGCACCGCCTGGCCACGATCGACCGGTTCCGCCGCCGGGTCGTGGAACGCGGCCTGCCGCTGCCGACGCCGCACTGGGAGGACGTTCCCGACTTCGACATCGACCAGCATCTGCACCATGTGGCCGCCCCTGCGCCCGGCGACCAGCAGGCGCTCGCGGCGCTGATCGACGACGTGGCCAGCACACCGCTGCCGCGCGAGCTGCCGCTGTGGCAGGCGCATGTGGTCGATGGCGTGGACGGGGGCAGCGCGCTGGTGCTGCGCTACCACCACTGCATCGGCGACGGGCTGGCGATGATGGCCGTGGCGCAGCAGCTGTTCGACGCCACGCCGCAGGGTGACGAGACGGCGTCGCTCGCGCAGGCCATGCCTGAAGACGAGATGGCCGCCGCCCCGGGCGCGATCGAGTCCGGGCTGGACGAGGTGGAACAGGCCGCGCGGCGGGCATGGGGCGCCGTCGCGTCCACCTGGGAGAGCGTCGCGCACCCTCAACGCTGGATCGAGCAGGGCAGGGTGGCGCTGCAAGGCGCCGGCATGCTGATCGACGAACTGCTGAAGCCTTCGGACCCGCCGTCGCCGTTCAAGGGCGAGTTCGGGTTGCGCCAGCGCGTGGCGTGGTCCAGGCCGGTGGCGATCCGCGATGCGAAGGCGATCGCCGCGCCGCTCAACGCCAAGGTGAACGATGTGCTGGTTGCCGCGGTGGCCGGCGCGCTGCGGACCTACCTCGCGCAGCGCGGCGTGCCGGTGGACCGCACCACCTTGCGCGCCATGGTGCCCGTCAACCTGCGTCCGCCGCAGCGCTTGGGCGGGCTGGGCAACGAATTCGGGCTGGTCATCCTCGATCTGCCGGTGTCGGTGCGCAGCCCCATGCAGCGGCTGGGCGCCACCAAGGCCCGCATGGATGCGCTCAAGCGCACGCCCGAAGCGGTGGCGATGAACGTGCTGATGGACATCTTCGGCCGTGGCCCAAAGGCGCTGGAGGAGGTGACCCAGACGCTGTTCGGCAGCAAGGCGAGCGTGGTGATGACCAACGTGGCCGGCCCGCGCGAACGGCTCTACCTGGCCGGCGTGCCGGTGGAGCGCATGATGTTCTGGGTGCCGCACCCGGGGCAGCAGCTCGGCATGGGTCTGAGCGTGATGAGCTACCGCGGCAAGGCCACGCTCTCGGTGATGGCCGACGCGCACCTGGTGCCGGACCCGCAGCACATCACCGAGGCGTTCAACCGCGAGTTCGCGCTGATGCGGCGCCGGCTGCACGCCGCGCTGGCGCGGCTGGAGCAGCGACGCGGCATCACGCGCGGGGCGCGCGGTGCTGCCCCTGCTAGTCCGCCCTCGAAACGCGGCGGCAGGCCTGCACGACCTGCTCGGTGAGCAGGCCGTTGGCGTAGCACAGCAGTTCTTCGGCTGCCTCGCTGCGCAGGTCGAGTTCGTGGTGGCGCGCCCATGCAAGCGCCGCGTGCGTGCATTCGTGCGTGATGATCTCCTCCGGGCCGCACTGCAGGTCTTCCAGGTTCAGGTACATGCGCGCGTACACCTGCCCGGGCAGGGTGCGCGGCGCGCCGCCAATGCGGTGATGCCAAGCCTTCACCATGCCCATGCACACGGCGCGGTTGGCGAGCGCCTCGCCCTCGGTGCGCAGCACGTCCGCATGCATCAGCCGGCGGGTACGGCTCACGCGCAACTCCAGGACCAGCCGGTCCGTGGGGAAGGCTCGCAACCGGAAGCGCCGTGTCGCGGGGCGCGGTGGCAGCCGTAGCCAGCGCACCGCTTCACCTTTCATCGCGCGGCGCGGAGGCGGCGTCGACGGTTCCGGCTCGATACCCGGCCTGCGGGGCGCAAAGCAGCGAGTGCGCGGCGGGGGCATGCGTCACTCGCTGAGGTGTTCGTCGAGCGGCCAACTCTGCGACAGCGCGACCAGCACGTTGCGATCGGCACCCGGCGCGTCATAGCGCCACACCGCGGGGGCCGTCTGCAACTTGCCCAGCCGCGCCGCGCGGATGTTCACGTGCCGCAGCGGCAACCGGTGCTCGGCCAACGCGCGCACCTCGGCCTGGTTGCCCGGCTCGTCGTCGAAGAACAGCCAGTGCCGCACGAATTCGTCCTGCAGGCGTGCGAGATCGTGCACCAGCGGCTCGGCCACCGGCGGGTGTGGCAGCCCGGAGGTGTGGCCGGCGCGGGTTTCCGCCCAGGGGCCGTAAACGTCGTCCTGCAGTGAGCGGTAGAGCGTGCCGCCGCGTTCCGAGTAATGGCCGGGCAGCATGAAGTACGACGCCTCTGCCACGCCGCCGCGCGAGCCGATGTACCAGCCGTACACGTCGCGTTGCTGGACGAACCACAGCACCGCGTACAGCACGCCCGCGCCGCGCGGCGCATAGGCCAGGTGGACGTGGGATTCGATCATGACGTTCTTCCTCGCAGTTGTTTGCGCACCGGCAGTAACACGTACCCATTGTTCGCAGCGATTCCCGTCGCCGGCTTGAGATATCTCAGTGGCCCCACGCGCCGTGCGCGGCATCGTGGAGCCCAGCCGCCCGTGGCAGCGCACAGGAGTTTTCCATGCACGAGTTGTTCGACGACCGGTTGGACGCAGGACGCCAACTCGGCGGGGCCTTGCAGAAGCTGCGTCTTCAAGACCCGGTCGTGCTGGCGCTGCCGCGCGGCGGCGTGCCGGTGGGCGCGGAAGTGGCGCGCATGCTGAACGCGCCGCTCGACCTCGTGCTGGTGAGCAAGATCGGTGCCCCGCTGCAGCCGGAACTGGCGATCGCCGCCGTGGCCGACGGCGCCGAACCCGCGCTCGAGGTCGACAGCTACACGATGCAGCACGGCGGCGTGTCGATGGAGTACGTGCGGCAGCAGATCCCCCGCCACATCGAGGAGATCGAGCGCCGGCGGCGCGTGTACCTGCAGGGGCGAGCGCCCGTGCTGCTGGAAGGCCGCACCGCGGTGCTCGTCGACGACGGCATTGCCACCGGCACGACGATGCGCGCTGCCATCCAGGCCGTGCGCCACCGGCACCCGGCACGGCTCATCGTGGCCGTGCCCGTGGCGCCACCCGACGAGGCTGCGCGCCTGCGCGGCGAGGTGGACCAGTTCGTCTGCCTGGCCGAGCCGCCGTACTTCGGCGCGGTGGGGGCGCACTACCGCAGCTTCGAGCAGACGACCGATGCAGAAGTGATCGACCTGATGGAGCCACGATGAACACACTGACCAAGCTGGTGCTCGGCGCGATGGGCGCGTTGCGACCCCGGCCGGCGCTCGGCGACGCGACCCGCACCATCTTGCTGCCGCCGGCGCAGCGCGAGCTGGGCGTGCCGCTGATGCAGGCGCTCGCGCGCCGCCACTCGACGCGTGAATACCGCAAGGACGCGCTCACGCTGCAAGTGCTGGCCAACCTGCTGTGGGCCGCGTGCGGCCTCAACCGCGACGACGGAGGGCGCACCGCGCCTTCGGCGCTGAACGCGCAGGAGATCCTCGTCTACGCGGCGTTGCCCGACGGCGCCTACCTCTACGACCCCAAGGCGCACGCGCTCGGTCTGGCCGCGGCGGTCGACCTGCGCCGCGTGACCGGCTACCAGGACTTCGTGGACGAAGCACCCCTGGACCTCGTGTTCGTGGCGGACCACGCCCGCATGGGGCGCGTGCCGGTGGCGCATCGCGAAGCCTTCGCCTGCGTCGCGGCGGGAGCCATTGCACAGAACGTGTACCTCTTCAGTGCCGCCAGCGGCCTGGGCACCGTGGTGCGGGCCTGGATCGACCGCGAGGCGATCGCACAGGCGCTCGGACTGCCGCACGACCAGCAGGTGCTGCTGTCGCAGACGGTGGGTTACCCCAAGTGAAGTACGGAGAACTTCGATGAAGCAACCGATCCAGATCCAGTTCCATGGCATGGAAGCCTCCCCGGCGCTCGAGGCCGCCGCACGCGAAAAGGCCGGCAAGCTCGACCGTCACTTCGGCGAGTTGATGGCCTGCCGCGTCGACATCGAACTGCAGCACAAGCACCAGCACCAGGGGCGCCCGTATGCGGTGCGCGTGGACCTCACGCTGCGCGGGCACGAACTCACCGCGAGCCGGGTGCACCGAGAAGACGTCTACGTGGCGCTGCGCGACGCCTTCGACAGCATCCACCGCCAGCTCCAAGACGTGGTGCGCCAGGACCGCGGGGAGAAGAAGCAGCACGCCATCGAGCTGCAGGGCGAGGTGGTGCGGCTCGACGACGATGGCGACTACGGGTTCATCCGCAGCCCCGACGGCGACGAGTACTACTTCGGGCGCGAGAACATGGCCAACCTGCCTTTCGAGCACCTGCAGATCGGCAGCCGCGTGCACTTCATTCCCGAGCTCGCCGCCGAGGGCCGGCAGGCCAAGCGTGTGAGCGTGGCGAAGCACTGAGAAGCCGTGAACGAATCCGACGCACCCGCTCGCGCCACCCACGCGCTTGAGAGCCTCAATTGCGCATGCTCAAGTCGTGTTGCAGCAGTTCGCCGACAGTGGAGGTTTTCCCCACCCCTCAGGAGAGACCCATGAGCCGCAAGTCCAGCACCGACAACCAGATCCGCACCGCCGCCGAGCAAGGCGAACAGGTGGCCACCACGCTATGGAACGGCGCCACCTCGGCGGTGACCGATTCGATGCAGGCACAGCAGAAGCGGCTGCGCTGGATGACCGAGGCCCAGCAGGTGCAGTTGCGCAATCTGCAGCAGTGGAGTCAGGCGGTGCAATCGGGCGTCGACACCGCCAGCCAGGCGCGCGACTGGGGCGCCATGGTGGCCGCGCAGAACGAACTGCTGTCCCAACTGACCGCGCAAGCCGTACGCGCGCAGAACGAGCAGATGTCCTCGTGGCTGTCGCTGCAAGCCGAACTCGCGCAGGCGATCCAGAAGCAGGCGACGCAGGCCGCCGACGCGGTGGCGCCGGGGCGCAAGGCCGAAGGCGCGGGCGGGTTCGATCCGGCGCAGCTGTATGAACAGGCGCGTGCCAATCTCGACGCATGGATGCGTCAGTGGAGCGACATGTTCAAGAGCGAGCCGGCCACGCACTGACGAGCCGATGCGGGCGCCGCGCGCGGCACCCGCATCCGGTCGAGATCTACTTCTGGCTTGCCGACGGCAGGCCCTGGCAACCGTCGTGCATCGGACGGCCCGGCATGGGCAGGTTCTGGTTGCGGGCGCGCTCCAGCATCTGCTGGTGGTGCTCGTCCATGTAGGCGCGGCATTCCTCGTACGACTTGAAGGACTGCACCCTGTCGCGGTGCTGGTCCCGTTCGGCGGGCGTCATCATCGACCAGCCCGAGGTGAAGCCGTGGCCCCAGCGCGGGCCGGGGCCACGGCCTGGGCCGGGGCCACCGGGTTGCGCCGCGGCGAGCAGCGGGGCGATCAGCAGCGAAGCGAGCAGGGTGAGGGAAGGGCGCTTCATGGCGGTACTCCTGGCAGTGAATGTGTGCCGACGGTAGGCAAGGCGGCCCGAGCCGGCGTTGAGCAAACTCACCAGTGGGGCGCAGGGACCGGGTTTGCCGGCCGGCCGTTTGACGGTCGTCAACGCCAAGCCGGCAGCGCGCATCTGTAATCGGGGCGATGCACCGGACTCATGCAACCCGCGGCTTGCGGCGGGCACTCGCACTCACGCTCGCGTGGGCCATGGCCGCTTCGGCGGCACCACGCGAACCGGCGGAGCCGATCCGCCCGGCAAAGGTCGCCGACCCGGCCCTGGTCGAGCTTGGCAAGAAGCTGTTCTTCGACCCGCGGCTGTCGCAGTCGGGCTTCATTTCATGCAATTCGTGCCACAACCTGAGCCTGGGCGGCAGCGACAACCTGCGCACCTCCATCGGCCACCAGTGGCAGCGCACCACGATGAACGCGCCCACCGTGCTGAATGCCAACCTCAACGTGGCGCAATTCTGGGACGGCCGCGCGAAGGACCTGCAGGAACAGGCGAGCGAGCCCATTGCCAGCCCGAACGAGATGGCGATGCCGCACCGGCTGGCCATCGACGTGCTGCGCTCGATCCCGGGCTACGTGGGCGAGTTCAACCGCGTCTTCGGGCCGGGCCGCATCGACATGGGCAAGGTCACGCGGGCGATCGCGGCGTTCGAGGCCACGCTGGTCACGCCCGACGCCCGCTTCGACCGCTGGCTGAAAGGCGACAAGCGCGCGCTCGATGCCGACGAGCTGCGCGGCTGGCAGCTCTTCAAGCAAAGCGGCTGCACGGCCTGCCACTATGGCGCCGCGCTGGGCGGCCAGTCTTTCGAGCGCATGGGCGTGATGGAGCCGTACCGCTCCACCGTCTATGCGCAGGGCCGCATCGCGGTGACGGGCGAAGAGGTCGACCGCTTCAGCTTCAAGGTGCCGACGCTGCGCAACGTGGAGCTGACCTCGCCGTACTTCCATGACGGTGCCGCTGCCACCCTGGCGGAGGCAGTGGACGTGATGGGCCGGCTGCAGCTGGGGCGCGAATACTCGGTGCGCGAGAACGCGCAGATCGTTGCTTTCCTCAAGACGCTCACCGGCCGGCAGCCCCGCATCGTGCTGCCGGTGCTGCCGCCGTCGTCCGACCGCACGCCTCGGCCCTGATGGCCCTGAAGGTCGTGCGGGCCGTGCGGGCCGTTGAGGCGCGTCAATGTGCCCGGGCGTGCCACCGCCGATGATGGCTCGCACCGATCGCCAAGGAGTTGCAGATGAATGGATCGAGAGACCGCTACAAGGAGCGGCTGGTGGCCGACCTGAAGCACGTGATGAGCGACGTCGACGACCTGTTGCGCGCCACGGGGGGCCAGGCCGGCGACCAGGCGGACGAACTGCGCGACCGCCTGCAGGCGCGGGTCAGGCAGGCGCAGCGGACGCTCTCTGACCTGGAAGGCGATGCGCTCGAGCAGGCGCGCACGGCAGCGAAAGTTGCCGACGACTACGTGCGCGACCACCGCTGGGCGGCCGTCGGCGCTGCCGCGGGCGTGGGCCTGCTGGTCGGGCTGCTGCTTCAGCATCGGCGCTGACGATCGCGGCGCGGCAACCTGAGGCATCGACACCGTGTTGCGCAGAACGGCTTCGACCCTGCTCGCGCTGCTGCGGCTGCGGCTGGAGCTGGCGGGCCTCGAGATCCAGGACGAGGCCGACCGGCTCGTCCGCGCCCTGGCGCTGATGCTGGCCGGCGCGCTGCTGGTGTGCTTCGGGGCGGCATTCGCGGCATTGGCGGTGACCGTGCTGCTGTGGGAGACGCACCGCGTGGCGGCACTGGCCACCGCCGCGTGCATCTTCCTGCTGGTGTCGGCCGTGCTGCTCGGGTGTGCACTGCGCAGCCTGCAGCGGCGTCCCGGCTTGTTTGCGGCCAGCGCCGATCAGCTCGAGCGGGACAGGCGCTTCGTGGAGAAGCCGTGAGCGGCCTGTCGGGCCCTGAGCGGCGCGCGATGCGCAAGGCGCTGCTGATCGCACGGTCCGATGCGTTGCGCGATCGGCTCGCAGCGGAGCTGCGCACGACCTTCAGCGTGCAGGGGCTCGCCACCGAGGCAGCGGGCTGGCTCGGACGCGCGTTGCGCGTGCCCTCGGTGTGGTGGACGGCGGCCTCGCTGCTGCTGCGCTGGCTGCGTCGCCGGCGCGCGACGCGGCGGCTCTGAAACGCTGCCGCCTCAGCCCGAGGCGCCGTCGTCGAACAGCTTGTGGGTCAAGCCGTACTTGATCAGCGCCGCGGCGTTGTCGAGGTGCATCTTCTCCAGGATGCGGGTCTTGTGCGTGCTGACCGTCTTCACCGACAGGTGCAGCATGTCGGCGATCTCGGTCAGGCGCTTGCCGGCCACGATGAGCCGGAACACCTCGAACTCGCGGTCGCTCAGCAGCGTGTGCAGCGGCGCGTCGCGCAGCCCGTTGAGCTCGATCGCCAGCCGCTCGGCCAATGCCGGTGAAACATAGGCCCCGCCGGCCGCCACCTTGCGCACCGCGCCCACGAGCTGGTCGGTGGCGCAATCCTTGGTCATGTAGCCGTTGGCGCCGGCGCGGAAGGCGCGCAGCGCGTACTGCTCCTCGGCGTGCATGGTCAGCACCAGCAGCGGCAGCTCCGGGAATTCGGCCTTGAAGCGCCGGATCAGGTCGATGCCCGAAAGCCCGGGCATCGTCAGGTCGGTCACCACCACATCGAGCGGCTCGCGGCGGGCCACCTCGAGCGCCTCGTGGCCGCTCTCGGCCTCGCCGGCCACGCGGATGTCGTCGCACGATTCGAGCACGCGGCGCAGCCCCTCGCGCACCAGCCGGTGGTCATCGACGAGCAGCAGGGCGATCGGCATGGCGTTCAGGCCTCGGAAGTGGTGGCTGGGGAGTCCGTGCTCGGTGCATCGAGCGGCAGGCGGATCTCGACACTGGCGCCGCCTTCGTCGGCCCGGCCCAGCCACAGCGTGCCGCCGGCCAGCGAGGCGCGCTCGCGCATGCCGAGCAGGCCGTAGGTACCGGGCTTGGCGAGCACGTCGGCGGGGAATCCCTGCCCGTCGTCGCTGACGTTCACGAGCACCTCGGTGCCATGCGCGCGCAGCCGGATGTAGACGCGGTTCGCGCGCGCATGCCGCGAGACGTTGGTCAGCGCTTCCTGCACGAAGCGGTAGACCGTGGTCTTCGCGTTGTCGTCGATCTCTTCGCACAGCGGCTGCACGTCGAACACCACGTCGATGCCGGCGCGCCGCCCCCAGTCCTTGGCGAGCCACTCGATGGCGGCCTCCAGCCCCAGGTCGTCGAGCATCGGCGGGCGCAGATCGGCGGCGATGCGGCGCACCGAAGCGACGGTCTGGTCGATCAGCTGCAGCAGCGCGGCCGCGCGGCGATCGGCATCGCGTCGGCCGCTGGTGGGGCCCGCGATCGCGGCCACTTCCATCTTGATGGCCGTGAGGTATTGCCCCAGCTCGTCGTGCAGCTCGCGGGCAATGTGCTGGCGTTCGCGCTCACGCGCCCGGATCAGGTTGCGCGACAGCCGCTTGAGCTGCTCGCGCGACTGCTCGAGCAGCCGGGCGGTGTGCTTGCGCTCGGTGATGTCGCGCAGCACGATCTGCACGGTGGTGCTGCCATGGTCGGGCAACGCGGCCTGCAGCATCTCGACGTCGCGCTCCTGCCCGTCCAGGCGCAGGATCTGCACCTCGTGCGTGGCCGGTGCGCTGCCGTCGCCGCCGAGCGGTTCCTGGCGCGGTTCGCAGGCGAAGAGCTCGTCGAAGCGGCGGCCGAGCAATTCGGCATTGGAGCCGGCGCCGAGCAGGTCGCACAGGGCCTTGTTCGTCAGGCTGATGCGGCCGGCCTCGGTGATGCAGATCGCGTTCGGGCACAGATCGATGGTGGTGCGGTAGCGCTCCTTCATCTCGCGCAAGGCCGCTTCCGCCTCGCGCCGTGCCGTGATGTCGCGCAGCATCACCGTGAAGATCCTGCGCGCGCCTTCGGGCCCCGGCTCGGTGAACTGCGAGATCGACGCTTCGATCGGGAACTCGTGCCCGTCCGCGCGCAAGGCCATCACTGCATCCCCCGTCTTCATCGGGCGCATGGCCTCGTGCGACTGCCCGAAGGCATGGATGTGCATGCGGTGAGCTGGCCGCAGCCGCTCCGGAACGAACCGCGACAGGTCGCTGCCGATGGCAGTGCTTGCGGGGCAGCCGAACATGCGCTCCGCTGCCGGGTTGAACAACACGATGTGCTGCGATTCGTCCACCGAGATGATCGCTTCGAGCGCAGCGTCGATGATCGATGCATGCCGGGATTGCTCGATCGCAAGGGTGTCGGCCGACAGCCGGGCCTTGACGCGGGCCTCGTGCCGACCATAGGCCAGCGCACCGATCGCCCCCAGCATCGCTGCCGAGGCGATGCCGCCAGCCGCAACCACGGCGAGCAGCAGTTGCGCGTCGGTCTCCAGGTGCAGCTGATGTCGAAGCTCTGTGAAACGGGTGGCCTGGGCGTTGGCGGGGCCGGCCGGCTCAGTGGCGGCTGGCGCCTGCGTGCACCAGGCCAGCAGCGCCGCGCCCGCCCACGCGACCCAGCCGCGCCGGCCGGAGGAGCGGCTCGGAGCGGGAGGGGACGCACAGGGGCGGCGGCATTGCGGCACGGCAGAGGCTGCAAAAAGTGACAGGGCTGGATCGTAGAACCGGGATTGCCGGTTGCCAAGCCACCGTCTTGCGTTGAATCAAGAAGCGATCAGCCGATCTGCAAGCGCCTGGACTCGCCGGATGAGCGCTTCGGCAGCGTCAGCGTCAGCACGCCGTCCTGGTACTTCGCCACCGACTTGCCCTGGTCGACGTCGCTGCCCAGGCTGAAGCTGCGGCGCACCATGCCGTAGTAGCGCTCGGAGCGCAGCACGCGTCCTTCTTCCTTTTCTTCCTTGGTCTTCTTCACCTCGGCGCTCAAGGAGACCACGTTGCCGTCCACGCGCACGTCGATGTCCTCCTTGCGCACACCCGGGATTTCGGCCTTGATGGTGTAGGCGCTGTTGTCTTCGGTCACGTCCAGCTTGATCTGCGGGGCCTCCATCGGCACTTCCCAGCGCAGCGGGCGCAGGAAGCCGCGGAACACGTCTTCGGTCGGGTCGAGGTTGAGAAAGTCTGCAATCCGTAGGTTGCTCATGGCAAGGCTCCTGTTCATGGGGTTGGGGGTGATGCCGCTTCCGCGCGCACCACGAACCTCATGTTGGAACGGCGGGCGTGCGGCCGGTTGAGCGCACGCAAGTTCGACAGACGGCGGAGGGTAGGAAATTTCCGATCCGGGTGTCGGAAGCTTCAGCGTGCCAGTGCGCTCGGCCGACAAAACGGCGCAGCGAAGGCCGATGCACAGGACAACCGCCGCCGGTCACAGTGAGCCCCAGACCAACGGAGAGCCCTGATGCAAGCAGACGAGATTCGAGTGAAGTCCCCCCTGGCCGCGGCGCGTTGCAGTGCGTCGGACCTGTTGCGGTGGACCGGCATCGGCACCGCCGCCAGCGAGCACACCGATCGCATCCGGTTCGCGACGCGACGCGTGCGGGCCGGCGTGGCACTGGTGCATCAGGGGGCGCCGTTCGACAACCTCTACTTCGTGGCGGCTGGCACCTTCAAGGTATTCCAGACCGACACCGACGGCTACGAACAGGTCCATGCCTTCGCCCTGCACGGCGACGTGGTGGGCATCGACGGCGCACACGAAGGCTGCTACACGGCCGGCGCGGTGGCGCTGGAGGACTCCACGGTCGCGATCGTGCCGTTTCGCGAGCTGGCACGGCTGGGCCACGACGTTGCAGCAATCGAGCGATTGCTGCTGCACGTCACCGGGCGCGAGCTGGCGCGGCGCAGCGCCACGCTGCAGGTCATGGCGGCGGTGGGCTCCGAGGTGAGGGTCGCGCGCTTTCTGTTGCAGATGGCACACCGGCAGGCCGCCCTCGGGTACTCGCCGCGGCGGCTGCTGCTGCGCATGAGCCGCCGCGACATCGCCAGCCACCTGGGCATCGCCCACGAGACGGTGAGCCGGTCGCTCACGGCCCTGAGCGAGTGGGGCTACATCAAGGTCAGCTACCGCGAGATCGAACTGCTGGACGAAGCAGGGTTGTACGCCTTCCAGAAAGCCACCCGCAGTCCGGACGCCGTGCGCATGCCGCGGACCGCCGCCCGGGGCTGGCGTTCGGCCCCGGCCGCGGGAGGGCCCGCCGCACTGCGTGCGCAGTGAGGTCAGTCTTCCACGATCAACTCGTTGACCACGGTCGCCACACCCGGGGACGCCCACGCGACGCCCTGGGCCGCATCGCGCTCGGCCCACGAGTGCACGCGCCCGCGCAGCGTGACCCTCGAGCCGTCGACGACGACCTCGATGCGCCGCGCCTCCCGCACGGCCTGGCGGGTCAGCGCGTCCTCGATGCGCTTGTGCAGGTTGCCTGGCACCGGTTGCGGCTCGAGCGTGATGAAGTTGCTGATGCCGGTGACGCCCAGCAATGGCCGGATCGCCTTCTCGACGCTGCGCCGCTGGTAGTCCCATTCGAGTTCGCCGCGCAGCGTGACCCAGCCGCGCTCGACGGTCACCTGCACCTTCTCGGCAGGCACCAGCGCATGCCACTTCAGCGCGCCCTCGGCGGCCGTGGCGATCTCGGAATCACTGCGCTTGTGGGCGGCCGCCAGCTTCACGTCGATCTCCATCGCGATGGCGCGCACGCCCTTGACGCGGCGCACGGCACGCTCGGCGGCGTATTTCTCGGCAAAGGTCTCCAGGTGACCGGTGAGGGTGACGACGCCGTCCTTCACGATCACGCCGATGTCGGTCGACTTGATCGCGGGATCCCAGGTCAGTTCGGCCTGGACGTCGGTCTTCAGTTCTGCGTCTGTCTTCATGGCAGGGCCTTTCGGTTGAGGGCAGGGCGCCGCGGCCACGGTGGCCACGCCGGCTGGAAGACTAGTGCGGGCCGCAAGCCCGCACGTTGAGCAAACTCACCTGCACCTCAAGGCACCAGCACCGGCGTGCCGTGCGGCGTGTCCTCGCGCAGTTGGTCGATCGCGTCGTTGGCCCGTTCGAGGCGGTACACCGTGGTGTCGACCGACAGCCGGAAGTGGCGCACCAGTGCAATGAACTCGTGTGCGTCGCGCCGCGTGAAGTTGCTGACGGAGAGCAACTGCCGCTCGTGCGTGAGCAGCTCGAACGGGAATGCGGGCACGTCGGTCATGTGCAGGCTCGCACACACGACGCGGCCGCCGCTGCGCACCGAGCGCAGGCCCAGGGGCAGCAACTCCCCGGCCGGCGCGAAGACGATGCAGCCGTCGAGCGGTTGGGGCGAGGGCTCGTCCGAGCCCCCGGCCCAGTCGGCTCCGCGTTGCAGCGCGTGCGCCTGCATGGCGGCATCTCCCGGCCGGGTGAACGCGAACACACGCCGCCCCTGCTGGTGTGCCACCTGCGCGACGAACTGCGCCGACGCGCCAAAGCCGAACAGGCCGATCGAGCGCCCTTCGCCCACCAGCTTCAACGCCCGCCACCCGGTGATGCCGCCGCACAGCAGCGGCGCCATCTCGACCGCGCTCATCTCCAACTGGTCGAGCGGAAAGCAAAACTGTGCGTCGGCCACCACGTGCGTGGCAAAACCGCCGTCGCGGTGGAACCCGGTGTAGAGCGCCTGCTCGCAAAGGTTCTCGCGCCCGCTCGTGCAGTGCGCACAACGGCCGCAGACCGATCCCATCCAGCCGAGGCCGACGCGCTGGCCCACGCGCAGCTGCGTGACCGACGGGTGCACCGCGTCGACCATGCCGACCACCTCGTGGCCCGGAACGACGGGCAGGTGCGGCGGGCGCAAGCGGCCGTCGATGGTGTGCACATCGGCCCGGCATACGGCACACGCGAGCACGAGCAAGCGCACCTCACCCTCGTGAGGCTGGGGGTCGGGGCGCTCATGCGGCGCCAGGAGCGAGCCGTGGGCTCGGAGCGTCATGGCGCGCATCGGCGTTCCCTTTCTGGCAATGACAGGCGCAGCGTGCTCCCAAGGCCTCGCATCTGCTTTGAGCTTTCTCAACGCCCGCCGGCGCGCACCCATTACTTTTGAACAAAGGGGCTACGGCGCACACCGGGCCAGAACGCCGGCACGTCCGGTTTGCGAGGAGACCGCGATGGGAACCACATCCACCCGCTTCGACCGCCCGTTCGGCTCGGCCCCACCGGCGCCCCCGGCGCCCATGGCTCCCGCCACCCGGCGCCCCTTGGGCACTGGCGCCCTGACCGCACTCGTGATCGGCTCGATGGTCGGCAGCGGCATCTTCAGCCTGCCGCAGAACATGGCCTCCGGCGCCGGCGCAGGTGCCATCCTGATCGGCTGGTTGATCACGGGCGTGGGCATGTTGATGCTGGCCTTCGTCTACCAGAGTCTGTCGCTGCGCCAGCCGGAACTCGACAACGGCGTGTATGCCTATGCCCGAGCGAGCAGTGGCGAGCTGGTCGGCTTCAGTTCCGCGTGGGGCTACTGGGTCAGCGCGTGGATCGGCAACGTCGGCTACCTGGTGATCCTGTTCGCGGCGCTCGGGCACTTTTTTCCCGTGTTCGGCGAAGGCAATACCGGGCCGGCGATCGGGGTGGCCTCGGTGCTGCTGTGGGCGCTGCATGCGCTGGTGCTGAGCGGCGTGCGCAGCGCGGCGCTGGCCAACGCCGTGACGACGATCGCCAAGCTGGTGCCGCTCGTGTTGTTCGTGGCGCTCGTTGCGGCGGCGTTCAACCTGCAGACCTTCCGGCTCGACTTCTGGGGCAGCCCGACGCTCGGCTCGGTGCTCGACCAGGTGAAGAGCACCATGCTCATCACCGTGTGGGTGTTCATCGGCATCGAGGGGGCCAACGTCTACTCGGCACGTGCCGCGAGCCGCCACAACGTCGCCAGCGCCACGTTGACCGGGTTCGTCGTGGTGCTGGCCTTGCTGATGGCGGTGTCGCTGCTGTCGCTCGGCGTGATGTCGCAGCCCGAACTGGCCGGTCTGAAGAACCCGTCCATGGCCGGCGTGCTGGACCAGGCGGTCGGGCCGTGGGGCGCGTCGCTGATCAGCATCGGCTTGTTGATCTCGGTGGGCGGCGCGTTGCTCGCGTGGATCCTGCTCGCTGCCGAAACGCTGTTCACTCCTGCGCGCGATGCCGTGATGCCGCGCTTCCTCACCACCGAGAACGCACGCGGCGCACCCGCTGCCGCGCTGTGGGTCACCAACGGGCTCACGCAGCTGTTCCTGCTGGTCACGCTGTGGTCCAGCGCCACCTACCAGGCGCTCATCATGCTGGCCACGTCGATGATCCTGATGCCGTATCTGTTCAGCGGCGTCTACGCCGTGCAGTCCGCCTGGCGCGGCCAGGGGTACGGCAACGAGGAGGGCGCACGCAGCAAGGACCTGGTGTTCGCGGCGATCGCCACCGTGTATTGCGTGTGGCTGCTCTACGCAGCCGGGCCGAAGTACCTGCTGTTCAGCGCCTTGCTGTATGCGCCGGGGCTGGTGCTGTTTGCCTGGGCGCGGCACGAGCGGGGCCGCCGGTGGTTCGAGCCGGCCGAAGCGGTGGTCGCTCTGGTGGTGCTGGCCGCAGCCGCCACGGCCGCCTACCTGCTCGTCACGGGCGGGCTGTCGCTGTGAGGCCGGTCACCACAAACGGCGTGCACTCCGAGGTGGGTCGCCTGCGGCGCGTGATCGTGTGCCGCCCGGGGCTCGCGCACCAGCGGCTCACCCCGGCCAATTGCCGCGAGTTGCTGTTCGACGACGTGATGTGGGTGTCGCAGGCCAAGACGGACCACTACACCTTCGTAAACGCCATGGCCGAGCGTGGCGTGGAGGTGCTCGAGCTGCACGACCTGCTGGCCGACACCGTGGCCGCGCCGCCCGCGCGCGCCTGGTTGCTAGACCGGCGGCTCGGGCCCGACCAGATCGGCATCGGCATGCAGGATGAACTACGTGCGTGGCTCGACGGCATGCCGGCGCGCGAACTGGCCGAACGCCTGATCGGCGGCATCACGTTCCAGGAGTTGCCGTTCGACGCGCAGGGCCTGCTGCCGGATGGCGAGGGCGCGTGGCCCTTCGTGCTGCCCCCGCTGCCGAACGCGATGTTCACGCGCGACAGCAGCTCCTGGTTGTTCGACGGTCTCACGCTCAACTCGATGTACTGGCCTGCACGGCGGCAGGAGACGATGCTGCTCGCCGCGGTGTACCGTTTTCATCCGCACTTTGCGGGTGAGACGCCGGTGTGGTGGGGCGATGCCGTGCACGACAGCGGCCCCGCCACGCTGGAGGGCGGCGACCTGATGCCCCTGGCCGACGGGCTGGTGCTGGTCGGCATGGGTGAGCGCAGCTCGCCGCAGGCCATCACGCAGCTGGCCCAGCGGCTGTTTGCCGCCGGCCGCGCACGCGAGGTGATCGTGGCGCGCCTGCCGCGTGCACGCACGACCATGCACCTCGACACCGTGCTGACCTTCTGCGACACGGACCTCGTCACCGTCTATCCCGACGTGGTCGAGGCTGTGCGCGTGACCCGCATCCGGCCCGGCGAGCGGGAAGGGCGCCTGCGCTTCGACGACGAGCCGCGCCCGCTCGTGCCGGTGCTGGCCGAGGCGCTGGGCTTGAAGACCTTGCGCACGGTGCAGACCGGCGGCGACCGCTACGAGGCCGAGCGCGAGCAATGGGACGACGGCAACAACGTGCTTGCGCTCGCCCCCGGCGTCGTCATCGCCTACAACCGCAACACCCACACCAACACGCTGCTGCGCAAGGCCAGCGTCGAGGTGATCACGATCCCCAGTGCCGAACTGGGGCGCGGGCGCGGCGGAGGGCACTGCATGTCGTGCCCGGTGGCGCGCGACCCGCTGTGATGCATCGCCTGGCGGCACATCCGTTTCCCCAAGATGGAGTCATGACATGCCTCTGAACCTGCGCGGGCGCAGCCTGCTGAGCCTGATCGACCTCGACCCCGCCGAGATCCGCCTGCTGCTGCGGCTGGCCGCCGACCTGAAGGCGGCCCGGCGCGCCGGCACCGAGATGCCGGCACTCACCGGCAAGCACATCGCGCTGATCTTCGAGAAGCCCTCCACGCGCACGCGCACCGGCTTCGAGGTGGCCGCGCACGACCAGGGCGCCCACGTCACCTACCTGGGGCCCGGCGAATCGCAGCTGGGCCACAAGGAGTCGGCGCGCGACACGGCGCGCGTGCTCGGCCGCCTGTACGACGCGATCGAGTACCGCGGGCACAGCCAGGGGTTGGTGGAGGAGCTGGCGCGCCACGCGGGGGTGCCCGTGTACAACGGCCTCACGGCCGAGTTCCACCCCACACAGGTGCTGGGCGACTTCATGACGATGCGCGAATTCACGCACAAGCACCTGTCCGACATGAAGCTGTGCTACCTGGGCGACGCGCGCAGCAACGTGGCGGATTCACTGCTCGTCGGGGCGGCGAAGGTCGGCATGAACCTGCGCATGGCGGCACCCCGCGCGCTATGGCCCCAGCCGCAGTTGCTGGAGCAGTGCAAGGCGCTGGCGGCGGAACACGGCGGCAACGTGCGCGTGACCGAATCGGTGGAAGACGCCGTGGCGGATGCCGACTTCGTCTACACGGACGTGTGGGTGTCGATGGGCGAGCCGCCCGAGCTGTGGGCGCCGCGCATACGCCAGCTGGCGCCGTACCGGGTCACCGCGCAGGTGCTGCGGATGAGCGGTAATCCGCACGTCAAGTTCATGCACTGCCTGCCGGCCTTCCACAACCTCGAAACCGAGGTGGCGCGCCAGGTGCACGAGCTGCATGGCATCGACTGCATGGAGGTGACCGAAGAGGTGTTCGAGTCGCCGGCATCGATCGTGTTCGACCAGGCCGAGAACCGCATGCACACGATCAAGGCCCTGCTCGTGGCCACACTGGCATAGCCCGGAGGCGACGATGACGGACGATCCGCTCGTGGTGGTGGCACTCGGTGGCAACGCGCTGCTGCGGCGCGGCCAGCCGCTGGACGCGGCCACGCAGAGGGACAACGTGCGCCGTGCCGCCACGCAGCTCGCGGCGCTGGCGCACGGGCACCGGCTGGTCATCGCGCACGGCAATGGCCCGCAAGTGGGCCTGCTTGCGCTGCAGAACGACGCCTACCGCGGCGTGCAGCCGTATCCGCTGGACGTGCTCGGTGCCGAGAGCGAGGGCATGATCGGCTACATGCTGGAGCTGGAGATCGACAACGAGCTGCCGCCGGGCCGCACGGTGGCCACGTTGCTGACGCGCGTGGAGGTGGACCGGGACGACCCGGCCTTCGGTGAACCGACCAAGCCGATCGGGCCGATCTACGGCGAGGCCGGCATGCGCGAACTGACCGTGCGCCACGGCTGGCGTTTTGCGCCGGACGGCCACGGCTTCCGGCGCGTGGTCGCGTCGCCGGTGCCGCGCCAGATCGTGGGGCTGCGGGCCGTGCGCGCGCTGCTGGCGCACGGCAGCGTGGTGATCTGCGCCGGCGGAGGCGGCATCCCGGTCACAGCGGCGGGGGGCGGACGGCAGGAAGGCATCGAAGCGGTGATCGACAAGGACCGCGCGGCCGCGCTGCTCGCGCGCCAACTCGAAGCCGACCTGCTGCTGATCGCCACGGATGTCGACGGCGTCTACCTCGACTGGGGCCAGCCTGCACAGCGGCTCGTGCGTCAGGCCTCGCCCGCGGCGCTGCGGGCGCTGCCGTTCGCGGCCGGGTCGATGGGGCCGAAGGTGGAGGCCGCCTGCGCGTTTGCGCAGGCCACCGGGCGGCGCGCCGCGATCGGCGCGCTCGATCAGCTGCAGGCACTGATCGACGGCACGGCGGGCACGCAGGTGTCGGTGCAATACGAAGGCGTGCAGCCTGCGTGACCGCGCCCCAGCGGCGCAGGCTTCACCGCCACGCCAGCGGCAGCGATTCCTGCGGCACGCTCACCGGGATGGTCGGTGCGGTTTCCACGGGTCGGCGCTGTACGGTCTCGCGCGCCATGCCGGTGCGCACGGCCTGCGAGAGCCCGGTCAGGTCGGCGGCCAGCGCGGCCAGCAGATCGTCCATCGCGATGATGCCCAGCAGTTGCTGCTCCTGCGCCACGACGAGCAGGCGGCGCACGCCCTCGCTGCGCATCAGGTGGACGGCCTCGGACACGCTCGCCGTGTCGGGCAGCGCGACCGCCTGCCCGCTGATCACCTCGCTGACCGCCGTTTCCTGGGGGTCGAGGCTGCAGGCCATGCCTTCCACCGCAAGGTCGCGGTCGGTCACCAGGCCCACCACGTGCGGCCCCTGGGCCGTTTCCGTGGTGACCACCAGCGTGCCGACGTGTCGTTCGCGCATGCGGATGGCGGCTTCGCGCAGGCTGGCCTCGTCATCGATCGTGACGACGTCGCGCTTGCACAGGGTTCCGATGTTCATGGCAGTTCCTCCAATGGATGTGGCCTTCATTACGGCACTTCGCCGGCTGCAAGGGATTGAGCGGACTCAAGCGGCCGCCTCGATGCGCGAGTGCGCCGCGGCAGGGGCCTTGCGCGGCATCAATCCCCCGGCGTGCCTGCTGCCGCAAGATCAATGGGTTCACCTCGCGAGGCCACATGCCGCAGAACAACCATCACGATGGCCGCAATGGCGGCACCTTCCAGCCGTTCGACGTGCCGCTCAAGGTGGCGCTGGGCCGCGTGACGCACGGCACGTCGCCGTCGGCCGTGGCCAATGCATTCGGCGACTGGCTCAGCCATCTGGCGACGTCGCCTGGCAAGCAGATCGAGCTGGCCGAAAGCGCGTGGCAGAAGCAACTCAAGTGGCTGCTGTTCCTGCACGCCTGGAACATGGGGCTGTGCCCGCCCTGCGAGGAGCCCGGGCCGCAGGACAAGCGGTTCTCGCCGCCGCAGTGGAAGCGACCGCCGTACAACTGGTTGTCGCAGGGCTTTCTGCTGGGGCAGCAGTGGTGGCACGAGGCGACCACCGGGGTGCGCGGCGTGTCGAAGCACCACGAGCACGTGGTCGAGTTCGTCACGCGGCAGTGGCTGGACGTGTGGTCTCCGAGCAATTTCATCGCCACCAACCCGCAGGTGCAGGAGGAAACCGCGCGCACGCTGGGCAACAACCTGCTACGCGGCGGTGCCAACTGGTGGCGCGACGCGCTCGCGGTCATGACCGAAGGGCCGCCCGCCGGCATCGAGCGCTTCGAGGTGGGCAAGGCTGTCGCGGTCACGCCAGGCAAGGTGGTGTACCGCAACCGCCTGATCGAGCTGATCCAGTACGCGCCGAGCACGGCCGAGGTGCATCCGGAGCCGGTGCTGATCGTGCCGTCGTGGATCATGAAGTACTACATCCTCGACCTGTCGCCCGAGGACTCGATGGTGAAGTACCTGGTGGGGCAGGGGCACACGGTGTTCATGATCTCCTGGAACAACCCCGGCGGCGATGAGCGCCAGCTCGGCATGGACGACTACCTCGACCTCGGGGTGTTCGACGCATTGGGCGCGATCGGCCGGGCCATGCCCGAGGTGCCGGTGCACGGCGTGGGCTACTGCCTCGGCGGCACGCTGATGGCGATTGCGGCGGCCGCGCTGGCACGCGAGCACAAGCCGCTGCTGAAGACGCTGACGCTGCTGGCCGGACAGATCGATTTCGAGGAGCCGGGCGAGCTGGGCCTGTTCATCGACGAAAGCCAGATCGCCTTCCTGGAGGACCTGATGTCCGAGCACGGCTACCTGGACGGCCGGCAGATGGCGGGCGCCTTCGCGCTGATCAACTCGAAGGACCTGGTGTGGTCCAAGCTCGTGCACGAATACCTGATGGGCGCACAGACGCCGTTGACGGACCTGCGCGCATGGAATGCCGACGCCACCCGCATGCCGCAGCGCATGCACAGCGAGTACCTGCGGCGCCTCTACCTCGACAACGACCTCGCCGAAGGCCGCTACCAGGTGCACGACCACCCCGTCGCGATGAAGGACGTGCGCCTGCCGTTGTTCGTGGTGAGCACCGAGCGCGACCACGTCTCGCCGTGGCGGTCGGTCTACAAGGTGCACCTGCTGACCGATGCCGAGATCACCTACGTGCTGACCAGCGGCGGGCACAACGTGGGCATCGTCAATCCGCCCGATGGCCCCGCCGCGGCATCGCAGGCGAGCTATCGCATCGAGCTGCGCCCGGCTGGCGGACCCTACCGCGATCCGCTCTCGTGGAAGGAGCTGGCCGAGCAACGCGATGGATCGTGGTGGCCGGGCTGGCAGGCCTGGCTGGCCGGGCATTCCAGCCCCAAGGCCGAGCCGCCGGCGATGGGCGGCCCCGGGGGCTTGCGTCCGCTGTGCGACGCACCCGGCACGTACGTGCACGTCGCCTGATCAGGCGCGTCGCCGTGCCGCCACCGGCCGGTGCTGCAGGAACCAGTCGGCTGCAAGCGTCGTGACCTTGTCCAGCGCGCCGGCCTCTTCGAACAGGTGCGTGGCGCCGGGCACCACGTCGAGCCGGGCCTCGCAGGACAGCGCTTTCAAGGCCTTGCGGTTGAGCTTGAGCACCTCGGTGTCGGCGCCGCCGACGATCAGCAGCGTGGGTGCCTGCACCTTGGGCAACAGGGCCGCCGCGAGGTCGGGCCGCCCGCCGCGCGAAACGATCGCGAACACGCGCTCGGGCCGCCTGGCCGCAGCCGAGAGTGCCGCCGCTGCACCGGTACTGGCCCCGAACAGGCCCACCGGCAGGGCCGCCAGCGCGCGGCGGCAGTCGAGCCAGTCGAACGTCTGCTCGACGCGGTTGCACAGCAACTCGACGTCGAACACCTTGGCGCGTTCATTCGCCTCGGCCGCGGTAAGCAGGTCGAACGCCAGCGTGCCGAGCCCCTGAAGCTGCAGGCGCCGCGCCACCTCGCGGTTGCGCGGGCTGTAGCGGCTGCTGCCGCTGCCGTGCACGAAGACGATCAGCGCCTGTGCGTCCTCGGGCAGCACGAGGTCGCCGGGCAACGCGTGAGGGCCCACGAGCACCTGTTTCAGAGTGGAGGCGATGCGATCCATGGCGTGCTTCTTTCGCTCATCGGGTGGTGAGTCCCTGGGGTGCGTGCGGCGGCGCGCTGGATGCCTGGGCCGGCACCGGCGCGGCGGGGGCGGGAGGCACGGCTTTCGAGACGCGCGCCACCACGATCGACCCCATGCCGGCCACCCACAGACCGAACACCACCAGCGGCCCGACCACCGGCAGTGCACCGACCAGCGCGAAGGCCGCCAGTGCCGCCGCCAGCACCGCGACGCGGCGGCCTGCGGTCAGCTCGCGCTCGTGCCACGCGGCGCGGAACGCAGCTTCGCCGAGCGCATCGGCAGCGGTCAGCCCGCCAGCCAGCGCCAGCAAGGCCGTGGCCGCCAGCAACAGCACGGCCAGCGGAATGCCGACGACCGTGATGAGCAGCATCACCGCCAAGGGCGGTACCGCGAGCAGCACCAGCAGACCCACCCCGAGTGCCAGCCAGGGTTGCGCTCTCAACCGGGTGCGCGCCCGGGCACTGGCGGCAGGGCACAGCAGCACCCACAGCGCGCCCGCCGCGACCAGCCCCAACCACCCCGTGAAACCCGTCCATGCCGTGCCGGCCGGGCTGCGCCGTTGCGGCACCGGTTCCTCCCGCGGTGGAGCGGGTTCGTGCGTGATGCGCCCGAGCACCTGGGCCTGCGGTTCGATGCGGGCCGGCCGGCGGGTCACGTAGTGCAGGTTGCCGCGCACGATCGCCGTCGGCGCGAGCACCAGTTCTTCCGCCACCACCCGCAGGTCGGAGCCCACGTCGCCGGAGACCGTGACCTTGCCGCCATAGGCCTTGACGTCTCTCGCGGCGGTGCCGGCGAGCACGACGTTGCCTCCCGCCAGCCAGGTGCGGCCACCGAGACGGGCGTCGGCCGTCACCTCCACGTTGCCGCCGGCGAGCATGGTGTCGCCGGCGACCTCGCCCGACAGCGCCACCTGGCCGCCCGCAGCCCGCAAGTCCTGGCCGATGTGCGAGCGCACCTGCACGTCGCCGCCGGCGAGCATGGCGTCGTGCTGCACGTCATGCGAGACGCTCACCCGCCCGCCCGACGCGAACAGGTCGCCGCCGACCGGCTCCACCGTCTGCACGGCAGAGCCGCCCAGGTACACGTTGCTCGGTGCGGCGCTGGCCTGGGGTGCCGGGGCGATCGACTGCTGCGCCCACGCGGCCAGGCCGACCGAGAAAGCTGCAAAGCCTGCGACCAGCGCGATGGCGCCGAAGGCAGCCTGGAGTCGGGTGTGTGACATGTCGGCCTCCTGGTTCAGTACATGTGCTGGTCGCCGTTCACCGAGGTGCAGGAGGCGAAGCTCTCGACGTCCACCTCGTGCGTTGCGAACGTGGGTCACAGGCTTTCCTCCTTGCAGAAGCTGGCCCGAGCGTCGCGCACCCCGGCTGCCGCAAGTTGAGAACGCTCAACTCGCCTCGCGCCTGCGGCGGCAGCGCAGGGCGCAACTTGACTATCCTCAGCCGTACCGACAGGAGCCGACTTGGACACGCGCACCGACCCGACCAATGCCCGCAAGCTGGTACTGGCGCTGCAGCGCCGGCTGGAGGTCGAGACGGGCCGGGCCCACACGCTCGTCGAGACGCACATCTCGTGGGTGCTGCTCGGCCCCGAGCTCGCCTACAAGCTCAAGAAGCCGATGCGCCTGGCGTTCCTGGACTTCAGCACGCTGGCCCTGCGGCAGCGCTGCTGTGAGGAAGAGGTGCGCCTCAACCGCCGGCTCGCCCCGCTGCTGTACCTGGGTGTGGCCGCCGTGCATGGCCCGCTGGATGCACCCTCGATGGAAGGCGAGGGTGAGGTGCTCGAGTACGCGGTGAAGATGCGCAGGTTCGCGGACGACGCCGACTGGCTGTCGCGGCTGACCCGCGGCGACGACCTGCGTGCCGAGGTGGACGTGCTCGCCGCGCGCATCGCGCGCTTCCATGCGCAGGCACCCGTGGCGCACGCGGGCGGACCGTACGGTGCACCGTCCCAGGTGGTGGCCACGGTCGAGTCCGCGCTGCAAGGTGTCACCGCGGTGTTCGGTGCGGCGGCAACCCCGGTGGCGCACCGGGTGCGGGCGCAGGCGGGCGCGGTGGAGCACGCGCTCGCCGCTCGCCTTGCGGGCGGCCACGTGCGTGAAGGCCATGGCGACCTGCACGTGGCCAACCTGATGTTCGACGCGGACGGACCTACGGCCTTCGACTGCATCGAGTTCGACCCGGCGCTGCGCTGGATCGACGTGATGAGCGACGTCGGCTTCCTCGTGATGGACTTGCAGGCGCGCGGCCATGCCGGGCTGGGGTACCGCTTTCTCAACGCCTGGCTGGAGCACAGCGGCGACTACGACGGTCTGAAGGTGTTGCGCTACTACATGGTCTATCGGGCCCTGGTGCGTTCGCAGGTGGCCGCGTTGAGGGCCGCGCAGGCAGGCGCTGACGCGCGGCTCGATGCCGACGCCGCGCTGTACCTCTCGGTGGCCGCTTCGCTGGCCGCGCCCGCGTCGCCCCGGCTGCTCATCACGCATGGCCTGCCGGGCTCGGGCAAGACGTGGCAGACGCAGCGACTGCTGGAACGGGCAGGGGCGGTACGGGTGCGCTCCGACGTCGAGCGCAAGCGGCTGTTCGGATTGGGTCCGCTGGACGATTCACGCACACAGGGGTCGACCGGCATCTACGGTGCCGACGCCACCGAGCGCACCTACGCGCGACTCGAATCCGTGGCCGCCACGGCACTGGCCGCCGGCTACCCGACCATCGTCGATGCGGCCTTCCTGCGCCGCGACGAGCGCGAGCGCTTTCGCGCCCTGGCGCGGCAGCACGGATGCCCCTGCAGCGTGCTGCATTGCGCCGAGCCGCTCGAGGTGCTGCGCCAGCGCGTGGCCGAGCGCGCACAGCGGCGCGACGATGCTTCCGAGGCCGACGCGGTCGTGCTGGAGCGACTGCATGCCGTGCAGGAGCCCCTGGCGCCCGACGAACTGCCAGACGTGCTGGAGCCGACGCCAGATGCCAGTACGCTGGCCGCCCACTGGCTGGCACGGGCTTGACGGCAGCGCGCCAACCCAGCGCCGCCACACAGGACGGCAGGGCGCGCAGGCGAGGGACGTAAAGGAGGAGGTGCCGGCTGCAAGCCGGCGCCGGGGGACAGTCCCGCGCCTGCGCGCCCTGCCGTCCGACCCGCGCGACTGCTCCAATTCGCTGCTGCACGGCCCCCTGAAAATCCGCCCCCACGTCACGCCGCATGCCAGCAGCCCGGGCCGCATCAAAGGCAACGGCTGCGTTCAGGCCGCCAACCTGCGCCGCCCGCCCAGCGGCAACCGCACCACCACCTGCGCGCCGCCCTCGCGCGACTGGCCGAACTCCAGCACCCCGCCTGCCAGGGAGGCTCGTTCACGCATGTTGCGCAGCCCGCTCGCACCCGGACGCGGCTCGCCGGGGCCGATGCCGTCGTCGGTGATGCACAGGCGATACGCGTCGTCCTGCGCTCCGGCCTCGATGGCGATCCGGCTCGCACGTGCGTGCCGGTACACGTTGACGAGCGCTTCCTGAAGGATGCGGAACAGCTGGTTCGTCTGCAGCGGTGTCAGGCGCTCGTCGTCGGTCACATCGACCACGATCGCGAGGCCGGACTGCTGCGACAGCGTCTGCGCGTGGTGCTCGACGGCGGCGGAAAAGCCCAGGTCATCGAGCAGTGGCGGTCGCAACTCGGCTGCGATCCGACGTGCGGTTGCGGTGGCCTCGGCCAGCAGTTGCAGCAACTGGTTGTAGGCGCCGGCCCTTTGCTTGGGGTCCGACATGCCTCGCAACCGCTCGACGAGCATCTGCATGGCCGCGACGATCTGGCCGCATTGGTCGTGCACCTCGCGCGCGATGCGGCGGCGTTCGGCCTCGATGCTCTGGTCCAGCTCGCTGACGAACTCCGCCAGCTCGTCGCGAGCCTGCAGCGCTTCGCGCGTGCGGGCGTCCACGGCGGCTTCCAGGTCGCCGTTCATCGCCTGCAAGCGGGCCTCCGCCACGTCACGTCGACGGCGCTCGCGCGAGACCAGCCACACGGACCACAGCAGCAGCAGGGAGCCCAGCAGGCCCATGCCGATGACGCGCGAGCGTGCCCGCGCCTGCACCGCGTCGATCTCCCGGTCCCAGCCGTCGACCCGCCGGGCCTGCTGCGCCCCCAGTTCGCCGAGCGTGGCCCGCAGCCTGTCCATCAGTGCCTTGCCCTGCCCGAATCGCGGCTGATGAATGCTGGGATCGAAGGCGCTCGACCGCCGCATGGCGATGTTGCGGTCCAGGTGCTCGATGCGTTGGGCCAGCAGGGCCTCGAGTTCGCCATGCAACGCGTCCGGGCCGGCTTGCCCGCGGGTGTCCTGCCTCGACGACAGTTGCCCGTAGTGCTGCATCACGTGTTGACGCGCCTCCTCGTAAGGCACCAGAAAACTCTCGTTGCCGGTCAACAGGAAACCGCGGTGGTGGGTCTCCATGTCGACGATATCGCCGAGCGTCTGCTCGATGAGCTGGAGCACCTCCGCCGCACGCTCCCGCTCGTTCTGGGCGGCGATCACGTTCTGCGTGGCGCGGTAGCTGGTCCAGGACACGAAGGCGAACGCGAGCAGGCTTGCCAGCATGAGAGCGGCAACGTGCCAGGTCTTCGTGGGCTGGTGCCTGATGATCGCCATCCAACACTCCTCGATGCACCTCGACTATCGGTGCTCAGGCTTCACGACGGTTTGACGCCGCGCAAGGCCGCGCGCGCCTGCCGTGCGCGGCCGGGCAGCCTGCACGCTGGCGGTGAGCCCCGACGGGCCCGAGGTTGCCGCGGCAGCTGCGAGCACCGTCATTGACGTGCGTCACGGCGAACGACGGCCGCGCCGCCAATCATGTGCGCATTCATTCGGCAGAGAGCCCGGCCATGGCACCGCAACGCAACACCACCTCCTTCACCGTCGTCTACGCCGTGCTGGCCTTGCTCGCGGTGGTGTTCCTGCAGAGCCTGTGGGCGGAATACCGGGCGGTGCAACCGCTGGCCTACAGCGAGTTCCTCACACAGCTGCGCAACGGCAATGTGGAGTCGATCGCCGTCTCGGCGAACGCGATCGAGGGCAAGCTGAAGCTGCCGCTGCCCGACGGTCGCGACCGGTTTGTCACGACGCGGGTCGAGACCGACCTGGCCGCCGAGCTGGACCGGTACCCGGTGAAGTTCTCCGGCGTGATCGAAAGCACGCTGCTGCGCGACATCCTCGGCTGGGTGGTGCCGATGGCCGTGTTCGCGATGATCTGGTTCTTCCTGATCGGTCGCTTGCAGCAGCGGGGCGGCGCAGGCGGCGGGCTGCTGTCGCTCGGCAAGAGCAAGGCCCGGGTCTACGTGGAGACGGACACCAAGGTCACGTTCGACGACGTCGCCGGCGTCGACGAGGCGAAGGCGGAGCTGGAAGAGGTGGTCGGCTTCCTGAAAGACCCGCAGCGCTACGGCCGGCTGGGAGCACGGCTGCCGCGCGGGGTGCTGCTCGTCGGCCCACCGGGCACCGGCAAGACGTTGCTGGCGCGCGCCGTGGCCGGCGAGGCCGGGGTGCCGTTCTTCTCGATCAACGGCTCGGAGTTCGTCGAGCTGTTCGTGGGGCTGGGTGCGGCGCGTGTGCGCGACCTGTTCGAGGAAGCACGCAAGCAGGCGCCGGCCATCATCTTCATCGACGAGATCGACGCGCTGGGACGGGCGCGCGGCGCCTTCGGCGGCTTCGGCGGGCAGGACGAGAAGGAGCAGACGCTCAACCAGCTGCTCGCCGAACTCGACGGCTTCGACCCGCGTTCGGGCCTGGTGCTGCTGGCCGCGACCAACCGGCCGGAGATTCTGGACCCCGCACTGCTGCGCGCCGGCCGCTTCGACCGGCAGGTGCTGGTGGACCGGCCCGACCGCATCGGCCGCGTGCAGATCCTGAAGGTGCACACGCGCAAGATCACGCTGGCGGCGGGTGTCGACCTGGACGACGTGGCCGGCCTCACGCCGGGCTTCTGCGGCGCGGACCTCGCCAACCTCGTCAACGAGGCGGCGCTGCAGGCCACCCGGCGAGACCATGCCGCGGTGGAACTCGGTGACTTCACCACCGCGATCGAGCGCATCGTCGCCGGGCTTGAAAAGCGCAACCGGCTGCTGAACGCGCAGGAGAGGGCGGTGGTGGCGCACCACGAGATGGGCCATGCGTTGGTGGCGATGTCGCTGCCGGGGCAGGACCCGGTGCAGAAGATCTCGATCATTCCGCGCGGCATCGGCACGCTCGGCTACACGCTGCAGCGCCCGACCGAAGACCGCTATCTGATGACGCGCCGCGAGCTCGAAAACAAGATGGCCGTGCTGCTGGGCGGGCGTGCCGCGGAGCAGCTCGTGTTCGGTGAACTCTCCACCGGCGCGGCGGACGACCTCGCCAAGGTGGCCGACATCGCGCGCGCCATCGTGGCCCGCTACGGCATGGACGACAGCGTCGGCCCGCTTGCATATGAAACCGAGCGCGCCCCCTTGCTCGGCTTCGACGGGCCGATGGGCATGCAGCAGCGTTCGTACTCGGAGGCCACCGCGCGCGAGATCGACCTGGCCTCGCGCCGGCTCGTCGAGTCGGTGTTCGCACGCAGCCTCTCGATCCTGCAGGGGCGACGCCTGCAACTGGAGCAGGGCGCCCGCCTGTTGCTGGAAAAGGAAACGCTGTCGGAGCCGGAGCTGCGCGAGCTGTTGGAGTCGGGGCGGCAAGCCGTGCGACCGCATCTGACAGCGCACGCCTGATGAGCCCCGCCTACTGGTGCGTGCCGGCGCAGGAGCTGATGCGCCAGCTGGGCAGCGGCACCGAGGGGTTGAGCGAACGGGAGGCGGCCCGCCTGCTGAAAGCACGCGGCCCGAACGAGGTGGCGGGTGACGCGCAAGAGAGCGCCTGGCTGCTGGTGCGGCGGCAGTTCGCGAGCCCGCTGGTGCTGATCCTCGTGTTCGCCGCGGCCGTGTCGATGGCATTGCGCGACTGGGTCGAGGCGGGCATCGTGCTGTTCATCGTGGGATGCAGCGGCGCGTTGGGCTTCCTCCAGGAGTACCGCGCGTCGACGGCGCTCGCGCGGCTGCGGCGGCGCTTGGCGCTGAGCTCGAAGGTGCGCCGCGATGGCGTGGTGCGCAGCGTGCCGGCCGCATCGCTGGTGCCGGGCGACGTGGTGCTGCTCAGTGCCGGCAACCTGGTGCCGGCAGACGGCGTGGTCATCGCCGCCCGGGACTTCCTGGTGACCGAGGCAAGCCTGACCGGCGAGTCCTTTCCGGTCGAGAAGCGCCCCGGCGTGCTGCCCGAAGACACGCCGCTGCCAGCGCGCAGCAACTGTGCCTACCTCGGCACGTCGGTGCGCAGCGGCACGGCCGAGCTGCTGGTGCTGCGCTGCGGGCGCGACACCGAACTCGGCACACTCTCCGGTCGCCTGCTGGTGCAACGCCCGGAAACCGAGTTCGCCCGCGGGCTGCGGCAGTTCGGCAATGCCTTGCTGCGCATCATGTTCGTGATGGTGCTCGCCTCGTTGACGGTGAACCTGCTGCTCGCGAGGCCGGCGCTCGATGCCTTGCTGTTCGCGGTCGCGCTGGCCGTGGGGCTGTCGCCCGAACTGCTGCCGGCCATCGTGACCGTGACGCTGTCGAAGGGGGCCCGGGTGCTGTCCCGGCGCGGCGTGCTGGTCAAGCGCCTGGAGGCGGTCGAGCACCTCGGCTGCATCGACGTGCTGTGCACCGACAAGACCGGCACCCTGACCGAAGGCAGCATGCGCCTGGCCAGCGCCGTGGACACCGACGACGCGCCGAGCGCAGAGGTGCGCTGCCTCGGTTGTCTCAACGCACTGTTCCAGACGGGCATCGAGAACCCGCTGGACCAAGCGCTGGTGGCGGCCGCAGCGGATGCCGGCGTCGGCACCGACGGCTGGCGCAAGCTCGACGAGATTCCATACGACTTCATCCGCCGGCGCTTGACGGTCGCGCTGGCCGATGCCGAGGGCGACGTGCTCCTCGTGACCAAGGGCGCCGTGAGCGAGGTGCTGGCCGTGTGTTCGTCCCGTGCGCGGATGCAGCGTGCCGAACCGCTTGGCGATGCCGAGCGCGCTTCGCTGCTGGACGGCCAGCGAGCCGCCGGCGAGCGGGGGCTGCGCGTGCTGGCCGTGGCGTGGCGGCGCGTGCCGCTGCAGCCGACGTACTCGCACGACGACGAGACCGGCATGACCCTGGCCGGCTTTCTGCTGTTCGACGACCCGCCCCGCGCGGATGCGAAGGCGGCGGTGCGCCGCATGGCCGACGACGGCATTGCGCTGAAGGTGATCAGCGGCGACAACCGCCACGTGTGCGCCTATGTTGCGCGGGCCGTCGGCATCGATGCCGGGGCCATGCTCACTGGCGCCGAGATCGCTGCGATGAAGGACGAGGCGCTGTGGCAGCGCGCCGCCGTCACCAGCCTGTTCGCCGAGGTCGACCCGCAGCAGAAGGAGCGCATCGTGCGGGCGCTGCAGAAGCGCGGCCACTCGGTGGGCTACCTGGGCGACGGCATCAACGACGTGCCGCCGCTGCACGCGGCCGACGTCGGCATTTCGGTCGACACCGCCGTCGATGCGGCGCGCGAGAGCGCCGACCTCGTGCTGCTGAAGCACGACCTGCGTCCCCTGCACCAGGGCGTGCTGCAGGGACGGCGCACGTTCTCGAACACGCTCAAGTACATCTGCATCACCACCAGCGCGAGCTTCGGCAACATGGTCAGCATGGCGCTGTCCTCGCTGTTCCTGCCATTCCTGCCCTTGCTGGCCAAGCAGATCCTGCTCAACAACCTGTTGTCGGATCTGCCGGCGCTGGCGATCTCCACCGACAGGGTCGACGCGCGCGACACCGCCCGGCCCCAACGCTGGAACATGGCCGAGCTGCGCCGTTTCATGCTGGTGTTCGGATTGCTCAGCACGGCGTTCGACCTGCTGACCTTTGCCTTGCTGCTGCGGGTGGTAGGCGCCGACGAGCCGGCCTTCCGGACGGCGTGGTTCGTGATTTCGCTGCTGACCGAACTGGGCGTGGTGCTGGTCCTGCGCACGCGGGGGCCGGTGTGGCGCAGCCGGGCCGCACCGATGCTCGTCGTCGCCACCATCGCCGGCGTGGCGGCAGCGCTGGTGGCGCCCTATGCGGGATGGGCGTCCACGGTGTTCGGCTTTGTTCCGCTGCCGTCGTCGGTGCTGCTGGTGTTGCTGCTGGTGCTGCTCGGGTATCTCGGCGCCACCGAATGGGCGAAGGGGCGCTTCTATCGGTCGGCCTGCGGCCACGCCGGGCGAAGCGTGCGCGACTGATTGACTTTCCTCAGCACCTCCTCGGGCCCGCATCCCACACTTGGCTGCATCGAGGGCAAATGCGCGGGTGGTGTCCATGAAAGCAGCTTGGGTGGTCGTCGCGAACCCGGCGCGCGCGCGCCTGTTCGAGCGCCGTCAAGGCGAGATGAGGCTGCAGCCGCTGGCGTACTTTTCGCGTGCGCAGGGAAACCATCGGGCACCGCAGGCGGGGCACGCCGCGACGGGTGCCGACACCGGAAACCTGGTGACCGAGGTGAGCCGCTTCCTGAACCACGGTGTTGCCCGGGATCAATGCGGCGGCCTGGTGATGCTCGCGCCCGAGGACGTGCTGGGCGCGCTGCTTGCGCAGCTGACGCCGGCGTCGCTCAAGTCGATCAGGTTCGAGGCGCCCGTCGACTTCACGGTGCTGACGACCAGCGAACTCGAGGAGCGGCTGGCCGACTTCGAGGCAGCGAACCGCGGGGAGCGCCAGTAGCGGCAGCGGGCACGGCGTCGAGCCGGCAGCAGGGTGAATTGCGCTGCGTCAAGCTCGCCGCATGCGATGCCGGCGATACATGCGGCCATGTCCGACGATGCCCTTCCAGACCCCGGCCCGCAGGGCCTGAGCGAATCGCAGGCACAGGCCCTGCGTGCCCGCCACGGTGCCAACCTGCTGCCGCAGGCGCGCCGGCGCAGCCTCGTGCGTATCGCCTGGAGCGCCTTCACCCAGCCGATGTTCCTGCTGTTGCTGGTCACGGCCACCGTGTACGCGCTGCTCGGCGAGGGCACCGACGCGGCGCTGCTGTTCGCGTCCGTGCTGGCCGTGGGAGGGTTGTCGATCTACCAGGAACACCGCACCGAGCGCGTGCTGCATGCCCTGAAGAACCTGTCGAGTCCCCGCTGCACGGTGATCCGCGAGGGCCGCGCGCGGCGGGTCAGCAGCATCGAGCTCGTGCCTGGTGACCGCATGAGGGTGGACGAGGGCGACCGCCTCGCGGCCGATGCCCGGTTGGTGGAAAGCAGCGGCCTGCAGGTCGACGAGTCGCAGCTCACCGGCGAATCCCAACCCGTCGCCAAGCGCGCCGGCGGCCCGGCGGAGGCCGCGCGCTTGAGTGCCGGCAGCCTGGTGGTGCAGGGCGACGGCATGGCCGTGGTGACCGCCACGGGCGCCGAGACGGCGCTGGGGCGTATCGGCGGCTCGCTGCGGCAACTCGAGCCGCCCCCCAGCCGCCTGCAGCAGGAGCTGAAGCGGCTCGTGCAGGCGGTGGCGGTGCTGGCCTTGCTCACGTGCGTGATCGCGACGGTGGTGTATGCCCTGCGTGAAGGCTCGTGGACGGCCGGGTTGCTGGTCGGCCTCACGCTGGCGATGTCACTCATCCCCGAGGAGTTCGGCGTGGTGTGGACCGTGATGCTGACGCTCGGCGCCTGGCGGCTCGCCAAGGTGCAGGTGCTGACGCGGCAGGCCCAGGCCGTCGAGGCGCTGGGGACGGTGACCGTGCTGTGCGTCGACAAGACCGGCACCCTCACGCACAACCGCATGACGGTGGTCTCGCTGCATGACGGCGAGGCGGAAGGTCGCCTGCCTGCCGACGGCGAGAGCCAGGTCACGCTGCTGGAGACCGCCGCGATGGCGAGCGTGCGCAACGGCATCGAGCCGATGGACCGCGCCATCTTCGCCGCCAGGGGCGACAGCGCCGGCGACCCACCGGGATGGACGCGCGGGCCGCACCAGGGCGTGCGCGATGGCCGCCCGTACGTCGTTCACTGGTGGCACACGGCCGAGGGTGACGCACAGGCTGCCGTCAAGGGCGCCCCGGAGCGGGTGCTCGCGATGTGCCGCCCGGACCCGCCCTGCACCGCGCTGCTGGCGGCCGCCGAACGCTGGGCCGCGCAAGGGCTGCGCGTGCTGGCGGTGGCCCGGGCACGAGCCGCTGCCGTGGCGGCCGACGGCGGCTTGCCCGAGGGCCCCGCGCTGCAGGCCGTGGGGCTGGTCGGCTTCATGGACCCCATGCGCGAGGAGGTGCCGCAAGCCGTGGCCCAGTGCCGCGAGGCCGGCGTGCGGGTCGTCATGATCACCGGCGATTCGCCAGTGACGGCGCGGGCCATTGCCCGCCAGGCGGGCTTGCTGGACGACGAGGCGGCATCCGTGCTCACGGGATCGCAGCTGGCGGAGCTTTCGAACCTGCAGATGCGCGAGGTGCTGCAGCGCACGCGAGTGTTCGCGCGCGTGGACCCCGCGCAGAAGCTGCGCATCGTGCAAACGCTGCAGGAGCTGGGCGAGATCGTCGCGATGACCGGCGACGGCGTCAATGACGCACCGGCACTGCGCGCGGCCGATATCGGCGTGGCGATGGGGCAGCGCGGCACGGATGTGGCGCGCGAGGCGGCCGCATTGGTGCTGCTGGACGACAACTTCGCCTCGATGGTGCATGCGGTGCGCGCCGGCCGGCGCATCTTCATCAATCTGCGCAAGGCGCTCGGCTACCTGTTCGCGGTGCACGTGCCGATCGCCGGCGTGTCGCTGATGCCGGTGGTCCTGGGCGGGCCGGTGCTGCTGGTGCCGTTGCACGTGGTGCTGCTGGAGCTGATCATCGACCCGGCCTGTTCGCTGGTGTTCGAGGCCGAGCCGGAGCCCGACGATTGCATGCGCGTGCCGCCGAGGAGCCCGCACTCCCGGCTGTTTTCGTTCAAGGACGCAGCGCAGGCACTGGCCGTCGGCGCCACGGCGTTTGCCGGCGTGGTGCTGCTGCAATGGGCCGGCCGCAGGGCCGGTGCCTCGCACGAGATGCTGCGCTTCGCGAGCCTGGGCGGCATCGTCGCCGGCAATCTGCTGATGCTGCTGTGGTTCCGGGGGCTGCAGCGCCACCATGACCACACCAACCGCGCCTTCAACGCGTTGCTGGTGGGGATCGGATTGGTATGGCTTGCGCTGCTTGCCGTGCCGGGGGTGGGCAGCGTGTTCGGCCTGCCCACGCAACTGCCTGCGGTGTGGCCGCTCGGTGCTGCAGCCGTTGCACTGTGGGGTGTCTGGCGGCTGAGAGGTTGAGAGGGCGGGCAGGGCGACGTGAGTCGTGCGATACGTCGACCCTGGCCCGTGTCCGTCTGCCGCGAGCCTTGATCGCCGTCAAAGCCTGGCAGGGCGCGGCCGCAAAGAATGAGGCACCGTCGGCACCTGTGCTGGCCGCTCTCCACACGCATCACGATGAAACGCCTCACTGGATTTCCTGTTCCACGCACCCTGCGAGCCATGCATGGCCCGTCGCATCCCATCGACACTCGTCGGCTGCCTGCGCTCGCGAGTGCGGTGCCCGTGCCCTTCCAGGGAGCCACGCGATGAGGGCGCTGCGCATGACGTGGTTGGTCGTGGCTCTGGGGCTCGCCGGGTGCCAGGCGCTGCTCCCGCGAGGAGGCGAGACGGAGCCGTCGCGCTTTGGCAGCTACGAAGAAGCCGAACAGGCGCTGTCGCGCGTTCAGCCCTACCGCACCACAGTGCGCGAATTGCACGACCTGGGTTTCGACATCCGGGAAACCGCCAACGTGCAGCGCATCCCCTACCCGCAGTGGTTCCAGTCGCTCGTGGGCCCGCAGACGCCGCTGGACGGTGCCGACGGCGGCATCCGCGATTGCCTGGCGGCAGGCGCCGCCTGCGAGGCCTACCTGTTCCGCTTCAGCCGCGTCCGGCACGAACGGGTCGGCAACTTCGCGGCCGACGTCTTCAACTTTCGGCGCGTGACCCACGTCCAGGGCTGGCGCTTCGAAGCACTGCTGCTGGTGCGAGACGGCACCGTGCTGTTCCGCAACCAGGGCGGCCAGCCCAACATCGAGCGGCTGGAAGAGCGCCGCCAGCCGCTGGGGCCGTTGCAGGATTCGGGGGGTGCGGTGCCGCGCAGGCTGGGGCTGTGAGCGCCGCGAGACCAGACCTCGCAGGCCCCCGGTTCCTCTTGCCGTTAGCGAACCTCGAGGCGGTCCGGCGTTTCCCCTTGCGAGGTGATCGGCGGGGCAGGATGTGGGGAAGAAAAAGAAAACGGGCCGCGAAGGCCCGTGTTTTCTAGTGTGCTGGCGAGAGCGTCGGGCGAATCTTGCTCTGAAGTTGGCTTGTTTGCTGGGTTCGTGACCTGTCGCACAGTGCGGATTCCCCCAGAAAGTCCCCCGCACGCTCCAAGCGTGTTCCAGAGCCGATCCGGCGGAAGGTTCAAGTTCATGAGACGGCCACCGTGTTCAGCGTATTGCCGGTTGGATACATTTATGGGGTGACGAATCACCAGCAGCAGACGCGATACCACCTCTACGTCGACGAAAGCAGCCAGACCGGACGGCGCTACATGGTTCTAGGAGCGCTTGTCCTGCAGGAACCCGCGGCAGCAGCACTTACGCAGCGCCTTGAGTCCGCCAAGCAGCGGCTTGGCCTTGGACGAGAGGTGAAGTGGGGCAAAGTAAGTCGGTCGATGCTTGCGGCCTATCAGGACTTCACCTGCGAGGTGCTAGCAGCGTTGCAACGCGACACGCCGAGCTACTACTCCATCGTCGTCGACACGTCGCAACTCGATCACAACTTCTACAACGGGGGAAGCAGCGAAATCGGCTTCTCCAAGTTTGTTTATCAGTTGGTTTTCAAGTGCGCGCGGTTGTTGCACCGACCGAACACGGTCTTCGACTGTTTCCTCGATGATCGAACCACCAACCAAACTCTCACTGAGTTCAGGGCGATCCTCAACAACGGGATGAACAAAAACTACGGGGTCCGTCCATTCCGTCGGGTCGAATACAGAGACTCAAAGGCATGCACACTGATCGAGGCTGTCGACGTGATCACCGGCGCGATTGCCTACCAGTGGAATGGATCTCACAAAGAAGACGGCGCCAGTCCTCACCGCATAGCACTTGCCGAGCTGATCGCCGAGCGCGTGAAGCTGAAGGAACTGTGCGTACAAACGCGTGCAGGTCGCGACGCCTTCTCAATCTGGAGCTTCGCCGCACGCCCGAGAGGGGCGCCCGGACGGGCCTAGGAGACTGCTCTCCACCGCTTCGGCAGTGCCCCCACAGACATGTGTGGGGTTTCGGCCCGTCGGACTGAGGCCAGTATATGTCCGCGCAGCAAATCCCCGACGACCGCTCAGGGCTCGCCTGCTTCCGCACATCCCGACGGGCTAAGTCTGCTGGGCCCCAACGATCAGGCGCCACCGAATCGGGCCTGCATTAGGGTTGTGCTGACGATGGTTCTGGGGAGGAAGCGGGTTTCCCGCGTTCGCCGCGATTTCATCTCCGCAGCTTTGGCAGCGGTAGATCCCGGAGTAAGTCGCCGCAGTGCCGGGCGTGTGCAGCTCGTCAAATGCCTGATGGTTGCTATGCGCGAGCACCTGCTGATACTTGTACAAGGCTGCGCTGCCCCCGGATAACAGCAGCATGAGGCTCTAGAGTTCGATCACCGAGAAG
>NZ_CAMLJQ010000027.1 GCF_946480305.1 uncultured Caldimonas sp.
CTCAAGGGGCGGCACTGGCGGACCGGCGGAGCCGGATCCGCGGTGCCACTCGGTGGCAGAGGCTGCGTTGCTACAGCGCTGTCAGGCGACTGACCCCGGGCGGGGTCAGCCGGACGACGGCCAGGACTCTGCCGGCCTCGTTCTCGAGTGTCAGGCGGGCGCTACGGCGCGGTAGCAACGCGCGGATCAGGCCGAGGCCGGACACACCGCCGGGGAACTGCGCCAGGGTGAATCCCGGCGGTAGCTGGCCGGCGTTCGACACCTCGATCTGCACGGCGTTCTCTTCGCACAGCAGCCGGCAGCCGACGTCGCCGGAGGCGCTGTGCTTGATGGCGTTGGTGAGCAGTTCGTTGAGCGTCAATGCGATCGGGATGGACTCGGCTTCCGGCAAGGCCCATTCCTGCACATGCGCGCCTTCGATGCTCAGCACGATGGGCCGGTCGAAGGTCTTCTGCACCGAGCCCGTGATGGCTTCGACCACCCGCTTGAGCCGCAGCGGCCCGACCGCGCCGACCTGCAGCCCGTAGACGTGCGCGATCGCCTGCACCTGGCCGGCCACCTCGCTGATCGGGCCGGCCATCTCGGGTTTGCGTACCGCGATCTGCTGGAGCAGACCGGCCACCCCCTGCAGGTTGTTCTTGATGCGGTGGTGAACCTCCTTGACCAGCAGTTCGCGCTGTGAAATCGCCGCTTCGAGACGCGCCTCCTGCGCGGCGCGCTGCTCGGTCACGTTGGCGGCCACCAGCAGCAGCTGGTCGGGCGGCTCGCCGGGGCGCGCCAGCGGCAGGTAACGCGCGTCCCACACGGTCGGCTGCCCGTCGACCGACACCCGGTACTCGCGCTGGGTCACGCCATCCGCCACCAGCGCGGCCTCCATGTCGGTCCGGAAGACGGCCGCATCCTTCTCGGGATAGATGTCCTCGGGGGTGCGTCCGATCAGGGCCTCGACCGGCAGGCCGGTGATGGCCGCGGCGACCGGGTTGATCTGGAGGATGCGCAAGGTGGGCGCATCGCACAGCGTGATGGCCAGCGGCGCCAGATCGATCAGCCGGCGCAGCGAGGCCTGGGCCTCCGCGATGCGCTGCTCCGCCTGCCGGCGGCTGTCGATGTCGAGCAGTGCATAGGTGATCTCGCGGCCGCGCGGCCCCATGCCGGTGACCACCGCATTGCCGACGACCCAGAAGTTGCGCCCGTCGCGAGCCATCACCTGGCACTCGAACATCTGCGCCTGCCCGTGCTCAAGGTGCTCCACGGCCGAGCGCTGGAACGGATGCGACGGGTCGCTGGACGCCACGACGCTGATCGGGCGCCCGGCAAAGTCGGCGAGGTCGCCGCCGAACATGCGGCGCGCCGAGCGGTTCATCCATTCGATGCCGTGCGGCCCCACCGTGACGATGCCGACCAGTACCGAATCGAGGATCGCCCGCGTGCGCTCGGCCTGCGTCGCCAGGGCCTGCTCTGCGAGGCGGCGTGCATCGACGTTGACGTAGGACGCGATCACGCCGCCGTCCGGGTCGCCCTCGTGCACGAGCCGCTTGTGCACCTGCACCCAGCACAGCGTGCCGTCCTTGCGGCGCAACAGCCGCTCGCCAGTCCAGCGGCCGGTGCTCATCAACGCCTCGGTGTGCTCCAGGCGCAGGCGCTCGTAGTCGCCTTCGTCGGTGAAGAGCGCACGCTCTTCCAGCGTGCCCAGCTCGTCGCTGCCGTAACCGGTCAGCAGGCAGAAACCCTCGCTCGCCCGCTGCACCCGGCCGCCGCGCAGGAACACGATGCCCACGTCGGACAGGCTGAACATCAGCTCGCGATCGCGCGCCAGCGCCTCCAGTTCGGCCTGCTGCATCTTCAGCCGCGTCACGTCGGACAGCACCACGATCGATTCGATCTCGGGCCCCGTGCCTTCCATGCGCCGCATCGACAGCGCGCACCAGCGCAGCGCCTGCCCCGGTCGGCTGACCTCGATCTCGGTTTCGTAGAGCGTCGCGTCCTCCAGCACGTGCATGGCCTCGTCGACCAGCCGGCGTGCGTCAACACTGGGCGGCAGCAACTCGGCCAACGGCCGGTCGCGCGCCGCATCGGGCTCCAGGCCCAGCATGCGCTCGAACTGCCGGTTGTAGCGCAGCAGCGTTTCACCCCGCAGGTAGGCGATGCCGGTGGTCGTGCTTTCGAGGATGGTGGTCAGCTCGCGCAGCAGGCGCTCGCTGCGCTGCTGCATCAGGTGCTGGTCGGTCACATCGAGCGTGACGACGGAGGTGCTGCGTTTGCCGGAGCTGAGCGTGCGCGGTTCGACCCGCGTCTGCAACCAGCGTGTGCCGAGCTCCGGATGCTGGATCGCATAGCGTGCGTCCACCCGCTCGCCCTGACGCAGGGCCTGCTGCACCCGGTCGAAATCGGGCAGCGTGTCGGCGCGCACCAGGTCGCGGCTGATCGCCTTCAGCTCGCTGGAGGCCAGCCCGCCCTCGCTGCCGAGCGACGCATGGCGGCCCACCTGGAAGCGCCCGGTGTACTCGTCGAAGGTCGCAAGCCCGGCCTGCGCCGTCTCGGCCAGCGCACCGAGCTGGCTCTGCGCCATGTCGAGCCGGTCCTCGGCCGTTCGATCCTCGATCACCACCATGTAGCGGCGCTGCCCCTGGCGTTCTTCCAGGCAGCGCACCACCGCATGCAGCGCGCGGTCTTCCTCGCCGTCCTCGACCCAGCCGTGGCGATGCAGTGGTTCGCTGTTGGGATGCAGTGCCGACAACGGCCCGCCCGCATACCAGCCGAGCAGCTCCTGCAGGCTGGCGTGGGCCTTCGCCAACGAAAACGGCACGCGGCCGATCAGTTGCTGCAGCGCCGGGTTGGAGCGCACCACCAGCCCGTCTTCGTCGAACAGCATCATGCCCACCGGCGTGAGATCGAACCACTGGTCGAGCTCTTGCACGGAGCGGTCCGCGCGCTCGCGCGCCTGGTGCTCCGCCGTGCAGTCGTACAGCACCGTCAGCGACATCGCCTGCCTGTTGCCGTCGAACACCCGACGATGCGCCGCGCGGTACCACCGCGTCTGGCCGCTGGCATCGACGAAGCGCCGCTCGGTCATCGCCGACGCATCCTCGCGCTCCAGGTCCAGCTCCAGCTGCCGGCGCACGCGCTCGTGATGCTCGCGGTCATCGGGGTGGAACAGCACCATCGGGTCCAGGCCGATCAGGTCGCTGCGGGCATAGCCGCTGTAGTCGAGAAACGCCTGGTTGATGTCGATGACCCGGTATTGCGCGTCCTGCAGCACCACCGGGAACGGCGAATGCCAGAACATGCGCCGCAACTCCCGCAGTGCCGCGTCGTCATGCTGCTCCGGCGATTCGGCGTCGGCACCGACCGGCCGGCGCATCAAAGGGCCGGCCGACGCACCGGCCGCGCGTTCGAACCGCAGCACCCAACGACCAGGCTGGCCGCCGGCGAGGCACAGCCGCACCGGCAACCCCGAGGGCAGCATCACACGGGGGCCGGTGATCGCAGCGAGCGTGAAGCCCGGGTCGCGCGCGGCATGGCGCAGGTGGCTCAACACCCATTGCACGGCCGTAAGCCCGAGAGCGGACACGAGCGACGATACCGTGGCATGCGCAGGCAGATGAAGCAAGGCCCGGGCGCCGGCATTCGCGTCGACGATGCCTCCCGACGGAGTGAGCACCAGCGCCGGCACCTCGGCACCCTCGAACGCATCGTTGCGGTCGATCGGCCCGGTGCTGCCCTGCTGTGCGCTCATGGATGCCCTGAAGCCTCAGCGCAGCACCTTCGCATGCACGTCGAACGCGCATGGCCGGTGGCAGGAGAGAGAAGAACGGAGGGGTGACCGCGCCGGGGTGCAGACCCGACCCTGATGGATGCCTGGCTCAAGGCCATGAAAAAGACTGCGCATCGGGCCACCGTGTGTAGACAGGCCCAAGTGTAGGGGCTGCGACACCCCGGGGTTTCCCGAGGTGCAGCTACGCCATGGCTATTCGAGCTGAGCGGCCATCGTCAGCGTGCCGAGCACGGCACGGTTGACTTCGAGCAGGCTCATCAACAGGCCTTCAGCCAGTTCGTTGATCACCGGTGCGGTGTCGGTTTCGATGGCCTTGGTCAGTTCGAGGTACGGGTGGTACGGACCGCTGCCGTCGACCAGTGCCTGGTAGACGCGCTCCGGCACGGGAATGGCCTTCAGCAGTTCGTCGAAGGGCTTGTTGAACAGCCGGTCGAGCAACGAGAACACGCCGCAGATGAACACCTCGCCGCGCATCTCTTCGTCGCCGGAGTTCGCGACCAGCTGCTCCATGAACAAGCCGCGTCGCACGGATGCGAACATCACCGGCCGCATGTTGACGTCCTTGCTCGCGGTGGCGAGCAGCAGCGCGAGCCAGCGCTTCAGCCGCTTGTAGCCCAGCAGCATGATCGCGTGCCGGAACGAACTGATCTCGACGGACAGGCCGAACGCGGGCGAGTTGATGTAGCGCATCAGCTGGAACGCCAGCGTCGGATCGCGCTTGAGCACCGCTTCGAGCTTCTCGATGTCCTCGGCCGCATCGACGCGCCGGATCAGCTCGACGAGCACGGCCATGTCCGGCTGGCCCGCACGGTTGCCGGATTGCGTCACCGCGTCTTCGATCGGCCAGCCCAGGATGGCGACCGCCCCGCGGCCGAAGCTCTGTTCCATCTCGCCGAGCGTACGCACGCCGCTCTGGATGAAACCGACCGACCGGGTGACGCCGGAGGCTTCGGCCTGGCCCGCCACTTCGTTGCGACGGCGGTCGTCGGCCAGATCGACGATCGAATACTTGAAGCGCGGCAGCAACTCGCGCGGCAGCATCGACGGCGGGCGGCCATGCAACAGCAGCGTGTTGCCCTGCAGTTGCAGGATGGCATCGGTGTTGGCGGGATCGCAGGCGATGAACGAGGGAATCTCGATCATCACGTTCGACAACGGCTTGGCGCGCAACAGATCGTTCAGCAGCGTCTCGCTCATGATGTTCAGCGACACGCGCGCCCCACCCTCGGGCCACACTTCGGAAATGGCCGCCAGCAGCTGGTCGGCCTGGAGCGGCCCGCCGGTGCGCAGCGCCGACACGGTGAGGCGGGTGGCAACGACCGCACGGTTGCGGTCGATCATCGGCGAGTAGCTCAGCGCAATGTTGCGCAGAACGTCGTTGTCCATGCGGAGGCTTTCTGTTTTCTGTGCGACGCCGTGCACCTTCTATCCGTGCTCAACCGAGATACTGGAACAGCGACAGGCGCTGCACCTGGGCATACGTCTTCAGAACGGCATCGTAGCCGGTTTGCTTGTTCTGAAAGTCGCTGATTCCCTGCACCATGTCCAAATCTTCCGCATTTGAGCGTTCTGTTTTTGCATGCAGCACGGTCGCGTCGAGCCGGTCGGTGGCGTTCTCGATACGGTTGAGCGTGTCGCCGACCGCGCTGCGCACCGATTGCAGGCGCCCCAGCACCGAGTCGATGTCGCGCAGGCCATGTGCCACCGTCTGCGCCACGTCCGAGCTGTGCACGAAAGGTTCCCGCAACGCGGCGATCGTGCGGTCCAGCGCGTCGAACACGCTGAGGGTCTGCGTGCTCGGCACCGTGCGGAACTCGTCGCCGTTGGCCGGCGTGCCGTTCACCGTGACCGACATGCCGTCGATCTCGATGGCCGTGCCCGATTGGTACGGTGCCGTCACCGGCGCGCCGTCGGGCAGGCCGCTCAGGAAGCGCCGCTGCACGGAATAGCTCGTCACCCCGCCCGCCACGCTGAAGGTGATGTCGTAGCGACGGTCCTGGATCGCCGCGGGGTCGGACACCTGCCCGACATCGATCCACGCCCTGCCGTTGTCGGTGATCACCTGGGTCTCGAACACGCCGTTGCCGGTCGGCGCGCGCATCCACGCCGTCGCGCCGTTCACGGTCACCGGCAGGTTTTCGCCGGCCGCCACGGAGGTCTCGCCATCGAGCCCGCGGAACTGCACGCCGGTGGACGTGTCAACGAACGGAGCGCCCTGCGACCCCTGCCCGCCAAACAGGTAGCGACCCGCGCCGTCGTCGCGGTTGGCGATGGTCAGCAACTGGTTGCGATACAGCTCCAGCTGCTGAGCGATGCCCTGACGCTCGGCGTCGGTATAGCTGGCGTTGCCGGCGGCCACCACCCCCTCGCGTGCCGACTGCAGCGCCTTCACCGCGTCGCCGAGTGCGCTCTCGGACAGCTCCATCGACGTGCGGCTCGCCTCGACGGCGCGCTGCGACACCTCGGCCCGCTCCGACACCGCCAGCGCGCGCTCGGCACGGGCGGCCGCGGTCGGGTCGTCGCTCGCGCGCAGCACGCGCTTGCCGCTCGTCAGTCGGGCCTGCGATTCGGTCAGGTCCTGCTGGCGCTTCTGCAGGTTGGCGATGGAACTCTCGTAGGCCTGTGCGGTGGCGATACGCATGATGGAAAGTCCTCAGGAATGATGGTCAGCGGGCCGCCGTCTGCATCAGCGTGTCGAACACCGATTGCGCGATCTGCAGCACCTTGGCCGCGGCCTGGTAGCTCTGCTGGAACTGGATCAGGCGGGCTGCCTCTTCGTCGAGGTTGACGCCGGCGACGCTGTTGCGCGCGGTGTCCGCGTCTTTCGCGATGGCCTGCGACATCTCCGCCGAGGCCTTGGCGCCTTGCACGCGCACGCCGACCGACGCCATCACGCTGGCATAGGCATCGGTGATCGTCTCGCCGCCGACCGCCACGCCGCCGGACAGTTCCTGTCCGACGATGGGCGCATCGCGCAATGCGAGCATGCCGAGCGCATTGCCGTTGTTGGACTGCGTCGGCGCCGCCGGATCGATCAGCACCCGGTCTCCCGCCTGCGGCGTCCCGTTGAGCCGCAGTTCCCAGCCGTTGATCACGATCGGCTCGCCCGGCGTGATCGTCGTCGACGGGGCGCCGGTCACCGTGCCGGTGATCGTGAACGTCGTCGGCGACGTGAACGTCAATTCGATCGGCTGGCTCAGGTTGGCGTCGCTGCTCGTCGGGATCAGGCTGGCGACGGCCGCCGTGCCGTTGTTGTCCGGGTCCACGCTGGCGATCACCGGCGAAGCCACGGCCAGTCCACGGGGATCGGCCAGCTCCCGCTGCATGTCCGCCGCGGCCAGTCTGGTCGCCTGCAGCAGGAAGCGGTCGCCGTTGGCTGGCACCCCGCTGGGCACGTTGATCGTCAGTCCGTCGAATTCGGTGCCCGGCGTGAAGGCGCTGCTGCTGCCGTCGCTCAGGCGCGTGATCTGCCAGGCGCCGCCGTCGTAGCGCAGCTCGTAATCGCTGGCCTGCAGCAGGTTGCTCGACGTGACACTCACGCCGATGGTCGCCGTGCCGGCATTGTTGGTGCTCGGCAGCGACCGCGGCGGATCGGTCGAGAACAGCGGTGTGCCGGCGTTGCCGTTCTGGTCGAGGCCGAGCGCATGCTGTGCATTGATCGCCCCGGCGAACGACAGGGCCAGACGGCCCAGCTCGTTCTGTGCGGACGCAAGATCGCTGCTTTGGAACCGCAGCAGCCCGGTGATGGAGCCGCCCGTGAGCGCCGCGTCCGACACCACGCGGTCGACGCCTGCTTCCCGCACGCCGAGGCGTAGCACGCTGGCGTCGTACTCGTCGGGAATGCCGCGCAGCTCCAACGCGCTGTTGCCCAGCACGAACCGCTGCCCGCCGCCGAGGAAGAGACCGACCGAGCCATCGTCCGCCGGGATCTGCGTGACCTGGATGTACTTGTTCAACTCGCGCACCAGTTGGTCGCGCTGGTCGAGCAGGTCGTTCGGCTCGTGGCCCAGACCTTTCACGCGTGCGATCTGCTGGTTCAGGTCGGCGATGCGCCGGCCGATCTCGTTGGCCGTCGCGATCGAGGTCTTCAGCTCCTGCGTCACGCCGGCCTGCAGGCTCGTCAGCTCTTCGGCCGCCGAGCGGAACCGGGACGCCAGCTCCTCCATGCGAGACAGCACCACCTGGCGCGCCGATGAATCGGTGGGCCGGCTCGCCAGGTCGACGAAGCCGTTCAGCACGCTCCCGGCGGCATGGCCGAGGCCGCTTTCACCCAGATCGAACACCTGCTCCAGGCGCTGCAGCTGCGTGAGCCGCGCACTGTCCATCGACGAAACGGCCTGCGTGGTCGCCGCCTCGCGGGTCAGGAAAGCATCGTGTGCCCGCGTGACGGTGGTGATGTTGACGCCGTTGCCGAAGAAGCCGCCGCCGGTGAACTGCCCGCCGGCGGTCTCCAGCTGCACCGTCTGCCGCGAGTAGCCCGCGGTGTTGGCGTTGGAGATGTTGGCAGCTGCCGTGTTGAGCTGTGCCTGCGCCGCATACATCGCGCGCACACCGAGGTTGACCATTCCTGCCATGTCGTCCTCACATCACGGCACGCTGCAGGCGCAGCGTGGTGTTGATGATGCGTTCGAGCTTGTCGGCATACGCGGGATCGGTCGCGTAGCCGGCCTTCTGCAAGCCCTGCGCAAAACCTTCCGCCGTGTGGCCGCTGCGCATCACGTCCGCGTAGCGGTCGTTGTTCTTCAGCAGCCGCGCGTAATCGCGGAAGGCGTCTTCATAAGAGTCGTACGCGCGGAACTTGGCCGTCACCTTGCGCGGCTGCCCGTTGACGTACTCGGTGGTCGTCACCTCGGCCACCTTGCCGGTCCAGCTGCCGGTGGCCTTGATGCCGAACAGGTTGCGCGACGAACTGCCATCGGCCATGCGGATCTCGCGCTGCCCCCAGGCCGACTCGTGGGCCGCCTGCGCCAGGATGAACTGCGCCGGAATGCCCGTCTCCTGCGTCGCCACCTGCGCCGCATTCCAGTGCTCGCGCAGGAAGTCGCCCTGCCGCCCCGGCGCACGCGGCGCCGCGATGTCCTGCGGCAGCTTGCTGAACCGTGCCGGCAGCGTGCGCGTGAGTTCACTGCTCGTCGCCGCCTCGGCGCCACCCATCTGCCGCGACAACTGCTTCGCGATCAAATCGGCCAGGCCGCCGGGCAGCCCGCTCATCTGCGTGGCGTACTGCGTGTCGAGCATGTCGCTGGCCATGTCCGAGCCCTCGTTGTCGAACATGCCCGACTTCATCGTCGCCTCGCGCATGCTCTTCATCAGCTCCTGCATGAACACCGCCTCGAACTGCTTCGCCGCCTCCTTGATCGCCGCCTTCGGGTCCTTCGCGGCGGCCCCGCGAAGCGCGTCGAGCGACTTCACGTCGCTGGTCAGCCCCTGGTGAGACACGTTCAGCGGCTTCATGCAAGCACCTTCGTCCAAACGGGCACGGCCAAAACGCCAGCGGCCACCGCGGATCCGGCTCCGCCGGTCCGCCAGTGGCGCCCCCTTGAGGGGGCGGCCGAAGGCCGTAGGGGGTGGGCCATCAAATCACCTCCAGTTCAGCCTGGAGCGCACCCGCGGCCTTCATCGCCTGCAAGATCGCCAGCAAGTCCTGTGGCGTCGCACCCAGCGAATTGAGCGCCTTCACCACGTCGGTCAGCTTGGTGCCGGCCGGCATCTGGATCAGCGACCCCTGGTCCTGCGCGATCTGGATGTCCGCGCGCTCCGTCACCACGGTCTGCCCGTTCGACAACGGCCCCGGCTGGCTCACCACCGGCGTGGAGCTGATGCTGACGGACAGGTTGCCGTGCGCCACGGCGCAGGCGCCCAGCGTCACGGCCTGGTTCATCACGATGGAGCCGGTGCGCGCATTGAGCACCACCTTGGCCGCGGGCGCCGCCATGTCGATCGGCAGGTTCTCGATGTCCGCCAGGAACGAGATGCGGTCGCCACCGGCCAGCGGCATGCGCACGCGCACCACCCGACCGTTCAGCGCCTCGGCCACGCCCTCGCCCTTGGCACGGTTGATCGCCTGCACCACCTGGCGCGCGGTGCTGTAGTCGTCGGCCGTGAGGTCGAGCTGGATGTGGTCGCCGTGCTGCAACGGCGTCGGCACGCTGCGCTCGACCGTAGCGCCGCCCGGGATGCGGCCGGCACTCAGGTGGTTGATCTGCACCTTGCTGCCGCCCTGCGAGGCGCCTGCCCCGCCGACGATCAGGTTGCCCTGCGCCAGCGCGTAGATCTGCCCGTCGGCGCCCTTCAACGGCGTGGCGATCAGCGTGCCGCCGCGCAGCGACTTGGCATTGCCCATCGACGAGACGTTCACGTCGATCGGCTGGCCCGGTTGTGCGAAAGGAGGCAGTTGGGCCGTCACCATCACGGCGGCCACGTTGCGCAGCTGCATGTTGGTGCCGGGCGGAATGGTCACGCCCATCTGCTGCAGCATCGCGGCGATGCTCTGCGTCGTGAAGGGCGTCTGGGTGGTCTGGTCGCCGGTGCCGTCGAGCCCGACCACGAGGCCGTAGCCCACCAGCTGGTTGGTGCGCACGCCCTGCACGGCGGCGACTTCCTTGATGCGCAGGGCCTGCGCGGAAGCAGGCCACCACAACGCCGCGCTGGCGACGACGATCGTCAGGACGATGGCGCGGCGCAGGAGTTGTTCGGGGGTGATCTTCATCGGCGGACTTTCCTCAGGCTTGAGGAAAGTTTCGCGCCGATCAGAGCGGCAGAACGCTCAAAAAGAACCGTGCGAGCCAGCCTATTCCCTGCGCTTCGGCCTGCTGGCCCTGGCCCTTGTACTGGATGCGCGCGTCGGCGATCTGCGACGAGGCGACGGTGTTGCCGGCCTGGATGGAGCGCGGATCGACCCGGCCCGAGAACCGCATCACCTCGACGTTCTTGTTCAGGCCGATCTGCTTTTCGCCGGCGATCACCAGGTGCCCGTTGGGCAGCACCTCGATCACGGTGGCCGTGATGGTGCCGGTGAAGGTGTTGTTCGCCGCCGTCTCGCCCTTGCCTTCGAAGGTGTTGGACGACGACCCCGACGCGCTGGCGCGGTTGAAGGAGTTGGCACTCAGGAACGGCAGCGCCGTGATGCCCGCCTCCACGCTGCCCTCCTTCTCGACCGTGGTCGACGACTTCTGGCTCGCCTGCACGCGCTCGACGATGTTCACCGTCAGCGTGTCGCCGGGCAGGCGGGCGCGGTGGTCCTCGAACAGCGGGCGGTAGTTGACCGACTGGAAGATCGCGCCGTTGGTGGACTGCACGTCGGGCACCGGCTGCGGCCTCATCGTGCGCTGCTCGGCCACCTCGACCTTGGGGTCCATCGTCTCGCAGCCGGCGGTCAACAGGGCGGCGGGCAGCACGGCCAGCGTGGCCATCAGGCGAAAGGTTCTCATCGCTTGCGTCCGTCAGATCTGGCTCAGGCGCTGCAGCATCTGGTCGGACGTCTGGATCGCCTTGGAGTTGAGTTCATACGCGCGCTGCGTCTGGATCATCGCGACCAGTTCCTCGACCACGTTGACGTTCGAGGTTTCCAGCGCACCCTGCTGCAGCACGCCCAGGCCGTCGTTGCCGGGCGTACCGGCGGTCGGCGTGCCGGAGGCCGCCGTCTCGACGAACAGGTTCTGGCCGCGCGGGTCCAGGCCGCCCGGGTTGACGAAGCTCGCCAACTGCAGGTTGCCGAGCACGACCGGTTGCGCCGAGCCGCTGACCACGGCGCTGACCGTGCCGTCCGGCGCGATGGTCAGGCTCTGGGTGTTGGCCGGCACGGTGATGCCGGGGGCCACGGCATAGCCGTTGTTGGTGACGAGCTGGCCGTTCGCATCGGTCTTGAACGAGCCGTCGCGCGAATAGGCGGTGGTGCCATCGGGCATCTGGATCTGGAAGAAGCCGTTGCCGTTGATCGCCACGTCGAGCGTGTTGCCCGTCTGTTGCAGGTTGCCCTGCGCGAAGCTGCGCGCGGTGGCCACCGCACGTGTGCCGAGGCCCACCTGCAGCCCCGTCGGCAGACTGGTCTGCTCGCTGGAGTTGGCCCCGCTCTGGCGCAGGTTCTGGTACATCAGGTCTTCGAACTGCGCGCTCGCGCGCTTGTAGCCGGTGGTGGCCGCGTTCGCCAGGTTGTTCGACACGTGGTCCAACTGCACCTGCTGGGCTTCCATGCCCGACTTCGAGATCCAAAGCGATCGCATCATGGCGAAGCTCCTCAGGTTCCTGCATGAGACAGCAGTTGCGCTGCCGCCTGTTCATTGCGTTCTGCGGTCTGCAGCATCTTCATCTGCGCTTCGAACTGTCGCGCGGCCGCGATCATCGACACCATGGTCTCCACGGCACTGACGTTCGATCCTTCCAGCGCACCGTCCTGCACGCGGGCGTTCGGGTCGGCCGGCAGGTCGTCGCCGGCGGCAGAGCGAAACAGTCCGTCGGTGCCGCGCTGCAGGGGCTCCTCGGGCGTCACGAGCTTCAGGCGCCCGAGCGGCGTGACGGGCCCGGTCGCGGTCTTGGCGCTGACCGTACCGTCGCCCGAGATCGACACGGTGGCGTTGCCCGGCACCTGGATCGGCCCGCCGTCTCCCAGCACGACGAGGCCGTTGTTCGTCATCAGCGTGCCGTCGGCGCTGACCGTCAGCGCGCCATTGCGTGTGTAGGCCTCGGTGCCGTCGAGCGATTGCACGGCCAGCCAGGCATTGCCCTGCATCGCCACATCGAGCGGCCGGCCCGTGTTCTGGATCACGCCGGGCGCATCGCTGTGGCCGACCGTGGTCTCGAGCGCATACACCCGGGTGCTCGCGCCATCGCCACGGACCGGCACCGCGCGAAAGCCCTGCAGCTCGGCGCGGAAGCCGACCGTGGAGACGTTGGCGAGGTTGTTCGCCAGCGACTCCTGACGCTGCATCGTGGCCTTCGCGCCCGACATCGTGAGGTAGATCATGCGATCCATGCGCGGCTCCGGTGGTCAGTCGTTCAACGACGCATCAGCGCAGGTTCACCAGCGTCTGCAACACCTGGTCCTGCGTGCGGATGGTCTGCGCGTTGGCCTGGTAGTTGCGCTGCGCGGTGATCATGTTCACCAGCTCGGCCGTGAGGTCGACGTTCGACTCTTCCAGCGCCCCCGCCTGCAGCACGCCCATGTTGCCGGAGCCCGGCACGCTGAGCGTGGGATCGCCGGAGGCATAGGTGCTCAACCAGGCGTTGCCGCCGATCGGCTGCAGGCCTTGCGGGTTGCGAAAGCTCGCCAGCTCGAGCTGGCCCGCCGCACGCGACTGGCCGTTCGAGAAGCGCGCCATGATCACGCCGCTGTTGTCGATCGTGACGCCCACCAGCTGCCCGGGTGCGAAGCCGTTCTGCGTCAGGTTGGTGACGCCGAACACCGTGCCGTACTGCGTGGCACTGCTCATGTTCAGGTCGACACCGGCGATGGGCAGCGTGGTGCCGCCGTCGGGCCGCGTGGTGGCGGGAATGTCGATGGGAATGCGTCCGTCGGTCGAGGTACCGCCGCCGCCCATGAAGTACTGGATGCTGCCGCCGCCGGCGGTCGTCGGGTTGCCGCCGGTGGCGGGGAAATTGATCGTCGCGATCGGGGCCGGATTGCCGCCGCCGTCGGTCAGCAGCGGCGTGCCGCTGGCGGTGCCATAGACGTTCCAGGTATTGGCCGCCGTCTTCTGCATGTAGTAGGTGACGGCGACGTCCTGGCCCAGCGAGTCGTACACGGTGACCGAGGTCGCGTTGTTGTAGGTGGTGGGATCGTCGAAGTCGATGTTGGTCGCACTCGGCCCGGTTACCGCCGCACGCGAGTCGACGTTGAACTCCAGCTCCACGCCGCTCGTCGCCTGCGGGTTGATACCGGCCGTGGGCAGCTGGATGGGTCGTGCCTGCTGGGGCGCGATCACGCCGTTGGTGTCGGCCATGTAGCCGAGCAGCACCTGCTGCTGGTTGTTGACGATGAAGCCGTTGCGGTCGATCTTGAACTGGCCGTTGCGGCTGTACATCGGTGCGCCGTCGATCTCCGGTGTCGTGCCCGGCGCTGCGTTCGGGTCGCGCACCACATTGGCGATCTGGAAGAAGCCGGAGCCGTTGATGGCGAGGTCGAGCGCGTTCTCGGTCGTCGTGATGTTGCCCTGCGTGAACTGCTGTGCGACGGTGCTCAGCGCCACGCCGATGCCGATGTTGCCGGCACCGGTGCCGCTCATCGCCGCCGCGTACACGTCCGCGAACTCGGCGCGCGCCGTCTTCGCCCCGAAGGTGTTTGCATTGGCGACGTTGTTGCCGATGACGTCGAGGTTCTTGCTCGATGCGTTGAGGCCGGAAAGACCTTGCTGGAAGCCCATGTGCGTTTCCTTTCGGGGTGTGCGTGGCGAGTGGAGGCGGGTCGGTCGATGCAGGCCCCGCCTTACACCACCGCCTTGACCTTGTCGTACGAGACGGTGCTGCCGCCGTACAGATCGAGTTCGAGAGAGCTGCCGTTGGCGCTGACCGCGCCCACCGTGTCGCGGGTGTAGGTGGTCACCGGGATCGAGCTCTTGCCGGAGCTGGCGGTCACACGGTAGTCGACCGTCGCGCCGATGCCCTCGGCGTCGTCCGGCTTCCAGTTGAAGTGGTGGCGGCCCTGCTCCATCGCGCCCAGCTCGATCGTGTCGATCACCTTGCCGCTGCCGTCGAGCACTTCCACGGTGACCTTGTCGGCCTTGCCCGCCAGCTCGAAGCCGGCGCGGCCCTGGCCTTCGACCATGTACATGCTGTTGCCCGGCACCAGCACGTCGCGCCCGACGAGCGAAGCGCCCTGCATCGTCTGCGCCTGCATCAGCTGGGAAATCATCGACGTGATGCTGGTGTTGAGCTTCTCGATGCCGGTGACGGTGTTGATCTGCGCCATCTGGCTCGTCACCTGGGCGTTGTCCATCGGGTTCAACGGGTCCTGGTTCTGCATCTGCGCGACGAGCATGGTCAGGAAGCGGTCCTGAGCGGACACCTCCGACTTCTTCGTGGTGCTCGCGCCCATGTTCTCGAGGCCGCTGGCGCCCGAGGTGGTGTTGTTGCTGACGGCGGTGGTCATCGGCTTCTTTCGGGGTTTACTGGCCCATCTGCAACGTCTTGAGCAACAGCGACTTGGCCGTGTTCATCACTTCGACGTTGCTCTGGTAGGAGCGCGACGCGGAGATCATGTTGACCATCTCCTCCACCGCGTTGACGTTGCTGTACGTGACGTAGCCCTCGGCATCGGCCTGCGGGTTCTGCGGGTCGTGCACGCGGCGCCCGGGGGTCTGGTCTTCGGTGATCTGGTTCACCTTGACGCCCGCTGCGCCCTGCTCGCCCATCAGCACGGTCTGGAACACGACCTGGCGCGCCTTGTAGGCCTGGCCGTCGGGGCCCGCGACCGTGTCGGCATTGGCCAGGTTGCTCGCGACGACGTTGAGCCGCTGCGACTGCGAGCTGACCGCGCTGCCGGAGATGTTGAAGATCTTGAACATCGACATGGCGTACTCCTTGATCTCGCCGTGGACCGCTGCGCCTACTGCCCGGTGATCGCCGTCAGCATGGTCTTCACGCTGCCGTTGATGAAGCGCAGCGTGGCCTCGTAGCGCACCGAGTTGTCGGCGAAGTTCGCGCGTTCGCGGTCCATGTCGACCGAGTTGCCATCGAGATTGGTCTGCGACGGCTGCGCGTAGTTGAGTTGCGGCGGCACGCGCCCATTCACCGTGTTGGAGATGTGCCCCTTCGCCGTGGTGGCCACCACGCCGGCGCCGGTGCCGCCGGCCCCGATGCCCTGCGTCGCCTGCCGCAACGCGGAAGCGAAATCCATGTCGCGGGCGACGTAGCCGGGGGTGTCGGCATTGGCGATGTTGCTGGCGATCAGGCGCTGGCGCTCGGCACGGAGCACGAGCGCTTCCGACTGGAAGTTCAGCGTACTGGTGAGGCGATCGAGCATGGCCTGGCCCTTTCGGTGGATTGCGAACACGTGGCACCCGGGTCGCGGATGCTCGTACTGATGTCAGCCATTGTCTGGATCGGGCCCGGGAACATGAGCGGGAATAACAGCCGAAAACTCGCTCAATTCGGCGCCTGGCGGATGCCGCCGGTCCTTAAAGTCAGCACCGTCACACCCCGGTTGCGCCATGCCCATGTCACGACTCGTCAGCTTCCGTCCGGCACGCGGGCTCGCCCTCGCGGCAGCATGTGCTGCATGGTCGGCCGGCACGTTGGCGCAGGATGTCCCGGATGCCGACATCGAATCGACGCTGCGCACGATGGCGCAGGCCCACATTGCCTACGCACAACCTCTCGCGCGCAACGGCGCGGCGCAGATCACGCGTGTGGAAGTGAGCGTCGGCGAGCTCGACCAGCGGCTGCGCCTCGCGCCCTGCCAGCGCATGAAGCCCTACCTGCCGCCGGGGTTGAAGCCTTGGGGGCGCACCCGCATCGGCGTACGGTGTGTCGAAGGGGAGAAAGCCTGGAACGTCTTCCTGCCGGTCACGGTGCGGGTGTTCGCACAGGCCTGGGTCGCCAGTGCCCCTCTGAGTGCCGGGGTGCTGCTCGAGCCGGGCATGGTGCACAAGGCCGAGGTGGACCTCGCGGCCTCGCCGTCGCCGGCGGTTCTCGACCTGTCGCAGGCCATCGGCCGCAAGCTGGCGACCCCCCTGTCTGCGGGGGAACCCCTCAGGTCCAGCCATTTGCGGCCGAAACAATGGTTTGCGGCCGGCGACACTGTGAAGGTGGTCGCCCGCGGCCGCGGCTTTTCTGTCAGCGGCGAGGGCCGGGCCTTGATGGCCGGCCTTGACGGGCAGGCGGTGCGAGTGCGCACCGACAACGGCCGGGTGCTCACCGGCGTGGCCCGCGCGGAACGAACGGTCGAGGTACGGCTGTGAACGGAATGAAAAATTTCAGGGGCAACCCTAAAGTCCGGCGAGCCGTTGACGAAATACCGTCCATGGCGGGCGGGAACCTACCCGCCCAGCGGTCAAGGAGAAGGTCATGAAAATCGGCAACCCCATCGACATGCCGGCCGTCACCGGCGGCAGCGGTGCTGCGGCGCCGCGCCCGGGGGTCGGCGAAGCAGGCGGGACCGGCAAACCTGCGGCAACCGCGGGTGCAACCGGCGAGAGCGCCACGGTCAAGCTGTCGAGCACGGCCACGAGCCTGATGTCAGGCACGCCGGAATTCGACGCCGAGAAGGTCAACGCGATCCGCCAGGCCATCGCCGACGGCACCTACAAGATCGACGCCGAAGCCATTGCCGACAAGCTGATCGCCAACGCACGCGAACTGCTCGACCGGGGTGGCTCGCATTGAACGCGAACTCCGGCCTCGCCCGAGACCTGCCTCACCCGAAGTACCTCAACCGCAGCGTAGTACCCCTCATGAGTGCCGCCCCCTCTCTCGACGATCGCCAACTCGAGCCCGTCGTTCAGGCGGTGGAGGCACGCTTGCAGGCGCTGGGCCAGGCCTTGCTTCAGCGCGACAGCGCCGCTGTCGAGCAGTGCGCCACCGATCTGCACCGGGCACTGACGGATGCCGTCGAGGCATTCCGCCAGGCGGCGCGCAGCGGCCCCGTCACGCCTGCCTTGCGCCAGCGCCTGATGAGCGCCACCGGTGAGGTGGCCGCCCAACGCGAAAGCCTCGCGCGTGCCACCGCCGCGCTCGACCGTGCAATGGACGTGCTGATGCCGCGCCAGCAGGAGGTGGTCTACGGCAACCAGGGTGCCTCGGCCTACGGCTCGCCACCGCGCAGCCGACGTTCGGCCAGCGCCTGAACTTCCTTGTCATCAACAACAACGCCCGCATGATGCGGGCGTTGTTGTTTGCGGCGGCGCCCGTGCTCAGGCAGCCGCTGCCGCGGCCAGGCCGGCCCTTCGGCGCCGTGCCCGCCATGCCAGGGCGCCCAGACCCACGACGAACAATGCCACGGTCTCGGGCTCCGGTGCCGGCGAGAGCAGCACGGTGCGGCCGTCTGCCGCGAACGCGAGTATCTGCCCGCGCGAATTGATGTCGCGCGCTTCACGGATGTCGTAGCCCGCGGTGCTGAGGACCGTGTTGATGAAGGTCTTCTCGCCCTTCTCCCACAGGAAGGCACCCTCGCCCACCGTCACCCCGACGACCACACCGGCATCGTTCACCGCGTGCGCGTAGCTCTGCACGCCCGGGGTGCCGGCATCGAGGTCCACCATCCCGTCTTTTGCGTTCCACAGAAAGGCATGCGGCGTTTCTTCCGTCCAGCACACGCCTTCGTAGCAGACCTCCTGCGGGTTGGTGCCCGCCGAGCCGACCACCCAGCCGCGGTTGTTGATGTCCGCCGGGCCCGCCCAGGTGCCATCGAGCAGGCCGAGGTCGGCCCGGGTCCCGTCGGCGAAGCGCACGAACGGTGAAACCGGGCTGTAGTGGTGACCGGCAATCGCGCCGCGGTCGTTGATGTCGAGCGGGAAGTAGCCGCTGCCCAGCGACTCGTTGCCATGCAGCACCTGCTTGAGGCCAGCGCCTTCGCTCCAGGTGTAGATGCTGTCCGCCCCCTCGAAGCGCACCTTCAGCAGCACGGTGCCGTGCCGGTTCACGCTCACCGCCTCGCCGTACAACGCGCTCGCCGGCAGGTCGATGGCGCGCATGCCGCCTCCCTGGCTCCACACGAACGGCTTCACCGGATGGCCGATGCCATAGGTATGGCCGACCACCAGGCCATTGCGCGAGATCGCTCCCGGTTGCACCCAGGGGCCATCAGGCGTGCCCAGCTCGCGGAAGCCCGTCTTGGCGTCCCAGACGAACCCGCTGATGCCGCCGCCCTCCCGGTTGCGCGTGCCGACGATCTGGCCCCGGTCGTTCAGGCTCACGCCGCTCACATGGCCGAGGTCCGTGACGCTGTAGGTATGTGCGTGCGGAGCCGCCCAGGACGACGACACGGCGCAAGCCAAGCCGGCCGTCGCGAGGATGCGGCCGAGCCGCGTGGAAATGGTCGCCTGCATGAGGCCTCCCGAAATGCAAGTGGATGCGACGTGGAAGAACAACCCATTCTGAAGCCGGAAGCCTTGCCACACGGGCCTTAGCGGGTCTGCGAGTACACACTAAGTATCATCATGGAACGAGTCTGCAAGGTTGTTACGGATCGTGCCGGGCCACGCCCGAAAGCCGCCGTATGGCCCGTTTTTCGTGAGGCGAACCACGAAACGCGGGGAAATACCCCCCTCAAACAGGTGCTCGCCGGCGTTCAACACGTGGTGCCGGCGAGACGCCCCTCTCCGTGGGCTTGATGCGGCTCAAGGTCGCCCGCGAAGCAAAGCGGACACTGCGGCAGGCACATCGTTTGCCTCTGCACTGCGCCACATGGCAAAACCTGCACGCCTACCCGGATTCCCAAGATGAAGCTGCTGGTATCAAGCCCAAGGCTTGCTCGCACATCGATGAGGCGCCCATGACGCCGAGCCCGCTCAATGCCAACGGCTGGCTCTCCCGCGAGCGCGTCCAGGTGGTCGCTCTGGCCGCGCTCACGGTGCTGGTGCTCTACCTTTGCTACCTGATCGCGCTGCCGTTCCTGCCCGCGATCACCTGGGCGGTGGTCCTGGCCGTCATTGCCCATCCCTTGCACGAACGCATCCGCGAAAAGGTGCATGGCAAGTCGGTGGTGGCGGCGATAGCGGTGCTGCTCGTCACGATCACGCTGTCGGTGCCCACCGTGCTCGTGGTGCGCGAGATCGCACAGCAGGCCACCGACAGCGTCGAGAAGGTGCGGGGCGACTCGGCTGAGCAACTGTGGAGCGACACGAAGAAGCGCTACCCGCAAGTGACGCCGCTGATGCGCTGGGTCGAGCGCGAGATCGACATCCGCGGCCAGTTGGAGCGTTTCTCCAGCTATGTGGTCGATGGCGCCCGACGGTTCGTCTCCGGCTCCATGTACGCCGTCGCCGGCAGCCTCGTCACGCTGTACCTGCTGTTCTATTTCTTCCGCGACAAGGAAAAGACGCTGGGCGCACTGCGCCGGCTGGCGCCGTTATCGGGCCGCGAGACGGAGCAGGTATTTCGCAGCGTGCGCGACACCATCCACGCGATCGTCTACGGCACGCTCGTCGTCGCGCTGGTGCAGGGCGTGCTCGGCGGACTGATGTTCTGGTGGCTGGGGCTGCCGGCGCCCTTGCTGTGGGGCGCGGTGATGGCTTTCCTGGCGATCCTGCCCCTGCTGGGCGCCGCCATCGTGTGGATCCCCGCGGCCCTTGCGCTCGCGATGGACGGCCAGTGGGACAAGGCCCTGCTGCTCGCCGCGTGGGGCAGCATCGTCATCGGGCTGATCGACAACATCCTCTATCCGATCCTCGTGAAGAACCGGCTGCGACTGCACACGGTGCCGGTGTTCATCTCGGTGGTCGGCGGCTTGCTGGTGTTCGGCACCGCCGGCGTGGTGCTCGGACCGGTGGTGCTTGCGGTGGCGATGGCCTTGCTGGAGGTGTGGCGCCTGCGGCTGGCGCTCGCGGAGTTGCCGCCGATCTCCGGCGAAGAGATGAAAACGATGCGGGTGGAAGACACTGCAACCGGCTGACCCGCCTGGCGCGGGCCGGTCGCGTCGGCAGAAAACCGCCGATCAGAACGAGAACGCGAACCGCAACCCGCCCCAGTGGCGGCCTTCCACGACGATGGGCACGGCCACTTCCTTCATCAGCACGTACTTGCCGCCGCCCATGTCGCGCCGGTAGGTCTGCAACAGGAAGGGTTTGCGATTGCGTGCGGAGGCCAGCGCGGTGCGGTCGTTGAAGATGCGCCGGTTGCGGCAGTTCGCCGCGTTCCACACGGGGTCGTCGCTGCGCTGCGGATGGCTGTACTTGCGGTTGTGCGTCGGCAAGTAGCCGTTGCGGTCGACCGCGGCGCAGTAGAAGGTCTTGTTCGACATGCCGAGCAGGCGTTCCTGCACCGGCGGGAACAGCCGGTCGGTCAGTTCGGCGAAACGCGTCAGATGCTGCTGCGGGTTGGTGCCCTCGATCGGGCGGTAGTTCTCGTCGAACAGGTCCGCCATCGAGATCGCACCCTGCCGGACGGCTTCTTCGAGCATGCGAGCCAGTTCCGCGGCACCTTGCTGCGCGGCCCGGATGAACTGGCTGTCCTCCGTCTCGATGCCGCACGCCGCGATCACCTCCATCAGGTGCTCGCTGATCTTCAGGAAAGCTTCGCTGCGGGCCATCGCGTTTTCGAGCGCCTCGGTGGCCTGCCTCGACTCGCGATCGATCACGCTCATCTGCTCGCCCATCGCGTTGCTGACCGAGCGGCTTTCGCAGGCCGCCTCGGTGATGCGGCTGACATCGGTCTCCACCGCGGTGAGCGCCTTGTGGAACGCGCCCTGCTGGCCCGAGTGTTCGTCCGAGCGGATCTCGCGGGAGAGTGAATCGATGCGCGAGTCGAGCGTGCCGACCGTGCTCATGATCTCTTTCGACGAGGCCTCGACCTTGGCGGCGAGGTCCTTCACCGCGTCGGCCACCACGCCGAAACCCCGCCCTGCCTCGCCGGCCCGCTTGGCCTCGACCGAAGCGTTGAATGCCACCAGCCGGGTCTGCATCGCGATCTGGGTGATCTGCTGGGCGGCGTTGGCCACTTCGCGCAGCGTGTCGACGATGGCGGCCACCTCGCGACCAACCTCCTCGACCGCATGACGCGCCTGACCCACCGACTTCAGGCTCTGCTCGCTGAAGCTGCCGATGGCCGCCTGCGATCGCTGGATGCCCTGCAGCTGCTGCGCGAGCGAGCCGACGGCCTGCGTCTGCCGCGAAGATATCTTGATCGTTTCGTCGATGACGCCGCGCACCTCGGCCGCCTCACGGCCCAGGCCCGAAGCCTCCTTTTGCAGGGATTGCACGAGCGCACGTGCATCGACGCCCGGCTCAGCGGGCACCGATTCGGCATGCGCGTCGTTGGCCGGCACCGGCGAACGCTTGAATACCGCGAACATGTTTGTCTCCAGAAGGACGCAAGGGATACGTGCCCCTCGCTGTTCTTATCGGCTCACCATTCGCGTAGTTTGACCCTCAAACGCGCGATCGACTGACTGTGCAACTGGCAAACGCGTGATTCGGTCACGCCCAGCACCGCTGCAATCTCCTTGAGGTTCATGTCGCGCTCGTAATACATGCTCATCACGTACTGCTCTCGCTCCGGCAGGCTCTTGATCGCCTCGACCAGCGCTTCGCGCAGGCGGTAGTCGTTGAGCTGGCTCAGCGGGTTCGCCTCCTTGTCGGCCACGTGCCGGTCGAGGTAGTCGTCGTCGCCGTTGTCGCTGCTCATGTCTTCCAGGTAGACGAGCTGCGTGCCGCGCACCTTGTTGAGCAGGTCTTGATATTCGGCAAGCGTGATGCCCATTTCCTTGGCGATCTCGCTCTCCTGCGGCGGCCGCCCGAGCTTCTGTTCCAGCCGGTGCACGGCAGCCTCGATCGAGCGCTGCTGCTTGCGCGTGCCGCGGCTCATCCAGTCGGCGCCGCGCAGTTCGTCGAGCATGGCGCCGCGGATGCGCTGCGTCGCGAAGGTCTCGAACTGCACGCCCTGTGCGGCATCGAAGCGGCTGAGCGCGTCGTTGAGGCCGATCATGCCGACCTGGATCAGGTCGTCGATCTCGACGTTGGCCGGCAGCTTCGCGATCATCTGGTGCGCGAGCCGCCGCACCAGCGGGCTGTACTGCTGCAGCATCGAATTGATGTCGAGGCGGCCTTTGGCGGTGTACATGGTCGTTGCGCTCCGATGGATCAATTGAACGCGTGGTGGGCGGCGGCGCTGGCCGCCTGTGCGGCTGGCAACACGCCCCAGGCGCTGCCTTCGCCGTCCTGGAGCGAGAACGGCAGCGCATAGTGCAGGAGGTTCATCGAGACCTGGTGCAGCGTCTGCGCGAGCGTCTGCTCGTCTTCGGCCGCGGTGCTCGTCACGGCGGCGAGGTGCGCTTCGCCGCCCAGAAAGTCGCCGACGCAACGCAGCAGCCGCAGCGCGGCCGGCGGCACGCCGAAGGATTGTTCCGCGGCATCCATCACCACCGCGTGATGCAGCAGCCCGGCCTGGTGCGCGAGGATCTTCATCGACGCATAGGCGTGGGTGATGGCCTGCGGGTCGTCGCCACCGAACACCAGCGGCCGCACGCGACGCTGCGCGAACAGCCCGGCAAGCACGGCCGCGTCGGCATGGAACAGCACGACGTCGGCGGACGGCGCCGCTTCGCGCAGTGCCTCGAACAACAGCGTGGAAGCTCCCTCGGCCTGGCCGAAGAACGCGAGCGACGGGCCGGCCGCGAGCACCGAGGTGTAGGCGTCGAACTCGTCGATCCACTGACCGAGGTCGAGGTCGCGCTCGATGGCTCCGGCCACGTCCACGCCGCTGCCGTAGGGCCCCTGCGCCGCGTCGACGACCAAGGTGTGCAGCCCCTGCGCAGCCAGTCCCTGGCACAGGCCCTCGAGCAGCACGTGGCTGCCGGGCACGTGGGGGTTGGCTCCCACCGGCAGCAGGTGCACCGTGTGATGGGCGAAGAGCCGGCGCAGGCCGTGCGCCTGGTCGAATCCGCGCTCAACCATGCAGGCCTCCTTGCGCCGCAGCAGCACGCTGAGGCGGTGCCGTGAACACGAGGTTGACGTCGTCGGTGTCGAGCCGGTAGGCCGAGCTGCCGCCGCCACGCAGTGCACGGTGCACCAGCGCGTTGGCCGACATACGATGCCAGTCTTCCGGCACGCGCTGGCCGTTGGCCACACCGACGATCTTCAGCTTGTGACGGATCATCGCGTCGAGCGCCGGGCCCAGCTTCACGGCCTCGTCGAGCTTGGAGAGCACCACGCCCTTGCACTGGTTGGCGCGATAGGAGATCAGCACGTCCTCGATCGTCTCGCCCTGCGATGAGGCGTTGGCGACCAGCAGCCGCTGGATGCTGCGGTGGCCCACCATCTCCAGCAGTTCCTGGGTGCGGCTGTCGCGCTGGGCGATGCCGGCCGTGTCGATCAGCACCATCTTCTTGGCCGACAGCAGGTCGAGCAGGTCTTCGAGCGCGGGGCGGTCGTGCGCGGTGTGCACCGCCACGCCGATGATGCGGCCGTAGGCGCGCAGTTGTTCATGGGCGCCGACGCGGTAGGCGTCGAGCGTGATCAGGCCCAGGTTGGACGGACCGTACTTGGCTGCGAACGCCGCGGCCAGCTTGGCCGTGGTGGTGGTCTTGCCGACGCCGGTGGAGCCCACCAGCGCGTAGACGCCGCCCTGGTCTTCGAGGGCCGGCTCGCCTTCGCCGGTCAGCAGGTTGCGCTGCAGCACGTTGGCCACCCAGGCATCGAGGTCGCCCACATCGGCCGGCGTGTTGGCCGCCAGCTTGCGGATCAGTGCCGGCGAGAAGCCGCAGTCGAGCAGCTTCTGGGTCAGCTTCGCCTGGTGCGGATTGCGCTGCAGCTTCTCCATGAAGGCCAGCGCGCCGAAGCGTTCTTCGATCAGGCCCTTCATCTCGCGCAGCTCGTTGAGCATGGCGCGCTGTTCCTGGTCATTGCCGCCTTGTGCCAGCGACGGCACGGAGGCGGCGGCCACCGGGGCCTGCCAGGCGGGCGCGTCCTGCAGCGACGGCACCGGCATGGCACCCATCGCGCTCGCGCGCCGCTCGGCAACCGGCGCAGGCTCGATCGTTTCCTGCGCGACAGGCTCATGGGCCACGTGTTCGGCCTTGCGCACGGCGACGCGCTCTGCAAGGCGTTGCTCGATCGGCTGAGGTGCCGCCGCCGCTGCGCGAGCGGGCGGCAACGCCGGCATGGCAGGAGCCGCAGCAGCGGGTGCCTGCATCGCCGCCTGGCGGCGCTTCAGCATGCGCTCGCGCACGTAGTCCTGGAACGACAGCGTGCTCATCGCGAGCCGCTCCACATCGTTGTCCACCGGCGCGGCGGGCTTGGCTGCAGCACGCGGCATCGCCGGTGCGGGGCGTGCCGCCACAGGTGCAGGTGCCGGGGCGTTCTTGGCATCGAACTTCTCGATCGCGGCCACGCTGTCGGGCTCCATGGCCAGCACTTCCACGCCTTCCTTGCAGGGTCGGGTCGACAGGATCACCGCGTCCTCGCCGAAGGCTTGGCGCACTTGCACCAGCGCGTCACGCGAGGTACGGGCAACAAAGCGCTTCACGTTCATGACCGCTCCTCGTTCGCGCCGCGCATCGCACGGTCGGCCAGCAGGCTCGAACAGGTATTGGCTGAATCAATCATGCGTGTCCTCCGATGATCGAGCCGATCCGGATGGTGTGGGTGTCAGGAATCTCGCTATGGCCGAGCACCGCCAGGCGGGGCGCGGCGCGCTTGAGCAGTCGCGCCATCGGGGCGCGGATCATGTCGGGCACCAGCAGGCAAGCGGGCACGCCCATGTCTTCCTGCTTCTTCGAGGCATTGGCCGCCGACTTGGTGAGTGTGTCCGCCACGCCGGGGTCGAGCGCCGCGCCGTGCGGCGAAGTCAGGGCCTGCGTGATCAGCCGCTCCAGCTCGGGCTCGATCGCGATCACATCGAGCTCCTTCACGGGGCCGTAGATCTGCTGCACGATCGCCGGCGCCAGGCTCACGCGGATGCGCTGGGCCAGCTCGCCGGGGTCGGTGACGGTGCCGTGCTCGGCGAGCGCTTCGACGATCGTGCGCATGTCGCGGATGTGGACCGATTCTTCCAGCAGCAGCTGCAGCACCTTCTGGAGCGTCGCGACGCTGACCATCTTCGGCACCACGTCTTCCATCAGTTTCGGAGCGAGCTTCGTCACGTGTTCCACCAGTTGCTGCGTCTCTGCGCGACCCAACAACTTGGCCGCGTGGACTTGCATCAAGTGTGAAAGATGGGTCGCCACGACGGTCGAGGAATCAACGACCGTAAATCCGGCCATTTGCGCGCTTTCTTTCTGGCGCTCTTCAATCCACACCGCGGGCAGCCCGAACGCGGGATCGGTGGTCTGCGTGCCGATCAGCGGCGTGCTTGCATGGCCCGGGTTGATCGCGAGGAACATGCCGGGGAAGCACTCCCCCTCGCCCACCACGGCGCCACGCAGCGTGATGCGGTACATGCTGGGCTTCAGCTCCAGGTTGTCGCGGATGTGCACCGCCGGTGGCAGAAAGCCGACGTCCTGCGCGAACTTGCGGCGCACGCCCTTGATGCGCGCGAGCAGGTCGCCCTGGCGCTCCTTGTCGACCAGCTGGATGAGCCGGTAGCCCACCTCGAGGCCGAGGATGTCGACCGGCTGGAGGTCGTCCCACGTCGCTTCCGCATTCGGGTTGGGCTGGGGCGGTGCCGCGCCCGGCTCCGGTTGCCGCTTCGCCTGCTCGTTGCGCTGGTGCATCCGGTAGGCGGCGTAGCCCAGGCCGCCGGCAATGCCCAGGAAGGTCACGTGCGGCATGCCGGGAATCATGCCCAGGAACCCGATCACGCCACCGGTGATGCCCAGCACGCGCGGGGAGTTGAACATCTGGCGCACGATCTGGCTGCCGACGTCCTGCTCCTTGCCCACGCGCGACACGACCATCGCTGCGGCGATGGAGATCAGCAGCGCCGGAATCTGCGCGACCAGTGCATCGCCGACCGCCAGCAGCACGTAGCTGTTCGCGGCTTCGCTGAGCGGCAGGCCGTGCTGCGCCATGCCGACGATCATGCCGCCGATGATGTTGATGACGAGGATCAGGATGCCGGCCACCGCGTCGCCGCGCACGAATTTGGAGGCACCGTCCATCGAGCCGAAGAACTCCGCTTCGTCGCCCACTTCGGCCCGACGGCGCTTGGCTTCCTTCTCGTCGATCAGGCCGGCATTCAGGTCGGCGTCGATCGCCATCTGCTTGCCGGGCATCGCATCGAGCGTGAAGCGCGCGCTCACCTCGGCAATGCGCTCCGCGCCCTTCGTGACGACGATGAAGTTGATGACCACCAGGATCGCGAACACGATCAGGCCGACCGCGAAGTTGCCACCGATCAGGAAGTGGCCGAACGATTCGATCACCTGGCCCGCCGCACCCGTGCCGGTGTGGCCTTCGAGCAGCACGACCCGCGTGGACGCCACGTTCAACGACAGCCGCAGCATCGTGGTCAGCAGCAGCACCGCGGGAAACGCGGCGAAATCGAGCGGCCGCACCATGTAGGCCGACACCATCATCACCATCAGCGCCATGGCGATGTTGAAGGTGAACAGCACATCCAGCGCGAACGGCGGCAACGGCAGCACCATCATCGCCAGGATCATGACGACGACCAGCGGCGCGGCCAGCGCCTTCAGCGGCATCGCGCCGAGCACGGACTGGAATTGACGCAAGGTGGGGTTCATGGGGCCTCTTCAGGGGTCTTGCCGTGGTGCGGGTCGAGCTCGACCGGCACGTTGAGTTCAGGCAGGGCGCCCGGCATCGGTGCGCGGCCGGTCATCGCTGCACGCAGCTGGTACACGTAGGCCAGCACCTGCGCCACCGCGCTGTACAGCGCCATGGGGATCTCGCGGTCGATGTCGGCATGCGCGTAGAGCGCACGCGCCAGCATCGGCGCCTGCAACACGGGCACCTTGTGCTCTTTCGCCAGGTCGCGGATCTGCATCGCGATCAGGTCGGCGCCCTTGGCCACCACGCGGGGGGCGGACATGGTGCCTTCCTCGTACTTCAGCGCCACCGCGTAGTGGGTGGGGTTCATCACCACCAGGTCGGCGCGCGGCACCTCGGCCATCATCCGGCGCTTGACCATCTCGCGCATGCGCGCCTTCATCTTGACCTTGACTTCCTGGTTGCCCTCGAGCTCCTTGTGCTCCTGCTTGGCTTCCTGGTGAGACATCTTCAGGCGCTTCATCAGCAGGTGGCGCTGGAACGGCACGTCGACCACCGCCGACACCAGCAGCACGAGCAGCATCAGCATCAGGCCTTGCAGCATGACCTGCCCCATCTCGGCGATGCCGGCAGGCAGCCCCATGCCGAGTGCCAGCTGGAAGGCATCCAGATGCGTGTACAGATACAGCCCGCCGATGGTGCCGATCACCAGGGCAAAACCGCTGGCCTTCAATGCCTCCAGCAATTGGTCGGTGGAGAACACGCGACCGATGCCGCTGATGGGATTGAGCTTGGAGAACTTCGGCGCCAGCGGCTTCATCGTCCAGTTCCAGCCACCGGAGGCGATGTTCGCCACGACCACGCCGAACGAGATGACGGCACCCAGCGGCAGCGTGACGATCAGGAACTTGGTGGCCAGTGCCGACAGGCGCTCGGTCATCTGCGCGGGCGATGCCAGATCGGCCGCACGGAAGCTCAGTTCATGGCTCAACAGATCCTGCAACCACCCGGCGAGCCAGGGCGCTCCCACGGTGAGCGCCACCACGCCCGCACCCACCACGATCAGATGGCCCAGATGCCGCGAGCGCGCGACCTGGCCTTCCTCGCGCGCCTTGCGGATCTTGCGCTCCGAGGCGGGTAGGTTGCGGTCCTGTTGGTCTTGGTCGGCCATGGCGATGGGAATGACGGGGTCTCGCCATTGTGGGAAGGGGGCCCGAAATACTTAAGAAGGAATAGAGGGGGGGAAAGGGTGCTTTTGCGTGAGCGTTTCCGGGGTGCTTGGCATGCGGGAGCCACGCGGCCGCGAGTTCGAGCACCGCACTGCCCTCACGCAGCACCGAAGCGCCGCCGGCCGCCCGCCCATGCCTGAGCCGCGGCCATCTCCGCAAAACCGCACCAAACAAAAAAATGCGGGTCGCCCCGTAACAGGCGACCCGCAAAGAGCGCTTGACTGCGCTTTCTCAGGAGGAGACTTTCACAAACCCCAACAACGTCCTACGGAAAAAATCACTGCAGTTGCAACGCGCCGCTGGCCTTGCCCTTGCCAGCACGAGCCGGCGGGTTGCACATGCCGCACACGAAGTGCCGCGCGATCTCGTGCGGGTGCGTCACGAAGTGCCCGCCGCACTTGCTGCATCTGGTCATCGTCAGCATGCCGTTGTCGACGAACTTCACCAGGCGCCAGGCGCGGGTGACCGACAACAGCGGCTCCAGCGACTGGGCCTGGGTCTGCTCCAGGTACAGCCGGTAGGCCTTGATGATGGTGTCGATCTCGTCGAGTTCGGCCACCTTGTTCAGGTATTCATGGATGTTCAGGAACAGGCTGGCGTGGATGTTCGGCTGCCAGGTCATGAACCAATCGGTGGAAAACGGCAACTGTCCCTTCGAAGGCGACTTGCCCGAGACTTCCTTGTACAGCCGCAGCAGCCGCTCGTACGACAGGTCCGTCTCCGACTCCAGCACCTGCAGCCGGGCCCCCAGCTCGATCAGGGTGACCGCTCGCTCGATCTGGCGGGCTTCGGTGAGGATGCTCTTGTTGCGCATGGGATGCTTTCGTTGTCGCTGTTGTGCCGCAGATAAGGTACCGGCCGAGTGACGCCGCGGATCCGGCTCCGCCGGTCCGCCAGCGTCGCCCCCTTGAGGGGGCGGCCGAAGGCCGTAGGGGGTGGGCCCCCTTCAGGCCACGGCCTCCTGGTGGCGACCGGCCAGCACGATCGAAGCGTGCAGGCGCGAGGTGCCATCGTTGGCCGCTGCCTTGCCGTGGTTGGTCAACAGGCCCCACACCATGTCGTCGTCGAAGCGGAAGCGGCACAGCAAGGTGTTGCCGGAAGCGATCTTCATCAGCTGAGCCGGGCTCAGCGTAGCCAGCAGGTCGGCGGTTTCCTCGCTCACGCCCAGGCGGAACAGCGCCTGCTCGCGATCGGCGCGGATCAGGTTCTGCGCCAGCATCAAATACGACAAGTTGGCTTCGCGGATTTCGGTGAGGATCTGTTCGGCGGTGTGGGACATCTCGGGCTCCTGCTGTTGGAATGAATTCTGCGAGAGCCCCCACGCCGCGAACATCGGACCGCTTCGGTGCAGGTCGTCGCCCGGGGTAGGACGACCTGTCAGCGCAATACCTACACCGCCGGGCGTAACGCCTCGCAGGCCGCACGGACGGCCCGCACCACGGTGGCGGCCGTGGAGGCGTCCATCGTGGGGTCGATCGGCAGGCTCAGCACCTCGTGGGCAAGGCGCTCGGCCACCGGCAGTGCCACCGCTGACAACGGCGTCCCGGCGTAGGCCGGTTGTCGGTGCGGCGGCACGGGGTAGTGCACGAGCGTTGCCACACCGGCGGCCTGCAGTCGCCGGGCCAGCTCGTCGCGCTGGGGGTGGCGCACCACGAACAAATGCCACACCGGCTCGTCGCTTCCGTCCACGCTGGGCAGCGTGAGGCCGGGAGCGCCCACCAGACCGTCGAGGTAGAGGCGGGCGATGCGGGCACGTTGCGCGTTGTCCTGGTCCAGCACGCGCAGCCGCTCGCGCAGGAAGGCAGCCTGCAGCTCGTCGGTGCGCGAGTTGCAACCCACCTCCTCGTGGTGGTACTTCACCGACGACCCGTAGTTGCGCAGGCGGCGCACGCGCTCGGCCAGCGCGGCGTCGTGCGTCACCACGGCGCCGGCATCGCCCAACGCGCCGAGGTTCTTGCCGGGATAGAAGCTGAACGCCGCGGCATCGCCGAGGCTGCCGCAGCGCTGGCCGGCGTGACGGGCACCATGAGCCTGTGCTGCATCTTCGAGCACCCGCAAGCCGTGCCGACGGGCGATTGCGCACAGCTCCCGCATCGGCGCAGGCCGCCCGTAGAGATGCACCGCCACGAGCGCCCGCGTGCGCGGCGTGATGGCGGATTCCACCCGGGCCGGATCGAGATTGAAGTGTTGCTCGTCCACCTCCACGGGGACGGGGACGGCCCCCGCGTGCGTGACGGCGAGCCAGGTCGCGATGAACGTGTGCGAGGGCACGATGACCTCGTCGCCCGCACCCACGCCCCATGCGCGCAGCACGAGGTGCAGTGCATCGAGGCCATTGCCCACGGTGACGCAATGCGGCGCACCGCAATACGCCGCGAACTCGCGCTCGAAGGCTTCCGTCTCCGCGCCCATCAGCAGCCACCCGCTGTCGAGCACGCGCGCCAGCGCCGCCTGGTAGGCCGCCTGGTGGCGCAGGTTGATCGAACGCAGGTCGAGAAAAGGAACGTGGCTCCCCGGCATCAACCGATCTCCACGGCGGCGCTCGGCGACGGTGCCACGAGGGGTGGCGTGCCGGCCCGGTTGCCGTGCACCCGGCACATGAAATCGCTGTAGTTGCGCACGTAGTCGGACTCGTCGAAGTACTCCGATGCGAGCACCATGCAGACGCTGCCGGACGAGAAATTGTCGAGCTCGCGCCAGGTCATCGGCGCAATGTACAAGCCCATGTACGAGCGGTTGAGGTGGATGCGCTTCTTCTCGAAGCCGTCGTCCAGCACGATGTCGAAACTGCCCGACATCGCGATCACGAACTGGTGCAGTGCAAGGTGCGCATGGCCGCCCCGCTCGGAGCCCCCGGGCACGTCGTACAGGTAGTACACGCGACGGATGTCGAACGGGATCTGCCGCGAGCCCTCCACGAAAGTGAGGTTGCCCCGCGGGTCGTGGATCTTGGGCAAGTCCAGGATCTTGCAGTCGGCGAGCGGCATTGCTGTTCTCCTAAGCCTTGCGGCGAGTCTAGAAGCAAGGCGCGACCCCATGCACCGGGAAAAGAAGGCAGAAGCAGCCCTTTTTGCACGCCGCCACGCCCGGCGCCCGCGGCGGGAATTGCGCGGCGTTCAGCCTTCATTTCCACGCCTTCAGGAGTTGGCACCCACGATAGGCTGCAACAGTGCCCGGCACTGCGGCGCAAAACCCTCTGAACTCGAGTACCAGACATGCCCGACTCCCTTCACCCGGCCACGGCCACCGCCTGCCCCCGCGTCTTCATCCAGGGAGGGGTGCCGGTCGCCTCGGCCCCGTCAGGCGCGGATGCCGGTGACGATGTCATGGACAAGTTGCTGAACGCCCTGCCTGCCGCGCAGCGGGTGCTTGCCGTGGGTGCCGCCGCCGAGACGCTCGGCAAGCTCTACTGCCGCACGAACGGCGCGACGAGCTGGACCTGTGCCGACACCGCCACTGCGGCGCAAGGCACGGGCTTCGACGCCGTGGTCGTGTGCGACCCGCTGGATCGGCTCGACGACGCGGCCGGCACGCTGCGCAGGCTGCGCGACCTCGCCACCGCCGGTGCCGCGCTCGTCGTGCACGCCGCCAACTACGCACAGTGGGACACGCTGGAACGCCTGATGGACGGCGATCTGTCCGCGGCCGACGACGTGCGTTTGCGGCTCTCGCCGTCGTCCGCCTACAAGCTGCTGATGGATGCCGGCTGGATGCCGACGCTGGCCGCCGCCTGCGCCGTGCGCACCTCCTACGACCGTCTGCAGCCCGGGGCCTGGAGCCTCGCCGAAGCGGCCGGCGTGCCGCGCGCCACCGCTGCCCGGCGCTTGCAGATGGACCGGCTGGTCATCGAGGCGCGCGCCAGCTTCGAGGCACCCGACGGTCGCCACGAGCCCGCCCGCTTCAGCGTGGTCGTGCCCACCAACCGCGACTCGCAGCTCAAGCTCAACGTCGAGCGCTCGCCCGGACTGCGCGAGGTCGGCGCGAACATCGTGTCGGTCCAGGGCGCCGGCAACCCGGCCGACGCGATGGCGCAGTCGCTGCCGCACTGCAACCAGGACTGGGTGCTGCTGTGCCACCAGGACGTGTACTTCCCCAGCGGCTTCGGCGCGCAGCTCAACCGCCTGCTGGACGGCATCCCGCCCGACCAGCGCGCCGGCACGCTGATCGGCTTCGCCGGCATGGCGGTCAACGCGCAGGCCGACGGCTTCGCGCCGGCCGGCTTCGTGATCGACCGGCTGAACCGCTTCGACCATGCGCCGTCCGACCGCGCGGTGTCGATCGACGAGCTGGCCATCGTGGTCGCGCGCGACTCGATCCACCGCATCGACCCGGCGCTCGGCTGGCACCTCTGGGCCACCGACCTGTGCCTGACCGCCATCTGCGAGCACAAGGTCTTTCCGCGCATCGTGCGCCTGCCGCTGTTCCACAACTCCGTGACCGACTACACGCTGCCGGAGGTGTTCCATGCGTCGGCCCGGACGCTGGCCGCCAAGCATGCCGCGTTCGGCCCCATCCCGACGTTGTGCGGCACCATCGCCGCGCCTGCACAGGCTGCCGCAGCACCGCAGCCCTCCGCACCGTCCGCCGCCACGCCGGCAGGCGACGTGCTGCTCGACGCGGCCGACGCCGAGGTGGCACGCTGCATCGAGCGCGCCGACTTCGATGGCGCGCTGAAGACCATCGTCTCGTCGGTGCACGGCACCTATCTGCAACCCGAACACGCGCACAAGGGCATCGCCTATCCGCAGCTGGATCGCCGCATGGAGCAGCTGGCCGCCACATTGGCCGGGCGCCGGCCCCACGTGCCGACATCGGCCAAACGCGGCACGCTGCTGATCGCCACCGAGCTCTACGATCTGGGCGGCCACTCGCGCGTGCTGGAAGACGTGTCGCACGAAGTCGAGCAACCGACCGTCGTGCTGACCGACCTGTTCAATCGCTACCACGAGAACCGCAAGCTGCTGGCCTGGGTGGAAAAGCGCTTCCGGCATGCCACCGTGGTGGTGCTGCCCCGGTCCTCGTACTGGGGCAAATGCGAAATGCTGCGCGAGCTGGCGTTGGGGCTCAACCCCGAGGCGGTGTTCTATTTCGCGCACCACCAGGATCCGATTCCCTATGTCGCGACACTGGCGTGCGAAGGCACGCGCAAGGTGTTCTTCCACCACGCCGACCACAATCCCAGCCTGGGCTGCCGACTGGCCGGAACGGCCCACGTCGATTTCACCGAAAGCACGCAGGAGCGTTGCATCGCCTCGCTCGGCACCCCGGCCCGCTTGCTGCCCATTCATGCGCCGGACCTCGGCGTCAAGACGTTCGGCACGGTTCGAGGCCTCGACTATTCGATCGTCACCTCGGGCCATCCCGCAAAGTACGCCCGCAACGGCGAGTTCGCACTCGGCCGCATCGTCGAGGCGACGTTGAACACCGTGCGCGGCAACTTCTTCCACATCGGGCCGCTGCCGGCCGACTGGGTGGCCGCGATCCGCGCGCAACTCCAAGGCTCGGGCATCGATCCCGCGCGCTTCGTGCACCTCGGCCTCGTGCCGTCCGTCTGGCAGTGCCTGAAGGAAATCGACGCCGCGGTGTATCTCGGCTCCGCGCCAGTGGGTGGCGGCCGCGCCAGCATCGAGGCGCAGGGCTGCGGATACCCGGTGCTGTATTTCAAGGGCATCGAGGCGGGCCGCCTGATGACGAGCTACTCGGTGTTCGCCGAGCAGTCGCTCGGATGGGCCAGCGTCGACGAGCTGCGTGGCCTGCTGCCCTCGATCGCAAGCCGCCACGCCGAACTGAGCGCCCAGGCGCGCCGTTTCTACGAAGCCGGCTTCTCGCAGCAGAGCTTCCGCCAGGCGCTGAAGGAGATCTGCGCATGAACACAAGCGTTGAAGAAGTACCGGCCTATGGCGTGCGAGAGCGCGAGCGCAGCGACGACGCCCTGAGCCTGCACTGCGAAGAATTGCGCCGCGACGGCTACACGGTGCTGCACGGCGTTTTTTCGGCGGCCGACATGTCCGCCGCCGCGCAGCGGCTGGACCGGCTGCTGGCGCAGCAGACCGACGAGTGCGGCGGCGAGGCCGTGCTGCAGCGCGCACGCGACGCCGACCTGGTGCGCTGCCCGCTGGCCTACGACGAGCAGTTCCTGCGGATGGCGTGCTGCCCGGAGGTGCTGGGCATCGTGCAGCGCCTGCTCGGCGAGAACGTGGTGCTGCTGATGCAGAACGCGGTGGTCAACCGGCCGGCGAAGCGCCAGCAGCAGTCGAGCTACCACCGCGACATGAACTACCAGCACTGGACCAGTTCGCGTCCCCTCGCGCTGAACTACCTCGTGTGCGTCGACCGGTTCTTCACCGAGGGCGGTGCCACCTGGGTGTTGCCGGGCTCGCACCTGCACGAGAGCTTTCCTTCGTCGAGCTACGTCGCGCGGCACGAGATTCCGCTGGAAGCGGAACCGGGCAGTGTGGTGATGATGGACGCCATGCTCTACCACCGCTCTGGCAACAACACCACACAGGACCACACCCGACGCGCCGTCAACCACGTCGTCGGCGCTCCTTTCATGGCGCAGCAGATCGACCTGCCGCGTTTCCTTGCCCAGCACGGGAAGAACCATGCAGACGACCCTTTCCTCTCGCGCTTCCTCGGATATCGCTGGAACCCCGCGCCCGATGTGCGCGAATGGCGGCTCAAGCATGCAACCGGCGGCTGAGTTGCTCGATCGGCCCTGGTGTGCCGACTCGTTCAGAGACGAGGCGACCCGCACGCTGCGCGCCGCCCTCGAGCATGGGCAGCCCATCGCGCTGTACGGTGCGGGCCAGACGGGCCGGCTGGTGGCACGCCTGCTCGGCGATGCGGCGAGCTGCTTCCTCGACGACACGCCGGGCAAGCAAGGCCAGACCATCGAAGGGCTGCCCGTCCATCCGCTCGAAGCCGGCATGCGCGCCCTGGCGGCGCGTCCGCTGATCGTCGTGTGCATCTTCTCGGCCGGGCATTCGTTCGCCGCCACGCGCGCGCGCCTGCAGGCCATGCACGGCTGCGACGTCTGCTCCTTCGCCGAGGTGCTGCATGCCACCGGCTTCGGCCTGCCCAACCTCTACCTTGGCAGCATCGACCATCAGGTGGCGCAGCAAACGCGCTACCGCGCGTTGCGGGAGCGGCTGGCCGATGATCGCTCGCGCACGGCGCTCGACCGTCATCTGCGCGCGCGCCTGCTGGCCGACATGCCGGCCGAGGCCGACGATCGGTGCGACCTCGGCTTCCTGGAACTGCCCGCGGGGACCGCTCCCACCTTCGTCGATGGCGGCGCCTTCGACGGCGACACGCTGGCCGACTTCCTGGCGTGGCGAGGTGACGACTACGCCCGCATCGTGGCCTTCGAGCCCGATGCGCGCAATTTCTCGCGGCTGCGCGAGCGCGTGGCCGCCCTCGCACCCCACCACCAGCGCCGCATCGAGCTGCGCCAGGCCGCACTCTGGTCGAGCCGCGGCCGCATGGCCTTCGACGCGACGGGCCAGGTCGGTTCCGCGCTGAACGCGCACGGTGCCGAGTCGGTCGAGACGGACACGCTGGAATGCCTTGCCGCACTGCCCGGTCCGCTGCTGGTGAAGCTGGACGTCGAGGGCGCCGAGGAAGCGGTGCTGACGTCTGGCCTGCGGTGGATACGCGAGCGCAGACCGACGCTGGCGATCAGCGTCTACCACCGCCCCGGCGACCTGCTCGACCTGTTCGAGCTGGTGGACCGGCAGGGCCTGGGCTATCGGTATTTCCTGCGCTGCCACGGAGGCGACGGGAGCGACCTCACGCTCTATTGCACCGCCTGATCGCCGTGCAGATCGAGTTCATAGAACTCGTGCACCACGCCGCCGGCACCGAACTCGCTCTTGAACCGGTGCAGGCCCTCGTTCAGCACGCGGCCCTGGTCCTCGTTGCTGATGCCGAAGTCGAAATAGCGCACCCCGCTTGCCGCTGCCTGGGCGATCACCTGCTCGAACAGGCCGTCGAGCGCACTGCACTCGTGGCCCGCCTCGCTCGCGGCGATGTACTGGGCATGCACGACGGTGGGTGACCGGAACAACACCAGCCCCGCCAGCACCGCCTCGCCGAGCAACGCGACATGCAGCGTGATGTGCTGCGGGAAGCGTTGCGCCAGCAGCTGGAGTTCCTCCAGCGAGTGGACCGGTCGCGCACCGTGGCGTCGGGCCAGGTTGTCCTGCAGCACCGTCCACAAGCCGCCCGCGTGTTCCAGGCCCTCGGCGTAGCGCAGGCCGGCACGGGCCGCCTTCTTCGCGCCACGCCGGCGACGCTCGCTGGTCGGCAACCGGTGCGCGAGGTCGATGCAGCTCGACAGGTCGCAACGGCAGCGGCGCGCCCCGAGCCGGAACAAGGCATACAAGTCGTCCTGCATCGGCGCACGGTGGTAGATGTGGGGCACGGCCTTGTACTGCAGCCGCTGGTGCCCTTGCCCGGCATAGTGGCGAGCGGCGAGCCGCAAGGCCTGCAAGGCCGCCTCTCCGCGCAATGCGCCGCCGTGGACCAGGCCGCCGTAGGTGGCGCCGGGGTGCGAGACCACGACCGCAGGCTCGGTGGGATGGACGGCCGCCGGCAGCACGCCGAGCCATCGCCCGCCCTCTTCGATCACGAGCGAGCGGTCATCGAAGCGGCTGCCGTGGTAGGACAGGAAGCGCCGCGTGTGCAGCAGCGTCGCCTCCGGCGCGGCCGCGCACCAGGCGTCCCACGGCTCGCGGTGCTCAGCCTCGACATAGGGCAGCACCCGCATCAGCGCTCCAGCAGTTCCGCGACGCCGAAGCCCGCGGCCCCGAAATCGTCGCCGTTGTAGAGCAGCCAGGTCCTGCCGCCGGCCTCGATCTCGGCGCCGTACGACATCGCCTCGCCGTCCCATGCGCCGGGCGTCACGTCCAGTCCGAGTCGGTGGTCCAGTCGCGCCCATTGCAGGCCGTCGGCCGACACGGCATAGCCGAGGCGATAGCGCGCGGGGTCGCGGCGGCGCACGCTGTAGTGCATGCGGTAGCCGTCACCGTCGCGCAGCACGTAGGGTCGCCCGAAGCCGTGCTCGCACGTCCTGTCGACCGGCAGCACCACCCGGCCCTCGTCGGGCCAGTGCACGCCGTCAGGCGACTCGGCATAGCGGACGTCGTACAGCGGCATCGGCTTGCCGTCGATCAGCTCCCACTCGCTGCCGGCCACGTACCACATGCGAAAGCGCCCTTGGTCGTGCCACACGCAGGGCCCGCACCGGAAGTGCGCCTCGCCCGGTGAACGCTCCAGCACGGGAGTGGTCTTGCAGCGGCGAAAGCTGTCGCCGCCGTCCTCGCTGACGGCCAGGCCGGTCAGCAGGCGATAGCGGATGCGCGTGCACAGCTCGAAGCCGACGTAGTACATGAAGACGCGGCCGTCCGGCAGCACCACCACCGAGGTCTGGAACACGCCGCTGTCGTCGAAGCTGCCGGGCTCGCCGGCATCGAGCACCGGCACGGTCGCCGCCCGCAGCACGCGGCGCGGGTCATCGCCGTCCAGGTCGACCCAGCCGACGCGGCCCACGTTGGCGGCATCGCGCGACTGCACGAACACGCGCAGGCTGCCGTCGGCGCGCGGCAGCGGCGTCGGGCAGGTGGCATAGCGAGCGGCCCAGCCGAGCGAGCCGTCAGGGCGCCAGACCACCCCGTGCTTAAGCCACTTCACACGTCGACCTTGAAGAACTGCGGCGCGGTGAGCTTGGACAGTTCCGGCACCGGCGGCTTGTAGAACGCCCCCTCGGGCGTGCTCTTCATCACCGCAACATTGGGCGCGAGCCAGTTGTCGCGGCCGATGTCGACGTTGTTGGCGATCGTGCAGTTCACACCGAGGAAGCTGTTCTCGCCGATGTTGCAGAACCCCGAGATCACGACGTGCGACGAGATGAAGCAGTTGTCGCCGATGGTGCTGTGGTGGCCGATGTGGTTGCCGCTCCACAGCACGACGTTGTGGCCGATCCTGACGAAGGGCTGGACCGTGTTGTCCTCGAAGATGAAGCAGTGCTCGCCCAGCTCGACGTTGCGCCACACGAACGCGCGCGAGCTCACATACGAGGCGAGCCGGTAGCCGCGTGCCTTCGCCGCCTGCGCGAGCCGCGTGCGCAGGCGGTTCATTTGTGTGTAGACGGTGGCGACGTAGACCTCGTGCCCGTCGGGCGGGAAGTGGCGCTCCAGCTCCTCGAACGGCACCACCGGCAGGCCATGCAGCTGCTCGCGTTTCAGGTAGGGCCGCTCGACGCTGTAGCCGACCACCTCGTACGGCGAGTCGGCATCGAAGTACTCGTGTGCGATCTCGGCGAAAGCCGAGTCGCCGACGATCACCAGCTTGCGGTTCTTCATGGCCATCTCTCCTCGTTGGCTCCGCGCCTCCTGGGCGCGCAGGCGCCCGTCCTCACGGACGCCGGAACAGCAGATCCTCGCGGCGGTTTGCCATCGGCAGCCCCGCCGCCTGCGGCAACGCCCAGGCATGGAAGCCTTGCGCGCGTGCTCGCGCCAGCAGTGCCAGGACGACGCTGTCGTCCATCTGCCCCGGATCGGGCAGGTTGAAATGCACTTCGGGCTTCTCGTCACGGCCGGTCAGCTCGCGGTGACCGCGCTCGCCGGCGCTGCTGGCGAGATAGCGCTTGCGCATCGTCGCATTCGGGATGTCGCCGAGCAAGAGCTCCCCGCCTTCGGCGAGCAGCAGCAGGCAGCGGTCCAGGAAGTCCCACAGGTTGCCCTCGGCGAACACGTACTGCACCACGCTGTAGGCCAGGACGGCATCGACGCGCCCCTGCAGGCGCTGCATCGCGCCTTGCATGGCCGCCGGGAAGGCGCCGTCGAACTTCTCGATGTGGTCGCCGTCGGGCAGCAGCGCGAGCATCTCGGCGCTGTCGACGAAGATCAAGCGGTGGCCGCGCCTGCGGCACAGCTCGTCCAGCATCAGCGGCAGCGCGCTGCAGCCCGGGCCGATCTCGAGCACGGTGCCACCTTCGGTCGACTCGAGCCGGCCGAGCTTGGCAACGATGTCGCGGAAGATCGCCTCCTCGCGCCCCTCGCGGTAGCTGTCGGGAAAGCCCACCTTTTCATGCCGGCTCAGGCCCGGTGCGCGCGCCAGTTCGCGAAAACGCTCGAACGTCAGGTCGGCGAAACGGGCATGGTCCGTGGTCGGCGGCGTGGGGGAGCGGCTCATGGCACGGGCACCTGGAAAGCGCGTTCAGGCCGCCTCACGCTGCACCAGCACCGGCTCCGGTCGCGCGGGTGGCAGGTCGTCGTCGATGCCGCCGAAGTCGGCGCGCATCGTGCGCGCGGTCGTGCGGTCGTTCAGCGTCGTCTCGATCTTGCGCAGCCTCACCTTCATGAACGAGGCGTCGGCCTTCTCGCAAGGCTTCAGCTGCGCGTTCAGCCAATGCGAGCGCACCACCTCGAAGCGATGCTCGAACCAGCCGAGGTACCAGAACCACTCGGTGTAGTAGAGCCACGAGTTCTCGTTCATGGCGCGCAGGTGGGTCGGGTCCTGCCAGGCGGCGCGCGAATGCTCGTAGGGCACCTCGATCTCGAACTCGCCGCCTTCTTTCAGCAGCGCCAGCGCGTTGGTCATCAGCGTGGGCAGATCGGGTACGTGCTCCAGCACGTTGTTGGCGTACAGCAGTTGCACCGAGCCGGGCTCGAGCAGCACCTCGCCGCCGTAACGCGTGGCGAGCCGCACCGGCCACTCCACGGGCTGCCCGAGGTCGAGCACCACGTCCGGCTCGGCGCGGTCCAGCACGTCGATGTTGAGCCAGCCGGGCTTGTAGTCCTTGCCCGACCCCAGGTTCACCTGGGTCGGCCGCCACGGCCCGCTCTGGCGGTGCTGCTGGTGGCCCTGGAAGAAGCCGGTCGCGAAAGCCAGCAGGTCAGCGTAAGCCTCGACCGGGTCGTGGCGCGCAAACGCTTCGAGCTGCTGGCGCGCCTGCGCGAAGAATTCCGGACGGGCAAAGCGCTCCTTGAAGAAGCCTTCCAGCTCGCCCTCGCCCAACCAGAACACCGCATCCTCGAAGGCGGCCGGCGGCGACGACGCGGCGTGCCGCTCCGAGATCACCGGCGTCCCGAGCGACAGGCAATGCGACACCCGCACCTGCTCGAACCGTGCGGCGTCGTAGAAGCTGCAGTTGAGCACGGCCTTGGCCTGGCGGATGAACTGGTCCCGTTCCTCGCAGTAGATCGGCTTGTCGAACAGCGCCACCGTGGCGCCGCAGGCCTCGACCCGCTCGATGAACGCGCGGCGGCGGTCGTTGAGGCTGCCGAAGAACAGCAGGTCGATCGGCCGGTCCTCGAGCGCAGGTGCCAGCCCCCGGTCGAGATAGGGCGCATGGAGGAAGGGAACGACCGGTACATCTGCCGGATCGCTGCAGTAGGCCGGCACGTTCAGCGGGTCGTAGTCGGCCACGGCCGAGGTGCGCAGCAGGCGCATGTAGGCAGGGTTCACCTTCGCGCCGCCCTGGCCCAGCTGCTCGAGATTCATGAAGATGCACGCATGCCGCTGCGTCCAGTCTTCCGGAAAGCCGAGATGTGCACCGAACACGATGTTCACCGCGTCCTCGCGCAGCCGGTTCTTGGCCATCGTGACCTCCGCGCCGAAGCGGCGGAACTGATAGCGCAGGTAGCGCGCCTGGTCGACGAAACCCAGCGAATGGGGGTAGCCGGGAGGCTGCATCACGGCGAGATGTACGGGCGGTACTTGGGTCATGGTGTGGCCTTCACGGCATGGTTGCCTGACGATGAACCGATGCTAGCGAGGCGCCAATGCCGGCGAATGCACAAAAAGACCGGGTTCGGTCGGGTATCTCGCGGGATCGGCATCACCCCTGCGCCGGCAGCTCCCGCGGCGGCTCGCCGCGCCGCGCGATGTCGACCATGCGCAGGTACAACGCCTCCAGGTCGCGCGCGAAGCGCCTGCCGTCGAACAGGCTGAAGCCCGGCCTGCCAGCTTCGAGGTGGCGCCGCATCGCTTGCAAGCGGTCGCGGTCGCGCGCGAGATCGATCACCAGTTTTTCGTACTGTGCTTCGTCGGCACAGACCAGTTCGCCCAGACCGACGGCGTGCAGCAGGCTGCCCGCCACGCGCGAGGCGAAGGGCTCCTGCGACAGCGTCACGACCGGCACACCCATCCACAGCGCATCGCTGGCGGTGGTGTGCGCGTTGCAAGGCCAGTTGTCGAGCATCACGTCGGCGGCGGGCAGGCGCGCCAGGTGCTGCGCGTATGCCACGCGGGGCGCGAAGACGATCCGCCCGGGCGCCACCCCCCGCAGCTGTGCATGTGCGAGCAGGTTGTGGGTGGCCTGGTCGTTGTCTTCCAGCATCCACAGCAGGCTGTCGGGCACGGCTTTCAGGATGCGCATCCAGACGTCGAACGTCTGCGGCGTGAGCTTGAAGGCCTGGTTGAAGCAGCCGAGGATGAACGCGTCTTCCGGCAACCCGCAGGCCTGCCGACTCACCGGCGCGGGCCGTTGACGCCGGCTGTCGTTCGGCTGGTAGCAGTTCGGCAGCTGCGCGAGCTTCTCGGTATAGCGGTCCGCATGCTCCAGCGGCGTGACCCAGCGGTCGCCGATGAAGTAGTCGATGTAGTCGGCCCCGGTGGTGCCGGGAAAGCCGAGGAAGCTGACTTGCAGCGGCGCCGGCCGGTGCGCGAACACGCCGAACCGGTTGCCCAGCGTATGGCCTTTGAGGTCGACCAGCAGATCGACACCGTCCGCATGGATGCGGCGCGCCATCTGGGCCTCGTTGAGGGTGCGCATGTCGACATAGCGCTCGCAGGCCGCGCGGATGCGTTGTTCGGCGCGCGTGTTGTCGTCCTTGCTGTGGGAGTACAGCGTGACGTGGAAACGCTCGCGGTCCCGGTGTTCCAGCGCCTCCACGAACAGCAATGCCGTCGCATGGTTGTGGAAGTCGTTCGACACGTAGCCGATGCGCAGGCGGCGCTCGCCCTCGGCTGGCAGCGGCCGGCGGGGCAAGGGTTCCACGCCGCGGGCGCAGGTCAGTGCCACCTGCTGGTTGGCTCGCTTGAACAGGAATGGCGAGTGATCGATCGCGATCAGCGAGAAGACCGCGCCTTCGGAGCGCACGTCAGGGCCGACCGATTCGACCGCCGCAAGCACCTCCGCGCAGTCCTGCTCGAAGCGGTCCCACTGGCATGCATGCTGGCGCATGTGCAACGCCATCAGCCGGGCCGCGATGCGGTTGTTGTCGAGCATGCTCGCGGTCGTGAAGCTTTCGGCCGCTTCCCTGTAGAGCTTCAGATCACGCAACGCGAGGCCGAGCTTCATGTGCACGGCCGGGTCGGCGGTGTTGAGGACCATGGCCTCCAGGTACACCGCCATGGCCTCGCTCGGCCGCGAGAGCTGCGCAAGCACCGTGCCGTGGTTGAGCACGAAGTGGTAGTGCTGGCGCGCAGGGCCGCGACCGTGCTGCTCGAAGATCTGCAACGCCTCCTGCCAGCGCTGCTGCGACACCAACGCCAGCGTGAAGAGATGCAGGGCGCGGACGTTGTCGGGCTCGTCGCGCAACGCGCGCGCCGCGGCCGCCTCCATCTCGGTCAGGCGGCCGAGCCGATAGCGGGTGGTCGCCAGGGCGATCCAGTCTTGCGTGGAAAAACGCGCGTCGTCCGACAGGGCCGTCAAGGCGCTTTCCGCCGGTGCCCATGCGCCGGCGAGCACGGACTGGTACGCCAGACGCCGCGACTCCGCAAAACGGCGGGCGTCGCGCGCCGGGCGCGAGGGCGGCACGGTGGACGGGGCGGCTGATCTCATGGGGCGGTCTCCGGTGGTTCCGACGCGGGGAACGCAGTGATCGCGAAATTTATCGCTCAGGTCGGTGCGCGATGTGCCGATAAGGCCCCTTCTGCCCTGCCAATTCCTGTTGACCCGACAACACTTTTGATGCAGGCCGATTGCGAAATTCCCTTAAGTCCCAACAGCTTGCGTCGATAACCAACCCAACGAGGCGTGAATGAATTCCACGTCTCGCGGTCCGGATCAGCCGACCGCAATCTGATGCCCCCAGCCATGCATCGGGTTGACGGGATGACTGCCGCCGGGCGCAGCCGGTTGCCGGCTGGCGGGGAAACAAGGCACGGGCAGACCGCACGTGCCGGAAGTCCCCAAAGGTTGGCGGCAGGCACGGATCGAAGGGCGACCGACGGTCCGTAGGCAAAGCCGGCGTCGCGCCGGGAGTTCATCAACATAAGGAGTTCCACCATGGCTATGACCATCAACACCAACGTGGCTTCGTTGACTGCGCAACGCAATCTGAATGCGTCGCAGAGCACGCTGTCCACCTCGATGCAGCGCCTGTCCTCTGGCCTGCGGCTCAACAGTGCCAAGGACGATGCCGCCGGCCTGGCGATCGCCGAACGCATGAATGCGCAGACCCGCGGCCTCAACGTCGCGGCACGCAATGCCAACGACGGCATCTCGCTGGCGCAGACCGCCGAAGGCGCACTCGGCAAGATCGGCGACATGCTGCAGCGCATGCGTGAGCTGGCCGTGCAATCGGCCAACGCCACCAACAGCGAGGACGATCGCTCGGCCCTGCAGGCTGAAGTGGCGCAACTGCGCGACGAAATCGACCGCGTCGCGAAGAACACGTCCTTCAACGGCACCAAGCTGCTCGACGGCTCGTTCGCTGCCGCCAACTTCCAGGTCGGCTCCGGCGCGGGCGAAAGCATCACCGTCGCCGCCCTGACCGACTCGACGGCCGAAGGCCTGTCCAGCGTGGTCTACGGCGAAGACACGCTGACCACGGGCACCGCCGGATCGATCACGACGCTGACGGAGATCACCGCCGGCGACCTGGCGATCACGGTGGACGGCACCGAGTACGAGCTGTCGGCCATCGCGGAAGCGGCGACCGGCGAGGAGCGTCTGGGCCAGGTGGTCGAGGCGATCAACCGCCGCACGGCCGACACCGGCGTGTCCGCCTTCCTGAAGACGAACACCGACGGCACCTACGACATCGAGATTCGCTCGAGCAAGGTGGATTCCGACGGCGACGCAGTCGCAGTGACGGCCGGCGGCTTCACCGCAGCCACCACCGGCTTCACGGCTGCCGACCTGTCGATCACCGCTGGCTCGGGCACCTCGGCTGCCGGCGTGGACGAACTGTCGGTCGAGACCGCCGAAGACGCCTGGCTCGCGATCAAGCAGATCGACGATGCGCTGGACCAGATCAACAGCGCCCGCGCCACCCTGGGTGCCGTGCAGAGCCGCTTCGAGAACGCGGTCTCCAACATCCAGATCCAGGCCGAGAACACCGCTGCCGCTCGCGGCCGGATCGTCGACGCGGACTTCGCCCAGGAAACGGCGAACCTGTCCAAGTCGCAGATCCTGCAGCAGGCCGGCACGGCGATGGTGGCGCAAGCCAACCAGCTGCCGCAGCAGGTGCTGTCGCTGCTCGGCTGATCCCGCAGCCCGCCGCCCTGGCCTCGCGCCAGGGTTGCAGCCAACGCCCGGCCCCGCCGGGCGTTTTTCATTCGTGCGCCTCCTGGCGTCGCCCAGGGCCGGTCAGGAGGAAGCGCGAACGCACGGGCCACAACTGGCCGGCTTTCCCCCGCTTTATCGAGGCTTTCCCAAGACCCGGAGTGTCGAAGAATCCGGCATACCGAATGCGGTCGTACCGGCGCCAGAGCCGGATCTTGATCCTGGTTCTAAGGAGAGCTGCCATGCCCCAGACCATCAACACGAACATCAATTCGCTGACGGCACAGCGAAACCTGAATGCGTCGCAAAGTTCGCTGTCCACCTCGATGCAGCGCCTGTCCTCAGGCCTGCGCGTCAACAGCGCCAAGGACGACGCCGCCGGTCTCGCCATCGCCGAACGCATGAACACGCAGATCCGCGGCCTGAACGTCGCGGCGCGCAACGCCAACGACGGCATCTCGCTCGCCCAGGTGGCCGAAGGCGCGTTGGGCAAGGTCGGCGACATGCTGCAGCGCATGCGGGAGCTGGCGGTGCAGGCCTCGAACGCCACCAACAGCGAGGACGATCGCAAGGCCCTGCAGGCCGAAGTGGCGCAGCTGCGCGACGAAATCAACCGGATCGCACAGCAGACCGCCTTCAACGGCACGAAGCTGCTCGATGGCTCGTTTTCTGCCGCCACGTTCCAGATCGGCGCCAACTCCGGCGAAAGCATCACCGTCGCCGCACTGACCGACTCCACGGCCGAAGGCCTCTCGAGCGTGGTCTACGGCGAAGACACGGTCACCACCGGCACGGCCGGCGAGATCACCACGCTGACGGAAATCACTGCCGGCGACCTGGCGATCTGGGTCGACGGCACCGAATACGAGCTGGCCGCGCTCTCGGAAGCGAGCACGGGCGCCGAGCGCATGGGCCAGGTCGTCGAGGCGATCAACCGCCGCACGGCCGACACGGGCGTCGCAGCCTTCCTGAAGGCCAACACCGACGGCACCTACGACCTCGAGATCCGCTCGGCGAACCATCAGTCGGACGGCGACGCGGTCGCGGTCACGGCGGCCGGCTTCACGGTGGCGACCACCGGTTTCACCGCAGCCGATCTGTCGATCACCGCGGGCACCGGCACGTCCGCCGTCGGTATCGACGAGCTCACGGTCGAGACGGCGGAAGACGCCTGGCTGGCCATCAAGCAGATCGACGATGCGCTCGACCAGATCAACAGCGCCCGCGCCACCCTGGGTGCCGTGCAGAGCCGCTTCGAGAACGCGGTCGCCAACATCCAGATTCAGTCCGAGAACACCGCCGCTGCGCGGGGACGCATCATGGACGCTGACTTCGCGGCCGAAACCGCGAACATGTCCCGCGCCCAGATCCTCCAGCAGGCAGGCACCGCGATGGTCGCGCAGGCCAACCAGCTGCCGCAGCAGGTGCTGCAGTTGCTGCAGGGCGGTTGACCTCCGCGCGGGCGGGGTCACTGCTTCGCATCCGTCCGCCCAGGGAAAACCCTCGGCGGACGTTTTGCCTGGAAGCCCTCAAGTCCGGTCAAAAGCTGCCGATAGAAGAATGTGAATACCAGGAGCTGGCGCAATGGCCACCATTTCCTCCCCCGGCCTGGGTAGCGGACTCGACGTCAACAGCATCGTCGAACAGCTGGTCTCGATCGAGCGCCGGCCGATCGTGCAGCTCGAGGCGCAGAACACCAAGCTGCAGGCACGGCTGTCCGCCTTCGGGCTGCTGCAAAGCTACACCGTCAACGTGCACGACGCCGTCGGCAAGCTCACGCAGGCCAGCCTGTGGGAGAAGTCGAGCGCGAGCAGCTCGGATCCGAACTCCGTCAGCGCGACCCCGACCTCCGGCGTCGCCAAGGGCAGCTACAGCATCAACGTCACACAGCTCGCCCAGGCGCAGGCGCTGGCGTCCAACGCCTACGCCAGCAGCAGCACCGTGGTGGGCACCGGCACGCTGAGCATCGAACTCGGCAGCTGGGACGCCGGCAAGACCGCCTTCACGCCCAAGAGCGGTGCCACCGCGGTCGAGATCACGATCGACTCCGAGAACAACACGCTGGAAAAGATCCGCGACGCGATCAATTCGGCCGATGCGGGGGTCACCGCGGCGGTCGTCACCGACGCGCTCGGTGCCCGCCTGACCGTGCGCTCGAAGACGACGGGCGAGGAAAACGCGGTGCGCATCACCGCGACCGACGACGACGGCAACAACACCAACGCCTCGGGCCTGTCGGCCCTGGCCTACGACCCGCCGACCGCCACCGGGCAGATGTCGGAGACCATGGTCGCGAAGAACGCGACGGCCACCATCAACGGGCTCGGCATCTCGTCGGCCACCAACACCCTCACCGGCGTGGTGGCAGGCATGAACCTCACGCTGAACAAGGTGACGACCGCCGCGGTGGAGGTGAAGATCGGCGTCGACAAGGACGGCATGAAAAAGGCCGTCAACGACTTCGTCAAGGCCTACAACGACATCAACAAGTACATCTCCGACCAGACCAAGTACAACGAGGAGACGAAGACCGCCGCGACGCTGCAGGGCGACCGTTCGACGCTGTCGCTGCAGAGCCAGCTGCGCTCGGTGCTCAGCGGCCTGAGCGGCGCGTCCAGCGCCTTCCCGCGGCTGTCGGACATCGGCATCGAGTTCCAGAGGGATGGCTCGCTGAAGGTCGACGATGCCAAGCTCGGCAACGCGATCGACAACAACCTCGACGAGCTGAAGCTCGCGTTCACCAACTCGGACGCAGGCAACCCGAGCAACGACGGCTTTGCCGTGCGCATGAAGGCCCTCACCGCCGCGCTGACGCGCAGCGACGGCCTGGTCAGCACCCGCCGCGAAGGGCTGCGCGACAGCATCCGGCGCAACGAGCTGCAAGCCGAGCGCTACGAAACCCGGGTCGCGATGGTCGAGCAGCGCCTGCTCAAGCAGTACACCGCGCTCGACGTCACGCTGAACCAGCTCAACGGGCTCAACAGCTCCGTCACGCAGCAGCTGGAGATGCTGGCTGCCACCTACAAGAAGAAGTGACCCGGGCGGTGGGTCCTCGGCCCGGCCACCCGTGCAGCGGCACGCCGGGCCTGTCAATCTCTGCAAACCCCGGATCAAGCCCCTTCAGTGCCTCAATTTCTCTTCAAGTCGCGGCCCGAGAGACCGATAACTTGGAGGAAGGCACACGACACTAAGGGTGAATCGCCATGTTTGCTGCTCAAAGAAACTACACCGCCGCATATCGCAAGGTCAACGTGGAAACGGGAGTGACCACCGCCGACCCCCACAAGCTCGTCGCCATGCTCTACGACGGTGCGCTCGATTCCATCGCCATCGCTCGCGGTGCGCTGCAGCGCAAGGACATTCCGGCCAAGGCGCAGGCGCTGAGCCGCGCGGTGCGCATCGTCGAAGAAGGGTTGCGCGGCGGGCTGGACCGCGCCGCTGGTGGCGAACTTGCCAGCAACCTTGACGGGTTGTATACCTACATCGTGGCGCGGCTGACGCACGCCAACCTGCGCAACGACGACGCCGCCCTGCGGGAATGCGCCGAGCTGCTGACCCCGCTGCGCGACGCCTGGAAGTTGATCACCCCCCAGAAGCAAGCTGCATGAAGCACCTCGACAGCACCTCCTACCTCTGCTACGACACGGTGGCCACCATGCCAGACGAAACGCTCCTGCAGTACTACGAGGCAATCGAAAGAGCCAGTGAAGACATGCTGCAGGCCGCCCGCGACGGCGACTGGGACCGTGTCGTCAAGCTCGAAGGCGCCTGTGCCGTGCTGATCTCGCAGTTGAAGCACGCGGCCGCCAAGCGTGAGCTCGATCCGGAAGAGGCCCGGCTGAAGAGCAGAATCATGCGTCGCATCCTGCAGAACGACGCGCAGATCCGCAACCTGGCCGAGCCCTGGCTCGAAGACCTCGACCGGCTGCTCGCCGGCTCCCCGAAGTCCGTTCACTGACACTCAGCCGCCCTCGGCCGCGCCGGAATCCATGGAAACGATGCCGATGCCCCTGCCCACCGAGCCCCAGGCCCGGGCGGCGCTGGACGATTTCCGCATCTTCGAGCCTTTCGAGATGCTCTCCCTGCTGCGCCAGATGGCGCAGCAGCGCGTACTGGTGACCATCGCCACGCCCAGCGGCGCGAGCTACACGACCAGCGTGTGGGAAGTCGACCGTGGCAAGGGGGTGGTCCGCTTCACCGCCGACCGCCACGACCCGCAACTCGAACGGGTGCTCGACTCCGACGATGCCGTCGCGGTGAGCTACCTCGACAACATCAAGATCCAGTTCGACGTCGACGGCCTCGTGCACGTGCACGCCGGCGGCGGCGTCAGCGCGCTGAACTGCAGCTTCCCGCAGGAGATGTTCCGCTTCCAGCGGCGCAACAGCTTCCGCGTGCGGCCGCTGCTGACCACACCGCCGCAGGCTCGCTTCCTGCATCCCTCGGCGCCCGAAACGCCGATGGAGCTGCGCGTGATCGACGTGAGCATCGGCGGCATCGCGCTGTTCGTTCCGCACGACGCACCCGCACTGCAGCCCGGCGCCGAGATCCGCGACGTGGTGATCGACCTCGACGCCGAAACGCAGTTGCGCGCCCGCTTGCGCGTGGCGCACATCACCTCGATGAACGACGAGGCGCTCGGCGTGCGCGTGGGCTGCGAGATGGAGAGCATGAGCGGCGACGCATTGCGCCTGCTGCAACGCTTCATCGACCAGACCCAGAAGCGCCGGCGCATGATGGCCGTCGACGGCTCCTGAGCCGCCCCTTCTTCCTGCCTGTTTCCACGCGACGCGGCGCGCGGCCCTGGTGGTCGTGACGCCGCGTTTCATCTTCCGCGGCCACCCTGCTTTTCTGCGCTTCGGCCCGGGCCCGCGCGCTCAAGATGCAGGGCAATGCGCCGATAAGACTTTCAACATCGCGGTCGCCCGTTCGGCGGCCCCTTGTGCGACGCATCTCGGAAAGTACACCGCTCATGTTCGTCATCATCGGCTACATCGTGGCGCTGGGCTGCATCTTCGGCGGCTTCATCCTCCACGGCGGCAATATCGGCGTGGTCCTGGCCGCCCTGCCCACCGAGACCATGGTAATCGGCGGCGGCGCGCTGGGTGCCTTCATCGTGAACAACCAGCCCAAGGTGCTGAAGGCCACGCTGGCTTCCATCCCGAAGCTGCTCAAGGGATCGAAGTACACCAAGGCCCGCTACATGGAGCTGATGGCGCTGCTCTACGAGATCCTGCAGAAGGCCCGCAAGGAAGGACTGATGGCGATCGAGAAGGACGTCGACGCGCCTCACGAATCGCCCCTGTTCCAGAAGTACGCCACGGTCGGTCATGACCACCACGTGGTCGAGTTCATCACCGACTACCTGCGGATGATGGTCTCCGGCAACCTCAATGCGCACGAGATCGAATCGTTGATGGACAGCGAGATCGACACCCACCACCACGAGGCCCACGCGCCCGCGGCGGCGATCCAGCGTGTGGCCGGCGGCCTGCCGGCGTTCGGCATCGTGGCCGCCGTGCTCGGCGTGGTGAACACGATGGGCTCGGTCGGCCAGCCGCCTGCCGTGCTGGGCGCGATGATCGGCTCGGCGCTGGTCGGGACCTTCCTCGGCATCCTGCTGGCCTACGCCATCGTCGAACCGCTCGCCGGCCTGCTCGAGCAGAAGAACGACGAAGGCACCAAGGAACTGCAGTGCATCAAGACCACGCTGCTGGCCAGCATGCAGGGGTATGCGCCGCAGGTCGCGGTGGAATTCGGTCGCAAGGTGCTGTACTCGACCGAGCGCCCGACCTTCGCCGAACTCGAGGGTCACGTCAAAGGCAGGAAGGCCTGACGAGGGAGCGACACCATGGCCGGCGATTCCAAGAAGCTGCAACCCATCATCGTCAAGCGCGTCAGGAAGGGCGGCCATGCCCATCATGGCGGCGCCTGGAAGATCGCGTACGCCGACTTCGTGACCGCGATGATGGCGTTCTTCCTGCTGATGTGGCTGCTCGGCTCCACGACCGAAGGCGACCGCAAGGGCATCGCTGACTACTTCAGCACCCCGCTGAAGGTGTCGCTGCTCGGCGGCGGCAGCGGCTCGGGCGACTCGTCGCACGTGATCAAGGGCGGCGGCACGGACCTGTCGCGCACCACCGGCCAAGTGAAGATGGGCGACATCCATGCCCAGCGCAAGACGGTGAACCTGCAGGCGCTGAAGGAAAACCAGCGCCGCGCCGAAGCCGCGCGCATGGAACAGCTGAAGCAGCGCATCGAGACGACGCTGACCAACAACCCGCGCCTGGCCCCGTACGTTTCGCAGATCCGGCTCGACATCACCGCCGACGGCCTGCGCATCCTCATCGTCGACGACCAGAACCGGCCGATGTTCGACTCCGGCAGCGCGCTGGTGAAGGACTACATGCGCGAGATCCTGCGCGAAGTGGGCAAGTCGCTCGCGCAGGTCGACAACCGCATCACCCTCGCCGGCCACACCGACGCCGCGCCCTACAGCAACGGCGAGCGCGGCTACAGCAACTGGGAACTGTCGGCCGACCGCGCCAACGCCTCGCGCCGCGAGCTCGTGGCAGGGGGCCTGCGCGAAGACCAGGTGGTACGCGTGCTGGGCCTTGCGTCCAGCTCCCTGCTGGATCGCGACCACCCGATGAATCCCGCCAACCGGCGCATCAGCATCATCGTGATGAACCAGGACGCCGAAGAGCGCCATGAGCGCGGCGGCGACGTGAGCCCGACCGAGGTCCCCGCCGAACCGTTACCGGGCATTCCGGACATCCGGCCCTCAAGTTTGACCCCGGTCAACCGATAACTCCATCGAACACCATTTCTCCTCGAGGACGCCACCCATGAGCACCGCAGCCGACATGAAATTCCTCATCGTCGACGACTTCTCGACCATGCGCCGCATCGTGCGGGGCCTGCTCAAGGAGATCGGGTACCAGAACGCGGAAGAGGCCGAAGACGGCGCAGTTGCCCTGCAGATGCTGAAGAACGGCGCGTTCGACTTCGTCGTCAGCGACATCAACATGCCGAACATGAACGGCTTCGAGTTGCTGGCAAGCATCAAGCAGGACGACGCCCTGAAGCACCTGCCGGTGCTGATGGTCACCGCCGAAGCCCGCAAGGAAGACATCGTGCGTGCCGCGCAGGATGGTGCTGCCGGCTACATCGTGAAGCCCTTCACGAAAGCCACGCTGGAAGAAAAAGTCCAGAAGATCATGCAGAAGCTGGGTAAGTAAAAGGAAGGCCACGCGATGAAGCCCGACGATTTGCCAGAAAACGCCGCCGCCACGACCTCGCCGGAGGTGTACCAGCAGCTCGGCGAGATGACGCGCCAGTTGCACGACACGCTGACCCAGCTCGGTTTCATGCCGCGCCTGGGCGAGATCACCCACAGCCTGCCCGACGCGCGCAGCCGCCTGACCTACATCGCCGAGAAGACCGGCGAAGCCGCCGAAAAGGTGCTGAACCTGGTCGACCGCGCCAAGGCCGAGCAGGCCCAGATCGCGTCCGAGACACGCCGCATCGCCGAAGCCATCGTGGCCGACCCGGTGAAGGCCGTGGCGCGCGGCGAGGTGATGAACTTCGTCGGCGACGTCGATGCCGCCACTGCGCGCATCGACCAGCACCTGACCGACATCATGATGGCGCAGGACTTCCATGACCTCACTGGCCAGGTCGTTGCCAAGGTCGTGAAGCTCGCCGCCGACATCGAAGACCAGCTGGTGAACCTGCTGCTGAAGACGGCTCCCGCCGGGCAGGTGCACAAGGTGGAACAGACCTTCCTGAACGGGCCCGTCGTCAATCCTGAGGGGCGCACCGACGTGGTGGCGAATCAGGAGCAGGTGGATGATCTGCTGGCGAGTTTGGGGTTCTGACGCTGCTTGAGACCTCGGCCCTTAGGTGGGGCCATGGAGAGGGGGAAGGCGCTCTGCATTCGAGCGATGCAGGGCGCTTTTTTTTGCCGGTTGCCTCGGCGGAGGTTGCTGCCTGCTGCTGCCATGCTGGGGGCTGGTGGTTTGGTTGCCCGCTGACGCGGGGGTGGCGGCTGCGCAAGCCTGCTCTTTCGCGCCGGGAGTCCGCCCCGGCGGGCGGGTAACTTTCTTCTGCCAGAAGAAAGTCACCAAAGAAGAAGCTGGAATGCAACACCATTCGGTTCGACCGTTGTGCTTCTTCAAGTCGGCCCGGCGGGCGGTTGATCACCGCCGTGCACGCTAGCAACACCAGCTCGTCCAACGTTTCGGGTCCGCTGCGCGAGACCCTCGAGAAAG
>NZ_CAMLJQ010000028.1 GCF_946480305.1 uncultured Caldimonas sp.
ATTTCTTCTGGATGCGAGCCGGCAAGAACGACTTTGCCGAAGTGGCCGTCTATGCAGCGGTCCTTGCAGTGTTGCTTGGCTGGCGGCTGAAGCGTTGGTTGGGCCGAGGCCGATCGTCCTGGCAACGCGCCTGACACCGCGTTGAGCACCTACTGTGCCGGCCGCACCGGCGCGTGCGCACGAAGCCAGGTCAGGTCGAGCAGCCGGGCGGCCGCTTCGAGCAAGGCCTCGCGCTCGATCGGTTTGGTCAGACAGACGTCGAAGGGCGTCTCGCCCCGCTCCGCGTTCACCAGCGCGTCGACGCTCGCCGAAATCGCGATCACGGGAATCGCTGCCAACCCGTCGTCCGCCTTCAGTTCGAGCACGAACTGCGCCCCGGACATGTTGGGCATCAGGCAATCGGTGACGATGAGATCGGGCGGCTCGCTTCGCGCCCGCGCCAAGGCATTCAGCCCGTCGCTCGCCTGATCGACGATGAACCCCAGCGGGCGCAGCGTCTCGACCAGCAGCAGACGGTTGAACATGTCGTCGTCGACGATCAGCACGCGCCGCCGCGGCCCCTGGTATCCGACAACCGGCTCCTTTGCCTGAGCGTGATCATCTCCCGACGTGCCCACGGCCACCGAGAGATCGAACCAGAATCGCGTGCCGCGCCCCGGCTCGCTCTCGACCTGTATCTCGCTGTTCATCAGCCGGATCAGCTGCTGGCTGATCGCCAGGCCCAGCCCGGTGCCCTCCGCACGGTGCTGCCGGTCGCCGAACTGCTCGAACGGCCGGAAGAGCGCCGCGCGCTGCTGCTGCGTGAGACCGACGCCCGTGTCCTGCACCTCGAACCGCAGGCGCGCCGTTCCGCGCGCGGCACAAAGGAGCGAAACCGTCAACGACACCAGTCCACGCTCGGTGAACTTCACAGCATTGCTCAGCAGGTTCAGCAGCACCTGCTTCAAGCGCCTCTCGTCGGCGTAGACGACAGCCGGCACATCGGACCGGACCTCGCACGAGAACTCCAGCTGTCGCTCCTGCGCCTTGACGCTGACGATGTCCGCCACACCGCGCGCCAGCTCGACCAGATGCACCTTGTCGACCGACAGCTCGACCTTTCCGGCCTCGTGCTTCGCGATGTCGAGTACGTCGTTGATCAGCGCCAGAAGATGCTGGCCGCTGCGCTCGATGATCTGGACCTGTTGCCGTTGTCTCGAAGCGAGTCCGTTGGACAGTTGCAGCAGCTGGGCATATCCGAGGATGGCGTTGAGCGGCGTGCGCAACTCATGGCTCATGGCTGCCAGGAAGGCGGCCTGCGATGCACGCGCCGTCTCGGCGGCGTCACGTGCATCGCGCAAGTGGCGCTCAGCCTCCTTGCGCAGCGTGGCGTCCCGGGCGATCAGGATGGTGAGTCGGCCGTCGACGGAAGCGACCTCGCTGCGGGCGATCTCCACGTCCACTTCCGTGCCGTCGGTGCGGCGCACCTTCGCGTCGACCGTCGTCCCCACGACACTGCTGCCGCAGAGGTCGCAGTCCTTGAGAAAGTCTTGCGCCGGCCGGCCGGAGAGGTCGAGCTTTTCGGCGCCCAGCAAACGCTGCGCTGCGCGGTTGACCTGCAGGAATTGGCCGTCCTGCAGCACCAGGATCGCATCGGCCGAGTTCTCCAGCACTGCCGCCAGCCGTCTACCGCTCTCCTCGAGCTGCAGGCGTGCATGCGCCAGTTGCCGCCGGTCCCTGATCCCCTGCTCCACCGCCCGCGCCATCTCTGCGATCTCGTCCTCACCCCCGACCGGCAGCACGTCGGGCCGTCCCTCGCGTTCGGCCCCCATGTCGCGCAATGCGTCGCTAACGGTGCGCAGCCGCGCCAGCACGTGAACGCCGAGGAAGTACCGCGCAGTGAGCCAGGCGGCACCCAGGCTACCCAGCAGCAGTGCGACCACCCAGAGCGCGGTCTGTCGGGAAGCCTCCACCAGCCGGTCGGCACTCGCCTGATAGGCCTTGGAGATGGCTTCCGACTGCTCCTGCGCAGACCGGGCCATGCGGCCTGCGTATTCCTGCATCTCGACGACAGAGCGATGGGCAAGCTGCATCGCATCTTCACGTGCACTTGCATCGAACGGATGGAGCTCGTTGAGCTGGGCGACCACCTGCACGGCACTGCGGAACAACTGGCTCGACTGGTGCAGATCGAGCACCGAGGCGTCGTTGCTCACGGCCAGCCTTGCAGTGAGCCGGTCCAGTTCGTCGAGCCGTTTCATCACCGACTCGAACGACGCTCCGGTGCCGCCATCGCCCGGGCTGGCCAGCCCTTGCGCCGCGTACAGCTGAACCTGGCGCGCGTGATCGAGCAACTCCTGCGCGTCCTGCATGTAGCTGAGACGCTCGCGCGCCAGCTCCTGGGCCTCGCCGCTCAGACTCAGGAGCGCCCGAACGGCCACTGCGCCACCAGAGACCACCAGGGTCGCCATCGCCACCAGGGCCAGCGCGAACTGCCAGCGCAGCGTTTTCGGAAGCCAACGACGCACGGCTCAGACCCCGCCCGACCAGATGCGCCGGTACACGTCGCGATAGCCGTTCGGAGGGTCGAAGACCAGCGTTTCCGCACCAGCCGTCACCAGTTCATCCCGCGTGACCAGCGAAACCGGCGTGACAAAACCTGTGACAGGATGACCCATGAACAACCGGTTGAGCTCGTCGGCCATCTGCCAGCCCTGCATGTTGAGCGGCTCGGCCACGGTCGCTGTCTGGTAGGCACCGGAGCGTATGCGCACGAACGCGGAAGCGCTTCCATCGCCGGCCGAGATCAGGCGCACGTGCCGCGCGCGCTGCCCCAGGGCGATCAGCATCGGCACCGCGTGATCGAAGTAGATGTCGTTGATCGCAAGCGCATGCGTCCATCGCGCGCCATGATCCCGCACCAGTCGCGCGACCAGTGCAGGCACGGCCTCGCGGCTGCCGGAAATCGGCACGTCGAGCACCTCGAGCACGTGCGCATCGGGCCGGGCGTGTATTTCGGCTGCCATCGCACGTGTCTTGGCCGTTGCAATGGCAAACCGCGAGTCGGTGAAGATGACGATGCCAGCACGCCCCTGCCCGTCCGGCACTGCAGCCTGGGCCGCAGCCCGGGCAACCGCCTCGGGATCGGTGGAAACATTGGTCGCGATCAGCGAGTCCTTCATGGGGCCCGGTCGTTCGCCAACATGCCAGCCCACCACGTGCCCGGGTTTCACCGAGAGTCGGCGGCACTCGGCGTCGAACGTCTCGCCATCCATGCCGCACACCGCCATTCCGTCGGCTGAACGGTCCAGTGCCTCCCGGAGAACGCGCCTGCGGCCTTCGATCGACCCGCCGGCATCGAACACGTGCAGCGTCCACTTCAGTTGCCGCCCCGCCTCGCGCAGCCCCTGCGCCACGCCCAGTACGCCGCCATTGCGCAGATCCTCGGCCAGCACCGCGATGTGCCTGGCGCCGCTGCCGCGCGGCCCGTCCTGCGGCCCGGTCCAGGTGCTGCGAGCCGCACGGAGACCGCCCGGTGCCACCAAGGAGCACAGCGCCATCGCAAGCATGGCGCGCCGGCCATGTCGATTCGGCGAAAACAACTCGCGCACGCGCTCCATCACTGTCTCCTTGTCGGACAGTCGCTTGCCGAGTCATCGCGGCTTGCGAACGGCGTTTCGCCAGCAAGTGTATGACCCGAGAAACCGCGCGAACCTGCGTGTTATTCCTGAAAAGCGCGATCGGCGATGCGAGGGTGAACGTGGCTTGAGTTCGATCAACAACCAGCGTGAGGCTCAGGTCGGCAGCTTCCACACCCCGACTTCAAGCTGCACGCTGCGCTCGCCATCGCCGAGCCAGATCTGCCCGTCCTGCACGTTGCATTGCAGACGCATGCTGCGCTGCACCAGGCCGGCGATCTGCTCCACCGCTTCAGCGGGCAGATGCAGCACGCGCAGGTTCGCCAGACGCTCGAGCTGACCGCGGTTCTGTGACCACCACACCTCCGCCACACGGCCGAAGGTGAACACCACCACTTCCTTCGAGCGGTGGCTGGCCTTGCGGATCAGCTTTTCGTCGGGCTGGCCGACATCGATCCACAGCTCCACGTCGCCGATCAGGTCGCGCTTCCAGACGTCGGCCTCGTCGTTGGTGGACAGGCCGTTGCCGAACGCCAGGCCTTCGCACGCGAACAATGCGAAGGCCAGCACCCGCACCATCATCCTTTCGTCGTTTTCGGAAGGGTGGCGGGCGATCGTGAGGGAGTGGTCGCCGTAGTAGTGGCGGTCCATGTCCGCCACCTGCAGGTCGACCTTGAAAATCGTGGATTTGAGCGCCATGGGGCGGCAGTCTCCCACAAGCGGGGGCGCCGGGGGTAGGATGGCGCGTCATCCACCGTTCGCACGCCTGCGAGATCGAAAGGAACCGCCCTTTGGCTACCCCAAACTACTCCTATGAGAAACGCCAGCGTGAACTTGCCAAGAAGCGCAAGAAGGAAGAGAAGCTCAAGCGCAAGTCGGAGCATCGCAGCGACGAACCCGGGCAATCGCAGCCGGCAGACGGCCCTTCTGGCGAGGCCGCTCCCCGGCAGCCCCCTTCCGGCGACGCCTGACGCCCTTGCGCTGCCGCTGCTAGTGCGGCTCGCTGCTGCTCTGCTGCAGCGCCCACATCTGGGCGTACCGCCCACCCTGAGCCAGAAGCTGCGAGTGCGTGCCGCGCTCGATGATGCGACCGGCCTCCATCACCAGGATCTCGTGCGCATCGACCACGGTGGACAGCCGATGCGCGATCACCAGCGCGGTCTTGTTGCGCGCTGCCGAGGCCAGCTCTGCCTGGATGGCGCGTTCGTTGGCCGAGTCGAGTGCTGAAGTCGCCTCGTCGAAGATCAGGATCGGCGGGTTCTTCAGCAGCGTGCGTGCAATGGCCACGCGCTGCTTCTCCCCACCGGACAGCTTCAACCCCCGCTCGCCGACCATCGTGTCGTAGCCCTTCGGCGTCGACACGATGAACTGGTGGATGTGCGCGGCACGGGCCGCCGCCTCCACCTCCTGCCTGGTGGCACCCGGGCGTCCGTACGCGATGTTGTATTCGACCGTGTCATTGAACAGCACCGTGTCCTGCGGCACGATGCCGATGTGCCGGCGCAGGCTGCCCTGCGTCACCGCCCGGATGTCCTGTCCGTCGATGGAGATGCGCCCGGCGGTGACGTCGTAGAACCGGAACAGCAGGCGCGCGAGCGTGGACTTGCCCGCGCCTGACGGCCCCACCACGGCCACCTTGCGTCCGGCCGGGATCTCGAAGCTCACGTCGTGCAGGATGGGCCGGTTGCCGTCATAGCCGAAGCTCACGTGCTCGAAGCGCACGGTGCCCTCATGCACCGTCAAGTCGGACGCGTCCGCCGCGTCGTCGATCTCGCGCTCGCGCTCCATCAGCGTGAACATCTTCTCCAGGTCCGTCAGCGCCTGCTTCAGCTCGCGGTAGATCACGCCCAGGAAGTTGAGCGGGATGTAGAGCTGGATCATGAAGGCGTTGACCATCACCAGGTCGCCGAGCGTCATCGTGCCTGCCACCACGCCCTGCGTGGCCCGCCACAGCATGGCGACCAGCGCGGTGGCGATGATGAGCTGCTGCCCGGTATTGAGCAGCGACAGTGTCGACTGCGACTTCAACTTGGCGAGCCGCAGGTGCTCGAGGCTCTCGTTGTAACGCCGCGCCTCGTAGTCCTCGTTGTTGAAGTACTTGACCGTCTCGTAGTTGAGCAGCGAGTCGATCGCCTTCGTGTGCGCGTTCGAGTCCAGCTCGTTCATCGTCTTGCGGAACTTCGTGCGCCACTCGGTCACGACGATCGTGAATGCGATGTAGACCGTGAGCGCCGCAATCGTGATCCACGCGAACCACGCATCGAACTTCACGCCCAGCAGCGTGAGCACCAGCGCCACCTCGATGAGGGTCGGGAAGATGCTGTAGAGCGAATACGAGATCAGCGAATGCACGCCGCGCGTGCCGCGCTCGATGTCGCGCGTCATGCCGCCGGTCTGCCGCTCCAGGTGGAACCGCAGGCTCAACGAGTGCAGATGGCGGAACACCTGCAGCGAGATGCTGCGGGCTGCGCCCTCCGTCGCCTTGGCAAAGATCAGCTCGCGCAGCTCGGTGAACAGCGAGGTCGACAGCCTCAAGCCCCCGTACGCGAGCAGCAGCCCCACCGGGACCACGATCAATGCCCTCGCATCGCCCGGCCCGATCGACAGGCTGTCGACCAGCTCCTTCAGCAGCACCGGCACCCCCACGTTGGCCAGCTTGGCCGCCACCAGGAAGCCGAGCGCGATGATCACGCGCCAGCGGTACTGCCACAGGTAAGGCAGCAGGCGCCGCAACGTGGCCCAGTCCGAGCGCGGGACGGGCGAGGCGGAGGCATCCTGCGCCGCGGGCTCGGGCAGGCTCATGGCGACACGGCGCATCGTGGACAATTCTGTGTTTGTAGTTTCCGGAAGAGTGGAGCCAATGGCCGACGAATCAAGCCCTGCCCCCCATCGCACAGCCGTGAGTCTGCCCGAGGACATGGAACTCGTCCTGCGGGTGATGCCGATGCCCGCCGACGCCAATGCCAATGGCGACATCTTCGGCGGCTGGATCATGGCGCAGGTCGACCTGGCGGGCTCGGTGCTGCCGGCGCGGCTCGCCAAAGGCCGCATCGCCACCGTGTCGGTCAACCAGTTCGTCTTCAAGCAGCCGGTGTCGGTGGGTGATCTGCTGTCGTTCTACGCCAAGGTGGAGCGAGTGGGTCGGACGTCGATCACGGTGCATGTGGAGGTCTATGCCGAACGCAACCCGGCCGATCTGCAGGTCGTGAAGGTGACCGACGCGAACCTCACCTACGTCGCCATCGACGGCGACGGCAAACCCAGGGTGCTGCCCGGGCGCTGAAATTCCGCTTGCCAAGGGAACGCCATTTGCTCTGTCTGCGGCTGGAAACAGGCAGACAAATGGAGGTTCTCATGAAGATCGCGCAAGTGGCGCCGCTCTTCGAGAGCGTGCCACCCCAGGCCTACGGCGGCACCGAGCGTGTGGTTTCGTACCTGACGGAATCGCTGGTCGCGCAGGGGCACGAGGTGACCCTGTTCGCCAGCGGTGACTCGGTCACCAGCGCAGAACTGGTACCCATCACCGACCGTGCGTTGCGGCTCGACCCCAAGCGGCCCGACTGGCTTGCCTGGCACACGATCATGCTGGACCAGGTGTTCTCCCGCGCGGCCGAGTTCGACGTGATCCATTTCCACGTCGATTTCCTGCACTACCCGCTTGCCCGCTACTGCCCCACGCCCTGCGTGACGACGCTGCACGGCCGGCTCGATCTGCAGGATCTACCGCCCCTGCACCGGCATTTTTGCGAGCACCCGGTCGTGTCGATCTCCGACAGTCAACGCAAGGCACTCCCACAGGCCAACTGGTACGCGACCGTCCACCACGGGCTGCCGCGGGATCTGTACTCGTTCCATCCCGCCCCCGGCGACTACTTCGCCTTCGTCGGTCGCGTGTCACCGGAAAAACGGCTGGACCGCGCCATCGAGATCGCCACCCGCTGCGATACACCGCTCAAGGTCGCCGCGAAGATCGATGAAGCCGACCGCTGCTATTTCGAGGAACGCATCCGGCCGCTGCTGTCCCACCCGCTGGTGGAGTTCGTCGGCGAGATCGGCGAGGCACAAAAGAACGACTTCATTGGCAACGCGCGGGCGCTGCTGTTCCCGATCGACTGGCCCGAGCCTTTCGGCCTCGTGATGATCGAGGCCTTCGCGTGCGGCACGCCCGTCATCGCCTACCCCTGCGGCGCGGTGCCCGAGGTGATGCACGACGGCATCACCGGGCGCGTCGTGCGCAGCCAGGACGAGGCGGTGCAGGCCGCCCGGCACATCGACCGGATCGATCGCAAGGGCTGCCGCGCGGTGTTCGAGCGGTACTTCACGGCCAACGTGATGGCATCACGCTACATCGACGTCTACCAGACCCTGATCGGCACGCGGTCGAAGCCGCTGCCGGTGCGAATGCCTGCTGAAATGTCCGCCTGACCCGAGCTGCAGGCATCGGCAGCACCGACGAACGCACACCAGGAGCTACGCTGCATGGACAAGATCCGCGTTGGCGACAAGTGGTACGTCACGGCCCACTCGGCCCGCTCGGACGAGAACCCGCACGTGCTGAAGCACGACGAGACCTTCATGCTGCTGGACCGCTATGGCGACATCCAGTCGCTGGGCACCGGCGAGCAGGGCCTGTACCACGAGGACACGCGCTACCTCTCGCACCTCGAACTGCTGATCGACGGCGTGCGCCCCATGTTCCTCGGCTCGGCCGTGAAAGAGGACAACAGCCTGCTCGTCGTCGAGCTGATGAACCCCGACCTGCCACGGCATGCCGTGCTCAAGGGCACGGTTCATCTCTTTCGCGCCAAGCTGCTGTGGGGCGCTGCCTGCTATGAGCACGTGCGCCTCACCAACCACGGCGACGAACCGGCGCGATTCCGATTGAGCCTGCATTTCGATGCCGACTTCGTCGACCTGTTCGAGGTGCGGGGCACCGAGCGCGCCAGGCGCGGCGACCTCGCCCCCGCACAGGTGGGTGCGAGCGAGGTGACCATCGCATACCGCGGACTCGATGGCCGCGCGCGCCACACGCGCATTGCGCTCGAGCCCGCACCGGACCAGCTCGACGCCACGCACGCGGAGTTCGAGGTGGCGCTCCACCCGAAGGAAGAAGCCCACTTCTACTGCGCGGTGGCGTGCGAGCACGAAGGCCAGCAACCGGTGCAGCTGATGCCTTACGACGAGGCGTTCCGGCGCAACGCCGAGGTCCGGCACGCGGCCCTGTCGCGAAGTTGCACGCTCGAGGCCTCCAACCCGCTGGTCAACCTGTGGTTCAAGCGGTCGCTGTCCGACCTGGCGATGCTGACCACGCAGCTCGACACCGGCCCCTACCCGTACGCCGGCGTGCCCTGGTACTCGACCACCTTCGGGCGCGACGGCATTCTCACCGCGCGTGAGCACCTCTGGCTCGACCCGTCGCTTGCCAAAGGCGTGCTCGCCTTTCTGGCCCGCACGCAAGCGACCAGCGAGGAGCCGGAGCGCGACGCCGAGCCCGGCAAGATCCTGCACGAGGCGCGCAAGTGCGAGATGGCGCGCACGCACGAGGTGCCGTTCGAGCGCTACTACGGCACGGTGGACGCGACGCCGCTGTTCGTCGGCCTGGCCGGCGCGTACCACGAACGCACCGGCGACCTCGAATTCATCCGCTCGATCTGGCCGAACATCCTGCTCGCGCTGGAATGGATCGACCGCCACGGCGACCGCGACGGCGACGGCTTCGTCGAGTACGCGCGGCGCAGCAAGGACGGCCTCGCGCAGCAGGGGTGGAAGGATTCGCACGACTCGGTGTTCCATGCCGATGGCCGGCCCGCCGAGGTGCCGATCGCGTTGTGCGAGGTGCAGGCCTACGTATACGAAGCCAAGCTGCGGGCCGCCGACCTGGCCGAACTGCTCGGCGATGCACCGCTGGCCGGCCGGCTGCGCGAGCAGGCCACGGCACTCAAGGAGCGGTTCCAGCAGCAGTTCTGGTGTGAAGACCTGGGCGTGTATGCACTGGCGCTCGACGGCCGCAAGGAGCCGTGCCGCATCGCGACCTCGAACGCCGGCCATGCCTTGTGGACCGGCATCGCAGCGCCCGAGCATGCGGCACGCATGGCGCAGCGCTTCCTGCAACCGGACTTCTACTCCGGCTGGGGCGTCCGCACGGTGGCAGGAGGCCAGGCGCGCTACAACCCGATGTCGTACCACAACGGCTCGATCTGGCCGCACGACAACGCGCTGATCGCCAGCGGCATGGCGCGCTACGGCCACACCGAGTCGGCCATCAAGGTGCTCACCGGGTTGTTCGACGCCAGCCTGTACTTCGGGCAGCACCGCTTGCCGGAGTTGTTCTGCGGCTTCCCACGCCGGCCCTCGGAGGGGCCGACGCTCTACCCGGTGGCCTGTTCCCCTCAGGCGTGGGCTGCCGCGGCCGTCTTCGGCATGGTGCAGGCCTGCCTGGGGCTCGAAGTGAACGGGCCGCGCGGCGAGATTGCTTTCCGTTCGGCGCGGCTGCCGCGCTTCATGGATTGGCTGAAGATCCGGCAACTTGCCGTGGGCAACGGCTCGGTGGACTTGCTGCTGCAGCGCTACGACCAGAACGTGGGCATCGAGGTCACGCGCAAGAGCGGCGAGGTTGCCGTGCGCGTCGAGATCTGAGTGCCGTCAGGGCTGGGTCTGCGGCACGAGCAGCGTGCCGGCATGGCCCAGCGCGCTGTAATCGGCCAGGACGCCGTGTGCCACCGGCACCGCTTCCCCGGGCCGGCACAACGCGACGCATGCCCCACCGAAGCCGGCCCCGGTGAGACGGGCCCCATACACCGCCGGGTGCCGCTGCAGCAGCGCCACCAGCTGATCGAGCGGCGGGATCGAGACCTCGTAGTCGTCTCGCAGGCTGGCATGCGATGCGTTCATCAGCCCACCGAACACCTCGGCCGGCACACCGCTCGCGGCCTGCAACACCCGCTGGTTCTCGGTCACGACATGGCGCGCACGCCGGCGCAAGGGCTCCGGCAACTGCTCGACACGGGTCGGGTCGTCCACATCCCTCAGCGCCGGCACGCCGAGCCGGGCCGCGGCCGATTCGCATTCGCCGCGCCGCTCGTTGTACTTGCTGCCGGCCAGCGTCCGCGCGATCCCGGAATCGATGACGAGGCATTCGGCCTGGGCGGGCAGCGGCAGCACCTTGCGCTCCAGCGTGCGGGTGTCGAGGAACAGCATGCGGCCTTCGTCGGCCAGGCTGGACGCCATCTGATCCATGATCCCGCAGTGCACGCCCGCGTCCTCGATCTCGGCACGCTGCGCCATCTGTGCAATGGCCACGTCGTCGATCGGCAAAGACAACAGCTTGCGCACGGCCCTCAACGTCGCCACCTCCAGTGCGGCACTCGACGAGAGTCCCACGCCCATCGGCACACGCGAATCGACGTGGATGCGCAGGCCGGGCACCGGGACACCCTGTTGCACCAGCTGACGCAGGCAACCATAGACGTAGCGCGCGAAATGATCGGCCGGCGGCTCGCCGACGTCGAATTGCGACGTCTCGCCCAACTGTGCGGCGTGCACCACGCAGCGCCGCCCGTGGGTCGCACGGCCCACCGACACCTCGGTGCGTTGGGGAATGGCCGTCGGCAGCACGTAACCGTCGTTGTAGTCCGTGTGTTCGCCCAGCAGGTTCACGCGACCGGGCGCGCTCGCGGTGGCTTCCGGCGTCATGCCGAACACCTCGGCAAACCCGCGTGCGCTCATGATGCGGCTCCATCGATGTCGACCTGCACGGCCTGCAGCTCGTGCGCCTTTTCCTCGGGCAGCGCGTCCATCGCAAAGAAGCCTGCGGCCAGCTCGGTGCCGGCCAGGTACTTGAGCCGCTCGCGCGTGCGGTACGGCGGGTAGAACTGCGCGTGCAGGTGCGCCTCGGGGTGCGCCTCGCCGTCGGTCGGGGCCTGGTACCAGGCCATCAGGTACGGAAATGGCCGCTGCCACAGCCCTTCGTACTTCATCAGGACGGTCTTCAGCGCCCGCGCCAGATCGGCCCGCTGGTCGGCACGCAAGTCGGCGAACTGGGCCACCGGCTCGATCGGGCCCACCCACACCTCGTAGGGGTAGCGGGCACAGACGGGAACGAACGCCACCGCATGCGGCCCTTCGTAGAGCACCCGGCGACCGTCGTTGCGCTCGCTCGCGATCAGGTCCTGCAGCAGCCCACGCTGATGCTGCTGCCAGTACTCCAGCGCCTGCAGCTGCATGCGTTGGGGAACGGGGGGCACCACCGGGTACGCGTAGATCTGCCCGTGCGGGTGGTGCAGCGTCACGCCCACCTCCGCGCCGCGGTTCTCGAACGGCAGCACATATTCGATGCCCTCGCGCGCGCCCAACGCCTCGGTGCGTTGCCCCCACACCTGCAACAACAGCGATAGATGGTCCAGCGGCAACGCGCCGAGCGACGACGACGCATCCTTCGTGAAGACGACCACCTCGCACTGTCCCGCGGCGCGGGCCGTCGGGACGATCAGCTCGGGCGGGTCGTGGGAGCCGGCCGCCAGCGAAGGGAAGCGGTTGTCGAACACCGCCACGTCCCAGTCCGCGTCCGGCACCTCGGTGGGGTGTGCGGGATCGCGCGTCACCGCCAGCGGGTTGTATTCGGGCGGCGGCAGGAAGGTGCGCCCCTGCCGGAACGCGGCATAGGTGATCCACTCCCCGCGCAACGGGTGCCAGCGCAGATGGGGGTTGGCACCCAGCGGGTCGGGGAACGGGCTGGGAGCGACGATCTCGCCTTCGATGGGCCGGCGGCTGTACAGGTGCAGCGCGCGACCGTCGGGCTTGGTCAGGGTGCGGTGATGCATCACACGCCTCCCGGGATGTAGGTGCGCGACAGGCGCGTGGCGGCGGCGATGCGCTCGATCGGGATCTTCGGGGTGCGGTCGGCGCAGAGCAGCCCGTTGGCTTCCTGGAAGGTGTCCGCAAACTGCGTGTAGCAGAAGCCGCTGAACAAGGCGGTGTGGATCACCACCTCCATCAGGCGCGAATACAGCGTGGCGAACTCCTCGTCACTGTGCGCGACCGTGTAGCCCCAGATCTGCTTGACGCCCGGTTGCGGGCACTTTGCGAATGCAATGCCGCCGAACTCGGTGAGCATGATCGGCTGGCCGCGGTGGGGGTAGCCGTCCAGTGTCAGCACCCGTCCGCCGGGGCGGCGTCGGTCGAACAGTTGCTCCGGTGCGATCTCGGCCCCGTAGCGCTGGCGGATGTGCTCGGTGTTGGCGTCGTAGTCGTGGATGCCGATGATGTCGGTGGCGCTGCTTTCCCAGCCGTCGTTGCCGATGACCGGCCGCGTGGCATCGAGCGTCTTCGTCAGGTGGTAGAGCGCCTCCACTGCGTGCCGCTGCTCCCGCACGGCCGTCAGTTCGGGCACGCCCCATGACTCGTTGAACGGCACCCACACGATGACGCACGGGTGGCTGTAGTCGCGGTCGATCGCCTCCGTCCACTCCTGCACCAGGCGGCGCGTGGCGGTGCGCGTGAACCGGTAGGCCGAGGGCATCTCTTCCCACACCAGCAGGCCCAGCCGATCGGCCCAGTAAAGGTAGCGAGGGTCCTCGATCTTCTGATGCTTGCGCACACCGTTGAAGCCCATGGCCTTGGCCAGTTCCACGTCCCGCCGCACGGCGTCGTCGTCGGGTGCGGCGAGCAGCGTGTCGGGCCAGTAGCCCTGGTCCAGCACCAGCCGCAGCATGTAGGGCCTGCCGTTCAGCATGAAGCGGTCGCGCAGGATGTGCACCGAACGCAGCGCCGTGTACGAACGTACGCGGTCGACGACCTCGCTGCCGCGCATGAGGCGGATCTCGGCATCGAAGAGGGTGGGTCGCTCCGGGCTCCACAGCAGCTCGTTGCGGAAGTCGTCGATGCCGGGGTCCGACAGCACGATCATGCGGTCGACCTCCTGGTCGATCACCTGGTAGCGGTCGCGCGCCAGCAGCCGCTGTCCGTGGCGCAGTTCGATCTCGATGTCGAGGTCCTCGTCGACCCGGTCGCCGATCAGCCGGGCTTCGAAGCCGATCGCGAAGCCCTGCACGTGCGGCGTCCAGCGGATCTTGTCGATGTAGGTGCGGGGCACGCGCTCGACCCAGACGGTCTGCCAGATGCCGGTGGTGCGGGGGTACCAGATCGAATGCGGTTCCAGCTGCCAGTCCTGCTTGCCGCGCGGCTGGGTCAGGTCGTGCGGATCGTCATCGACGCAGACCGTCACCCGCTGCTGGCCGTCAGGGTTCAGCGCGTTCGTGATGTCCGCTGCGAAGGGTGTGTGCCCCCCTTCGTGCGTGACCACGAGGCAGCCGTTCACCCACACGGTGGCGCGGTAGTCGACGGCGCCGAAGCGCAGAATCGCGCGCCGGCCGTCGGGCACCAGTTCGAACTCCCGCTCGTACCAGCACATGCGGTGAAAGCCACGATCGCCGACGCCGCTGGCTTTCGACTCCGGCGGGAACGGCACCTCGATCTCCAGTGGCCACTCACCGATGTCGCACGGCTGCGTGTAGCGCGCCTCGTCGTCGAACAGGAAGCGCCAGCGCCCGTTCAGGTCGATCCAGTCGTCACGCTGCAGTTGCGGGCGAGGATACGCGTGTGCCACGGGCTGTCTCCTTCGCTTGGGCTCGGTCGGGGTCAGGCCTGCATCACTGCGCCGTGCGCTGGCATGGCTTCCGGGCGCCAGCCCATCAGGCCGGCCATGCGGGTCCAGGTCGCATCCCACGACATGCCGGCAAGCACGCGATCGGCGGCATCGGCCACCATGCGTGGCTGAGCCGCGTCCTGCAAGGCGGCTTCGCAGCATTCGATGAAGGACGCGGCATCCGCGGCGATACGCACCCCCGTGCAGGAGCCATAGGTGCGGACCACGTCGGCAATCGGAGTCGAGACCACCGGGCGCCCGGCCGCCAGGTACTCCGGCGTCTTGGTCGGGCTGATGTAGCGCGTCGATTCGTTCAGCGCGAACGGCATCAAGGCCACGTCCCACCCAGCCAGATACGCCGGCAGCTCGGCATACGCCTTCTGGCCCAGGTAGTGGATGTTGGGCAGATGGGGCAGCGAGGCGGTGTCGATCTTCGCCACGGGGCCGAGCAGCACGAACTGCCACTGCGGCCGTGCCTGCGCCACGGCGCCCAGCAATGCTGCGTCGAAGCGCTCGTCGATCACGCCATAGAAACCCAGCCGCGGGCGTGGCAGATGCGCCTGGTCCGGCGGGGCGGCCAGCGGCTCGCGCGCGGTCAGGAAGTGCGGCACATCGACGCTGCTCGGAAACGCGTGCACGTTGGTGTGCAGGTGCCGCTTGCTCTCGTAGAGGCTGTACCCGCCGGTGAACATCACGTCGGCACGGGCCATCAACTGCCGCTCGCGCTCGATCAGTTGCGGCGGAGCGCCGCGAAAGGCCGACAGCTCGTCCATCGCGTCGTACACCGTCAACTCCGATGGCAGGTGATCCGTGAAGGCCAGGCTCATCGGCGTGTAGTACCAGAGCGCCAGACGATCGATCGCCTCTTCTTGCAAGAAGGCGTCGATCAACCGCCTTTGGGCCTGTTCCGCATCGGAGCCCGCAAGCCCTGCGGGAAGCCTCGGAACGAGCACGTCGACCCCGGCCGCCACGTCGCGCTTCACGTCCAGCCAGGGCTGCTGCACGTCGGGCTCGCAACGCGGCTCCTCCATGTAGAGGACCCGGGTGTGACGGGCGAAGCGGGTCATCAGGTGTTGCGGACGCTGGAAGACGAAATCCCAGCGCAGATGCGACAGGCACAACAGGGACGGCGCGTGCCGCGGCTGGCGCCGCCTGCCCGCAGCAACGTGGTCGAGCCCGGCGGCGCGCCGGGGCGCGTTGTTCAGTGGGGTGCTCAATGCATGGACTCCTTGTGGCTGCACGGGCCGGATCGCCGCTGAGCAGCTGCGTCACGAACGAACAGCACGTCACATGCCCGTGGAGCGTGTGCGAGCCGCCTCTGCCCGCTGGGGCAAGCCAGCCAACGAGCCGGCCTGCTCGCCCACCGCGCCATGGTCGACACAGCCGTGGCTCGAGGCGGGCACCGGGGCGGGCAGGACCTGCTCGGCAACATAGCGGCGCAATGCGTCGTCGAGCGGCGGCATCACCCAGCCGCGCACGCTGTCCAGCGCGCTGTAGGCCGGTCGACGTGCAGCTTGGTCGCCCTGCGACGCGACGCCCTGTACGCCGTCCACCGGAAGGCCGGCCAGCCGCGCCGCACACCGCGCAAGCTCGGCCCAGGTCACTTCACCGCGGTTCGCCAGGTGCCAGAGCCCTGCCTCGTCGTCGATCAGCAGATCGAGGCTCGCGTGGACCAGATCGGGGACATACGTCGGCGACACCGTCTGGTCTTCGCAAGCCTCCCAAGCACCACCAGCGCGTAGAGCTTGCAACCCCAAGGTGAGGAAGTTGTACCGATCCCACGGGCTGAAGAACGCCGACGTGCGCACCACGAGGGCTGCGGGGCAGCAGGCCAGCACCCGCTGCTCGGCCTGTTGCTTGGCCCGTCCGTACGCATTCAGCGGCCGCGGTTCGTCGAGTTCGGTATAGGGTTGGCCGGCCTCGCCATCGAACACCAGATCGCTCGAGAAGGTGAGCAAGCGAACGTCGGCCCGCTCGCAGGCCTGCGCGAGCAGGGCCGGGCCGGTCGCGTTCTCGTCCCATTGCCTCGGGTCGGTTTCGGCGTCGTCCACCCGCACGTAGCCGGCAGCGTTGACGATCGCCCACGGCTGCCAGCGATCGATCGCGCGGGAAATGGACGCCGCATCGCAGATGTCCAGCTCCTGCCGCGTCGTCAGGCGGTACGGCAGGCCGCGCTGATGGCAGATGCGCGCAAAGGCCTGCCCCAAGGTGCCGGTTGCGCCGGTGATCAACACCGGGCGCCCGAGCTCGCGCACGTCCTGCATCTCGCCGTGCAGTGGATGGACGAGCCGCAGCTGGCGCCGCCACCAACCGGGTGCGGCCAGCACGGGATGCGTTGGCGCCACACCATGCGCCAGTTCTCGCACCATCGACGCCAGCGCGGTCGGGCGAGGTTCAGGCGCACGCACGTCCCACAGCCCGGGTTCATAGTGCCCCCGCTGCTCGCGCAGCAGGCTGTCCCAGTCGCTGGAACCGAATGCAGCCCAGGCCGTGATCGCGCGCACGTCCACGCCCTCCGCGCGCACCGCGCGGGCGGCCTGCCACGCCTCCATCAGCCACCGCATCTGCTCTTCCCGCGTGCAACCCAGGTGCACTTCGGTGATCGCCATGGGCGCCCGGTACCGTTGCCACGTTTCCGCCAGCCGGGCCCGGAACCCGCCGATGCCGTGCCCCAACACGCGCACGGCTTCGGTGTCGGCATACCGGTGCTGGCCGTTGCCTCCGTGCAGGTGAGGTGGATAGCGATGCAGTCTGTCGTCCAGGAAGCGCTCGCTGGTCACATAGCTGTTGATTCCGAACACATCCGGCGCGCACGGAGCTGCTCGCAGCGCTTCCAGCTCCTGCTCGCTGGCACCATTTGCACGCACGTACCGGTAAAGAGGGTGCTCACGGTCCACGCGCCCGAGCAACAGGTCGAAGGCGAGCCAGCGTCGCTCGTTGTCGAATTCAACCTGGTACTGCAAGGGCGGCGTCCCCGACGTGTACCCCAGGTCTTCGGTCTGGACGAGCTGCGCAGCCGGGTTCACGCTGCGGACGGCCGCCATCGCCAGCGCCGTGGCCTGCACCTCGTGCATCAACGCGCGCACGAAGCTCCGGTCGTCGCGCCGATGCGGATACCACACGCCGTAGAGCGCCGAGAACCGGGCGGTGGTGAGCGGCTCGTTCACCGGCGTATACGCTTGCACCCACGGATAACGCCGCGCCACGGCACGCGCGTAAGCAGCAAGCCTGGCAGGAAAGGCGGGGTCGAGCAGATCCGTGCCCGGCGGGCCGCTGCCGTGGTGCACGAGCCCGACAATCGGCTCGAGCCCCAGGGCACGCATGCGCTCCATCCTCGCATCGGCCCAGGCCCACTGCTGCTGCGCGATGTCGTGCGTCGCCGTGCGCTCCCACAACAGCGGGAAGCGCACGTGCGTCACGCCGAGCGACGCGAGGCGGTCGATGTCGTCGAGCCGTGCGTCGAAGCCAGTGGCTTTCGACTGATCGAGATAGCGATCGTCGACGCGGTTGACGGTGGGCTCGGGCCCGACCCACAGTTGCGGCCCGCTCACGCCGGCTGAGCCCGCACGGACGCCGTCTTTCCTTCCACGACCGGGCTGCGCCTCACGACGATGGCCTCGGTTTCCTTGGGCAGCAACAGCTTGCGGAAGGTGGCCAGCGACTGCGCGACCACCTGGTCCATGTTGTAGTACTTGTAGGTGGCCAGTCGGCCCACGAAGGTGACGTTGGCCTGCAACTCGGCTTCCGCTTCGTAGCGCCGGTAGAGCTCGGTGTTTTCCGGCCTCGGCACAGGGTAGTACGGATCGCCTTCGGAGCGCGGGTACTCGTACACCACCGAAGTTTGCGGGTGCGCCTGGCCGGTCAGGTGCTTGAACTCGCTGACCCTGGTGTACGCGTACTCGTTCGGGTAGTTGACCGTCCCCACGGCCTGGAAGCGTTCGAGCGGCAGCGTGACGTGCTGGAACTCCAGGCTGCGGTAGGGCAGCTTGCCGTACTTGAAGCCGAAGTAGGCGTCGATGGGCCCCGTGTAAACCATGTGCCGCCACGGCACCAGATGCTGCACTTCGCGGTAGTCGGTGTTCAGCATCACCTTGATGTTCGGGTGCGCGAGCATCTTCTCGAACATGCGCGTGTAGCCGTGCAACGGCATCGCCTGGAAGGTGTCGGTGAAGTACCGGTCGTCGCGGTTGGTGCGTGTGGGCACGCGGGCCGTGACGCTGGCGTCGAGCTCCGAAGGGTCCAGCCCCCACTGCTTGCGGGTATAGCCGCGGAAGAACTTGTTGTAGAGGTCGCGGCCGACCTTGCTGACCACCACGTCCTCCGACGTGCGAATGCGATCCCGCTTCTCCGCGACCGAGGCGAAGAATGCTTCCAGCTCGGATGCGTTCAGACTCAAGCCGTAGAGCCGGTTCACGGTGTCCAGGTTGATCGGCATCGGTACGAGTTGGCCGTCGACGCTGGCCTGCACGCGGTGCTGGTAGGGGCGCCATGGCGTGAACTGCGACAGGTAGTCGAACACCTCGGCCGAGTTGGTGTGGAAGATGTGAGGCCCGTACGGATGGACGAGGATGCCCGCATCGTCGTAGCGGTCGTAGGCATTGCCGCCGATGTGGGGGCGCTTGTCCACCACCAGCACGCGCATGTCCAGCTGGCTTGCGAGCCTCTCGGCCAGCACGCTGCCTGCGAAACCGGCGCCGACGATCAGGTAATCGAATCCGCCCTGCGCGCCGGCAAGCGGGACCGTGGGTGCGCGTAAGGCCGCGTCGACGCCGTGGAGTTGAGCCAAGGGTGTCCTCCTCAGTGCTGCCGACAACCAGCCGCGGCAGTAAGGAGGGAGGGGCAAGCGATATGCCGGGGGCTACGTCTGGTGAGGCCCGCTGCGGGACCGCCGCTTGCTGAGGCCGACCTTGCGGGTGCGCCTGCTCGTGCTCAGCTCTTGCGTGCGAGCGATGTCGTGGGCAGGTGCAGCGCGGCGGCTGGACGCGGCTGCGCGCTCACGGTGCAACGCGGCGCGATGATGTGCGCGGTGTGCGCGCCCCACCGCGCATAAAGGGCTGGAGCGGGATGGAAGCCGTCCTCGGCCATCTCCGAAACGGCGAGTTGCCCTTCGGCCAGTTCGCTCGGAAGCTCCAGGTGCACGATCCCGCGCTCGGAGGCCCATTGCGCCTGTGCCCGGTTGATCTGCCGTGCATCGTTGCCGAGCACGCTGCGCAGCGGCCACGGCAGCAATGGGAAGTGCTCGAGCGGTGGCGCCGCTGCCCACACGAAGAGCTGCGGCGCGCAGCGCTGCCTCAACAGAGACCACAACGCTTCGCGCTCGCTGACGGCCCGCGCAGGCGGCACTTGCGCCAGCACGTCGTTGACGCCCAGCACGACCAGCACCACATCGCACGGGCGCGGCGGCTCTGCCTGCACCCATGTCAGCGCGCCGTGCGTCGTGAGGCCCGTGCGCGCCACCAGCTGCCACGCCACCGGCCGCCCTGCATGCCGCGCAAGCTCGCGCGCGAGATGGCCAGCGAGCGCGTCGTCCTGGGTGGCCGCACCGACACCCGCGGCCGATGAATCCCCAAGGATCAGCAGGCGCAGCGGCTGCTCGTCCGCAGCCGCCTCGCCGACCACACCGTCGCGCGGGCCGGCGGCCTCGGGCAGTTCGAGCGCTCGCTTGCGCGTGCGCAGCCCCTGCGCCACGAGCAGCGGCGAGAGCGTCAGCTTGGTGAAGGTCCACACGAGGTGCCGGCGCCCGAGCGCCCGTTACTCGAACTTGGAAAAGTCGGGCTTGCGCTTCTCGAAGAAAGCCTGGAAGGCCTCGCGCGCTTCCGGGCTGCGCAGGCGTTGGCCGAAGATCTCGCCTTCGACCCCGATGGTTTCCTGCACCAGCTTCGCCTGGCCGCGGCGCATCAGCTTCTTGGTCTCGCGCACCGCGGCGGGCGGCAGCATGTTGAATCGCTCCGCCATCCGGCGCGCGTGGTTGACGACCTCGCCGGCGGGGAGGATCGCGTTGAGGAGTTTCATCTCCTGCGCTTCCTCGGCCCCGAAGGGGTCGCCCAGCAGCAGCTTCTCGGCCGCCTTGACGTAGCCCGCGTGCATCGGCACCAGCAGGCTCGATGCGAATTCGGCGACCAGGCCCAGGCTCGTGAAGGGCATGGCGAACCGTGCCTCGTCGGATGCGTAAACCAGGTCGCAATGCATCAGCATCGTGGTCCCGATACCGATCGCCGCGCCGGTCACGGCCACCACCACCGGCTTGTCGCAAGCGACCAGCGACTGCATGAACTGGAACACCGGCGAGTCCGCCCCCTGCGGTGGGCGCTGCATGAAGTCCTCGAGGTCGTTGCCCGAGGTGAAGATGCCCGGCTGGCCGGTGATGAGCACCGCGCGCACCGACGCGTCCGCCTGTGCTGCCTTCAGCGCGTCGCTCATCGACTGGTACATCGCCGCGGTCAACGCGTTCTTCTTTTCGGGGCGCGCGATCTCGATGGTCTGCACGCCGTTCATCACGGCCGTCTTGATGGTCATGCTGTCTCCTGTTGGACGGTATGAAAGTTGTGGAACAGGTCGGTCACGCGACGCCAGAGCGTGCCCTCGAACTGTTCCCTGAAAAATCCGAAATGCCCGATGCGGCGCACCGACACGTCCTGCGGCGCGATCCGTTCGATGCGACGCGGCGCGTTCGCATAGCAATCCACCAGCACGCGCGTGCCGCGTTCGGTCATCAGCTCGTCATCGGTCATCGACCACGCAATGACCGGAAAGCGCGCCTGCTCGAACGCCTCGCGCACCGCACCGCCTTCCGCGCCGACGTGGTAGCGCGGATTCAGGCACCAGCGCCGCCACTGCAGGATCACGCCTTCGGGCAGATCGCCGACCTTGCGCAGGCGGCGGCCCGGAAAGTAGCCGCACAGCCTGGTCGCAAGCGGCACCAGCACATGCCAGAAGTACAGCACCATGCGGCGCGTGCGCGGCGCATTGTCGCGCCAGTAGCCGCTGCCCGCGGCGATGGAGACGAGTCCCTGGATGCGATCGCGGTTGCGCAGCATGCCGGGCAGTTGCGCGCCCAGGCTGTGGCCGATCACGTACAGCGGTGCATCGGGTGCGGCCTCGCACAGCGCGTCGATCACGGTGTCGTAGTCGCGCGCCCAGTCGAACAGGTCGGCCTTGAAGCCGCGCAGCGATTTGCGCAGCTCGTGCGGACGCGAATCGCCCATGCCCCGGTAGTCGAACGACGCGGCCAGGAAGCCCTGCTCCGCCAGCCATTGCGCAAAAGGCCGGTAGTACTCCTGCCTCACGCCCATGGCCCCACCGATGACGACCAGCGCACGGGGCGATTGCACCTGCGAATCCGGCCAGTAGAACCGTGCCGCGATGCGGGCACCGTCTGATGTCTGTAGCTCGATCGTTTGCATGCAATCCTCCGCGTTTGGTACATCTTCCCCGGGATCGGGCTTCGCGTGCGTCGCACAAACGACAAGGGCCGCCTCCGGCAACGAGGGCGGCCCTTGCGTCAACGGCGTGCGGTCACACCCGTTCGAAAATGCCCGCGGCGCCCTGGCCAGTGCCGACGCACATCGTCACCATGCCGTACTTCAGGTTGTGGCGACGCAGCGCGTGCACCACGGTCGCCGAGCGGATCGCTCCGGTCGCTCCCAGCGGATGGCCCAGCGCGATCGCGCCGCCCATCGGGTTGACCTTGCTGCGGTCGATGTCCAGCGTGTTGAGCACGGCCAGCGATTGTGCCGCGAAGGCTTCATTCAGCTCGATCCAGTCGAGCTGCTCCTTCGTGAGGCCGGCATAGCGCAGCGCAGCGGGGATCGCCTCGATCGGGCCGATGCCCATGATCTCCGGCGGCACGCCCTTGATCGCGAAGCTCACAAAGCGCGCCAGCGGCTTCAGGTCGTACTGCTTGATCGCGCGCTCGGAGGCGAGGATCAGGCAACCCGCGCCGTCGGAGGTCTGCGAGCTGTTGCCGGCGGTCACGCTGCCCTTGGCGGCGAACACCGGCTTCAGCTTGGCGAGCCCGACCATCGACGTGTCGGGGCGGGGGCCTTCGTCGACGTCGACCGTGCGGGTCTTCGTGACGATTTCACCGGTGGCAAGGTCCGGGAAGCGCTCAACGATGTCGACCGGCGTGATCTCGTCCCTGAACTCGCCCGACTCGATGGCCTTGAGCGCCTTCATGTGGGAGTGCAGCGCAAATTCGTCCTGCGCCTCGCGCGAGACCTTCCACTGATCCGCAACTTTCTCGGCGGTGAGGCCCATGCCGTAGGCAATGCCGATGTTCTCGTCCCGGGCGAACACCTCCGGGTTGAACGACGGCTTCTGCCCACCCATCGGCACCATGCTCATCGACTCGCAGCCGCCCGCGATCATCACGTCGGCCTCGCCGACGCGGATGCGGTCGGCAGCCATCTGCACCGCCGTCAGGCCCGCGGCGCAGAAGCGGTTGACCGTGACACCGCCGACGGTGCTTGGCAGCCCGGCGAGCAGCGCGGCGATGCGGGCCACGTTCATGCCCTGTTCGGCCTCCGGCATCGCGCAACCGACGATGGCGTCTTCGATCGCCTTGGGGTCCAGGTTGGGCACCTGGCGCAGCGCGCCATGGATGGCCTTGACCAGCAGATCGTCCGGACGGACGTTCTTGAAGTACCCGCGGCCCGACTTGCCGATCGGCGTACGCGTGGCCGCAACGATGTAGGCCTCTTGAACTTGCTTCATGCTCATTTCAGTTCCTTAGTCTCGGAAGGTCTTCCCTTCGAGTACCACCGCGGGTCCGGCTGGGCCGGCCCGCCAGTGGCGCCCCCCCGAGGGGGCGGCCGAAGGCCGTAGGGGGTGGTTCAATTCCTCACTGGCTTGCCGGTCTGCAGCATGCCCATGATGCGTTCCTGCGTCTTGGGATGGTCGAGCAGCGAGCAGAAGTGCTTGCGCTCCAGGCCCATCAGGTACTCCTCGTTCACCAGCGAGCCGGCCTCCACCTCGCCGCCGCACACCACATCGGCGATCAGGCTGCTGATGTGGAAGTCGTGCTGGCTGATGAAACCGCCGTCGCGCATGTTGGCGAGCTGGCCCATGATGGTCGCCTTGGCCGACCGGCCAGCCACCGGGAACAGCGCCTTGTGCGGGGCGCGGTAGCCGCTCTCGTACATCGCCTTGGCCTGCTGCATCGCCACGTAGAGCAGTTCGTCCTTGTTCGGCACGATCACGTCGCTGTCGAGCAGGTAGCCGAGCTTGCGCGATTCGATCGCACTGGTACCCACCTTGGCCATCGCGGCGCTGGTGAAGCCGTCCTTCACGAACGCGAAGATGTCGGCGCCGGCATTGCCCGCGTTGGCCATCTCGGCGGCACGCCGCGCGATGTAGGTCAGGCCGCCGGCACCCGGCACCAGGCCCACGCCCACTTCGACCAGGCCCACGTAGCTTTCCATCGCGGCCACACGCCTGGCCGAGTGGATCGCCAGCTCGCAGCCGCCGCCCAGCGCAATGCCGCGGATCGCGGAGACCACCGGCACCTGCGCATAACGGATGCGCAGCATCGCGTCCTGCAGCTTCTTCTCCTCAGGCGCGATGCCCTTGGAGCCCTTGGCCATGAACACCGGCATCAGGGCTTCGAGGTTGGCGCCAGCGGAGAACACGTCGTCGGGCGACCAGATCACCAGCCCCTTGTAGCGGTCTTCGGCGATCTCGACGGCCTTCAGCAGGCCTTCGGTCACGGTCGGGCTGATCAGGTGCAGCTTGGCGGTGATGCTGGCGATCAGCACCTCGCCGTCCAGCGTCCAGACCCGTACCTCGTCGTTCTTGAACTCCTGCGTGCCGGCCTTGAGCGGGTCGGTCGCGCCGGAGCCGAACACGGCCTCGGGGAAGTATTGGCGCTCGTACACCGGCAGCGTGCTGCGCGGCAGGTATTTGCCTTGGGAAGCACTCCACGAGCCTTCCGGCGTGTGCACGCCCTCGCGTCCGTCGAACACCCACGCGGGCAGCGGCGCCTTGCTGAGCGCCTTGCCGGCCTCGATGTCGGCCTTCACCCATTCGGCGACCTGCTTCCAGCCGGCCTGCTGCCACAGCTCGAACGGGCCCTGGCTCATGCCGAAGCCCCAGCGCATCGCGAGGTCCACCTCGCGTGCCGAGTCGGCGATGTCGCCCAGGTGCACGGCGGCGTAGTGGAAGGCGTTGCGCAGGATGGCCCACAGAAACTGCGCCTGCGGGTTGCTCGATTCGCGCAGCAGCTTCAGCCGCTCGGCGGGGGCCTTTTTCAGCATGCGCGCGACGATCTCGTCGGCCTTGCCGCCCGCGGGCACGTATTCGGCCTTGGCCGGGTCGAGGCGCAGGATGTCCTTGCCCACCTTCTTGTAGAAGCCCGCGCCGGCCTTCTGGCCCAAGGCCCCCTGCTCGATCAGCTTGGCGAGCACCGGCGGCGTGGCGTAGCTGGCGTAGAACGGATCGTCGGCCAGGTTGTCCTGCAGCGTCTTGATGACGTGCGCCATCGTGTCCAGGCCCACCACGTCGGCGGTGCGGAAGGTGCCGGAGCTGGCGCGGCCGAGCTTCTTGCCGGTCAGGTCATCGACCACGTCGTAGCTTAGGCCGAAATTCTCGGCCTCCTTGATCGTCGACAGCATGCCGGCAATGCCGACGCGGTTGGCGATGAAGTTCGGCGTGTCCTTGGCGCGCACCACGCCCTTGCCGACGCTGGTGGTGACGAAGGTCTCGAGCTGGTCGAGGATCTCCGGCTGCGTCGTCGGGGTGGGGATCAGCTCCACCAGGTACATGTAGCGCGGCGGGTTGAAGAAGTGGATGCCGCAGAAGCGCGGCTTGATCTCTTCGGGCAGCGCTTCGGAGAGCTTGGTGATCGACAGGCCCGAGGTGTTGGACGCGACGATCGTGTGGGCTGCGATGTGCGGTGCGATCTTCTTGTAGAGGTCGAGCTTCCAGTCCATCCGCTCGGCAATCGCCTCGATGATGAGGTCGCAGTCCTTCAGCTGCTCGAGGTGCTCTTCGTAGTTGGCGGGCTGGATCAGCGCCGCGTCTTCCGGCACGCCCAGCGGCGAGGGCTTCAGCTTCTTCAGCCCCTCGACGGCCTTGGTGACGATGCCGTTCTTCGGGCCTTCCTTGGCGGGCAGGTCGAACAGCACCACCGGCACCTTCACGTTGACCAGATGGGCTGCGATCTGCGCGCCCATCACGCCGGCACCGAGCACGGCGACTTTGCGGACTTGGAATCGACTCACGAAAGTTCTCCTAGGGGATTCGGGCGCCGGGTGGATCGCGCCACCCGGCAGGGATTCATTCGACGCGCTGCCAGACCTGCGTGCGCCCGAGCAACGGGGCACCGATATAGCCGCGCACTTCCAGCTTCTTGCCACCCTCTATCGGCTTCAAGCGCACCCGGTAGTCCTTGCCGTTGTTCGGGTCGAGGATGCGGCCGCCGTCCCACATGGCAGGATCGTCCGCGTTCTTCTTCACGTTGCGAATGATCTGCAGGCCCACGATCGGCTGGTCCTTGCGCTCGTCCGAACACTTTTCGCACACGGCATCGGGCTTGGTGGCCGGGTCGAGCAGCTTCTCGATGCGGCCCGTCACCACGCCGTCGCTCTCCGTGACCCGAACGAGCGACTTCTCCTTCTTCGTCTCGTCGTCGATCGTCTTCCACAAGCCCACCGGGGTGGACTGCGCGAAGGCGGTGCCGGCGGCGAGCAATGCGGCGAGGGCCAGAAGCTTTTTCATCTTGTCTCCTTGAGGGTGGCGGATGTGTCGGGGCCGGTCTTGTTGTCGGATGCCGGCCCCGCCGAGGCAGCTTAGAACAAAGCCTCGTCCATCTCCATCAAGGGCTTGACGCCGGCGCGGGCAGAGCGGATCAGCGAGGCCGTCTCGGGCAGCAGCTTGGCGAAGTAGAAGCGCGCCGTCGCCAGCTTGGCCTTGTAGAAGGGGTCGCCCGAATCGACCTTGGCGAGCGCCACCTTGGCCATGCGCGCCCAGAAGTAGGCGAACACCAGGTGGCCGCACACGCGCAGGTAGTCGACCGCGGCAGCGCCCACTTCGTCGGGGTTCTGGAAGGCCTTCATGCCGATCTCGGTGGTCAGCTTGGTGACCTTGTCGCCCAGGTCGGCCAGCGGGTTGATGAACTCCTGCATGTTCTCGTTGACGCCCTCGTCCTCGACGAAGGCCTGCACGATCTTGCCGAACTTCTTGAGCTTGGCGCCGTTGTCGGCCAGCACCTTGCGGCCCAGCAGGTCCAGCGACTGCACGGTGTTCGTGCCTTCGTAGATCATGTTGATGCGGGCGTCACGGACGTACTGCTCCATGCCCCACTCCTTGATGTAGCCGTGACCGCCGAACACCTGCATGCAGTGCGACGTGGCGATCCAGCCGTTGTCGGTCAGGAAGGCCTTGACGATGGGCGTGACCAGTGCGACGAGGTCGGCGCACTCGCGCTTCACGTCCTCGTCGTCGGACGAGAGCTCGCGGTCGATCTGCAGCGCGGTCCAGACGGCCAGCGCACGGCCGCCTTCGGCATAGGCGCGTGCGGTCAGCAGCATCTTGCGCACGTCGGGGTGCACGATGATCGGGTCCGCCGGCTTGTCGGTGGCCTTGGGGCCGGACAGCGAGCGCATCTGGATGCGGTCCTTCGCGTAGGCCACCGCGTTCTGGTAGGCCACTTCGGTCAGGCCCAGCGACTGCATGCCGACGCCCAGGCGGGCCGCGTTCATCATCACGAACATCGCCTGCAGGCCCTTGTTCGGCTCGCCGACCAGCGTGCCGATGGCACCGTCCAGCACGATCTGCGCGGTGGCGTTGCCATGGATGCCCATCTTGTGCTCCAGGCCCGCGCAGAAGATCTTGTTGCGCTCGCCGATGCGGCCTTCGCCGTCGACCAGGAACTTGGGCACGACGAACAGCGAGATGCCCTTGGAGCCCTGCGGCGCGTCGGGCAGGCGGGCCAGCACCAGGTGCACGATGTTCTCGGCCAGGTCGTGTTCGCCGGCGGAGATGAAGATCTTCTGGCCGGTGATCCTGTAGGTGCCGTCGGGCAGCGGCTCGGCCTTCGTGCGCAGCAGGCCGAGGTCGGTGCCGCAGTGCGGCTCGGTCAGGCACATCGTGCCGGTCCACTTGCCGCTCGTGAGCTTGGGCAGGTAGGTCGCCTTCTGCTCGGGCGTGCCGTGCGCGTGCAGCGCTTCGTACGCGCCGTGCGACAGGCCGGGGTACATCGTCCACGCTTGGTTGGCCGAGTTGAGCATCTCGTAGAAGCACTGGTTCACGGTGATCGGCAGGCCCTGGCCGCCGAATTCCGGGTCGCAGCTCAGCGACGGCCAGCCGCCTTCGACGTACTGCATGTAGGCTTCCTTGAAGCCCTTGGGCGCCTTCACTTCATGCGTCGCCTTGTCCAGCGTGCAGCCCTCCTCGTCGCCGCTCTGGTTGAGCGGGAAGATCACCTCGGCCGCGAACTTGCCGCCTTCTTCGAGCACGGCATTGATGGTGTCGACGTCGACTTCCGCATGGGCGGGCAGTTGCTTCAACTCGTCGGCGACGTTGAGCACTTCGTGCATCACGAACTGCATGTCGCGCAGCGGCGGGGTGTACTGGGCCATAGGAGGACTCCTTGAGCGGATGGTGTGGGTTATCGGGAGGATTTCGTCGTCTTGCGGGAGGCGGCACCCGGCTTGGGGGCCTGCTCCGTGGCGTAGTGGCTCACGATGAACTCGAAGCCGCGGCGGGCGCGGTCGATCGAGCCGGGCGAGCGCAGGAAGCGGGCGTCGTGATGCAACGCCAGGATGAGACCGTGGATCTCGAACAGCATCTGCATCGGATCGGTGTCGGGCTTAAGGTGGCCCTCTTCGACCGAGATGCTGATCGCACGGCCGAGCGCCTTGTGCCATGCACGGACCATGTCGGCCAGTGCATCGCGCACCGGGCCGGGCCGGTCGTCGAACTCCACCGCGCCGCTGATATAGATGCAGCCCGAGTCGATTTCCACCGACACGCGCTTCACCCAGCGCTCGAACAGCGCACGCAGACGCGGCAGGCCGCGCGCTTCCACCAGCGCCGGGAAGAACACTTCTTCCTCGAAGCGGTTGTGGTACTCGCGGATCACCGAGATCTGCAGCTCCTCACGCGAGCCGAAGTGGGCGAAGACGCCCGACTTGCTCATGCGCGTGACCTCGGCCAGCGCGCCGATGGACAGCCCTTCCAGGCCGACCTGCGATGCAAGGCTCAATGCGGCATCGAGGATCGCAGCCTTGGTCTGCTGGCCCTTCTGCAACGTGCGCGCCGGTTCGCGGCTCGCGTCACGGGCAGGCTTGCTGGCGGTGTTGGTGAGGACGCCCACGGAAGCTCCGAAATAAAACGAACGGTCGTTCTATTTTGCAGAATTCCGTGAACCTGCTGTGCGCAGGGGATAGGAATTTCTAGAGCAGCGTGCCTAGAAAGCGACAGACGGTCAAAAAACAGCGGGTTTACCCGAGGTGCCGCAGCGCTGGCGAGCGAGCCGCAGCCGTGCACACACGAAGTCTGTGAGAAACGGGCCCCCACGGCAAGAGTGAAGACCCGCCACCCCTACTCCTCCATCAGGAACTCTTCGTCCTCCAATGCGGCGTCGTCGTCGCTCTCGCGCGCCTGCGCATCGAGTTGCTCCTTCATCGAGCCCACTTCGCCGAGGAAGGCCTGCGGCTCGACCGCAGGCGCGAGCCGAAACACTGGCGGAGGCAGCGTGGTCAGGTACAACTCGTCGACCCACCGACCGGTGCGCTCGTACTGGAACGCCGCGACCGTCGCCAGGCCTGCGACCGCGGCCGATCCGACCACCCACGCGAACACCCGCCTGCGTTGCGGGAGCACGGCGCCGAGGTGCGCATAGACGGCCCCGGCCAAGACGAGCGCTTCCACCGCGTCGCGCATGCGGCTGAGCAGCACCCACGAGGTGACGAATGCGAGCACCGCGAGCGCCGCACCGATCACGCCGGAGGCGAGCAGCCCCGAGGCCGCGATACGCACATGGGTCCAGTAGTCGAACCGGTGCTGGAACAACTTGGAGCCCAGCGCCCACAGGAAACTCCATCCCGCCAGCAACGCGGCCATGCTGATCAGCATGGGCGCGAGGCTGGTCAGGAACTGGCCGGGATCGCTGTCGAGGTACTGCGTCCACGCGCTCCAGCCGACCAGGCCCGCCAGCACCGCGAGCAGCGCCGCGAGCCGCCAGGCGCTCGGCTGCGGCACGGGTTGCTCGGCCGGCAGAGTCTCGCCCGCCAGCCGCACGCGCAGGCGTGTGCGGCCTGCGAGCCAGTCTTCGCCAGCGTCGAGCACGGCGGTCTGCCCCGCCGGCAGCCTCTCGCGCCCGCAACGCAACCCGTTGATCGTTTCACCCACGGACACGTGCAGGCGGCCCTCGGCGGCGGCGACGCTGAAGTGGTGCGGCGCCACGTAGGGGTCGTCCAGGACCACGTCGCAATCCAGCGCACGCCCCACGCGCACCGGCCATTGCGTCACCGGCACGGCCTGCCGTACGTGGCCGTCGCGGTCGAGCACCTCGACCAGGGCTACTTTGTCCATCCGTACCCCGCGAGATAGTGTTCGGTGAGCTTCATGGCGTTGTCGAAGTCGACGCCGCGTGCGTCGAAGCGTCCTTGCACGCCGAGCGTGGCGTGGTCGAGCGTCGCGACCAGCACGCTGAGGTCATAGAGTCCGCGCAGCTTGCGGTACGCCGAGATGCAGACCACCGCACGCAGCGTCAGCCCGTCGCGGTCGACGAAGCGCTCGGTGCATTGCGACGCGGTGCGGTGTAGCGTGGTGCGGTCGAGGAAGGACTCGTTGCGAAAGCTCTGCGAGTACTGCGACGCGAACCGCCAGGGGCCCAGCTTGCGCCCGTCATAAGCTTCGTGCCGCACCGTGAACCCGCCCGTGTGCAGCCAGTCGGTGATGAAGATGTGGGTGTCCATTTCGCAGTCGGAGCGCTCGAAGTCCAGCCCTTTCGATTCCGACGGCGTGGTCGTGCCCCAGCAGCGCATGAAGGTCTCCTGCGGGACGGGGATCGCGTAGCGCGGATGCCCGGCCGGCCGCCACGGCTGCTTCAGAAACCGCTCGCTCAGCACTTTCTGGTGGCCCAGCAACTGCTCGGTGAGCTGCGGGTAGACGGGTTGCGTGATCGGTTTCGCGTCGCGGCTGCGCTGGAGCAACTGCTCGGCGAACTCCCCCGGCACCAGGAAGCTGACCTGCTCGCCGTCGCGCCGGGTCGCCACGTTGACGCCCATCACACGGCCGTCTTCGTCGAGCGCCGGGCCGCCGCTCATGCCGGGATTCAGCGAGCCGGCAAAGAAGATGTTCGGGTAGAAGCTGCGTTCCACCAACCCGTTGTAATTGCCTTCGAGCACCGCGAAGCCGACGTCCAGCGGGTTGCCGAGCGAATAGATGCGCTCGCCCTTCGCCAGGCTCTTCGCGGCAGGGCGGAAGGCCAGGGGCGTGCGGCCTTTCAGGCCGTCGTCCGCGGCCCGCACCAGCGCCAGGTCGTGGATGGCGTCGAATGCCAGCAGCTCGAGCGGCCCTTCCTTGCCATCGGCCGTCGTGTAGACGATGCGATAGCGCTCGGGCTGCAACGCCACCTGGCTCACCACGTGGTAGTTGGTGATGAGGTGGCCCTGCGCCGTGACGATGAAGGCCGAGCCGACTGACGACTGGCTCGCCTGACCCATGAGCAGCGTGCGCACCTGGATGAGCTGGTGACGCGTGCGCTCGTACAGGCGCTGGGCCGAGGCCGACACCGGTGCCGCCTGACCCGGCGATTCGGGGGCCGATGCAGCGGCTGCCGGAGGGGGCACGGTTTGCGCCGAGGCCGGCGCCGCGACGAACATCAGGGCCGGCCAGAGCGCGGGCACCAGATGGCGCCAAAGGGAAGCGGGGAACGTCATGCGGTCGATTGTAGGAAGGCCGGGATGTGCCGCCTCCCCCCCTGGGAGGGCGATGCCGGTCCTGTTCAAACCCGGTATAGCGGCGCAGAATCAGCACGCCGCCATCGCGGTGCTACCTCAGGAGACATCCCCATGAAAAAGACGTTCCGATCGCTGCTCGCCATGCTCGCCCTTGTTGCATTGCCCGCGTTCGCCTTCCATTGCCCTGCCGACATGAAGAAGATCGACGAAGCCCTGCCGAAGGCCAAGCTCACCGATGCGCAGATGGCCGAGGTCAAGAAGCTGCGTGCCGACGGCGAGAAGCTGCACAAGGAAGGCAAGCACCAGGAATCGGTCGACACGCTCGCCAAAGCCATGAAGATCATGGGAATGTAGGCGCACATTGCCACGTGATGACAACGCCGCACTTCGTGCGGCGTTGTTGTTTGTAGGGGCGATGCGTGAACCAGGCCACTTGAGCCGGGTATGCGTCTTGCAATATGCTGCACGGATTGCTCCAAGGCCGTACCGTGCAGTGCCGGCGCGCGTTGTGACGAAATCGCAGGGCAAGCGCATGCGATTCCGCCACAACCTCACTCTCAGGCACTCCGGCTGATCGCCATGGACATCTTGCAACTCGACGTGTCCGGCCGCCCCCAAGCGTGGATCTCACCCAAGGACGCGGCCGTTCTGTACGCCAGCGACGGCATCGCCTGGACGCTGGGTGACCCCTTCATCACCTTGCGAGGGGGCATCCAGCGCTTGAGCGGCCTGCAGTCGCGTATCGAGCTGCATCCCATCGTCGCGGTGCGCGGCGCCATCCCGAGCCGCGCCTGGCGGCAGGTGCCGGCGCTTTCGAACACCAAGTTGTTTGCTCGCGACCGCTACCTCTGCGCCTACTGCGGCCACCAGTTCCACGCCGACGACCTGACGCGCGAGCACATCGTGCCTACTTCCCGGGGCGGCCACGACACCTGGATGAACTGCATCACCGCCTGCCGGGGCTGCAACGGCCGCAAGGGCAACCGGATGCCGGAAGAAGCGAACATGACGCTGCTCTACCTGCCTTACGTGCCCAGCCTGCACGAGGACATGATCCTGCGCGGCCGCCGCATCCTGGCCGACCAGATGGAGTTTCTGCTCGCCAGCGTGCCGCGCACGAGCCGATTGCACGGCTGAAGCGGTCTTCCCCACGCATCAGCCCCCGTCTCGCGGCTTCTGCCCGCCTTCGCATCCAGCCCGGAGCGACAGGTTCCACCCCCGTTGCGGGGGCTATATGCGTTTTTCGTTTCAATAAACTACTTTTTATTCGTTGCGCTCATGAGGACCGGTCCTCACCATCAGGTGTTCCGCAACCCGAACCTGACGAGGAGATCCACATGGCCAGCCTGCGCCTGGGCGACATCGCCCCCGATTTCGAGCAGCAATCCACCGAAGGTGTGATCCGCTTCCATGAGTGGCTCGGCGACAGCTGGGGCGTGCTGTTCTCGCACCCCGCCGACTTCACGCCCGTCTGCACGACCGAGCTGGGCCTGACAGCCAAGCTGAAAGACGAGTTCGCGAAGCGCAACGTCAAGGCGATCGCTCTGTCGGTCGACCCCGTCGATTCCCATCAGAAGTGGGTCGGCGACATCAACAGCACCCAGGGCTGCACCGTCAACTTCCCGATCCTCGCGGACGCCGACCGCAAGGTGTCGACGCTCTACGACATGATCCACCCCAACGCGAACGCCACGCTCACCGTGCGCTCGCTGTTCGTGATCGACCCGCAGAAGAAGGTCCGGCTGATCATCACCTACCCGGCGAGCACCGGCCGCAACTTCGACGAGATCCTGCGCGTGATCGATTCGCTGCAGCTGACCGACCAGCACAGCGTCGCGACGCCCGGCAACTGGAAGCAAGGTGACGACGTCGTGATCGTGCCGTCGCTGCAGGACCCGGAGCTGATCAAGCAGAAGTTCCCGCAAGGCTACAAGGCCGTCACGCCCTACCTGCGGCTGACGCCCCAGCCGAACAAGGCGAAATGAACTTCCAGCAGTTGCGCTCGGTGCGCGAGACGGCACGCCGCGGCTTCAACCTCACCGAAGTCGCCAACGTGCTGCACACCTCGCAGCCGGGCGTGAGCCGGCAGATCCGCGAGCTGGAGGACGAACTGGGCATCGAGCTTTTCGTACGTGCCGGCAAGCGGCTGACCGGCCTCACACCGCCCGGCGCGCAGGTGCTGCCGATCATCGAGCGCATGCTGCTGGATGCCGAGAACCTCAAGCGCGCCGGCGACGACTACGCCCGGCAGTCGCGCGGCAAGATCTCGATCGCCACCACTCACTCGCAGGCCCGCTATGCCTTGCCGCCTGCGGTGAGCGAGTTCCGCCGGCACTTCCCCGAGGTCACGCTCAACCTGCACCAGGGCTCGCCGAAGCAGGTGGCCGAGATGCTGCTGTCCGGCGAGGCCGACATCGGCATCGCCACCGAAGCGCTGTCGCGCTACGACGAGCTGATCGCGCTGCCGTGCTACCGCTGGACGCACTGCGTGCTGGTGCCGCCCGGTCATGAGCTGCTTGACGGCGGCGGCATCACGCTGGACCGCATCGCGCGCCACCCCATCATCACGTACGACGAGGGCTACACCGGCCGTGCCCACATCGACGAAGCCTTCGAGCGCATCGGCAGGAAGCCCGACATCGTGCTGACCGCGATGGACGCCGACGTGATCAAGACCTACGTCGAACTCGGCATGGGCATCGGCATCGTCGCCTCCATTGCCTACGACGAGGAACGCGACCGCAACCTGCGCGCACTCGACGCGCGCCACTTGTTCGCCGTCAACATGACCCGACTCGGCATCCGCCGGGGCACCTACCTGCGCGCCTACGTCTACGCCTTCATCGAATCGTTCGCGCCGCCGCTCACGCGCGCCGTGGTCGACCGGGCGCTGGCCGCCGAGCCCGGAACGAGCTTCGACATCTGAGGTCTTGTTCCATCGCATAGAGTCACCCTCTTCACGGGAGACCTCCGCATGGCGAAGAAGACAGGCACGGTACGCGCGGGCATCGGCGGCTGGAACTACGAACCCTGGCGCGAGACCTTCTACCCCGAGGGTCTGCCGCAACGGCTGGAACTGCACCACGCCAGCCGGCAATTGACGGCGATCGAGATCAACAGCACCTTCTACCGCGCTCCGGCGCCGGACACCTACCGCAAGTGGCGCGACGAAACGCCTGATGGCTTCGCCTTCTCGGCCAAGGCGCCGCGCTATGTGACGCACCGCAAGCACCTCTCAGAAGCGGTCGATTCCGCCCTGCGCTTCATCGAGGGGGTGGTGCATCTCGAAGACAAGCTTGGCTCCCTCGTGTGGCAACTGCCGCCAAGTACCCGGTTCGCGGCGGACGAAGTCGGCACCTTGCTCGAGGCCCTGCCTCGCGAGGTGGGAGGCCGCCGCCTGCGGCACGTGCTCGAAGCCCGGCATGAGAGCTTCCTGTGCGAGGAGTTCATCGCCCTCGCGCGGACTCACGGCATTGCCACCGTGTTCACCGACTCCGACAAGTACCCGAGCTTTGCCGACGTAACGACGGACTTCGTCTACGCCCGCCTGATGAACTCACGGTCCGACATCGTCACCGGCTACCCGGACGGCGAACTCGACGCCTGGGCGGCGCATGCCAGGACATGGAGCGAGGGCGGCCAGCCCGAGGGCTTGCCCCGCGTCAGCCAGACAGTGCCCAAGCGCATGCCGCGGGACGTGTTCGTGTATTTCATCAACGGGGCGAAGGAGCGCGCCCCGGCTGCGGCAAAAGCGTTGATCGAACGCCTGCGGTGACGCCTCGTCAGTGCTGCGAGTGCTGGAAGCGCGTCAGGCGGCGCGCACGCAGATGCACCTGCGCGCCGGGCCGCAACTGCAGCTTCTCGCGCAGCGCGCTGAACTCGCTGCGCGGCAGCTCCACGTCAACGTAGCTGCCGTCGTCCAGGCGCTTGAACTCGACGCGGGTGTTGGGGCCGACCGTGAGCGTCTGCGACAGTGTCACGGGCAGGCTGCCGGCTTCCGCGTGCGCGACGATCTCCAGCTCGTGCGGGCGCACATAGGTCACCTCGCCGTCGACCGCGCCCGGCGTGTGGCCGAGCCGGCCATGGAACAGGTTCACGTCGCCGAGGAACTGCAGCACGAAGGGCGTGGCCGGGCGGTCGTAGACCTCGTCGGGCGTGCCTTCCTGCTCGATGCGGCCGTGGTTCATCACGACGATGCGGTCGGCCACCTCCATCGCCTCGTCCTGGTCGTGCGTGACGAACACGCTGGTCACGTGCATCTCGTCGTGCAGCCTGCGCAACCAGCGCCGCAGTTCCTTGCGGACCTTCGCATCGAGCGCGCCGAACGGCTCGTCGAGCAGCAGCACCTTGGGCTCCACCGCGAGCGCGCGGGCCAGTGCGATACGCTGCCGCTGCCCGCCGGACAACTGATGCGGATACCGGTCGGCGATCCAGTCGAGCTGGACCAGCTTCAGCAGCTCGGAGACCTTGGCGCGGATCTCGCGCTCCGAGGGGCGGGTGGCCTTGGGTCGCACGCGCAGGCCGAACGCCACGTTCTCGAAGATGCTCATGTGCCCGAACAGCGCGTAGTGCTGGAACACGAAGCCGACCTGCCGTTCGCGCACGTCCGCGAAGGTCGCGTCTTCTCCGTGGAAGAGCACGCTGCCGCTGTCCGGGCGCTCCAGTCCCGCGATGATGCGCAGCAGCGAGGTCTTGCCCGAGCCGGAGGGCCCCAGCAGGGCCACCAGTTCCCCCGACGGAATGTCGAGGTGGAGGTTGTCGCACACGACCGTCTGGCCGAAGCGCTTGTTCAAGCCGCGGACTTCGATGCTCATGCCTTCTCTCCTGCGAGCTGCTTTTCGCGCTTCACGCGCTGCTCGACGATGAATTTCAACAACAGGGTCACGAGTGCCAGCCCGGCCAGCAGGGACGCCACCGCAAAGGCGGCCGCGAACTGGTACTCGTTGTAGAGGATCTCGATGTGCAGGGGCATCGTGTTGGTCTGCCCGCGGATGTGGCCGGACACCACCGACACCGCACCGAACTCGCCCATGGCCCGCGCATTGCACAGGATCACGCCGTACAACAGGGCCCACTTCACATTGGGCAACGTCACGCGCCAGAAGATCTGCCAACCAGAAGCGCCCAGCACGCGAGCGGCTTCTTCCTGCTCCTGACCCTGCGCCTGCTTCAACGGGATCAGCTCGCGTGCGATGAACGGGAAGGTGACGAACACGGTGGCGAGCACGATGCCGGGTACCGCGAAGATCACCTTGAGGTCATGGTCGCGCAGCCATACACCGAACCAGCCCTGCAGACCGAACACGAGCACATAGATCAGCCCCGCGATGACCGGGCTCACCGAAAACGGCAGGTCGATCAGCGTGAGCAGCACGTTCTTGCCGCGGAAATCGAACTTGGCGATCGACCATGCCGCCGCAATGCCGAACACCAGGTTCAGCGGCACGGCGATCGCGGCCGCCAGCAGCGTGAGCCGCACCGCCGACAACGCGTCCTCGTCGACGATGGCGGCGAGGTAGACGTCCACGCCCTTCTTGAACGCCTCCACGAACACCGACACCAGCGGCACGAAGAGAAACAACGTGAGAAACAGCAGCGCGATCCCGACCAGCGTCCACTGCACCCACCGCGCCTCCTGCGTGGCGGAGCGCACGTTCGGTGGGGGCACGCCGGCGTCGGCACGCACGTTCATCGACAAGGTGGCGGTGTTCATGTCAACGGCCCTGGCGCTTGCGGGTCCAGGCCTGCAGCAGGTTGATGAACAGCAGCATCGCGAACGAGGTGACGAGCATCACCACGGCAATCGCCGTCGCACCGGCGTAGTCGTATTGCTCGAGCTTGGTGATGATGAGCAACGGGGTGATCTCGGACACCATCGGCATGTTGCCGGCGATGAAGATCACCGACCCGTATTCACCCAGTGCCCGCGCGAATGCGAGCGCGAAGCCGGTCAGCAAGGCGGGCGTCAGGATCGGCAGGATCACCCGCGTGAAGGTCTGCCAGCGGGTCGCACCGAGCGTGGCGGCGGCTTCCTCCAGCTCCTTGTGCAGGTCTTCGAGCACCGGCTGCACGGTGCGCACCACGAAAGGCAGCCCGATGAAGGTGAGCGCCACGAACACGCCCAAGGGGGTGAACGACACCTTGATGCCCGCCAGCGTCAGCCACTGGCCGATCCAGCCGTTTTCCGCATAGATCGCGGTCAGCGCGATCCCGGCCACCGCGGTGGGCAGTGCGAACGGCAGGTCGACCAGCGCATCGACGATGCGTCGTCCCGGGAAGGCATAGCGCACCAGCACCCACGCCACCAGCAGCCCGAACACGGCGTTGATGATCGCCGCGGCCAGCGATGCGCCGAAGGTCAGACGGTACGAGGCCACGACGCGCGGCGAGCTGACCGCGTCCCGGAACTGAGGCCAGGTCAGCGTGAACGTCTTGAGGAAGGCGGCGGACAGCGGGATCAGCACGATCAGGCTGATGTACAGCAGCGTGAACCCCAGCGCGATGTCGAAGCCGGGCAGCACGCTGTGGCGCCGCAGCAAGGTGCGAGACAGGATCATCGCGACCGCTCACTTGCCCCGCGCAAAGATCTGATCGAACACGCCCCCGTCGGCGAAGTGCGTTTTCTGCGCTTTCGCCCAGCCGCCAAAGGCACTGTCGATCGTGAACAGGTCGATCCTCGGGAACTGCGCCGCGTACCTGGCGGCGACCTTGGGGTCGGTCGGCCGGTAGTAGTGCTTGCCGGCGATGTCCTGACCCACCGGCGAGTACAGGTACTGCAGGTAGGCGGTGGCTGCCGCACGCGTGCCCTTGCGGTCGACCACCTTGTCGACCACCGCCACGGGCGGCTCGGCCAGGATGCTCACCGACGGCACGACGATATCGAACTTGTCCGGACCGAGCTCCCTGACTGCGAGAAACGCCTCGTTTTCCCAAGAGAGGAACACGTCGCCGATGCCGCGCTCGGTGAACGTGGTGGTCGCCCCACGGGCGCCCGAATCGAGCACCGGCACGTTCTTGAACAGTTGCGTGACGAACTCGCGCGCCTTGGCCTGCGAGCCGTACTTCTTGGCCGCGTAGCCCCAGGCCGCCAGGTAGTTCCAGCGGGCCCCGCCGGAGGTCTTGGGGTTGGGCGTGATGATCTGCACACCCGGTTTGACGATGTCGTCCCAGTCCTTGATGCCCTTCGGATTGCCCTTGCGCACCAGGAACACGATGGTCGAGGTGTACGGCGAGCTGTTGTTGGGCAGGCGCTTCTGCCAGTCGGCGGGGATCAGCTTGCCCTTGTCGGCCAGCTCGTCGATGTCGTAGGCGAGCGCCAGCGTCACGACGTCGGCGTCCAGCCCGTCGATCACCGAGCGGGCCTGTTTGCCCGAACCACCATGCGACTGCTTGATCGAGACGTTGTCGCCGGTCTTCTGCTTCCAGTGCGCCGCGAAGGCCCGGTTGAAGTCCTGGTACAGCTCGCGCGTCGGGTCGTACGACACGTTGAGCAGGCTCACGTCCTTGGCCAGCGCGGCCGGTACGGCAACCACGAGCGCCAGAACGGCGCTCAGCCGGCAAATGAAACGGAGAGTCACGTCGTTGTCCTTGTTTGACGGTGAAGGAGGAATGGACGTGATGCTAGAAAGCCGGCCCGCCGCGGAGAACGAATCGATCCACCCATCGATATGCGGAAAACGAGGATCACGGCTCGCCGCGAGGGCACGGCAGATGTAAACCGCGATTACACGCTGCGGACCCGACGCTCGATAGCATGGGCCGGCCATGTGGGAAGCTTTCACCTCCTCCACCGTCGAAGTGCCGCTGGCGCTGATCGTGCTGGCCGGTCTCACGCTGGTCGTGCTGGTGCTCGTGCTCTGGTCGCACAAGCGCCACAGCGACCCGCGCATGGATGTGGACTGCGACGACCAGTTGCCTGATCTGCTGCCGTCCATCGCCGGGCTCTCGCATGGCAGCGTGATTGAAGGCAACGCGGTGGAGGTGCTGGAAAACGGCCACTTCTTCGACGTGTTGATCGAGCACATCCTGCAGGCACGCTGCTCGGTCCACTTCGAGACCTACCTGTGGAAGGATGGCCTGCTGAGCGAGCGCATCGTGCAGGCGCTGTGTGACCGCGCCCGTGCGGGGTTGCAGGTGCGGCTGATGATCGACGGCAACGGTGGCAAACGCATGCGCCCTGAAACCCACCAACGCCTGAAGGACGCCGGCTGCCGCATCGCGCAATACCACGACCGGCGGCTGCGCAACATCGGCGTGATGAACCGGCGCGACCACCGCAAGCTGGTCGTCCTCGACGGCCGCACCGCCTTCATCGGCGGGCATTGCGTGGTCGACGACTGGCTGGGCGACGCGGAAGACCGCCATCACTTCCGCGACGTGTCGCTGCGCGTCACGGGCCCGGGCGTGCATGCGCTGCAGTCGGCCTTCAGCGAGAACTGGGTGGACGAAACGGGCGAGCTGTTCGTCGGCAACGACGTGTTCCCGCCGCTGGCGCCTACCGGCGATATCGCCCTGCACGTCGCAAGAGTGAAGCCCGAGAACGCGGCCCCGGCGGTCAAGATCCTGCACCACCTGGTGATGTGCATCGCGCGCAAGCGTCTGCTGATCCAGAACCCCTACTTCCTGCCCGACCCCGAGGCCGTGAAGGCGCTGTGCAAGGCAGCGACCAACGGGGTGGACGTGCGCGTGATGGTGCCGGCGATCGATGCGTCGGACATGCCTTTCGTGCAGCAGGCGGCGCACCGCCACTTCGAGACGCTGCTTGCGGGCGGCGTGCGGCTGTTCGAGTACCCGCGCACGCTGCTGCACCAGAAGCTGATGGTCGTCGACGGGCAGTGGTGCGCGATCGGCTCCAGCAACTTCGACGACCGCTCGTTCGAGATCAACGACGAGATCACCGTGGGACTGTGGAGCGCCGATCTGGCGGCGCGCTTCGAGGCGATCTTCGAGCGCGATGCGCGCGACTGTATCCAGCTCCGGCTGGAGGAATGGCGCAGGCGCGGTGCCTGGCGCAAGTTCAAGGAACGCGCGTTCTACCTGTTCAACGAGCAGTTGTGACGGCGGCCTGCACCGCTGCACTGCAGTCGGCGTCGACACCGACGACGAAGCCCGCCTGCGGCACGCGGCGCAGCGCGCGAGGCAGGGATTCGCCGAGCAAGCGGTCCACGTCGGCGGCCAGCAAGGTGCGCTCGTGCGCCTTGCCCTCGCCGCCGCACAGCACGGCAAAGCGGAACAGCGCCGATGCCTCCCACAGCTGCATCGACTCGGCCCCCAGCAGCTCACCGAGTCCGGCAAACCGGTCTGCAGCCGCGCGCAAGGCTTGCAACAGTTCGCGCCCGCGCGGCGACTTGTCGACCACCATGCAATAGCGCGAGGCCGGCTGGCCGAACTCGCCTGCCTCCAGGCGGCGGTGCAGGTCCTCCTGCACTGCCTTGATTTGTGCGTTCTTGCGTTTCGCCTCGCCCATGCGCTTGATTCCTCGCGGGTGTGTTGACTGCCGAGCGCGGAACTATAGACCCGGCGCGCTCGATTCTTGCCAGCCTTTCTGCGACAGCCACTTCACCACATCCAGATCCTCGTATGTTTGTCACCTGGTGTCTGATCATCGGCTTCCTGCTGATCCTGATGGGATTGACCGACACGCTGGTACGCCGGCTTCCCGTCAGCGCTTCGGCGCTGTACCTCGTGGCCGGCTACCTGCTCGGCCGCGAAGGCCTCGGCCTGCTCCGGCTGGACATGGTCCAGGACGCGCGCCTGATCGAGCACCTGACCGAAGTGGCGGTGCTCATCTCGCTGTTCGCCGTGGGCCTGCGGCTGCGTGTGCGCCTGTCGGACCCGATCTGGCGCGCGCCGGTGGTGCTGGCCACCGTGGCGATGCTGTTGACGATCCTCGTCATGGTCGGGGCCGGCGTGATGCTCGGGCTCTCGCTGGGTGCGGCAGTGCTGCTCGCCGCGGTGCTGGCGCCCACCGACCCGGTGCTCGCTTCCGACGTGCAGGTCGAGAACATCCACGACCGCGACCGGCTGCGCTTCAGCCTCACCGGCGAAGGCGGCCTGAACGACGGCACGGCGTTTCCGTTCGTGATGCTGGCGCTCGGCCTGCTCGGCACGCATGAACTGGGCGCCTACGGGCTGCGCTGGTGGGGCGTCGACCTGCTGTGGGCCACGACCGCCGGGCTGCTGCTCGGATGGTTCGTCGGCTGGGGCTTCAGCCGCGCGGTGGTCTACCTGCGGCGCGAGCAGCAACAGGCCGTCGGCATGGAGAGTTTCCTCACCCTCGGACTGATCGCGGTGACCTACGGCTTGGCGTTGTCGATTCATGCCTACGGCTTCCTGGCCGTGTTCGCCGCCGGGCTGGCGATGCGGCACGTCGAGCACGTGGACCGCGCCCGGGACGACGCCGAAGACGAGTGCCGGGAGGCGGAGGCTGACCCGCGCGATGCCTGCGCCTACATGGCGAAGGAAGTGCTGGACTTCACGCTCGACCTCGAAAAGCTCGTCGAGCTGACGGTGATGCTCGTCGTCGGCAGCCTGCTGTCGCGCAGCGCCTTCACGGGCATACACATCGGGCTGGGTCTGGTGCTGATCCTGGTCGCGCGGCCGCTGGCCGTGTGGATCAGCACGGCCTGGTTCCACTGGACCGGCACGCAACGCACGCTCGCCGCGTGGTTCGGCATCCGGGGCGTCGGCACGCTGTACTACCTGTCGTTCGCGCTGTCGCACCAGGCGGTGAGCGAGGAGACGCTGTTCGTGGCCGACGTCGCGCTCGTCACGATCGCGCTGTCGGTGGTGCTGCACGGCTCCACGGCCACCGTCGTGATGGACTTCTACCGCCGCACGCGGGCCGCGCGGCGCAGGCCACCCCCCGGGGCCTGAACCGCGCGACCCGGCCAGCTCTCCTCGCCGTCGGGCTTCAGTCGAGCGAAAGCTTCTGTTGTTGCACCACCTGCTTGTAGACCTCGTACTCGGCCTTGGTCTGCGCGGCGAACTGCTCGGGCGTGTTGGCCACGATCACCGAGCCGGTCTCTTCGATGCGCTTGCGCACCTCGGGTCGTTCGAGCGTCTTCCTCACCGCCGCGGAGATCTTGGCGACCACCTCCTTCGGCATGCCCTTCGGGCCATGGAAGCCGTAGTACGCCATGCGGTTCACCGGCTCGAGCCCCAGCTCCTTGAAGGTGGGCACGTTGGGCAGCGCCGCGACGCGCTCGTTGGCGGCCACGGCCAGCGCCACGAGGCGGCCGTCCTTGATGAAGGGCAGCGCGGACGGCAGGTTGTCGAAGATGATCGGCACCTGGCCGGCCACCGCGTCATTGAGGGCCGGGCCCGCACCCTTGTAAGGGATGTGCGTGATCTCGGTTTTCGTCAGCGACTTGAACAGCTCCATCTGCATGTGGCCGATCCCGCCGGTACCGGAGCTGGCGTAGGAGTGCTTCGTGGGGTTGGCCTTCACGTTGGCCAGGAAGGCCTTGAAGTCCTTGGCGGGGAACGACGGGTGTACCGCCAGCACGTTGGGCGTGGCGGCGATGTTGATGATGGACGTGAAGTCGGTCAGCGGGTTGTACGGCGTCTTCGGGTTGATCGCCGGCACCGACGCGGTGGTGGAAACCGTGGCCACGCCCACTGTGTAGCCGTCCGGCGCGGCTTTCGCGGTCTCGGCCGCACCGATCATGCCGCCGGCCCCGGCCTTGTTCTCGACGATCATCATCTGCCCGAAGGCGGCCTGCACCTGGTCGGCCACCACGCGCGCAATGATGTCGGTGGTACCGCCGGGCGCGAACGGCACGATCACGCGCACCGGCTTGCTCGGGTAGTCGTCCGCGAACGCGAGCGGCGTGGCACAGGCAGCGATGACGGCGGCGCTCGCAGCACGCAGGAAGAAGTGGCGGTTCATGGAATGTGTCTCCTGGTCGTAGTGAAAGAAGAAGGGGCGCCCGCAACGCACTGTTGCGAGCACCCGCCGCCCTGTGTTGACCCAACCCTGCCACAGGAAAGTCCCGCGGGCGGCGGCCTCACATCTGCACCATCCGTGCCATGCCGTGCCGGCGCATCATTTCGGCCGCTACACCAGGAAACAGAACGGCCGAGGCATGCTTCGCGTTCCGGAAACACCGAATCTCCCCGCCCTCGCGTCCGGCAAACCGCACAGCCCGGCGCGCTTCGCATTGCGGGTTCCACGGACGCGCGCTGCGCCGGTTTTGTCCACACTGCGGCGCACACATGCCGCGCCCTCCCGGCAACGGCAAGGAGCAGCCGCCCGTGCCAGGCCTCGCTGCGGCCGCCGGCCGCGTCTTCGCCCGCTCGTCCATCAACGCCACTGCGCACAGCACCGCGTGGTGGCTGACGGCGACCGTGTGCGCCTGCGTCATCCTGGGCGCGGCGGTTCACCAGGCGGTGTTTCGCTCGCAACTCGGCGCGCAGCGCCTGGCCGCCGAGCGCCGCCTCGAGTCTTATGCGCTCAACCTCGACGCCCTGCTCAGCCGCAACGAAGCACTGCCCGCCGTGCTGGCGCTGGAGCCTCGGCTGGCCGCCCTGCTCGATGATCGCCGCGCCATCGCACGAGACGCCGCCAACCGCTACCTGCAAGACGTGGCCACAGCGGCCAAGGTCAACGCCGCCTACCTGATCGATGACCAGGGTTTGACGCTTGCGGCCAGCAACTGGGACCAGCCGGTCACCTTCGTCGGGCAGAACTACCGCTTCCGGCCCTATTACCAGGAAGCAGCAGCAGGGCGACCGGGGCGCTTCTATGGTGTGGGAGTCACCAGTGGCGAGCCCGGGTACTTCCTGGCGACGCGCCTGCACACGCCGCAAGGCGCCCTCGGCGTGGCGGCGGTCAAGCTGAACCTCGATCCGTTCGAGGTGGCGATGGCACAAAGCGGCGAATTGCTGCTGCTGGCCGACCGCGACGGCGTGATCTTCCTGTCGGCCCTGCCGCAATGGAAGTACCGGGTGCTCGCGCCGCTGTCGCCGGCCGCGCGGGCGCGCATTGCCCAGTCCCGCCAGTACGGCGAGCTGCCGCTGACTCCTCTGGTCGAGGGCCACGCCGTCGGCATGAGCAGTGACGAGTTGCAGCTGGACCACGACGGCGCCGCGCGGCGCTATTCCATCGTCACGCAGCCTGTCGGTGCACTGGGCTGGCAGATGATGATGCTGGTCGACCAGCGCGATGCCCGTCAGGCCGCGTGGCTGTCAGGTGCCTCGGCGTCGCTCGCGGCCGCCGTGGTGCTGGGGCTGGTGATGCACCTGCGCTTGAGCCGGCAACGGCACGCCGAGCGCGTGGCCGCCGACGCACGGCTGCGGGAGGCCCACCAGCAACTGGAACAGCGCATTGCCGAGCGCACGGCCGCACTGACGGCTGCCAACGTGTCGCTCGAACAGAAGGTGGTGGAGCTGGAGCGCACCGAAGCGATCCTGCGCGAAACGCGCGACCGCGCGGTGCAGGCCGGCAAGCTCGCGGTGCTGGGGCAGATGTCGGCAGGCATGAGCCACGAGTTGAACCAGCCCCTGGCCGCGCTGCACACGCTGTCGGACAACGCGATCCAGTTGCTCGCGCAGCAGCGCGTCGACGAAACGCGCGAGAACCTCGCACTGATCAGCCAGCTCGCGGCGCGCATGGGGCGCATCGTGATGCAGCTGAAGAGCTTCGCACGCAAGTCGCCGGCGCAATTGCAGGCCGTCAACGTCGCCGAATCGATCGACCAGGCCTTGCTGATCGTGGAGCCGAGGCGAGGTGAAGTGCGGGCCACGGTGCACGTCACGGTCGCGCCGTCGCTGTCAGTGAAGGCCGATGCGACGCGGCTCGTGCAGGTGCTCGTCAACCTCGTCCGCAACGGCTTCGACGAGATCGCCGAGCAGGACGACCCGCAGCTGTGGATCGAGGCAGAGGCCGTCGATGGCGACGTCGACATTCGCATCCGCGATACCGGCCCCGGCATCCCGCCGGAGGTGTTGCCTCACCTGTTCGAGCCCTTCTACACCACCAAGCCGGTGGGCCAGGGCCTCGGGCTCGGGCTCGCGATCTCGCACGCGATCGTGCAAGGCATGGGCGGCAACCTGCGCGGCCACAACCCGCCAGGTGGCGGCGCCGAGTTCGTGATCACGCTCGACGCTGCCCACGCAACGAAGGACCCCTCATGAAACCGCTCGTCTACCTGGTGGAGGACGACCCGATCGTGCGCCGGGGCTGCGAGCAGGCGCTCTCGCTCGCGCACATCGGCGTCGCCGCGTTCGGCAATGCCGAAAGCGCCATCGAAGCCCTGACGCACGAAGAGCCGCTCGCCGTGGTGACGGACGTGCGCCTGCCCGGCCGCGATGGCCTGCATCTGCTGCGCGACCTGCACCAGCACGACCGGGAACTGCCGGTGATCCTGGTCACGGGCCATGGCGACGTCGCCATGGCCGTGGACGCGATGCGGCAAGGTGCGTACGACTTCATCGAGAAGCCGTTCCCGTCGGAGCGGCTGGTCGACGTGGTACGCCGTGCGGTGGAGCGCCGGCAGCTGGTGCTCGAGAACCGCGAGCTGCGCCAGCGTCTGCCCGATGGCGGGCCCATCGCAATGCTGGGCCAGTCGCCCGCGATGCAACAGGTGCGCCACATGGTGGCGGCCCTTGCGCCGACCGATGTCGACATCCTCGTGCATGGTGAAACGGGCGCGGGCAAGGAGGTGCTTGCACGCGCGATCCACGCGGCCAGCGGCCGCCGTGGCGCCTTCGTCGCACTCAACTGCGCGGCGCTGCCCGAAAGCGTGGTCGAGAGCGAGCTGTTCGGGCACGAGGCCGGTGCTTTCACCGGCGCGGTGAAGCGGCGTATCGGCAAGATCGAGCACGCCAACGGCGGCACGCTGTTTCTCGACGAGATCGAGTCGATGCCGATGGCGATGCAGCTCAAGCTGCTGCGCGTGCTGCAGGAACGCGAGATCGAGCGGCTCGGCAGCAACGAGTGCATCCCGGTCGACTGCCGGGTGATCGCGGCGACCAAAGCCGACCTCAAGGCGCTGGCCGAGCAGGGGAAGTTCCGTGCCGATCTCTACTACCGGCTGGACGTGGTGTCGATCGCGCTGCCACCACTGCGCAAGCGCCCGGGCGACGTGCCCTTGTTGATGGCGCACTTCATCCGCGACGCCGCAGCCCGCCATCGCGTCGCGCCGCCCGTCTGGTCGCCTCAAGACATGGCACGCTGGCAGCAGCACACCTGGCCCGGCAACGTGCGCGAGTTGAAGAACGTGGCCGAGCGGGTGTGCCTCGGCGTCGACGACGGGTTGCACCCGCCCGGCGATGCCGGTGCGTCGCTGGCGGCGCGGCTCGAAGCGGTGGAGCGGGCCATGATCCGCGAAGCGCTGCGCGCGGCCGAAGGCAACGTGGCACGCGCCGCCGAGCTGTTGATCACGCCCAAGAAGACGCTCTACGACAAGCTCTCGCGCCTGGGCATCACGGCGTCCGATTTCGCGGAAAACCCACCGCCTGCCGCCGGCTCTCGTTGAGGCGACACCGTCTCGGTTTCTACGGATCGTGGTGATGCGTATGGCGATGCGGGCATCGCCCCTTCACACTTTTTGCACCGGCGCATCGACGAACACGCGCCGTGTCTGCAGGAGGAGATACCCATGGAAGCAGGACGCCCGAGCCAGACGGCTTACCGGGTTGCAAAACACCGCGCGATGCACCAGGTGCTGGACACACCGAGGGTCTTTGAAGATCCCATCGCGCTGCGCATCCTCGGTGCGCCCGAGGGCAGCACCTTGCTGGCTGCTGCGCGCAAGGAAGACTCGCCTCTTTCACGCGGCTTGCGCGCGGGGATGGTGGCGCGCAGCCGCATCGCCGAGGACGCATTGCACGAGGCCGTGAAGTGTGGGGTGCGGCAGTACGTCGTGCTGGGCGCCGGCCTCGACACCTTCGCCTACCGCAACCCCCATGCAGCGGCCGGTCTGCGCGTGTTCGAGGTCGACCACCCGGCCACGCAAGCCTGGAAGCGCAAGCTGCTGGACGACGCCGGCATCCCGTTGCCCGAGACGCTGACCTTCGTGCCCGTGGACTTCGAGACGCAGACGCTGGCCGAGCGGCTGTGGGACAGCGGCTTCCGCGGCGACGAGCCAGCCTTCTTCTCGTGGCTGGGCGTCACGATGTACCTCACGCGCGAGTCGGTCATGTCGACGCTCGGCTTCATCGCGTCGGTGCCGGGCAGCTCGGTGGTGTTCGACCATGTGCTGGCGCCGTCCGCGCTCGGTCCGCTGGACCGCATGTCGCTCAAGCTCATCGCATGGCGTTGCGCGCGTCTGGGGGAACCGTGGTTCTCGTACTTCGAGCCGCAAGCGCTGCAGCGCGATCTGGAGTCCGTGGGGTTTCGCAAGGTCGAGCACATCCCGGCACAGCGGATCAACACGGAACTCTTCGGCGACAGCCGCGGCAAGCTGAAGTTCCGGCGCGTGGCGCAACTGGTCAAGGCGCAGGCGTGAGCCCGGGCCTTGCCACGCGCTCGAAAAAATTGTCTATAATCGCGGGCTCTTGGCGCTTTAGCTCAGTCGGTTAGAGCGACGGAATCATAATCCGCAGGTCCGGGGTTCGAATCCCTGAAGCGCCACCAGACAAAAACGGGAGCTGATCTTCGATCAGCTCCCGTTTGCATTGGGCGGCCGTAAACTGGCCACCTTCGATCAACAGCCACTGGATCTACACCATGTCCCGCTGTGTCCTGCTCGGCGCCACGCTGGCCGCCGCACTCGCCGCTCCTGCAATCGTGCAGGCCCAGGTCCAACGCAACTTCCCGCAGAACGCGCTGCGCGGCGAACTGACCATCACGCAACCGCCCGAGGCGCAGCTCAACGGGCAGCCGGCGCGGCTGGCGCCCGGCTCGCGCATCCGCGGGCTGGACAACATGCTCGTGATGTCCGGCGCCATCATCGGCAGCAAGTTCACGGTCAACTACACGGTGGACGATCTCGGCCTCGTGAAGGACGTGTGGATCCTGCGCAAGGAAGAGATCGCGAAGACCTGGCCGAAGACGCGCGAAGAAGCGGCTCGCTGGAGCTTCGACCCGATCACGCAGGTCTGGACCACGCGCTGAGGAGCAGGCCATGAGCAAGAAGGTCTACATCAAGACGTTCGGCTGCCAGATGAACGAGTACGACTCGGACAAGATGGCAGACGTGCTGAACGCCGCCCAGGGCTACGAGCCGACACAGGACCCGGAGGAAGCGGACCTCATCCTCTTCAACACCTGCTCGGTGCGCGAAAAGGCGCAGGAGAAGGTGTTCAGCGACCTGGGCCGCTTCAAGCACCTGAAGGCCAAGGGCGTGAAGATCGGCGTGGGCGGCTGCGTCGCCAGCCAGGAAGGCGCGGCGATCATCGAACGCGCACCGTACGTCGACGTGGTGTTCGGCCCGCAGACGCTGCACCGCCTGCCGGAAATGCTCAGCAAGCGCGAGCAGGCCGGCCGCCCGCAGGTCGACATCAGCTTCCCCGAGATCGAGAAGTTCGACCACCTGCCGCCCGCCAAGGTGGAAGGCGCCTCGGCCTTCGTCTCGATCATGGAAGGCTGCTCGAAATACTGCAGCTACTGCGTGGTGCCCTACACCCGCGGCGAGGAAGTCTCGCGCCCCTTCGAGGACGTGCTCGTGGAAGTGGCTGGCCTCGCCGACCAGGGCGTGAAGGAAGTGACGCTGCTGGGGCAGAACGTCAATGCCTACCGCGGCAGAATGGGCGACACCGCCGAGATCGCGGACTTCGCGCTGCTGATCGAATACGTGGCCGACATCCCCGGCATCGAGCGGATCCGCTACACGACGAGCCATCCGAACGAGTTCACGCAGCGGCTGATCGATGTGTATGCCAAGGTGCCGCAACTCGTGAGCCACCTGCACCTGCCGGTGCAGCACGGCAGCGACCGCATCCTGATGGCGATGAAGCGCGGCTACACCGCGCTCGAATACAAGAGCACGATCCGCAAGCTGCGCGCGGTGCGCCCCGGCATCAGCCTGTCGAGCGATTTCATCGTCGGCTTCCCGGGCGAAACCGAAGACGACTTCGCGAAGATGATGAAGCTGATCGAGGATGTCGGCTACGACAGCTCCTTCAGCTTCGTGTTCAGCCCGCGGCCTGGCACACCGGCCGCCGCGCTGCACGATGACACGCCGAAGGACGTGAAGCTCAAGCGCCTGCAGCACCTGCAGGCGACGATCGAGGAGAACGTGCGCCGCATCAGCGCAAGCCGTGTGGGCACGGTGCAGCGCATCCTGGTCGAAGGCCCGTCCAAGAAGGATGCGAGCGAACTGATGGGCCGCACCGAATGCAATCGCATCGTCAACTTCCCGGGCGGACCGAACGCGGCACGTCTCGTGGGGCAGATGATCGACGTGACAATCACCCAGGCACTGCCGCATTCCCTGCGCGGCGAGGTGGTGGTGAACGAGCGGGTGGCCGCCTGAGTCGCTGCGACGCGCCCCGCGCGTCACGCCCGGGGGCCGTCAGGGCAATGGGCGGCGCTCGGTGCCCGGCGCGGGGTCAACCGAGTTCGCGGATCAACAACGCGCTGCCCCGGCGGATCTGCCCCAGCAGCTGATCGAGCCGCTCGATCAGGACGCGGGGATCGCCCTTCAGGTGCTCCGGTACGTGGGCGATCGCCGCGTGCCAGTGCAGCAGCTCCAGTTGCGGCAGTTCCGGATGGTGCTGCAAGCCGAGTTCGAGAATGCGCTCGGCCATCGCCTGGGCTTCCGCCGGACTCTGCACCTGCTCCAGCACGACCACGAACCGATCGTCGTCGAGCCGAACCGGCACATCCCCGGCGTTGCACACCTCGCGGATCACGCGTGCACCTGCCCGCGTCGCGGCTTCGACCGCTTTCGCGCCATGCGCGCGTTTCAGGTCTTCGAGGTTGGCGATGCGCAGCATCACTACCGACCCCTTGCCGCTGAGCCGCAGCGCGCGCACCGCCAGCGCCATCAGCAGCGACGGCAGCTCGCTCGAATGCAGCAGCCCGGTCAACCGGTCCCGTCTGGCGCCCTGGCGCCTGAGCCCCGGATCGCTGAGCACGTCGCGCGCGCTGAAGTTGAGCGCATAGGTCACCACCGCGATCTCGATACCGGCGCCGAGCAGCATCGCGTAGCCCGCCCAACTGCCGGCGTGCAGCCAGCCGCGCGCATAGCCGATCTGCACCAGCACGCCGAGCGCCGCGGCGGCAAAACCAGCAACGTACCACCGCATGTAAGGCAGGCGCACGCCCCGCACGGCCCAGAGCAACCACCCGACGCTGACCACCACGAGCAGGTAGAACGCGTGCTGGATGCGCAACACGTTCGGCTGCTGCGCCACCTGTGGCCAGGCGACGTAAAGCCCTGTCAGCAACACACCGAAGGCCGCCACGGCCAGAGCCCAGTTGCTGGCCCGCGATCCGCTCAACGCCTTGGGCAGCGCACGACGCACGAACAGCAGGCTGACCGCGGCCAGCAACGTGCCGGCCACCAGGCGGGAGGCCTGTGTCAGCGCGGTGTCGCCGTCGGTCAGGTAGATGCGGGCATAGCCTGTCTGAACCAGCTGGAAGATCGCCATCAGCAGCACGTGCAAGGCATACCAGCCGTTGACCGCGTCGCCCCGCACCAGCGCTTCGCCCAGGGCGTAGGCCAGTGCCATCGCGGCCACGCCGAGGAACAGGCCGATCCACAGATGCCGGAGCGAGCGGTTCGCCAGATAGGTTTCGCGCGACCACAGCACGGGGGCGACGACGAACGGATCCGCATGGCTCAAGCGCAGCAGCGTCTCGCCGCGATCGGGGGAGTCGATGCCCGCCAATGGGAAAGCAAGCTCGGCCGCAACGAGCGGCCATTGCCCGGCCGGCACGTGGTCGCCAGCCTCCAGGCGCGACCATGCGGAGGAGCCGTCCTGACGGTACAGGGTGGCATGGCGGACCAGTGTTCGCGGCAGCTCCACCACCGCCTCCCCCCCGGCGTGCCGCCAGCGCAACCAGACCGCCGATGGGGCGGCGGCGAACGACCGGTGCGGCTCGAGCACCGTCCAGCCTGGCGCCGCGCGCACTTGCGGCAGGCCCATCTCGCCGGTGGCATCGACCAGCACCTCCGCGCGGCCCACCAGGGGCACCGCGCCGTCCGGTCGCGCCTCGATCAGCGGAGCCGCGAGAGCAAGCGCCGGCAGCAGAACCGCCAGCAGCACGACGGCCAGGAGGCTGCGCCAGCCGCGGGCCGCCGCAAGCTCACGCACGTGCGCGCGGACCGAAGCCGGCCCACCACAGTGAGATGGCCGTGAAGAGCACCATGGCGAGGTAGGTGGACATGCGCCCGTCACGCCCGAAGAAGACGAGCCCGCCGACCAGCGCCACCGTAGCACCCGAGCACGCCCAGGCCGCGAGGCGCCGCCAGGTGACGCTTTTCAAGGCATGGCGCCACAGCAGCTTGACCAGGGCGGCGCTCAGCAGCCCGACACCCACCGCGGGAGCGAGGAAGTTCAGCAGGTGCCACAAAGCATCGAGAGGACCCATCGGCAGGCGCAGACGTAGTTGACATTGATCAAGCCCATTGTTGAACACTAAGTGCTTGAAACAGCTTGAAATTTTATAATCGCCGCATGAGCGTCTTCGCCCTCGGCCTGAACCACACCACCGCCCCCGTCGATCTTCGGGGGCGGTTTGCGTTCACGCTCGAGCAGCTCGGCCCCACGCTGCAGAACCTGCGCGAACGCGTCAGCCTGCGTCCGGAGGCGGCGTTGATCTCCACGTGCAATCGCACCGAACTGTACTGTGCCGCCCCTGCCGAGCTGGTCCGCCCGGCCATGGACTGGCTCGCCGGGCTCGGCGGCGTCTCCAGCACCGAGCTGTCGCACCATGCCTACGTGCTTGAGGGCGGTCAGGCCGCGCGGCACGCGTTCCGCGTCGCCAGCGGGCTCGATTCCATGGTGCTGGGCGAGCCGCAGATCCTGGGCCAGATGAAGCAGGCGGTGCGCGAGGCCGATGCCGCCGGCACGCTGGGCACCACGCTGCACCAGCTGTTCCAGCGCTCGTTCGCGGTGGCCAAGGAGGTGCGCACCTCCACCGAGATCGGCGCGCACTCCATCAGCATGGCGGCCGCGGCCGTGCGCCTGGCCGGCCAGCTGTTCGAGGATCTGCGCGACGTCAAGGTGCTGTTCGTCGGTGCCGGCGAAATGATCGAGCTGGCCGCCACCCACTTCGCCGCCAGGACGCCCAAGGCGATGGCAGTGGCCAACCGCACGCTGGAACGCGGCGAAAAGCTCGCCACGCATTTCAGCGCCGAAGCGATGCGCCTGGCCGACCTGCCGTCACGCTTGCCGGAATTCGACATCGTCGTCTCGTGCACGGCGAGCTCCGTGCCGATCATCGGACTGGGCGCGGTCGAGCGGGCGCTCAAGGCGCGCAAGCATCGCCCGATGTTCATGGTCGACCTCGCCGTGCCGCGCGACATCGAGCCCGAGGTCGCCCAGCTCGACGACATCTATCTCTACACCGTCGACGACCTCTCCGCGGCGGTACAGACGGCCGGCGAAAAACGCCAGGCCGCCGTGGCACAAGCCGAGGCGATCATCGAGACCGGCGTGCAGAGCTTCGTGCACTGGCTCGACCAACGCGCCACGGTGCCGCTGATCCAGGCGCTCAACGCGCAGGCCGACGAGTGGCGGGACATCGAACTTGCGCGTGCGCGCAAGGCGCTCGCGCGAGGCGAAGACCTCGAGGCGGTGCTGGAGGCCCTCTCGCGCGGCCTGACGCAGAAGATGCTGCACGGCGCGATGGCGGAGCTGCACAGCGCCGACGCCGAGCACCGCCCGCAACTGGCCGACACGG
>NZ_CAMLJQ010000029.1 GCF_946480305.1 uncultured Caldimonas sp.
AGGGGGCTGCCAGGCCTTGGGACGGCCCGGCGGCCTGGCGGGCCGTCCTTGGCCACGGGTTGATCGCGTTCATGCGGATGCGGTCACCCAGCAACGCGCCGCCACTCTTGCGCCGTGACGGATCGATGCTGATGACGGCGATGCGAAGGCGGTCGTCCTGGTCGAGCCGCAGCCGGCGGATCAACTCGTCGGTGAGGCTGGACTTGCCGGCGCCGCCGGTTCCGGTGATGCCGAGCACCGGCACCTTCACGGCCTGCGCCTGCTGCTGCAGCGCCTGCCGCAGGGCAGGTTCGACCGAGCCGCTTTCCAACGCGGTGATGAGCTGCGCCAGCGCCCGCCACGCCATCTCGCCATGCCCCTGGATGGCGGCGATGTCCTTCGGCGCATGCACCGTCAGGTCGCGGTCGCTGCGCATCAGCATCTCGCCGATCATCCCTTGCAGGCCCATGCGCTGGCCGTCCTCGGGGCTGTAGATGCGCGTTACGCCATAGGCCTGCAGGTCGCGGATCTCGGGCGGCACGATCACGCCGCCACCGCCGCCGAACACCTGGATGTGCTCGCCGCCGCGGGCTCTGAGCAGGTCGACCATGTACTTGAAGTACTCCACGTGGCCGCCCTGGTAGGAGCTGATCGCGATGGCGTGGGCATCTTCCTGCAGCGCGGCCGTCACCACCTCGTCGACCGAGCGGTTGTGACCGAGGTGGATCACCTCCGCACCCATGCCCTGCAGGATGCGCCGCATGATGTTGATCGAGGCGTCGTGCCCGTCGAACAGCGAGGCGGCCGTGACGAAGCGCACCTTGTGCTTGGGCCGGTACTCGGTGAGGGCCTTGGCGTCGGACAGGTCGGTCATCGAGGGAACTCCAGGGGCGGACGGGGGCGTGGGGTGAATTGACGTTTACGTCAACGTCAAATAATGCCACACCCGAACCGGGCTGACGAGAAGGGGCATCCCGGGTGGAGGCACGGCATCTGCCAAGGGCAGGGGAGCGCGCAAGACGCGCAGACGCTCCAGGAGTTGCGAATGATCCGGCTGCATTGCCCCTTGATCCCCTTTCACCGCGAGCCGCCGCTGGGCCCCGGCGTGCCGCCGCCCGACCCGGCCGAACCGCCCGACCCCGTCCCGATGGATCTGCCGCCAGCCCCCGAGCGCGAGCATCCGGTCTACCACCGTTCGCAACGCTTACGCGCCACCGGCAGCTCCTGGGTGTACGGCTTGCATCGCACCGGCCCCGGCCTGGTGCGAGGGCCGGTGGGGACGTGGCAGCCGCATGCGCGCGGCCGCCTCAGCAGTTGAGACGCCAACGGCTTGCGGACGCGCCGAGCGGGCCGGGCTATTCGAGGACCAGGGTCTCGAGGCCCGGCGCGGCCGGCGGGTGCCGCAGCTTCATCGCTTCGAGGGTGCGCTCGACGAGTGCCGCCACCATCAGGTTGCGATGCGTCTTGGAGTCCGCCGGCACGATGGTCCAGGGCGCCCACGGCGTACCGGTCGCGGCGATGGCGTCTTCGTAGGCACGCTGGTAGTCGTCCCATTGCTTGCGGGCTTCCACGTCGGCGAGGTCGAACTTCCAGTGCTTCGCCGGGTTGTCGAGCCGCGCCTGCAACCGGCCCAGTTGCTCGTCCTTCGAGATGTGCAGGAAACACTTGACGATCACCGTCCCGGTCTCGGTGAGCAGCCGCTCGAAGTCGTTGATGTGGCGATAGCGTTGCTCGAGCTGTCTGGCGTCGATGAAGTTGCGCACCCGCGGCACCAGCACGTCTTCGTAGTGACTGCGGTTGAACACCACGAGTTCGCCGGCCCGCGGCACCTTGGCATGCACTCGCCACAGGAAGTCGTGCGCGAGCTCCTCGGCGCTCGGTGCCTTGAACGCCACGCTGTGGACGCCCTGCGGGCTCATGCGGCCGAACACGTCGCGGATCGTGCCGTCCTTGCCGCTCGTGTCCATGCCCTGCAGCACCACCAGCAGCTTGTAGCGACCGTCGGCATAGAGCAGGTCCTGCAGTTCGTCGAGCCGCAGGGCCTGCTCCATCAGCGCTTCGCGGTCGCGCGACTTGTCGCCGCTGCCGAACGGTTTGGCGCGCGTGTCGAAACCCGCCAGGCGGAACTTCGCACCCGTGCCGGGCGCATCGGAAAACTGCCAGGAGGTGAAGGGATCTGCTGTGCGTCGGTTGTTGGGCATGGTGGGGCCAGCATGCCGCGTCGGCCAGCGGCTGGCAAGCCAGGGCGGGCTGGTGCCCGCACACGCACGACCGTCCGATTTGGGGATATTTCGGGATAATGGCCCGCACATGTTTCTTGCGATCGACATCGGCAACACGCGCTTGAAGTGGGCGCAGTACGAGGCGGCCCATCCCGGCGCCCGGCTGCTGGCCCATGGCGCGGCCTTTCTTGAAACCATCGATCACCTGGCCGAAGGCGAATGGAAAGACCTGCCAGCGCCACATGCCGTGCTGGGTTGTTGCGTCGCCGGCGAGCCGGTGCGTCATCGTGTCGAAGAGCAGCTCGAGCTGTGGGACGTGGCGCCCAGCTGGGTGATCGCCAGTGCCGAGGAGGCCGGCGTCGTGAACGGGTACGACCACCCCACACGCCTCGGTGCCGACCGCTGGATCGCAATGATCGGGGCGCGCTGGCGCCTGCTGCACGAGGGGCCGGCGCGGCCGGCGCTGGTCGTCATGATCGGCACGGCGGTGACGGTCGACGCCATCGACGCGTCCGGCCGGTTTCTCGGTGGTTTCATCCTGCCGGGGCACGGCATCATGCTGCGAGCGCTCGAAAGCGGCACCGCAGGACTGCACGTGCCGACCGGCGAAGTCCGTGACTTCCCTTCCAACACCAGCGACGCGTTGACGAGCGGCGGCACCTACGCGATCGCCGGCGCCATCGAGCGCATGTACCGCAACATCATCCGGCGATGCGGGACGGAGCCGGTCTGCATCATGACCGGCGGGGCAGGGTGGAAGATGGCGCCTTACCTCACGGTGCCGTTCCAACTGGTCGAATCGCTGATCTTCGACGGGCTGCTGCGCGTGGCCGAGCAGCGGGTGATCGATCGCGTGAGGCGATAGCGCGCCTCGGCGGCGCTCAGCTCTTGCTGCTCAAGGCGGCAAGCTGCTTGCGAGCCCTTGCCACTGCACGCTCGATCAGATAGGCCTGCTCGAAAGCCTTGAACCGCCCGGTCTCGCACAGCTTGGTCAGCATGCGCCCCGTGAGTGAGATGATCTTCTGGTGCTTCTTGCCGTAGCTGAAGATGAAGAAGGTGCGCCCCGGGCTCACCCAGTTGAGACGCACCTTGCGCCAGCCCTCTTCAGTGTGCATCTGGTAGGCCACGCCGGCTTGCACGTACTGTGCGAGCTGTGCGCCTTTGGTCGGGGTCTCGGGCACCATCTCGGGGCCGAGGCCGTCGAGGTTGATGTCGAGGTCGCCCGAGGAGGAATCCAGGCTTTCGAGGTCGATGTCGACGTTGCCGTCCCAATCGATCGCGGTCTCTTCGACCAGGCCGACTTGTGCGGCCTCCTCTTCGGAAAAACTGCCCGCCTGCTCGGCCAGTGCCGCCGGGGCCTGCGAGGGCGGCACGTCCTCCGCGGCCGGCACGGCCATGCGGTCCAGTCCCTGCAACTGCGTGTCGAGTTGCCGGTACTGGAAGTCGGTGAGCGGCTGGCCCTTGAGCGACTGTGCGTGGCAAGGCAGCAACTCGCCGAAGAAGCCCTTCTTGACGTCCTCCGGGCACCGGATCAACGCCAGACCCTCGTTGAGGGTCTTCATCAGCTGGGGAAGCGTCAGGATGAACTGCTTGCGCTCGGCAGGCGTTCCCTTCGGCAGCACGCTCAGGATCAGCTGGCGCGGCACCTCTCGCATGCGCTTGGCAAGGTCGGATTCCGGGCCCTGCTTCAGCGCGGCCTCGACCTGCACCTTCGTCCAGGTGTCCTGCAGGAAGTTGCGGATGAAGTCCTGCACCGCCACCGGGCGCAGCATCGACTGCATCTGTTCGGCATAGCGCGCCTGCACGCGCAGTTGCGCTTCCTTCTGGGCCAGCAGCTCGACGGCCTCGGCGTGCGCCTGCGCCTCGTCGCGGGACTGCTCCTGCACGAAAGACTCGAGGGCCCTCAGCTTCGAGTCGTACTGGTCCATCTGGTCGAAGTCGCCGTCGACCACCTGCTGGACGAGTTCGCGGACCAGCTCCAGGAAGCGCTTGCCCGCACCTTCGTCGAAATCCTCGAAGGCGCACGAGATCGAGGCCATGCGGTTCACGAAGCGACGCACCGGATGGCTGCGCGACGAGAAGAACTGCACGTCCTTCAGCGCGGCGCGCAAGACTGGCAGCTGGAGCCGGGCGATCTGGCGCGCCATCTGGGGCGGCACCTTGCTGTCCGACAGGATCTGGTCGAACAGCGACGCCACGATGTCGATCACCATGTGATCGAGCGCGCCCGTCGAGGCGCGCATCAGCTCGTCGCGGTGGGTGCGGATCAGGTTGACGGCCATCAGCCCGCTGAGGCTGCCGCTCAGCGTCCCGGTCAACGATCCCGGGCCGGAGGCAGCTGCTGCGCCGAGCGGTTGCGCGCTGCTGGGTGACCATGAAGCCGCGCTGCCGCCCGCGTCCAGCGCGCCCGGCGTGCTCGCGAGGAATGCGAGGCGCCGGATGACGTCGAGCATGTGCGCGTCGCTGGCGGGCGTATGGCCGGCCAGCCCACCGTGGGCGGAGCCGAGGGCGCCCGGGCCGCTGTGCAGCGCACCGCCCGACGAGGTCGGGCCGAATCCTCCCGCCAGCGAGCCGGCCGCGGTGGCGCTGAAGCCGGCCGGCAGAGCCATTCCGAACATCGCGCTCAGTGCCTGGGCGGCGTTGTGCACGTCATGGCGACGGGACGCGGCGGGCGACGGCGCCGGCGTCACCCCACCGGGAACGGTCGGAGACGCGTCGTAGCCGCTCGCCACCCCTGGGGCTCCGGCGCGCACGGCCAAGCCCACCGGATGGATGCCGCGGCTGCTGAAATCGTTGACGATGGTGCCGTAGCACGGGCGCATCGCCTTGGCGAGCGCCCGGCCAAGTTCGGTCGCGAGCGTCTTGCGCACGGCCGGGTCGGGCGTCACAGCCTCGATCGAGCGAAACAGCGCCTTGCCGAGGATCTCCGGCCGGATGGGATTGCGCTCCGGGTCGGCCCGGCCGATGCCGAGCAGCGAGCCGATGTACGCATCCAGTTCGCGCAGTTCCCATTCGCACTCGTGCTCGATCTCGAGTGCGAGCCGGTGTGCCGTGACCTGCTCCTCGACCTCGGAATCGCCCACGAGGCTCAATGACGCCCAGTCCGTCGCCGCGAGAGGGCGGCCGACCCGCGGATTGAGTTCCTTTGCGACCTTCTCGTTCAGCACCGAGGTGAAACTCATGTTGAACGCCGACAACTTGCGTTGCAAATCGAACTGCGCCGACATGAAGGCCTGCCGCTGCGCATTGTTGGCTGCCGACAGCGCCAGCATGCCCAGGGCATCGACCACCCGGCTGGAGGTGGTCGACACCGTGGACAAAATCTTCTGCACCGCCGACTGCATGGCGGTGTGGAGTCGCGGGTCGGGAAGGCTCATCTCACCTGGCTTCGCAAGGAGGGACAGTATGGCGCGAAAAATGCACGCCCCCCATCCGCACAAATGCTGGCGAGTGCGCAGTTCGCCACCAATTCCAGCCCGGAAGTGGCTTGCCAGCCGGCAGCGCGCGTCGGGAATCGAGCCCGCCGGTTTGGTTTCTTTTCGTTACTTGCGGAGCGAATCCCGGATCTCCCGCAGCAGCACCACCTCTTCCGGCGGGGCGGCCGGTGCGGGTGGGGGGGCGGAGCGCTTCAGCTTGTTGATCTGCCGCACCATCAGGAAGATGATGAAGGCCAGGATCAGGAAGTTGAGCCCGACGGTGAGGAAGTTGCCGTAGGCGAACACGGCCCCTTCCTTCTTGGCCTCGGCCAGCGTTGCTGCCGTCTGCCCGGCCAGCGGGATGAAGTAGTTCGAGAAATCGAGCCCCCCGAACGCCCGGCTGACCAAGGGCATGATGATGTCGTCGACGAGCGAACCCACGATCTTGCCGAACGCGCCACCGATGATGACGCCCACGGCCAGATCGATCACGTTGCCCTTGACGGCAAACTCCTTGAATTCGGTCATGAATCCCATCGAAAGCTCCTGATGCGGTTTGAAACGGGGCTCGCCACCGGGATGGGGAGATGCCGGCGTCAGTATTGCCGAGCCTGATCCCGGCACTCAAGCGTTTGAACCATGGCCGGCCTCACAATCTCGCGCGGCGCGCTGGTGGCCGGGGCACTGGTTTCAGGCCGGTACGCTGGGCTAGAATCACAGGTTGCCCCTAAACATATAGAAGTGCTTTCCGAGGATCCCCATGAGTGATCAGCAAGTGGACAAAGGCCGCCGCACGTGGGTAGCCATTGCTTGTGGCGCAGGTGCCGTCGGCGGCGTGGCCACCGCGGTTCCCTTTGTCAGCAGCTTCCAGCCCTCCGAAAAAGCTCGTGCCGCTGGTGCACCGGTCGAAGTCGACATCAGCGGGCTGCAGCCGGGTGAGATGACCACGGTCGAGTGGCGCGGCAAGCCGGTGTGGATCATCCGCCGCACGCCCGAGCAACTGGCCGCCCTCAAGACCCTCGAAGGCCAGCTGGCCGATCCTCATTCCGAGCGCACCCAGTACCCCACGCCCGAATACGCCAAGAACGACTACCGCTCGATCAAGCCGGAGGTCTTTGTCGGCGTCGGGATCTGCTCGCACCTCGGCTGCTCGCCGGTCAGCAAGTTCACCCCGGGCGCCCAGCCCTCCCTGCCCGACGACTGGAAGGGCGGCTTCCTGTGCCCCTGCCACGGCTCCACCTTCGACATGGCGGGCCGCGTCTTCAAGAACAAGCCGGCGCCGGACAACCTCGAAGTGCCGCCGCACATGTACCTCTCCGACAACACCCTGTTGATCGGCGAGGACAAGAAAGCCTGACGGCTCCCAGTTCTGAGGTGACATTCCATGGCTGAATTCAAAGAAGTCTCCGCCGACGCGCCTGCCGCGCAGAAGCTGCTCAACTGGGTCGACAACCGCTTCCCGCTGAGCAAGCTGTACAACGAGCACGTGGGCCAGTACTACGCGCCCAAGAACTTCAACTTCTGGTACATCTTCGGCTCGCTCGCCCTCGTGGTGCTGGTGATCCAGATCGTCACCGGCATCTTCCTCGTGATGCACTACAAGCCGGACGCGAACCTCGCGTTCGCGTCGGTCGAGTACATCATGCGCGACGTGCCCTGGGGCTGGCTGATCCGCTACATGCACTCCACCGGTGCGTCGGCATTCTTCGTGGTGGTGTACCTGCACATGTTCCGCGGGCTGCTCTACGGCTCGTACCGCAAGCCGCGCGAACTGGTGTGGATCTTTGGTTGCGCGATCTTCCTGTGCCTGATGGCCGAGGCCTTCTTCGGCTACCTGCTCCCGTGGGGCCAGATGTCCTACTGGGGTGCCCAGGTGATCGTGAACCTGTTCGCCGCCGTGCCCTTCGTCGGCCCCGACCTCGCGCTGCTGATCCGCGGCGACTACGTCGTCTCCGACGCCACGCTGAACCGCTTCTTCAGCTTCCACGTGATCGCGATCCCGCTGGTGCTGCTGGGCCTGGTCGTCGCGCACATCATCGCGCTGCACGAAGTGGGCTCCAACAACCCAGACGGCGTCGAGATCAAGAAGAACATGGGCCCCAACGGCCATCCGGTCGACGGCATCCCGTTCCACCCGTACTACACGGTGCACGACATCTTCGGCCTGTCGGTCTTCCTGATCGTCTTCTCGGCCATCGTGTTCTTCGCGCCGGAGTTCGGGGGCTACTTCCTCGAGTACAACAACTTCATCCCGGCCGACCCCCTGAAGACCCCGCCGCACATCGCGCCGGTCTGGTACTTCACGCCGTTCTACTCGATGCTGCGTGCCACGACCGACCAGATGGTCAACGTGCTGGCCGTGCTGATCGCGCTCGGCGCGGTACTGGCGGTGCTCAAGGGCGGCTTCGGCGGCAAGGGGAAGCTGGCGGTGATCATCGGTGCGCTGGTGTCGGTCGCGCTGCTCAAGACCTTCGACGCGAAGTTCTGGGGTGTGGTCGTGATGGGCGGTGCAGTGATCATCCTGTTCTTCCTGCCCTGGCTCGACCGCAGCCCGGCCAAGTCGATCCGCTATCGCCCGAGCTGGCACATGTACCTCTACGTGGTGTTCGTGATCTTCTTCTTCGTGCTCGGCTACCTCGGCATCCAGGCGCCGTCGCCGGCCGGTGAACTGGTCTCGCAGATCGGCACGCTGTTCTACTTCGGCTTCTTCCTGCTGATGCCCTGGTGGAGTCGCCTCGGCACGTTCAAGCCCGTGCCCGACCGCGTGGTCTTCAACGCCCACTGAGCCAGCCGGAGTCCACCACGATGAAAAAACTGATCCTCTCCCTGCTGGCCTCGCTCGGCCTGACGCTCGGCGCCACCACCGCCCAGGCGGCGGAGGGCGGCATTCCCTGGGACAAGTTTCCGGCGTATCGCGTGACCGACGTGGCCGCGTTGCAAAACGGTGCGAAGCTGTTCGTCAACTACTGCCTGAACTGCCACTCGGCCGCCTTCATGCGCTACAACCGGCTGCGCGACATCGGCCTGACCGAGCAGCAGATCAAGGACAACCTCATGTTCGCCACCGACAAGGTGGGCGAGACGATGAAGGTTGCGCTGGATCCCAAGCAGGCCAAGGAATGGTTCGGCGCCACCCCGCCCGACCTGACGGTGATCGCCCGTTCGCGCGCCTCGACCAGCGGAACCGGTGCGGACTACCTCTACACCTACCTGCGCGCCTACTACCGCGACGACACCAAGGCCACCGGCTGGAACAACCTCGCGTTCCCGAACGTGGGCATGCCGCACGCGCTCTGGGAGTTGCAGGGCCAGCGTGCGGCGAAGTTCGTCGAGCAGAAGGACGCGCACGATCCGAGCAAGGTCACGCACGTGTTCGCCGGCTACGAACAGCTGACGCCCGGTGCGCTGTCGCCGCAGGAGTACGACAACGCGGTCGCCGATCTCGTGGCCTTCCTGCAGTGGATGGGTGAGCCGGTCCAGAAAGACCGCGTGCGGCTCGGCGTGTGGGTGCTGATCTTCCTCAGCATCTTCACCGTGATCGCCTGGCGCCTGAACGCGGCGTACTGGAAAGACGTGAAGTGATCCGGCGCAGTGCCGTCGCCTTGTGCGATGGCGCTGCATCGCTCGGAGTGGGAGGCCTCGCGGCGCCCACTCCGTTTGTGTTTATCAGGGGCTGTTGCCCTCAACCTCGAAGATCAAGGAGCACGCCATCATGATGGTGCTTTACTCCGGGACCACCTGCCCGTATTCCCACCGCTGCCGGTTCGTTCTGTTCGAAAAGGGCATGGATTTCGAGATCCGCGATGTCGACCTGTTCGCCAAGCCCGAAGACATCGCGCTGATGAATCCGTACAACGAGGTGCCCATCCTGGTGGAGCGAGACCTCATCCTGTACGAGTCGAACATCATCAACGAGTACATCGATGAGCGCTTCCCCCATCCGCAGCTGATGCCGGGCGACCCGGTGGCCCGTGCACGCGTGCGCTTGTTCCTGCTCAACTTCGAGAAGGAGCTGTTCGCCCACGTCAACGTGCTCGAGTCGCGCGGCATCAAGCCGAACGACAAGCAGCTCGAGAAGGCGCGTTCGCAGATCCGCGACCGGCTGACGCAGCTCGCGCCCATCTTCCTCAAGAACAAGTACATGCTGGGCGAGGATTTCTCGATGCTCGACGTGGCGATCGCGCCGCTGCTGTGGCGCCTGGACTACTATGGAATCGAGTTGTCCAAGAACGCCGCACCGCTGCTGAAGTACGCAGAACGCATCTTCTCGCGGCCGGCATACATCGAGGCGCTGACGCCTTCCGAGAAGGTGATGCGCAAGTAACGCGCTGCCATGACGAAGCTCCAATCGACCGGTGGCGGGGCGGGCAGTTCGACCCGCCCGTACCTGATCCGCGCACTGCACGACTGGTGCACCGACAACGGCTACACGCCGTATCTCGCCGTGTTCGTCGATCGCTCGGTGCAGGTGCCGGTGGAGTACGTCAAGAACAACGAGATCGTGCTCAACGTCAGCTTCGACGCGACGAGCGGCTTGCAGCTGGGCAACGAGTACATCGAGTTCCGGGCGCGCTTCGGTGGTGTGCCGCGTGACATCCTCGTCCCGGTCGATCACGTCATCGCGATCTATGCCCGCGAGAACGGCCAGGGCATGGCCTTTCCGGTGCCGACGGAAGCGGGCGGGGAGCCCGCGGCGGACGACGCAGCCGAGATGGAGCCAGGGGCGCCGCCCGACGAAACGGCCGCGCCGGGCCTCAAACTGGCGCCGTCGGTTGGGCGTGAGCCCCCCGCTGCGCCGCCTGCCTCAGGAGATGACGGACCCTCCGAGCCGCCCCAGCCCCCATCCGGACCGCGGCCTTCGCTCAAGCGGGTCAAGTAAAATCGCCGCGCCTCTTTCGCGCAGCGCGCCGGCTTAGCTCAGTTGGTAGAGCAACCGCCTTGTAAGCGGTAGGTCATCCGTTCGAGTCGGATAGCCGGCACCATCTTCGCCAGCCCAAACGTGAAACCTTACCGGTGCGTTACCTGCGGTTTCCGGTGTGCGGCTCAAGCGGATTGAACCTTCACCCTGATCGCGTTAACCTGCCAGCCATGTTGCCGCAGCGCCTCCTCCAGGCGCGGCTGCAGTTGCCGGAGTTTCGCGGCAGCGGCCCCGTTCGGGGCCAGCAGGGACCACCCCTGCTCATCGACAGGCCCGGGTTTGACATGGGCCGCGAGAGCGGGTGGCAGGAGAGGGCGAATCACTTCAAATCGAGCGTTGGACTCGCGCATCAGCTGTTGAAGCCGCGCCAGTCCTGAATGGCGATCCAGGGCTTCATGGATCGGCAGCGTGTGTGGTGCGCGCTGGTTCATGCAAGGAGTGTAGCGATGCAGATCATGATCACCCACGGGCGCCTCGCAAAGACGCACGTGCTGCAGTTGGGCCGGTGGCAATTGCTCTTCCTCACCCTGGCATTGGCGACCTGCCTGCTGGCCCTGTCGGGATCCATCTATCACTTCATCTTCCTGAAGGCCGCGCGCGACGGCTGGCCGGTGGTGAGCCAATTGGTCAAGCTGGTCGTCAAGGACGAGTTCGCGCAGCGCGACCGCTTCATGCGCGAGAACCTCGACGCGATGGCGCAGAAGGTCGGCGAGATGCAGGCTCGTCTGATCCAACTCGAGGCGATGGGCGAACGAGTCTCCGGGCTCGCGGGCATCAAACCGGAAGAGATCAAGGTCAGCGGAAAGCTGCCCGGCCAGGGCGGCCCCTTCGTGCCGATGGACAAGCCCTCGCTGCAAGACCTGAATCAAGCCATTGCCTGGCTCGACGAGTTCTCCGCCGAGCGAGCCGACGTGTTCACGATGATCGAATCTCGCCTGTTCGAGGCGCAGATGAAATCGCTCATGGTGCCGAACTCCAAGCCGGTCAATGCGCAGCCGGGTTCCGGCTTCGGATTCCGCTCGGATCCGTTCTCGGGCCGCTCGGCCTTGCACACCGGGCTCGACTTCCCGGCAGAACACGGCACGCCGATCAAGGCGGCCGCGGGCGGTGTTGTCATTGCGGCCGAATACCACTCCGCCTACGGCAACATGATCGATCTCGACCACGGCAACGGCCTCGTCACCCGGTATGCGCACGCGTCGAAGCTGCTCGTCGAACGGGGCGACATCGTGAAGCGTGGCCAAGCCATCGCCCAGGTCGGATCCACCGGCCGCTCCACCGGGCCCCACCTGCACTTCGAGGTGCTGGTATCGGGCGTGCAGCAAGATCCTGCGAAGTTCCTCGCCGGTCGGAGCACCGCCCAGCGGGCAGTGGCCCAAGGCCCACGGGAGCCTGCGCTGGCGACCCCCACGCAACAAGCCGTTACCGGGCTTGCAACCGGCACTTCCGCCGCCAACTGACAGCGCCGCCGGTTGCACGTGCGGCTCCGGCCGGCGCGTACCCCGGTGCTAAACTCCGACGCTTTTGGAGCGGCCAGACCGCCCGGTGCCGTTTGCCGGGTGTGTGGCGTCCGAGCAGTCCGGCTCTCCTCGCGCCCGCCCGGAGACCACGCGCGTGCACTGCGCGAGAGCAACTGGGTCGCGTCGCCATCACGCCCGACCGGCCGTCCCCATCATCCAAGAACCGAACCGCATGTTGCCCAAGCTTCTTACCCAGATTTTCGGCAGTCGCAATGATCGCCTGCTCAAGCAGTACCGGCGAGTGGTCGAGAAGATCAATGCACTGGAACCGCAACTGGAAAAGCTGAGCGACGAGCAATTGCGCGGCAAGACGCAGGAGTTCAAGGAGCGGCTGGGCAAGGGCGAAACGCTCGACGATCTGTTGCCGGAAGCATTTGCCGTCGTGCGCGAGGGCAGCAAGCGCACGCTGAAGATGCGGCACTTCGATGTGCAGTTGCTCGGTGGCATGGCCCTGCACAACGGCAAGATCGGCGAAATGCGCACCGGCGAAGGCAAGACGCTGATGGCGACGCTGCCGGTCTACCTCAATGCGCTGGCCGGCAAGGGCGTGCATGTGGTCACGGTGAACGATTACCTGGCGCGCCGCGATGCCGAATGGATGGGCCGGCTGTACAACTTCCTCGGGCTGACCGTGGGCGTGAACCTGCCCCAGATGCCGCGCGAGGACAAGCAGGCGGCCTATGCGGCCGACGTCACCTACGGCACGAACAACGAGTTCGGCTTCGACTACCTGCGTGACAACATGGTCTACGAGACCGCCGATCGCGTGCAGCGTGGCCTCAACTACGCGATCGTCGACGAGGTCGATTCCATCCTGATCGATGAAGCACGCACACCGCTCATCATCAGTGGCCAGGCGGAAGACCACACCGAGCTGTACATCCGGATCAACAAGATCGTGCCGCAGCTCAAGAAGCAGATCGGCGAGGCCGATCCGCGCACCGGCGAGGGCGTGATCGAGCCGGGCGACTTCACCGTCGACGAGAAGACGCGTCAGGTCTACCTCACCGAGGCCGGCCACGAGAACGCCGAACGCATCCTCGCGCAGGCGGGGCTGCTGGCCGAAGGCGCGAGCCTGTACGACCCGGCCAACATCTCGCTGATGCACCACCTCTATGCGGCACTGCGGGCCAACCACCTGTATCACCGCGACCAGCATTACGTCGTGCAGAACGGCGAAGTGATCATCGTCGACGAATTCACCGGCCGCCTGATGCAGGGCCGCCGCTGGTCCGAGGGCCTGCACCAGGCTGTCGAGGCCAAGGAAGGCGTGCAGATCCAGGCCGAAAACCAGACGCTCGCCTCGATCACCTTCCAGAATTACTTCCGCATGTACGGCAAGCTTGCCGGCATGACCGGCACGGCCGACACCGAGGCCTACGAGTTCCAGGAGATCTACGGCCTGGAGACCGTGGTGATCCCACCGAACCGGCCGACGCAACGCAAGGACGAACTCGACCTCGTCTACAAGACCGCTCGAGAGAAGTACGAGGCCGTCATCAAGGACATCCGCGACTGTTTCGAGCGCGGCCAGCCGGTGCTGGTGGGCACCACCTCGATCGAAAACTCGGAGCTCATCTCCGGGCTGCTGACGCAGGCTGGGCTGCCGCACCAGGTGCTCAACGCGAAGCAGCATGCGAAGGAAGCGGAGATCATCGCGCAGGCCGGCCGGCCGAAGATGATCACGATCGCGACCAACATGGCGGGTCGCGGCACCGACATCGTGCTGGGCGGCAACGTCGAAAAGCAGGTGCAGCTGATCGAAGCGGACGAAAGCCTGTCCGAAACCGAGAAGCAGAGCCGCGCGCAAAAGCTGAAGGACGAATGGCAGAGCCTGCATGAGCAGGTCAAGGCGCTCGGCGGGCTGCGCATCGTGGCCACCGAACGCCACGAGTCCCGCCGGATTGACAACCAATTGCGCGGCCGCTCGGGCCGGCAGGGCGACCCGGGTTCGTCGCGCTTCTTCCTGTCGCTGGAAGACCCGCTGATGCGCATCTTCGCGGGCGACCGCGTGCGCGCCATCATGGACCGCCTCAAGATGCCCGACGGCGAGGCGATCGAGGCAGGCATCGTCACGCGTTCGATCGAGAGCGCGCAGCGCAAGGTCGAGGCGCGCAACTTCGATGTGCGCAAGCAGCTGCTGGAGTACGACGACGTGTCGAACGACCAGCGCAAGGTCATCTACCAGCAACGCAACGACATCCTCGACGCCACCGAGCTGAGCGCGCAGATCGGCAGCCTGCGCGAAGGCGCGCTGACCGACGTCGTGCGCGCCTACGTGCCGGCCGAGAGCGTCGAGGAGCAGTGGGACCTGGCCGGCCTCGAGAAGACGCTGCGCGAGGAGTGGCAGCTCGACCTGGCGTTGCAAGCCGAGGTCGAGAAGGCCGACGCGATCACCGACGACGAGATCGTCGAGAAGGTGATCCAGGCGGCCAACGAGCTCTACCAGAGCAAGGTCGAGCGCGTCGGCAAGGAGCAGTTCACGCAGTTCGAGCGCATGGTGCTGCTGCAGTCGATCGATTCGCACTGGCGCGAGCACCTGGCGGCACTGGACTACCTGCGGCAGGGCATCCACCTGCGCGGCTACGCCCAGAAGAACCCGAAGCAGGAGTACAAGCGCGAGGCGTTCGAGCTGTTCGCACAGCTGCTCGACGTGGTGAAGATGGAAGTCACGCGCGTGCTGCTGACGGTGCGCATCCAGTCTGAGCAGCAGATTGCGCAAGCCGCCGAAGCCATCGAGGACAAGGCCGAGCACATCTCCAACGTCACCTACACCCACCCGAACGAAGACGGCAGCGTCGAGAGCGAGCCCGATGCTTCCACCGCCCGCTCGGCGGTGCCGAAGGTCGGCCGCAATGACCCCTGCCCCTGCGGCAGCGGCAAGAAATACAAGCAGTGCCACGGCAAGCTCGCCTGAGCGGGCGCGGTGCACCGACATCAGGGGCTCCCGCGGGAGCCCCTGATCGTTTCTGGCCCTGCGAGCGGCTGCCTACAATGCCGGCTTCGCTTTCACACTGCGCATCGAGGCCCCCATGCCCGTCAATCTCCTGGCTCCCGACCCCACCACATTGCACCCTGTTCCCGGCGTGAAGCTGGGCGTCGCCATGGCCGGCGTGCGCAAGGCCAACCGACGCGATCTCACGGTCATCACGTTGGAGGAGGGCAGCGCCGTGGCGGGTGTGTTCACGCAGAACCGCTTCTGCGCCGCGCCGGTGCAGTTGGCGCGCAAGCACCTCGCGTCGGGCGTGGGCACGCGTGCGCTGGTCATCAACACCGGCAACGCGAACGCGGGCACCGGCGAAGACGGGCTGGTCCGCGCGTTCTCGACCTGCGTGGCCCTGGCGCGCAAGCTGGAGATCGCACCTGAGCAGGTGCTGCCTTTCTCTACCGGCGTGATCATGGAGCCGCTGCCCACCGATCGCATCGAAGCCGGACTGCCGGCGGCGCTGGCCGACCTGAAGGAAGGCAACTGGGGCGTCGCGGCCGAGGCCATCATGACGACCGACACCGTGGCCAAGGCAGCTTCGCGCCAGGTGCAGATCGATGGGCAGACGGTCACCGTCACCGGGATCAGCAAAGGCGCCGGGATGATCCGGCCCAACATGGCCACGATGCTGAGTTTCGTCGCGACCGATGCCAACATCGCGCCGGCGCTGCTGCAGGCCCTGGTGCGTGAAGCCGCTGACCTTTCGTTCAACCGCATCACGATCGACGGCGATACGTCGACGAACGACTGCTTCATGCTGTTGTCGTCTCGCAAGGCCGGCCACGCGCCGATCGAATCGCTCGACACCCCGGCCGGTCGCGCGTTGCGCGATGCGGTCGTGGCCGTGGCGGAGCAACTGGCGCAAGCCATCGTGCGCGACGGCGAGGGCGCGACCAAGTTCATCACCGTGCAGGTGGAGGGTGGTCGCACCGAGCAGGAGTGCGAGCAGGTTGCCTACGCGATTGCCCACTCGCCGCTGGTCAAGACCGCGTTCTACGCCAGCGACCCCAACCTGGGCCGCATCCTCGCTGCGGTGGGCTACGCCGGCATCGCCGACCTTGACCAGGCCGGCATCGAGCTGCATCTCGACGACGTGCACGTCGCCACGAAGGGTGGGCGCCATCCGGGCTACCAGGAAGCCGACGGCCAGCGTGTGATGAAGCAAGCCGAGATCACCGTGAGGGTCGGGCTCGGCCGCGGCACTGCGCAGGCCACCGTGTGGACCTGCGACTTCTCGCACGACTACGTCAGCATCAACGCCGACTACCGCAGCTGACCGGCGGCAGGGTCAGCCGCGCGCCTCAGCGGTGCGGCAGGTGGAAGTAGAACGTCGCGCCCTGCTCGGGCGCTGCTTCTGCCCAGATCTGCCCGCCGTGCTTCTGGATCACGCGGCGCACGATCGCGAGGCCGATGCCGGTGCCTGCAAAGTCGCGCTCTGGGTGCATGCGGCGGAACGGCTCGAACAACTGCAGCGCGTGGGCCATGTCGAAGCCCACGCCGTTGTCCCTTACCCAGCACACCCGGGAGCCGTCGGGCTGCAGCGCCGAACTGATCTCCACCCGTGCGTCGCGCCGCCGGCTGGTGTATTTCCACGCGTTCGACAGCAGGTTCTCGATCGCCAGCCGCAGCAGGCCCCGATCGCCGATGACTTCGATGTCTGGCGCCACCGTGAAGCTGACCGAACGCTCAGGCGCTGCGGCGTGTTGCTGTGCAGCGATTTCCTCGGCCATGCGGGTCAGATCCACCGGGCTCTTGCGCACTTCGCTTCGCGTGATCTTCGACAGCATCAACAGGTCTTCGATGATCTGACCCATGCGTGCTGCCGAGCTGCGGATGTGGCCGAGGAAGCGTAGCGGCTGCTCGTCCAGCTTGTCGCGAGCCTCCTCGAGCAGCAGGTCGCCATAACCGCTGATCGCCCGCAGTGGCGCCCGCAGGTCGTGCGAGACAGAGTAGGCGAAGGCTTCGAGCTCGGCGTTTGCGTCCTGCAGCTCGGCGGTTCGCTCCCGTACGCGCTGCTCCAGCCCCGCCAGCAACTGCACGTTCTGCATCGCCACGGAAGTGCTGTCCGCCAGCGCCTGCAGCAGTGCGATCTCGTCATCGCTTGCGACGTGCGGCTGGGCCCAATAGGTGCCGATGGCCCCGAGCGGGTCGAGCGTGCGGATCGGCACCATCACCATGCTCTTCACGAAGGTGGGGCGGTAGGCATCGGCCGGCACGCGAGCGTCGGTATAGATGTCGGGGATGGCAGCCGGTTGCCGGTGTTCCATCACCCACCCGCTGACGCAGGCGGACATCGGAAAGCGCTTGCCTTTCCACAAGGGCTCGATGGCGTCTTCGTCGGCGTAGTGGCAATGATCGCCCTCGCGCAGCACAAAGGTGGCACCGTCCGCATGCACCAGGGCGCGTGCACCACGGCGGACGATCTCCTGGATGGCGTCGATGCTGCGCGCCAGCGACAGCTGCTGCACCAGATCCACGAGCGATGCGCGATCCTGTGCGAGCCGGGCCTGGCGCTGACCAGCGCGATTGCCGCGGACGCCGCGCAGCGCGATGGGCAGCCGCCACAACTGGTCTTTGCCGACGCAATCGGTCGCGCCGGCGAGGATGCATTGGAGCGCGCGCTTCTCGTCGCTGCTGCCGCTCACGAAGATGAACGGCACCTCCGCGTCCTTCCGGCGCACTGCGTGCAGCGCGTCGAGACCGTCGTAGCCGGCGATCGAGTGATCGGACAGCACCACGTCATAGGGGCCCGCTTCGAGCGCAGCGAGGAACTCCGTCTCCGTGGAAACGGGGCGCCAGTCGCCGTCGATGTCCAATCGTTTCAGGCCCCGTTGAACGAGGTCGATGTCTCGCGCATCATCTTCGAGTTGCAGAATGCGCAGGCGCTTCATGGGATCCTCAGCTGGCCGCGGCGGCGTGCGGCGCATCTGGCGGTATACCTTGCCGAACCGCGAGTCGAGGACTGTCAGGACTGACAGTCGGCGGTTCAGGTGGCAGCGAGGGCCTTTTCCAGGTCGTCGAGCGTCTGCTCGAGTTCATGGACGGCGCGACCCATGCGTGAGCGCAGCGGCTGCGTCGAGTCGACCAGCATGCGGTGAGGGTCGTTCAGCACGTCGAGGTCGAGCGAGATGCCGTGCTGGGCCAGTTGCGGCGCAAGCGCCGTCTTGCGAGCTCTCAGCATCTGGCGCGTCTGCCGATAGGCATGCTCGGCGAGGCGTCGGCGTTGGGAGTAGCTGAAGGTGTTGGCGAGGAAGAGCTCCGCGTCGCGCTGGTCGGGCTCGAACAGCACGATGTCGGTGGCGGGGTAGGCGCGTTCGTAGCCCTTCATGCCGAGTTCCAGCCGGGAGTGGATCATGGAGCGGAAGGTCTGCGACAGCACCACCGGCAGCCCGCCGTCCGCGATGCGCGGAATGCGCTGCCGGCCCCTGCTCATCACCCGCTCGGGGTGCGGGTGACTGGCGTCGAACGGCACCAGCGGATTGAGGCAGATCAACAGGTCCAACCCCTGCTCGAGCAGCACCGAGGCGTGCATCGTCTTCTTCAGCGCGCCGTCGACATAGCTGCGACCGTCGATCTCGACCGGCGGAAAGAGCCCGGGCAGCGCAGCGCTCGCCTGCACCGCCTTCGAGATGGGGACGTGCTCCCAGCCTGGCAATCCGAACGGAGCGGCCTGGCCGCTGTCGAGGTCGGTCGCCACCAGCACCAGCTGGCGCTTCAATTCCCGGAAGTCGTTGGTGCGGCCCGGCTGCGCGAACATCTTCTGCAGCCGTTCGTCGATCAGCCGGTTGGAGAACAGCCCGGTCGGGATGGCGCGGCCGACCCGCTCGAAGGCGCTCATCAGCGAACGGCGACCAAAGGCGTAGTGCAGGCCGGCAGAGGCCAGCAGTCCAGGCAGCGCGGTCAGGCGGCGCATGAATTCGCCATAGGCCGGGCGGATCAGCAGGGTCGGCTCGAACAGGTCGTCGCGGCCGCCTTCGTTCTCGATGAAGGCGCGGCACAACTCGCGTGGACGCATGCCGTTGGCCAGTCCCGCTGCAATGAAGCCGCCGGCGGACACGCCGACGTAGCTATGGCACTGGGTGAGGTCGAGCCCGCGCAACGACTCGTCGAGCGCGCACAGCGCGCCGATTTCGTAGATGGCGCCGAGCGGGCCGCCGCCCGCGAGCGCGAGGCCGATGCGCGAGGGATGGTGATGCCGGGCCAGCGGCCGGGGATGACGTACTGCTGTCTTCACGGTGTGGGGCATGCGGCCAGTTTAGGAGCGGCGTGCCGGCACGCGTTGGGCGCCGTGCCTAATCCGGCTCCGGATTAACCCGCAACGCCCGCAAAGCGCAGCGGGGCGCCGTGGCGCCCCGCTTTCTCGTGACGTTTACGGCCATCAGGCCGCGGCCGACTTGCGTGCGCTACTGCGCTTTGCCGCCGGCTTGGCGCCGCCGTTGCCCGCACGCTTCGCGGCGGCGGCCTTCTTGGCAGGGGCGGCTTTCGCCGGGGCCTTGCTCAGCTTGGCCACGGCCTTGTTCAACTCGTCGATGCGGGCGACCAGTGCGTCGACGTCCTTGTGGCTGGGCACGCCGAGCTTGTTGAGCGCCTTCGCCACACGCTCTTCAAAGATGGATTCGAGCTTGTCCCACTGCTGACCGGCCTTGCTGGAAATGTCGCCGGCCATGCCGCTCATGCGGCTGGTCACTTCGCTCAGCTTGTCTTCGGCCACGGCCTGCGTCTTGCGTTGGATGGAAACGCCTTCCTTCACCAATGCCTCGAACACCTTGCCGCCTTCTTCCTGCGCCTTCGAGAAGGCGCCCAGACCGGCGAGCCAGATCTGCTGTGCCGAGTCGCGCACGGTGTTGGCGAACTGACCGTCGAGCAGGCCGGCTGCCGCGCTGCTCTTCTTCTCGGCCATCTTTTGCAGTTTCTTGACCATCTGGTGCTCCTTGGGATCGATGAAGGCGACTATAGGAGTGCCGCGTAGGAACGACAGCCTAATTCTCTAGTGAGCCGGCTCTATCGGGCACCTCCTTCGGGAAAACACCAGCGGGTTTCGCTGCTGTGAATCAGCGATGCGCGCGGGCGAAGATGAAAGAATCGTCGCTCGTTCAAGAGGAGAGTTGCATGCGGTATTTCGTCACCGGCGCCACCGGGTTCATCGGCAAACGGCTGGTCAAGAAGTTGCTGGAGCGCAGGGGCTCCGTCGTCTACTTCCTGCTGCGGCGCGAGAGCGAGGACAAGGTGGCCGGACTGCTGGAGTACTGGGGCGTGGGCAAGACGCGCGCGATTCCCGTCTATGGCGACCTCACCGCAAAGAAGCTCGGCGTTGCGGCCGATGACGTGAAGCAGCTCAAGGGCCAGATCGACCACGCCTATCACCTGGCGGCGGTGTACGACCTCGGCGCCGACGAGGAGTCGCAGGTGCGGGTCAACATCGAAGGCACGCGCAACGTGGTCGAGTTCGCAAAGGCGATCGACGCCGGGCACCTGCACCACGTCAGCTCCATCGCGGCTGCCGGGCTGTACGAAGGCGTGTTCCGCGAAGACATGTTCGACGAGGCCGAGAACCTCGACCACCCGTACTTCATGACCAAGCACGAAAGCGAGAAGATCGTGCGCCGCGAATGCAAGGTGCCATGGACGGTCTACCGCCCGGCCATGGTGGTGGGCGACTCGCACACCGGCGAGATGGACAAGATCGACGGGCCGTACTACTTCTTCAAGCTGATCCAGCGCATGCGACAGATCCTGCCACCTTGGATGCCCGCGGTGGGGCTGGAAGGCGGGCGCGTGAACATCGTGCCGGTCGACTTCGTCGTCGCCGCGCTGGACCACATCAGCCACGGCAAGACGTCGACCGCCAAGAAGTGCTTCCACCTGGTCGACCCGGTGGGCTACCGCGTGGGCGACGTGCTCGACATCTTCTCGAAGGCTGCGCATGCGCCGAAGATGAATGTGTTCGTCAACGCCGCGCTGCTCGGCTTCATTCCGAAGAGCGTCAAGAAGGGCCTGATGGCGGTCGCACCGGTGCGCCGGGTGCGCAACGCGATCATGAAGGACCTGGGCCTGCCGGACGACATCCTGACCTTCGTCAACTACCCCACGCGCTTCGACTGCCGCGAGACGCTCGCCGCACTGAAGGGCTCGGGCATCGAATGCCCCAACCTGCACGACTACGCGTGGCGGCTGTGGGACTACTGGGAGCGCCATCTCGACCCTGACCTGTCGATCGATCGCTCGCTGCGCGGGGCTGTGGCCGGCAAGGTGGTGCTGGTCACCGGCGGTTCGTCCGGTATCGGGCTGGCGGCGGCCAAGAAGTTCGCCGAGGCCGGTGCCATCACGATCATCTGCGCCCGGGACGAGGCCAAGCTCGCCGAGGCGGTGAAGGAGATCCTCGACGGCGCCGGCAAGGATGCGAAGGTGCACAGCTACTCCGTCGACATCGCCGACGAGGCCAGTTGCGGCGAGATGCTGCAGTGGCTGCAATCGGAATTCGGCGGCGTGGACTTCCTGATCAACAACGCAGGGCGTTCGATCCGTCGCGCGATCGAGAGCAGCTACGACCGCTTCCATGATTACGAGCGCACGATGCAGCTCAACTACTTCGGCTGCCTGCGCGTGACGATGGGCCTGCTGCCGGGCATGGTGGCCAAGCGCCGGGGGCATGTGGTCAACATCAGCTCGATCGGCGTGCTGACGAACGCGCCGCGCTTCTCGGCCTACGTCGCGAGCAAGGCCGCGCTCGATGCATGGACGCGCTGCGCGGCGAGCGAGTTCGCCGACGTGGGGGTCACCTTCACGACGATCAACATGCCGCTGGTGCGCACGCCGATGATCGCGCCGACCAAGATCTACAACAACGTGCCCACACTGAGCCCGGAGGAGGCAGCCGACATGATTGCGCAGGCCTGCGTGATGAAGCCGGACCGCATCGCCACCCGACTGGGCATCTTCGGCCAGGTGTTGCACGCGCTGATGCCGCGCGTGGCTCAGATCGTGATGAACACGAGCTTCCGCATGTTCCCGGACAGCGAGGCAGCCAAAGGCGAGAAGGGCGGCAAGCCGCAGTTGTCGCCCGAGGCGCTCGCGCTGCAGCAGATGATGCGAGGCATCCATTTCTGAACGCTGAGCGCTGAACGGCCGGCCCCGCGAGGGCCGGTTTTTTTTCGCTTCCGTGAAGCCGTGAGTTGTTCGCTGCATCGGCGGGGTTGCCCGCAGTTGCTTTGAACTGCACTGCATCTGCTTGCAAGATGCGTGTTGTTGCGAACGCCGCGGGCGTTGATCCGGCAGCGTGCAGTTCCTAACATCCACGCCTTACGGGCGCGTGCGGTAGGCGCCCGCACGACAAGGAAGGGAGTGGGATGATCGAAACAGCCAATGCGACGTGGCAGCGCCGCAGTCAGGCGCACGTGTGGCACCCGTGCACGCAGATGAAGCGCCTGGACGAAGTGCCGGTGCTGCCCATTGCACGCGCCCGAGGCCCGTGGCTCGAAGATCACGAGGGGCACCGCTATTTCGATGCCACCAGTTCGTGGTGGGTGAACCTGTTCGGGCACGGCGACGAGCGCATCAATGCCGCGTTGCGCGACCAGCTGGACCGGCTCGAACACGTCATGCTGGCCGGCTGCACGCATGCACCGGCCGTGGAGCTGGCAGAGCGGCTGGTGGCGCGCACGCAGGCGGCGCTGGGGCACGTGTTCTTCGCGAGCGACGGTGCCTCCGCGGTGGAGATCGCGCTCAAGATGAGCTTTCACAGCTTCCGCAACCGAGGGCAGCACACGAAACGCGAGTTCGTCTGCCTGCGCGGCGGCTACCACGGCGAGACGATCGGCGCCTTGGCGGTGACTGATGTCGCCGTGTTCCGCGATGCCTATGACCCGCTGCTGATGCGCTCGCATGTGGTGATGTCGCCCGACGCCCGGCAGGCGGCACCGGGCGAGTCGGCCCGGTCGGTGGCCGAACGCGCCGCCGCCGAGCTTCAAGCGCTGCTGGAGGCCAGGCACGACAGCATCGCCGCCGTGATCGTGGAGCCGCTGGTGCAATGCGCCGCGGGGATGGCGATGCACGACGCCACCTACCTGCGCCGCGTGCGCGAGCTGTGCGACCGGCACAGCGTGCACCTGATCGCCGACGAGATCGCGGTCGGTTGTGGGCGTACCGGCACTTTCTTCGCAATGGAGCAGGCCGGCGTGTGGCCTGACCTGCTGTGCCTCTCGAAGGGCATCAGCGGCGGCTATCTGCCGTTGTCGCTGGTGCTTGCGAGCGATGCCATCTACGACACCTTCCTCGACGACGCCACCGCGCGAGGTTTCCTGCACTCGCACTCGTACACCGGCAACCCGTTGGCCTGCCGCGCCGCGCTCGCGGTGCTCGACCGATTCGACGAGGAGCCGGTGTTCGAGCGCAACGCCGCGGCGGCGGCCGTGCTCGACGATGCGTTGTCGACCTTGCGGCACGATCCGCGCGTGCGGCACCTGCGCCGCACGGGAATGATCTGGGCCTTCGATGTGGACGAGCGCGCCGCCGGGGAGCGCTTCGCCGAGCGCTTCCACATCGAAGGACGCCGCCACGAGCTGCTGATACGACCGATCGGACAAACGGTCTACCTGCTGCCCCCTTATGTGCTCGACGACGTGTCGGCGCGCTGGCTGGCCGAGCGCACCCTCGCGACGCTCGATGCCGTGCTGACCGAAGGAGGCGCCCATGCTGCTTGAGCGCCTGCAGGCCCAGCTGGCCGAACGAGACACGCACGCACTGCGCCGCAAACGCCGCACCTCCTACACGCCATGCGCGCCGCACCAGTTGGTCGGCATGGGCGGCGACCAGCCGCCCCGCGAGCTGCTCGCGTTCTGCAGCAACGACTACCTCGGGCTCGCGAATCACCCGGTGATCATCGATGCGCTGGCCGAGGGGGCCCGCCGCTATGGCGCGGGCAGTGGCGCGTCGCACCTGATCAGCGGCCATTCGCACGCACATGCCGCCCTGGAGGAGGAGCTGGCCGCCTTCATCGCGCCGCACGTGCCCGATGCCCGCGCGCTGTTCTTCTGCACCGGCTACATGGCGAACCTTGCGGTGCTGACTGCGCTCGGCGGGCCCGACGCGACGCTGTTCTGCGAGACGCTCAACCACGCGTCGCTGATCGACGGGGCTCGCCTCGCGAAAGCGGCGGTCGTCAAGTACCCGCACTGCGACGTGGCGGCGCTGGAGGCGCAGCTCGTGTCCTGCACCACGCCGTTGAAGCTGATCGTCACCGACGCGGTCTTCAGCATGGACGGCAACCTCGCGCCGCTGCCGGAGCTGCTCGCACTGGCGCAGCGGCACGATGCGTGGCTGATCGTCGACGATGCGCACGGATTCGGCGTCGTCGGCGAGCAAGGCCGGGGCAGCCTCGCCCACTTCGGATTGAACAGCGAGCGCATCGTGTACGTCGGCACGCTGGGCAAGGCGGCGGGGGTGTCCGGCGCGTTCGTCGCGGCACACCCGACCGTCATCGAATGGCTGGTGCAGGCGGCGCGCCCCTACATCTACACCACCGCGGCGCCTCCTGCGGTCGCCCACGCGCTGCGCAAGAGCCTCGAGCTCATCGGCGCGGGCGAGGGCGATCGGCGCCGGCGGCATCTGCAGGTGCTGGTGGCCGCGCTGCGCGAGAGCCTGTCGACAGCGCTTGCGGGCCGGCCCTGGCAATTGGCTCCCTCCGGCACCGCAATTCAGCCGCTGATCGTCGGCGGCAATGCCGAGGCGCTCGCACTGGCCGCGACGCTGCAGGCGCAGGATCTCTGGGTGCCGGCGATCCGGCCGCCCACGGTGCCCGTCGGCACGGCGCGGCTGCGCATCACGCTCAGTGCGGCGCACTCGCTGGACGACGTGGACCGGCTCGTGGAAGCCCTGGTGCGCGCGGCCTGCGTCGTGGGGAGCCTGCGATGAAAGGGCTGTTCGTCACCGGCACCGACACCGAGGTCGGCAAGACCTGCGTCAGCGCCGCGCTGCTGCACCTGCTCGGCGCCAACGGCCAGCGCGCGATCGGGCTCAAGCCGGTGGCGGCAGGTGTCGTGCGCGTCGGCGAGCGTTGGGTCAACGAAGACGTGGAGGCATTGCGTCGCGCCAGTTCGGTGGCCTTGCGCGACGACGAGGTGTGCGCCTGTCTGCTGCGCGAGCCGTGCGCACCGCACATCGCGGCTGCGCGCGAGGGCGTGAGCGTGTCGCGCGCGGCCGTGCTGGCGCATCTGCACACCCAGGCCCGCCGTGCCGACGTGGTCGTTGTCGAAGGCGTGGGCGGTTTTTGCGTGCCGCTGGCAGAGGGCTGGGGCGCGGACGATCTTGCCGTGGACCTGGCCTTGCCCGTGGTGCTGGTCGTCGGCTTGCGGCTCGGATGCCTCAACCACGCGCTGCTCACGGCCCAGGCCGTGCGTTCGCGCGGCCTCGCGCTGTGCGGCTGGGTGGGCAACCGCATCGACCCGGGGATGGCTCATGCCGACGAGAACATCGAGACGCTCACGACGCTGCTTCGACAGCGGCATGGCGCGCCGTGCCTCGGTGTCGTGCCGTGGCTCGACGCGCCGTGCGCCGAGGCAGCGGCGGCGCATCTCGACGCTGCCGCGGTGCAGGCGTTGTCGTAGCGTCAGCCGTCAAAGCCTTCCAGCACCACTTTGCCGCGCATGCGTCCTCCCTCGACGAGGGCGTGTGCACGCTTCAATTGCGCGGCATTGATCGGTCGCAGCGTTTCGGTCGCGGTGCTGCGCAGTCGGCCGGCGTCCACGAGCGCCGCCACTTCGGTGAGCAGCCGGCCTTGCTCCGCCATGTCGCTCGTCTGGTGCAGTGAGCGGGCGAACATCATTTCCCAGTGCAAGGACAGGCTCTTCGACTTCAAGGCCATCACGTCGATGTCGCCTGCCTGGAAGTCATCGATCAGCGCAAGCTTGCCTTGCGGCGCCAGCACCTCGACCAGCCCCTTGAAGTGCTGCGGCGTGTGCGTGAGGCTCGCCGCATAGCGCACCGGCGGCAGCGCGAGCGACTGCAATTGCGCAGCGATCGGCTGGGTGTGGTCGACGACGTGATGCGCACCGAGTTGCAGGCACCACTCCCGGGTCTCGGCCCGGGAGGCGGTCGCGACCACGGTGACGTCGGTCAGCTGACGCGCGAGCTGGATCAACACCGAGCCCACTCCACCCGCGCCACCCGTCACCAGCAGCGCGGCAGGCGCATCGCTGTGCGCGCGGGGAATCTGCAGGCGATTGAACAGCAATTCCCAGGCGGTGATGGCCGTGAGCGGCAGCGCTGCGGCGGCTGCATCGCCCAGCGACGCCGGCGCTCGCGCGACGATGCGTTCATCCACCACGTGGAGCTGGCTGTTGCTGCCCGGCCGGTCGATGGCGCCGGCATACCAGACGCGGTCACCCGGCTGGAAACCTCGCACCTCGCTGCCCGCGGACACGACGCGGCCCACGGCGTCCCATCCGAGCACCTGCGGCGCGCCCGAGGGCTGGCGGTTGCGCCGCACCTTGGTGTCCACGGGGTTCACGGAGACAGCAGCGACCTCGACGAGCAGATCGCGGGGGCCCGGGGTGGGGGCGGGCAGGTCAAGGTCGACCAGCGCTTCAGGATGATCGATCGGCAAGGGGTTGAAGTACCCGACGGCTTTCATCGCGTTTCTCCTTCGTGCAAATGGCGATGGCAGCATTCTGGTGATTCAATCCGTGGTTGATAAGTGCTCGATCGGAAGATCTGCTTCAAATGAAATTTGAAAATATCGACGAATTGAGATTGGTGGTGCACTGCTCGGAGGGCGGCAACCTGTCGAACGCCGCGCGGGCGCTCCAGGTCACCCCGGCCGCCGCGAGCGCGATGTTGCGGCGCCTCGAAGCCCGCGTCGGGGCAAGGCTGTTCGAGCGCACCACCCGGTCGATGCGGCCCACGGCAGCCGGGCACGTCCTGGCCGACTATGCGAGGCGTGCGATTGAGTTGCTGGAGGAAGGGGCCGCGCAGATCGGCGAGGACGTCCAACGCCTGCGCGGCACCATCCGCGTGGCCGCCTCGAGCGACCTCACGCGGCATGTGCTGCTGCCGTGGCTGGACGACTTCATGCACCAGCACCCGGGAGTCGACATCAACCTGAGCGTGAGCGACGCCTTGCAGGACGTCGTGAAGGACCAGGTGGATCTGGCGCTGCGGTATGGCGCGTTGAACGATTCCCGTCTGGTCGCACGCAAGCTGATGGACGTGCGTCGCGTGGTGTGCGCCGCCCCCCGCTACGTGGCGGCCCGCGGGGCGCCGATACACCCGGCTGACCTCGCGCAGCACGATTGCATCACCTTCCGCTCGCGCGGGCAGCGCAATGCCACCTGGCAGTTGAGCCGGGAGGGCTCGGCCGAGACGATGGACGTGCGAGTGAACGGCCGCCGGCAGTGCGACGACGGAGAGATCGCGAAGCGGTGGGCCGTGGCCGGGGAAGGGGTCGTCTCGAAGGCGGAACTCGACGTGCACGCCGAGTTGAGAAGCGGCGCGCTGGTGCGCCTGCTGCCGGGCTATGTGGGCGAGGAGGTCCCGCTCCACGCGGTGCTGCCGAGCAACCGATTCATTCCGGCGAGGGTGCGCGCGCTGGTCGAGCACCTCGCGCAGCGCTGCGCGGCCCTGCAGCCGCGCCTGGAAGCCAGCCTTACTTCGCGACTTCGATTGCGGTGACGGTGTAGGTGCCGCCGACCTTCTCGGCGTGGAAGCGCACCTTGTCGCCGACCTGCACCTTGTCGAGCAGGGCGGGTGGCTGTGCGCGGAACACCATCTGCATCGGCGGCATGTCGAGGTTCTTGATCTCGCCGTGCTTGATGGTGATCTTGCCGGCGGCCTTGTCGATCTTGCGGACCTCGCCGTCGGTGTCCTGTGCCCAGGCAGGTGCCGCCACGACGGCGGCGGCCAAGGCCAGCAGGGTCATGGTTTTCTTCATCGCTTTCATGGTGGTCTCGCGTGCCTTGTTCATCGGTAACTCTGGAATACCTTGGCCTTGCCGTCGCGGCCGACCAGCATCACGTCGTACGGGTCCTTGCGGTCGCCCATTTCCATGCCGGGGGAGCCGACCGGCATGCCCGGCACGGCGAGGCCCACGGCCTGCGGTCTTTCTTTCAGCAGACGGTGGATCTCACGCGCCGGCACATGGCCCTCCAGCACGTAGCCCTGCACCCGCGCGGTGTGGCATGAGCCGTAGGCCGAGGGCATGCCGAATTTCTCGCGGTAGTCTGCGGGGCCGGCCACATCGTTCACCTTCACCTTGAAGCCATTGCGTTCGAGGTGCTCGACCCACAGGTGGCAACAACCGCAGGAGGCGGACTTCCAGACCTCGATCTGCGGGCGGTTGTCGGTGCTCGCCGCAGCCCATGCGCCGGTGGACAGGGCAGTGCCTCCAATGGCGGCGGCTGCGGTGGCAAGAAAATGTCGTCTCGATTGCATGCGGTGCTCCTGCATGTCCCTCAGAGGCTGCGTGGGGCCCTGAAGTTCACCGGGCAGTGCCGGTTGTTGCGGCATATCCACGCATTTCGTTGTATTTGCGCACCTGCTCCGGCGTCAACAGCCTGGTCTGGGCAAGGTGCGTGGCGAGATGCTCTGCGCGCAGTTGCGCCTGCAAGCGCGCCGCGGCCGACGTCAGTTCGGCCAGGCGCTGCTCGTCGATGTGTTGGTGCGCGAAGGCACGGTCCAGGTGGCGTTCGGCCTCCACGAGTGCCGCACCCAGCTCACGGGCACGTTGCTTGTGCTCGTGCATCAGCTGTTGCGTGGCGTTGCGCTGCTGCGCGTCCAGCGACAGCGCATCGGCCAGTTCGAGCACGTGAGCCGGCCCGGGGTAGCCGTTCAGCTCGGCCGGCTTGGCATATCCCCGGCCGTCGCCTTTCAGCAAGGCGGTAATTTCATCGTCGGACAGCGCCTTGATCTGGCGTTGTTGCTGCCCGGCGTAGGGCTGGGCGGCCTGACCTTGGTGCCCATGGTGTCCGTTGTTGGCTTGTGCGATCGACGACAGGGCGAAGGCGAGAAAGAAGGCGGCGGGGCGTAGCGGCATTGCGGGACTCCAGGCGGAACGTGGCGCGACTATAGACCTTGCCGCCATGGAAGGGTCAACTGCCCTCGGCTGCACAGGGGCGCCGCATAAAATCTGCCGCATTGTCTTTTCAGCCTCTTTGCGAAAGCCCGATCCATGACCACCGAGCCTCCCGCTGCCCCCCATCCGCACCAAGCCGACCTGTCGCACATCTCCCCGCGCGACAAGGCGGAGATCCTGGCGCAGGCGCTGCCCTACATCCGCAAGTTCCATGGCAAGACCATCGTCATCAAGTACGGCGGCAATGCGATGACCGACCCGGCGTTGCAGCTGGACTTCGCCGAGGACGTGGTGCTGCTGAAGCTGGTGGGCATGAACCCGGTGGTGGTGCACGGTGGCGGTCCGCAGATCGACGAGGCGCTGGCCAAGATCGGCAAGAAGGGCACCTTCATCCAGGGCATGCGCGTGACCGACGAGGAGACGATGGAAGTCGTCGAATGGGTCCTCGCCGGCCAGGTGCAGCAGGACATCGTCGGCCTCATCAACGTGGCCGGCGGCAAGGCAGTGGGCCTGACCGGCCGCGACGGCGGACTGATCCGCGCACGCAAGTTGAAGATGGTCGACAAGAACGACCCGTCGAAGGAGCACGACGTCGGGCAGGTGGGGCAGATCGAATCCATCGATCCTTCGGTGGTGAAGGCGCTGCAGGACGACCAGTTCATCCCGGTGATCTCGCCGCTCGGCTTCGGCGAGCACAACGAGAACTACAACATCAACGCCGACGTGGTGGCCGGCAAGCTGGCCGAGGTGCTGAAGGCCGAGAAGCTGATCCTGCTGACGAACACGCCCGGCGTGCTCGACAAGAACGGCAAGCTGCTGACCGACCTGTCGGCCCGCGAGATCGACGAGCTGTTCGCCGACGGCACCATCTCGGGCGGCATGCTGCCCAAGATCAGCTCCGCGCTCGATGCGGCCAAGAGCGGCGTCAACTCCGTGCACATCATCGATGGGCGAGTACCGCACTCGATGCTGCTGGAGATCCTCACCGAGCAGGCGTATGGCACGATGATCCGTTCTCATTGATGCCCGCTGACGCCACTCCTTCCAGGGCCGCTCGATGCGGCCTTTTTGCTGCCTACCTCGCATGAAGTGCCGCGATCCCATCTGGCTGTTCGATCTCGACAACACGCTGCACGACGCATCGCATGCGGTCTTCGGGATGATCGACGTCTCGATGAACGACTACATCGAGCGCGAGCTGCAGCTGCCCGCCGAGCAGGCGGACTTCCTGCGTCGCGACTACTGGCGGCGCTACGGCGCGACGCTGCTCGGGCTGGTCCGCCATCACGCCGTCGATCCCCGTCATTTCCTGCACCACACCCATCTGTTGCCCGGCCTCGAGGACGGCCTGCGCGGGCATGCGCATGACAAGGCGGCGTTGAAGAGCCTGCGCGGCCGAAAGTACGTGCTGACGAACGCCCCCGCCGAATACGCGCGCCGCGTGCTGACGGCGCTGGGTCTGTCGCGTTGCTTCGATGGCGTCCTCAGCATCGAGGACATGCGCATGTTCGGCCACTTCCGCCCCAAGCCCGACCGCCGCATGTTCCAGGCCGTTGCGGCCCGGCTGAAGGTGCATCCCCGCCGCTGCGTGCTGGTCGAAGACACTCTCGCGCACCAGAAATCTGCGCACGGCCTCGGCATGCGCACGGTGTGGATGCAGCGCTATGTGAGACGCAATTCACACGGTCCGGAAGTAGGTGTTTACGTGCACCGAAGGCCGACATATGTGCATGCGAGAATCCGTTCGCTACAGAAGTTACGCAGGTTGTGATGTCTGATACTCCCGTTCCATCCGACGCAAGCGCTACCGAGCTCGACCTTCCGGCCGAGGACGCAAGTTCCGGCGGTACGGCCACGCGTAAACGTCCCAAGCCGGGTGAGCGGCGCGTCCAGATCCTGCAAACGCTGGCGACGATGCTGGAGCAGCCGGGTGCCGACCGCATCACCACGGCAGCCCTCGCCGCCAAGCTGGAGGTGAGCGAGGCTGCGCTGTACCGCCACTTCGCGAGCAAGGCGCAGATGTTCGAGGGCCTGATCGACTTCATCGAGCAGAGCGTGTTCACGCTGGTCAACCAGATCGTCGAGCGGGATGCGCAGGGCGTCGCTCAGGCACAGAAGATCGTCGCCGTCGTGCTGCAGTTCGGCGAGAAGAACCCGGGCATGACCCGGGTCATGGTGGGCGATGCGCTGGTGTTCGAGCACGAGCGGCTGCTGGTGCGCATGAACCAGTTCTTCGATCGCATCGAATCCCAACTGCGGCAGAGCCTGCGGGCGGCGGCCGACACCGCTGGTTCCGTCACCCCCACCGTCGATGCCACCGCTTCGGCCTCCGTGCTGACCAGTTTCATCGTCGGCCGGCTGCACCGTTACGCCCGTTCGGGCTTCAAGCGGTCTCCGAGCGAGCACCTGGAAACGAGCCTGCGCACGCTGCTAGGCTGAGGGCCCCACGGGTTCTCAGATGCCATGCTGCAGATCGAGTGCGCCGGGCAGCGGCTGACGCTGTTGCCGGAGAAGGCGGCTTTCCTACCTGATCACCACACCCTGCTCGTCGCTGACGCGCACGTCGGCAAGGCCGTGTCGTTCCGGCGATGGGGCGTTCCGGTGCCGAGCGGGACAACCACGGCGACGCTCGACCGACTGACCCGCCTGATCGAGATGACGGGCGCCCGACGGGTGGTCTTCCTCGGCGACTTTCTGCACTCGGCACGTGCGCACGCCGCCCCCACGCTCTCGGCGTTGCACCGCTGGCGCGAGCAGCATGCCGGCCTGCAACTCGTGCTGGTGCGAGGCAACCACGACGACCGCGCCGGCGACCCGCCGGCCACACTGGCCATCGAGTGCGTCGACGAGCCGTGCACGATGGGGCCTTTTGCGCTGTGCCATCACCCGTCCCCTGTGGCGGACCACTATGTGTTGGCGGGGCATCTGCATCCCTGCATGCACCTGAGCGGCCGCGCGCACGATCGGCTGCGCCTGCCCTGCTTCTGGTTCGGACCGCACATCGGCGTGCTGCCGGCTTTCGGCGCTTTCACCGGCATGCATCCCGTCTCGCCGGCGCCAGGGGACCGGCTCTATGCCGTAGCGGACGATCGCGTCGCACCGGTCCCCGCGGCTTGAGCCCGCTTACACTGCCTGCCCACGCTACGTTTCCCGTCTGCCGCTGTGATGCTCCCTTCGCTCGAAAGCCTGATTTCACGCGCCGAACATCTGCTGGCGCGCCTAGAAACGGTGTTGCCCCGCCCACCGGCCGCGCCGGACTGGTCGGCATCCGTTGCGTTCCGCTACCGCAAACGCGGAGGCAGCGCATTCATCGAGCCGGTCAAGCACGTGTCGGGCATCCGCCTGGACGACATCCGCGAAGTCGACGGCCAGAAGGAACGGCTGGTGCGCAACACCGAGCAGTTCGTGTCCGGCCGCAGCGCCAACAACGCGCTGTTGACGGGTGCTCGCGGCACGGGCAAGTCCTCGTTGATCAAGGCATGCCTGAACGAGTTCTCGGGACAGGGGCTGCGGCTGATCGAGGTCGACAAGTCGGACCTGGTCGACCTGCCCGACCTCGTCGACCTCGTGGCCGAGCGGCCGGAACGCTTCATCGTCTTCTGCGACGACCTGAGCTTCGATGAAGGGGAGCCCGGCTACAAGGCGCTCAAGTCCATGCTCGACGGTTCGGTTGCGGCAGCCACCGCCAATGTGTTGATCTACGCCACGTCGAACCGCAGGCACCTGCTGCCGGAGTACATGAAGGAAAACCTGACCTACCAGCACACGGAGGACGGGGAGGTGCATCCGGGCGAGGTGGTCGAGGAGAAGATCTCACTGTCGGAACGATTCGGGTTGTGGATCAGCTTCTACCCGTTCAGCCAGCAGGAATACCTGGTGATCGTGGCGCAGTGGTTGCGCAGCTTCGGCGTGGACGAGCCAGCGATCGCCGCAGCCCGGCAGGAGTCGCTCGTGTGGGCGCTCGAGCGCGGTTCCCGCTCGGGGCGCGTGGCCTACCAGTTCGCTCGCGACTATGCCGGCCGGCACGCTGGAGGCAGGGCGTGAGCGCGCGTGAACCGGTCGACGTGGCGGTGGGCGTGCTGGTCGATGGCGAGGGGCGGTTCCTGCTCACGTCCCGGCCGCTGGGCAAGGTCTATGCGGGCTACTGGGAGTTTCCCGGCGGCAAGCTCGAAGCCGGCGAAAGCGTCGAGCAGGCGTTGCGCCGGGAACTGCACGAGGAACTGGGCATCACGATCGGAGCGGCACACCCGTGGAAGGTCGAGATGCACGACTACCCGCACGCGCTCGTGCGCCTGCACTTCTGCAAGGTCTATGAATGGACCGGTGCCTTCGAGATGCGCGAGCAGCAGTCGATGGCGTGGCAGACCCTGCCCGTGGAGGTGAAGCCGGTGTTGCCCGGCACGGTGCCCGTACTGCGCTGGTTTGCCGAGGAACGCGGTTTCGAAGGGACCACGCACGCGGCCTGATCAGTGCGGCCCGTGCGGGTCGTCGGGCAGATCCTGCGGGTCCGGTTTTGCCTCCACGCGATAGCTCTCGCTCGCCCAGGCCCCGAAGTCGATGTTCTTGCAGCGCTCGCTGCAAAACGGCCGGTAGGGGTTGTCGGGCGAGTAGACGCTGTCACCGCCACAGGTCGGGCAGGGCACGATGCGGCCCGCAACAGGCGTGGGCTTGCTCATCTCAGCACAGGGTCAATTCGAAAGAGACATCCTCGTCTCCCGCCGGGCGCAAGCGGCCTTCAGGGTCCTGCCGCATCAGGCGGATCGACACCATCAGTCGGTGGCCGCTGATTTCGGGCACCACCCCGAGGGCGGGGTCGATGCGCACACGCAGCAACTGGAAGGTGCGGCCGGCAGGCAGGCTTTGTTGGTACTGGCCATGCGTGGCCACCACCTTGTGCGGCATGCCGGAATCGCGCAGCAGCGCCAGCAGCACCTTGAGCGCCTCGGCCAGCGGCGTGAGCGTGGAAATCCACTGCTGCAGGTCCGCCTGGCGTCGCGCGGCGGGCAATTGCTGCCAGGCGTAATACGCCGGCAGATCGAACTCGCAGGTGCCGCCAGGAATGCTGATGCGACTGCGGATGCTCATCAGCCACTCGTTGGTGGTCAGCGACTGCCCGGCCTTGCCCGGCAGATCGTTCAGGCCATTGAAGGCATGATCGATGCGGCCGATGACGTCGTCGAGCACACGCTCCGAGATCGACGGATTGCCGCGGAAGGCATTGAGCTGTGTCTTCTGCCGTTCGAGGTCCTTGAGCAGGTCGGACTTGAGGTCGGCACGGGAGGCGACGTCCATGATCTCGAACATGGTCGCCAGCGCGTAGTGGTGGTCCACCGCTGCTTCCCGGGGCATCAACTGGCCAAGCCGGTCGAACAGGTGCTCGAGCCGGAGCATCGTGCGGATGCTCTCGTTGAAGGGGTATTCGTACAGAGTCAAGGCAGGATTCCTCGGGCTTGTCCGCAAAAGGCGGAAGGCCAAGCCACGCGGCATTGTTTCACAGCCCGTGGGTGCGAACCAAGGGTGCGAGAGACTCCGTTACGGTCGCGTGGCGCTCCAAAGGTTCCATAGCGCGACCACTTCAGCGCGCAGATCGGCCATCGACAGGCCGTCGTTGCTGATCGTGGCGTCCGCGGCGGCCAGGCGTGCTGCCCTTGGAGCCTGCTGCGCGATGATGCGCTCGACCTCGTCGGGGCTCAGCTGCGAGCGGCGCACCACGCGCTCCACTTGCGTGGCCGGGCTGCAGTCGATCACGAGCACCCGGTCGACCAAGGTCCGCCAGCGACCCGACTCGACGAGCAGTGGCACGTCGAACACGACGGGTTGTCCAGGTGATGCCAGTGCGGCGCGGCGCACGGTTTCCGCACCGATCAAAGGATGCAGCAGCTGTTCGAGTTGCTGCCGTGCAGCGGGTGTGCGGAAGACGAGCTCGCGCATACGGGCGCGATCCAGTGCGCCGCTCGAGTCGATGAAGGCATCGCCGAAGGTGTCGCGGATGGCCGCCACCGCATGGCCTCCGGGGCCGGTGAGTTCGCGAGAAATCGCGTCCGTGTCGACGATCAGCGCGCCGAGATCGGCCAGGACTTGCGCAACCGTGCTCTTGCCGCTGCCGATGCCGCCGGTCAGGCCAACGCGCAGGGTCGACACGTCGTGGGCCTCAATACCAGCCAAGCCAGCCGGTGATGGTCGGTGCACCGATCAGGAACACTGCAATACCCGCACCGGCAAGGAAGGGCCCGAAAGGCACGTAGCGGCCTTCGCGCAAGGCACCGCTGGCCTTCATCGCCACGCCGACCACCGTGCCCAGCACCGAGGCGCCGATCAGGACGGGCAGCAGCATCGTCGGGCCCAGCCACACACCGAGCGCGGCGAGCAACTTGAAGTCGCCGTAGCCCATGCCTTCCTTGCCGGTGGTGAGCTTGAAGAGCCAGTAGACGGCCCATAGTGCAAGGTAGCCGAACACGGCGCCCCATAAGGCGGACGTCAACGGGATGGTCCAGCCGAGCGCTGCCGCAATCAGCCCGCCCCACAGGAGCGGCAGGGTGAGGTCATCGGGCAGGAGCGTGGTGTCCCAGTCGATGAAGGTCAGCGCGACGAGTGTTGCGACGACTGCACACCAGAGCAAGGCCGTGGGCTGCGGGCCGACCTTCCAGGCGGCGAGTGCGAACAAGCCGCCGGTGAGCAGTTCTACCAGCGGGTAGCGCGATGAAATTTTCGTCTTGCAGTTCGAGCACCGGCCGCGAAGCATCAGCCACCCGAGCACCGGGATGTTCTCGTGCCAGCGGATGACATGCTTGCAATGCGGGCAGCGCGATCGGGGACGCGCCAAGCTGAGCGGCTCGCCTTCTTCGGGATGCGGCTGCCCCAGCATTTCCGCGCTGTCCTTGCGCCACTGCCGTTCCAGCATCACGGGCAAGCGGTGGATGACGACGTTCAGGAAGCTGCCGATGCACAACCCGAGCACACCCAGGCTGACTGGCGACAGCCACCAGTCCCAGAGGTCAGGACTCATCACTCGCGTTCGTGCTCAGACCACCTGGCCGAGCTTGAAGATCGGGAGGTACATCGAAACCACGATGCCGCCGATGATCGTGCCCAGAACCACGATGATGATCGGCTCCATCAGGCTGGACAGGCCCTTGACCGCTTCGTCCACTTCTTCTTCGAAGAACTCGGCGGCTTTGTTGAGCATGTGGTCGATGGAGCCCGACTCCTCGCCGATGGCGCACATCTGGAGCACCATGGTGGGGAAGATGCCAGTGGATTGCATCGACATCGTGAGACTGGAGCCAGTGGAAACATCTTTCTGAATCTTCTCGGTGGCCTCGGCAAATACTGCGTTGCCTGAAGCGCCGCCAACGGAGTCCAGCGCCTCCACGAGCGGAACGCCAGCAGAGAACATCGTCGCCAGCGTGCGAGTCCAGCGCGCGACAGCTGACTTGTACACGAGAGCACCAAACACAGGAACCTTCAGGAGCAATCGGTCCATTGCGTGCTGCATCTTCTCCGACCGTTTCCAGGACTCGAAGAAGAAATAGGTCCCCCCGATCAGGACGCCGAAGATCAGCCACCAGTACGCGACGAAGAACTCGGACATCGAGATGACGAGCAGCGTCGGAGCAGGCAGGTCAGCTCCGAACGAGGTGAAGACTTCCTTGAATGCAGGGATCACGAAAATCATGATCACGGCGACCACGATGAACGCCACAACGAGGACCGCCATTGGATAGATCAGCGCCGACTTGATCTTCGCCTTGATCGCGAGCGTCTTTTCCTGATACGTGGCAAGGCGTTCAAGCAGCGTTTCCAGGATACCGCCCGCTTCACCCGCCTCCACCAGGTTGCAGTACAAGGAATCGAAGTAGAGGGGGTGCTTGCGGAATGCCGACGACAGGCTGGTACCTGTCTCCACATCGCTGCGGATATCGTTCAGCAGTCGGGTCAACTTCGGGTTGGTGCTGCCGCGCGCGACGATGTCGAAGGACTGCAGCAAGGGCACGCCCGCTCGCATCATCGTCGCGAGTTGTCGCGTGAAGATCGAGATGTCCTTGTGCTTGATCGACTTGCCGCCGCTGATCCTGCGCTTCTTGACCTTGGTGACGAGCACACCCTGCCGCCGTAGGCTGGCACTGACCATCGCTTCGCCGCCGGCGCGCATCTCTCCGCGCACCGGCTTGCCGTTGCGGTCCTTGCCTTCCCACTCGAAAACGACTTCCTGAATCTTCTTCGCCGCAGCAGCAGTTGCCATAGTGCCTCCGGGGCTCACCGTCCCCAACAGTCGGTGTCTCTCGTGTCTATTCGTTCGTGACCGAAATCACTTCCTCGAGCGTCGTGGTGCCGAGCTTGACCTTGATCAAACCAGCTTGGCGCAGGTCGCGAACGCCCTCTTTCTGGGCTTGGGCCGCGATGTCCATTGCACTACCGTCCGCGAGGATGATGCGCTGAATCTCTTCCGAAATGGGCATCACTTGGTAAAGACCGACACGACCTTTATACCCGTTGTTACAGCTCGAGCAGCCGACGGCACGGTACGGCTTCCACGTGCCTTCAAGGTCTGATTCCTTGAACCCGGCGCGCAGCATGGCCTCACGCGGATACGTCGCGGGGGTCTTGCAGTTTTCGCACAAGCGGCGCGCCAGACGTTGCGCCGTGATCAAGATCACGCTCGATGCAATATTGAAAGGCGCCACACCCATGTTGCGCAAACGCGTCAAGGTGGTCGGGGCGTCGTTCGTGTGCAGGGTCGACATCACCATGTGGCCGGTCTGTGCCGCCTTGATCGCGATGTCGGCGGTTTCCAGGTCGCGGATTTCGCCCACCATGATCACGTCCGGATCCTGCCGGAGGAAGGCCTTCAGCGCCGCGGCGAACGTCAGGCCGGCCTTGTCGTTCACGTTGACCTGGTTGATGCCCGGCAGGTTGATTTCAGCCGGGTCTTCGACGGTCGAGATGTTCACGCCCGGCTGGTTCAGCAGGTTCAGGCATGTGTAGAGCGACACGGTCTTGCCGCTACCCGTCGGACCGGTCACGAGGATCATTCCATAGGGACGTTGGATTGCCTTCATCAGGCGTTCCTTCTCGTCCTTTTCATAACCCAGCGCGTCGATGCCCAGCTTGGCGCTCGACGGATCCAGGATACGGATCACGATCTTCTCGCCGAACAGGGTCGGCAGCGTGCTGACACGGAAGTCGATCGGCCGGTTGCCGAACTTCAACTTCATGCGGCCATCCTGCGGGACTCGCTTTTCGGCAATGTCCAGTCGCGAGATCACCTTGATGCGCGAGGCCAGCTTGTCCTTGATGGCGATCGGCGGCTGCGTGATCTCGCGCAATTCGCCATCGACGCGGAAGCGCACCCGGTAGTTGAGTTCGTATGGCTCGAAGTGCAAATCGGACGCGCGCATGTTGATCGCGTCGATCAGCATCTTCTGCAGAAAGCGCACGACCGGCGCGTCCTCGACATCGGCGGTGACGTCCGACGAGGACTCCTGCTGGGTGGAGTCTTCCTCGGAGACATCGAATTCGAAGTCTCCGCCGACGATGTTCTCGAGTGCTTCGCTTGCCGACGCGCCGCTCGCCTCGAGCATTTTCATCAGCTTGTCGTGCTCGACGACGACCCACTCGGGCGTCAGTTGCGTGGCGAACTTGATCCGCTCCAGCGCATCCTGATCGGTGGGATCGGCGCCGCCGACGAAGAGCCGGCTGCCTCGCTTGCCCAGTACGACGACCTGGTACTGGGCGGTGAGCTTGCCCTCCAGTACCCCCTTGGGAAGACGCTGCGCGTCGACTGCTGCCAGATCCATCAGCGGGAGCGAGAAGGCGCTCGACAACGCGTGCGCCAAATCGCTTGGCGAGACCGCGCCAGCCGCAATGACGGCGGCGATGAAACTCGTGCGTTTTTCCTTGGCCTGTTTGGCCAGATCCTCTGCCGTCTTTGCGGTGAGCTTTCCGGCATTCACCAGCACCCGCGCAACGCCGGACAGGGTCGGGTTCGGGGCCTCAGCCAGTGTGTCCATGGATCGGGGAATCTCGGGGGCAAGGCGAGCAAAACTGCTCAAAATCCGCCTTGTTCAGGCACCAAAAGCCGGCGAATCATCGCTGATTCGCCATGCACTGTAAACCGGAGCCGCAAGTGAAGACCGTGCAAAAACCGCAGCTTCGCTGCAAATCAAGCACGTGAGGAAAAGAAATCTGGTCGGGGTGAGAGGATTCGAACCTCCGGCCTCTACGTCCCGAACGTAGCGCTCTACCAGGCTAAGCTACACCCCGTATTTCGTGTCCGACAACAACTCGTTCAACAAAGAACCGGTTGCTGCCGCGCTCTGACCAAGCTCATGAAGAGCGGTCGATCGAGCGAACGCATAATTCTAGCAGAGCTTCTCGATAAGGCGAAGAGGGAAGTGCGTCGAGTGCTTGTCGCGCACGCTCCGCCTCTGCTCGCGCGGCCTCGCGCGTGGCTTCCAGCGCGCCTGCTTCGGAGACGATGCGGATGATTTCCGGCAGGCGCTCCACTTCGCCTTGCTCTATCGCCCGGCGCAGCAATTCGCGTTGCGCCGGAGTGCCCTGGTTCATCGCGAGCAACAGAGGCAGCGTCGGCTTGCCCTCGCGAAGGTCATCACCGACGTTCTTGCCCAGTTGTTCCGTCGATCCTTCGTAGTCGAGCGCGTCGTCGACCAGCTGAAACGCGGTGCCCAGCGACCGGCCGAAGTCTGCGCAGGCCTCCTCGACTTGCTGAGGCGCATCGGCCAGCACCGCGCCGAGTCGGGCGCTGGCTTCGAAAAGCTTGGCGGTCTTGTAGCGGATGACCTTCAAATAGGCGGGCACGTCGATGTCCGGGTCGTGCATGTTCATCAACTGCAGGACTTCGCCTTCGGCGATGACGTTCGTTGCGTCGGCCAGCACGTCAAGCACCCTCATGCGGTTGACGGACACCATCATCTGGAACGCGCGCGAATAGAGGAAGTCTCCGACGAGCACGCTGGCGGCGTTGCCGAACAGCGCATTGGCGGTCTCGCGCCCGCGCCGCAGCTGCGACTCGTCGACCACGTCGTCGTGCAGCAGCGTCGCGGTATGGATGAACTCCACGACGGCGGCGAGTTCATGCCGTTCCCGCCCCGTGAACCCCAAGGCCCCGGCCACCAGCAGCACGAGCATAGGCCGAATGCGCTTGCCACCCGCGCTGACGATGTAGTGCGAGATCTGGTTGATCAGCACGACTTCGGACGCCAGTCTTTCCCGGATCAGGGCGTCGACCTCAGCCATGTCGTGCGCGACGATCGCCAGGGCGCTGGTGGTGTTTTTGGAGGCGGAGGCGGGGGAGGAGGCGGAAGACACGCGATGCCTTGTAGCGGAATCGCGGAATTATAGAGATGGCGACGGCGTGCGCGGCTGGGTTCGGCGCGCCTTGCACGCATCCTGAAGCGCGGTGAGGTCCTTGGTCGGATGCTTGCGGTGACGTGCTACAATCTTCGGCTCGGTCGAAAAGGCCGGGTTTTCTTTTGTCCAATGAGAGTTCAGGTCCGCTGGGCCTGTCTCGCTGAAACGAGACCCGCATCGGGTCTGCTAGGGGCTGATATGTACGCGGTCATAAAAACCGGCGGCAAACAATACAAGGTTGCTGCTGGCGAAAAGATCAAGGTAGAACAGATTGCTGCGGAAGTTGGCCAAGAGATCGTGATCGACCAGGTTCTCGCCGTGGGTAACGGCGCCGAACTGCAGGTGGGCACGCCCTTGGTTGCCGGCGCAAGCGTCAAGGCCACGGTGGTGGCACATGGCAAGCACGACAAAGTGCGCATCTTCAAGCTGCGCCGTCGCAAGCACTACCAGAAGCACCAGGGTCATCGCCAGACCTACACCGAGCTTCAGATCAGCGCGGTGAGCGCCTGATCTGCCGGTCACAGTTCAAGGAGCTAATCAACCATGGCACAGAAAAAAGGCGGCGGTTCCACCCGGAACGGCCGCGACTCCCAACCGAAGATGCTGGGCGTGAAGGTGTTCGGTGGCCAGGTCGTCCCGGCCGGATCGATCATCGTGCGCCAGCGCGGCACCCGCTTCCATGCCGGCACCAACGTCGGCACCGGCCGCGACCACACGCTCTTTGCGCTGGTCGACGGGCAGGTGTCCTTCGACGTGAAGGGCCCGCAAAACCGCAAGATCGTGGTCGTCACGCCCGTCTGACGGTTCTCCGAGCGTTGCTGCTCATCAGGAAGCCCCGGCCTGCCGGGGCTTCGTCGTTTGCAGCCGGGGGCACCGCGGTGGTCTGAAGTACCATCTTGCGTCCACCTGGCGGCACTCATCACATGAACAAGAGCGGTCTTCTGCTGATCGTCATTGGCCTGGTCTTGCTGGCCCACAACCTGGGTTGGCTGAGCTGGGAATGGCTGTCCGTCTGGTGGCCGTTGATCCTCGTGGCCGCTGGCGTGTGGTCGATCATCGCCAACCGGAAAACGAACTCCGAGAAGCAGACGCCCACAGGGCCGGACAGGCAATCATGAAATTTGTAGACGAGGCTTACATCGACGTGGCGGCCGGCAACGGTGGCAGCGGCTGCGTGAGCTTCCGGCGCGAGAAGTTCATCCCCTTCGGCGGCCCGAACGGCGGCGACGGTGGCCGGGGCGGGCACGTGTATGCCGAAGCCGACCTGAACCTCAACACGCTCATCGACTTCCGCTATGCGCGGCGGCACGAGGCGCGCAACGGCGAGCATGGGCGAGGCTCCGACCAGTTCGGTGCGGCCGGTGATGACATTGTCTTGAGGATGCCGGTCGGCACGATCATCACCGATGTCGACTCGGGAGAAGTGCTTGCCGAGTTGCTGATGCATGGCGAGCGTGTCCTGCTGGCCAAGGGCGGAGACGGCGGCTTTGGCAATCTGCACTACAAGTCGAGCACCAACCGCGCTCCGCGTCAGAAGACCCCCGGATGGCCCGGCGAGCAGCGCAAGCTCAAGCTCGAACTGCGAGTGCTTGCCGATGTGGGCCTGCTGGGCATGCCGAACGCGGGCAAGTCGACCTTGATTGCCGCGATCTCCAACGCCCGGCCGAAGATCGCGGACTACCCGTTCACCACGCTGCATCCGAACCTTGGCGTGGTGCGTGTCGGCCCGGAGCAGAGCTTCGTGGTCGCCGACGTGCCAGGCTTGATCGAAGGCGCTGCCGAAGGTGCCGGGCTGGGGCATCAGTTCCTGCGGCACCTTCAGCGCACTCGGCTGCTGTTGCATCTCGTCGACCTTGCACCGTTCGACGAAGGCGTCGATCCTGTCGCGCAGGCCAAGGCGATCGTCGCCGAACTGAAGAAGTACGACCCGGCGCTTTACGAGAAGCCGCGCTGGCTGGTGCTCAACAAGCTCGACATGGTGCCCACCGAAGAACGCGATCAGCGCGTGAAGGACTTCGTCAAGCGCTTCAAGTGGAAGGGGCCGGTGTTCCTGATCTCCGCGCTGACGCGCGAAGGTTGCGAGCCGCTGATCCAGGCCATCTACCGGCATATCGAGGCGACGCGCGAGCCGCTGCCGCAACCGCCTGACGTCCGCTTCGAGCCGCCCGCGCCCGATGCAAGCCCTGAGAGCGACGATCCCCGTTTCCGCTGACCCTGTTTCCCGTCTTCGTATCGATCTCCCATGAGTGACGTGCTCAAGAATGCGCGACGTATCGTCGTGAAAGTCGGCTCCAGCCTGGTCACCAACGAGGGGCGCGGGGTCGACGCCGAGGCCATCGGCCAGTGGTGCGAGCAACTGGCGACGCTGGCGTCGCAGGGGCGGGAGGTGGTGATGGTGTCCAGCGGCGCCATCGCCGAGGGCATGAAGCGGCTCGGCTGGGCGGTTCGCCCCAAGGAGCTGCACGAGTTGCAGGCGGCTGCGGCCGTGGGGCAGATGGGCCTGGCGCAGATCTACGAGAGCAAGCTGCGCGAGCAGGGCCTGGGCAGTGCGCAGGTCTTGTTGACGCACGCCGATCTGGCCGATCGTGAGCGCTACCTCAACGCCCGCTCCACGCTGCTGACCCTGCTGCGCATGAAGGTCGTGCCGGTCATCAACGAGAACGACACCGTGGTGACCGACGAGATCAAGTTTGGCGACAACGACACGCTGGGCGCCCTGGTTGCCAATCTCGTCGAGGCGGACGCGCTTGTCATCCTGACCGACCAGAAGGGCCTGTACTCGGCCGATCCGCGCAAGGACCCGGCGGCGGTGTTCATCCATGAAGCCGAAGCGGGCCGGGCGGAACTGGAGCGGATGGCCGGAGGCGCGGGCTCGAGCATCGGCAAGGGGGGCATGATCACGAAGATCCTCGCGGCCAAACGGGCGGCGGGCAGCGGCGCTTCCACGGTCATCGCCTGGGGGCGCGAGCCCGACGTGCTGGTGCGGCTGGCTGCAGGCGAAGCGATCGGCACCCTGCTGTGGGCGTCGACGCCGAAGCTGGCCGCGCGCAAGCAATGGATGGCGGATCACCTGCAATTGCGCGGCGCTGTGGTGGTCGACGATGGTGCCGTCGTGAAGCTGCGCGACGAGGGCAAGAGCCTGCTGCCGATCGGGATGATCCAGGTGGTGGGCGAGTTCGCGCGTGGCGATGTCATCGCGGTCCGCTCGGCCGCCGGCCTCGAGGTGGCGCGAGGCTTGGCCAACTACTCGAGCAGCGAAGCACGCCTCATTGCGCGCAAACCGTCGGTTGAGTTCGAGCGGTTGCTGGGCTTCACCGGCGAGCCGGAGATGATCCACCGGGACAACCTCGTCCTGGCATAGCTGCGGCGCTTCGACGCGGGATCGGCCCCACTCGCTCTTGCGTGCTTGCTGCAGGCTAGTGTCGCCCGCAGGCGTGTTCAGTCTGCTGGCGTGTCGCTCTTGGGCGCGGGCGCAGCCACCGTGTGGGCCTGGTCGTCGCGCGCATCGTCACGGTGGTGCGGCCGCGCGCCACCGCGCAGGTACCGGTTGTGATGGCTGACGCGGGGCAGGAAGCGCGCGAGTTCCGTCAATGCCATTTGATAAACGTCGCGCTTGAACTCGATGACGACGTCCAGCGGCACCCAGTATTCGTTCCAGCGCCAGGCATCGAATTCGGGATGGTCGGTGGCACGCAGATTCATGTCGGAATCGCGCCCGGTGAGTTGCAGCAGGAACCAGATCTGTTTCTGGCCCTTGTAGTGGCCGCGCGCGTCGCGCCGGATGTAGTGTTCAGGCACCTCGTAGCGCAGCCAGTCTCGGGTTCGGGCGATGATCCGCACGTGTTCGGGGCGCAGCCCCACTTCTTCGTGCAGCTCACGGAACATCGCCTGCTCGGGACTTTCTCCGTGTTTGATGCCCCCTTGGGGGAACTGCCAAGAGTGCGTGCGGATGCGCTTGCCCCAGAAAACCTGATTCTTGTGGTTGAGCAGGATGATGCCGACGTTGGGCCGGAAGCCTTCCCTGTCGAGCATAATCGAACCTCGATTTCGTCAATTGAAACCATTATTGCACCGGTCGGTGCGGTTTCAACCCCTCCAAAGCCCATGTCCCTCCCCGGCTCTGCCGGGTGCAGCCGTTGTCCATGAAAGCCTCCCAGTTCTTCATCTCGACCCTCAAGGAAGCGCCCGCCGACGCAGAGATCGTGAGCCACAAGCTGATGATGCGTGCGGGTTTCATCAAGCGCCTCGGCGCCGGCATCTACAGCTACATGCCGATGGGCCTGCGCGTCATCCGCAAGGTTGAAAACATCATCCGCGAGGAGATGAACCGCGCCGGCGCCGTCGAGTTGCTGATGCCGCTCGTGCAGCCCGCCGAGCTGTGGCAGGAAACCGGCCGCTGGGACAAGATGGGCCCCGAGCTGTTGCGTGTGAAGGACCGGCACGAGCGTGATTTCGCGATCCAACCCACGTCGGAAGAGGTGATCACCGACATCGCACGGCAGGAGCTGCGCAGCTACCGCCAGTTGCCGAAAAACTTCTATCACATCCAGACCAAGTTCCGCGACGAGCGCCGGCCCCGCTTCGGCGTGATGCGAGGACGCGAGTTCACGATGAAGGACGCCTACTCCTTCGATCGCGACTTCGAATCCGCGCACAAGAGCTACGACGCAATGTATGCCGCCTACGTGCGCATCTTCGAGCGGATGGGCCTGCGCTTCCGGGCCGTGGCAGCGGATACCGGCGCGATCGGCGGGCAGGCGTCTCATGAGTTCCAGGTCATTGCGGACACCGGCGAAGATGCGATCGTCTACTGTGCGCAGTCGGACTACGCCGCCAACATCGAGTTGGCCGAGGCGCTGCCGCTGATCGGCCAACGCGGGGCCGCCACGCAGCCGCTGACCAAAACCCCCACGCCGGGCAAGAGCACCTGTGCCGACGTCGCGCAGTTGTTGAACCTGCCGCTGTCGCAGACCGTCAAGTCACTGGTGCTGGCCACCGACGACAAGAACGAAGCGGGCGACGTGCTGAAGACCACGGTCTGGCTGCTGCTGGTGCGCGGCGATCACGACCTCAATGAAGTGAAGGCGGGCAAGCTCGAAGGGCTGAAGGCCGGCTTCCGTTTCGCGACCGGCGCCGAGATCGACGATCACTTCGGTTGCAAACCGGGCTACCTGGGCCCGATCGGCCTGAAGAAGCCGGTCAAGATCGTCGCCGACCGCACCGTCGCCAACATGAGCGACTTCGTCTGCGGCGCGAACGAGGCCGACTTCCACTACACCGGCGCGAACTGGGGCCGCGACCTCCCGGAACCCGATGTGGTGGCCGACATCCGCAACGTCGTCGCTGGCGATCCGTCGCCCGATGGCAAGGGGGTGCTTGCGATCCAGCGCGGCATCGAGGTGGGGCACGTGTTCCTGCTCGGCACGCGCTATTCGAAGGACATGAACGCCACCTATCTCGACGAGGCCGGCAAGCCGCAACTGATGGTGATGGGCTGCTACGGCATCGGCGTCACGCGCATCCTGGGTGCTGCCATCGAGCAGAATCACGACGAGCGCGGCATCGTGTGGCCGGACGCGATTGCACCGTTCACCGTGGTCGTGTGCCCGATCGGCTATGACCGCTCGGCGGACGTGAAGGCTGCCGCCGACCGACTGCACGAGCAGCTTGCGGCGGCAGGTATCGACGTGATGCTGGACGACCGCGGCGAGCGGCCGGGCGCGATGTTCGCCGACTGGGAACTGGTGGGCGTGCCGCACCGGGTCGTGATCTCCGACCGGGGCCTCAAGGAAGGCAAGGTCGAATACCAAGGGCGGCGTGACGCGCAGGCTACGGCAGTCGCTGCAGCTGACGTGTTCGCGTTCATGCAGGAGAAGCTTTCGGCATGAGCCGCAGCGGTCTCACGCGCCGCCAACTGGCCGGTGGTGCGGCGGGGCTGCTGGCGTTCGCTGCTTGCCCGCTCGTGCAGGCGGGCGGGCAGATCGAGGAACCGCTGGCCAATGCCGTGCGCACCGCGCTGTCCGCGGCCATCGCCAATACTGCGCCGCCGCGAGCGACGTTCACGAACATCGAAGACCGGTTGAAGTACCTTCGCTGGCTGGGGGTGATGAGCGAGCGCTTGAAGAAGCGCAAGCCCGACCTGCAAACCCGCCTCGAATTCCTGGAAACGGTCTGGTACGAAAGCCGCCGTGCCGGCCTCGAAACGGCCCTGGTGCTGGGGCTGATTCAGGTGGAAAGCGCGTTCCGGAAGTACGCCATCAGCTCGGTCGGTGCACGCGGCTACATGCAGGTGATGCCGTTCTGGAGCCGTCTGATCGGCGACTCCGACGTGGGCAAGCTGTTCCACATGCAGACCAACCTGCGTTTCGGCTGTGTGATCCTGCGCCACTATCTCGACATCGAGAAGGGCGACCTCTTCCTGGCACTCGGCCGCTACAACGGCAGCCGAGGCAAGCCTCACTACCCCAACGCGGTGTTTGCGGCCCGGCGGTTGTGGGAATTCAAGGAGTAGTGGCTACAGGCCGCTCCACTCGCGCGGGTGAGCCTGCGCAACGCCCATCAGCGCGAGGACCCGTTCGACCGACTCGTCGACCAGTTGCGCGATGGTGTCGGGCCGGTGATAGAACGCGGGCAGCGGTGGAAAGACGATCGCACCCATCTCGGTGACGGCCGTCATGTTGCGCAGATGCGCGAGGTTGAAGGGTGTTTCACGCACCATCAGCAGCAGTCGACGCCGTTCCTTCAGCGTCACGTCGGCTGCCCGGGTGAGCAGGTTGTCGCTCAGTCCATGGGCGATGGCGGCCAGCGTTTTCATCGAGCAGGGGACCACGACCATGCCGTCGCACGCGAAGCTGCCGCTGGCGATGGCGGCGCCCACGTCGGCGGGGTTGTACGCCACATCGGCCAGCGCCTCCAGCTCGCGCCGGTCCAGCCCGAGTTCGTGGTGCACATTGAGCACGCCGGCGGGACTGGCCACCAGGTGTGTCTGCACGCCTGCCTCGCGCAACCGCTGCAGCAGGCGCACCCCGTAGACCGCCCCGGTGGCGCCCGTGATGCCGACGACGAGGCGGGTCATGGGGAGCGTGTCAACCGTTGGCGCCGTCGAGCACCTGCTGCAACTCGCCGGATTCGTACATCTCCATCATGATGTCGGAGCCGCCGACAAACTCGCCGTTGACATACAGCTGCGGGATCGTGGGCCAGTTGGCGTATTCCTTGACGCCCTGCCGCACGGCTTCGTCTTCCAGCACGTTCACGGTCTTCAGGTCGGAGACGCCGCAGGCCTTGAGGATCTGTACCGCGCGGCCGGAAAAGCCACACATCGGAAATTGCGCGGTGCCCTTCATGAAGAGCACCACCCGGTTGTTCTTGACGAGGTCGTCGATGCGTTGTTGAACGTCGCTCATGGTGTTCGGTCGCTGGTCGAAAGGTGGGGGACAGCGGAGTTTATAGAGGAAAAGCGACCCTCACGCCCCGAGCTGGCGCATGTCCTCAAAGCGAACGTCACTTGGGCGCGAGCGCCGGCGCCTTGCGCGCTGCCTCGGTGGTGTCGCGACGCCCCTCCACGGGGCCACACCTGCCCGGGCGTCAGAACGCGTAGGACACCCCCATCTGGATCACCGGCGACAGGCGCCAGTCGCCCAGCTGACGCGGCAGGTCGACTTCGCCATCCCGCCGGGCGTCCGTGTAGCTCAGCCAGCTGCCACCGCTCGCGGCGCCGAGCTTCACGCTCGATTTCGGCTTGAGCATCACCATGCCGACATCGGCAAAAAAACCCCAGTTGCCGCGCACGGCGGGCTCGGAGTAGCCCATGCCGATGTAGGGCAGCGCGAGCGAGCGGGCGTTGAGGCGCAGCCCGGGCTTGCTGCGCTGCCCCGGCTGCGCATATTCGGTTGCGTCGCCGGACCAGGGGCTTTCCAGCGCGCGACCACGGTCGCGCTCTGCCCGCAGCACGCCACCGGTGGCGCGCAAGCCACTGCCCTTGCGGAAGTAATAGTCGCCCAGCATCGACCAGTCGCTGGGCGCGGAGCGGATGTTGCCGTCGAGGTCGCTCTCGAAGACGCGCAGGCCGCCCAGCCGGACGCGCACTTTGTCGAGGCCCAGCTCCGTATCGCCGCCGAGCGGCAACGCATAGCTGACGCGCACCTTCGGTCCGTCGATCCGCAACGAGAGCACACCGTCCGCCGAGGCGGGCAACGCCACCGTCAGCAAGCCGGCAGAGACAAGAACACCACTCGCACCGCAAAGCGTCTTCATGGCTCGCTCCTTTGCGACGGGCGGCGCCGACCTGCCGGCGTCTGCCTGATCGCTCAACGACGGTTTCATGCTAGACCTGCCGCAGTGCGGTGCCAACGGCAAAAGCCGGGGGGCACAGGGGCTGTTCGTGAACGAAAGCGCAGCGCTTACCGATGAAACTTTTCGACACCTCAGGTGCCGGTTTGGGTCGTCTTTACGGGCGTTGCCCGCCGGTGCAGCGCGGGTGGCCGGCCAGATCACGGCGGGTCGACACGGCCGTGTAGCCCGCTGCTCGCAGCAGTGCCTGCACGGCCGGCGCCTGTTCGTAGCCGTGCTCGAGCAGCAGCCAGCCGCCCGGGCCGAGATGCGAGCCTGCCCGCTGGACGATGTGGCGCAGCGCGTCCAGCCCGTCCGGCCCGGAGGCGAGCGCCTGCGGCGGTTCGTGGTGCAGGGCCGCGAGGTGCGGGTCGTCCTGCGCGATGTAGGGCGGGTTACTGACGATGAGCTCGAATTGTTCGGCGGGCGGGCCGGCCAGTGGCTCGAACCATGAGCCGGCGAGCCAGCGAACCGCCAGGCCGAGTCGCTCGCCGTTCGCCTTGGCCACCGCCAGAGCGGCGTCGCTGACGTCCACCGCCGTGACCTGTGCTTGCGGCACCGCGTGCTTCATGCCGAGGGCGATGGCCCCGCTGCCCGTGCCCAGGTCCACCACGCGCGCACCGGGCGGCGACGCCTTCAGCAACTCCACCGCCCACTCGACCAGGGTTTCAGTGTCGGGTCGCGGCACGAGGACGCTGGGCGAGACGGCGAGCGGCAGCCCGTAGAACTCCTTCTGGCCCACGAGATACGCCAGCGGCTCGCCTGCCGCGCGGCGGGCCACCAGCTCGGCATAGCGTTGCCCGGCCGCAGGCGGGATCGGATCGCCGTCGTGTGCCACCAGCCAGGCCCGTCCCTGGGCGCCGTGCAGCCCCAACGCGTGAGCGAGCAGCAACTGCGCATCCAGCCGGTCCAGGCCTTGCCGCACGGCGTTCTGCCACGCCTGCGCGACCCGCTCGGCCGCCTGCTTCCCACCGTCGGTCACGCCCGCCCCTCCAGCTCGTCGAGCTGCTCCGCCATCTGTTCGGCCTCGCGCGCGGTTCGCAGCGCGGCGACGACGTCTTCCAGGTCGCCGTCCATCACGGCCTGCAGCTTGTAGAGCGTCAGGTTGATGCGATGGTCGGTCAGGCGGCCTTGCGGAAAGTTGTAGGTGCGGATGCGGTCGCTGCGGTCGCCGCTGCCGATCAGGCTCTTGCGGGTGGCGGCCTCCTTGGCTTGCCGTTCGCTGCGTTCCTTCTCGCGCAGCCGGGCGGCCAGCACCGCCATCGCCTTGGCCTTGTTGCGGTGCTGCGAGCGGTCGTCCTGGCATTCCGCGACGATGCCGGTCGGCAGGTGGGTGATGCGGATCGCCGATTCGGTCTTGTTGACGTGCTGACCGCCGGCGCCGCTGGCTCGGAAGGTGTCGATACGCAGCTCGGCCGGGTTGATCGAGACTTCCTCGGCCTCGTCGGGCTCCGGCATGACCGCGACGGTGCAGGCGCTGGTGTGGATGCGGCCCTGCGTTTCAGTTGCCGGTACCCGCTGTACGCGGTGGCCGCCCGATTCGAACTTCAAGTGGGCGTAGACGTTGTCGCCTTCGAGGCGCACCACCACTTCCTTGTAGCCGCCCAGGTCCGATTCGTTGGCGGACATCACCTCCGACTTCCAGCCCTGCCGCTCGGCATAGCGCAGGTACATGCGCAGCAGGTCGCCGGCAAACAGCGCCGATTCGTCGCCGCCCGTGCCGGCACGGATCTCGAGGAAGGCATTGCGCGCGTCGTCCGGGTCCTTCGGCAGCAGGGCGCGTTGCAGTTCGCCTTCGAGGCGTTGCAGGTCGGCCTCGGCGGATGCGATCTCCTCCTGGGCCATCTCCGCCATGTCCGCGTCGCCCAGCATGTCGCGTGCACCGGCGAGATCGCGTTCGCGCTGAAGGTAGCGCTCATAGCGCTGCGCAACGGCCGCCACTTCAGCGTGCTCGCGCGTGAGCCCCCTGAACCGGGAGATGTCGCTCAGCACGTCGGGCGCGGCGAGCACCGCGTCGAGGTCTTGCAGGCGCTGCAGATAGCGGTCGAGTTGAAGGCGCAGGGAGGATTTCATCGGCTTCGGAAGGGAGGGCGGCGGGAGCGCGCGGGTACCCCCGTGCGCAGCAGGCAGGCGAGGTGCCCGCTAACGACGGCCGGTGGTGGGGCGGGTGCTGCCGCGCAGGAACAGGCGCGACACCGTGTCGGCCAGTTGCGGGCGGTGCTCGGCGTCGGCGCTGTGCAGCTCCGCCAT
>NZ_CAMLJQ010000030.1 GCF_946480305.1 uncultured Caldimonas sp.
AGTTCCAGGCCGACCTGCTGGGCATCCCGGTCGTGCGGCCCAAGGTGATCGAGACGACCGCGCTCGGCGCGGCCTACCTGGCCGGTTTGAGCTGCGGCGTCTACAAAAGCCTCGATGAACTGAGCGCGCAGTGGCAGGTGGAGCGGCGCTTCATGCCGACCATGCCGCGGGCCCGCGCCCAGGAATTGATGCAGCGGTGGGAGCACGCCGTGCGGCAGGCGACGCTGGAGTAGCGCGCGCCGCAGCAAGATCACCGCGCGCCTGCGTCGGACACCCGGCGCGTGCCATCGCATCGTCACACTCGGGAGCGATAACGCCGACCTTCACGACAACACAGGAGGACCGGCGTGCCCGACCACGACTGCCCGGCCGCGAAAGCGGCACAACACCCGGGCGTACCGCCCGGCACCGACGCAAAGATTCCACCGCCAGAACGCCGCAGCGGCCGCCCCGGCCTGCAACTGGATCGGGAGAGCCTCGTCGCACTGACCCGGCCAGCGCCTTTCGCGCTGATGGCTTGCACCTTGTGGGAATGGGGTGTGATCGCGCTGTGCATCGTGATCGCCGAGCAACTCGCGGCGTGGTGGGCGACTGCCATCGCGATCGGCGTGATCGCCACGCGCCAGCACGCGCTGCTGATGCTGATGCACGAGTTCTCTCACCATCAGCTCAGCCGTACACGACGCCTTCTCAACGACAGCCTGGGCGACCTCTTCACTGCGCTGCCGTTCGGCATCACGGTGTCCGGTTTCCGACGCAACCACCTGGCGCATCACCGTGCCCCCTGCACCGTGCAGGACCCGAACTGGACGCACTCGCTGCAGCAACCGCGCTTCCAGTTTCCGATCTCGCGGCGCCGGATGGTTTGGACACTGGCGCTTCACTGCCTCGGCTTCTACACGCTGCAGGATCTGAAGCGCTACCTCTTCGACGGCAAGATGGCCGTCGAGACGCCCAGGGCCACGCAGGTCCGGCAGTGGCTGTTCTACGCCGGCGTGCTCGGCATCGCATTCGCGTTCGACGTGTGGCTGCTGATAGCCGTGTACTGGATCGTGCCGATGCTCACCGTGCTGATGGCGCTGCTGTACCTGCGCGACGTGGGAGAGCATTTCGCCATGCCGCGCGCCGGGCATGAAGCCGCCCGCAACATGGTGTGCGGCCCGCTCGAGTCCTGGTTGATCGCACCCCACGCGGTGGGCTATCACGCCGATCACCACCTGTATCCGGCCGTTCCGTTCTGCCGCCTCAAGCGGCTGCACGCCGAACTCCGCCGCCTGCCGACCTACCGGCACGAGGCCGTCATCACGCGGGGGTACTTCACCGGGCTGTTGCGGGAAGCGGCGGCTTGCTTGCCGCCCGGTTCCACGTCCGCGCCGCGGCGGCACTGCCTCGAAGAGCACTGATCGGCGCCAGGGTCCGTGTGCTAAATTGGCCCGCCGCCGGAGGGGCGGTGGGCGCGCGACAGCTCACATGGAGCTGTCGCGCGCGAATACACACAGCCGACTCGCCACCCCATGAAAGACGAGCACGATCTCGAACTGCTGATCGCTTCGCGCTTCCCGATCATCGCGATCGAAACCCACGAGGAACAACGTGCAGTGAACCTGCTGGCGCGCTGCGCGTCGCGCAGGCAGCTGCCGGTGTTCACCTGGTCCGTCACCACCGGCTGGAAGCCGACCCAGACCCAGATCGCGCTGGCCTCCACCCAGGAGCCCACGCCGGCCCTGCGCCACGTCAGCAACGTGCGCCAGCCCGGCGTCTATGCGCTGCTCGACTTCCACCCCTTCCTGAACGATCCGCTCCACGTACGGTTGCTGAAAGAGATCGCGGCCGACTACGACCGCGTGCCGCGCACCCTCGTGTTGATGAGCCACCGGGCAGAGATTCCGCCCGAGCTGGACAAGCTCACCGTGCGCTTCTCGCTGTCGCTGCCCAACGAGACGGGCATCCAGCGCATCTTCCAGGACGAGGTCCAGTCCTGGCAGACGCGTCATGCGCCCAAGCGCCTGCAAGGCGAGCAGGAGGCGTTGCAGATGCTGCTGCGCCTGCTGCGTGGCCTGGCCGAGCCGGACGTGCGCCGGCTGATCCGCCATGCGATCGAGCATGACGGCGTGCTCGACGGCAGCGACCTGCCCCGCCTGGTGAACCAGAAGCACCAGATCCTCAGCCGCGACAGCTCGCTGTCGTTCGAACTCGACACCGCCGAGTTCGGGGAAGTCGCCGGCCTCGCCACATTGAAGCGCTGGCTCGACCGGCGCCGCGCCCCCTTCCTCGACGAAGCCGGCGCGAAGGGGCTGGACGTGCCCAAGGGCATCATGCTGCTGGGCGTGCAAGGTTGCGGCAAGAGCCTCGCGGCCAAGGCCGTGGCCGGCACCTGGGGCGTGCCGCTGATGCGGCTGGACTTCGGCGCGCTCTACAACAAGTGGCTCGGCGAAACCGAACGCAACCTGCGCGAGGCCTTGAAGGCCGCCGACTCGATGGCGCCGTGCGTGCTGTGGATCGACGAGATCGAGAAGTGCCTGTCCACCAGCGACCACAGCGACAACGGCGAGTCGCGCCGCGTGCTCGGCACGTTGCTGACGTGGATGGCCGAGCGCAAGAGCCGCGTGTTCATCGTCGCCACCTCGAACGACATCGAGCGCCTGCCGCCCGAGCTGGTGCGCAAGGGCCGCATGGACGAGATCTTCTTCGTCGACCTGCCCGACGCAACCGCCCGGCAGGAGATCTTCCGCATCCATCTCGGCAAGCGCGAGCAGGATGCGGCGCGCTTCGACGTCGCACGGCTCGCCGGGCTGACGCACGGCTATTCCGGCGCCGAGATCGAGCAGGCCGTGATCTGCGCGCTCTACGAAGCACATGCGCAACGGGTGCCGCTCGCCGGCACGCTGATCGAAGCCGAGATCGCACGCACCCGCCCGCTCTCGGTGGTGATGGCGGAAAAGATCGACGCGTTGCGGGCGTGGGCCGACGACCGCACGGTCAAGGCCGACTGACACGCGGCGCGTCGACCCCGACGCATGGAAGCTTCTCCCTCATGTCACCCTCCTGCCACCACGTTGTCAGGAGGTACCGCGCACCATGACGGCTCCCTCAATCACTCAAGGAGCTTTCCATGGCACAGACCCAGCGCAGCGCGATCAACTGGTTTGAAATCCCCACCCGCGACATCGAGCGCGCCCAGAAGTTCTACGAGGCCATCCTCGAGATGCCGATCCCCCGCAACGACATGGGCGAGTACAAGATGGCCATGTTCCCGGCCGAAGCACCCGGCGTCTGCGGCTGCCTGGCGCAAGGCGAAGGCTCGATCCCCGGCGTCGAGGGCGGCACGGTCGTCTACCTGAACGCCGAGCCCTCGTTGGACGCCGTCCTCTCGCGCGTCGAGCGCGCAGGAGGCAAGATTGCGATTCCGCGCACCGAGATCGATGGCGGCCACGGGTTCTTCGCCCACATCATCGACCCGGAAGGCAATCGCGTCGGCCTGCACGCGATGAACTGAGCACGCACGGCAGCATCCCGAAATGAACACCACGCCCGCTCTCGCCACGATGCAGAACCTCGGCCGCAGAAGCGCCGAAGTGCTGGCGCGCGTGGGCGTGCACACGCCCGAGCAGTTGCGGCAGGCAGATGCGATCGAGCTGTACATCCGCCTGCGCGCGGCGTGGCCCGCGACGAGCCTGAACATGCTGTACGCGCTGATCGGCGCGCAGGAAGGCAAGCACTGGCGCGACGTGCAGCGCGAGCGCCGCACCGAGCTGCTGCTGAAGCTGGACGAGGTGGGCCATGCGCCGCGCTGAACGCCTGTTCGAGATCGTGCAGCTGGTGCGCAGCCGCCGGCTGAGCACGGCCGCGTGGCTCGCGCAGCGGCTGGAGGTGTCCGAGCGCACGGTCTACCGCGACATCGTCGACCTGCAGGCGCAGGGCGTGCCGATCGAAGGCGAGGCCGGCGTCGGCTATCGCATGCGCGCCGGCTACGACCTGCCACCGATGATGTTCACGAGCCAGGAGGCGCAGTCGCTCGCGGCCGCCGTCCGTCTTGCGCAAGGCTGGCTCGACCCGGCCTTGGCTCGCCAGGCCGAAGCGGCACTCGGCAAGATCATGGCGGTGCTGCCGGCCGCGGCCCGCGTGGCCGCCGAGAGCATCGCGCTGTACGCGCCGCCGGTGGGCGACCCGGCCACGCTCGACAGGCTGGCGCGGTTGCGTGAATCGATCGAGGCACGCATCAAGCTGCGCATCGACTACGAAGACGTGAAAGGCAGCATCACGCAGCGCGTGGTGCGGCCGCTCGGCTGCTTCTATTGGGGCAAGGTCTGGACGCTCGGCGCGTGGTGCGAGACCCGGGCCGATTTCCGCAGCTTCCGGGTCGATCGCATGCGTGAGGTGTCGATGCTCGACGAGCGCTTCCACGACGAGCCCGGCCGCACGCTGGCCGACCTGTTCCGCAAGTCCGAGGCCGAGGCCGAAGAGTACGAGCGCTGCCTGCGCGCCTGAGCCTTCGCCCCTGCGGCCTGTGTTTCTACGAGTTCTCGTACTTGCCGCGTACGCCGTGCGCGGCGTACGCTTTTCGATCCGCCTCACCATGACACGCATCACCTACTTCGTGGCCGCCTCGCTGGACGGCCACATCGCCGGGCCCGACGGCGAACTCGACTGGCTGCCGCCCGTGGACCCGTCCGGCGGCGAAGACTACGGCTACCGCGCGTTCTATGCGAGCGTCGACGGCATCGTGATGGGTCGTCGCACCTACGAGGCCTGCCGCACGCTCGGCGACTGGCCGTATGCGGGCAAGCCCTGCTGGGTGATGACGCGCCAGCGCGACCTGGGCCCATTGCCTGCGCACACCGAACTCACATCGGCCACGCCGTCACAGTTGCACACGCAGTGGCGCTCACTCGGGCTGCAGCATGTGTTCCTCGTGGGCGGAAGTGAAATTGCGCGCGCCTTCCTCGATGCCGAGCTGCTGCACGAGCTCGTGCTGAGCACCGTGCCGGTGGCACTCGGCGGTGGCGTGCCCTTGTTTGCACCTCGTGCCGGAGCAGGCGCCTCGTGGCGCTTGCAGCGTTGCACCGGCTATGCGGGCGGCCTCACGCAGTCGAGCTACCTGCTGCGCGCTGCTTGGCAAATTCCGGGCACCGGGTCAATGGCGAATCGCCCCACCCCGTGAACACAGGGAGGGGTTTTCCCCGGCTGTCGCTGGTGTGACAGCTCCCTATAGTCCGGCCTTCCAAACACGAACGTTCGTTCGTTTTTGAGGAAAGGACCCGACTGATGATTCCCGCACGCCCTCGGGCGGCCGCGCTTGCGACCGCCATTGCCGCTTCCTTGTTCCTCGTCGCCTGTGGCGGCGGCAGTGACGACGATCCGCCTTCCGAGCGCGGCGAGGTGCTCGCCTCCACGCTGGCTGGCCAGGCGACCATCGCACAGATCGACGCCGGCACGCAGGCCAGTGGCCTGCAGGCGCTGTCCGGGCCGGCGCAGTGCAACGTCGACGTGCGCTATGTGGTGTACGTGACGCGCGACCCGGCCGGCGAGCCGGCCACGGCTTCCGCCGGCGTGCTGGTGCCCAGCGGCACCAACGCGGCCTGTCAGGGCAATCGCCCGGTGGTGCTGTACGCACATGGCACCACCACCGCGCACTCCAAGAACATGGCCGACATCCAGACGGACTCCGAGGCCAAGCTGATGATGGCGATGTATGCGGCGCAGGGCTTCATCGTCGTTGCGCCCAACTACCTGGGCTATGACCGTTCCAGCCTCACCTGGCATCCGTACCTCAACGCCGAGGCGCAGGCCATCGACATGATCGACGGGCTGCGCGCCGCCAAGCGTCACCTGAACGAAGCCAGTGCCGTGAAGCCGTCGTCGCAGCTGCTCATCACCGGCTATTCGCAGGGCGGCCACGTGGCGATGGCCACGCACCGCGAGATCCAGGCGAACTACGCGAGCGAGTTCACGGTCACGGCCTCCGGCCCGATGTCCGGCCCGTACAACCTGCTCGGCTTTGCAGAGCAGGTGAACCACCCGGCCGGCACCGTGAACGCGGGCGCCACCATCTTCACCCCGATGCTGCTGACCTCGTATCAGCGCTCTTACGGCAACGTCTACGGTTCCCCGACAGAGGTCTACCAGGCCCCCTTCGCCGCCACGGCCGAAACGCTGTTCCCCACCGACACGCCCCTCGCGACACTGATCGCCGAAGGCAAGCTGCCGGCGGATCCGACGTTCCGGTTGCTGTTCGGCACGGGGGGCCTGTTGACCGACTCCTTCCGCACCGACTTCTTCGCCAATGCGAACAACGGCTTCCGGCTCGGCCTGCAGCGCAACACCCTGCTGGGCTGGACGCCCACCCGCCCGGTGGCGCTGTGCGGCGGCGCACAGGACCCGACGGTGTTCTATGCCATCAACACGACGCAAATGCAGGCGGACCTGAACTCGCGCGTGCCGGCCCCGCTCACCGTACCCGCCTTCGATCTCGAGAACCGCGCGACGCTGCCTGCCGGCGCCACGGGTGACGCCTTGTATGCCGGCTTCCAGGGAAGCAAGACCGCCGCCGGTGCCGAGGCGCAGGCGCAGTACCACGGCACGCTGGTGCCGCCGTTCTGCAACGCGCTGATCCGCGGCTACTTCCAGCAGATCCTCCAGGCCGGCCTGTAAGCCCCGCTCGACCCTCAGGAGACATCCATGAAGCAAACCCTGTCCGCCCTGGCGGCGGCAGCAGCCTTGTGCTGCCTCGCCCACACTGCCCACGCCCAGAGCCAGAGCGTCTACATCGGCGGCGGCTACATCCAGATCAACTCCAAGGCCGACCCGCTGGAAGGCCCGTCGACGCCGCCCGATGCCAGGCTCGATGTCGATGACGCGAAGACGATCATCTTCGGCTACCAGCGCTACTTCACCGACAACTGGGGCATCGACATCGCGCTCGGCATCCCGCCCAAGCACAAGGTGTACGGCCGTGGCGACCTCGAAGGCTTCGGGCAGATCTCGTCGTCGAAACAGGTGGCACCCACCGTGTTCGCGAACTACCGGTTCGGCCAGGCGGGCGACAAGCTGCGGCCCTTCGTGGGCATCGGCATCAACTACACCCGCTTCACCGACACCAAGAGCACCACGGCCGGCGACTGGGCCAGCGGCGGCGAGACCAAGCTCAAGCTGTCCGACTCCTGGGGTCTGGCCGCACAGGCCGGCGTGAGCTACGCGCTGACGGACAAGTGGTCGCTGTGCGCCACCGTGGCCGCCGCCAAGGTGAAGAGCGACCTGAAGGCCACGACCACGACCAACAGCGGCACCGTCGTGCGGCGCACGACCATCGACTTCCGCCCGGTGGTGTTCACGATGAGCGTGGGCTACAACTTCTGAGCAACTCCCTCCGAGGCCGGTGTTGCCGGCCTCCTGCCCTCGCCCGGGCAAGGTTCGCCTTGCCCGGGCGCTTTTTTTTGTTCAACGAAAGAGGGTGTCGAACCGGTAGACCGTGCGCTGCGTGTAGATCGCCTGCGGGTCCAGCCGAGTGGTCGGGAACTGCGGCTGGTTGGGGCTGTCGGGAAAGTGCTGCGTTTCCAGGCACAGCCCGGCGTGGCGCTCGTACCGCTGGCCATTGCGACCGACCAGCGAGCCATCGAGAAAGTTGCCACTGTAGAACTGCAACCCGGGCTGCGTTGTGCTGACCCACACGCGCCGGCCGCTCGATGGGTCGTGCAACACGGCGGCGGGCCGCAAGGCATCCGTACCGTCTTGGTCGAGCACCCAGTTGTGGTCATAGCCGCCCGCGCGCTGCAGTTGCTGGTGGTTTGCCTGCAAGCGTTCACCAATGAGGCGAGGTTGCCGAAAGTCCATTGGCGTGCCATCGACCTCCGCCAGCTCACCGGTCGGGATCAACGTGGCGTCGACGGGCAGGTAGCGGCTGCCCGGGATCTGCAGTTCATGGCCGAGCACGGTGCCTGAGCCCGCCAGGTTGAAGTACGTGTGGTTGGTGAGATTGACCACCGTGGGCCGATCGGACTGCGCACGGTAGTCGATGCACAGTTCGTTGGTGCGTGTGACGGTATAGACCACCTGCACCTGGAGTGCGCCGGGGTAGCCTTCTTCCATATGTGCGCTTGCGTAGGCGAGCTCGATCGCCGACCCCTCTGGCACATCCAGCGGCTGGGCAGTCCACAGCCGCTTGTCGAAGCCCCGCGCGCCGCCGTGCAGATGGTTGACCCCGTTGTTACACCCCAGAAGGTACTGGGTGCCGTCGAGGGTGAAGCGCCCGCCTGCAATGCGGTTGGCATGTCGTCCGATCACAGCGCCGAAGTAGGCGTCATGCACCTCGTACCTGCGAGGATCATCGAACCCGAGCACGACCTCGCCCCAACGCCCGTCACGGTCGGTCGTTTCGATGGAAACGACGGTCGCTCCGTAGGTCATCACGCGGACGCGCAAAGCACCACCGGCATCGAGAAGGCAAGCAGACACTTCGCGACCGTCTTTGAGGGTGCGGTACGGCTCGGCAACGGGGCGCATGGCGGGGTCCAGGCAGTGGCAACGCTTCGAGGCGAGCAATTGGCGCGCCTTCACGGCAAGCTTGCTTGCCCGACACGGATTCGCTGCGCCCCGAGCAGTCGAGACATTCGTCACACGAAGCCGCACCGCGAACCACCTCCGGGCTCAAGTCGGCCGGCCGGCTGTCGATGTGTTCGGGAGGAACTCGGCCGCCGCGTGCGTTCCCCCGCCGCGGGGTGCTCAGCGAGCCGCACCGACAAACGAGCCTGCGCGCTCAGCCCTACACGCCATGACGCATCCAGATGCGGCTCACGATAAATTGCTGGTCAAGCTCGTCTATTACGGGCCTGCACTGAGCGGCAAGACGACCAACCTGCAACGCCTGCACGACGCCGTGAGTGCTTCGCAGCGCGGCGAGATAATCGCGCTCGACACGCGCAACGATCGAACTTTGTTCTTCGACCTGCTGCCGCTGGGCGTGCGTGCGCCCTCTGGCCTGCTGGTCAAGCTCAAGGTGTTTACCGTGCCCGGCCAGGTGCAACACGACAGCACCCGCAAAGCCATCCTGGCCGACTGCCACGGGATCGTCTTCGTCGCCGACTCGCAGCTTCGCCAGACGGCGAACAATGCGGCCTCCTTCGGCAACCTCGCCGACAACCTGGCACGGCTGGGACGCGACATCGAAAAGTTTCCTGTGGTGCTGCAGTTCAACAAGCGTGACCTCCCCGACATCGTCTCGGAGGAAGAACTGAGCGAGCGATGGGGACCGACGCCGTGGGGGGCGCCCGTCCTTGCGAGTGCGTTGAAGGGCGAAGGCATCGCAGACACCTTCCGCATGTTGCTGCTGCGCGCGCTGCCCAGTTTGGAAGCCGAGCACGGGCTCTGCGCCCGCCATGGGCTGACGCCACAGGCGCTGCTGCAATCCCTGGGGCTCGATACATGACCACTGACCCGTCCATCGGCGCCTTCGACGCCGAGATCGGCTTCTCCGACCTCTTCACTCCGGCAGAACTCGCCGAGTGGCAACACTGGCTGACCGCGCTGCAAGGCAGCCCGGTCGAGCTGCTGCCTCCGCAACGGCCCGAGGCGGGGGACTGGGTCATCGAGCACGAATTCGAATCGCTGCTGGTGGTGCGCACGCAACATGCACCACTGGCCGAAGCGCTGCGCTCGGCCTTCTCTCGGTTCGTGCGCGAGCGCATCCGCTACCGGCTGGCCTCGCGGCTGCACATCACTGCCACCCAAGCCGACTACGAGCGCGTGCTCGCGTCCGAAGCACGCTACCGTGAGCTGGCCGGTCAGTTGGAGCAACGCGTGCAAGAACAGGTCGGCGAGCTGCAACGTGCCCAGCTGTACGCCTTCCAGGCCGAGCAGTTGCGCTCCGTTGCACAGCTGGCTGCCGGCATGGCGCATGAAATCAACAACCCGGTCGGCTTTCTGTCGTCCAACTTGCGCACCGCGCACAGCTACCTCCGCGAGCTACAGGTCTTGGCAGGTGGCGCGGGCAGCGAGCTGATCGAGGACTTCCATGTGCTGCTCGACGAAGCGCTCGAAGGTGCTCACCGCATCGCGTCCATCGTCGCGCACCTGCGACAGTTCTCCAATGTCGACCGCTCGAGCGTCTGCGAAGTCGACGTGGCGGGGCTGGCCGCCGCGGCGATTGCCCTCGCGCGCGCTGACATGTCTGCCCCACCTCAGATGCACTACTGCGGCCCCGAGCAGTTGTACTGGGTCTGCGAACCGGCGCGCGTCAGCCAAGCCTTGTACCAGTTGCTGCGCAACGCATGCCAGGCGATCGGCGATGATGGCCGGATCGAACTCCACTGCGCGCTCGACGGCGACGAGCTGAGCCTGCGCGTACAGGACAACGGCTGCGGCATGAGCGAAGAGGTGCGCGAGCGCGCCTGCGATCCCTTCTTCTCCACCCGGGACGTCGGTCAGGGCGTGGGTCTCGGCCTGAGCCTGGCCGCCGAAACTGCACGCCTGCACGGCGGCCGGTTGCTGCTGCGCTCGCAGCCGGGCGTCGGCACCGAGGTCGAATTGCGCTTGACTGCGAAAAGCCAGGCGGCAGGAGCTCTCGCATGAGTCGCTACGACGCGCTTTTCGGTGGCAATGCCGCTGCGGATACGGCCGCCGCCGCAAAGCCGCCAGCGCCGTCAGGCTACCGCCTGCTGTTTGTCGACGACGAGGCGAACGTGCTGTCGTCGCTACACCGCATCTTCCGCGGCCGCAACTATGTGATCGAGGTTGCGCAGTCGGCGCGTGAAGCGCTGCAAAAACTGGAGCAGGGTCAATTCCATCTGGTGATGACCGACTTCCGCATGCCGGGCACCAACGGTGCAGACCTGCTGCGCGAGGTGCGCAAGCGCTACCCTGACGTGCTGCGGTTGATGCTCACTGCGCACGGCGAGACCGACGCGGTGATGGGCGCGATCAGCGAGGGGGCGGTGTACCGGTTCATCCTGAAGCCGTGGAACGACGACGATCTTCGTCTCACGGTGGCGCTGGCCTTGGAGCAATATGAGCTGATCCAGCGTAATCGCCAGCTCGAAGCGCAGACCCGTGAGCAGGGACGCGACCTCGAGGCGCTGAACCGGCTGATGACCTCGAACCGCAGTCAGCTCGCAATCATGCTGCACAAGAAGGGGTTGCTCAACAGCCGCCAACTGCAGCAGATCCATGCGGAGTTCGAGCTTCGCAAGACGCCGGTGGTACGTCAGTTGCACGACAAACAGTGGGTGCCGGAAGCGCAGATCCAACAGATTCTGACCAAGGAACTGCTGTTCGAGCCGGTCGACCTCGCCGAGGTGCAGCCGCCGGCCGAGGCGCTGTCGCTCGTGCCCGCCACCGTGTGTCAGCGCCAGTGGGTGCTCCCGGTGCGCTTGCATGGCAAGCGCATCACGTTGGCGATGACCGACCCCATGGACCTTGGCCTGATCGAGGAGCTGAAGTTCAGCACCGGCTGCACGATCGAGCCGGTGGTCGTTACGCCGAGCGCCATGGAGGCCACGCTGCAGCGCGTCTTCGGTGGCGTGCAGCACGACTTCCGTGAACTGGCCACCACCATCGGCACCGACGATCCGTACGAAGGCATCGAAATCGTGCTCGATGAGGACGAGCTCGACGAATCGATCGAGCGGCTGCTGTCCGGTTCGTCGGAGCCGCCCGCGATCCGGCTGGTCAACGCCATCCTGCTCGAAGGCCTGCGCCTGCGCGCCAGCGACATCCACATCCAGCCTCGCTCCAAGTACGTCGTCATCCGCTACCGCATCGACGGGGTGCTGGCCGACAAGATCCAGATTCCGCTGAACCTGCACCCTTCCGTCGTATCGCGCATCAAGGTGATGGCCGAGCTGGACATCGCCGAGCGCCGCCGCCCCCAGGACGGGCGCATCACGGTGCGCTCGTCGCTGCGCACCGCCGACCTGCGCATCTCGACGCTGCCGACGCTCAACGGCGAGAAGATCGTGATGCGTGTGCTCGACCGCGAAGGCGCGCCGCAATCGATCGACGTGCTGGGGTTGTCCGACATCAACCGCAAGCGGCTGCTGCATGCGATCGCCAAGCCACAAGGGCTGATCCTCGCGACCGGGCCCACCGGCAGCGGCAAGACCACCACGCTGTACGCCCTGCTGCAGCACGAAGCCACACCCGAGAAGAACTACATCACTGTCGAGGATCCGGTCGAAGCTTTCGTCGACATGGCGGGCCAGGTGCCCGTACGCGAGCGGCTCGGGTTGAACTTTGCGACCGTGCTGCGTGCCATCCTGCGGCAGGACCCCGACGTGATCCTGCTCGGTGAGATCCGCGACGGCGAGACTGCAGAGGTTGCGCTGCATGCGGCGATGACCGGGCACCTCGTGCTCTCGACACTGCACACCAACTCGGCTGTCGCCACGGTCGCACGCCTGCTCGACCTCGGCATCAAGCCCTTCCTGCTTGCGTCGGCGCTGGAAGCCATCGTGGCGCAACGGCTCGTGCGGCGAATCTGCCCGCACTGCCGCGAGGACGCGCCCGCCTCACCCACCGTGCTGGCCCAGTTGGGGCCGCTGTTCACCGAACCAGGGCTCAAGACCTACCGCGGGCGTGGTTGCCGGCGGTGCAGCCACGGCTACGCCGGGCGGGTGGGCCTGCACGAGGTGCTGCTGCTCGACGAGGACCTGCGCGATGCGATCTTTGAAGGTGCGAGCGTCAAGCGGCTGTGCGCCCTGGCGCGCGAGCGCGGCATGCTCACCCTGCTCGACGACGGGCGGGAAAAGGTGCACGCTGGCCACACCACGCCCGACGAATTGCTGCGGGTACTCGGGCCGCAGGTACCGGTGTAAGCCGGCCCCACGGCCCAGGGCGTTCAGTTCAACCCCGTGCAGTTGGCGTAGAACGTCGTCGTCGCCGGCCAGTCGGAGAACACGCCGATCACGCCGATCTGGCGGGCCAGCACGTCGAGCACGCGCATCACGTCGCCGTCCCGCTGGATGGCAGGATCGAAGGTCTGGTAGTAGAAGCCGTTGTTGCCATCGGCCAGGATGCCGGAGCGCTCCAGCGTCCACGCGATGATGTCCAGCTTCGCTGCCTTCGCGTTCTTCGCGTATGGCGACGGCACGATGTTGCCGTTGCCGTCATGCGAGAGCAGTGCGAACAGCGGCGGCGCAACGATGTTGATGCCTTGCGCCTTGTACGCGGCCAGTTCGCCGTAACCCGGCAGGTCCGCCACGGTTTCGGCGTCGTCGAGGTACACCGCCTGCTTGCCGTACGCCGGCTCGTTGCGCACCCAGTACAGCACGTCGGCCTGGTTGAACGACTGCGGCCACACCCGCTTCGGGTGCACGCCGGCCTGCTTGTACTCGTCGATCATCTTCTGCGCGTAGGCCTCCTGCGTGAAGCCCTCGAACGGCATCGCGACGCTCGCGCTCTTCAGCTCCGGCGTCATGCCCACGCCCAGGCGCTTGAACAGCTCGATGCTCTCCTTGTGCGTGAGCAAGGTGCCGCTGCTGGGGCCGGAGTACACGTCGGTGCGCCAGGTGGTGGTGCTCTTCATGTATTCGTCGACGGTGCGGGCGCGCGGGTTGGCGTCGTCCATCTTGCCGCGCAGCGTCTTGAACTCGGCCAGCGTGATGTCGCTGGTGCGGCACTCCGCGCTGGCGGGCGACACCAGGTTGCCGGCGGCGTCGAACGTGGCCGGCGTGAACGGCTTGGTGCACTTGGCGGCCAGCGGTGTGGCGAGGATGTTGGTCGTCGTGTGCAGGTCGTTCTGCGCGTGGCGGCAGACCAGCTCCTTGTCCTTCGTGAACGTCACGTCGCATTCGACGATGCCGGCCCCCATGCGGGCAGCGGCCTCATACGACTCCTTCGTGTGCTCGGGGAACTGCATCGGCGCGCCGCGGTGGCCGATCGAGAAATTGCTGCTGCGGTACATCGGGCGCTGCGTGCACGCCTGCAGATACCGCTTCAGCGGGCTGTCGGCCATGTCGTTCACGAGGAAGAACGGGCGCGGCCCGAGTTGCACCTCCACATCGGGGCTGAAGTGGCGGTCATGGAAGGGGCCTGCGAGCGCATGCAAGGGTGCCGCACAGGCGATGCCGGCCAGCGCGACGTTGAGCAGGAATTGGCGCATGAAAGGTACTCCGCTGTAGGTTGACGGGCCACGAGGCGGGCCCTGCTCAAACGGTAGTCAGCCTCTGTGGCAGCACAGTGACGAGCGGTAATTGATTACATGTTAGACACTTGCGTCATGCCTGCCACCCATCTCCTGCTTGCGCTTGCGGTCGTGTTCGTCTGGGGCACCAACTTCGTGGTGATCAAGCTCGGGCTCGCCGAATTGCCGCCTTTCCTGTTCGCCACGCTGCGGTTTGCGCTGTCGGCGTTTCCGTTCCTGCTCTTCGTGCCCCGCCCGGCCGTGCCCTGGCGCACGCTGGTGGCCTTCGGCGTGCTGCTCGGCGCGGGGCAGTTCGGCTTGCTGTTTCTGGCGATGCAGGCATTCATCTCGCCAGGCCTCGCCTCGCTGGTGGTTCAAACGCAGGTGTTCTTCACCATCGGTCTGGCCATTGCGCTGAAGGGCGAGCGCGTGCGCCCGGTGCAGTGGGCCGCACTGGCGCTCGCCGTGGCGGGCATGGGCGTGATCGCATTGCGCACCGATGGCTCCGCCACGCCGCTGGGCCTGACCCTCGTGCTCGGGGCGGCGTTCTGCTGGTCGTGCGCCAACCTGGTCGCGCAGTCCGCGGGCAAGGTCGACATGCTTGCCTTCATGGTGTGGTCCAGCGTGTTCGCGGTGCCGCCGCTGTTCGCCCTGAGCGTCGCCTTCGAAGGCATGCCCGCCGTTGCCGCCGCTCTGCGGGGCGCCAGCGCGCAGGCCTGGGCCGCCGTCGCATGGCAGGCGGTGGGCAACACCTTGTTCGGCTACGGGGCGTGGAACTGGTTGCTTTCGCATCACCGCGCCGCTACCGTGACGCCGAGCGCGCTGCTCGTGCCGGTGTTCGGCATGGGCGCCTCGGCATGGTGGCTCGCCGAGCCCCTGCCCGGCTGGAAGCTCGCGGCCGCCGCGCTGGTGATCGCAGGGCTCGCGCTCAACGTGCTCGCCGGCAGAATGGCGGCGGCGCGCCTGCCTCCCCCTGCCCGTTGACACCCGAGGTCATTGCATGATCCAACTGCACTACTACCCCAGCACCGCAAGCATGGTGCCGCACGTCCTGCTCGAAGAACTGGGCGTGCCCTACGAGCTGAAGCTCGTCGACCGCCAGCAGAACGGGCACAAGTCGCCCGACTACCTGAAGCTCAACCCGAACGGGCTGATTCCCGTGCTGGTCGACGGCGACCTCGTGCTCTACGAAACGGCTGCCATCTGCCTGCACCTGGCCGACACGCACGCCGGCGCCAAGCTGGCACCACCACTCGGAACGTCGCAACGCGCGCAGCTCTACAAATGGCTGATGTGGCTCACCAACACGCTGCAGGCCACGCTGATCGTCTACTGGTACCCGGAGCGCTGGGCACAATCGCCTGAGGCAGTGGCCGAGGTGAAGGCCAGCGCGGAACGGAAGATCGGCACGCAACTCGACCTGCTCGACGACGAGCTGGCACGCCACGGCAAGCCGTGGCTGCTGGGCGACGACTACACCTTGCTCGACCCCTATGTGCTCACGCTGTGCCGCTGGACGCGTTACTTCGAGCGCCCCGCCCGCAGCCTGCCGCACCTGGGCCCGTTCCTGCAGCGCATGCTGGAACGCCCGGCCGTGCAACGCGTGTACGAGCAGCAGGGCATCCGCGAGTTGTATTTCTGAGCCGCGATGCGCTTCGCCGCACGCCGCCCCGCCGCGCCGCTCGATGCATGGATCGAGCAGCTGTGGATGTACGAAGCCGCGGGCGGTGGCGCGCCCGCTGCGCGCTGGAGCGAACGTGTGCTGCCGACCGGTGCGCTGCAACTCATCGTCGACCTCAGCCCGGGCGGGCCCTGCGACTCGGTCCCCGGTGGCGCATTGGTCGTGGGGGTGCACGCGGGCGCATCGATCGTCGAGTTCGAGTCGCGGATGGTGCTGGCCGGCGTGCAGTTCCGCCCGGGCGGCGCGGCGCCCTTCTTCGACCTGCCGCTGGGTGAGCTGGCCGACACCGAGGCGCCGCTCGAGTGCCTGTGGGGCCGCCTCGCGCATGAGCTGCGCGAGCGCCTGCACGAAGCGCGACGCGACGATGCGGACAGCTTCGCGCAGATCGAACAGGTGCTGTGGTGCCGACTGCGCCGCGCGGCGCGTCCACGTGAGCCGCAACTGCATCCCGCCGTGCACGCCGCGCTGGCGCTGTGGCCGGAGGTCGACCCCTCGCGCCTGCGCCACGACCTCGTGCTGCCGAGCGTGGCGGACGTCGTCGAGCATGGCGGCCTGAGCGCGCGGCGCTTCTCGGAGCTGTTCGCGGCCCAGGTCGGCCAGTCGCCGAAACGCTACGTGCGCCTGCGGCGCTTCCAGCTCGCGCTGCGGTGCCTGCATGCCGGCGTAGCGTTCGACGGCGCCGACCTGGCCCTCGCGTGTGGCTACCACGACCAGTCGCATTTCAACCACGATTTCCGCGCGTTCTCGGGCCTCACGCCCACGCAATACCGGGCACTGCGCACCGAGCACGCCAACCACGTGCGCGTCGGGGGCTGAGGCCCTTCCGATTTCTACAAGACGCAGCGCAAAGCCAAGCGCACCATCGCGATCTTCCACCTGCAGAAGGAGCTCGCATGTCCGTCCCGTACAAGCCCGAGGGCTACAACAGCGTCTCGCCTTACCTCGTCGTCGACGGTGCCGCTGGCACGATCGACTTCCTGACCAACGCGTTCGATGCCCGCGAGCTGCGCCGCTACACCGACGCCGAGGGCCGCATCGTGCATGCCGAAGTGCGCATCGACGACACGGTCGTGATGGTCGCGGACGGCGCACCGCCGCACTGGCCCCCGGTGGCCGCGCACGTTCACGTGTACGTTCGAGATGTCGATGCCGCTTACCGGCGGGCGCTGCAGGCCGGTGCCACCAGCGTGCAGGAGCCCGTCAAGAAGGACGACGCCGACAAGCGCGGCGGCGTGCGCGACGCCGGCGGCACGACGTGGTGGATCGGCACGCGGATGGAGTGATGCCGTGTTGCGTCAACGACCGGGAGGCGCGGGCCAGGGCCTCTGCGCCGGTCGCATGCGCTCCCACGCGCGCGCCACCTGCAACACGCCCAGGTCGTCAAAGCGCCGCCCGGCGATCTGCAGGCCGATCGGCAGGCCGTCGCTCGTGTAGCCGCAATTGACCGATGCCGCCGGCTGCTCGCTCATGTTGTACGCCAGCGTGAACGCGATGTGGTCGAACGGGCGGTTCACGTCGTTGGTGGGGCACGGCAGCTCGGCGGCGAACGCCGGCATCGGTGAGGCGGGCGACAGCACGTAGTCATACGCCTGCGTCGCGGCCACCGTGGCGGCGCGAATGTTCAACGTCTGGCTGTACCCCTCGAATACGTCCTCGCCGCTCAAGCCTGCGGCACCCTCGGCCCACGCGCGGATGAAGGGCAGGATGCGGTCGCGCCGCTCGGGCGCCAGTCTTTTCATCTCGAGGTGGAAGCGCATCCGCCAGAAGCGGTCCACGCCTTCGATCATGGACCGGTCCGCCCACGGCCGCATCGGCTCGACGACGGCCCCTGCGGCTTCGAAGGCCTGCGCGGCCGCGAGCACGGCCTGCCGCACCTCGTCTTCGACCGGCGTGCCCCAGCCGGCGTCCATGAGCAGGCCGATGCGCAACCCCTTCACGTCGCGCTCCAGTCGGGTCCAGTCGATCGCCTGCGGCGGCAGGCTCATGTGGTCGCGCCCGTCGGGTTGAGACAGCACCGCCATCATCAACGCCCCATCCTCGACGGTGCGGGTCATCGGCCCCGCCACGCGCGCCGGATATGGCGGGTCGATCGGGATGCGGCCGAGGCTCGGCTTCAACGTGAACAGGCCGCACCAGCCTGCGGGCAGGCGCACCGAGCCGCCGATGTCGGTGCCCAGGTGCAGCGGGCCGTAACCTGCGGCCGCCCCGGCGGCGGCACCCGAGCTGGAGCCACCGGGGTTCTTGCCCAGGTCCCAGGGGTTGCGCGTCAGCGGATGAAAGCTCGACAGGCCCGACGACAACATGCCGTAGTCGGGCATCGTGGTCTTGCCGATGAACACCGCGCCCGCCTCGCGCAGCCGGGCAGCAGGCGGTGCATCGGCTGCGGCGGGCACCAGTTCGGTCGCCGCCGTGCCCAGCGGCACCGGCACGCCCCGTGTGGCGATGTTCTCCTTCAGCATCGTCGGCACGCCATCGATCGCGCTTGCGGGCCGGCCCTGCCGCCAACGCGCTTCAGCGGCGCGTGCCATGGCCAGCGCGCCGTCCGGATCGAGCGCGTAGGTTGCCTGCAGGTGCGGCTCCCACAGCTCGATGTGGCGCAGCACCGCTTGCGTCGCCTCCAGCGGGGACGCCTCCCTGCGCCGGTACAGGTCGCTCAGCTCGGCGGCGCTCAGTTCATGCAGCTCGGCCATGAGGCGCCTTCATTGCCATGAAACCGCAGCCATGTCGTTCGCATACACCGGCGAACTGCTCCACAGGCCTTTCAGCCGCTTGTTGGCCACCGACACCTGCGGCAGCTGGAACAGGAAGGCGTTGACGGCGTCTTCCGCCAGCATGCGCTGCGCATCGCCGATCAGCTTCTGCCGCTCCTTGGGGTTGATGCTCGCGTTGTACTTCGCCATCAGCTGCTGGAAAGGCTTGGAGTCGTAGCCGAAGTAGTAGCCCGGGTTGCCATAGACGCCGATGTCCAGCGGCTCCACGTGGCTGATGATCGTCAGGTCGAAATTGCCCTTGAACGCCCCCGAGAGCCACTGCGCCCACTCGACGTTCTCGATCTTCGCGTGGATGCCCACCTTGGCCAGTTGCGCGGCGACGATCTCGCCGCCCTTGCGCGCGTACTGCGGTGGCGGCAAGGTCAGCGTGAGGTTGAGCGGCGTGGGCACCCCTGCCTCTTTCAGCAAGGCCCACGCCTTTTCCGGGTTGTAGGGGTTCACCGAAGTGAGGTCGACATAACCGGCATCGCTGGGCACCATGTGGCTGCCGATCGGTGTGCCGAACCCGTCCATCGCGCCGTCGATCACCGCCTTGCGGTCGATGGCAGCAGCGATGGCGCGGCGCACGCGCACGTCGTTCAACGGCGGGCGCTTGTTGTTGATGCTGACGATGGTCTTGCCTTCGGTGCCACCCACGCTCACGCTGAAGCGCGCATCGCGCCGGAACTGCTCGACGCTCTGCGTCGCCTGGAAGCGCGGGATCGCGTCCACGTCGCCTGCCATCAGCGCGGCCACCTGCGCGGCCGGGTCGCTGATGAAGCGGAAGGTCACGCGCTTGAGCTTGACACTCTGCGGGGCACGGTATCCGTCCCACTTGCTCAGCGTGACGGCCGATCCCTTGGCCCAGTTTTCGAACCGGTACGGGCCGGTGCCCACCGGTTTCGTCGACGTGGTGGCGGCGCTCTGGGGGTCGAGGATCACGGCCGTGTTCTCGCCCAGGCGGAACAACAGGGTGCCGTCCGGCTGGTTGAGCGTGAGGATCACGGTGTGCGCATCCGGCGTGTCGACGCGGGCGATGTTGTCGAACACCGCCTTCTTCGCCTTGTTCGTGGAGCCTTCGGCCCGGGCGCGCTCGAAGCTGAACTTCACGTCGCTTGCGTCGAACGCCTCGCCATCATGGAACCTGACGCCGCGCCGCAGCTGGAAGGTGTAGCTGCGGCCGTCCGGCTCGACCTTCCAGCTCTCGGCCAGCAACGGCGAGACGCTGCCGTCCTGGTTGATCTTCGTGAGCCCTTCCAGCACGTTGTAGTGCACGATCTCGCCGATGGCGGCGGCAGCGCCGGTGGTCGGGTCCAGCCCGGGCGGCTCGAGCGTGAGGCCGATCACGGCGGTCGTCTTGCCCGCCTGGGCCTGGGCAGCCGGAGCGGCACCCAGCGCGAGCAGGGCGGCGGCAACGAGAGGAAGCAGCTTCATGCTTGGGTCTCCTTCGAGGGGGACAGGTCGGCGTGCATTCCACCATGTTTTTCGGTGGCCAGCGGTGCGATGCGGGGGCAGCCCTGACGCACCAAGCATGAACATCGCCCCCGCCGGATCAACAACATTGCCCCATTTGAGTGCTTTTTCAGTGCCTAGAATGCACCGCATTCGCTCATGTCGCCCGATTTCGGTGCGATTTCTTCTGATCCCTTCCCTCCTGGAGACATTGTTGAAGCACGCATCCGTTGACGATTTCCTGCGCGCCGTGGAGGCCCGCGACCCCCATCAACCCGAGTTCCTCCAGGCGGTCAAAGAGGTGATGACCAGCCTGTGGCCGTTCGTCCAGCAGTACCCGCGCTATGCGGAGCAGGCGCTTTTGGAGCGTTTGGTGGAGCCGGAGCGGGTGGTCCAGTTCCGCGTGTCGTGGGTCGACGACGCGGGCCGCACGCACGTGAACCGCGCCTGGCGGGTGCAGCACAGCAACGCGATCGGCCCGTTCAAGGGCGGCATGCGTTTTCATCCTTCAGTGAATCTGTCGATCCTGAAGTTCCTCGCGTTCGAGCAGACCTTCAAGAACGCGCTGACCACGCTGCCGATGGGCGGCGGCAAGGGCGGCTCCGACTTCGACCCCAAGGGCAAGAGCGACGGCGAGGTGATGCGCTTCTGCCAGGCGCTGATGTTCGAGCTGCACCGCCACCTGGGGGCCGACACCGACGTGCCGGCCGGCGACATCGGTGTCGGTGCGCGTGAGGTGGGCTTCATGGCCGGCATGCTGAAGAAGCTCACGAACGACGCCTCCTGCGTGTTCACCGGCAAGGGCATGTCCTACGGCGGCAGCCTGATGCGCCCCGAGGCAACCGGCTACGGCACGGTGTACTTCGCGCAGGAGATGCTGCACCGCGAAGGTCGCAGCTTCGAGGGCCTGCGGGTGTCCATTTCCGGCTCGGGCAACGTGGCGCAGTACGCCGCCGAGAAGGCCCTCGACATGGGGGCGCGGGTGGTCACGCTGTCCGACTCCGACGGCACGCTGGTGGTCGAGGACGGGCTGAGCGAAGAGCAGCTGCAGCAGGTGATGCAGTGGAAGAACGTGCAGCGCGGGCGCCTGTCGGCCTTCGCGGAGAAGCACGGCCTGCGCTTCGAGGCCGGACGCCGCCCGTGGCACGTGCCGGTCGACGTGGCCCTGCCCTGCGCGACGCAGAACGAGCTCGACGCCGAAGATGCCAGGCGTCTGGTGGCCAACGGCGTGAAGTGCGTGGCCGAGGGCGCCAACATGCCCAGCACGCTGGAAGCCGTGGACGTGTTCCTCGCCGCCCGCACGCTGTACGCGCCGGGCAAGGCCAGCAACGCCGGCGGCGTCGCGACCTCCGGACTGGAGATGACGCAGAACGCGATGCGCCTGTCCTGGACGCATGCCGAGGTCGACGAGCGCCTGCACGCGATCATGAAGGACATCCACATGCACTGCGTGCGGCACGGCACCCGACCGGACGGCTCGATCAACTACGTCGACGGCGCCAACATCGCCGGCTTCGTCAAGGTGGCCGACGCGATGCTCTCGCAGGGCGTCGTGTGAGCACGCAGCGTAGCGCTCACGCGTCGAGCGTCGGCACGGCGTCCAGCAGTGCCCGGGTATAGGGATGCTGCGGCGCGCGGAACACCTGCTGCGCCGCGCCCCGCTCCACCACGCGGCCATGCTGCATCACCAGCACTTCGTCGCACAGGTACTCCACCACGGCGAGGTCGTGGCTGATGAACAGGTAGGTCACCCCATAGGCCTGCTGCAGGTCGCGCATCAGGTTGAGCACCTGGGCCTGCACCGAGACATCGAGCGCACTGACCGGCTCGTCGGCGATGATCAGCTTCGGACGGGTGACGAGCGCCCTTGCGATCGCGATGCGCTGGCGCTGCCCGCCGGAAAACTCGTGCGGGTACTTGTCGGCATCGCCGGCTCTCAGGCCGACGGCTTCGAGCACTTCATCGACCCGGGCCCGCTGCGCGGCCCGATCGGTGCCGGGCAAGATCGATAACGGTTCCGCCACGATGCGCCCGACCCGCTGCCGCGGGTCCAGCGAGCCGTATGGGTCCTGGAACACCATCTGCATCTCGCGGCGCGCCTGCCGCATCTGCCTCGTCGAAAGCGAGTGCAGCCGTTGCCCCTGCAGCCACACGCTGCCGGCGGTCGGCACCTCCAGTGCCATCACCAGCCGGGCGAGCGTGGACTTGCCGGAGCCCGATTCGCCGACGACGCCCAGGCTGCGCCCGGGCTCGACCTCGAAGCTCACGCCGTCGAGCGCGATGACGGTCTGCGGCTTGCGCCAGAGCGAGTCGCGCGCAAGCGCGTAGTGCTGGGACAGGCGATCGACACGGAGCAAGGACATGGCGCGAGGATAGCAACGCCCAAGGCCACCTGCCGCAGAGCCCTGCGCATCCGCGACCACGTCCCTGCGCCCGTCGATCACTCGGTCCGGCAGGCAGGTCACCCAAAGTTACTCCCGGCCGCAGCCTGCGGGCGCAGACTTTTGCGGCTCGTGGAATGCCTTCGACGAAAGCTCCACGGGTTGCACAACATTCAGGGGGTCGACCATGTTCAAGACAGCGTTACGCAGATCGTTGTACCGATGGAGCCTGGTGCTCGCGGTTGCTCTTGTAAGCGGTTGCGGGGGCGGTGGTGGAGGTGGCGACAGTGATGACGGCGACGACAACGGCCCCCCTCCCTCGGGAAGCACGGTGACCGGACGGCTCTGGCACGACAACTACGCCCTGGATGCTCTCGACGGCACGCAGATCGCGTCGCCCACCGGTGCAGCCCCTCAGCGCGTCACCACCGACGGCCCCGCGTGGCCTTGGCCCGACGGCAGCCAGTACGTCACCTACGAGTGGGACGCCGGCGACAACTACACGACCGTCAAGGTGTTGCAGACAGGCACGGGCAGCGCGCTCTACGAGAGCGAGTTCGAAGGGTATGTACGCTCCTACCGCCCATCACCCGCCAGCAAGCACGTGGTCCTGGCCACCTGGAGCGACAGCACGGCGAACCCCGGCGTCTATGTGTTCTACGACCTGCAGTCCGAGACGGTGCTCGACACCTTCGACGCCAGCGACACGTCGGTCGACTGGCTGCCGGACGGGCGTTACGTGCATGTCACGGCGGATGGCGACATAGCGATCGGCACGGTCGGAGGCGCGCGGCAGGCGGCTGGGCGCTTCGATCCACCGGCTGGCAGGAAGGTCAACGATGTCCGGGTCAATCCCCAGGGCACGCGCATGGTGCTCCAGGTCTGGCGTGTGAGCGACACCGGATCGATCAGCGAAAGCGATCTCTGGGTCGCGGACCTCAGCGGCGCCAACGCAGGCCGTCTGACCAGCACGAAGATCACGAGCTACGGCAAATGGTCGCCGGACGGCAAGCACATCGCCTTCGACGTCGACACCGGTTACGTCTGCAGCGGCGGTGGCTGCATCGGCAGTTGCTCCCTGTGGTACGTCCCGGAAACGGCGCGCAACGTGACGGCGTTGCCGGCCGCCGGCGACGCATCGCGGTTCACCGTGAAGAACGCGCAGGGCAGCGACAGCATCCTGGGCTGCGAGCTGCTCGGCTGGACACCCTGACCGCCGGCTCCGCGCCAACACCGGCATAGCGACTCGGGTACGCCGACCGCAGCGGGGGAGCGGCCGGCGTTCCTCGAGCGCCGGTCAACCGCCCGACGCAGCCTCCCAGCTGCCTCCGAGGGCCCGGATGAGTCCCACGGTCGACTCATACTGCGCCCCTCGCACCTGCACTGCAAGCCGCCGATTGCGCAGTTCGCTGCGCTGCGCATCCAGCAGCTCGAGCTGGCTGACGAACCCGTTGCGATAGCGCGAGGTGGACAACTGCGTGGCCCGTTCCGCCGAGGTGACCGCACGCGACTGCGCCTGCGACTGCTCGGACAGCAGCCGCAACGCGGACAGCTCGTCCTCCACTTCGCGCAATGCCACCAGCACCTGCTCGCGATAGCTGGCCACGGCCGCGTCGAACTCGCCGAGGGAAGACTCCACGGCTGCATCGCGCCGTCCGCCGTCGAAGATGGGCAATGACAACAGCGCGCCGACACCCCACGCCCGCGCCGACCACTTGAACAGGTCCGAGACTTCGGGCGACGCCATGCCGCCGGAGGCGGTCAGCGTGATACCGGGAAACCACGCTGCACGCGCGACCCCGACCCGCGCCTGTGCCGCCTGCAAGCGCGTCATCGCGGCGGAGACGTCCGGCCGCCGTGCGAGCACGGTGGCGGGCACGCCGGGAGGAACGACCGGCAAGGCCGCCGGCAGATCACCGGCTTCGAGACGGAAGGCCGACGCCGCTTCGCCCACCAGCACCGCAAGCGCATGTTCCAGCGCCGTGCGGCGGCGCGACAACGCGTGGTGCTCCGCCTCGGTCGACGCCAGTTCCGTGCGCGCGCGGGCCACTTCGAGCTCGGCCACGTCGCCCGCACGCTGGCGGCGTTCGGTCAGGTCCAGCGTGTCGCGAAAGGCCTGCACGGTTTCCCGCACGATGGCCTGCTCGGCTTCGGTGGTGCGCAGCGCGAGGTAGATCTGCGCCACCTGCGACTGCACCATCAACTGCGTGCTCTGCAGCAGCGCTGCCTGCGCCTCGGCGTCGAGCGTGGCGGCATCCTGCGCACGCGCCAGCCGGCCGAACAGGTCCACCTCGTAGCGCAGGTCCGCGCCGAGGTTGGCCAAGGTGCCGGCCCGCCCGCGGCTGCCCGGCTCGGCTTCCCGCACGACGCCGGCGCCGAGCCCGAGTTGCGGCGAGCGGTCCGCCGCGGCACTGCGCACCAGGGCTCGCGCCTGACGCAGCCGCGCGGCCGCGATCTCGATGCTCGCGTTGCGTTGCAGGGAGCGCTCGATCAGGCCGTCGAGCACCGGATCCTCAAAGGCTTTCCACCACGCGCCGCGCGCCTGCGCTTCCGCCGGCACGGCGGTGGTCCACTGCGTTCCTTCGGCCTCCTTGAAAGCCTGGGGGGTGATGGGCAGCGCCTCAGGGGCAGGCTGCGGCAGCGATGCGCAGCCGGCGATCAACAGCGCCATGGCAAGCGGTGCCAGCCGCATCCATCCGTTCAACGTCTTGTTCATGTTTTCGCTCCGGTTCATTTGGCGGGCACCACGTCATGCACACCGGCAAAGGCCTCGACATGCGGCACCTCGCCATGCAGCTTCAGCGGCCGGTTGCCGGCCAGGCGGCGCAGCAGCACATAGAACACCGGCGTGAAGAAGATGCCGAAGGCAGTGACGCCGATCATTCCCGCGAACACGGCCACGCCCATCGCCTGCCGCATCTCGGCGCCTGCACCGGTGGACAGCACCAGCGGCAGCACACCCATCACGAAGGCCAGCGAGGTCATCAGGATGGGCCGCAGGCGCAGCCGGCTCGCTTCGATGGCGGCCTGCACCGGCGTGCGGCCGGCAAACTCGAGTTCACGTGCGAACTCGACGATCAGGATGGCGTTCTTCGCCGACAGGCCCACCAGCACGATCAGCCCGATCTGCGTGAACACGTTGTTGTCGCCGGCCGAGAGCCACACGCCCGTCATCGCCGCGAGCAGGCCCATCGGCACGATCATGATGATCGACAGCGGCAAGGTGAGGCTCTCGTACTGCGCCGCGAGCACCAGGAACACGAGCAGGATCGCGAGCGGGAACACCCACACCGCGGAGTTGCCGGCCAGGATCTCCTGGTAGGTCAGCTCGGTCCACTCGTAGCCCATGCCGGGCGGCAGCGTTTCGGCGGCGATGCGCTCCACCGCGTCCTGTGCCTGGCCGGACGAATAACCCGGCGCGGGGCCGCCGTTCACGTCGGCCGCGAGGAAGCCGTTGTAGCGCATCGCCCGTTCCGGCCCGAAGCTCGGCTGCACCTTCATCAGCGCGGCCAACGGCACCATCTCGCCACTGGCGGAGCGCACCTTCAGCAGCCCCACGTCTTCGGCCCGCGCACGGTGCGGTGCATCGGCCTGCACCCGCACCGAGTAGGTCCGTCCGAACTTGTTGAAGTCGTTCACATACAGGCTGCCCAGGTAGATCTGCATCGTGTCGAACACGTCGGTCACTGCCACGCCGAGCTGGCGCGCCTTGGTGCGGTCGATGTCGGCATAGAGCTGCGGCACGTTCACCTGCAGGCTGGAGAACAGGCCGGCCAGCTCGGGCGTCTGGTAGGCCTTCGCCATGAAGGCCTTGGTGGCCGCGTCGAGCGCCTCGTAGCCCTGCGAGCTGCGGTCCTGGATCTGCAGCTTGAAACCGCCCGTCGTGCCCAGCCCCTGCACCGGTGGCGGCGGGAACATCGCGATGAAGGCGTCCTCGATGCCGGCGAACTGCTGGTTCAACGCGCCCGCGATCGCGCCACCGCTCATCTCGGCGCTCTTGCGCTCGTCGAACGGCTTGAGCGTGACGAACACGATGCCGGAGTTGGAGCTGTTGGTGAAGCCGTTGATCGACAGGCCGGGGAAGGACACCGCGTGCTCCACCCCCGGGTGCTTCAGCGCGATCTCGCCCATACGGCGGATCACGTCTTCGGTGCGGTCGAGCGTCGCGCCGTCCGGCAGCTGGGCGAAGCCGATCAGGTACTGCTTGTCTTGCGCGGGCACGAAGCCGCTGGGTACCGCCTTGAACAGCAGTGCAGTCACGCCGACGAGCACCAGGTACACCGCCATCGTCACGGCCTTGCGCGAGATGACGCGCTGCACGCCGTTGCCGTACGCCTGGGAGCCGCGCCCGAACCAGCGGTTGAAGCCGCGGAACAGCCAGCCGAAGCTGCGGTCCATCGCGCGGGTCAGCCGATCGGCCGGTGCGTCGTGGCCCTTGAGCAGCAAGGCGGCGAGCGCGGGCGAGAGTGTGAGCGAATTGATCGCCGAGATCACCGTGGAGATCGCGATCGTCAGCGCGAACTGGCGGTAGAACTGCCCGGTGAGCCCGGTGATGAACGCGAGCGGCACGAACACCGCCACCAGCACCAGCGCGATCGCGATGATGGGGCCGGACACCTCGCGCATCGCCCGGTACGTCGCTTCTCTCGGACTCAGGCCCGCCTCGATGTTGCGCTCGACGTTCTCGACCACCACGATCGCGTCGTCGACCACGATGCCGATGGCCAGCACCAGCCCGAACAGGCTCAATGCGTTGATCGAGAAGCCGAACAGGTGCATCACCGCGAAGGTGCCGATCACCGACACCGGCACCGCCAGCAGCGGGATGATCGACGCACGCCACGTCTGCAGGAACAGGATCACCACCAGCACCACCAGTGCCACCGCTTCGAGCAGCGTCTTGACGACCGACTCGATGGACGCCCGCACGAACTGCGTGGGGTCGTAGACGATCTGGTAGTCCACGCCCTCGGGCATGCGCGTCTTCAGCTCGGCCATCGTCTTGCGCACGTCGTCCGAGATCTGGATCGCGTTGGAGCCCGGGGCCTGGAAGATCGGGATCGCGACAGCAGGCTTGTTGTCGAGCAGCGAACGCAGCGCGTACTCGGCCGCCCCCAGTTCGATGCGGGCGATGTCGCGCAGCCGGGTCACCGCGCCGTCGCTGCCGGTCTTGACGATGATGTCGCCGAACTCTTCCTCGCTCTGCAGCCGGCCCTGCGCGTTGATCGACAGCTGCAGGTCGATGCCCGGCAGGCCCGGCGAGGCACCGACCACACCGGCGGCCGCCTGCACGTTCTGCTCGCGGATCGCGCGCACCACGTCCCCGGCGGACAACCCCCGCTGCGCCACCTTGTGCGGGTCGAGCCACACGCGCATCGAGTAGTCGCCGGAACCGAACAGCTGCACCTGGCCCACGCCTTCCACGCGCGCCAGCCGGTCCTTCACGTTCAGCACCGCGTAATTGCGCAGGTAGGTCATGTCGTAGCGCTCGTTCGGCGACAACAGGTGCACCACCATCGTCAGGTCGGGCGAGCTTTTCACGGTGGTCACGCCCAGGCGCCGCACTTCTTCGGGCAGGCGCGGCTCGGCCTGCGAGACACGGTTCTGCACCAGTTGCTGCGCCTTGTCCGGGTCGGTGCCGAGCTTGAAGGTCACCGTGAGCGTCATCAGCCCGTCGGTGGTGGCCTGGCTGCCCATGTAGAGCATGCCTTCGACGCCATTGATCGCTTCCTCCAGCGGTGTCGCCACCGTCTCGGCGATCACCTTCGGGTTGGCGCCGGGATACTGCGCGCGCACCACCACCGATGGCGGCACCACCTCCGGGTACTCGGAGATCGGCAGCCCGCGCAGCGCGATCAGGCCGGCGATCAGCATCAGCAGCGAAAGCACGCCGGCAAAGATCGGCCGGTCGATGAAAAACTTGGACAGGTTCATGTTGTTCTTTCCATACGCCCGTTTCAGGACTGCGCGGCGCCCTTGCGTTGCACCTGCAACTCGGGCTTGGCGTCCATGGCCACGGGTTGCGGCGCGAGCAAGGTTCCGGGCCGCACGCGATGCAGGCCGTTGATCACGATGCGTTCGCCCGCCTTCAGCCCGCTCGTCACCATGCGCAGGCCGTCGACGGAAGGCCCGAGCGTGACTTCGCGGTAGGCCGCCTTGTTGTCGGGGCCCACCACCATCACGAAACGCTTGTCCTGGTCGGTGCCCACCGCGCGTTCGTTGATCAGCAGCGAGCTGCTCGCCTGCGCCTGGCCCATGCGCAGCCGGGCGAACTGCCCCGGCATCAGGCGGCCATCGGTGTTGTCGAACACCGCGCGCACGCGCACGGTGCCGCTGGTGGCGTTCACCTGGTTGTCGACCAGTTGCAGCTTGCCCTCATAGGGCGTGTCGTCGCTGGTCGCCGTACCCATCTGCACGGGGATGCGTTCGATCTGCGCGCGGGCGCTGCTGCCGCCCGGCAGTTGTTGCAACGCGCGCGCGACGACGCGCTCGTCGGCGTCGAAGCTCGCGTAGATCGGGTGCACCGACACGAGCGTGGTCAGCACCGGTGCGCCGGGGCCGGCGGCCACGAGGTTGCCCACCGTCACTTCCAGCTTGCCGATGCGCCCGGCGATCGGCGCACGCACCTGGGTGTAGTCGAGGTTCAACCGAGCCGACTGCAAAGCCGCCGTGGCAGCTCGCAGGTTGGCCTGTGCCTCGCGCAACGCGTTGGCGCGTTCGTCGAGTTCGCGCTGCGCGATGGCGTCTTCTTCCCACAGGCGTTGCGCGCGGGCATGCTCGCTCTGCGCATGCGACACGCGGGCTTCGGCGGCTGCCACCTGCGCCTGCGCGCGATCCACTTCCGCGGCATAGGGTGCCGGGTCGAGCGTGAACAGCAGGTCCCCGCGCTTGACGAGGCCGCCCTCACGGAAGTGCACCGATTGCACCGTGCCGGCCACGCGGGGCCGCACCTCCACGCGCTCCACCGCCTCCAGGCGGCCGGAGAACTCATCCCACGCCATCACATCGCTCTGCACGACGGTGGCCACCGAGGCGGGCAGCGCCTGGGGCGCGGCGTCGGGCGGGGGCGGCTCGGCCTGGGTACTGCCTGCGCCAAACAGGGCTGCCGGCACGGCGGCCGCCAGGGTCAGCAAGGCGGCCACGGCCAGCAGGCCGGGGCGGGTGCGCAAGGGGTTCTTGTTCATGGGAGTCCTCACTCGTGAAAGGCAGGAAAGCAAAAAAGGCAGGGGTTGAAAACCATCAGGCATGCGCTGCCATGAAGCGGCGCATGTGGGTGCGTACGGCACGGGCCCAGGGCGCGTCCACCTGGGCCGGCTCGCGGTAGCTCAGCGGCCAGGCGGTGACGAGCGACAACACCGTCTCGTCGGTCGGCACGCCCGCGGCCTGCAGGCGCTGTGCATAGGTACGGGTCTCGTCGCGCAGCGGGTCGTCGCGCGCGGTGACGAGCAGTGCCGGCGGCAGGCCGGCCAGGCGCATCGCGTGGGCCGGCGCGGCGTAGGGATGCATCGCGTCGCAGGCGTCGGCGAGGTAGCTGCGCCAGCCGCGCGCCCACGGGCAACCCACCTCGCCCGCGTGCGCCTCGCGCTGGGAGGCGGTGGCGATGCACACGTCGAGCATCGGCGACAGCAGCATCTGCCCGGCGAGTGCAGGCCCGCCGCGGTCGCGCGCCACCATGGCCAGGGCCGCGGCGAGGTTGCCGCCCGCCTCTTCACCGGCCACGAACAGTGGCGACCGTGCGGCCGCCAGGCGCTTGCGCTGCTGTTGGGCCCACACCAGCACGGAATACGCCGTCTCGAGCGCACTGGGGAACGGATGGGCCGGCGCCAGCGGATAGTCGAGCGACAGCACCGCCGCCCCCGCGTCGCACAACAGCTGCGCCACCGGTGCCCCTTGCGCCGGCAGCCCTTGCGTGAACGCGCCGCCGTGCAGGTGCAGCACCAGCGGGCACTCGGCACCGCTGCTTTCCGGGCACCCGTAGTAGCGCGCCGACAACGCCCGCACGCGATCGAGCGCAATCGCGATGGGTGTGCCGTGTCCGGCGCTGGGTGAGGGCAAGGAGGAGGTGGAGGACCGCATGGCCAGATCGCCGCTGCTCGGCGCCCGGTGGTTGTTGCAATGCGGCAAAGATAGGTTCGGCGAATCAGCCAATAAATAGCTGTCTCGCTCATGCTTCATTTCACCCACGCCAACAATGGGCGTTGGTTCTTGAGTTCCAATCGCAACATTCGCGCTGAAGGAGCCGCCAGGCAGCGGTGACGCACAGCGAGCGACGGAGCATCAAGACGATGGACAGATTCCAAGCCATGCAGGTTTTCGCCCGGGTGGTCGAGGCCGGCACCTTCAGCAAGGCGGCCGACTCGTTGAACCTGCCCAAACCGACCGTCACGCGGCTGATCCAGGCGCTGGAAGCGCACCTCGACACCAAGCTGCTGAACCGCACGACACGGCGCGTCACGGTCACGGCCGACGGTGCTGCCTACTACGACCGTGCGCTGCGCCTGCTGAGCGAAATCGACGAGCTAGAATCGAGCATGTCGCGCGCCAAGCGCAACCCCAAGGGCCGGCTGCGCATCGATGTGGGCACACAGGTGGCGCAGTTGCTGCTGGTTCCTGCGCTGCCCGACTTCTATGCCCGCTACCCGCAGATCCAGATCGACCTGGGCGTGAGCGACCGGCCGGTGGACCTGATCGGCGAGAACATCGACTGCGTGCTGCGCGGCGGCGAGCTGACCGACCAGTCGCTGGTGGCCCGCCGGCTGGGCGAGTTCCACCTGATCATCTGCGCCTCACCCGCCTACCTCAAGCGCCACGGCACGCCGCAGCACCCCAACGATCTGGTGGGCGACCAGCACGTGGTGGTGAACCACTTCTCGCACCTGACCGGGCGCATCTTTCCGTTCAACTTCACGAACCACGACGGCGAGCGGCTGGAGATCCAGGGTCGCCACGTGCTGTCGGTCAACGACTCGAACGCCCTGCTCACTGCAGGCTTGGCAGGGCTGGGCATCATCCGCACGACCACCTTCATGGCGCAGCAGTACATCGGCGCGGGCGCGCTGGTCCCCCTGCTGCTCGACTGGTGCGCCGATTCGGTGCCCATTCATCTCGTGTATGCACCCAACCGGCACCTGAGCACCAAGGTGCGGGTGTTCGTGGATTGGGTGGCGGAGCTGTTCGCGCGCAGCGATCTCATCCACCGCAAGTGCAGCCTGCCGAAACCGCAGCCGAATGCGGCGTTGCGGGCAGGCGTGGAAGTGCCCGAGACGGCGGTTACGGTGTGAACCGCTGCGCTTACTGCGCAACCAGCTGCACAACCTCACCGCTGTCGCGCTTCAGGTAGACAGCGTCTCCGTGCACGCGAACTTCATTGCAGTTGGCCTTGATCTTGGACGCCTCCGAGCAAAGTGCACCATCTTTCGTCTGCCATTTGCCGGTGTCGGAAAAACCGGAATGCGTGTTGATGAAGAAGTAGCCGTTGGCCTTGTACTCCAGGCGCCAGAAGCCGCCGTCGGCCAGTTTCGCCCTGAACACCTTGCCCGCCAGCTTGTCGCGAAGTTCGGCGGCTGACGGGGCGGTCGCGGGCTCCGGGAACCCCGATTGCGGTGGGACTTGGGTCTGCGGTTGCGCCACGGCAGCACTGCCGCACACCAGGGTCAGCACGAGGATTGCGTTCTTCATCATCGGCTCCGTTCTCGAAAGTGCCGCCGCATGGAACGAATGGCCCGGCGGTGAAGCCACACCTAGTCGAGCGCTGCTCCCTTGTCCGCCAGCAGCGCCTTCAAGACAGAACGATGGCAATGCGCCTCGTGCTCGCAGTAGCACCCCACCGAGAAATTGGCCTGATGTGACAACACGGCGAGCAGCTCGATGGTGCGCGCGTTCTCCGGTGTCGCCATCTCGGCCTTGTACTTCTTGATGAAGGCTGCCCACTGCGCGGGCGTCTGCGCCTGCTGACCCAGTTTCATCGTCTCGACCGAAGGCGCCAGGTTCGGGTACCACACGTCGTACCAGTCCTGCTCGGCGAACTTCTCTTTCGGAACGCCCCGCGGCGGGCGCCGCACGGTGCCGATGCGGATGCCCTCGTCAGGAGCGCGAGGCGTGCCGAGGCGAACGACGCGGATGACCATGGTGAACCTTCGTGTCGTGTGCGGTGGTCGCGTGTGACGTGAGCCACACCGTCATGTGCCGCCGTCTTCGCAACCGTCACGCACTGCGGCCGACGGGACGGGCGGCTCCAGCCACAAGGTGCGAAGCTCGACCTCCGACGGATGGCAGGTGGAATTGAACGCCACCATCCCGATCCCCGCAAGCCCGTAGACCAGGCAGGTCAACAAGCCGGCCGTCACGCGCAGCCCGAGCAGGCGTTCGGCACGTGCCAGCTCCCGCATCACCAGGGCGCCGCCGCCGAGGAAGGCTGTCGCCATCAGCACCCGGAACACGCCGTAGGGCATGGTCGAGGCGAAGAACCCGCCGAGGTACAGCACGGACAGCGGTGCCACCGCAGGCAGGAGATAACCCGCGGCCAGTCGGCACCACCAGGCGCGTCGAGAGCGAGACGCGGCCACGTCAGGCGGCCGCTCGCGCGTGCTGCAAACGCTGGGCCGCGGCCGACAGCAGCAGCCGGGAGTAGAGCTTGTGGAACCCCATGAGCGCGTGAAAGGCAAACCCCAGGCGCTTCCGGCCGGATCGCTTGTCGACGAGAGGCACCACGGCCGAGCCGAAGAACAGCTGGGTCGTGCCGTCGCGGGCCGCAACCATCAACCACGAGCGTGTGCGGCCATGCAGGTCACACAGCAGGACCTGCGCCGGCTCGCGGGCTTCCACGCTCCAGGCCGCAAAGCCGGCCGACGTGCCGAGCGCCAGCTCACGCGCCTGCGCATCGGTGGACGGCCGCTTCACCAGCCACGACAGCACCCACCGCTCCAGCTTGAACAGCCTGGTGGTGTAGAACGCCTCGACATAGTCCGCATGGGTGACGTGGCCGGGCAGGGCGGTCACATAACAATCGGTGTAAGCGCCGTCAGCGCCATAGCGACGCAGCAGCGCCTGCTCGGGCAGGGGGCACGGGAGGATGGAGGCCATCGAGCGATACGGGTGGGAGTTTGCGCGCAATGGTGCCGAGGACCGCCTGCCTGCGCAAGCCGGCAGCGACGAGCGGCGCCCTCTCAAACGCGTGGTGCGGCGCGTTGGTCACTGGCGATTGCCAAGCAATCCGTCCCGGCGTGCCTGGGCCAGTGCCCGCGACAGCCCGCCATCGCGGTAGGCGGTGCGCACCCGTGCTTGTGCCGCCTCGAAAGACGACCGTTCCGCGTCCGTCGGATAGGGCCGCAACACGCGGTGCGGCCATGGGACGTCGTTCAACACCGCGCGCAGGCGGCGTACCAGCGACGGCAGGTCGCGCTCATCCCGCGTGCCTCCGCCCTCACATTCCGCCACGGCCAGTTCGGCGATCCAGCGGCAGCCGGGAGCACGCGCACCTCCGGCCCGCAACGGTACGGCGTACTCCGCGCGGGGAGCCAACAGAGCCAACCATGCAGCGACCGCCAAGCCATGCCACCCGTGGTGATGGCAGAGGTCGTCAACCAGCCTCTGATGGAGCACACCCAACGCTCGCAGCAGTGCATAGTGGGGTTCAAGCGGCTCGTACATCACGGCCGGGAACAGCCGAAGCATCGGGCGCAGTTCCTCGGCCGTCCTGGTCATGCGCTCGAGCCACCGCATGCCGGCCAGCGGCTGCGACAGCGCTCGAGGATTGAGGCTGGCCACCAGCCACGCGACGTCGTCCAGCGCGAAATTGGCCGCAGGAGTCGCGTGTGGCGGCGATGTCATTGATGTTGCGACCCCGGACGATGCCGCAGGCAGTACCTGCTCAGACGAGATACAGCAGCACCAGCCCGATCGTGGCGGGCACCGCCTGGATGAACAGGATGCGCTTGTTGGCCGTGGCTGCACCGTAGAGCCCGGCCACGAGCACGCACAGCAGGAAGAACAGCTTCACCTGCCAGCCTGCGTCGCCCAGGTACAGCCCCCAGAACAGGCCCGCGGCGAGGAAGCCGTTGTAGAGCCCCTGGTTGGCCGCCAGCACCTTGGTCTGCGCGGCCAGTTCCGGCGTCAGTCCGAAGGCCTTCATGCCCTTGGGCTTGTCCCACAGGAACATCTCGAGCACGAGGATGTAGACGTGGAGCACTGCAATGAGCAGGACGACGGCATTGGCAGCGTGGGCAATCACTTGGTTGGGCTCCTGAGCGGCAAGAGGCTGGGATGCTACCCCGCTCTCCGGGAAACGACCAGGGGCCGTTTTCTCTCAGCCGGCGCCGTGAGTCCACGCCCTATGAGCCTCGACGTGGCCGAACTGTTCGATGGCAGGAAGGGCTCTATGCGGTCGCTGGAGCGGCCTGAGCGAAGGCAGCAGTTCTTGCCGCTTCGAACCCAAGACGGATCTCCTCCCGCTCGACCTGTACCGTCTGGAGAGCCTGCGCGCACCGGATCTGGTCGTCGCGCGTGAAGTGGACTCGATAGTGATCGATCCCATGCACATTCTGCTTCGCAGGGACACCAATGAAGCGAAAGCCGAACCTTTCGTAGAAGGTGTTAGAGCCCCCGACCGAGGTCATCAAGATCGTGCATGGAACGTGTGACTCCGGCAAGGCCGCCAAGCGAGCCAGAAGGAGCGCCGTTCCCAGCCCGCCCCGTTTGAACTGAGGGTGAACCATTCCATAGGCCAGCCATGACACGCAGTGGGGAAGAACGGGCACCATCGAAAGACCGGCGAAGCCGCGGACTGCACCGTCCACCTCGGCAACGATGAACGCATGGGCCGGCGCGCCGAGAGTGCCCGAGAACTTCTCGAAAAATCCGCTGGGGAAATGCGCCGCTTCGTTGAGTCGATAGATCGCCTCGCAGTACGGTCTGTCTTCGGCTCGAAACAGACGAATCCGGCACGCCAAACGCCCAGGGCTCGGAGCGAGCCTGAACCGGGGCGGCCCTTTGAAGCAGTCCGCAAGCTTGGCAAGAATGAGGCGTCTCGACATACCAGGGGAAGAAGAATTGGATTGAAGTGGTTCTCACAGGGGCCGGGCACCTGCCCCCGGTTGCGCCAACGAGACCAAGCAGCCCACCTGCCACTGATACTCCGGCTCGAACGACTGAGGGTCCGAGACCGCACCATACCCACCCTGGCCGTACACCGACGCATAGGCCGCATAGTCGGCCGCCTGGAGTGCCTTGCCGGCGAGCGCATTGGCAACGGCGTAGGTGGCAGAGACGGCCGCATGCCCGCAGCCGTCGATCGATCGGGAGCCTTGATGGTGGTTGGCGAGGCGGCTGGCTTCTTCCGCGAACGTGGCCAAGGCCTCGCGGTCGATCTGGCCGTCGAGGTAGGCGCCCAGGCCCGCCAGGCATCGGATGACGGCGGGCTCTTCGAGCAAGTGCGCGACTCTCTGAACGCAGGCCCATCCGAACCGCAGCCGCAGACTTTCATGGCCAGGGGCGGTGAGATCGAGCTCTTGCGCAAGGCGATGGAGTGATGAGTTCACGTGCTGCTCCGGTGTGTTCGCCCGGGTCGGACAGACCTGCGGCAGGCGTGCCGGCGAGACCGAGTGAAGCATCCGGAATGCTCCGTCGTTCTCCCGACAAGGTGTTGCTGCGATCCGCAGCATACGAAGGAAGGCCGCGCCGATGCAAACGGTCGAACGAGCATACCCGGCGGCCGGGCCGTGCCGGTGAACGGCGGTTCCGGCTGCTCGAACAGCGCATCGGCGGCTGGCTGCCGCACAGCCTGCTCTCTACAGTACCCGGCATCGCCCCGGCCCCGCGCCGGCCCCCACCGCAAACGGCGGTGCCATCCCGTTGTCATTCGGCCCAGGAACATGCCCGCACATCCACTCACCCGAAGAACCTTCCTGATCTCTCTCGCTTCGACCGTTGCCACGGTGGCCTCCGGCTGCGGTGGAGGGGGTGGCGGGGACGACCCGCCTCCCCCGCCGACCTCGCTGCAGCCCTCGCGCCTGACCCTTGCCGACGACGCGATGCTCGCGCCGGACGGCACGCCGCTCGTGCTGCGCGGCATCAACGAGGGCACCTGGGGCGAGATGAGGGAGGCGGACGCCGCGATGATCGCCGCGCAAGGTGCCAATGTGGTCCGGCTGCCGATCCGGTGGTGGGGCCTGTACGGCACGCGCGACATCGAAAGCCGCGACGATGCGTCGCCCGGGCACTTCAAGCCCGGCCACCTGACGCGTTTCCTGCAGGAGATCCAGTGGTGTCTCGATGCAGGCCTGTGGGTGATCCCCACGATCGATTCGAACTGCGGGCAGTACGGGTTGCAGGATGCCGACATGGCCGCCTATTGCGACCCGGACGGTGCCTACCCCCAAGGGCGCAACTTCTGGACGGACACAACGCAGCGCCGCCTGTTCAAGGAAGCATGGGTGCATCTGGCCGGGCTGCTGAAGGGCCTGCCCCGCATCGCGTTCTACGAACTGCTGCCCGAGCCGCTGCAGGATCACGGCCCTGCGCATGCAGCCGCGGTGTCGGCGTTCTATCAGGAGTTGATGACCGCGATCGAGGACGAGGCCGGCGACACGCGCACGCCCTTCCTGGTGGGCGCGCGCGACGCCTACAACATCAACCTCTGCGACGAGGCCTACATCTCCGCGGCCCGCTGGGCCCGGCGCGTGGTCTACACCGGCAACCTGTTCATCCACACGGGCAACGGCCCCGACGCGACGATCGAGAACATCGAAAGGCGGCTGGGGGCACTCGCCGCGATGCGATCGGCACGCAAGGTGCCGGTGTTCATCCAGCAATTCGGCGTGCGCACCGGCGACGACCCGACCGGCTTCTACCTGGAGGCCGGGCTGAGCCGCATGAATGCCGCGGGGATCGGCTATGCCGGCTGGCAATGGCGGCAGAACACGACCAACCCTGATGAATTCGCAATCATCGTGGAAGACCCGGACACCGGTGCCGACATCGTGAAGACGTCGACGCTGGCGCTCTATTCCACCTACTGGCGCGGGTAAGCCGCCGCCAGCGGTTCTGCGCGGCTGCTCAGCAGTCGCCCAGGCGCCGCCCCTTCCAGCGAGCGAACAGGCCGACCGGCCCGGACGGTGCGACACCGCTCACGCCCACATCGATGTCGTAGCTGTTGCTCGAATAGCTGCCGCTGATGCGCACGGCCGAGGCGGCCTGCGCGGGGCAGGACAGCACGCCCGAGACCTTGCCGCCGGCGATGAGCAGCGTGGTCGCCTCGCAGCCTGCGGCCGCGATCTGCTGCCGCACCTGCGGCACCCAGTCGTCCGCCTGCTGCGGGGTGAGACAGCCCTGCGTGCGCACACCGGGGCGCCAGGTCTTTCCGTCCGCCGAGCGTGAGGTGGTCTGCTCCCACAGACCGGGCGCCACGAAGTCGCCGGCCCGCGCCACGTGGCTGGCCGCCAGCAAGACGGTCAGCAGTAAGGAAATACGCATCATTGAGAACTCCCTGATCAGAGGTGATGACAGTGAAATGGATCGGCACGGTGCCGGAGGTCACCAGCGCGACGCCAGCGCCGTGTAGAACCCGATGGCCGCCTCGTTCGGCGGCAGCAGCGTGCGGCCCGCACCGTCAGGGCCGGCGGCGTTGTACGACCATCGCGTCCAGTGCAGATCGTGCGCCTCGAAAAAATCGATCAGGTCCTGCTCGTAAGCCAGTTGTCCCTGCGCCTCGCTGCTCGCGCCGAACTGGTCCACGTACAACGGCACCTGGTGTCGCTCACGGAACGCGAGGGGCCATTGCAGGTACCACGCGATGAACCCCTTGCTCAGCGTCTTCTGGTAGTTGCCGTCTTCCACGCGGCGCGCGTTGTAGGTCTTTTCCATGCTGTCGCCGTCGCCGCCGCCCTGCAGGAGCGAGTCGTAGCCGTCAACGGGGTCCGGGAACGGGTATACGCGCTTGTCGGCGCCCAGGGTCCAGCTGCCGTTCTGTATCCACTCCTTCGGCGTCAGGAAGTTGACCTCGTAGACCAGCCGGTTGCGGTAGGCGGGCATGAAGGACGTGAAGTGCTCGTCGCGCACGTACTCCATCGTGTCGTAGTTGTAGTTCGGGCCGATGAAGAATGGCGTGCGCGCGTCGATGGTCGAGATCTCGTCCATCAACGCTCTGTGGAACGCCACCAGCACCAGGTGCGCATCCGGCCGGCCCGTCTTGTTGGCGCTCGGCTCGGCCAGCAGACCGTACCCGGCGATGTAGTCGGTGTCCTTGTAGCGGGAGGCGAGGTAGCGCCACGCCTTCAGGTAGTAGCCGAAGTTCGCGCAACTGGTGGGCTTGGCGCAGGCTTGTGTCTTGGTCGTGTCGTAGAAGTCGGCGTCGTTGGAGACGCTGTCGTTGGCGCGCATCTCCAGCACCATCCACACCTTGCGCGCGCGGGCCGCCTCGACCCACTGGTCGATCTGCTGCCGATACGCGTCGCTGAAACCGGAGTCGGTGTCCGCGCGGTTCTCGGGTGTGAACGAGATCCGCAGGCGGATCGTGTTCATGCCGAAGGTGCCGGCGATGGTTTCGATGTCGTCGGCATCCACACCGTTGACGTTCACCCCGCGCAAGCGCACCGGCTGCCCATCGGGGCCGAGCAGCCGCGTGCCATCGATGGTGAGCCGGGCCGGCTGCTGCGGCGGCGTCGTTCCATCGTCCGAGTGGCTGCTGCTGCCGCCGCCTCCTCCGCAAGCCACCAGGACGACCACGCATGCGGTCGCCACGAAACCCTGCCTGACGGTGCGCAGCGCACCCGCACGACGCGGCTTGTCCATGTGTCCTCCTCCGGTGGTGGTTGTTTCGGGGCGAAGCGGAAGAAGCCGGAGGCACGGGATGCGTGCCCGGCATGCCGAGGGTCAGGGGTTCGGCACAAGGTATCGCGCGAAGTACGCCGTGTAGCCGTCGAAAGCGTGTTCGCGCGGCACGCCGAACGCCACCTCGCACCGCAGCGGGGCACCGGAGCGTCGATAGGCGTCGCACAACGCGGCCCCCGCGTCGGGGTAGTGGAGAACATCCACGCCCTGCTGCAACTCCGCATACGTCAGCGGCTGCCCACGCGGAGCGTCTGCATAGCGCAACAGCACCGGCGGGTCGCCCGCGTCGGCGCTGCGGATCGCGCTGCCGAAGCTCGCGTGCTGCGGGTGCGCCTGACGCCACCACGCTTTCGCGGCATCCCGGTGCCCGTCGGCCACGAACAGGTCCGCGAACTCCAGCCCGTCATACGTTGCTTGCGGCTGATACGCAAACACCGCCTGCACACGCGTCGACTCACGCCGCACCGGGTCGGCGTGGTCCGGCACGGCCATGTCGTCCTGCAAGGCCGTCCACAGCCCGAGCGAGCCACGCGACTGGGCCACGATGAACACGTGGTGCGGATCGATGTTCAGGCGCGCGGCATGGGCGCGCAGAAACTGCACGGCTTGCGCCACGTCCAGGTGCGGCACCGGGTCGATGTCCTCGTTGACCACCGGGTGCCGGAACTCGATCGATGCGAACGCGAAACCATCTCGCAGTGCCGGCTGCACCAGATCCCGGTACAGCGGCGCCTCGGGGCCGTCCGCAATGAAATGGGTCATCCCGTTCGGGTGCGCCCAGATGATCAATGGCGCGGGCCTGCCCTGCGGGCCGCCCGCCGGCCAGAAGTCCAGCGCCTGGCGCAGGCGCTTGCCGACCGTCGGCTCCTGCCACACCTGCGTGCCATAGCACAGGCCCCTGACCACCGCGTGCGGCGGGGTGCCCATAGTGGAGAGGTCGGCACAGGCCGCCGGCGCAGTCTGTGCCTGATCGGCGGTCTGCGGCTCGTCGCCCCCACCGCCGCAGGCGCTCAGCCCTGCCAGCAGCAACGCGGCGCACCAGATGTGATAACGCATGCAAGCCCTTCCTGATCGGTTCTTTCTTGTTCCCGCCGGGGCAATCGGGCGGGCGGTTGCTGCGCACTGTAGGCAGCGGGTGCGGCGCTGGCGAGCCGGAAGCCCGCCCTCCGCCTGCCTCGATCAGCCGTTCACCGGCCGCGCCGTGCAGTTCAACCGGCCACAACGACCGTCGAGTGCAACACGTCGGTTCACGACGGGGCGGGCCGCTTGACAGGACACGCCCCGCCGCCTGATCGTTCCGCCTTCGACCCACCCTGATAATCCCGGCGCGATGCAAGCCGACACCCCGACCGACCGAGCGCCGAACGACCTGCTGAGGCAGCACGCGGTCGTGGTCGCCGCCCTCGTGGTGGGGTTGTGCGTGCTGCTGGTCGTCACCGGGCCGCGCTCCGATCGGCTCTTCTGGCGCATGCTGGTGCCCGTGACGCTGCTCACCCTGGCCGGGGCTTTTGCCGCGGCATCGGCAGTGCCCCGGCGCTGGTCGACGCACCCCCTCGCCTATCCGGCATTCGGTGCGGGCGGCGCATGGCTCGGCAGTGTGGTCGGGTTGTCGATCAGTGCCTCGCTGCGCCACCGCACGCTCGAGTTCATGGCGTCGCGTCCCGTCTTCTGGGAGTCGATGGCGGCGGCGCTGGTCACCGGCACGCTGATCGGCGCCACCTTGTGGTGGCTGGCCTCGCTGCGCGAGCGCGAGCGCCTGCATGCCGAGCAACTGGTGAGCTACCGGCTCGATGCCCTGCGCAACCAGGCCGTTGCCGCACAGGCCGAATCCGAACGCTCGCGCATCGGCCTGCACCTGCTGCAGGCGCAGGTCGAGCCCCACTTCCTCTACAACGTGCTGGCCAATCTGCGCTACCTCGTGCGCCACGACCGCGAACAGGCCACGCGCTTGATCGACCAGTTGATCCGCTACTTCCGTGCCGTGCTGCCCAGCCTGCGCGCCGTGGAAGTGAGCCTGGCGCAGGAGCTGGAGCTGTGCCGCGCCCTCTCGGAGATCCAGGCCATACGCGCCGGCGGCCGCTTGCAGGTGACCATCGACGCGGAACCGCTGCTTGCGGCGGCACGGGTGCCACCGGCCATGCTGCTCACGCTGCTGGAGAACGCCTTCAAACATGGCGAACCGCACGATGGCGAACTGCCGCGCGTGTCCATCACGGCCCGTGCCGAGGGTGCCGAGTTGCGGCTGGAGGTCGTCGACAACGGCCCGGGGCCTGCCGCCTCGTCGTCCACCACCGGCTCCGGCGAAGGACTGCGCTGGTTGTCCGATCGCCTGCGCCTCGCGTACGGGCCGCGCGGCTCGCTCCACCTCGCCCACGCCCCCGGCGGCGGCTGCATCGCACGCCTCACCCTGCCCCTGACGTTCGAAAGCCTTGCCGCATGAAGCCTCCCCCGCTGCCACCATCGAGCCGCTGGAGCGCGGTCATCGCCGACGACGAGCCGTGGCTGCGCGCCGAGCTGCGCGAGCAACTCGAAGCCTGCTGGCCGGAGCTGCACATCGCGGCCGAGGCCGCCAATGGCGAGGACGCCATACGCGCCGTGCGCACCCACGGGGCACAGGTCGTCTTCCTCGACGTGCAGATGCCGCGCATGAACGGGCTCGACGCCGCCAGCCACCTGAAGGGGCAGGCCGAGATCGTTTTCCTCACCGCCTATGACCAGTACGCCGTGCGCGCCTTCGAGCAGCGCGCCGCCGACTACCTGCTCAAACCGCTCGACGCCGACCGGCTGGCAGACACGGTGGCCCGGCTGCGCCAGCGGCTGGAAGAACGCATGCACGGCGCCCAGGTGTCGGCCCGGCTGGATGCGCTGGCGGAGGCCTTGGGTACCTCCGCCGCAGGCCGCCGGCTCGAATGGATCAAGGCCGTGAACGGCACCACCGTGCGCCTCATCGCCATCGACGACGTGCTCGCCTTCAAGGCGGTGCCCGGCTATACCCAGGTGCTCACGGCCGCTGGGGAGGCGCTCATCCGCACACCGCTGCGCGACCTCTTGCCTCGCCTCGATGCGAAGGTGTTCGTGCAGGTACACCGGAACGCCATCGTCAACCTGCGCGGCGTGGCCTGCGCACGCCGGCTTCCGGACGGCAGGTTCTCCGTCGAGTTGCGCCACGGCAGGGGCGCGATCGAAACCAGCCGCAGCCGCGCCGCGCTGTTCCGGGAAGAGGGGGAAGCGTAGTCGGTATCGGGACGCCGACAGGGCGTGTGGCCGCGACACGCAGCGCGCGCGCAGGCGCGTCAACGGGAAGGCGGCTCGTCGTACTCGAAGAAGAGCCGCCCCTTCGGCGCAAGCCAGCGCTGCGCCAGCCCGCAGGCCTTGGCAGGCTCGTCGTGAAAGAGGCGAACCCTCATCGCGAAGACCTTGTCGAACCGCTCATCGCCGAGATCCACCTGCTCGAGCGTGGCCTGCAGGAACCGCGCTTTGCCCGACCGGACATGAAGCTCGTTCCTCTTCGCTGCCGCGGCCACCATCTTTTCGGAGCGGTCGATGGCGACGTAGGTGCCGCTGTGCAGGCGGCTGCAGATCAGCGCCGCCGCCACACCGTGCCCGCAGCCGATTTCGAGGACGCGGTCGCCGGGGCGGATCTTCATCGACTCGACGAAACGCTCGATCCGATCTGACATGCCGTTCAGCTCCTGATGATCGACCTGACTGCCACCCTTCAGTCCGCCTCCATCACCAACCGGATCCCGACCAGCGTGTACCGCGTGTCCGGTGAATTCCAGTTGCGATAGGCGCAGCGCGCATAGAGCGGCCAGGTGTGCCACGAGCCGCCCCGACGCACTTTCACGCTGCCTTCGGCGGGCCCCTGTGGACCATCTCGTGGCGAGCGGGCGTAGTAGGTGTCGTCGTGCCAGTCGGCTGTCCATTCCCACACGTTGCCGTGCATGTCATGCAGGCCGAACGCGTTGGGGGTGAAGCGTCCCACCGGTGCCGTGAACGCGAAACCATCCGTGGTGGGCAGCGCGAAGGCTCGCCACTTGGGCCAGTTCACGGCGGCCTCGGCATCGAACACGTTGGCGACCTGCCTCAGCGTGGCCGGTGCATCGCCGCTGTGGTATTGCGTGCGCGTGCCGGCACGGCAGGCGTACTCCCATTCGGCTTCAGTGGGGAGCCTATAGCGGCGCTGTTCGGTGGCACTGAGCCAGCGCGCCAGGGCCATCGCGTCATGCCACGTCACGTTCACGACGGGGTGCGAGTCGGTCTGAACAAAACCCGGCTGCTGCCATGAGTAGCGCGGGTCGCGGCCCTCGAAGGCGTCACCGCGCCGGGTGGTGGCCGGATCGTAGGCGGCGTTGTAGCCATAGCCACCCGTGCCGTCCGCCACCGATTCGGGCACATGACCCGAGGCCGCGAGAAACTGGCGGAACTGCCCCACCGTCACCTCATGCCGGGCCATGTAGAAGGACCGCGTGATGCGCACGCGGTGAGCAGGGGTCTCGTCTGCCAGCTCCTGCAATCGCCTGAGTTCGTACGCCGGGTAGAGCGTGGTCATCTCCTGCACGGTCGCCTCGTTGCCCATCGTGAACTCGCCGGCCGGAATCAGGACCATCTGCATTCCCAGGCGGTTGACGAGTTCGGAGGGTGCCGTTGCGCAAGCACTCAGCGCGACGCAGGCCACGACGGTGACGATGGAGGCCGAAAAACGCATCGCCGGCATGCCCTCACTGGCGGCTCTGCCGCACCTGTTGCTCGGTCATCACCCGCACCGTCGGCGGGTTGTCGAAATCACCGGCGATCTCATGGATGCGCCCGTGGCTGCGGCATTGCACCCGTCCGCCCACATCCAGGCACTGCAGGTCCGGCGCCACCAGCCCCTCCAGCAACGCAGGACGGTCCCCGTACGAGAGGAAGAGCAGCTTGTTGCCTGTTCGCCCGAGCCGAGACTTGGTGTGCACAGGCTGGTTGCGACACGATTCGAGCTGCCACTGCGGCACGTCTTCTGCACACGGCAGCGGCAACCATTGCACCTGCGCAAGATCCAAGGGCGGCAACGCCCACGTTTCCAGGAACAGATGATCGCGATCGCGCGCGAACTCGAACGCACGCCACCGCTCGTCGTCCCCGAACGGAAACACCACCTCGAACGTCCCCACGTCTGCGCCGACGAGCCGCTCCCCGTTCAGATAGGCATGCTTCTCGTCGACCGCGTAGCGTGCCAGCATCATCGTCTGCCAGGGTGACAGCGGCTGCACATGACGCGTGGTGGCGAGCCGGAAGTGCGCGCCGTCGGTCGACGCGAGCCAGAACCTGCGGGTCTCGTGGTTGTGGTGTACCTGCAGGAACCCCGGCAAATAGCAGACCGGGTTCAGCAGATTGCCCAGCGCCCCGACGCCTTTACCCGAACAGGGGCTGGAGCGTCGGGTTTCGAAGTTGCGGAAATACGCTTTGCCGTGTGCCAGCCAATAGAACCGCCCCAGGGGTTTGAAAGCCACGGACTCCCTTTGGCAAGGTGTCGTGCTGTCAGGGTGGTGCTCGGAGTTCTCGATGCTCTGGTTGAACCATTGCTCCTCGCAGTGGCTCCTTTCGAAGGCCTGCGCGGGAGAAGGCGCGCACAGTGCCATTGCGCCGAGCAGCCCGGTGGCGACGACGTTGCTCGCATGCGCACCTCTCTTGTTCTTTCGGCGTGTGCTGAAGGCAAGCATGGTGCCGGCCACCCTGAACAGCGCGAGAACGATGGCGATCGCGGGCATAGGAAAGTCGACGGCGAGGGGGTGTGTTGGCAGGAAGCGCACGGTTCGTCAGGCCACCAACGGCGGCACGTGATGGGTCGGTGTCTGCGCCGTCAATCCTGCCTCGTCCATGAACTCGCCTCGAAGTTGTAGTGATGGGCCACCAGCGGCATGCTCGGCCGGGCATAGAACAACGCGGCGTGGCCTTCGCTGACGCGGTACCCCAGACCGAACCGCGCCTTGAGTGCTTCCGCCTCCAGCCCCACCTCGCCCAGGCTGGCCGGATACCCGCCCGTTCGCAGCTTGTGCGCCTGAACGGCAGAAGCCACCGCGTCGGCCTGCTCACGCGCCACCGCATCCCAACGCGCTCGAACGCCGAATGCGACCACCAGCACGGCCGCCCACACGGCAACGCGCATGGCGCGGTGACGGCGCTCCGCGGGCCGTCTGACCATGCGAACCATCGAGTACACCGACCAAGGCACGAAGGCGACTGTGACGATGACCAGGGCGAAGCTGCCCCACAGCGCCATCTCGCTGCCGGGGTACACCGTGACGGCAAGAACGAGGGCGGCTGGGATCAGCGTCTTGAGGGACTTGGTTGCGTTCATTTGTTCTCGAGACCTATGGTGTCGCCATTCAATACGCGCAGCGTCTGCCCGCAATCCACGCCGGAAGCCTGTTTACCGCTCGGGACAGGGTGGATGGGGCGGCAGCAACTGATCTAGTCGTCTCCATCGACCATCTCTCGCAAACCTTTAAGGCTGCGACCAGAAACGGCGAAGTCCTCGCCTGCGTCACAGGTCTAGGCCATCACCGGACGTGTTGTCCTCAAGAATAAAGTCAATTGTTTCGCGAATATCCGGCTTCGCATTGACGATCTTGAGCCGCTTGTATGCGGCCATGCCTAGACGCTTTATCGGAGTTGCAAGCAATGCGTTCAAGAAACTATGAGGACTTGACTCAACTCGATCGAAGTCCAGCAGGATCCTCTTTCCGGATGCAACCTCGTCGAGGAGTACACGATCTCGATACTTGATAGCGGCAGACTTGTCCTCGGGGTAGGTGCCAAAGTAGTTGTAAATGCTCAGATAAAACGTCCCCTCATCCTCAGCTTTATTTTTGGCACTTTGCTCTCGTGCTGCGGCCTCTCGGAACTCGGCCATCATTGCATTCAGGTCAAACCCGGCGCTCTTTTCCAGACGGAGCGTGACCAGCGCGAGAGTACCCGGCCAAGCCTGTTCAAGTCGTCGGGTTGTGATGTCCGCGGGCGAGACATGGAGCAAGCCGTTACCAGAAATGATATGCATATCCGCGCGTAGGCGGCGGACGATGTTCGTGGAGAGGAACAGGCCCATCCCAGCATTATTTTTTGCTTGGTATGGGTCAGACCGTCCGAAAGTCCCTGAGACCTGCGGTTGAATCGCCTTTTGCAAGGCGGCTTCATCATCCTCAATTCCTGGGTAGGTTTGGGAAAGGTGGCGCTTCACTCCCATCCCTACGTCACCGACAAGGAAGTGAATTTCGTTCTGTTTTCGATACCACGTGAATTGAATAAGTGACGGGAGACGCTTGTTCCATGAGTCCTTGTCTTGGAAAAACGCTATTCCATGTTCGAGCGTGTTGTAGAGGAGCTCACTGATTACATAGCGCAGCGTGTTTATATGCTCGATACTAAATCCTTTGGAGAACTCACCTGCCTTCTCCATGGCAAGTCTAAAGTCCGAGTGATTGCGAATTGCAATGAGCGGTTTGAACTCGTTGCCTCGGAAGTTCTGGTTCTCATTGAAGGCGACGCTGAACAGTCCTGGGGCTCCCATCATCCACCAAACGTCGGCGGCCCCCCCGTTTCCGCGTTCATCCAGTCCGGTGAAGTCGACTCGGCAACCATTGGACTTGAGATGCCACGCGTATAGAACCACAAGTGCCAGTGCTTGGTAGTTGGCCGAACGGCACGTTCTGAAGTCAATGTCTACTGGACAGTCCTTCAAGTCCCACCGAAAGAACGCCAAAGCACGCTCAAAGTTGAAGGCATCGTGATCCTTGAAACTGAAGTATGCGGGCAACGCAAGTTCGACCCTGCTCGGGTCCCGAAACTGCTTGCGCACGTCAGACATCTGGGTCTTCCAGTCGGGCATGATGTGGTGCCGTGAATAAATGACGTTTAATCAGTCAATAAGAAATACTGGATAGCAGACATAGGGGCGTGATTCTTTCGGACCATAACCTCTGGGCGCGATGACGATGGTTCGATACAGAGCAATCTGAGCGGTCGAAATTTTCCGATCATATGCATCCCGGGAGTTGGATCGAGTCTTTCACAGCCGCACGTGTAAGCTAAGGAGCGGGGCCGTGAAAGATAGGCATGCCGTCTCGAGCGTTTTGTTGCGCGTCAATCCCAGCCTCGCACACACATGACACTCTTCTAGCGCTCATTAAGTAGTGGCCAAGATACGAAATGCGTGATGCGGGTGGAATCTTCGTCAAGGTATTAACGATCCCAGATACAAGGTCAACCACCTCGTCGTAGTCACGCGTGGCCGAGTGAAATATCCATCTGCTATTTTCCTCTTCGTGATACCAATATCCTTTGCCAACTATGCAGATAGCTTTGAATACGGGATCAGTGCGCCAATCAGGGTCGTATTTAGCATACCGCTCGATCTCAGAAGAAGTTGATGCGAGATCCGAACCGAAGGCGAACAAGACAAGAACAGCGGGTGACAGATGCCTTCTGCTATTCGCCTGATCGCCTCCTGTAAGTGAAGTTATTGACTTACCTTTTGCTAGGGAAGACCTAACGTCGGTGGCTGTGAGTGTGCTCTTCACCTCGATTGCGTAGTAGCTGGACTCTATGGGAAAAACGGCATCCCTTTCGCTATAGAAAACAGGCGGCAGGATGCTGCGGTTGTAAATGACAAGGTCAGTCTCCTGGCTTAGGCCGCCAGCAGCGTTGGTGATCTTTCCTGTACCGATGTTGAAGCCTGACGGAAGCATGGGCACCAACAATTGCGACACAAAAAGCTCCCGGACTCGTCCTGCCAATCCATGATGGGCCAGCGCCGCAGCATCCTTGGCCTCTCTGACCAGATAGGCGATGTCATTGAGCATTCTGTTGCGGTAAAGCTGATTCGTCATTGCAAACACCTTCGCCTTAGCGCCCAACGTTTGATTTAAAACGCCAGCAGGGGCAAGCACCATTAACGGATGCGGCGATGGTGCCGCGATATACCGACCCGGGTCTATTCCGCTTGCCGTAGCAGTTCAGATTGAACGAAACGTTAAACGTCATCGCGCCTCGCCTACAGTTCGTCCATGTCCGAGATGATGTCATCAAGGACTTCGTTGACTCCGTAGACCCGCTCCTTAATTAACGTATACAACTCAGCAAAGCTTGCCGTAGCTTCCTTGGTTCCGATGTCTCCGTCCGAGTAAGTAACCATAGGAGTGCCCTCCCACTCCTCGTTTTCGTAGCGTGCAAGGTGCTCGAGCTCTTCATCGCCAGGATAAAAGAAGAGGTAGTACTCGCCTTTTTCGTTCTTGCTGACTGACCATTTGTACTTTCCCTTGTAGACAAAGAAAAATTCCTTCCCGTTCCGCATCACGTTAGTGATGAGTTGCGGATTGCTGATCATGGCATTGACAGCCTGGACTACTTTAGACATGAGTGTCCTCGCTTTGAGCGGTCACAGTGTTTACTTCAATGTTCCTCAAAATCTCGCGGAGTTCCGCGACCATCATTCTCTTTTTTGGCTCTGTGAGTCGCTTATTTATTGCAAGCTGCTCAAGCCGGACTGCGACGTCTTGTGATGCGGCGTTGACCCGGCGGTTACCTCTGATCTGTCCCGCGATCTCGTGGAGGATGTTGCGAATCTCGTCCACTTCGGTTGGTTCATTTGCGTTGTACTCATTGAGCCGTTCAAGCTTGGTCTTGAGCTCCGTCAAGGTAAGCTGAAAGCTCCAGTTCAAGAGAAGAGAGAAGGCCGTCTTTAATTCGGGGCCCTTTGCGAAGAAAACATAGATCGCAATGCCCGAAGCCACAACTGTGAAGATGCTAGCTACGAGCGACGCGGCGTCAACGATGGCCCTGAAGACTTCCATTCCGGCGTTCCAAGACGTGGGTTGGGGTGCCTAACGAATAGCTTTTATCCGCCGCCGAGACGAAACAGAAGAAGCGAGCGAAGGCTGCATGGCGGTGGACAAACCTTATTGAACTGAAGGGGGCTAAGGCATGGGCAGTGTAAGTTTTGGAATCGGGTTTGCGCAACGTAGCCCGCAGCCGCTCGAACGAGCGAGTAGGAGGCAGGGAGCCATTTAAGTGGCGGACGGTGTGCTCAACTGGACAGAGCGGGACCGAGCGGGTGAGGCAGCGATCACGGAGCCCCAAGCACGAGGCGGCCTTTTGCTATGAACGCCCTGTGCGCTTTTCCGTGAGCGTTGGTCACGCGCGCGCTCGTTGGCGCGCTCCCAGCACCGCAGGTCGCGTAGATGGAGTGCCCCCGGTAGGGGCAGCTACTACTTAGGGTGCCCTGCCAGCCACGTCGAGGCCCGCCACGCACACCATCAACTCGGGCACCTACTGTGTGCGGGCCAGTTGGCTGACGGCATCTACAGCGCCGCGCGCGACTTAGTCGTCGGGTCTTGCACGCTGGTGCTAGTAAAGCCGCAGTAAGGATGCGGTTGAAGCACAGGGGCTGCACGGATGCATCGCCCCCGCTTTCCCAGAAAGCCCCGTCTGCGTGACTTCTGGAACATCACGGTGTTCCGGCGACCGCGTTAGGTAGCCTAAATTTTCTGGAACGGAAGGATCGCCGCCTCGGCGGCGTCCTCCCTTTGCCTTTTCTCCCCCGCAAGCACTACATTGCCGTTCTCCCTCCCCCCTGCAAACCCTCCGGAGAACCCGATGCGCCACGTCACCCGCCGTACCCTCCTCGGCTCGCTGCTCGCCGCCACGCTGGCTTTCTGCGCCGGCGCCTGGGCCCAGTCGCAACCGCCGGTCAAGATCCTCGTCGGCTTCCCGCCGGGCGGAGGCACCGATGCCATCGCCCGCACGCTGGCCGAGCGCCTGAAGGACGAGCTGGGACGCACGGTCATCGTCGAGAACAAGCCTGGGGCCGGTGGGCAACTGGCGGCGCATGCGCTCAAGGCGGCACCGGCGGACGGCAGCACCTTCTTCATATCGCACGATCACACCATCTCCATCCTGCCGCTCGTGTCCAAGAACCCGGGGTTCGATCCGGCGAAGGACTTCGTGCCGGTCGCGGGCTTTGCGAGCTTCGTCAATGCATTCGCCGTGTCCGGCGGCACGCCGGCCAAGAGCCTGAACGACTACGTGGAGTGGGTCCGCACGCAGAAGCAGGGCAAGGGCACGGTGGGCGTGCCGGCGCCGGCCTCGACGCCGGAGTTCCTGGTGGGGGTGCTGGGGCAGACCTACAAGCTCGACCTGGTGCCGGTGCCCTATCGGGGCAGCGCGCCGATGATGGGCGACATGCTGGGCAACCAGATCGCTGCCGGCGTGGGCTCGGTGCCGGACTTCATCGAGAACCACAAGAGCGGGCGCATCCGCATCGTCGCGGTGCTCGGCGGCAAGCGCCAGCCGACGTTGCCGGACGTGCCGACGCTGGCGGAACTCGGCATCGCCGGCCTGGAAGACCTGCCCTACTACGGCTTCTTTGCGCCGGCCGGCACGCCCAAGGCGGCCCTCGACGAGTTTGCGCAGGCGTTGCAGAAGGTCATTGCCGTGCCGGAGGTGCGCGAGAAGCTGACCGGGCTCGGGCTGGCAGTGGAGTTCATGAACCAGCAGCAGTTGGCCACGCGCGAACGCAGCTACGCGAAGACCTGGGCCGAGATCATCCGCAAGAGCGGTTTCCAGCCGCAGTAGCGAACCTGCAGCTCCTCTGCGGCGCCAGCGGTGCGCATCGTTGAGATCGCCCCGTTTGGCGGCCCCGGCACGGCGACCCACCCGCATCAGCCCTCGGTAGTGTGAACAGGCCCTAGAAGATCGACCGCCCCGTCAACGTCGTGAGCAGCTCCAGCGCCAGCGAACCC
>NZ_CAMLJQ010000031.1 GCF_946480305.1 uncultured Caldimonas sp.
TGGGCCAACAAATGAAAGTTACCCGCCCGCCGGGGCGGACTCCCGGCGCGAAAGGCCAGGCTTGCGCAGCCCCCACCCCCGCGCCAGCGGGCAACGCCAGCAGCCAGCAGCCAGCGGGCAACACCAACAGCCATCCAAGCGCACCAAGGGCCGCCCCCCTTCATCCCCCCCGGATGAACTCAACCACAGCCCCCAACGTCCCTTCATCTTCATCAAACGCCCCGTGCGTGGTCGCCGCACTGACCGGCCCAGGCGACACATGCACCCGCACGTTGGGCACCCCGCCCAGCGCGCGCCCTGCGTACTTCTCCATCCCGACCAGGGGCGTCGACGCGCCCCCTTCGAACGCCTCGGACACCAGGTAGAGAATCGACCGTCGATACGGCCCGCACGTGCCGTCGTCGAGCTCGGCACGATCGGTCAGATGGAACTGCTGATACCGTCGCACCGCGCCGCTGAGCAGATGCGGCCGCACCTTCTCGACGAACGTCCGTTCGTCAACGGCGGGCGCCATGAAACTCACCGACTCGATCGGCATGCCGCGCTTCACCAGCTCCTGCACGATGTGGCTGTGCACGATGCTGCCGGCCGAGTGCCCCACCAGGTGCATGCGCACGCGACCGAACTCGACCGATTGCCTGAAATGCTGGTACAGCAGCGTGCCACCCGCGTCCAGCCGCTCGGCGCTGATGGCGCTGGCGTTCTGCTTGACCTCGTTCCAGAGCAAAGTGCCGGGCCGGGACAGCAGGCGTTCGAGCCGCTCGTTCCACCAGCGCTTGAGGCTGTCACCCAGGCCGCCGGTGGTGCGGGGGATGCCTTTCACCGCATCTTCGAGCGCGTTGATCACGGTGGTCCAGAAGTCGGTCTCCCACATCAGGAAGATCGGGAAGATGCGCTGCTCATAAAGCCGAGGAATCCAGCGCGCAGCCACCTCCGCGGCCTCGGTTTCGCTGACGATGCCGCCGTGCGCGTAGACGCAGACGTCCACCGGCTCGTCCTGCAGGCCCCACAGCTTGCGCGCGGCCGGCAGGTGCACGTCGACCATCGCGCGCACGTCGTCGGGCTGGGTGCGGAACACGCCGCTGTTGCTGAGCAGGCCGTTGTTGCCCACATTGAGGATGAACGGCGACAGCTCACGGTCGCGCAACACCTCGCTGGCTGCCAGTTGCACGCGCCCGGCGGCATCGGTGCGCAGGGTCGATGCATGAGCGATCTCGCGGTGCTCACGGGTCACGACGCCGAGTTGGGCCACCCAGCAGTCCATCGCGTTGGCGAGCCAGTCGTCGTAGGTGAGGATCGCGTAGCCATGCGTGCCCCATGCCGTGCCCCAGGAGTTCTGGATCAGGAAGCCCGCATCGTTGTAGCCCACGATCACGAAGGCGTGGCCCGGATGGGCGGCCTTGCCGCCTTGCACCGGGATCGCCCACACGTCGCTGCACGAGGTGGGCCGGCCCATGCAGGCCTGCACGTCGAAGCCTCGGTCCCACCCTGCATGGCAGCCGGCGCTGGCGTACAGGATGCCGACCTCATTGAGCGCGGCATGCATGTCGCTGATCTGGTCCGGCACCACGCGGTAGTAGGCACCGAGGGGGCGCGTGACGGCATCGAGCCACCAGTCCTCTTCAGGGTGGGGCGGCACCTTGGGCATGTGCACGCTGTCGCCCCAGAAGGCATGCGCACACGCCCCGTGCTTGAACCAGCCTTTCAGCGCGCCGCGCAGGCTCGACCCCTCGTCTTCCTGCGAGCCCGGGAACTCGTCGTACCGGCGTGCCATGGAATACAGCATGAAGGGCGATACCTCGGCCGCGTCCTCCGGCCGCGCAAGCTTCAGCAGATGCTCGACCACGGACGACAACGCGAAGCCGGTGCAGGCATTGGTGTCACCCTGGTGCTTGATGCTCAGCGCGCGCTCGGGGAACAGCTGAGCGCGCGGCGCCACCGAGATATTGGGAGCGAACAGCCGGTCGCGGAAGTCGATCGCATCGGGGCGCGCCGTGCGCATGAAGCCGCGACCGCTCTGCCTGCCGCCGACGGGCACCGGCGAGGGCTCCTGCCGGCCCTCGTAGCCTTCCGTCGCCTGGGTCGCTGCGCTGTTCATGCCCGCTCCTCGTTGATGAACGAATGCACGGCATCGTGAAAAGCGCTGGCAGGCGCGTCAATCCCCCACTCTTCGGGAGACCGTTCGGACTGCGTTGCCTTGACAAACCAGCCGCTGTCGCCAGTGGTGCTTCCAGGCGCAAAAAAGCGGCCCGCAGGCCGCTTTCGCTTGGGTTCAGCGCCCGCCTCAGCGCGTGATCGGCTTGTAGCGCAAGCGGTGCGGCCGCGCGCCCTCTTCGCCGAGGCGCTTCTTCTTGTCGGCCTCGTACTCCTGGTAGTTGCCGTTGAAGAACACCCACTTCGAGTCGCCTTCGGCGGCCAGGATGTGCGTGGCGATGCGGTCGAGGAACCAGCGGTCGTGGCTGATCACCATCACGCTGCCCGCGAATTCGAGCAGCGCGTCTTCCAGCGCACGCAGGGTTTCCACGTCCAGGTCGTTGGAGGGTTCGTCGAGCAGCAGCACGTTGCCGCCGGTCGCCAGCGTCTTGGCCAGGTGCAGCCGGCCGCGCTCACCGCCCGAGAGGTTCTTCACCAGCTTCTGCTGGTCGTTGCCCTTGAAGTTGAAGCGGCCGAGGTAGGCACGCGAGGGCATCACGAACTTGCCGACGGTCAGGTTGTCGAGCCCGCCGGAGACGTCTTCCCACACGGTCTTGTCGCCCTGCAGGTCTTCACGTGTCTGCTCCACGGCGGAAATCTTGGCCGTGCGGCCGATCACCACTTCGCCGGAATCAGGTTGCTCCTTGCCGAGGATCATGCGGAACAGCGTCGACTTGCCCGCGCCGTTGGGGCCGATGATGCCGACGATGGCGCCCGGCGGCACCTGGAAGCTCAGGTCGTCGATCAGCAGGCGGTCGCCGAAGCTCTTCGAGACGTTCTTGAACTCGATCACTTCATTGCCCAGGCGCTCGGCCACCGGGATGAAGATCTCCTGCGTCTCGTTGCGCTTTTGGTATTCGAAGTCGGACAGCTCCTCGAAGCGGGCCAGGCGCGCCTTGCTCTTGGCCTGGCGGCCCTTCGGGTTCTGGCGCACCCACTCCAGTTCCTTCTTCATCGCCTTCATGCGGGCGTCTTCGGACTTCTGCTCCTGCTCCAGGCGCGCTTCCTTCTGCTCCAGCCACAGGCTGTAGTTGCCCTTGTACGGAATGCCGTGGCCGCGGTCGAGTTCGAGGATCCACTCGGCCGCGTTGTCGAGGAAGTAGCGATCGTGGGTGATGGCCACCACGGTGCCGGGGAAGCGCTGCAGGAACTGCTCGAGCCAGTCGACCGATTCAGCGTCCAGGTGGTTGGTCGGTTCGTCGAGCAGCAGCATGTCCGGCTGGCTCAGCAGCAGGCGGCACAGTGCCACGCGGCGCTTCTCACCGCCGGAGAGGTTCTTGATCGTCGCGTCCCAGGGCGGCAGGCGCAGTGCGTCGGCAGCGAGCTCCAGCTTCACGTCGGTGTTCTCGCTACCGGATGCGGTGATGATGGCCTCCAGCTCGGCCTGCTCGGCGGCCAGCGCGTCGAAATCGGCGTCCGGCTCGGCGTAAGCCGCGTAGACCTCGTCGAGGCGCTTCTTGGCGGCCAGCACGCCACCGATGCCTTCTTCGACGGCCTCGCGCACGGTCTGGTCCGGGTTGAGCTGCGGCTCCTGCGGCAGGTAGCCGATGCGGATGCCAGGCATCGGCGTGGCTTCGCCTTCGATTTCCTTGTCAATGCCGGCCATGATCTTCAGCAGCGTCGACTTGCCCGCGCCGTTGAGGCCGAGCACGCCGATCTTGGCGCCGGGGAAGAAGCTGAGCGAGATGTCCTTGAGGATTTGCCGCTTGGGCGGGACAGTCTTGCTCACGCGGTTCATCGTGTAGACGTATTGAGCCATCGCGTGTCCTGAGAGAGATGTGTACGGTTGGAGCCGCGGCCGGGAAACCGGGCAGGCGACGAGGGGCGCCGAAGCGGAGGATTATCGCCAATCGGGGGGCCCTGCACGCCGACGCGCTTTTCGGGCACTTTGCGCGCTGCTCGCGCCAAGCCCGACGCGGCCAGGGGTCTTCGTTGCGGCGCCGGGCCCGGCGGGAACAATGAGCCGCACCACGACCGGGAGACAACCGCATGAAAACCAAAGCTGCCGTGGCCTGGAAGGCCGGCGCCCCCCTGACCATCGAAGAGGTCACGCTCGACGGCCCGCGCGAAGGCGAGGTGCTGGTGGAGGTCAAGGCCACCGGCATCTGCCATACCGACTACTACACGCTGTCCGGCGCCGACGCGGAGGGCCTGTTCCCGGCCATCCTCGGTCACGAGGGAGCCGGTGTGGTGGCCGAGGTGGGCCCGGGGGTGACCAGCCTGAAGCCGGGCGACCATGTGATCCCGCTCTACACGCCCGAGTGCCGCCAGTGCAAGTTCTGCCTGTCGCGCAAGACCAACTTGTGCCAGGCGATCCGCTCGACGCAGGGCAAGGGCCTGATGCCCGACGGCACCAGCCGCTTTTCGCTCGGCGGCAAGCCGCTGTTCCACTACATGGGCACCTCCACGTTCGCGAACCACATCGTGGCCCCCGCGATCGCGATGGCGAAGATTCGCGAGGACGCGCCGTTCGACAAGGTCTGCTACATCGGCTGCGGCGTCACCACCGGCGTCGGTGCCGTGATCTTCACCGCCAAGGTCGAGGCCGGCGCCAACGTGGTGGTGTTCGGGCTGGGCGGCATCGGGCTCAACGTGATCCAGGGCGCGAAGATGGTCGGCGCCGACAAGATCATCGGCATCGACCTCAACCCGAACCGCGAGGCGCTGGCGCGCAAGTTCGGCATGACGCACTTCATCAACCCGAAGGACGTCGACAACGTCGTCGACACCATCGTGCAACTGACCGAGGGCGGCGCCGATTACAGCTTCGAGTGCATCGGCAACACCACCACGATGCGCCAGGCGCTGGAGTGCTGCCACAAGGGCTGGGGCCAGAGCATCATCATCGGCGTGGCCGAGGCCGGCGCCGAGATCAGCACACGGCCGTTCCAGCTGGTGACCGGGCGGGTATGGAAGGGTTCCGCCTTCGGCGGCGCCCGCGGCCGCACCGACGTGCCGAAGATCGTCGACTGGTACATGGACGGCAAGCTCAACATCGACGACCTGATCACGCACACGTTGAAGCTGGAGCAGATCAACGAGGGCTTCGATCTGATGAAGCGCGGGGAGTCGATCCGTTCCGTGGTGGTGTTTTGACCCACCCCCTACGGCCTTCGGCCGCCCCCCTCGAGGGGGCGCCACTGGCGGCCCGGCAAAGCCGGATCCGCGGTGGCTGCTGGGCCGGCATAAGCCGCATGCATGCGCCGAGCGTTTCCGAACTACCGCAGCTCTCCGCGGACGCTTCTATGACTGAACTTGAACTGCTCAGCGAGCATCGCTGCTTCGGCGGCGTGCAGCGCTTCTATCGGCATGCGTCGCAAGTCGTCGGGTTGCCGATGCGCTTCGGGGTCTATCTGCCGCCGCAGGTTGAATCGGGGCCGGTGCCGCTGCTGACCTATCTGGCGGGGCTGACCTGCACCGAAGAGACGTTTGCGATCAAGGCCGGTGCGCAACGGTACGCAGCCCAGCATGGGCTGGCGCTGCTCACGCCCGACACCAGCCCGCGCGGCGCCAATGTGCCGGGCGAGGCCGATGCGTGGGACTTCGGCGTCGGCGCCGGCTTCTACCTCGATGCCACGCAGGCCCCGTGGCGCACGCACTGGCGCATGGAAAGCTACCTGCTCGACGAGTTGCTGCCGCTGGTGGCCGATCAGTTGCCGGTCGACGAACAACGCCTGGGGCTGTTCGGACACTCGATGGGTGGCCATGGCGCACTCACGCTGGCACTGCGCCACCCGGGCCGCTTCAAGTCGCTGTCGGCCTTTGCGCCGATCGCCGCGCCATCGCGCTGCCCCTGGGGCGAGAAAGCGTTCACTCATTACCTCGGCAGCGACAGAAGCGCCTGGGCCGCGCATGACGCGAGCGAGTTGATGGCGGCGCTGGCCACCCCGCCCTACCCGGCCGGCATCCTGGTGGACCAGGGGCTGGCCGACAAATTCCTCGCCGAACAACTCCATCCGCACTTGTTCGAAGCCGCGTGCGCCGCGGTCGGCCAGCCGTTGACGCTGCGCCGGCACGAAGGCTACGACCACGGCTACTACTTCATCGCCAGCTTCATCGAAGACCACCTCGCGCACCACGCCGCAGCACTGCGCGGCTGACCACGTGGCGCTGGCCCACCGGGACAGAGGCTTTGCGTATCGGTGCCGCCGCTGGGGGCTTCGTGGGCGCGAACGGCTGGCCGAGCTGACCGTGCCGGCCGACATCAACGCCCGCAGCTGCGGCGGCCGCTGCCTGCTGTTCGACCCGCACGACCGCCTGCTGCACCTCGATACCGCAAGCACTCAGTTCGCGGCGCGCTGAGACGCCGCCTCGCGCCCGGGAACTCCGCAGCGCAGCTGCAGCACCTGACGCAACGCATCCAGGTCCACCGGCTTGACGAGGTGGGCATGGAAGCCGGCCTCCTTGGTCCGCTGCAGATCCTCGGCCTGCCCCCAACCGGTCACGGCGACGAGCAGCGGCGCATCCGGGCCACCGCGGCGGATCAGCCGTGCGGCCTCGTCGCCTGCCAGACGCGGCATGCCGAGGTCGAGCAGCACGACGTCCGGGCGGAAGTCGCGCGCCGCCGAGACGGCCGCCAGGCCGTCATGCACGACGAAGGTCTCGTGCCCTTCCAGCGCCAGCAGCTCGGCCAGGCTGCCGGCAGCGTCGGTGTTGTCGTCGGCAATCAAGACCTTGCATCCCCGGCGCACCGCGTGCTGCGCGCGCCCGGGCAACGGCGCCGACGCCGGGGGTTCGTCTTGCAGCACCGGCAGCCTCACGCTGAAGCAGCTGCCGCGGCCCTCGCCCTCGCTGCGTGCGGTGATGGTGCCGCCGTGCATTTCGACGAGCCGGCGGGCCAGCGCGAGGCCGATGCCCAGGCCGCCCTGCGAGCGGGCAACGGCGCGGTCGACCTGCGCAAACATCTCGAACACGCGTGTCAGCATGGCCTCCGGTATGCCGATGCCGTTGTCTGCCACCTCGATCACCGCGTCCTCGCCATCGAGCCACACGTCGATCGAGATGGCACCGCCATGCGGCGTGTACTTCGCGGCGTTGTTCAGCAGGTTGCCGAACACCTGGGTGAGGCGGGTGACGTCGCCTTCGACGACGAGGTGGTCCGGCGGCGGCGAGTAGCGCAGCGCGTGTCCCTCGGCATGCAGCAGGCGCTGGCTGGTTTCGACGGCACGGTCGAGCACCGCATGCAGCGGCACGCGCTCGCGCCGCAGCTCGAGCCGCCCGGTGGTGATGCGCCGCAGGTCGAGCAGGTCGTCGACCAGGTGCACCATGTGCGCCAGCTGCCGGGCCATCATGTCGATCGCCTGCTGCCGCACCTGCGCGTCGCCGCCGCGCAGGCGCAGGATCTCGACACCGTTCTGCAGTGGCGCGAGCGGGTTGCGCAGTTCATGCGCGAGCGTCGCCAGGAACTCGTCCTTGCGGCGGTCGGCCTCACGCAGCTGCAACTGCGCCTGGTAGCGCTCGGTCACGTCTTCCGAGACGTAGCAGAACCTGTGACGCCCGGTGGGGCCGCGGCCGATCGGGCAGACCGTCGCGGTGAGCCACCGCACGCCTTCGGCGCGATCCAGCCGGTACTCGAACTGCACCGGTTTGCCCGTGCGCAAACTGCGTCCGTAGGCGCGACGCCAGGACGCGATCGTCTGGGCCGACGCCCCCATCTCGGTAGCCCGGCGGTGCGCCGTGCCGCCGGGCGGCAACCCGAACAGCCGGCACGTCACGGGGTTGTCGTAGAGATGGAGCAGGTCGCGCACCGGCACGGCCTCCACCACACCCATGCAGACCGGCGAGTTGTCATAGAAGGCGCGTAGCGTCGCCTCGCTGCGCCGCAGCGCTTCCTCGGTGCGCTTGCGTTCGCCGATGTCCTGCATCGACGCGGTGTAGCCCAGCAGCTGTCCATCGGCATTGCGCATCGCGGCCACGCGCAACAGCACTTCGATGCGGCGCCCGTCGCGTGCCACCCGCACGGTCTCCGCGCTGGCCAGCTGTTGTTGCTCGGCCTGCTGCAACAGCGCCTCGCGCTCGCCGGCCGCGTGCGACGGCACGAGCATGGAGACCGGCTGCCCCAACGCTTCGCTTTCCGTGTACCCGAACATGCGCTCGGCTGCCGGGTTCCAGGCCACGATGCGGCCTTGCACGCTGCACGCAACGATGGCGTCGCCCACATGCCGCAACACCGCGGCCAGCCGCGCGTCGACCGCAGCCGCCTGGCTGGCGCTGCGCGCTTCGGCGAGCTCCATCAGCAATGCGCGCTGCTCGGCCTTGTTGCGCTCGGACCGCTCCTGGCGCACACGCTCCTGCTCCTGCCGCAAGGTGTGGCGCACGCGCCGCAGCGCATGCCCGCCGCCCAGCACCACGGCGCACGACACGCCGTATGTGAAAGCGCGCAGCGGCAGACCGGCGCGCCACGCGGCCGGGTCCAACGGCAGCCAGGGCACCGCCGCCTCGACAGTGGCAAACCCGAGCACCGCCACCGCGAACGCCAGGCGCAGACCGCCGAACCACAGCACCGCGGCCACGGCGCCGTAGAGCGGCAGGTAGGGCAGCCGGTCGTCCAGTACGGGCAGCAACAGCCACCGCAACAGCAGCGCCAGCAGCAGCACGCCCAGTGCTGCGGCGTACCGCCACGCCTTGCTCGCTCGCTCCACCGTCTTGCGCCCTTTCCCGGACCGTCGTTGCCCTGGCATCCACTATCGCACGCGCCCCAAGGCGGCCGGATGTGCGGTCCTTCGCGCCAGCAGGTTTTTTCCCTTGCTGGTAGGGTGGCGGCTCCCCACCACCCGCCGTGTGCTGCATGCCTCGCCTGCTCCTGCTGTTCTCGCTCGTCAACCTGATCATCGGCACCGGGGCCTTCGTCGTCGGCGGCATCCTCGGGCCCATTGCTGACTCGTTGCAGGTCAGTGTTCCTGCGGCGGGTCAGGCGATCACGGTCTATGCGCTGTCCACCGCCGTGCTCGCACCGGTCGTGCTGGTGCTGACCGGTCGCTGGCGGCGCAAGCGCGCCATGCAGCTCGCGCTGCTGCTGTTCACGCTCGGCAACCTTGTCTGTGCGCTGGCGCCCAACCTCGGCACCCTGCTCGCCGGTCGCGTGCTGATGGGCCTGGGCGCAATGTTCACGCCCATCGCCGCAGGCATCGCCGTCGCGTCGGTCGAGCCCGCCAAACGAGGGCGCGCGCTGTCGGTGGTGTTCCTCGGCATCAGCCTGAGCTATGTGGTCGGCATTCCACTGGGCGCGTGGCTGGGCCTGCGCCATGGCTGGCATGCGCCGATCGCCGCCGTCACGGCGCTGTCGCTGCTGATGCTCGCCATCGCGAGCCGCTGGGTGCCGGACGAGATCGACGCGCCCGGTGCCAGCTTTGCCGGCATCGGCGCGCTGCTGGCGCGCGGCGCGGTGGCCTGGCCTTTGCTGCTCACGCTGCTGTACTTCACGGCCATCTTCTGCGTGTTCTCCTACATCGGCCCGGTGCTGCAGGCACTCAAGCCGATGTCCGGCGAGCGGCTGTCGTTCACGCTGATGCTGTTCGGCGTGTCGGGCGTGGTGGGTACCCTGGTGGGCGGCTGGGCCAACGACCATTTCGGGCCCCGGCGTTCGCTGCTGGTGCAGTTGTCGACGCTGGGCACGATGATGGCGCTCGTGCCGTTGACGCAGGGCAGCCACCTGGCGATCGTGACGGTGTTCGTCATCTGGGGCATCGCCGGCTTCGGGATGATGACGCCCCAGCAGTCGAGGCTCGCGGCGGCCTCCCCTGCCCAGGCGCCGCTGCTGCTGTCGCTCAACACCTCGATGCTGTACTTCGGCACCGCGCTCGGTGCAGCGCTCGGCGGTGCGGCCAGTGCCGCGATCGGGTTCGAGAAGCTGTCGTGGATCGGCGTGCCGCTCGCGCTGGCGGGGCTCGCGACGCTCGCCTTCGGCCGGCAGCGCGCACCGCAGGGTGCGGCTGCGGCACGCTCAGCAGGTTGAGCGCTTGCCGTCGCTGTGCTGTGCCGCTTGATCGTGGCCGTTCACCCGGGTCGGCGCGGCCGAGCCGGATCACCTCTCGACCGCTGCAGCCGCCTCGGCGCCCGCGGCTTCGCGCAGCAGGTAGCCGAGCCCGCGCACGGTCACCAGTTCCACCCCGCCGCGCATCAGCTTGCGGCGCACGCGGTGGGCCACCACGTCCAAGGCCTGCGGCAGCACGTCGGCCTCGAGCGCGAACACCGTGCGGAACAGCCGGTCCTTGGGCACCACGACGCCCGCCTTGGCGATCAGCGGTTTCAGGAAGGCCTGCTCGCGCGGACTGAGTTCCAGGATCTGCCCGTCCAGGTAGAACGCGCTCGACTCGAGTTCAAGGCACAACTCGCCGCACCTCAACTGCGACACCCGCGTGCTCGCGCGGCGGAACAGCGCGCGCAGCCTCGCTTCCAGCTCGTCCATGTCGAACGGCTTGGAGAGGTAGTCGTCGGCGCCAGCATTGAGCGCCTGGATGCGGTCGCCCACCTCGCAGCGCGCGGTCAGCACGAGCACCGGCACCGCGCACTTCTGGGCACGTATGCGGCCGAGCACGGCCAGGCCGTCCAGCCCCGGCAGGCCGAGGTCGAGCAGCATCGCCCCCGGCTCGTCGACGCGCAGGCGATACAGCGCCTCGGCGCCGTTTTCGCAGACGAGCACCTCGAACCCCCGTTGTCCCAAGGCCACCTCCAGGCTCTGGGCGAGGCATCGATCGTCTTCCACCATCAGGACTTTCATCACTGCTGTCCTTGCCGCCTTGTCTCCCATGCCGGCATCGTGCAGCCGCCAAGGGAGCCGACGCATCGGGGATCACGAGCGCATCGGCGCCTCAAGCTGTCGACGGGCTGTCGCATGCCCGTTCATGCATTTCGAAAAGCTGTCACACCGGCGACACCTGGCCCTGCGACGCCTTTGCCCTCGCCAGCGTAAGGGTGCCGAACCAAAGCAGCGTAGAATCCGACCCGCGGCGCCACTTCCAGTCACGGCGCCGCAGTCGTTTCCGACCCTCCTGACACCCATCTGCCTACGACTGGTGCCCTCTTCGGTGAGCGGCAACAGGCCGATCCGCAGCTCCTTCGGCAGGAGCAACTTCCCACAATGACATTTGCTGAACTCGGCCTTGCCGAGCCCATCGTCCGTGCCGTGCGCGAGCAGGGCTACGAATCCCCCACCCCCATCCAGGCGCAGGCCATTCCCGCCGTCATCAGCGGCGGCGACCTGCTCGCCGGCGCCCAGACCGGCACCGGCAAGACGGCCGGCTTCACGCTGCCGTTGCTGCACAAGCTCAGCGCCTCCAAGCCCGTGCGTGACGCGAAAGGCCGCATCCCCATCCGCGCGCTGATCCTCACACCCACGCGGGAGCTGGCGGCGCAGGTCGAAGAGAGCGTGCGCACCTACGGCAAGTACCTGCCGCTCAAGAGCATGGTGATGTTCGGCGGCGTGGGCATGGGTCCGCAGATCGACGCGCTGCGCCGCGGCGTCGACATCCTCGTCGCCACACCAGGCCGCCTGCTCGACCACCACCAGCAAGGCACGCTCGACCTGAGCAGGATCGAATACTTCGTGCTCGACGAAGCCGATCGCATGCTCGACATGGGCTTCATCCACGACATCAAGAAGATCCTGGCCATCGTGCCGGCGCAGAAGCAGAGCCTGCTGTTCTCGGCCACCTTCTCCGACGAGATCAAGGCCCTGGCCGAGCGGCTGCTGAACAAGCCGCAGGTGATCGAGGTGGCGCGCCGCAACACCACGGCCGAAACCATCGCGCAGAAGATCCATCCGGTCGACCGCGACCGCAAGAAGGAACTGCTGGCGCACCTGATCAAGCAGAACGACTGGCACCAGGTGCTGGTGTTCACGCGCATGAAGCACGGCGCCAACCGACTGGTCGAAGCGCTGCAGAAGGACGACATCACCGCGATGGCGATCCACGGCAACAAGAGCCAGGGTGCGCGCACGCGCGCGCTGTCGGAGTTCAAGTCCGGCGAGCTGCGCGTGCTGGTGGCCACCGACATCGCCGCGCGCGGCATCGACATCGACCAGCTGCCGCACGTCGTCAACTACGAGCTGCCCAACGTGTCGGAAGACTACGTGCACCGCATCGGCCGCACCGGTCGTGCGGGCGCGCAGGGCGAGGCGATCTCGCTGGTGTGCGTCGATGAAGAAGGCTTCCTGCGCGACATCGAAAAGCTCATCAAGCGGCAGATCCCGCGCGAGGTGATCCCCGGCTTCGAGCCCGATCCCAACGCGAAGGCCGAGCCGATCAAGCTGGGCCGCATGACGCTGCACGGCGGCATCGGCGGTGGTGGGGGCGGCAAGGGGCGCAGCGGCAACGGCGGACAGCGCTCGAGCGGCGGTGGGCGCAATGGCGAGCGCTCGGGCGACCGCAGCAGCTCCGGCCGCCCGGCCGCAGCGCAAGGCCCGCGCGGCAACGCACCGGCCAAGCCGCAGCAGCCGCAACAGCAGCACCGGGGCCCGCGCCCGGCCGCACCGGCCGGCGCCACGCAGCGCCACGGCCACGAAGGCCGCCACGCGCCTCAGCCTGCTCGCCCGCAGCAGCAACCTGCTGCTTCTTCCGGCAAGCCCTCCCAGGGCGCCGCGCTGCTCGGCGGCAAGCCGCGCCGCTGATACCGGCACTGCAACGCAGCACGCGGGGGGCCTTACGCCCCCCGCCCCTGCCAACGCGTTAAGCTGCGGCGGCCCGCTCCTCGCGAAAGCCGCCGATGCAGTCATCCTCCTCACGCCGTGCCTTGCTCGCAGGCGCCACCGGCCTCGTCGGCCATGCACTGCTGCCGATGCTGCTCGACAGCCCGGCCTACAGCGACGTGCACCTGCTGCTGCGCCGTCCGTGGAGCGGCCCCTCGCACCCCCGGCTGCACCCCCACGTGGTCGACTTCGACCGTTTGGGCGACCTGCCCGCCGTGGACGACGTGTATTGCTGCCTCGGCACCACCATCCGCGCCGCCGGTTCGCAAGAGGCCTTCCGTCGCGTCGACTTCACCTACGTGTTCGAACTGGCACGCCGAGCACGCCAGGCGGGCGCTTCCCGCTTCGCGGTCGTCTCGGCCCTGGGAGCCGACGCGCGCTCGCGGGTGTTCTACAACCGCGTGAAGGGCGAGATGGAAGCGGCGGTGCAATCGCTGGACTACGCCCATGTGGTGATCGCACGCCCGTCGCTGCTGGTCGGTGACCGTGCGGCACTCGGCCAGCCGGTGCGCTTCTTCGAGCGGCTCGCAGTGCACGGACTGCGCCCGCTGCAAATGCTGCTGCCCGCCCGCGTGCAACCCATCGAGGCGACCACGGTTGCACGCGCCCTGCTGCGTGCAACGCTCTCGGGCAAGACGGGAGTACGCATCATCGAGTCGGCGCAACTGCAGCGCGAGGGAGCGGTGGCGATGGGCTAGCATCACCGGCAGTTCGGAGGTTCCATGCACATCACCTTCCTCGGCGCGGCCGATTCCGTCACCGGCTCCAAGCACCTGATCGACACAGGCCACAGCAAGATCCTGCTCGACTGCGGACTGTTCCAGGGCTACAAGCAACTGCGCGAACGCAACTGGGCACCGCTACCCATCCCGGCGAAAGAGATCGATGCCGTGGTGTTGAGCCACGCGCACCTCGACCACAGCGGCTACCTCCCGGCGCTGGTGAAGCAGGGCTTCCGCGGCGCGATCCACGCCACGCCGGCCACCTGCGACCTGGCCGAGCTGATGCTGCTCGACAGCGCGCACCTGCAGGAAGAAGACGCGCGCTACGCCAACGCGCACGGTTTCTCGAAGCACAAGCCGGCGTTGCCGCTCTACACCACGCGCGACGCCCAACGGGCACTGACGCATTTCAAGCCGCGCCCCTTCGGGCAGCCGCTCGCGCTCGATGCACACACCACGCTCGAGTTCACACCCGCGGGGCACCTGCTCGGTGCCGCCTGCGTCACGCTGCGCACGGGGGGCCGGACGATCGTCTTCTCCGGCGACCTCGGCCGCGACCACGACCTGCTGATGGCACCGCCCGAGCGCATTGCACAAGCCGACGTGCTGCTGCTCGAATCGACCTACGGCGACCGCGTGCACCCCGCGGACGACCCGCTGCAACAGCTGGCCGACGTGATCTCGACGACCGTCGAACGCGGGGGCAGCGTGCTGCTGCCGACCTTCGCGGTAGGCCGTGCGCAGGCGCTGATGCTGGCGATCCACCGGCTCAAGCAGGCCGGCCGCATCCCGCAGAAGATCCCCGTCTACCTCGACAGCCCCATGGCCGCCGAAGCCAGCCGGCTGTATGCGCGTCACCGCGACCTGCTGCGCATCGACCGGCAGGAAGTGCGCGAGATGTACGAAGGCGTCACGATCGTGGCCACGCCGCTGGAGTCGGCCGAGGTGACGCGCTCGCACTACCCGAGCCTGATCCTCTCGGCCAGCGGCATGGCCACCGGCGGGCGGGTGCTGCATCACCTCAAGGCGATGGCCCCGCACGCCAAGCACCATGTCGTATTCCCCGGCTTCCAGGTGCCCGGCAGTCGGGGGGCCAAGCTCGTGGCAGGCGCACGCGAGGTGAAGATCCACGGCGAGTACGTGCCGGTGCGTGCGCAGGTGAGCCACATCGAGGGCTTTTCCGGTCATGCCGACGCGAACGAGTTGATGCGGTGGCTGGGCGGCTTCCAGCATGCGCCGCAGCAGGTGTTCGTCGTGCACGGCGAGCCTTCGGCCTCCGACGCGCTGCGCAGCCGCATCCAGGAGGAACTGCACTGGAACGTGCACGTGCCGGAGCACCGTTCCACGGCCAAGGTGTGAGGCGCATGGAGCTGCAGCAGGCCTGGCCCGGTCTTGCCGTTGCGGCAGGCAGCGGCCTGTTGATCGGCATCGACCGCGAGCGGCGCAAGGGCAGCGGCCCGCAGCGCCAGCCGGCCGGCATCCGCAGCTTCACCCTCGCGGCACTGGCGGGTGCCATGGCGCAGCTGCAGCAGGAGCCACTGCTGGTGGCTGCCGGCGCGTTGGCGGTGTTGGTGCTCGCAGCCATCGCCTACTGGCGCAGCCGCTCCGACGACCCCGGGCTCACGACCGAGCTGGCCTTGTTCGCCACCTACGTGGTGGGCGTGCTGGCCGTGCAGTCCCCTGCGCTCGGCGCCGCCTGTGGTGCCGGGGTCGCCGCGCTGCTCGCCTCGCGCGACGGGCTGCATCGCCTCAGCACCGAGCTGCTGAGCGACCGGGAGGTGCGCGACATCGTCACGCTCGCGGCGCTGGTGCTCGTCGTGCTGCCGCTGGTGCCCAACCGGCCGATGCCGTGGCTGGGCGAGATGAACCCGCGCTCGCTCGCCGTGCTGGTGGCGCTGATCCTGGCATTGCAGGGGGCGGGACACGTGGCGAGCCGATGGCTGGGCCGGCGCGTCGGGCTCGCCGCGACGGGCTTCTTCTCGGGCTTCGTCTCGAGCACGGCCACGGTGGCCTCGATGGGCGGCAAGGCGCGAGCCGAGCCAGCGGCACGGCTCGCCTATGCCGCGGCGGCCGTGATGTCCACCGCCGCCACATGGGTCCAGGCGCTGCTGATGACCGCGGCGCTGGCGCCTTCGGCCCTGGTGCGGTTGGCACCGGTGTGCGTGGCCGGTGCCGCCGGCGCACTGACGATCGGCGTGCTGATGCTCCGCAACGCCGAGCCGGCCGGCGCGCAAGCGCCATCGCTCCAAGGCTCCGCGCTGCGCCTGCGCGAAGCCGTGATCGTGGCCGTGCTGCTGTCCGCCGTGGCACTGCTCGTGTCGTGGGCGCAGGAACATTACGGCAGCAGCGGCCTGTACGCGAGCATTGCCATCGCCGCCCTTGCGGACGCCCATGCACCGGTCGCCTCGACGGCGGCACTGCATGCCGCCGGACGCCTTGAAGGGGCGCTGGTGCCTTGCGTGCTGATCGCGCTGAGCAGCAACTCGGTGACCCGCATGGTCACGGCGCGTGTGGCGGGCGGGCGTGCCTATGCCCTCAGCGTCTCGGCCAGCCTGCTGGCCTGCGCCGCCCTCGCCTGGGCGGTGGCCGCCTTGACGGGCGGCCTGCAATGGAACTGACAAAGCACAAGAACCAACGATGACGACACCACCTCTCGCCGCCCTGGCCGCCGACGACCCGCGCCCCACCGTCCCCAAATGGGCCACGCTGATGGTCGCGACCTGCAACATGCTCAACCTCGCACTGCCCGGGCGCATGTTCTACGAGAACCAGGAGCCGTACGGTGCCGAGGAATACCAGCGCAAGACCGCCTGGCTCGGGCTGCAGTTGCGCCGGCTCAACGCCGACGTGGTGGCCGCGCAGGAGGTCTGGGACCTGCCCGCACTGAAGGACGTGGTCGCCGAGAGCGGCCTGCGCTATCCGCTCGTCGTCGCACCCGGCGCCGAACTGGGCGCCACCGGCACGCCGCGCGTGGCCTTGATGACGCGGCTCGACGTGGAAGCCGTGCAATCGGTGAGCGAGTTCCCACCCTTCGCGGTGGTCGACGTGCCGGAGCTCGGGCCGCACACGCACTTCGAGCGACCGGTGCTGCACGCCGTGCTGCGCACCAAGCAGGGATTGTTGATGCACGTGCTGGTGGCCCACCTGAAGTCCAAGCGACCCAAGTTCCTGCAGAACGCGCAGGGCGAGCTGATCGAAGATCGGGACGATCCGCGTGTTGCCGCCCGTGCCACGCTGCGCTCGCTCGTGATGCGCGCTTCAGAAGCCGCAGCCTTGCGCATCTACGTCGTCGACCTGCTGCACCGCACGCGCGACCCGGTGATCCTGATGGGCGACCTCAACGACGCGCCGCATGCGGTCACGTCGCAGATCGTCGCCGCCACCTCGGCGATCGCCTACGACAAGCAGGCCCGCGACACCGCCCTTTTCCACGCCTACGACGTGCAGACCGAACCGGCATTGCGGCGCGACGTGGCGTACTCCCACGTGCACCAGGGCTGGCCCGAGGTGCTCGACCAGATCTGGGTGTCGGAGGAGTTCGTCGGCAACTCGCGCTTCGCATTGGGCGACGTGCGTCGCGTCGAGTTCTTCAACGACCACCTGCACGAAGGCCGCGAGCGCATCCGCTCGGACCATGGCTTCGTGCGAGCGCTGCTGCGCGTGGCGCTGCCGCCCGCGCCACTCTGACCAACGGCCTGGCTCCGAGCATTCACACGAAAAGAACCGTGGACGTCGTCTTGACCGTCGCCGGACATCATCTGGCACGCCTCGACGCCTGCCGCGAAGGCATGGGCGGGTGGCCGGCGGCGCGCCTTGTGTGGGCGGCGAGGAGCACAGAACTCGTGGCCCGCGCGCTTGACAAAGCGCGCTTCGTGAACTGACTCGCGGCGATTGTCCGAACGCAGCGACGCAGTCGCGGAGTGAGTTTTGCCGCGGGGCCACGTGTTCGAGCACCACAGCGAACCCTCGCGCAGCGAGGGCGCCCGCACCGAAGCGCCGCCGGCCACCCGCCCATGCCTTCAGCCCGCCCCCATCTCAGCACGAGACCCCCATGCGGAAGCGCGCGCCATTGCCCCAGCATCGAGCTGCCCTTAACCCCGCCGCCAACACCCGCGCGTTCACAAGGACACACCTCACGAGGAGCTGTCCATGCGCCGACCCAACCCGATCCTGTCGCTCGCCGCCACCGTGCTGGCGGTCGCCCTTAGCCCCGCCGCCTGTGCGCTCGGCCAGCGCGTCGACGTCACGGTGATCGACCGCGACAGCGGTGAACACCTCACGGTCTACCGCCATGCAGGCCGCCACTACGTCGCCGGCCGCCCCGGCGCTCGCTATGCGGTGGCCGTGCACAACCGCAGCGGCGAGCGCGTGCTGACGGTGGTGTCGGTCGATGGTGTCAACGCGGTCACGGGCGAAACCGCCGCGTGGCACCAGTCGGGCTACGTGCTCTCGCCTTGGCAGCGCTACGAAGTGACGGGTTGGCGCAAGAGCACGAAACAGGTCGCCGCTTTCGAGTTCACCTCGCTCGGCGAGGCCTATGCCAGCCGCACCGGCCGGCCCGCGCACGTGGGCGTGATCGGCGTCGCGGTGTTCCGCGAGCGCCACCCCGAGCCGCAGCCGTGGTTCGAGCCACAGTCGAGCCTGAGCGAGCGCAGTGAAGCGCCTGCCACCGCCGATGCCGGCGGGGCGGCGGCCAAACGCTCGGCCCCCGCTCCCGCCGAGAAGCTCGGCACCGGCCACGGCCGGCGCGAGTCGTCGTGGGTCACGCACACCGAGTTCGAGCGTGCGCAGACGCGGCCCGACGAGTTGATCGAACTGCACTACGACAGCCGGGAGAACCTCGTCGCGCTCGGCGTGATCCCCTCGTACCGCCCGGCACCGCACCACCCGCGCCCCTTCCCCGAGTCGCCCGATGATCGCCTCGGCTTCGTGCCCGATCCACCTCACCGCCGCTGACGCCGCCGTGCCCCCGCCGTTGCCGCGCCACGCCGGCGCAGGCCGAAGCCAAGCACAATGGCGCCCCATGCAGCAGCGCCACCCCACCGTGCCGGACGACGCCGAAGCGACCGACGAGTCGCTGATGCTCGCCTATGCGCGCGGCGACGTGCAGGCCTTCAGCCGCCTCTACGAACGGCACGAAGGCGGCGTGTACCGGTTCATCCTGCGCTGCGTGGGGCATCACTCGGGCAACGGCGTGGTCGACGAGCTGCACCAGGAGACCTGGTTTGCCGTCACGCGGCAGGCAGCGCGCTACGAACCCACCGCGCGCTTCGCGACCTGGCTCTACACCATTGCCCGCAGCCGGGTGATCGACCACGTGCGACGCCAGCAGACCGCGGGCGGGCCGATGAAGTCGCTCGACGAAGACGGCGACGAAACCAGCGCGCTGGCCGAGACCCTGCAGGCCGATGCGGCCCACGAGCCCCTGCGCCAGCTGGAAACGCGCCAACAGGCACAGGCCTTCCTCGCCGCGGTGGAGCAACTCCCGGCGGACCAGCGCGAGGCCTTCCTGCTGCAGGCCGAAGCCGGGCTGAGCCTGGAAGAAATTGCCGCCGCCACCGGTGTGGGCTCCGAGACGGCCAAGAGCCGGCTGCGCTATGCGCGAGCCAAACTGCGCCAGGCCCTGGCCGCCTGGTTGTGAAGGAAACGCCGTGAAGACCGACCTGCCCCCGCAGAGCCCAGCCGACGACGCGCGCGACGCGCTGGCGGCGCGCTATCGCGACGCGGTGAAGCTCGCGGATGAACCTGCCGCACCGGCGGATGCCGTGCGGGCAGCGATCCTGGCGCAAGCCGCCGCTCAGGCGCACGCCGCAGCCGCCGATCACCCGGTCGCCCCGCCACACCGGGCAGCCGCCAACGACGGACGCTGGCGGCTCAGCGCCGTCGCCTCCGTGATGGCGATGGGGCTGGCCGGGCTGCTGGCGTGGCACGTGAACCAGGCGCCCGAGAGCGATGCACCCGCCGCCGCCTCGGCGCCCACCGAGCAGGCGCCACAAGCAGCACTCGCGCCCGAGCCCTCCCCACCCGTAGAGGCTGCCGTGGCGGACGCTGCCCGGGCCCCGGCCGGCGGCGGTGCGGCCCACGACGGGCTGGGCGCACCGGCAAGACCGACCACCCGCGCGGCGGCCAAGTCCGCGGCACCCACGCCTGCCGCGCGCGAACGTGAACCAGCCCCGGCGCCGCTGACGGAGTCCACCGGGGCGACCGGGTCGGCATCCCCCGAGGTGGCCGCGCCCATGCCTGCACCGCCAGCGCCCGCACCCGCCGACGCCATGTCGCCGGCCCCTGCCGTTGCCGATGCCCCGGCCGACACCTCGAAGCGGGCCCCCTCGGCCTTGCTGCGCCGGTCCGCAGAGGCCGAGCGCCAGGAAGCCCGCAGCGCATCCGTCACTGCCTACGGCATGCCTGCCGACCGCGCCGCGCCCGCAGCGCAGGCCGCAGCGGCGCCGCGCAGCGCCCTGGGGCATGCAGCCGCCCGCGGCGACCTGCAACGCGTGCAGGAACTGCTCGCCGGCGGCGCCCCTGCCGACGCACGCGACGCGCAGGGCCGCACTGCGCTGCTCGAAGCCGTGCTGCTCGGCGACGGCAGCCGCCGCTACGTGGACATCGCGCGCGCGCTGCTCGAAGCGCGCGCCGACCCCAATGCCTCCGATCGCGACGGCGTCACGCCGCTCGCTCACGCACGGCGCCTCGGCCAGGACGACATGGCCGCCGTCATCCAATCGTTCGGCGGGCGATAGCACACCGCAGGCCGCCGCGGCGCGGGCAGCGGCTCTTTGGCATAGTCGCCACTCGCCCACAGACGCGCCCGCCTTGCCCATGTCACCGCTCTCCGCCGCCGCCCTCGTCTCGTTGTCTGCCGCCAGCTTCGGCGCGATGGCCATCTTCGCGCGCCATGCCTATGCCGAGGGGGTCGACCTCTACGGCATCTTGCTGCCGCGCTTCACGATCGCCGCGCTCGTGCTCTGGGGGGTGCTGCGCATCGGCCGCACCGCGATGCCTCCCGCTGCCCGCGTTCCCGGGCTGGCGCTGATGGGCGCGGGCTACGTCGCGCAATCGTTCTGCTTCTTCGCCGCGCTCAACTACATCCCGGCCGGCATGGTGGCCCTGCTGCTGTACCTGTACCCGTTGTTCGTCGTGCTGCTGTCCTGGGCCGTGGGGCACGAAAAGCTCGGCGCACGCAAGCTGCTCGCGCTCGCGGTGTGCACCGCCGGTACGGTGATGACCCTGGGGTGGACCGACCTGGGCGCACAGCCATCGCTCGACTGGCGCGGCGTCGCACTCGCCATCGCTGCGGCATGCGTCTACGCGGTCTACATCGTCGGCGGCAGCCGCGCCACCCGTGGCGTGGAGCCGCTGGCCGCCACCGCGACCATCCTCAGCAGTTCCGCCGTGCTGCTGGCGTTGATCGTCGGCGCACGTCTTGTGGTGGGCGAACCCGTGGCCTTTGCGCAAGGCGTGGCCGGCTGGTCGGCCGTGGTCGCGATCGCGCTGGTGTCGACCGTGATCGCCGTGCTGTTCTTCGTGGTCGGGCTCAGGCATCTCGGCGCGTCGAAAACGGCGCTGATCTCGACGCTCGAGCCGGTGGTCACCGTCGCACTCGCGGCAGTTTTCCTGGCCGAGCGCCTCGGTGGGTGGCAGCTCGCCGGCGGCGCGTTGGTGCTGGCGGGTGCCTTGCTGCTGGCACTCGAGCCCACGAGCAAGCCCGCCCCTGAAAAAGTACCGGTCTGAGCAGCCGCTTGTGCCTTTACGGGGCAGGCCCCACGCCCCCGGCTGGCGCAAGGTCGGTATTTCAGGCACAATCGCGGGCTTCGAGCGCCGCAGCTTGGATGAATTCTTCGCAAGCGGCGCTTTTCGTTCATCCCCTCTGACCCTTTCAAGCCGGGCACCGCAGCAGGTGCATCACACCGCGTCTTGAGTCCTGGTTGGCGGCGATGCCGTCGCGCCACCGACGCGGCCTTGAGCGGACCCTCGCGGCTCCCCCTCGCCGGCCATCCTCGATCAGCGACTTCACCCGAACGTCACGGGCCAAGGTTTCGTCTTGCCCGGCGTTCACGCGGTGCCTTTGCCGTGGCCATGCGGGCCACCGGGCAGCGCTCGTTTGCTTGAAAGAACGTCATGACTTTTGCTTCCCTGGGCCTCAACCCCGCCATCCTGCAAGCCGTCGAAGCCGCCGGCTACACCGAGCCGACCGACGTGCAGTCGCGCGCCATTCCGCTCGCGCTCGAAGGCCGGGACCTGATGGTCTCCTCCAGCACAGGCAGCGGCAAGACCGCCGCCTTCGTGCTGCCCGCGCTGCAGCGCATCCTCGCTGCCCGCGGCGACAACACCAAGCGCCGCGAAAAGGGCGTCGTGTACGGCCCGCGCATCATCGTGCTGGCCCCCACGCGTGAACTCGCGATGCAGGTCTCCAAGGCCTTCATCACCTACGGCCGCAACGTGCAGGGCCTGCGCGTGACCACCGTCGTCGGCGGCGTGCCTTACGCAGCCCAGCTGAAGGCCCTGCGCGGCCCGCTCGACGTGCTGATCGCCACCCCGGGCCGCCTGCTCGACCACCTCGGCACCGGCGCCGCCGTGCTCGACAACGTTGAAATGCTGGTGCTCGACGAAGCCGATCGCATGCTCGACATGGGCTTCATCGACGACATCACCGCGATTGCCGAAACGGTGCCCGCGACCCGCCAGACCGTGATGTTCAGCGCCACGTTCGCCGGCCACGTGGGCGGCCTGGCCCAACGCCTGACCCGCGAGCCGCAACGCATCGACGTCGCCTCGCACACCGACACGCACGCCAACATCGAACAGCGCCTGCACTGGGCCGACAGCGTTTCCCACAAGAACTCGCTGCTGGAAAGCATCCTCACCGAGCGCGAACTCGACCAGGCCGTGGTGTTCACCAGCACCCAGCGCGACGCCGACTGGCTGGCCGACCGCCTGGCCGAAATGGGCCACGCCGTGGCGGCGCTGCACGGCGGCATGCCGCAAGGCCGCCGCAACCGCGTGCTGCAAGGCCTGCGCCAGCGCGAGCTGCGCGTGCTCGTGGCGACCGACGTGGCCGCCCGCGGCATCGATGTGCCGACCATCACGCACGTCATCAACTACGGCCTGCCGATGAAGGCCGAGGACTACGTGCACCGCATCGGCCGCACCGGCCGTGCCGGTCGCGACGGCCTCGCCATCACGCTGGCCGAGCGCCGCGACACCGGCATGATCCGCCGCATCGAGCGCTTCACCACGCAGCGCATTCCCGCCGCCACCATCGCCGGCCTGGAGCCCAAGGCCCCGCCGCCGGTCGAGCGCAAGAAGCCCGAAGGCTGGAAGCCCGGCATGGGCAAGCCGGCAGGCTTCAAGCCGAAGCGCGACTTCGCCCCGCGTGGCGAGCAGCGCCCCTTCGACCGTGCCCCGTCCGGCGCCCCGCGCGACCGCAGCCCGTTCGAGCAGCAGCAGCAACGCGCGCAAGCGCCGCGTCGCCAGCATGACGAGAACTGGTTCGAGCCGGTGCGCAGCTTCGACGCCCCGCCGCACGCCCGTGACGCCGCACGCGGCCACGGACACAAGGCCGGCTTCGGTGCTGCCAAGCCGCATGGCGACCGTGGTGCCCGCCCCGCACCGAAGTTCGGAAAGCCCGCAGGCGGCCAGAAGTTCGGCAAGCCGTTCGGCGGCAAGCGCCGCGAAGGTTGATGTCGATCCTCACGTTCGCGTGAGATGAAGAAAAAAGCCGGCACGCGCCGGCTTTTTCTTTTGCGGCTTCGTCACGTGGAGCAGCTTTGCCGCGGAGCCAGCATCTCTGCCATCACCCTGCCCGCACGCCACGGCGTTTGCCGCGAAGGCATGGGCGGGGGGCCGGCGGCGCGCCTGTGTGGGTGGCGAGGAGCACAGAACTCGTGGCCGGCGCGCTTGCAAAGCGCGCTTCGTGTACTGACTCGCGGCGGTTGTCTGAACGTAGCGACGCAGTCGCGCAGTGAGTTTTGCCGCGCGGCCACGAGTTCGAGCACCGCAGCGGACCCTCGCTTCCAGCGAGGGCGCCCACACCGAAGCGCCGCTGGCCCCCCGCCCATGACCGAGCCCGCCCCGACCTCCGCGCGCCTTCAATCTGCCGCGCGACCCACACCCGCTACGCAGCCGCAAACAACGGGTGCCGCATCGCTTCTTCCATCCGCAGCACCGGCGTCACACAGCAATCCGCCGGCTCGAACAGCGCCACCCAGTGCGCCTGCGTCTCGCGCGCAAACACCGCTGCCACCTCGGCCTGCAGCGCCAGCGCATCGGCGCCGCCCACTTCCTGCCCCAGCATCCAGTGCCGGTCGGCCCATTCCGGGTGCCCGAGCACCTCGCAGCACATGCGCCAGAACTTCAGCTCGAGCGCGCCTACCGCCATCCAGCGGTCGTCGCGCGTGCGGTAGACGTTGTAGCAAGGCACGCCTCCGGTGAGCAGGCCGAGCGACGGGGACGGGCTGCGCCCGTCGCGCGCCACGCCCAGCCGGGCCATCAGGTTGTGCTCGTGCACCACGTGCGTCATCGACACGTCGACGTGCCGGCCGCGCCCCGTGCGCTGCGCGGCATACAGGGCCGCGACGATGCCGCTTACCGCAGCCTGCGTGCCACCGAACAGGTCGCCGATCTGGAAATTGGGGATCACCGGCTGGCCCTCGCGCGTGGCGATCTGCTCCAGCACGCCGGCATAGCCGATGTAGTTGATGTCGTGCCCGGCGCGGCGCGCATACGGACCCTGCTGCCCATAGCCGCTGATCGAGCACATCACGAGGCCCGGGTTCACGGCCCGGAGGTCGTCCCAGCCGACGCCGAGCTTCGCCATCACGCCCGGGCGAAAGCCCTCCACCAGCACGTCGGCCTCGCAGGCCAGCGCCAGCAGCTCCTCGCGCCCGGCACTTTGCGTGAGGTCGATGCGGTGCAACTGCTTGCCCTGGTTGAGCAGGCGGAAGAACAGGCTGGGCTCGCCCTGCGCCGCCTCGCCCGGCGTCTGCATCATCGTGCGGGCGTAGTCGCCTTCGCCCGGGTCTTCGATCTTCACCACGTCGGCGCCCATCCAGCGCAGGTGCAGCGTGGCAAACGGCCCGGGCAGCAAGCGCGTGAGGTCGATCACGCGCACGCCGGTCAGCGGCAGATCTTCCTGAGAGGCTCCAGAGAAGGTCATTCGAAGCGCCCTTCACGCAACCACTTGGTCGCGACCCACTTCTCGCCTTCGAGCACCGGGGCGCCCCCGTGCAACGTGCGCGTGAGCGGGTGCGGGCGGTCATAGCTGAAGAACACCGCATTGCCCTTGACGGGTGCGACCTCGAGTTTCACGTCCGGGAACGTGGTGGCGCCGCCGCGCGCCGGGGTGTTGAGGTACATCACCAGCGTGCCCACGCGCTGCCCACCGCGCTTCAGGATCGTCGGCGTGCCGGGTTGCGTCGGGTCGAAGTAGTCGTAGTGCGGCTTGTATTCGGCGCCGGGGCGGTAGCGCAGCACCTGCAGGCCTTCGCCGTTCTCGATGGGCCAGCGCAGCAACGCCGCCAGTCGGCGCTCGATGCGGTCGCACAGCTCGTTCTCGCCGCGCTGGAAGAACATGCCGTCGCTGGTGCGGGCTTCGTTGACCTCGCTGGTGCCGGTGTCGGTCTTGACCGTCTCGGAGCGGGCGAGCCGCGTCCCGGCCAAGGCCATCAGTTCGTCGCACTCCTCGTCGCTCAGCAAGCCGCCGAACACCACCACACGAGGGTCGCGCATCGTCATCACGACCTGCACCTCGCGATCGCCAGCGTTCAGCGTGCAGGGCGCGCCGGCCAGGTCGGGCTCGGGCAAGGGCTTGTCGGCCGGGGCATGCGGCACGGGCAGGTCTTCGGGCGAGATGCCACGCTCGCGCAGGTAGCCCTGCAGCGTCTCCTCCATGGCCTGTGTGGCCACGTCTTCTTGCCAGCCGCTGTCGACCATGGCCTTCAGCACCGCATCGGCGGCATGCCCGGCGGTGGCCTGGTCGACGATCCAGCGGCGGAGTTCAGGGGTGATCTGCTGCGTGCTCATGAGGTGTTGCACTGGGTTGCTCGCAGGGAATGCGGTCGATTTTGCCCGAGGGTTCAGTCTGATTTGCGACGGAACACGAGCCGGTCCGGCGCCGACACCGAAGCATCGTAGGCGTAGCCCTCGCTGGAGAACGTCTCCAGCTGCGATGGCAGCGTGAGCTGCTGTTCGATCGCATGGCGTGCCATCAGGCCCCGCGCGCGCTTGGCATGAAAGCTGATGACCTTGTAGCCCGCGCCCTTCCAGTCCTCGAACACGCACTGCACCACGCGAGCTTTCAGCACCTTGCGATCGACGGCCTTGAAGTATTCCTCGGAAGCGAGGTTCACGATGACCGGCGTCTTGTCTTCGGCCAGCCGCTCGTTCAGGTAGGACGCGATGGTGCTGCCCCAGAAGGCGTACAGGTCCTTGCCTTTCGCGTTGGCCAGCCGCGTGCCCATCTCGAGCCGATAGGGCTGCATCCAGTCGAGCGGGCGCAACACACCGTACAGCCCACTGAGGATCGCCAGGTGCTGCTGCGCCCAGTCGAGCTGCTCGGCACTCAGGGTCGCGGCCTGCAGCCCTTCGTACACATCGCCGTTGAAGGCGAGCACGGCCTGCTTGGAGTTGGCCGCCGTGAAGCGCGGCGACCAGGCGGCATAGCGCGCGACGTTGAGCTGCGCCAGCGCGTCGCTCAGGCTCATCAGGCTCGCAATCTCGGCGGGCGTGTGCTCGCGCAGCACGCCGATCAGCTCGGCCGCCTGCTTCGTGAACAGCGGTTTGGTATGCGCGGCAACGTGGGCGGGGGTCTCGTAGTCCAGGGTCTTGGCAGGAGACAGCAGGAACAGCATGGGAGTCGGCTTCGTTCGAACCGCGCAAGGTTACCAGCGGGCGGCGTCGCCGTGCGGCCCGGGCCCATTCGTGGAATTACTTGCTTTTGTCAAGTAACATGGCCGCGTCGTTCCTGGAGCCACCGATGACTGCCGTCCCTGCCCTCGAACAGCGCATCGATCGCGTACGCGCGTTCAACCGCTACTACACACGCGCCATCGGCGTGCTGGACGAAGGCCTGCTCGACAGCCCCTACTCGCTGACGGAGGCACGCGTGCTGTGGGAGCTGGCTCACCACGCACCGTTGACGGCCACCGCGCTCGGCCGCGAGCTGAAGCTCGACGCCGGCTACCTGAGCCGGCTGCTGCGCCGCTTCAAGGAGCGAGGGCTGGTGCACGCACGCACCTCGAAAGAAGACGCCCGCCAGCAACTGCTGTCGCTCACGCCCAAGGGCCAGCGCGCGTTCGCGCCCCTCGACCAGCGCTCGCACGACCAGACCGCCGCCTTGCTGCAGTCGCTCGGCGCGGCCCGCCAGCAGCAACTGGTGGACGCGATGCGGCAGATCCAGGCAGCGCTCGGCGATGCACCAGAGCGAACCCCCTGGACGCTGCGGTCGCCTCGCAGTGGCGACATCGGCTGGGTGATCCGCCGGCACGGCGAGCTGTACGGGCAGGAGTACGGCTGGGACTGGCGTTTCGAAGCGCTGGTGGCACGCATCTGCGCCGATTTCGTCGATCACTTCAAGCCCGAGCGCGAAGCCTGCTGGATCGCCGAGCAGGACGGCCGCAACATCGGCTGCGTGTTTCTCGTGCAGGCAGCGCCGACCGTGGCGCAGCTGCGCATGCTGCTGGTCGAACCCGATGCGCGTGGCCAGGGCGTGGGCGAGGCGCTGGTGCAGCAGTGCGAGCAACGCGCGCGTGCGCTGGGCTTTCGCAAGATCAGGCTGTGGACCAACAGCGTGCTCACCGCCGCACGCCACATCTACCAGAAGGCTGGCTACCGCCTCGTGAAGACGGAGCCGCACGAAAGCTTCGGCCACCGGCTCATGGGCGAGACCTGGGAGCTGCGGCTCGACCGCCCGCGCCCCGCAACAACCCGGGGGGGGGGTGCCCTTTCCCTGACGCAGTGGACTAGGATCGCGGCATGAGCCTTGCCAACTCGCCCTGCCCCTGCGGCACCGCACTGCCATACGCCCGCTGCTGCGCGCGCTGGCACGAAGGGCCCGAACACCTGCAGGCCCCCACGGCCGAGGCGTTGATGCAATCGCGCTACAGCGCCTTCGTGCTCGGCCTGCGTGACTACCTGCTCGCCACGTGGCACCCGAGCACCCGCCCGCCGACCCTGGAGCCAAACGAGCCCGGGCTGCGCTGGCTGGGGCTGGACGTGAAGCGTCACGACGTGCAGGACGACACGCACGCCACGGTCGAGTTCGTTGCGCGCAGCAAGCTCGCCGGCCGGGCCCACCGGCTGCACGAGCACAGCCGCTTCGTGCGCGAGGACGGCCGCTGGTACTACGTCGACGGCGACATCCGGCCCTGAGAGCCCGCCTCGTGCGCGTCAGCCGTTTTGCCGCCTCGGCCACCAGAGCGCGGCGCGCAAGCCCGCGCCCGACTCCCGGCGCTCGATGCGCAACGCCCCGCCATGCCGCTCGGCGATCGAACGGGCGATGGCGAGGCCCAGGCCCGAGCCGCTGCCGGCCGATTGCTGCCCGCGCACGAAGCGGTGCCCCAGCCGATGCAGGTCTTCGTCGGACACGCCCGGCCCGCCGTCGACCACCGCCAGGCTCCAGCCCAACTGGTCGGCGGCCGCCTGCAAGGTGACTTCGCCGCCCTCCGGCGTGTAGCGGATCGCGTTGTCGGCCAGGTTGGCGAGCGCCTCGCGCAACAGCTGGCGGTCGCCCCAGGCCTGCGCGGGCTCGGCCGGCACGTCGATGCCGAAGTCCTGCCCGCGGGCGCGCGCACGCGGCAACAGGTCCATCGCCACCTCGCGCGCCAGTTCGCCCAGGTCGAAGCCGCTGTTTTGCAGCGAGGCGGTGTCACTGCGGGCCAGCGCCAGCAACTGGTTGGTGCCCCGGGTCGCGTGGTCGATCTGGCGCGACAGCGCTTCCAGCGTCTGCCGCAGCCGCTGCGGGTCCTGCTCACGCAGTGCGTAGTCGACCTGGGTGCGCAAGGTGGTGAGCGGGGTGCGCAACTGGTGCGAGGCATCGTCCAGGAACAGGCGCTGCTGGTGCACCAGCTCGCGCGTGCGTTCGAGCTGCTGGTTGATCGCGTCGACGAGCGGCTGGATGTCGACCGGCAGCCCCTGCTCTTCCAGCGGCGCCAGGTCGGTCGGCTTGCGGCCACGCACCTGCGCCGCGAGCCTCGAGACCGGCCGCAGCGCCAACGCCACCACGGCGGCAATGACGAGCGCCGTGAGCAGCAGCACGATGCCGTCGCGCACCGCCGCGCGAGCCACGAAGCTGCGCGTGAAATCTTCGCGCGACTGCGTGCCTTCGGCCACCTGGATCACCAGGTGCTGCGCCGCGCTCGTCGACAGCGGCCGGTCGAGCACGCGCATGTAGGCGCCCACGCGCAACGGCTCGCCGAAGTAGCTCGCGTCATAGAACACCGGGACGCCCAGCTGCAATGGCTGCGGGGGCACCGGCAGGTCGGCGCTGCCGATCTCCACCAGCCCGTCGACCGTGGCGACGCGGAAGTACACCGAACCGCTCGCGGTGAGCTGGAAGAACTCGAACAAGCGGTACGGCAACTCCACCGACAGGCCGCCCGACGCGGTGGACACGTTCGCATCGATCGCCTTGATCGCGCCTAGCAGCGAGCGGTCATAGGCCGAGTTGGCCGCCTCCAGCGCGTCGCGCCGCGTCATCCACAGCTCCACCGTGGTCACCGCGGCGATCGTGGGCAGGAGCAGGAGCAGCAAGCCCTGCCGCAGGCTCAGCCGCATCGCCCTCAACCGCTCAGCCCTCGAGCGCGTAGCCCAGGCCACGCAACGTGACGATGCGCACGCCCGTGTCTTCGAGCCGCTTGCGCAGGCGGTGAATCAGCACCTCCACCGCTTCGGGCAGCACGTCCTCGTCGTCGGAGAACACGCGGTCGAGGATCTGCTGCTTCGACAACGGCTCGCCGCTGCGCTGGATCAAGGCCTTCAGCACCGCCTGCTCGCGCGGCGACAACGCCAGCGGCTCCTGGTTAAGCGTGAACTGCCGCGTCACGGTGTCGAAGCTGAGCGGCCCGCACGCGAAGCGTGGATGCTCCACGCCGCGGGCGCGGCGCACGAGCGCCGTGAGCCGCGCTTCGAGTTCCGCCAATGCAAAGGGTTTGGCGAGGAAGTCGTCGGCGCCTTCGTTGAGGGTGCTCACGCGCTCGGCGAGCGAGTCGCGCGCCGTGAGGATCAGCACCGGCAGCCGCCGGTCTTCGGCGCGCAGGCGCTGCAGCAGCTCATGGCCGCCGCGGCCCGGCAGGCCGAGGTCCAGCACCATGGCGTCGAAGTCGTGTTCGGTGAGGGCGCGTTCGGCGAGCCGGCCATCATCGACCCACACCACGCGAAAGCCGGCCTGTTCCAGCGCCTTGGACAACCACTCGCCCAGGGCGTGTTCGTCTTCTGCCAGGAGGATGCGCATTGCCGTTCGCTCGTCGTTCATGCGGGGGCGGCCCCCGTGCCCGCACTGTACGCCTGCCGTCGCCCGCGACAATGCGGGTCGCCATGGAGCTCGAGATCCTTCACCAAGACGCCCACCTGGTGGCCGCGCACAAGCCGGCCGGCATGCTGGTGCACCGCACGCCCCTCGCCGCGCGGGACGAGCGCTTCGCGCTGCAGACGCTGCGCGACCAGCTCGGCCGGCACGTGTTTCCGGTACACCGGCTCGACCGCGGCACCTCGGGCGTGCTGCTGTTCGCGCTCGATGCCGGCACTGCCCGGCAGCTTGCCACCACGTTCGAGGCCCGCGAGGTGCGCAAGCACTACATCGCGCTCGTGCGCGGCTGGCTGCCGGCTGCCGGCGAGATCGACCACCCACTCGCACGGCTGGAAGACGACGTGCCGCTCACCGACCGCGGCATCAGCCAGCAGCCGCAACCCGCGCTGACCCGCTACCAGCGGCTTGCGACGATCGAGCTGCCGGTGGCGCTGGGCCCGCATGCCACCAGCCGTTATGCGCTGCTGGCACTGCAACCCGAGACCGGCAGGCAGCATCAGCTGCGCCGGCACCTCAAGCACGTGAGCCACCCCATCATCGGGGATGCGACCTACGGCAAGGGCGTGCACAACCGATGGTGGGCAGAGCAGCTGGGCATCACGCGGCTGTGGCTGCATGCACGCCGGTTGTCGTTGCCCCACCCCGTGACCGGCGAGGCACTCGTGATCGAAGCCTCGCCGGGTGCCGAGTGGCAGGCGCTGTGCGCCCTGCCCGGCTGGTGCTGGGATCAGCGCGATACGCGCCTCACGCCATCTTGAAACGCACCGCGCGGCGGCGGCGCATCAGCGGCGGCACCACGATCACGGCCGCCGCCAGCGTCCACAGCGCCAGCGTCACCGGGCTCGACCACAGGATGTGCAGCTCGCCATTGGTCATCGACAGCGCGCGGCGCAGGTTCTGCTCCATCATGTCGCCCAGCACCACGCCCAGGATCAGCGGCGCCATCGGCATGTCGAGCTTGCGCAGGAAGTAGCCGATCACGCCAATGCTGACCATCATCATCAGGTCGAAGGTGGAGGCGCTGATCGCATACACGCCGATGAAGCTGATGCACAGGATGCCCGGCACCAGCAGCCAGCCGGGAATCGACAGCATCGCCGCGAACACGCGCACCATCGGCACGTTCATCACGAACAGCATCACGTTGGCGACGAACAGCGACGCGATCAAGCCCCACACCAGCTGCGGTTGCGCATCGAACAGCACCGGGCCCGGCGTGATGTTGTAGAGCGTCAGCGCACCCATCATCACGGCGGTGGTGCCGGAGCCCGGCACGCCCAGCGTCAGCATCGGGATGAAGGAGCCGGTGGCCGCACTGTTGTTGGCCGATTCGGGTGCCGCCAGGCCGCGCATGTCGCCCCGACCGAACTTGGCGTTCGGGTCGCGACCTTCGCACAGGCGTTTTTCGTTCGCATACGCCACCGCCGACGCAACGCTCGCCCCCGCCCCCGGCAGCACGCCGATGCCAAAGCCCATCAAGCCCGCGCGCACCGTGCTCCACCACGTGAACGCCAGCTCCTTCAGGTTGAACAGCTTGCGCTCGCTCGGCGGCACCTCGACCTTCTGGCCGGTGAGCAGGTTCTCGAGCATCTGCATCATTTCGGCGACCGCGAACAGGCCGATCACCACCACCACGAAGTCGATGCCGTCCGCGAGGTGCGGCAGGTCGAAGGTGTAGCGGTACACACCCGAGTTCGAATCGACACCGACGGTGGAGATCGCCAGGCCGATCGCCGCGGCGAGCACGCCCTTGACCGGCTTGTCGCCCAGCAGGCTGGTCAACGCGCAGAACGCGAACACCATCAGCACGAAGTACTCGGCCGGCCCGAAAGCCATGGCCCATTTCGCGAGGAAGGGCGCAAACGCGACGATGCCGAGGATCGCGATCGTCGAGCCGACGAACGAGGCCCACGCCGACAGCGACAACGCCACGCTGCCCAGGCCCTGCCGCGCGAGCGGATAGCCGTCGAGCGTGGTCATCACGGCCGCCGCCTCGCCGGGCACGTTGAGCAGGATGGACGTGATGCGCCCGCCGTATTCAGCCCCCACGTACACGGCGGCCAGCAGGATCAGCGCCGTCTCCGGCGGCAGCCCCATCGCGAATGCGATCGGCACCAGCATCGCCACGCCGTTGATCGGCCCCAGCCCCGGCAACACGCCGACGATGGTGCCAAAGAAGGAGCCCAGCGCCGCCACCAGCAGGTTGACCGGCGTAAGGGCGACGCCAAAACCGACGCCCAGGTGTTCAAGCACGTTCACAACACACCTCCCAGGATGCCGAGGGGCAACACCACGTCGAGCACCTTGTCGAAGAGCAGGAAGAACAGCACGCCCATCGACACGCCACCGATCACGCAGTTGCGCCACGTGCCACCGAACAGCCGGCCGACCGCGATCACCATCAATGCCGTCGCGATGACAAAACCCAGCCACTGGAACAACAGCGCATAGCCCGCCACCAGCGCCACCAGCAACGCAATGCGCCCATTGGCCCCCGGCGGGTTCGGCGCTGCCGCAAAGCTGCCCTTCACCACCAGCCACGCGCCACACAGCCCGATCACCGCCGCCAACAGCAGCGGAAAGGCCCGCGGCCCCACCGGTTCATACGCAAAGGGCGCTTCCAGCCCCCACCCGTTCCAGGTGAGAAAGGCCGCCAGCAACAGCGCCGCCACGCCCAGCAGGCGATCATTGAGTGTCATGGGAGTCTCCAGACAAAGGAGAAAAGGTGCCGCACGCCTGGCCCGCCCACGGGCCAGCCGAGTGACACCGCGGATCCGGCTCTGCCGGTCCGCTGGTGTCGCCCCCTTGAGGGGGCGCGCGTCAGCGCGTAGGGGGTGGTCTTACTTCACCAGGCCAAAGGACTGCGCCAGTTCGGCATAGGCCTTGGTGCGTTCCTTGACGAACTTGTCCAGCTCAGCCCCCGTCACGTTGAACGGGAACAAGCCTTGTTGCTGCTGCAGCTTGGCAAAGCCCGGGCTCGCCATCGTCTTGTTGAACGCATCGACCCACCATTGGTAGTCGGCATCGCTCACCTTCGGGCCCACGTAGAAGCCGCGGATGATCGGCCACTGGATGTCGAAGCCCTGCTCGGCCGCGGTCGGCACGTTGGCCAGCTTCCCGGGCAGGCGCTCCTTGTGATAGACGGCCAGCACGCGGATCGGTGCGCCGCCTTCCATCATCGTGGCCGCCTCGGCCGCATCGCCCATGTAGGCCTGGATGTGCCCGCCGCGCAGTGCCGTCACCGCCTCGCCACCGCCTTCGAAGGCCACGAAGCGCATGCGTTTGTAGTCCACGCCGGCGGCCTTGGCGGTGAGCGCCGCCTTCATCCAGTCCTGGCTGCCGATGGAGCCGCCCGCGCCGAGCACGATCTTGGTCGGGTCCTGCTTGAAGGCGGCCATCAGGCTCTTCAGGTCCTGGTAGGGCGAGTCGTTGCGCACCACGGCCACGCCGTAGTCGGCACCGATCGAAGCGACCCAGCGGACGTCGTCGACGGTGTACTTGCCGAACTTGCCTTGCGCCAGGTTCAGCAGCGAGCCGCCCGAGAAGGCCACGATGGTGCCTGCCTCGCCGGGGCGCTGCGTGATGATGTTGTTGTACGCCACGGCACCGATGCCGCCGGGCATGTAGACGATGCGCAGCGGGCTCTTCAAGGCACCGCTGTCCTTCAGCGCGCCCTGTGCGAGCCGGCAGGTCAGGTCGAAGCCACCGCCCGGCTGGGCCGGCGCGACGCATTCGGGGCGGTTGGGCTCGGCAGCGGCGGTCGAGGCCACGGCCATCAGGCCGGAGGCGATCAGCGCGGCAGCGCCAAGGCGAAGGGTCGAGCGTCGGGTCATTCCTTGTCTCCTTTGAAGGCAGGTGCTGTGCAGACGTGAGGCGGATGCCGTGCCTGCCAGGCCGCGTGCAGCGGTGTGGTGGAGACTACGGAAGCGGCGCTTTCCGATTCCTTTCAGTTGCCGACATTCAAAGCGCGAAAGGCCGAATCCCAGGGTAAACACTGAGATTCGGCCCCTCGATGGAGCGCCGCCAAGCTCGGCTTACTGGGCAGCAAGCACTTGCGCAGCCGCATTGATCACGGCAGCGATGCGGCCGATGTCGCGCAGTTGCTGCGTGCTGTAGCCCTCCTTCTTCAGCAGGCTGTAGTGCGAGCTGATGCAGAAGTGGCATTTGCCGATGATGGAGGCCGCGAGCGCGTAGGCCTCGAACTTCTTCTTCTCGACGCCGCCGCTGGTGGCATACGCGTTCATGCGCAACTCGGCACGCACGGTTTTCAGCTCCTCGTCGCCCGCCATCTCGACGTACGGATACCACGCGTTGTTCATGCCCATCAGCGCAGCGGCCGTCAGCGCGGCGTTGCCTTCCGCCTCCGGCGTGTTGGCCTTCAGCACGTCGATGATCGGCTTGCTCTTGGCCGCGAAGGCCGCCGCCAGCGCACAACCGAGGGCGTCTTCAGGCGGCAGGCTCGAGCGCGAGATCACCGCGTCGAAGTTCAGGCGGATGTCCTTGGCGTAGTCGGGGATCTGATCCTTGATCGAAGACAGGAAGTCCATAGATTTCTCCTAATTCATCGGGCCGAGAAAACCCGCCGCAGCGGGTTTGTCGTGGGGTGCTTACAGCGTCGAGCCGCCGACACCACGGTTGCAGGGGCACAGCTCGTCGGTCTGCAGGCCGTCCAGCAAGCGCAGGATCTCTTCCGGCGAGCGGCCGACGTTCAGGTTGTTCACCGACACGTGCTGGATGTTGTTGTCGGGGTCGACGATGAAGGTGGCGCGCAGGGCAACGCCGGCTTCCTTGTCGCGCACGCCGAGCTGGTCGACCAGCGAGCCGGTCACGTCGGCGAACTGGTAGTGGTTCAGCTTGGAGAGGTCCTTGTGCTCACGGCGCCAGCCGAGCTTGCAGAACTCGTTGTCGGTGGAGCCGCCCAGCAGCACGGCGTCGCGGTCGGCGAAATCCTTCTGCAGCTTCGCGAAGCCGACGATCTCGGTCGGGCACACGAAGGTGAAGTCCTTGGGGTAGAAGTAGATGATCTTCCACTTGCCCGGGAAGGACTGCTCGGTGATCGTCTCGAAGGCCGACTGGCCGTTTTCTTCATGGTTGTTGAAGCCGGGCTTCACACCCACCACGGAAAAGGCTTCGAGCTTGTCGCCAATCGTTTTCATCAATAACTCCTTGTTGATCGGTAGAAGGAAATGATCCTTGAATCATAGGCCAAGCGTGAGACATCTCACATTGGTTTTCCCTAACAGCCTCATTGGATGTGCCAACTGCCGGGTGCCGCATGCACCGACCAACGCTTCGCTCACGGCACCGCGCTCAAGCGGCAAGCGCCGTGCCGGTTCACTGCACCGCGCGCGGAGGCAGGGAGCGCAGATAGACGTGCAACGCTCCCACGTCGGTATCGTTCAACTCCTTCAGCGCCAGGAAAGGCATGACCGAGCTGACCTGAGACCCGTCGGGCCGCTTGCCGGTGCGCATCATCTCGGCGAACTGCTCGAAGGTGGCGTAGCGCGTCATGCCGCCGTCGGGCACCGCCGTGAGGTTGGCCGCAGCGGGCCAATCGGGCGGTGCACCAGGGATCTTGCCGCCGGTGAGCGCAGCGCCATGGCAGCCGATGCACATCTGCGCCACGTAGGCGCCGTGCTCCACCGTGAGCCCCTCGGCCACCGGTGGCGGAGGCGGCAGGCTGTGGTCGATCTTCTGCGCCGCGTCCTTCAGCACATGAAAACCGTACAAGGCCTTCACGTGCAAAGGCAACGACACCACAGCGCCGCCGCCCTGGGCCGGCGGCAGCTGCCGCACGTAGGCCACCAACGCGGCGAGATCGGCATCGGTGAGGCGGTTGTAGTCTTCGCTGGGCATGATCATCGCGGGCCTGCCGTCCGGCTTGACGCCATGGCGGATCGTGCGGACCCAGTCCTGCGGCTGGTACGCCGCCACCACGCCGCCCGGGCCGGCCGTGATGTTCGGCCCCCTCAGCACGAGGCCTTTGCCGTCGTTGACGAACTCTCGGCCCGCGCCGTCGACGCCATGGCACTCGGTGCACCCACGAGACAGGTACAGGTAGCGCCCCCGCTCGATCGTGGCCGGCAGCGACGCATGCGCCAGCGCCGGCAGCTCGCCCACCTCCACCCGCACCACACGCTGAGCCTTCTGTTCACCCAGATAGACGCCCAGCGCCAACGTGGCGGCACCCAGCACCGCCAGCGTGGCGGCCACGATGCCGCCGACTTTCAAGACCCTTTTCATTTCGCGCTCCTGCGCACAGCCCTTGCCGGCGCGATACAGGGCGCGATGCTAGGTGCGGCCGGCGCACTTCACCATCCCAAAGAGCGCACGTCTCCCTAGGGCTGGGGAGCCTGGAAACCCGGTTGTCCCACCTTCGCGGGACAGCTTGGGCGCGGAAGGCCGTGAGTCAGCGCAGGCCGAGCAGCTCCAGTGCCAACCCATGCAACCGCGAGCCGGGCTCGGCCAAGGCGTCGAGCACGTCGAGATGGTGGCGCTCCGGTATCGCCTCGCACACCGGCACGGCGCGCGGGCCCCAGGCCGCGCGGACGAGCTCGTTCTGGCGGAGGAACTCCTCGCTCTCGTCACCGCCCACCACCGCCACCAGCGGCACTGCCGGCGCCGGCATGCCCACCGGGCTCAGCTTGCGCACGCTTTGAGGGGTGAGCCGCAGGTCGTCCTTCAGGAAGGGTGTGCGGCTCACCGGTTCCAGGTCGAACAGGCCCGAGATCGACAACGCGCCCTGCACCACCCGTTCCGGCAGGTCGTCACCCACCTGCTGCCAGCGGCAGCACGCCAGCATGGCCGCCAAGTGCCCGCCTGCCGAATGACCCGCCACCACGATGCGGCGCGGGTCGCCGTGATACGCCTCGATCTCGCGTGCCACCCAGGCCACCGCACGCACCATCTGCAGCGTGATCTCCTCGATGGTCGCGCCCGGGCACAGCGTGTAGTTGGGCACGACGACCGTCACCCCCTGCTCCACGAACGCAGGCGCCAGGAAGGAATGGTCGGACTTGTCCAGCGCCCGCCACCAGCCACCATGGATGAACACCAGCACCGGCGAGCGCGGCTCGGGGGCGGCGAACACGTCGAGCGTCTCCTCCGCGGCCGGCCCATAGCGCACGTCGAGCGATGGCGACAAGGCCTCGCGTGCCGCGCGGGAGTCGGCTGCCCAGCGCGCAAAGATCTGCGGGTGTTCCGGGATGCGCGCGCGGTTGTTGTACTGCGCGTCCAGCCAGGCCGGTTCATCGAAGGCAGGCATCGGTTTTCTCCAGTGGTGCGGCAACGGCACGGTTTCTATACTGCGACGATGCAATCCGCCAGAGGGGCACCACGATGAACGTCACCGTTCTGGGTATCGGGCTCATGGGCCTGCCCATGGGCAAGCGGCTGCGCGAAGCCGGTTTTGCCGTCACCGCCTGGAACCGAACCCAGGAAAAGGCGTTGCGACTGGCTTCACATGGCGCGCGCGTCGCGCACACCGCGGCGCAAGCGGTGCGCGACGCGGACGTCGTCATCACCATGCTCGACAACGGCGACGTGGTCGAGAGCGTGCTCTTCGGCCAGGGCGTGGCCCAGGTGCTGAAGCCGGGCACCCTGGTCATCGACATGAGCTCCATCAAGCCTTCGCAGGCCCGCAGCCATGCCAAGCGCCTCGCGGAGCACCACGTCGGCCACCTCGACGCGCCGGTGTCCGGCGGCACGGTGGGCGCCGAGCAAGGCACGCTCGCCATCATGGCCGGCGGCGACGCGGCCGACTTCGAACGCGCGCTGCCCGTGTTTGCCCCGCTCGGCCGCGCCACGCACGTCGGCCCGCACGGCGCGGGGCAGCTCGCCAAGCTCGCGAACCAGATGATCGTGGGCATCACCATCGGCGCCGTCAGCGAAGCGTTGCTGCTGGCCGCCAAGGGCGGCGCCGACATGGCCAAAGTGCGCGAAGCCATACGCGGCGGCTTTGCCGAAAGCCGCGTGCTCGAGCTGCATGGCCAACGCATGGTGGAGCGCGACTTCGCCAAGCGCGCGGCACTCACCGTGCAATTGAAGGACATGCGCAACGCGCTCGACACCGCCGGCGAACTCGACTTCCAGGCGCCCATCACGCAACTGTTCGAAGACCTGTACGCCAGCGCCGCCGAGCACGGTTTTGCAGAAATGGACCACAGCGCCCTGTTCCGCGAGCTGGCCCGGCGCAACGGCATGAACTGACGCGCCCCACCCGCCGCCGGTTGGGCTACAATTTCGGCTTTTCTGGGGACGTAGCTCAGCTGGGAGAGCGTCGCGTTCGCAATGCGAAGGTCGGGAGTTCGATCCTCCTCGTCTCCACCAGACATTGAAAAGAGCCGCTGCAGGTGTGGCTTTAGTCAACCGTTTGCAGCGACTGCGAGCGGCAGGTTAACAGCGCGGAATGCAACCTCTACGCTAAGGCGGCCCCATTGGGCCGCCTTTTCTCTTAGCCGATCCAGTGGCTTCGTCATGAGGTCCGCGGGGACTCGGCGTGCGACTCCCAGCCCCGTTTGGCGAACTCCCCCGATCAGATGGGCTCTGCGGCCGGAAGTCCGCCCCCTGCCCCTGTTGTCTGCCGCGTGTCTACTCGGACAGAACCGACCGTCTGCTACGAAGCAACCGCAGGAGCACAGCCCTTCACCGAACTACCCCTTGATGACGAACGTAATGTCCAACAAGAGGTTTTGCTCCATAGAGGTAGGGGCAGCGTGTGCAACCCGTAGCATGAATCCGTTCCCTGGGAACTCCAAGCTGCGTTTGAGGCTGAAATGGTTGCCACTCTTGATCGTCGTTAGCGCGCCTTCCAATTTGGCGTGTAGTGGTTGACCATTCGCCGAGGCGACGATCTGCTTCTCGGCCCACTTCTGAAATCCTTCAGAGAGAACCAACGACGGGCTCTCTTCGGGCTTGCCCTTCGCATTGCGCTGGACTGAATATGTCAGGATTGCAGCATAGAAAGGCTCATTGATCGAATCGAGGTCATGAACGATTTTGCCCAGCCGCCACTTCAAAATCGCATGAAGTGCAAAGGCAGGGGGAGGATCAATCTGAGTACCTACTCGTCCCATTTCCCGAAGCACCTCCTCCTTTACTTCTTGCGCGTAAATTTCGTTCATAACGGCCACCCGATGAAATGCCTCAGGGCCGAGGTCCCGGACGCGGAACATGAACGTCCTATCTTTGTGCCAAGTAATGAGCAGCGGGGAGTTTGAGCCAGGCACCTTGATCAGATGTCGCACGCCACTGCCGTGTTTTCCATACATCTTCTCGGCAACCTGCGATCTGATGTCTTTGAAGCTCTGCGCGGTCCCTTCAACGCAGAGTACCGTCCTCGACGGTTCACATCGGACTAGGTCGCACGCAGGAGTCAGAACGAGAAGGTATCGGTTGTCCTCCAGCCCCGCGTGGCGGCGATACCCGTAAGGATTCGCGTCGCTGGAACGCTCCTTGCCTCTGATAGCAGGGCGAGGGTTGTGCGATGCTTTGCTTCTCTGAGCAAGTAGCAGCGCACGAGAACGTCGTTCGGGGAGGGGACCTTTGCGTTGTCGAGATAAAGAACGCCGCAACGGCTTGGGCGCTAGAACCTCACCAAATCTCACGCCCTCGTCGTCTCTGCCTCCCGGACCAAACACAACTTCCGAGAAGAGATTGAACAAGATCTTCGACTGCTCAAGCTGCCCAGTGACGGAAAGCGCAGTCGTGTCTATATCCGGACCCCGCCCCATCTCTCGACACAAGCGTCGAATCTTAGCCGCGATCGACTCTGAGGCAAGCCAGGTCAAGTACGACGAAATTGATTCTCCCTCTGTCGCCAATCGAGAGACGTCGAGCAATTGAAGATCGTGAACCTCGAGCTCCTTGCATTGACGGTCGAACTCTTCCGCTGCAGCACTTGTCGCCCTTACTAACGAATCAAGTACGTTCGCAAGAGCCCTATTTCCTTCGTAAGCGCGGCGCCTGTTCTCGATGAGAGTACGCAGACTTGTCTCGTCGACATGCTGCTTTGCCATCACCTCGAAGAAGGCGTTTCGAATCCCAAGGCGTTCGCGAACAGCCTGTTGGGTTGCAAGGCTCGCTCTCGACGACATAACAAACAAGAGCTTCGCACCACTAAGCGCTTCCTTATGCTTGTCAATGCGTTCAAGCGCCTCTGCGTCCCGTTCGTTGTCGTTCAGGTAGAAGTCGATAAACACAACGTCAGCGGCTTTGACCTGTCCGACGGCTTGCTCCAGTTTCCAAAACCGAAGCACCTGGTCGGCCCCAATCGCCGCCAGCACGTCGCACACTAACTGAGGCTTTGCAGCCTTACCCGCTCGCTCCAACTCAAATGTGTCGAAGAGCACGCTTAGCTGCCCGCCCGGCAGCGATCCCGCTGTGTGGTGCGCCCAAAGCTGCTCAATTAGAGAAGCATCGCTTAGCAACTCATTGAGCAGTTCCTCGACGCTAGACTGTTGGTGGTGCTTGAACGCCTCAAGTAACGAATGCTGCGCCTCTTGGCTCCTCATCACTGCGCGGACCCAAGAAGTCTTGTTTGCCGTCCCGATCGACCCTGCCGCTGGTGGGCCCAGCGCGTCGTCGACTACGACGGCAGTAGTGATCCTCCATGACATCTTCTTCCTCCCTTACTTTGCGTTGAAGCTCAGCACGAATGTCCTATGCATTCCGTCTTTATCGGCTTCGCCCAGCTCTAGCGTTGCTCCGTTCTCTTCAGCAAGTCGCCGCGAGATGTAGAGTCCCAGTCCACGCCCCTCCTTCGGGGGCTTGGTAGTGACGAACTGCTGGAAAATTGTCTCGGCCCGCTCCTTAGGTATTCCTGGACCGTTGTCCGTAAAGCGGAGCGTCCTCTTCCGCGAAGAAACCTCTATGTCTATCCTTCCTCGTGAGGACTGATCCAATCTGTTCATAATCCAGTAGAAGGAGTTGCTGAACAGGTTGTCCACGATTTGCAGCAACTGCCCGCGCTCAAATACCGCGGTCAGGGGCCGCCGATCGGAATCGGGTCGAATATGAATGTCGATATTGTGTCGAGACGCCTTAGATTCATGGAACTCGCCAAGCATCCCGACAAGCTCAAGCACATCTACTTCGACTCGGATCTGTCGCCCAGGAATGCTCAGTTCGTCAAGGATTCGCACTCGCTTGTCTAGCGTCTTCAACTGTGCTTCCACAACCGCAGGAGAGAACTTGCCCGCAGACACCGCACGCAAAGAGTCTTGAGTGACGCGTGAAAGCTCATGGGCAACGAATTCGAGCATGAGCCCTACGCCAGCAAGGTGAATAAAGCTCTCCATCGTCTGCTCGAACCCTTGAATCCGAAGCTTCGCCCGCTCCCATGCTTCATTCACCTCTTCAAGATGATGCATGATCTTGCCAATGCTCTGTGCTTCGTCTGGCACCCGAGCTCGTATGCCTTTGAGACCCGCGATGGCTTCGTCTTTTGAGGTGGAAATACGTTCCTGCACCTGTGCCACCACCTCTTGAATCGGAGGTTCCTCCTCCCGCTCGACATTCTCGAGGAAAGGCCGGCAGAATCCTAGAACGGTGTATCGGAGAAGCCGAACGAGCGCCTCTCGGTCGTACGAGTCGCGGAACCCCTCACGATTCGTTTGATCAAGCAGGGAGGGGTTGCCGATCGTCGAAAGACGAAGGTCCCCAGCCATTTGAGCCCTGTTTAACTTGTATGCACTAGCGGCCAGAGCCCGTCGATCAAGGTCCAGCCAATCATCTGAGCGCTCGCCGTACGGATAGACGCGATAGCCATCGCGGTATACAAGAAATCCACCACCCCACTGGGCGAGGAAAGGTTGTACGGTTTCTCTATAAAAGTCAGCCTGCTCGCGCTGGATCCGTCCTCGATTGAACCAGTAGAATTTCAGTTGCCAAGGGCCAAGATGCCGAAGAGCACTTGCAACGATCTCCGCATCGACAAGTAGATCTGTTGCTTGCCCCTTACGTCGCTTCTTTTCTAGCGATTCCCTTACGCACGCTCGAAGGTGCTCACCTCGCAAGTGGTCCGTTCTCTCCTTCGAGTACCGCTTGTAATCGACGTGCAATGACAGTGTTGGCTCGTCATCTTCGTCGTACCAGAACCTAGCCGAACATACAGCGTCGGCACTCTTTAGAGGCTCGGGATCAAGAAGAGGCACCTCAACCTTTTGGCCCTGGTATGCCACCTCTAGAAAGCCGTTCGCGGCAATGGACGCAAACGGGTTCTGAAGCTTCGCGAGATCGCTCGCAGCGATCTGCGTCAGCCTTTGGAGTGACCAATCGCTCTGAAGGTCACGAATGTAAATCGAAGTGCCGCTTGAGCTAACCTCTGATGGGTCGCACGATGTGCTGTCTACAGGAAAATCGAGGGCAGAAGAGTCTAATGTTGGATCCTCGAACGCCGGGCGCCAATCAAGATTCAAGGTGTTCCATTTTCTCTCGCCGGCCCTCTTCGTCTTAACTCTGACGAAGTGACCAAGCCGCATGGCCGAAAGTCTCCCGATACCCTTCTCCCCTAGCGGAACCGTCCCTGAAGGCGTTGCCCCTCGTAATCGCGACGCGTTTGCCGTGGCTGCCGCAACCTTCCCGGCCTTCTCTACAAGACGCACCGGCGTACCGACAGTCAGGTAGTTCTCCGACAAGTCGGTTGCTGACATCCCAATGCCTTGATCCCGGACGAGGATGTAGCTACCTGACTTGTAAGCTTCGGTCAGCGCCTCCAGCGCTTCTGACGCTGACTTCGGAGAACCGTAGACCCGCTCAAAGCGACTTCTTGTGCGCTCAGAAGCGCTCTCCTCGAGACTATCAAGTACTGACGCGTTGAAGGCAACGCAATCGAAATCCGCCAATCGTGGTCGCGAGTGCTGGTTCAACGCCCCGGCTACTTTGGCTCGGAGTTGGCAGTAGACGGAGTACTGCATCGCGATGCGGAACTCGATTTCCACAGAAGGTGATCCGGCATCGAGCGCATTCTTGATCAATTCGTAGATCGCGATCGGATCCGAACTGATCAGTTCTGCACCGAGTTCGAGAAGAACTCGAGCTTTGAACTTGAAGGACATTGATATTTACTCCCGCGCAAGCTCTTCGCAAAGCGCACCTAGCGGAACAACGGGACTTCGGTTGCGGTTAAAGACAACCTGACGGCTCGGACAATGGACCCCTGCCACCTTCACAGCTGACACACCAAACACCCCTGGTCGTCGTCGTCCTCAGGTTCCTCTGCCGCATCTGCGGAAGCAAATACTTCCAGGAGTGTCGCGTTCTCTCGCCGCGCTGCGTTCCGCTGAATCCTGATTACGTGCTCACGCTTAATCTGCTCGACTCGGTGAGGCAACTCCATCTCCGCGAGACTTTCCCCTTGGCTCCAAGTGAAGAAGTTGCCTGTCTTTTCGTACGGACGCTCGTACTCTTTCGCCTTTTCGTAGAGCTCTGGGTAGGTTTCTTTCAGGCGGACCCATTCGATCTTTTGCTGGTAAAAGCAAAAATAGCAGCCCGAGCGAGTGCGCCCCCACTGCGTATAGGGCGGCATGCCGACGCCTGACGTACGAAGAATTCCTTCAATGTCGCGAAGGATCAATCCGTCATCTCTAAAGGGATATACGGCTTTGATGTTCGGCTTGTGACTGATGTACCCGCTTCGCTCCTCATCGGCGCGGAGGCCAACATAGTTGACGACCTCGTCATCCCCGCAGTACTTTTCGAAGGGCTTGAGTTTGAGTGCTCGCGTGCACCACCGGCGATGATTGGACGGGATCATTCCGCCGTACATGTGGTACCAGTGGTCGAAGCCGAGATCCGCGTTTAGACGGGTTACCTCTTTTCCCAGATAGGCAGAGATCCGCTCAAGGTACTCGTAGGTCTCAGGCAGCTCTTTCCGCGTGTCGCTGAAGATGTACTCCATCTCGGGAACGCGATCGCGCATGTATATGGCCAGCGCAGCGCTGTCCTTACCTCCCGACAGGCTCAGGATGTGTCTAACCCGCTTTTTTTCGGTCACTCTTCTCTCCCTTCGCTTGCCGTTCTGCCTCTGCTTCGGTCTGGCACTGAAGCAGCGCTTGGCCGAGTGTGGCGATCATCAGTTCCCGGTCTTTTGACGTCGCTACGCTTAACGAGCTCAGCATGTCGTTGGCCATCGCCTTCGCCCGCTCGTCTGCCACGACGAACACGGCAGACTCCTGCCCGCCAGGCAGCGTCATCGTCAGCGACACCCAGCGTTCACCGACGGCAGGGTTTCGTGCACGCTGACTCATTGCGCGGATCCACCGCTTGTACTGCGCACAGAGATCCGCCACGGCCGCCTCGAATCGACCCAGGGTGGCGTCGTTCCAGGTGTCCAGCGGGCGCTGCACAACCAAACTGGCGACGGAATCAAGCCACCGCTCGTCGGTAAGAGTCGGATCTGCGCAGCGAAGGACAAACGCCTTCAGGTGCAACTCGCCCAAGTCATTGGCGGCTGCGCTGCATTCGCGTTGGAGCTGCGCACGAATGCGTCCCAGAGAGCCGGCGATTTCGAACGCCGTTCCAAGCACGTTGGAGACGTCCTCCTGAAGCCGCCGCTGCGCTGATCCTAGCTCCGACAAGCACGCGGCAAGCCAGGCGCCGAAGTCCTGCTTGGACTTAGAGGCGCGGTAGGCATCCGGCAACGTCTTCGTGAGCAGTTCGATTTGGTCTTGAGACCGGAAGAGCTGCATACGCAGAGCCAGCACATCTTTGCTCAGCCTGCCAGTTTCCTTAGCAAAGGCAGGCAGACGCGCTAGCCACCGATATAGCGAGCGTGTGAGCTCGATGTGAGTCGATGCTCCCTCAACGACGCATCCCACCGATGCGAATGCCGTCCGATACTCGGCTAGCAGCTTCCGGATCGCATCGCTGTTCGCCAGCTCGCGAATCTCAAAGAGCGCCGGCGTTCTGAACATGCGCATCAGGTGCTCTGCGGTGAGCTCTAGAACGAGGCTCCCCCTCTCAAAAAGAGCGCAGCTCTCACGCCTCACGACCAGATACACCGCAATCCAAACACCGGCAGGTGCATTGCGTACGCCAAAGGGAGGCGCTGCGAGCTCCTTGAGGAGCGACTCAAAGGTCACCGCCGTACCGGGGCTCAACAGCTCCTCGATGCGCCCCCAGACGGGGCGAATCGAGACAGGCGCACCACTAGCCGGCTCTTGTAGGGACCAGCGACCGTCTTCTGAGGTAGACAGTATTCCGGTCTGTTCCAAAAGGGACCACTGAATCAGTCTCTCTGGTGGAAATTCGTGTGGGCCGCTGATCTGCTTGGTGTTGTCGCCGCTCAGGAGCACCTCGAACATTCGCTGTCGAGCGAGTGTGATCGCCGACGGCGGCTTGTCCTTGTTGATGAGTTCGTTTACGAGCTTCGGCGCCAGACCGAATTGGTCGTCAAAGAGCCAAGACGCAAGTTGGCTTAGATTTAGCTTCTCTCCGTTCTTGATCAGCTTTCCTCCGTGCCAATACTGCACGTGAGATCGCCCCGCCGTTGACGAAAGCTGCGCTGACAGGAGCTGGTTGACGTTCTCGCGCGCATCTTGGAGCCGTTGATCCGTGTACTGGCTAGCCCAAGGGTCAAGATGCTTGACGTTCAGTTGGTGCTGAACCGACAGCCAAGTCGCGTACTCCACAAGAGCGCGCCGCCCCTCTGGCCGAAGGACCAAGCAGGCGTGAACTGTAAGCCGGTCGTGCTCCTGCTTAAACCGTTCCTCACATGCTTTTGCCTCCTTGGACCCTGCTGTGACCACCACAAGCTTCAGCCAACCGTCAGGCTCCACTTCGTCTCCTCCGATCTTTGGAGGTGAGGGCCAAGCGCTGGGTGTGCCGACGACGACGCCTAGGGTTCTCAACGTCCCTGTGCGGTCGTAGTGCCGACTAGCCACCGTCGTCCGGCTCGCTAGCGCCGTGGTGAGGGCCTGCACAATCAGCTTCGATTCGTCCTCCGCTCCTGCGGCTTCGAACAGTGCTTCGACGTTGGCAATCTCAGCGACCGCTATTGCAAACTCAGTCTTGTCTCGAAGGTGAAAGAGGACTCCACGCTCGACGAGATTGCAAAGCGCGGCGTCAACTTCGGTGGAGGCGTAGGAATCAAGTGCGTGGTGCAACAAGGCCGCGGTCACAGACAACCTCAGACTGCTCTGAACAAGCTCAAGGATCGCGATCGTCTTGAGAATTGCAGCCGAGACTGATCCAGGCGCTTCGCGATCAACGCACGACACCGCGAACGCCCACCGCCGCTCAGAGTTTCGGTCGCGAAAGCGTATTCCGTGACCGGTAGCGAGGTTGTCGTAGAGATCGTTCAGGCGATACCAGCTCGCTGGGCCAACCTCCTTTTCAGCGGCGAACTGTCGCAATGCAAACGGCTCATCACCCCGGAGAAACGCATGGAACGATCGCTCGCTTTGGCCGAAGCGCTTTGCCACGATGGCAGACGCCGCGATGACCAGTGGATGCAGCGGGTAAAGCGCTTCCGCAGCCGCAAAGAGCGTCGCGTCGGAGTCGGAGTGAGCACGCAGGGCGCCAAGGTCGATCGCACGCGCAAATAGCTGCCGTGCTGCAGCACGAACAACTTTGTTTTCCGCGACCTCGCTAGCGACCCCTAACGTGTGAGCCGCAAAGTGCGCATATCTCTCGACCGGTTCATCGAAGGGGATCTCCTCGAAGCGCGAAGCGACCTTTTCCCAGTCATCACTCAAAGCGCGGCCGACGGTGCCGCCATAGCTTGACAGATGCTGGTGAAGCATAGCGATCACGGCAATTCGATCGTCCGACTGACCACACGCCTGCTCAGCGATCTGTTGCAGCGCCATCAGATCGCCTTCTTCGGGATGAAGAGCGGCGTGTTCAACGAACTTGCCCAGCTCATCAATCAGGAAAACGACCCCAGCAAATCCGGCGGCGGCGGCAGCGTCCGCGAAGTCGGAACTCATCGCCCCGACGGCGGCATTAACAGGGACTCCCCCGTAGGTTGCACAGTCTTCAGACAGGCGCCGCTTGAAAGCTGCGCTTGGCTTGTTTCTCCAAGCCTCGACGCTACGAGCAAGAGCGCGGGCAAGCGCAGAGCCAAAAGAAACCCGAGAACCGACCACCGCGACCGGATATCGGCTAGAGCCTTTGAAGAGCGCGAGCGCATCGGAGGCAACGCTGCCCACCTTTTTCGCAATTCCAGGGAAGTGGGCCTGCCCGGCGAGGAGCTGCCCTACTACGAGCGCGAGCGCAGACTTTCCGCTTCCGTAAGGGCCCACGATCTTCCAGGCACGTTGGGCAGATTTGCCTTTCAGTCCTTGTCCAAGCTGCTTCAACGCTGCGACGGCCGCAGGCGTGACCAAGTAGTGACTGACCGCGGCAACTTCGTAGAGATCCCGCTCCAGTGAAACGGAGCGCGCAGTTCCTGCCCCAATGCTCAAGAAATCAATGATGCGGTTAGCCATTGGCAGCAGCCTCCTCCGCTGCATATACGCGTAGTTCCGGGCTGACCCTGCCGAGGTCAAGCACCAACGTCTGCGTGTCCGCTGTATCGTTAAAGCGAAGGGCGTTCTTGAGGGGGCCGCTTACCGCCAACTCGATGAATTGCCGGAGTGCGGCTTCGTCCAGCTTGAAGACGCTGCCTGGCGAGTGATTCCCGCGCAAGACCTCGGTGAAGGAGACTATCCGCTCGCTCGTCTCCTTGGATTCAACGAACTGCACCAGCGCAAAGGCGAAGGCTCGGGCAGTCAATCCCATAGGCGCTCGGTTAGTCGCCACGTAGGAAACCCGTCCGTCCTCGCTGCGGAAGGCGCGGAGCAACCCGAGGTCCTGAAGGGGGCACCATGACGTGTCATCGACTCCCCGATCTTCCTGAAAGTAGCTCTGCAGCAAGATGCCGGCATGCTGCTCGAGTGTCGAGGCAGCCAACGCCCTAGCATTGAACTGGCCTCGCTTGGCTAGTAGATCAACAAGCTGGCGCTTGTCGAAGCGCTGAAGGCGCCCCTCGCTGAAGACTTCGTTCCAAGCCGCTAGCCCCGCTCGGGTAGACAGCCACCAGTGGACGAGCCAGAGAGATTCGAGTGTCTCAAGGTGGTGGTCCCAGCCGTCGGGCCCGAACAGCAGATTTCCGACTGGGCCGGCCTGATGGCCGCCGTCGCCATTGCTCTCTATGACGCCTGCCCCTTCTGCCCAGAACTGAAGAGACTTGACCATGTTCCGGCCGATTCCTAGCACGCGCATGGCCTCCAGCTCATTGCGGAAGATCTGGCTGTTCGATTCGACAGCCCTGTAGGCCTTGGGCAGCCAGCCGTACCGGCAGACGAACGATTCATGACCGGAGAACCGGTCTTCGTTGCGGCGGGTCATGGGCGTGCCTTTCGCTTTGCGCCAGTCGCGGGCTGCTGCTGCGGCTTCGTCTCGGTGGCCTTTTCGGGCGCCCGTTCGAGGATGATGCGACGAGAGGCGGCGTCGAAGTACACCGCGACCGCATCCCCCTCCTGCAGTCCTGCGTTGCGAAGCAGCTGCTCGTTCAGAGCAATTCGGCCGGTTTTCTGGACCTTCTTGGTCTCAAAGAGTACTTTCATAGGGACCCTTGCGGTACGGCGTAGGTGGCCGTCTTAGGATCGGAATAGTACCTTCCGGGAGCCGCAGCTTAGACTCCAACGAGCTCTTTTTTCACAGGCTTATCCACAGCCTCTGTGGATAAGCACAAGGATCACACCCTGGAGATGCGACCCTCATCGAGACGGACGCAGTCGAGACTGCTCTGCAGAGCGAAATGAAGCGCCATCAGGACGGCACCAAACGCTGGATCACAGCGCCTTCTCTGAGCCGCTGCAATTCCGCCAGCGCAGCGTGCCGCACCGTCGGACTCAGCATGCTGAGTCCAGCCGCCTCGATAGCCTCATTCACGCTCCTGCGAGTAAGGTAGGTGCTAACGGCAAACAGTTGACGCACGGTCTTCCGTGCGAGTGCACGCTGAGCTTCGTGCTTTGCTTCCGATCTCGCTCGTCTCACTGACCTCGAGTGGCAAACAAGGCGATCAAAGGTCTCTCGGGCACCATACTTGAACCGAAGAGCGCTAAGGCCGTGTTTAGCCGCCACATCCTTAGCGGTTGCATACCGGCCTTCGTTCACGATCTGCTCAACCTCTGCCATCAAGGCCGCCCGCTGCTCTGCCGACATCTGCCTCGGCCTCTTCGCCACAACCGTGTTATCCCGCCGAAGCTGGCCGCCGTGCAGTGCAGGTACGAACTCTGCGCTGAGCAGCCGCAGCGGCGGTACGTCGAGCCGATAGCAGATCTCAAGGAAAGTGGCGAACCTCGGCCGAGCACTTCCCTTGATCCACGCATCCGCGGTCTGTTTCGCCACGCCAAGGGCCTTCTCAAACTTGTTGATCGAGCCCTCGAAGTACGCCTCTTTAAGCCCAAACAAGGCACGAGAGAACAGGACGGGCTGCGCGTACCACTCCGCGCAGGGGCTCGCTTCGACCATTGAGGCTGCTGCATCCAATAAGAACCGCTGCCGGGCTGTCATGCCTTGATCCCATAACCCCTCCCGCCGACCGAGGACCGCCTTGCAGGACGTACAACGTCCCATCGGCACCAGATCAGAGAGGAACAGTTGCTCCGAGTCGCACCAGGGGCAGCGCGACTGAAGTGCGCTGAAGTGCACAGCGCAATGACCCACAGCCGCACATGACCACAGCAGCGGGTACTGAACCGATCCCGTCGACTCAAGTTGCTCCGCCAAACAGCTTGGACACCAGCGAGGCTTTGGATGTAACAGCGCTCCGCCATGCGGATCAGCAATCGAAAGCCAAGGCAAGAAGGTGCCGAAGCGCAAGTCTTTGCGCAATGTCAGCGCCTCCAATGAGTCGACAAGCTCCTGCGCATACTTCACATAACCATTTGCGGTCTTGATGTACGCGCTACAGAACCTCGATGTGAACCACGCTCCACGGATCGTGGTGCGAGGCACAACGATCTTCTGCAGTAGGTCAACCGCGTGGACGTTGTGCGCTTTCGCCAGCCGGTGGAAATAGCTCAACAACGACTCCTGCTGGGGCGTCCCGCTCCCCTCCAACGGAAGGTGATAGAGCACGCTGCGCGCCTCTTCCAGCTCTGCTTCCGGCGGAAACAGATCCAAAGTGTTGCCGTCGCAGTAATACTGACCCACCGCGCCGGAGTAAAACTGACCCGCCT
>NZ_CAMLJQ010000032.1 GCF_946480305.1 uncultured Caldimonas sp.
CAAGCCGGCGCGACGCTGGAAATCTGCAAGCGGCTGCGCCTCGCCTGATGCATCACCGGGTTTAGGGCCTGTTAACACTACGGAGGGCTGATGCGTTGGTGCCCAAAAGGCCGTGAGCAAGGCGCAAAACGAAGCCGGGTTGTCGACCCGGCGAGGCTTTGCAACGCCGCGCACGGCCTTTTGGGCACCAACCCGAAGGGAGCGTGCCTGCCAGGGCGCAGCGCGTCGTTGGGCTCCTCGCCCAGGCGGCCAGCCTGGGCAGCGTCGCCCGCCTTGCTCTGCGCCCTGGCAGGCACGCTCGCACAGTCCTCCGTAGTGTTAACAGGCCCTAGCGGCCGGCCAGCTTCAAGGCCTTCAGCTTGCGGTACAGCGAGCGCTCGCTGAGGCCCAGCTCCCGGGCCAGCTCGGCGCGTGTGCCGCGATGATGGCGCACGCGCTCTTCCAGGGCTGAGCGCTCGATCTCGCGCAGCGAGTGTGCGAGCCTGCCGACGCTGGCTGCGGCAGGCAAGATGCGCGGACGCACCTCGCCCAACGACTGCTCGATGTGACGCTGCTCGATCAGCGGCCCGTCGCACAAGAGCGCCGCGCGCTCCAGCACGTTGCGCAGCTCCCGCACATTGCCGGGAAACGGATACTGGCCCAGCCGCTCGAGCGCCTGCGGCGATAGCGACAGCCGGCGCCTGCCTGCCACGCGATCGAGCAAGGCCTTGGCCAGCAGCGGGATGTCGCCGGCCCGCTCGCGCAACGGCGGCAACCGGATCGGGAAGATCGAGAGCCGGTAGTACAGGTCCTCGCGAAAGCGGCCGTCAGCCACCATTGCTGCGAGCTCGCGGTGCGTGGCCGCGACGACGCGCACGTCCACCCGGCGCAGCTCGGTGCTGCCGACACGCCGGTAGGTGCCGCTCTCGAGCAGGCGCAGCAGCTTGACCTGCAGTGCCAGCGGGATGTCGCCGACCTCGTCGAGGAACAGCGTGCCGCCGTTGGCGGCCTCCACCAGGCCAGGCCGGCTCGCGGTGGCGCCGGTGAATGCGCCGCGCTCGTGGCCGAACAGCTCGCTCTCGAACAGGCTCTCGGGCAGGCTCGCGCAATCGACCACGACCAGCGGCGCGGAGGCACGCGGGCTCGCGTCATGCACCGCGCGGGCGACCAGCTCCTTGCCGGTGCCCGACTCCCCCAGCAACAGCACGCTGGCCTGCGACGGCCCGACGCGCGCGACCAGACCCAGCATGTGCTGGAAGGCCGGCGAGCGCCCCACCAGCGCCCGCACATCGCGCTGCTCGCGGCCCACGTCGAGCGGCTGCATCCGCTCGACGAAAAACTCCGGCTTGCCGTGCCCGTTGTCCAGCGGCACCAGCTCCACGTCAACGTACGCCTCGCCCTGCGCCGTATGGTGCAGATGCAGCACACGCTCGCGCCGCCGTGAAGTACGTGCCCACGCCAGAGGGCAGCTCTCGCCGGCCTGGTCGCAGGGCACCTCGATGCCGTGCGACACCTGGTAGCAGGTGCGTCCCACCACGCTCGAGCGCGGGCTGAAGCGCTCGCGATAGGCCCGGTTGGCCGCAACGATGCGGTAGCGCCGGTCGAGCACGATGTGCGGCTCGTCCAGAGCCTCGATGAAGGAGACGAGCTCGGGCGGCGGCTGCTCAAAGGATCCGGCGGGCGGCAAAGGAACTGACGGATCTGTCATGGCAGTCAGTGTCTTGCGTGGCAGACCCACGGTCACGGGGAACGGCGCAAGTCTTTGTCCCCGCTCAAGTTTCCGCTGCGAGGCCGGTTGGCACGAAACGTGAAAAGACGTTTCCCGCTTGAACACCTCCGGCACCTGCGACAGCGGGCATCGCTGCCGATGCTGATGGAGCACGCCACCCCTGACGAGGACATCACGATGGACCATGCTCTTCCCCCACCTGCGTCTGCACCCGACACCCCCGACGCCGAACGGCGCGCCTGGTTGCTGGCGGCCGGCACAGCGGGCGCGACAGCGGCGGTTGCCACCGCAGTGCCGTTCGTGTCGACTCTCGCCCCCAGCGAGCGCGCCAAAGCGCTCGGCGCCGCGTTGGAAGTCGACATCTCGGACCTGCCACCCGGGGGGCTCAAGACGGTCGAGTGGCGCGGCAAGCCGGTGTGGATCCTGCGTCGCACGCCGCAGATGCTGCAGGCGCTCGCCACCGCCAACCCCGGGCTGGCCGACCCGGAATCGCACAAGCCGCAGCAGCCGGACTACGCGCGCAACCTCACGCGCTCGATCCAGCCGGACGTGCTGGTCGCCGTGGGCATCTGCACCCACCTGGGCTGCTCGCCCACCTGGGTGCCTGCCGAGCAGAGCCATCCCAGCCTGCCGGGCGACTGGGCCGGCGGCTTCTTCTGCCCTTGCCATGGCTCGACGTTCGACGCGGCGGGCCGCGTCTACCGCAACAAGCCCGCGCCGACCAACCTGGAGATCCCACCGCACCGCTACCTCAGCGACACAAGGCTGCTGATCGGCGACGACCGACAGAGTTGACATGGCGGGATGCAGGCTGCCGCCCGGTTGACTCGCGTCAACTAGCAGCACGCCACGCTGCCGTACTTTGAAATCCAGCGCGCCATCTGCAGGGGCGTACGCATAGCGACAAGTGCTCTGCCAAAGGAAAACGCATGAAGTACCGCCCTCCTCCACGCACCGGGTCGCGCCCGTCGGATTCCATTGACCGGCACCGCCGGCACCTGCTGCAGGCGCTCGGCATCGCACCTGTCGCACTCGGTGCGGCGAGTGCCGCCGCACCCGCACGCGCTGCGGTCAAGACCAACGCCCGCATCGTCATTGCGGGCAGCGGCCTGGGCGGACTGGCGGTGGCGAACCGGCTGCACCGCATGCTCGATGGCGCGCACATCACCATCGTCGACGGCAAGCAGGAGCACAACTACCAGCCGGGCTATACGCTGGTCGCCACGGGCGTGTGGCCGATCGAGAAGGTGCGCGACCGCAATGCCGACTTCATGCCCGCCGGCGTGGAGTGGGTGCAGGAGATGGTCGGCGGATTCGACCCGGCCGCCAACATCGTCGTCACCGCCAGCGGCAAACGAGTGCCATACGACTACCTCGTCGTGGCTACCGGGCTGCACCTCGACTACGCGCAGATCGACGGCATGGACGTTTCGGCAATCGGGCGCAACGGCCTTGCGAGCGTCTACCCGGGCCCGCAAGCGGCCCAGGCGAGCTGGGCCGCGATGCAGGCGTACGCGTCCACCGGAGGCGCAGCCGTGATGACGCTGCCCGCCACGCCGCTCAAGTGCGCAGGCGCACCGCTGAAGATGACCTTCATGCTGCGCGACCGGGTGCGCCAGGCCGGCACGCTCGGCAACGCCAGGATCACTTTCCATTCGGCGCTGCAGAACGTCTTCGGCGTGCCGGCCGTGAACGACAACGTGCTCGGGCGCTGGAAGGCGCTGGGCATCGACGTCGAATACAGCCACAAGCTGCTCGCGATCGACATCGGGGCACGGCGGGCGACTTTCGCCACACCGATGGACGACCGGCTGGAAGTGCCCTACGACTTCATCCATGTGGTGCCGCCCATGCGCGCGCCAGACGTCGTGAAGAACAGCGACCTGTCGTGGAAAGAAGGTCCGTTCGCCGCGGGCGGCTGGCTGGAGGTGGACAAGCAGACCCTGCAGCACCGCCGCTACCCCAACGTGTTCGGCGTGGGTGACATCAACGGCACACCGCGCGGCAAGACCGCGGCCACCGTGAAGAAGAGCGCGCCGATCGTCGCGCACAACCTCACCCAGGCCATTGCCGGCAAGTCGCTGGACGAGACCTTCGACGGCTACACCTCGTGCCCCATGATCACCCGCGAAGGCTCCGCCATGCTGATCGAGTTCGACTACGACGGCAAGCTGATCCCGTCGCTGCCGATGGTGCAGCCGCTGCAGGACAGCTACATGGCCTGGCTGCTCAAGTACCGCCTGCTCAAGCCCGCCTACCTGGCTGTGCTCAAGGGTCGGGTCTGAACTGGAGGAGCATGCGATGTACGAGATCTGGCTGACGATCAACATCCTGTGGGAACTGGCGCTCGGCGCCTGGCCGGTGGTGCTGGGTCTGGCGCTGCTGTGGCTGGTGCTGGTCGTGGTCGCCCTGGTGCGGCGAGCGCGTTGGCGACCCGCGCTGCAGCCGGCGCTGGGGCTCGGTGCGGCGGTCGCGGTGGTGGCCTTCCTGGCGGTGCCGACGATGACGAAGTCGTCGCTGTCGGAGATGGGCTACTGGGTCGACTGGGCGAACCTGCTGGCCATCGCGCTGGCTGCCGGGGGCGTGGCTGCCGCCCTCGCATGGCCGGTGCTGGGCATGCGCAAGGGGCGCCCTGCATGAGTCAGGCGGTGCCTCCACTGCGGTTCCTGATGCCCGGCTGGTTCGCGGTGGTGATGGGCCGGTGCGGGCTCTCGCTGGCATGGCGCCTGGCGGAGCCGATGGCGGACGTGCTGGCCCCTCGTGAAGCGCGACCCCATCTTCTGATCGCACTCAAGGAATGCGCCGTCGTGTACCTCAACTTCGACGTCAAGAAGGTGCAGATCCGCACCGACGTGAAGGGCGGCGGCGACAAGCTCGGCACCTTCAAAGTCGACCCGCTGCTCGTCGGCGTCGGGGTCGGCATGCGGTTCTGACGGCTCGAGCTTCAGCTGAGACCCAGCTGAAAGCACGAGCGCCAGCAGGGGGCGGGCAAGTTGGCGACAATGCCGGCTTGCCCGCCTTCATGCCTTCCTCCCTGCTCACCACTGTCCGCGCCACGGTGCGCCACCCGGAGTTCCGGCGCGGCGCGTTCGATATCGCGCACGTCGCGCTCGGCATCGCGGCATGGGGCCTGGTGACCGGCGTCGCGATGGTCAAGAGCGGGCTGTCCGTGCCGCTGGCGCTGTTCATGTCGCTGTTCGTGTTTGCCGGCAGCGCGCAACTGACGGCGCTGCCACTGATCGCCTCCGGCGCGCCGATGTGGGTCGTGTGGGCCGCGGCCAGTTGCGTGAACCTGCGCTTCGTGATCTTCAGCGCGATGTGGCGGCCCTACTTTGCGCCCTACAAGCGTTGGCAGCGCGCCGTGCTGGGCTACTTCAGCGGCGACGTGAACTACGTGCTGTTCATGAAGCGTTTTCCGCAGGGCGAGCCTCATCCTGACAACCTGCCCTACTACTGGGGCGGCGTGGCGCTCAACTGGACGGGCTGGCAGGTGTCGTCGATCCTGGGGATCGTGCTGGCCAACCTGATCCCGGTCGAATGGGGCCTCGGTTTTGCAGGCGTGCTGGCGCTGGTCGGCATCACCTGCTCGCTGCTGCAGGACAAGGCGACCTGGGTGGCGGCCGGCACCGCGGCGGCGGCGGCCATTGCCACCTTCGCATTGCCGTTGCGACTGAACATCCTCGTGGCGGTCGCGGCCGCCGTGGCGGTCGGGCTGGCCATCGAGGCGGCCGAGCAGGCCCAGCGGCAGGCACGCCGCGACGCGAGGGAGGGGCGCGCCTGATGTCCACCTGGGAAATCGTGCTCACCATCGTCGGCCTCACCGCCATCTCGGTCGTCACGCGCAGCTTCTTCCTGCTGCCCGAGCGCGAACTGCCGATGCCGGGCTGGATCAAGCGGGGCTTGCGCTATGCACCGTTGGCGGCACTGGTGGCCGTGATCGCACCCGAGGTCCTGATGACGCAGGGGCAGTTGATCTCCACGTGGCAGGACGCACGGTTGCCGGCGCTCGTGGCCGGTTGCGCCTATTACTTCTGGCGCCGCGGCATCCTCGGCACCATCGTCACCGGCATGGTCGTGTTCCTGCCGTTGCGCATCGGGCTGGGCTGGTAGTTCGCAGGTTTCGTAACCGATCCGTGCCGGAAGACCCGGCCGGGCGGGGCACAATCCGGGGTTTGTCGGTGCAATGCCGACCGCGAGATTCCAACTCCGAGCAGAAGAACCAGCATGAACGTACTGCGCTTTTCCGATCTCATCGCCCAGGGCAAGGTCAACGGGCAACGGGTGTTCATCCGCGCCGACCTCAACGTCCCCCAGGACGACGACGGCCGCATCACGGAAGACACGCGCATCCGCGCCTCCATTCCCTGCATCAAGATGGCGCTCGACGCCGGCGCCGCGGTGATGGTCACGTCGCACCTGGGCCGGCCCACCGAAGGCGAATTCAAGCCTGAAGACTCGCTGGCGCCGGTGGCGGCCCGCATGGGCGAGCTGCTCGGCCGCGAGGTGCCGGTGGTCGCCAACTGGGTCGACGGCGTCGACGTGAAGCCGGGCCAGCTCGTGCTGCTCGAGAACTGCCGCCTGAACAAGGGCGAGAAAAAGAACAACGAGGAGCTGGCCAAGAAGATGGCCGCGCTGTGCGACATCTTCGTGCACGACGCGTTCGGCACCGCCCACCGCGCCGAAGCGTCGACCTACGGCATCGCCCAGTTCGCCAGGACCGCCTGTGCCGGCCCGCTGCTGGCGGCCGAGATCGACGCGATCACCAAGGCGCTGAACAACCCCAAGCGCCCGCTGGTGGCCATCGTGGCCGGCTCCAAGGTATCGACCAAGCTGACCATCCTGCAGTCGCTGGCCAGGAACGTCGACCAATTGATCGTCGGCGGCGGCATCGCCAACACCTTCATGCTGGCGGCCGGCCTGAACATCGGCAAGTCGCTCGCCGAGGCCGATCTCGTGGGCGAAGCCAAGGCCGTGATCGAGGCGATGAAGGCGCGCGGCGCCGACGTGCCGATTCCCGTTGACGTGGTGGTGGCCAAGGAGTTCAAGGCCGACGCGCCTGCGACCGTGAAGGCCGCGACCGACGTGGCAGCCGACGAGATGATTCTCGACATCGGCCCCAAGACGGCCCAGATGCTGGCAGAGCAACTCAAGGCTGCCGGCACCATCGTGTGGAACGGCCCTGTCGGCGTGTTCGAGTTCGACGCCTTCGCCGGAGGCACCGAAGCGATTGCCCGCGCCATCGCCGATTCCAGCGCGTTCTCGATCGCCGGCGGCGGCGACACGCTGGCCGCCATCGCCAAGTACGGCATCGAAAAAGATGTCGGCTACATCTCCACCGGCGGCGGCGCCTTCCTGGAAGTGCTGGAAGGCAAGACCTTGCCCGCGTTCGAGATCCTGCAAAAACGCGCGGCGGGCTGAAGCTCCCGTTTCCCCGAGCCCCGGATGCCCTGCGGCGCCGGGGCTTTTGTCTTTTCGGGGCCGTCGTTCGCCGGCAACATCCGGCCCTGTTCCGCCATCCGGCCCCTCATCGCTCTCGGATTCGTAACTTAAGAAACCCGATTACGGCCCATAATCCGGAACAAAGTTACGAACCCGTTCGGAGACACCCGCACATGTCGCGCGCTACCAAGATCGTCGCCACCCTCGGCCCCGCCTCGTCCTCCCCCGAAGTCCTGGAACGCATGATCGCCGCCGGCGTCGACGTGGTCCGGCTCAACTTCTCGCACGGCAAGGCGCAGGACCACATCGACCGGGCCAACCTGGTGCGCGAGACGGCGCAACGCGCGGGCAAGCAGGTGGCCATCATGGCCGACCTGCAGGGCCCGAAGATCCGGGTCGGCAAGTTCGAAGGCAACAAGACCTTCCTGGAACAGGGCCAACCCTTCATCCTCGACGCCTCCTACACCGACCTGGGCACCAACGACCGCGTGGGCCTGGACTACAAGGAACTGCCGCGCGACGTGAAGCCCGGCGACACGCTGCTGCTGAACGACGGCCTGATCGTTCTGACGGTGAGCCATATCGTCGGCGAGCAGGTGCACACACGGGTGAAGATCGGCGGCGAGCTGTCCAACAACAAGGGCATCAACAAGCTCGGCGGCGGCCTCACGGCCCCGGCGTTGACGGCCAAGGACATGGAAGACATCAAGACCGCGATGAGCTTCCAGTGCGAATACCTCGCCGTCTCCTTCCCGAAGAACGCCACCGACATGGAGATGGCGCGCCAGTTGGCCAACGTGGCCGGCGAGCCGTGGCGCCACAAGCCCGGGTTGATCGCGAAGATCGAGCGCAGCGAGGCGATCCCCCACCTGGAAGCCATTCTCAAGGCCAGCGACGGCATCATGGTCGCGCGCGGCGACCTGGCCGTCGAGGTGGGCAACGCCGCCGTGCCGGCGCTGCAAAAGCGCATGATCCGCATGGCGCGCGAGATGGACAAGGTCGTCATCACCGCGACGCAGATGATGGAATCCATGATCGTCAACCCGGTGCCCACCCGCGCCGAGGTGAGCGACGTGGCCAACGCGGTGCTCGACGGCACCGACGCCGTGATGCTCAGCGCCGAGACGGCCGCCGGCAAGTACCCGGTGGAAACGGTCGAGCACATGGCGCTCATCGCACTGGAGGCCGAGCGGGCGGAAGACGTCGCGCTCGACGCCGACTTCACCAACAAGCATTTCGGGCGCATCGACCAGTCGATCGCGATGGGCGCGCTGTTCACGGCTCACCATCTCGGCTGCAAGGCCATCGTGGCCCTGACCGAGTCCGGCTCGACGGCACTCTGGATGAGCCGCCACAAGATCCACGTGCCGATCTACGGCCTCACGTCGCAGTCGCTGTCGCAACGCAAGATGGCGCTCTACCGCAACGTACGACCCATCATGATGCCCAGCTACACCGACCGTGACGTGGCGCTTGCCAAGGCAGAGGCCCTGCTCGTCGAGCAGGGCGTGCTGCGCCCGGGCGACACCTACGCCATCACGTGCGGTGAACCGATGGGCTACCCGGGCGGCACCAACATGCTGAAGGTGTGCCGGGTGGGTTGATGGTCGTCAATCCAGCCGCAACGAAACGCCGGTGACGAACAGCGCATCGCCGCGCTTCAGCCCTTCGCCCGGCTCGCTGTTGTAGCGGTAGGTGAACCCGGTCGTCAGGCTGAGCTTCTCGGTGATCGCGACCGAGATCGCCGTGTCGAACTCGGCCCGGTACGTGCCGGGGTCTTCGAGATTGGGCAGCAGGGTCAGCTTCTGGCGCAGCTTGGTCGTCTCCGTCAGCCGATGGCTCGATTCCTCGGCAAGCAGCAGCTCCGCGCGCCCATAGATCCGCCGCTCGCGCCCATCGATGTCGGTCGGCTTCGTGAAACGATCGTTCGTGTAGCCCAAGCCGGTGGAAAGATCCCAGAAACCGGTGTCGTCGCGAAAGACGTGGTAGCCGACCCCGGTGCCGACAAAAGACCGCAGCGACAGGTTCACCGGGCGGTCGCGCAGGAAATCGAGGCGGCCGAAGCCGAACCACTGTGGCGAGAAATCCCGGTCGTACTGCGTGCCGGCGCCGAACCGCTCGGACGACGTTTTGCCCGACACCTTGGCATACAGCGCCCGCCCGGTGAGGCTCCACTTGTCGTAACCGGTGGCACGCACGCTGTCGGCGGTGAGGTTGAAGCTGGACGTTTCGCTGTTGCCGGTGGACAGGCTTGCACCGGCCCCGAACAGATGGCGCCAGCGGCCATCGGGCTTCACGGTGACCTGGGCCAGGGCGGGGGCGGACATGAATGCCGCGGCGAGGAAAGCGAGGGTGGACTTGGCAAGAGGCATCGTCTGCGGAATCACGAGGTACAACACGATGCGCCCCGACTCTAGGGGGACGAAAGCCTTCGCCGTGTAGCGATTCGTTCGCCCCACGTAGCCTCGGTTTTCCAGGATGGAAGCGTTCGGGTTCGTATTTGTTCGTTTTGGTGCGCGAAGTACGTCGAGTTACGGACCGCACGTGTCGGCGCACTATGTGCACCAAAACAACAAATCCGGCGCCAGTGCTCATCGAGAGTTGGATTCGAACAGTCACCATCCGGCAAGGGTCGGCCGGTAGAATCGACGCCAATTACTTCGCAGTTTCAGGCCGGGTCGCGCTCCGCGGTCCATACGAGCCGAAACGAAGCACCGGTTGTCAACTTCAGGGGCTCCTGCCATGCCACTCGTCTCGATGCGCCAACTGCTGGACCATGCCGCCGAAAACGGCTACGGCATTCCGGCTTTCAACGTCAACAACCTCGAACAGGTCCAGGCCATCATGAGCGCCGCCGACGAAGTCGGCGCGCCGGTCATCATGCAGGCCTCCGCCGGCGCGCGTAAGTACGCGGGCGAGACCTTCCTCAAGCACCTGATCCAGGCTGCCGTGGAGTCCTATCCGCACATCCCGGTGGTGATGCACCAGGACCACGGCCAGAGCCCGGACGTCTGCAAGGGCGCCATCGACCTGGGCTTCAGTTCCGTGATGATGGACGGCTCGCTGCAGGCCGACGGCAAGACCATCGCCAGCTACGAATACAACGTCGACGTGACGAAGAAGGTCGTCGAGATGGCCCACGCGCTGGGCGTCACGGTCGAAGGCGAATTGGGCTGCCTCGGCTCGCTCGAAACCATGAAGGGCGACAAGGAAGACGGGCACGGCACCGACGCCACGATGACGATGGACCAGCTGCTGACCGACCCGGAGCAGGCCGCCGACTTCGTCAAGCAGACGCAACTCGACGCGCTGGCCATCGCCATCGGCACCAGCCACGGCGCCTACAAGTTCACCCGCAAGCCCACCGGCGACATCCTGGCGATCAACCGCATCAAGGAAATCCACCGCCGCATCCCGAACACCCACCTGGTGATGCACGGCAGCTCCAGCGTGCCGCAGGACCTGCTGGCCGAGATCCGCAAGTACGGCGGCGACATGAAGGAAACCTACGGCGTGCCGGTCGAAGAGATCCAGGAAGCCATCAAGTACGGCGTGCGCAAGATCAACATCGACACCGACATCCGCCTCGCGATGACGGCCGCGATCCGCAAGTTCTTCGTCGAGAACCCGGGCAAGTTCGACCCGCGCGAATACCTGAAGCCCGCGCGCGAGGCCGCCAAGCTGATCTGCAAGCAGCGCTACATGGAGTTCGGCTGTGAAGGCCAGGCCGGTAAAATCAAGGCCGTTCCGCTGGCCGAGGTGGCCAAGCGCTACGCCTCGGGCGAACTGGCTCAGGTGGTCCAGTACCGCCAGGTGGCCTGACAGCCCGGGCCCCGCTGCCCGCACGGCCCCAGCCCGCTGCCTGCAGCGGGCTTTTTCATTTGCGAAAGACCCGACCCCCGTGACTGCCGCCCTGCTCAACTCCTCGATCCGTTCCCTGCCCCTGCTCGCCCGCGGCAAGGTGCGCGACAACTACGCGGTCGGCAACGACCGCATCCTCATGATCGCGAGCGACCGGCTCAGCGCCTTCGATGTGGTGATGGGCGAGCCGATTCCGGGCAAGGGCGAGTTGCTGACGCAGATGGCGCTGTTCTGGTTCGACAAGCTCGGCGGCATCGTGCCGAACCACCTGACCGGAGAGGCCCCCGAAAGCGTGGTGGCCGCCGACGAGGTGGCGCAAGTGCGTGGCCGCTCGATGCTGGTGAAGCGGCTGAAGCCGCTGCCCGTGGAAGCGGTGGTACGCGGCTACCTGGCCGGCAGCGGCTGGAAGGAATACCAGCAGGGCGGTGAGGTCTGCGGCGTCAAGCTGCCCGCCGGCCTGAAGAACGCGAGCAAGCTGCCGGAGCCCATCTTTACGCCCGCCACCAAGGCAGAAATCGGCGAGCACGACGAGAACATCTCGTTCGAGCGCATGGTGCAGATCATCGGCCGCGAACTCGCCGAGCAGGTGCGCGACGTGTCGATCCGCCTCTACCGCACCGCCGCCGACTTCGCGCTGACCAAGGGCATCATCATTGCCGACACCAAGTTCGAGTTCGGCCTGGACGAGCGCAACCAGCTGACGCTGATGGACGAGGTGCTGACTCCCGACTCATCGCGCTTCTGGCCGGTCGAGGGCTACCAGGAAGGCATCAACCCGCCCAGCTACGACAAGCAGTTCGTGCGCGACTGGCTGGAGCAGGCCACCGTGAACGGCCAGCCCTGGAACAAGCAGGCCCCCGCGCCGGCACTGCCGGCGGACGTGGTCGAGAAGACGGCGGCCAAGTACCGCGAGGCGCTGACGCGGCTCACCGCGGCTTGATGCCCAGTAGCAGGTCGCCCAAGCGCGCCTGCTCCCCCGAGATGCGAGAAGGTGGCCGAGCAAACAAGTCGTGCGCGCGGCCACCAGGCCCGAGTGACGCCGTGGATCCGGCTTTGCCGGTCCACCAGCGTCGCCCCTTGAGGGGCTGAGCCCGGACACATGCAGTCCTTGTGGACTGTGTGTGCCTGGCGAAGAGCCTGACCGTCCCCGGTCAGGCGCGGGCTGCAAGCCGCCGAAGGCCGTAGGGGTGGCCTAAAACAACGCCATGCTGAGCTTGCGCCGGTACTGATCGATCACCGGATCGGCAGGCGCAGCCACCGTCTTGCCCGTCACCTCCAGCGTGCCCTTCTGGGGAGCAGCCTCGGCGGCCTTCGGGGTCGGCTTGGCCATCAGTTCGAGGATGGCCACATACGCCTTGCGCGCTGCCTCGTCGTTCCATTTCTTGTCGCGCATGATGATCTCGAGCAGCTCGTCCATCGCGGCCGTCCATTGCTGGGCGGCAAAGTGCTGCTGGGCCAGTTCGAAGCGCGCGTCAAAGTCCCGCTTGTTCGCGCCGATGGCCGCCTGCAGGGCCTCGATCGAGCGAGCGCCGGCCGCCTTTTCGCACGCATCCAGCCACTGCCCGAAAGCCGCGACCCGCCCGTCGACGAGGGCCTTGCTTGCCACCGGCTCATACGCCAGGCGCGCGTCGGCCGCCCGGCCGGCCTGCAGCAGCAGCTTCACGTAGTCGAGCCGGGCCGTATCGTTGGCCGGATCGATCGCGATGGCCTCCTGCAGGCGCTCGATCGCTGCATCGACGTCCCCCTCGTCCGCCAGCGCCTCGGCTTCGTCCGCTGCCTCGTCAGCCACCAGCTGGGCTTCGGCCGGCACGTGCTTGTCGAGGAACTGCTGGATCTGTTCGCGCGGGAGCGCGCCGACGAAACCATCGACCGGCTGGCCTTCGCGGAACATCACGCAAAACGGGATGCTGCGCACACCGAACATGGCCGAGAGCTGCCCGGCGATCTCGGGCTGCTCGTCGGCATTGAGCTTGCCGAGCACGAACCGGCCGTCGTATTCGGTCTCCAAGGTTTCGAGGAGGGGGCCGAGCGTGCGACACGGGCCGCACCAGGGCGCCCAGATGTCGAGCAGCACCGGCTGCGTCATGGAGGCCTGCAAGACCTCGGCTTCGAAATTCTGGAGGGTGATGTCGATCATGAACCAAATCCTTCGGCTGCCAGGTGGGGTCGGAAGCCCTCCGGACAAGCCCGCCTAAAATCACGCTTTTCCTGCACCGGAGCGCTCAGTTGAGTCAGTCGCCCCTCGTCGGCGTGGTCATGGGGTCCAACAGCGATTGGGACGTCATGCAAAACGCCGCCCAGATTCTCGCCGAGTTCGGCGTGCCCTATGAGGCGCAGGTGGTCTCGGCACATCGCATGCCCGACGACATGTTCCGCTACGCCGAAAACGCGGCCCAGCGCGGCCTCAAAGCCATCATTGCGGGCGCAGGCGGTGCTGCCCACCTGCCCGGCATGCTGGCCGCCAAGACCACGGTGCCGGTGCTCGGCGTGCCGGTGCCCAGCAAGCACCTGCAAGGCGTGGATTCGCTGCATTCGATCGTGCAGATGCCCAAGGGCATCCCCGTCGCCACCTTCGCGATCGGTGTCGCGGGCGCCGCAAACGCCGCGCTGTTCGCGGTGGCGATGCTCGCCAACGACGACCCCGCATTGCGCAGCCGGCTGGACGCCTTCCGCACCCGCCAGACCGAAGCGGCCCGCGCGATGACGCTGCAGCCGATGCCGGGTCAGCCATGAGCGCCGCGCCCATCCTTCCGGGTAGCGCCACGCTGGGTGTGCTCGGCGGCGGCCAGCTCGGCCGCATGTTCGTGCATGCCGCCCAGGAGCTGGGCTACGCGACGGTGGTGCTCGACCCCGACGCAGCCAGTCCGGCGGGCGCGATCGCGCACCACCACATCCGCTGCGACTATCTCGACGAGCAGGGCCTGGCCGAACTGGCGCAGCGCTGCGATGCGCTGACCACGGAGTTCGAGAACGTCCCCGCACCGGCGCTCGCCTCGCTGGCCCGGCACCGACAGGTGGCCCCCGGCGCGGAGGCGGTCGCGATCTGCCAGGACCGCGTGCGCGAGAAAGCGCATTTCGTCGGCTGCGGCGTGCCCTGTGCCCCCCATGCCGAGATCACGAATGAAGCCCAGTTGAAGGCGGTCGATGCCTCGCTGCTGCCCGGCATCCTGAAGACCGCGAGCATGGGCTACGACGGCAAGGGCCAGATCACCGTGCGCACGGCCGGTGAACTCGCCGCGGCCTGGGACGAGCTGAAGCGCGTGCGCTGCGTTCTGGAGAAGCGACTGGACCTGGCGTTCGAGGTGAGCGTGATCGTCGCGCGCAACGCCCAGGGCGAACTGGTGCACTTTCCGCTGCAGCAGAACCTGCACCGCGGCGGCATCCTGGCCGTCACCACCGTGCCGGCGCCCGACGTGACGCCCGAGTTGCAGGCGCAGGCCGTACGGGCGGCAGAAGCGATCGCGGCGTCGATGGGCTACGTCGGCGTGCTGTGCGTGGAGTTCTTCGTGCTGCGCGACGGCAGCCTGGTGGCCAACGAAATGGCCCCGCGCCCTCACAACTCCGGTCACTACACGCTCGATGCCTGCGACGTGTCTCAGTTCGATCTCCAGGTGAGGGCGATGGCCGGCCTGCCCTTGCCGGCTCCGCGACTGCATTCGCCGGCCATCATGCTGAACCTGCTCGGCGACCTGTGGTTCCGTCATGGCGAGAGCGAAACCACGCCCCCCTGGGACCGGGTGCTGACCCTCCCCGGCACGCACCTGCACCTCTACGGCAAGCAGTCCGCGCGGCCCGGTCGGAAGATGGGCCACCTCAACATCACCGGCGCGAGCGCGACCCAGGTCCGCGAGGTGGCCTTGCGCTGCAGCGAACTGCTGGGCCTCGATCCGTTCTGAACAGACAACGACGTGGCACGCCTACTCGACGGACACAACCCGGAGCACCTGGAGCAGGCGGTGGACGCCCTGGCCGATGGCCGCCTGGTGGCCTTCCCCACCGAAACGGTCTACGGGCTGGGCGCCGACGCCGGCAACGATGCCGCCGTGCGCCGCATCTTTGCGGCCAAAGGGCGCCCGGCCGACCATCCATTGATCGTGCATGTGCCGAACCCCGAATGCGCCTATGAGCTCGTCAGCGCGTTGCCGCCCGTCGCGCAGAAGCTGATGCTCGCGTTCTGGCCCGGGCCGTTGACCGTGATCGTGCCGCGGCGGCCCGGCGTGGCGGGCGCTGCGGCAGGCGGACAGGACACGGTCGGCCTGCGCTGCCCCGCGCACCCGGTGGCCAAGGCCCTGCTCGAAGCCTGTGCGCAGCGCGGGATCGTCGGGCTCGCCGCACCCAGCGCCAACCTCTTCGGTCGCATCAGCCCCACCACCGCGGAGCACGTCGCCGAAGAGTTCGGCGACGACGTCCTGGTGCTCGACGGCGGTGCGTGCGAGGTGGGCATCGAATCGACCATCATCGACTGCTCGCGCGACCGCCCGGTGCTGCTGCGGCCCGGCATGCTGACGCGCGGAGAGATCGAGGCGGCCATCGACGAGCCGCTGTTCGATCGCGACGAAGACGCGCCGCGCGCTTCCGGCACGCTGGAGGCGCACTACGCCCCTCGCGCCAAGCTGAGGCTGATGAGCGCCGACATCCTGCAGACCGCGCTGCAGGTGCTCGGCGAGAAGGTGCCGACGCTCGCGCTATATTCCCGCACCGTCCGCGCGCCGCGCGGCATGCTGCACCGGCGCATGCCCGACGACGCCGCCAAGGCGGCCCATGAATTGTTTGCCGTGTTGCGTGAGCTGGATGCCCAGGGTGTCCAGCTCATCTGGGTCGAAAGCCCCCCGCCCGCGCCCGAATGGGACGGCGTGCGCGACCGGCTCGTCCGCGCGGCAGCCGCCTGAGGCTGCCTCAAGCCCCATCCCCCAACGGAGTGTTCATGTTCCTGCGTTCTTCTTCCTGGCTGTCGCACGCCAAGCGCGCGCTGCTCGTCGGCACGGCCGCCGCCCTCACCGCCTGCGGCGGCGAAATCTACGACGGGTTCGAGCCGGAGCGCATTCTTTCGGTGGGCGACGAGTACAGCTACATCGACGCGGCCACCGGCGCCAAGTACACGATCAACCGCATCAACAACGACAACTCGTTCAATTGCAGCGAGTACCCGCTGTGGAACCAGATCGTCGCCGCCGAATACGGCTTCCGGTTCCAGCAGTGCACGCCGGCAGGTGGCACCGCGGACACGCGCGGCCAGCTGCTGGCACGCCAGAACGCGAAAGCCGCCGACCTGCAGACGCAGGTCGAGAGCATCGGCGGGTTGCGCGAAGACGACCTGGTGCTGGTGCAGGTCGGCGCGAACGACGTGTGGGAGTTGTTCGAGCGCTACGAGAACGGCGAGACGATCGCCTCGCTGCAGGCCGAGGCCACCACGCGGGGCACGGCGCTCGCCAGCCGGCTCAACGGCTGGACGTCGGTCGGTGCGCGCATCCTGGTGCTAGACGTCTTCAATCAAGGCTCGACGCCCGAGGCAGGAGCCAGCGCCGTCGCGGACGCTAGAGCCCAACTGCGGGCGTTGACCGATGCCTTTAACGACGGCTTGCGCAAGGGCGTGAACGAGGCGGCCAACCGACACATCGCGTTCATGCGCGCCAACGACCGCCTGCAAAGCGCGGTGGACGACGACCAGTACAACTTCGACGACCGCGCCTCCGCAGCGTGCACCGTGTCACCTGCCACCACCTGCACGACGAGCACCCTCAAGCCCAGCGTGGACCCGAATCCGGACGAGCGCAACTACATCTTTGCGGCCGATCGCTACCTGACCCCTGCGATGAACCGCATCGTCGGTGACGTGGCAGCCTCGCTGGTCGACGACTTCCCGTTCTGATCCCCCGAGGGCAGCGCCGGCGCCAGCCGGCGCTCACCCGGCCCTCTACAGCCGCGAATACCTCAGCTTCATCGCCAGGATCGCCCCGGCGAGCGTGAGCGTGACGACATTCGCGGCGATGATCGGCCACTCGCCGATCAAGACCCCGTAGACCAGCCACAGCGCGATGCCGAGCGTGAACGCGCTGTACATGCCCAGCGAGATCCCGCTCACGTCCCGCGTGCGAAAGGTCAGCCACGCCTGCGGTACGAAAGAGGCGGTGGTCAGGGCTGCAGCGGTAAAGCCCAATCCGTCTGCGAGGGCGAATGTCATGGAAGGTCCTTGGCGGTCCAGTCGATCAACGCCTCGATGGCCGGCCGTGCAGCCGGGGCGTTGGGATGATTCACGATGGCGACCAGCACGTAGCGCCGGCCGCTGGCGGCCAGCACATAGCCAGCCACGCCCTGCACGTCGCGCAGCGTGCCGGTCTTGAGATGCGCCGTTCCGGCACTTGCCGTGAAGCGCCGCAGCGTGCCGTCCAGCCCCGTCACCGGCAGCGAGCTCGCCAGCTCGGGCATCACCGGGCTCGCCCAGGCCGATTGCAGCAGGCGCGACAGGAAACCCGCCGTGGCACGCGCCTCGCGCGAAAGGCCTGCGCCGTTGTCCAGCACCACCTCCGGTACCGCGCCCCACTTCCCGGCGACCCACTGCTGCACGACCTCGCGCGCTGCCTCCGGCGAGCCCACGCCACGCAGGCTCAGCCCGAGCGTCAGGAACAGCTGCCGCGCCATCGTGTTGTTGGAGAACTTGTTGATGTCGCGCACCAGTTCCGACAGCGGCGGCGAGGTACTCGACACGAGCGGCGGCAACGCGACAGGCGCCGCTCCCTCGCGCACCGTGCCTGTCAGCCGGCCGCCCAGATGAGCCCACATGCCCTCGATCGCGCGCGCGTTGTAGCCGTACGGGTCGACGTAGGCCACCTGCCACGTCTTTTCGCCGCACGCGGCGTTGTAGGGCCCGCGGAACGCAATGCGCTGCGGGTCGGTCAGTTCCGCCTTCAGCGATGCCCGCCAGTCGCCGCAAGGCGCCATCAGGTCGAGCGGAACCGCTGCATCGACCAGCACGCCGCGCATCGGCGGATCGGCCAGCACCAACGCCGTGCCGCGCGCAGGATCGGGCACGAAGCTCAGCACCACGGTCTTGTAGTTGATCAGCAGGGCATCCGGCAGCACGTTGTAGGGCCGCAGCGGCTCGCCGTCGAAAGCGCCGGGGTCGACCGGTGGTACGACGAAGGCCGTGCGGTCGAGCACGATGTCGCCACGGATCTCGCGCACGCCCGTCTGCTGCACCCGTCGAAGCAACAGCCACAGCCGCTCCATCACGAGACGAGGGTCGCCCGAGCCCTTGATGTAGAGGTTGCCCTCGAGCACGCCATCGCGGATGGGCCCGTCGACGTACACCGGTGTGCTCCAGGTGTAGGCAGGCCCGAGCAGGTCGAGCGCGGCGTAGGTCGTGATCAGCTTCATGATCGACGCCGGGTTCATGCTGGCGTCGACCCGGTGGGCCAGGCGAGGCACATTGCCACCCACCTCCACGACCTGCACCGCGAGCGCATCGTCTGGAATGCGGGCACGTGCCAGCGCGGTCTGCACCTCCACCGGGAGCACGTCACGTGGCGCAGAAGCGCCTGCCGCCTGACTGGACAGGGCTGCGAATATCACTGCCCAACACCACCAGGCCACGGTCGAACGCAAACGCATGGTCGCGATTATCGGGCGATGTGCGTGGGCTCGACCGGCCGTATCGCACATCTCCCCCCGCGCCCCGGGGATGGAGCGACGCACCGCCAAAACCGCCACACCCCGTGCGAGGAAGACTGGCTGCGTTGCCCTAAACTGGCCGCCTGTGCCCCCGATTCGCCCGACACACACGTGACGCGTCTGCCCACCCTGCTCGCCATAGAAACCGCCACCGAGACGATGAGCATCGGCCTGGCGGTCGATGGCCGCATGCTCACCGACGAAGGTGTGGGCGGCGCACAGGCCTCGACCCGCCTGCTGCCTGCCGTGCTCGAGCTGCTGCGCGCGGCCGGCCTGCGGATGCACGACCTCGATGCGATCACCTTCGGTCGCGGCCCCGGCGCATTCACCGGCCTGCGCACCGCCTGCTCCGTCACGCAGGGCCTGGCCTTCGGTGCCGGCAAGCCGGTGTTGCCGGTCGACACGCTGCTCGTCGTCGCGGAAGCCGCCCGCGCGGCCGACGCCGGGCACGACGTCTGGGCCGCCATCGATGCCCGCATGGACGAGATCTACGCCGCGCGTTACCGGTTCGACGGCCTCGACTGGCACACCGTGCAAGGCCCCGCCCTGTATGCACCGCAGGCGCTGTGCGAGCGTCTGATGGCCGAAGGCGGCGACTGCATCGCAGGCAACGCACTGCTGGTGCATCCGCTGGAGACGGGTGGGCTGGCCACGCTGCCACACGCGGCGCCGCAGGCGACGGCATTGCTCGAACTCGGTCGTGCTGCCTGGCGACGCGGCGAGGCGGTCGACGCCTCCCTCGCGTTGCCGCTCTACATCCGCGACAAGATCGCGCTGACCACCGCCGAACGCGACGCGCAGAGGCTGGCAAAGGAGGGGGCATGAGCGCGCCGGGCCGCTCCCAAGCGCGAATGACGAAGCACGTAGTGCGGAGTCACCCCATGCCCGCGCCGGGCCGCTCCCAAGCGCGAATGACGAAGCACGTAGTGCGGAGTCACCCAATGCCCGCGCCGGGCCGCTCCCAAGCGCGAATATCCGAGCACCCCGTGCGGAGGACCACCCCGTGAACGCCGTCGTGCGCCCGCGGCCAGGCCACCGCCAACTGGTGCCCATGACGGTTGCCGCGCTGCCCGAAGTGCTGCCGGTGGAGCAGGCGGCCTACGAGTTCCCATGGACGCGCGGCAACTTCATCGACTCGCTGCACGCCGGCTACCCGGCCCAGGTGCTGCGTGGCGATGGCGACGAGCTGCTCGGTTACTTCGTCGCGATGTCGGGTGTCGACGAAATGCACCTGCTGAACATCACCGTCGCGCCGCCTCACCAGGGGCACGGGCATGCCTTGTACATGCTGGACGCCGTGCAGGCACTCGCGCGCAGCCGCTCGGCCGAGCAGCTGTGGCTGGAGGTGCGCGTGAGCAATGCGCGCGCGCGCAAGGTCTACGAGCGCTACGGCTTTCGCAGCGTCGGGCTGCGCAAGGCTTACTACCCCGCGGCACTGGGCCTGCGCGAGGACGCCATCGTGATGAGCTTCTCCCTATGAACTGGGACCCGCGCCAACTCGCGATGCTGCAGGAGATGGGCCTGACCGCCTGGAGCCTGCGCGACGCCCAGCCCGCCGAGCAAGCGGTCCCGGTCGACACCGGCGTGCCGGTGCCGATCCCCGTGGTCCCGGCCGGGCGTGCGGACGTGGCCGAGGCCCGGCGCACCACCGGCGTCGAGCAGATGGACTGGCCCGCCTTGCGCGAGGCCGTCGCTGGTTGCACCGCCTGCAAGCTCTGCAATGGGCGGCGCAACACCGTCTTCGGCGTCGGCAACGAACGTGCCGACTGGATGATCATCGGCGAGGCCCCGGGTGAGCAGGAAGACCTGAAAGGCGAGCCCTTCGTCGGCCAGGCCGGCAAGCTGCTCGACAACATGCTGCGCGCGATCCGCCTGACGCGCAGCGACGCCCCGCCCGAGCAGCAGGTGTTCATCGCCAACGTGCTGAAATGCCGCCCCCCGCACAACCGCAATCCAGAGCCGGAGGAGGTAGCGCAGTGCGAGCCGTTCCTGAGGCGTCAGGTCGAACTCGTGCAGCCGCGCATCATCCTCGCGATGGGTCGCTTTGCGGTGCAGTCGCTGCTGCAGACGAACGAGGCCATCGGCAAGTTGCGCGGCCGCGTGCACCAATACCACGGGGTGCCCGTCATCGTGACCTACCACCCGGCCTACCTGCTGCGCAACCTGCCGGACAAGGCCAAGGGCTGGGAGGACCTGTGCCTGGCCCTGGACACGCTGGCTCAACGCTGAGCGCAGCCACCCCGGAGGCGGCGCTGCGCGACCTGCGCTGGTTGTTGCTGTCGCCCCCATTGCTCGCTGATGGTCACTACAGCGCGCCAGTGCAGTGCTTCGACGCTTGCGACACCGCCGCGATCGAGGCGTGGCTGATGCAACTTCAAGCCACGCCCCAGCCCCTGCAGACCTACCTGGCACGCCATGCGGCCCCTCCGTTGCGGCTCGGCCGCTACGCGGAGCGCCTGCTCGAGTTCTTCTTGCAGGCAGGCCCCACCCACCGGCTCGTCGCGGCCAACCTGCCGCTGCGGCATGCGCCCGGGCAACAGCCGGGGCTCGACCACACCACGCGCGGCGAAATCGACTTCCTGCTCGAAGACCGCGAACACCGCCCCTGGCACTGGGAGCTCGCCGTGAAGTTCTTCTTGTGCGTGGCCGGCGGCGACCTTGCCCGCACGCAGGACTTCGTCGGCCCGGACCGCGCCGAAACACTGCCCGGCAAGCTCCACAAGCTGTTCGATCGGCAACTGAAGCACGCGCCGCCACCGCCGTGGAACCACCGGGCATGGGAGGCCGCGGCCTACACGCGCGGGTGGATGTTCTATCGGCACGACCGCGCGGCCCCGCGGTGCGAAGCCCTTGCGACGCAGCACCTGCGCGGCGTGTGGGTCGAGCACCGGCGCCTGCACGAACTGCCCGACGGCAGCTACCTGATGCTGCCGCGCACACGCTGGATGTCGCCCGCGTCCTGCCCCTCGCCGGCCTCGTTGCTGCCACTCGAGCACCTTGCGCACGCGATCGGGTCGATCTGGCGTGCTCTGCCGCCGGCAGGTGCCCGGCGGTGGCCCAGCGCCCAACTCGTCGCCCGCATGGAGCCCGCCGGCAGCGGCTGGCACGAGGTGCAGCGGTGTTTCGTGGTGCCCGACGGCTGGGAACAGCCGGAAGGCAATTGAGGCAGCTCAGTCCTGCATCACGGCAGGCTGGCGTGCCGGCCACAAGACCGTGCCGAGCGCGACCGTCATCAGCGCCATTGCAGCCCAGTCCTGCCAATGCAACTGCTCGCCCAGCCACCAGGCGCCGGAGAACGTGCCGAGCACCGGGATCATCATCACGCTGAGCGTGGACGCCACCGGTGGCAGCGAGCGAGCCAGGAAGAACCACGCCGGCTGCGCGAATCCGAAGATCAGCAAGGCGTTGTAGCCGATCGCGCCCCACACCGGCGCCGGGATCGGCTCGCTCCAGCGTGCTGACTCGAACAGCGTGGCAAGCACGGTCATCACCGCCGTCGTGATCACCGTCATCCAGAACGCGATCGTGAAGGTCGGCACCGGCATCGTCGTGCGCCGCAGCAGGTGGGTGCCCAGCGCCCACGCCGCCGCCGACACCAGCATGCCGAAAGCGCCCAGCGGCTGGCCGCTCATGCGCCCGAACTCATGCCACAGCAGCAGGGCAACGCCCAGGGCGGCCGCGCCAACACCGAGCCAATGGCGCGGCCCGAGGCGCTGGGAGAAGAACGCCAGGCCCCACAGCACCGAGAAGATCGGCATCGTGTAGCCGAGGATCGCCGCGCGGCCAGAGCTGAGCACGCGCACCGCGAGGATGGCGACCACGTGCCACACCAGCATGTTGGTGAGCGTCAGCAGCAGCAACTCCGGCCAATGCCTGCGTGGGATGCGCCAGGGCATGCGCGTCCATGCCAGCACCGCCACCAGCACCGGCAGCCCGAGCCACATCGACAGCGTGCGAAAGCTCAGCGGCGCGTATTCAGTGGCGCCGGTCTTCATCACCGGCCAGTTGAGGCCCCACACGAGCGTGAGCAATGCCAGCACGGCGGCGTGGCGCGCGGTGAACTCCTTCATCGCCGCGTCATGCCGGGTTCAATGACGAGTGCCCAGGTAGCGTTTGCGCCAGAAGAAGGCGCCCAGGCCGACGCCGATGGCCGCCATCACGCCCACGGCCGTCCACACCCCGGTCGCGCTGTGGATCAGCGGCAAGGTGTCGAAGTTCATGCCGAAGAAGCCTGTGATGAGGTTGAGCGGCAGGAAGATCGCCGTCAGCACCGTCAGCGTGCGCATGATGTCGTTGGTGCGATTGCTCTGGGCCGAGAAATGCATCTGCACCGCTGTCTCGGCGGAAGACTCCAGCCGGCGCACGTGCGACAACACGCGCTCGATGTGTTCGAGCACGTCGCGCGAACGCACGCGCAGCAGTTCGCGCTCGCGAGAGGCGAGCGGGTCGGAGACGGGCCATTCCTCGAGCGCGTCCATCCACTCCTGCACTGCGGCGCGCTGGTCTTCGCAGATGTCCTCGAGCAGGTGCAGCGCGTTGCGCGAGTCGAGCAGCACCTGCCAGCTGCGGAAGTGCCCGCGCGGGTTCAGCAGCTCCTGCTGCAGGTAGCCGAGCTGGCGGGTCATCAGGCGGCGCAGTTCGAGGTAGCCGTCGACCATGTGGTTCACCATGCGCAGCATCTGGTCGGCCGGACTGGTGGGCAACCGGGTCGATGCACCCCGCACGTCGCCGCCGCCTTGCGTCATCTGCGCCAGCCGCACCGCGAAGAACTCGCGCACCTGGCAGTCGGTCGGGTGCACGGTCAGCAGCACGCGTTCGAACACCACAAACCCCACCGGGCTCGTGTCGATCGCCTCGAGTGCCTTTTTCGCACTGGAGGGGGTGCCCTGCTCCTCGTCGAGAAAGAGGCCACTCGACCCCGCCCCCGCCGCGAGCCGGCGGAACACCATCATGTCGTACCACGAGGTGTAGTCGAAGTGAGACGGCAGTTGGTTGTTGAGCAGGTCGGACACGTGCAGGTCGACAATCTGTCCGCCGGTCCAGCGCTGCAGCAGGCCCTGGATCGTCGCCAGGTTGACCTCGAACTGCCGGCGCGACGTGCCGATCCACAGGTAGCCGTGCGAAGGGAGATGCGACGGCATCTCGCCCAGCTCGACGAACTTCTCGCTGACGTGGAAGACCCGCATCAGGTGCGCAGCAGGCGCGCCGCGTCGAGCGCGAAATAGGTCAGCACGCCGTCGGCGCCGGCGCGCTTGAAGGCCAGCAGCGACTCCATCATCACCGCGTCGTGATCGAGCCAGCCATTCGCCGCGGCAGCCTTCAACATCGCATACTCCCCGCTCACCTGGTAGGCGAAGGTGGGGACGCGGAACTCGTCCTTCACGCGGCGCACGATGTCGAGGTAGGGCATGCCGGGCTTGACCATCACCATGTCGGCGCCTTCGGCGATGTCCATCGCCACCTCGCGCAACGCCTCATCGGTGTTGCCCGGATCCATCTGGTAGACCTTCTTGTTGCTCTTGCCGAGGTTGGCCTTGGAGCCCACTGCATCTCGGAAGGGGCCGTAGAAGGCGCTCGCGTACTTGGCGCTGTAGGCCATGATCCGGGTGTGGATGGCCCCCGCGGCCTCGAGCGCGGAGCGGATGGCGCCGATGCGGCCGTCCATCATGTCGCTCGGCGCGACGATGTCGACACCTGCCTCCGCCTGTACCAGCGCCTGGCGGGTCAGCACGCCGACGGTTTCGTCGTTCAGGATGTAGCCGGTGTCGTCGATCAGACCATCCTGGCCGTGGGTCGTGAACGGATCCAGCGCCACGTCGGTGAGCAGGCCGAGTTCCGGGAAACGCTGCTTCAGCGCCCGCACCGCCCGCGGCACCAGACCCTCGGGGTTGAAGGCTTCGCGGCCGTCCTCGGTCTTGAGTGAAGACTCTATGACCGGGAACAACGCCATCACCGGGATGCCGAGGGCGACGCACTGCTCGGCCACGGGGAACAACCGGTCGAGACTCAGGCGCTGCACGCCCGGCATCGACGCGACGTCCTGCGCCTGGTCGTGCCCGTCGAGCACGAACACCGGGTAGATCAGATCGTCGACGGAGAGTGAGGCCTCGCGGACAAGGCGGCGGGTGAAGTCGTCACGGCGCAACCGGCGCGGACGGGCAGCGGGAAAAGCAGGTGGCGTGCGCAAGGTAGATCCTGTAACAGACGCGGGATTCATGAAAAAGCTGGTGTTTTCCATGCCCTACAAACGTTCCCGCGTCAGTGAAATGCAAGCTATGTTCTGGTAAAGTTACATGTGAATGATACGTCGCAAGGCGGTCGTTCCCTGCTTTTCCTCCCTGAGCAGGTGCCTTACCGTGATGACAGCGTTAAGGCTTTGCAGCCCCAGTCCCCGCGACTGGGGCTCTTTCTTTTTTGGGCGGGCGATCTGCCTACTGCGCGGCGCCTCACCCACCCAAGGGGCTGCGCTGAACCGGCTGGACGATAAGCGGTCGCTATCATCGCGCGATGCTCTGGATCAAAGCACTGCACATCGTCTTCGTCGCGAGCTGGTTCGCCGGCCTGTTCTATCTGCCGCGGATCTTCGTCAATCTGGCGATGGTGCCTCAGGACAGCCATGCGGAGCGTGAGCGGCTGTTGCTGATGGCGCACAAGCTGTACAAGTTCATGACTTTGCTGATGCTGCCGGCATTGGGCTTCGGGCTGTGGCTCTGGCTGGGCTACGGCATCGGGCGCGGGGCGGGCAATGGCTGGATGCACGCCAAGCTGGCGATCGTGGTGCTGCTGGTGGGCTATCACCACTACTGCCGCCGGCTGCTGCGGGAGTTCGAGCAGTTGAACAACCGGCGCAGCCACGTCTGGTATCGCTGGTTCAACGAGGCACCGGTGATCGGGCTGCTGCTGGCGGTCGTGCTGGTGGTCGTGAAACCCTTCTGACCTGCCGATGGCGCCCCTTCGGCACCGCAGTTCGCTGGTTCCGCTGGCAGGGCTGTACGCCGCGCTGATCGTCTACGCAAGCCTGTACCCGTTCACCGGGTGGCGTGATCCCGGCCTCAGTCCGTGGGCCTTCGTCGGCCAGCCATGGCCTCGGTGGTGGACGCACTTCGATCTGGTCTCCAACCTGCTCGGCTACCTGCCGCTCGGCGCGCTGGCGTGCGGGGCACTGCTGCGGACCGGGCGCTCGCGCGGGGTGGCCGTGCTGCTGGCGTGGGCAGCGGGTGCCGCGCTGTCTGGCGCGATGGAGTTCCTGCAGAACTACCTGCCCGCGCGAGTGCCGTCCAATGTCGACTGGGGCCTCAACATGACGGGTACCCTGGCAGGCGCCTTGTGTGCGGTGTGCATCGAGGCGCTCGGCTGGATGGGGCGCTGGCAGAACATGCGCGACCGCTGGCTCGTTCCGCAAAGCGCGGGTGGGCTGGCCTTGCTGCTGCTGTGGCCGGTTGCCCTGCTCTTCCCGACGCCGGTGCCGCTCGGTGTGGGGCACATCGGCGAACGGCTGCACGAGGCACTGCTGGACGCCCTCGCCGGCACGCCCTGGGAAGGCTGGGTGCGCCTTCCCGATGCCGCCATCTCACCGCCGCTGCCGCCGGGCATCGAACTGGTGACGATTGCACTGGGCCTGCTCGCGCCCTGCCTCCTGGCCTACTCGGTCTCCCCGCCCAGCTGGCGTCGCGTGGTCTTCGTGGCCGGAGCCGCTGCGCTGGGCTTCGGCGCCACCACGTTGTCGACGGCCCTCAGCTTCGGCCCGCAGCACGCGGTGGGCTGGATCACGCTCGCCACGCCGCTGGGCTGGGGCGTCGGCATCGCGATCGCGCTGGCGCTCGCCTTCCTGCCGCCACGCACGGCGGCCGCCTTCGGGCTGGTCGCCATCACGGCCATGATGGGGCTGGTACAGGAAGCGCCGGCCGACCCGTACTTCGCCTCCAGCTTGCAGGGCTGGGAACAGGGCCGGTTCATCCGTTTCCACGGGTTGGCGCAATGGATCGGCTGGTTGTGGCCGTACGTGACGCTGGCCTACCTGCTGGGCCGCGTGATCTCGCGCGCGGAGAGGCCATGACGCCGGGGCGCCCGGGCACGCGGCCTAGAATCCGCGGATGAGCTACTACGAGCGCCACATCTTCTTCTGCCTGAACAAGCGCGAGAACGGCGAGGCCTGCTGCGCCGACCACCATGCGCAAGAGGCATTCGACCATTGCAAGTCGCGCGTGAAGGCCGAGGGTCTGAACGGCCCGGGCAAGGTGCGCGTGAACAAGGCCGGCTGCCTGGACCGCTGTGCCGCCGGCCCCGTCGCCGTGGTGTACCCGGAAGCGGTCTGGTACACCTTCGTCGACCAGCACGACATCGACGAAATCGTCGAGTCGCACCTGAAGAACGGCAAGGTGGTCGAGCGCCTGCTCGTGCCGCCTCACGTGGGCCGCTGAGCCGATGAATTCACAGACCGAACGCGCGTCCATCGCGGGGCCCGCGGGCACGATCGAATGCGCTCTCGATGGCGCCGCGGAAAACACCCGCGGCATCGCGGTGATCGCGCACCCGCACCCCTTGCACGGCGGCACGATGGACAACAAGGTCGTGCAGACCCTGGCGCGGGCATTCGTGCAGCAGGGCTGGCGCACGGTGCGCTTCAACTTCCGCGGCATCGGCAGCTCCGCAGGCAGCTGGGACGAAGGCCGCGGCGAGATCGACGACATGCTCGCGGTGATCGAAAAACATCGAGGTGCAGGGGAACCTCTGGCACTCGCCGGGTTCTCTTTCGGTGCCTACGTGGCGTCGCATGCAGCGCAGCGGGTGGGTCACGAGCAGGTGCGGCATCTCGTGCTGATCGGCCCGGCCACGCGCAACTTCGAGGTCGCGCAGGTGCCGTCCGGCACCGTCGTGATCCACGGCGAACAGGACGACGTGGTGCCATTGCAGGCCACCTTCGACTGGGCCCGGCCCCAGAGCCTGCCCGTGGTCGTGGTGCCGGGTGTCGGCCACTTCTTCCATGGGCAGTTGCCGCTGTTGAAGAACCTGGTGGTGCGTGCCCTCGCCTGAGAGGTTGAAACGCGCGCATCCCTTTCCACACTGAAGAACGAATGAAACGACTCCTTTCCCTTTGTCTTGCCGTCGCCATCGGCCTGGGCGCCACAGGCGCGGCGCATGCGCAGCTGCAGCCGCCCGAGGTGGCCGCCCGCTCCTACCTGCTGCTCGACATGACGAGCAACCAGGTGCTCGCCGCCCGTGAGCCCGATGCGGCGGCGGATCCCGCCTCGCTGACGAAACTGATGACGGCCTACGTGGTGTTCGGCGCCATCCGCGACAAGAAGATCGCACGCGACCAGTTGCTGCCCGTCTCCGTGCGCGCCTGGGACGAACGCAAGGGCGGTGCCTCGGTGATGTTCATCGAGCCGCGCATGCAGGTGTCGGTCGACGACCTGCTCAAGGGCATGATCGTGCAGTCGGGCAACGATGCGTCAGTGGCGCTTGCAGAAGGCGTGGCGGGCAGCGTCGAGGGCTTCGTCGACCTGATGAACCGCGAGGCGCAGCGCATGGGCCTGAAGGGCACCACGTTCAAGAACGTCACCGGCATCACCGAGCCGGGTCACGTGAGCACGGCACGCGACCTCGCCACCATTGCCTCGCGGATCATCATCGAGTTTCCCGAGTTCTACCCGCTCTACTCGATCCGCGAATTCAAGTTCAACAACATCACGCAGCCGAACCGCAACCTGCTGCTGCGGCGCGACCCGTCGGTCGACGGCATGAAGACCGGCCACACTGCCGCCGCCGGGTACTGCCTCGTGGCCTCGGCGCAACGCGAACTGCCGAACGGCAAGCGGCGCCTCCTCAGCGTCGTGCTGAACACCACCTCGATGGAGGCACGCGCAAACGAGAGCCAGAAGCTCTTGAATTGGGGCTACCAGGCCTTCGATGCGCTGAAGCTCTTCGACGCCAACCAACCGATCGCCACGCCGCAGGTCTGGAAGGGCACCGCGTCGCAGGCCCGGCTGGGCAGCGCGCGACCGGTGTTCGTCACCGTGCCCAAAGGCGACGCCGACAAGATCAAGACCCAGATCGAGCGCGTCGACCCGCTGGTCGCTCCGCTCGCCAAGGGCCAGGCCGTGGGCAAGGTGAAGGTCACGTACGGCAGCAACCTGCTGGCCGAAACGCCGCTGGTGGTACTGGACGAAGTCCCTGAAAGCGGCATCTTCGGCCGCGCGTGGGATGCCATCCGTCTCTGGATCAAGTAACCTCACCTTCCCGTGCACGCACCTTCGAGGAGGACGGACCATGCAAGCCCTGCCCGACAGCCTGTGCTACCTGAACGGCGAGTACCTGCGCCTTTGCGATGCCAAGGTGTCGGTGCTGGACCGCGGGTTCATCTTCGGGGACGGCGTCTATGAAGTTGCACCGGTCTACGGCGGCCGGTTCTTCCGCTTCCAGGAGCACATGGCCCGCCTGGCCCGCTCGCTTTCGAAAGTGCGCATTCCCAATCCGCACACCGAAGCCGAGTGGCTGGAGCGCATGCGACGGGTGGTCGGCGACTACGCAGAACGCTTCGACGCCCCGGACCAACTGCTCTACCTGCAGGTGACGCGCGGCGTCGCGCTACGCGACCATGTGATGCCGACCGACCTCGCGCCCACGGTGTTCATCACCACCGGCAAGCTGAAACCCGCGACACCCGAGCAGCGGCACCAGGGCGTGGCGTGCGTGACGGCACGCGATTTCCGCTGGGAGCGCGGCGACATCAAGTCGATCTCGTTGCTGGGCAACGTGCTCGCGCGACAGATCTCGGCCGACCAGGGCGCCGCCGAAACCATCATGTTCCGCGACGGCTTCCTCACCGAAGCGTCGGCGAGCAACGTATGGGTGGTGCACGAGGGCGCGGTGCTCGGCCCGCCGAAGAGCGAGCACGTGCTCGAGGGCATCCGCTACGAGCTGATCGCCGAGCTGTGCGAAGACCTCGGCATCGGATTCAACCTGCGGCCGATCACCGAGACGGAAGTCAACGCCGCCGACGAGATCTTCCTGTCGTCGGCCACCAAGGAAGTGCTGGCCGTCACGCGCCTGGACGGCGAACCCGTCGGCCACGGGGCTGGAAAAGGCAAACCGGGCCCCATCTATGCCCGCTTGTACGAGGCCTACCAGCGCGCCAAGGCAGAGCAGTCGCTATGAACATTCCACCCGAGCAGTCCCTGATCGAATACCCCAGCGCATTCCCGATCAAGGTGATGGGCGCCAACGTCGACGGCTTCGCCCAGGCCGTGGTCGAAGTCGCGTTGCGCTTCGACCCCGGCTTCGACCCGTCCACCGTCGAGATGCGGCCCAGCAAGGGCGCGAACTACCTGGGCCTGACGATCACCGTGACCGCCACCAGCCGCGAACAACTGGACGACCTGTACCGGGCGCTGTCATCGCACCCGATGGTCAAGGTCGTCCTGTAGCGGATTGTCGCTGCCGCCCGGAGTTGTGCCGGCTTCGTCCGGGGCTGGCACCGCCAAGCGCTCGTCCAGTTCCTTGACCTTGTGCGGCGCCGCCTCGTCGCCGTTCTGGGCGGCGACGTCGTACCAGTAGCGGGCGATTCGCAGGTCCTGCTCCACGCCATAGCCGGCTTCGTACATCGAGGCCAGCAGGTACTGCGCGCCGATGTCGCCGCTCTGCGCGGCCAGCCGGTACCAGTGCGCGGCCTGCGGCAGGTTCTGCTGCGTGCCCCGTCCGAGGTAATAGGCCGTCGCCAACGCCAGTTGCGCGTCGGGATGGCCGTTGCGCGCGGCCCGTTGATACCACTGCACGGCGCGGCGCTGGTCGGGCCGCGCGACCACGCCCAGTTCATACACCTGCCCCAGCGCGTACTCCGAACGCACGAAGCCCTGTGCGGCCGATTGCTCCAGCAGACGCAAGGCCGCGCGCTTGTCGGGCTTCTCGGCCTCGTCGAGCACATGCATCATCGCCAGGTTGTAGCGGCCCACGGCGCTGCCGTTGCGCGCCAGGGTGCGGAAGCGTTTCTCGGCCTCCATCAGCCGGCCGGCTTCATAGACCGCCAGGGCCGCCTCGATCTCCTGCCGCTCGGCCAGGTACTGCTGCAAGGCCTGCGGTGTGATCAGCACGCCGGACGAGGCGGTCCGGTCGGCGAAAGCACCGACCGGCACGAGCAGCACCGCGAGAGTGAGCGCAGCACCCAGGCGCGACAAGACGGGAATGGCCATGATCTTGCTCCGAAGGACCGATCCTGCTTCGATTCTGCGCCGCCGTCGGGGTTCTTCGCGAGTCAGGGCTTTGCGATTCGGCGGGTAGACTGCCGCCGTCACGTCCCGCACCCATGCAGATCCGCCTCCTCGGCCGCGTCGACTACGCCGCCACCTTCGAAGCCATGCGCACCTTCACGGAAGCGCGCACCAGCGACACGCCCGACGAGTTGTGGCTGTGCGAGCATCCGCCCGTCTACACGCAAGGGCTGGCCGGCAAGGCCGAGCACGTGTTGAACCCGCACGGCATCCCCGTCGTGCAGACCAACCGCGGCGGCCAGGTCACCTACCACGGGCCGGGCCAGGTGGTGGCCTACCCGCTGGTCGACCTGCGCCGGCTGGGCATCTACGTGAAGGAGTACGTCTACCGCGTCGAGCATGCGGTGATCCAGACGCTCGAAGGCTACGGCGTGACGGGACACCGCGTCGCCGGCGCACCGGGGATCTATGTGAACCTGGCCGATCCGTACGGTCATGCACGCCTGACCGGCCCGCGGCAGGACCCGTTCGCCGGCCTCGGCAAGATCGCCGCGCTCGGCATCAAGGTCACCAACCACCGCACCTACCACGGGGTGGCGCTCAACGTCGACATGGATCTGAGTCCCTTCGACGGCATCAACCCGTGCGGATATGCCGGGCTGAAGACCGTCGACTTGGCTACACTTCGGGTTTCTACTGACTGGGGCACCGCCGCGACTCGCCTGGGCGAGCGTTTGGCGACACACTTGAGCCCCTGACGCCCGGGCACCCCGCTTGGGCGAGCCTGGAGAGCCCGAGATGTCCACCCCCAACGTCGTCCACCAAGCCCAAGACGCGGCCGAATACGATGCGACCGCCAAGCAGAAGGCACAAGCCAAGACGGCGCGTATCCCGATCAAGGTGGTCCCCGCCGAGCAGTTGAAGAAGCCCGACTGGATCCGGGTGAAGGCCGGCTCGCCCACCACCCGCTTCTACGAGATCAAGCAGATCCTGCGCGAGCACAAGCTGCACACCGTCTGCGAAGAGGCCTCCTGCCCCAACATCGGCGAATGCTTCGGCAAGGGCACGGCCACGTTCATGATCATGGGCGACAAGTGCACCCGCCGCTGCCCGTTCTGCGACGTCGGCCACGGCCGCCCCGACCCGCTCGACGCGGACGAGCCGCTCAACCTGGCCAAGACGATCGCCGCGCTGAAGCTGAGCTACGTGGTGATCACCAGCGTGGACCGCGACGACCTGCGCGACGGCGGCGCCGGTCACTTCGTGGAGTGCATCCGCAAGACGCGAGAGTTGTCGCCGGCCACCCGCATCGAGATCCTGACGCCCGACTTCCGCGGTCGCATGGATCGGGCGCTCGACATCCTCAAGGCTGCGCCCCCGGACGTGATGAACCACAACCTCGAGACGGTGCCGCGCCTGTACAAGGAAGCCCGCCCCGGCTCCGACTACCAGTTCTCGCTGAACCTGCTCAAGCGCTTCAAGGAGTTTGCCCCCGACGTGCCGACCAAGAGCGGCATCATGGTGGGCCTGGGCGAAACCGACGACGAGATCCTCGACGTGATGCGCGACATGCGCGCCCACGACATCGACATGCTGACCATCGGCCAGTACCTCGCCCCCAGCGGCCACCACCTGCCGGTGCGCCGCTACGTGCACCCGGACACCTTCAAGATGTTCGAGGAAAAGGCCTACGAGATGGGCTTCACGCACGCGGCCGTCGGCGCGATGGTGCGCTCCAGCTACCACGCCGACCAGCAGGCGCACGGCGTGCTGGCGCAGAAGTAGCCGTACGCCCCGTGTACGCCGCCCCTGCCCTCAGCCTGCGCCGCTACGGCAGCTCCAAGGGCAGCCACGCGCACGAGCACTTCCAGGTGCTGTGGGGCTGGCACGGCGCGCTGGAGCTCGAGATCGAAGGCCGCGGCATGCGCATGACCAGCGGCCGGGTGGCCGTGATCGCACCGGGCGACCGGCACGACTTCTGGTCGCGTGCCGGCAGTGCCTGCTTCGTGATCGACAGCTTCGACGCCAGCCCTGCGCTCGCGGCGCTGGCCGGCCGGGTCGTCGACACCGATGACTCGGCGCTGCACCTGCTGCGCTTCCTGGCCGCCCGCCAGGCGGTGGCCGACGATCTGCAGGGCGCGGCGGCGGCCATGTTGCTGTCGACACTGCCGCAGGGGCCCCTGCGTGCCCCGGCGGGCCGCCGCATCGACTGGGCCGCACTCGACGCGTGGATCGATGCGCACCTCGCCGAGCCCATCACCGTCGCGCAACTGGCGTCGCTGGCCTGCCTGAGTGCGTCCCAGTTCGCCGCGCGCTGCCTTGCAGAAACCGGCCTCGCCCCGATCGCCTATGTGCGCGAGCGGCGACTGCGTCATGCCCGCCGCCTGCGTGCCGAGGGCTGGCCGGTACAGCGCGTGGCCGAACACTGCGGCTACCGTTCACCCTCGGCCCTGACCGCCGCGCTGCACCGGCGCTGAAAACTTCCGTCGTTGCGCGACGAAACGCCGTCGTTGCACGACGATCGCCCCCTCCGCGGGCGCGTAAGCTCCCCCGCCATGTCGAACACTGCCTCCGTCTCCACGCTGTGCGCGCTCGGCGCCATCGCGCTGTGGTCTTCGCTCGCCACGCTCGGCGTGGCCCTGTCGCACCTGCCGCCCTTCCTGCTGACCGGGCTGTCGCTGCTGATCGGCAGCATCCCGGCCTGGCCTCGTTGGCGCGAGTGGCGCCTGCCGGCATCCACGCTGGCGTTGGGCCTCTACGGGCTGTTCGGCTACCACTTCCTGCTGTTCATGGCGCTGCGCCATGCACCGCCGGTGGAAGCGAACCTCGTGAATTACCTGTGGCCGCTGCTGATCGTGGTGCTGGCGCCGCTGTTGCTGCCCGGCATGAGGCTGCGCGCGGTGCATGTGGTCGCGGCCATGGCGGGCTTTGCCGGTGCGGGGCTGGCCATTGTCGGCGGCCGCTCGCTGTCGGGCGAGTGGTCATGGGGCTACCTGCCGGCGCTGGCCTCGGCTTTCATCTGGGCCAGCTACTCGTTGCTGACGAAACGGGTGGCAGCGTTCCCGACCGCGGCGATCGGCCTGTTCGGCCTGGTGTCGGGCCTGCTGTCGCTGGCCTGCCATGCCGTGCTCGAACCTGCGGTGACGATGAGCGGGCGCGATTGGGCGCTGGTCGCCGTGATGGGCCTCGGCCCTCTCGGCGCCGCGTTCTTCCTGTGGGACATGGCACTCAAGCGAGGCGACCCGCGCCGCATCGGCGTGCTGAGCTACCTGACGCCGCTCGCCTCGACGGTGCTGCTGGTGGTGACCACCGGCCGCAGCTTCACGCCCTGGATCGTCGCGGCCGCGGCGCTCATCATCGGCGCGGCCGTGATCGGCATGCGGGCCAAGGGCTAGGGCCTGTTATTGAGCAGGCCCTAATCAGGTCTCGGCCAGCAGCTTCTCGACCAGCTGGTGCAGTGCCGCGAAATCGGGCTCGCCCACATAACGCTTGATCACCTCGCCCCGCTTGTTCAGCAGATAGGTCGTGGGCGTCAGCTTCACGTCGCCGAACTGCTTCGCCACCTCGCCGGTGTTGTCGATCGCCACCTTGAACGGCAGCTTGCGCGATTCGGCGAAGTTCGACACGTACGCCGGCGGGTCGTAGCTCATGGCCACGGCCACGAAGTCGAGCCCCTGGGTGCGGTACTTTTCGTAGGTCTGCACCATCTGCGGCATCTCCTTGACGCAGGTGACGCAGCTGGTGGCCCAGAAGTTGACGAGCACGACCTTGCCTTTCAGGTCGCTGAAACTCTGCTTGCTGCCATCGAGCAGCACGTAGTTCACGTCGGGCGCGGTCTCGCGCTGGCCCAACGCGACATAACCGCCGATACCGATTGCCAGTGCCGCCACCGCGGCGGCAAGATAGCCCGTTTTCTTCATGGAGCACTCCGTGGATCGACGCAAGTTTACGTGCCGGGCGCTGGCCCTTGGCGGCTGGGGTTGTACGGCAACGCCCGTCGCGTGGGCCCTCACGCTCGCGGATCTGAGCGATGCCGACGCGACGGCCGGCCTGCGGGTGGCCCTCGAACGTGGCGCGTTGACGGCCGTGAACCTGCTCGGACGCACCGATGGATTCCTCGGCAACCCGAAAGTTCGCATCCCGCTGCCCGGTTATCTGCAGGATGCCTCGCAACTGCTGCGCACGCTGGGCCAGGGCAAGCGGCTCGACAAGCTGGAAACGGCCATGAACCGTGCCGCCGAGGCGGCCGTGCCGGAGGCCAAGGCCCTGCTCGTGAACGCCGTCAAATCGATGAGCGTGCAGGATGCGAAGCAGATCCTGCGCGGCGGCGACACCTCGGTCACCGAGTTTTTCTCAAGCAAGACGCGGGAGCCGCTCGGCGCGAGGTTTCTGCCGATCGTCAGCCGCGCCACTGAAAAGGTGGGGCTGGCGCGCCAGTACAACGAGGTGGTCGACCGCGTCGGCCGCTTCGGCATCGTCGATCCGCAAACAGCGCGCATCGAGCCCTATGTCACCGCAAAGGCACTCGACGGCCTGTTCTTCGTGATCGGCGAAGAGGAAAAGAAGATCCGGCGCGACCCGGTCGGCACCGGCAGTGCGATCCTGCGCAAGGTGTTCGGTGTGCTGTGAGCCGCCGGGCTCACAATCCTTTCGACAGCTCGAACACCAGTGCCGACGGAAGCGATGCCAGGATGGCGTCGCGCCCGACCCGCGCCATCGCGGAGTTGCCGAAGCCCGAGACTTCGAACATGGTGCCTTCCTCGATGATCTCGATGAAGGCCACGTCCGGCGCGTCACGCACGATGTCGGCGCGCAGCTGGTTGAAGCGCTCGCCCCGCAGGATGGACTCGACCACCACCGCATGGGGCAGCCCTTCTGCACAGAAGGCGGCGGCTTCCTCGATCGAGTTGACGAAGTCGACCACCAGCCCCATGTGGCGGATCGCTTCGCGGATCTGCACGCGCACGTCGCGGCGCGAGGCGATCACGAGCACGTGGCTGCCGGCCAGCGGCTTGGAATTCACGGACGACGGAAAGGCGTCGTCGAGGTCCATGGTCGACAAGCCGGGCAGTTGCTCGCTCACCGTGCGCGGGAACTCGAACGTGAGCGCCGCGAGCGTCTCGGTGTCCGCCCGCTCCACGCTCAAGCCCATCACCGTGGCCGTGTGCCGCAGCAGCTGCCAGGTGATGTCGTCGAGCACGCCCGCCGGCTGGCTGGCGACTTGCGGCTCGAGATCGGGCGGCGTGTGCCTGAAGCGGCAACTCAGGCGCGCATGCACCGGCCAGGTTTTCATCTCCAGCCGCAGCTCGATGTTGGAACGGGCATGGGCGAGCGCCCAGTCCAGCATGGTGTTGACCAGCGCGAACAGCAGCGAGGGGTCGACGATCACCTCGACCGGACGCAGCACCTGGCGCACCTCGATACCGTGGGCCAGGATCTCGCGGCTTCGATGCGCCAGCACGTTCTGCAGGGTCTGCGTGAGGTTCAGGCGTTCGTGGGACTGACGTACGCGGCCCGACGCGAAGCGGGCAATCTGCTGGCTCGCGATGCCGACCCGGCGCGCCTGCTCCAGCTCTTCGCGCAGGCAGCGCAGCCCGTGCCGGTCGATCGCGCCCGTGGACGTGAGCGCGTACACCCGCTCGAGTGCGGCGGTCAGCGGGCCGGCGATTTCCTCGCCGATCTGCGTGACCAGCTCGCGCCATGGCCCATCGGCCGCAGGCGGCCCGGCTTGCGCGGCACCGGGAGGCGGCGCGCCATCCGCCTCGGTCGAGGAGAGATCGGACAGGTCCATGGTGAATGAAGGTGAGCCAACGTGCCAGGGGATGGAAGATGTCGCAGTTTTCGGCTCGTGAGAATTTGCGTCCATCCCCCGAACAAGTGGAGCCGGTTCGTATTTCGAGAACGCAGCCTTTCACCTGGCGCCGTCGGCCACCTCCAGCAACGCGCGCAGCAGCGGCTCGGGCGCACTGATCATCGGGTCGTGCCCGGTCGCGATCTCCACCACCCGCCAGCCCGGCTCGCTGCGCACCCGCTGGCGCGCAGCGGCAATGGTCGGCAGCGCCGGGTCGGTGCAATCGATGAAGGTCTTCGGCAGGCCGAACACCCGTGCCGCATCGAAATGCAGCGGGCTGTCGTACACGCCGCCCGGTTGCGGGGTCTGGCGCCGCGCCACCCAGGCGTAGTCGTCGCCCTGCAGGCCGAACGCGGTGGGATCGGCGGCGGGCAGCACGCCTTGTTGCGCGATCACCTCGCGGCGAGCCGCCTGCGTCTCGGGTGTGTGCCGGCTCGACCAGCTCTCGCCCGGCGCCGGCACCACCGCGTCGAGGTACACCAGGTGCCCGATGCGCTCGCGAGCCCGGTCAGCCACCCCGGTGACGACCATGCCCGCGTAGCTGTGCCCCACCAGGACCGCGTCTTGCAGCTCCTCGGCCTCGATGACGTTGAGCACGTCCTGCACATGCGTGTCCAGCGTGATGGGGGTGTCGACGAGGTGCTTGCGTTCGCCCACGCCCGTCAGCGTCACGGCAAAGGCCCGGTGGCCGGCCTGCCACAGGCCCGGCAACACGCGTTTCCAGCACCAGGCGCCATGCCATGCGCCATGCACGAGTACGAAATCAGCCATGCCGATGCTCCTTGCTCTTCGTTGGATGGCGAACATTGTGGGCTAGCTGTCGATAATGCCGCGATGAAGTCTCCGTCCCCCGCCTGGCTGGCGGCCGCCACCTTGACGCTCGCCGCCTGCAGCCCTGCCCTCGACTGGCGCCAGGTGCGCCCCGACGACACCGGCGTGGAGGCGATGTTCCCGTGCAAGCCGCTGAGCCACGCGCGCACCGTGCCGCTCTCGGGGCAGCCGACCCGCATGCTGCTTCATGCGTGCACTGCCGGCTCGCTGACGTTTGCCTTGACGGCCGCCCAACTTGAGGACCCGGCCCGCGTGGGCCCCGCGCTGGGCGAGATGCGCGCCGCCGCAGCGGCCAACCTCGACGGCACCGAGGTCGTGCTCGGCCCGATGCAGGTTCCCGGCATGACGCCCAACCCGCAAGCGCTGAGGCTGTCCGTGCGCGGACAGCGCCCCGATGGCACCGCGCTTGCCCAGGAGGTGGGGCTGTTCACCAAGGGAACCCGCGTCTACCAGGCCAGCGTCATCGGCGCTCGTCTGCCCGAAGAAGCGGTGGAGACGTTTTTTGCCGGAATCAGACTGCCATGAGCGGCGCCGTGGCCCGTAACACCGCACGGCGATCACCGGTTTGGCGCAAGCGCCACACTGTCACGTTCGAGGCTGTCCGCCCGCCTCGAAGGCCCTGATAATCCGCGATCCATGTCCGGCATCCTGATCATTGCCCACGCCCCGCTCGCCAGCGCGCTGAAGGCCTGCGCACGGCACACGTTTCCGGACTGTGCCGCCACCCTCGAGGCGCTGGACGTCCCCCCCGACCTGCCGGTCGAGGACGTCGAAGCCCAGGCGCGGGTGTTGCTCGACAAGGTGCGCAACCCGGACGCGCTCATCCTGACCGACGTCTTCGGCGCCACGCCGTGCAACATCGCCCAGCGCCTGGCCGATGGCGTCTCGGTGAAGGTGGTCGCCGGTGCCAACGTCCCCATGCTGTGGCGCAGCCTGTGCTACCAGAACGAACCGCTCGATGCCCTGGTGGCCCGGGCCGTTGCGGGCGCCACACAGGGCGTCATGCAGGTGGCCACGTCGCGGCCGCAGAACCAGGCTCAAAAACCCGGACATGATCAAAACCAGCATCACCATCAGCAATAAGCTCGGCCTGCATGCGCGGGCCTCGGCCAAACTCACCAAGCTGGCCGCCTCCTTTCAAAGCGACGTGTTCATGAGCCGCAACGGCCGCCGGGTCAATGCCAAGAGCATCATGGGCGTGATGATGCTGGCCGCCGGGCTGGGCAGCGAGGTCGAGATTGAAGTCGACGGGCCGGACGAACAGGCTGCCACCGACGCGCTGGTGGCCCTCATCAACGACAAATTCGGCGAAGGCGAGTAGCGCCTCACGCCGCACGCGCAAAAAAGCCGCCCGCGGGCGGCTTTGCCTTGCATGCCGAGGCAGCCTCAGTTGCGCTGCCCGATGAAGTTGCCGTCGGTGCCCGCCGACCCCGCGTAGCGCCAGGTACCGCTCACCGCGCCGCTCTGCGCGTTGATCGTGCCGCTGAACTGCGCGGCGCCGGCAACGCCCCCAGACGAGGCGGAGAAATCGACCGCGCCATCGGCATCGACGTTCCCCGACACCGTGAACGCGCCGAACGTCGTCGACGAACCCGAGCCCGAAATGACGCCATCGGCATCGATGACGACCGTCCAGGTGCCCGTTTCAGCGCCGCTGAACGTGCCGCTGTAGGTGCCGGCGAACGCAGCCACGTCGCCGTCATCGTCATCGCCGGGGAAGGTCGGCGGCGGCGCCACGCCGCTCTGGTCGAGGACCAGGCAGCCTTCGAGCGTCACATCGGTTGCTCCGACCGGCACGTCCTGGCTGGCACTGAACGCGACCGGCGCAAAGCCCTGCACGCGGACCCGCGTCTCGGCATTGCGCTTGACCGGCAGCCTGAACTTCCCTTGCGCGTCGACCATCACCCCTGAGTTGCCGATGTAGTCGATGCCGGTGCCCAGCGCCACGCCGGACGTCACACGCTGGCCCGCCGGGTTCTCGACACAGCCGTTCACGTACACCGTGTCGTAGAGCTGGTCGGCATTCCAGGTGCTGAAGTGGGTGACGGTGCCTTCGTAGTACTGCTGCGGCGCGGTGCCGGCGAGCGTGGCCGAGCCTTCGCGCACCCAGTAGCCCGTGGACTCGTCGACGTAGTACAGCGGGATCGTGGCGGGCAAAGGCGTCCCCCGCGACACGGCCGGGATGCGGATCGTGGCGGTCTGGCCTGCCGCGAGATTGAGCCGCTGGCCGCCTGCGTCGGTGAAGGTGACCTGCAGTGCGCCGAAGGACTCGATCGGCTCGGCGTCGGACTCGCCCAGCCGGCCCGGCATCAACAGCGGGTTTACGCTCGGATCGATCGGCGTGAGGGCGGCGGTCACCTGCCCCACCGGCGAGGTGCCGTCGTCGCGTCGCAGCGAGTTGGGCGGCAGCACGACCTGCGCGGTCGAGCCGGTCACGGTGAGGTTCTGCGCCTGCGTGGGGTCGAAGCTCAGCGAGGCGGCCACCTCGGCGATCACGGTATCGACGCGCTGCGCGGTGCGCGAGGGATAAGGCGTGCGCTGCACCTGCTCGATGTAGCCGCTCTTGCGGAAGGTCACGACGGCGGGTGCGTCTCCGGCGGCGGGCGGTTGCGCCGAAAGCTCCAGCGTGTAGTTGCCCGCAGCGTCCGTCCGGGCGGTGACATTGCCCAGCCGCACGTCCACGCCGGAGACGGCCTGGCCATCGGTGTCGACGACGCGGCCGGCGATGGCCACGGTGGCGGGTTGGGGCGTGTCGTCGCTGTCATCGCCGCCGCCCCCGCCGCACGCGGCAAGGACGAACAACGGCAACAGCGCGGCCAGCAGATGGCGCAATGTCTTCATCGGTGTTCCCTGAATGTGTTGGAGGAGCTCTTCACGCCCGCAGGCCATGCAGCCATGCCGGCGGCGGCAGTCTACCCAGGGAACACACCCGCACCCTGCCCGTTCAAGGGCCCGCGCCCCCCTCAAGCTCGGGGGCGTCAGTGCTCACGCACCGAGAAAGTGGCGACGGTACTTGGCCGGCAGGTCCTGGATGCGCATCAGCATCGGCAGATCGGCGGTGTTGAAGTCCGGGTCCCACGCGGGCGCGCCGAGCACCTTGGCGCCACAGCGAAGGTAGCCCTTGATCAGCGCCGGCGCCTCGACCTGCAGGTCGTGCTCCAGTTCGTCCACCGGCAGCGGCAGGCGCGGCTGCACCTGCAGTTCGATGGGCGCCAGGTGCGTGCGGCGCAACTGCTGCCACAGGCTGGCGGCCACGTGCCCACCGTCGCGCATGCTGATGCTGGCGCAACCGATCATCGTGTCGAGCCCGTTGCGGACCATGAATTCGGCCAGTGCACCCCACAGCGCGAGGATGGCGCCACCCGAGCGGTGGTCCGGATGCACGCAGGAGCGACCCAGTTCCACCATGCGCGGGCGCAGGTGGCGCAGGCGCGTGAGATCGAATTCGGTTTCGCTGTAGAGCCCGCCGATGCGCCGAGCCGCCTCCGGCGTCAGCACCCGGTAGGTGCCGATGACCTGCCCGCGTTCGCCACCCCTGCCTGCCGAGCGCACCAGCAAATGCTCGCAATACGCATCGAACACGTCGATGTCGTGTGCCCCGGGCGAGCCCTTCGGCGGTGACAGCCGGGCTCCCATTTCCTCGGCAAAGATCTGGTACCTCAGGCGCTGCGCCTCAAGAACCTCGTCTTCATCGCGAGCCCAAGCCACCTCCAGCTTCGTGCGTGCAGCGCCTTCAGCCTCGACGGGTGCAAGCGAGCTTGCATGAAGCAACCTCCGTGGCGCGCGGATCTCGGATATGGGCAGCGTCGGCAGCGGCAGGTCCCTCATGACGTTCTCCTTCAAAAGCGTGTCACAAAGATTAAGGAAGCGGAGTGACGACGCCGTGACCCACCCATGACGTTTGCATGACGTGCATGCGCCGACGGAGGCCGGCCTTCCGTGTTTCCCCTTCACCGCACAGGCCGCGCTCGTGTTACGTTTCACAACGATGAGCGCGCCGCCCAGCTCCCCTCGTCTCGTGTCCCGGTCCGCCTGGCGGATGCCCTGGACTGCGCTGTGCGATTCGCGCCCCCTGCTGCCCGCCCGGCGCCTCGCGCCGGTCTGCGCGAACATGGCGGCCGCGGTGGCATTGCTTGCCCTTGCCGGCATCCCGCTGGCCTGGCTGCTCCCCAACAGCGTGTGGGCTGCCGCTGCCGCCACGGCAACGGCGCTCGCGGCGTTCGTGCTGTACCGACAGGCGTCTCGCATGGATGCCGGCTCGCTCGCGGCCGGTGCCGTTTCCGCACTGATGGCGGGCGGCGGCATCTGGATGGCCGCCACCGGCACCGCGGCATGGCTGCAGCCGGTGCTGTTCCTGCCGATGCTGCTGTGCGTCACGCTGTTGTTCGGCGCCCGCATGGCATGGCCGACGATGGCCGCCTGCGTGGTGCTCGCCGTTGGCTTGGAGCACACGCGCGCCGCCGGGCCGGGCAGCCTTGCCCTCGGCACCGCGCTGCAATTCAGCCTGCTGGCGCTCGTCCTTGCGGTGCCGACCCTGCTCCTGCGATGCCTGCTGATACGCGACACCGCGCGCACCGGCATGAGCCCGAATCAACTGCGCGAGTTGCGCGACCTGACCGGCCGTCTCGAACTCGCCGCCGAAGCAGGCGACTTCGGCGTCTGGGAGTACGACGTCGCGTTGCGCCGGTTCACGGTCGACTCGCGCATGTGCACGCTGTATGGCGAGCCGGGGCCCGCCCGACATGTCGAACTCGACGAGGTGGCCGACCGCATCCATCCCGACGACCGGGCACGCGTGGCCGAACGGTTCCGCAACGCGCTGGAGCATGGCCACCCCTACGACGTGCGCTTTCGCATCCTGCATCGCGACGGGGGGGTGAGATGGTTGCGCAGCGTCGGCAAGGTCGAACGCGACGCATCGGGGCAGGCCGTGAGGATCGTCGGCCAGGACCAGGACGTCACCGACGACGAACAGGCACGCGTGCGCCTGCAGGAAGCCGTGCAGCGCCACGACCTCGCGATGCGTGCGGTGCGCGGCATCGTCTGGGAATACGACGCAGCCACCGATCGCCTGCTGCGCGACGCGGAAGCCATCTCGCTGCTGGGCCTGCCCCGCGAGCAGCGCATCCGCTCGCTCGACGAGATGGCAGACAAGGTCGAGCCCCACGCGCGACAGGAGTGCCTGCGGTTCATCGAAAGGCTGAAAACCGGGCCGGACGTCCTCTTCGAGCAGGTGCTGCCCTTCCGCCACGCCGACGGCTCCCTGCGGCACCTGCGGCTGCACGTGCTGGTGGAGCGCGACGAGCACGGCCGGCTGAAGCGCGCGATCGGCATGAACATCGACGTGACGCAGGAGATCGAGGCACGTGAGCAGCTGCGGCGCCTGTCCGAAACCCTGCGCCTGGCCACCGATGCCGGCCACCTGGGCATCTGGGCGTTCGATTTCGCCACGCGCCGGATCAGCATCGACGCCATGGGCCGTCAACTGCTGGGCGCCGGCAACGCCGCGCTGGACGACCTCGAGGCGGCGATGCAGTTCATCCACCCCGACGACCGCCTGCTTTTGAAGGACACGCTGTTGAGCCTGGAGGGCGGCACGCGCCGTTTCGAGATCCGCTACCGGGTGGGCTCGCAGCAGGCGCCGCGCTGGCTGCACAGTGCCGGCCGCGTGCAGTTCGACGAACACGGTCAACCGCAGCGTCTGCTCGGCGTCACCTGGGACGTGAGTGCCGACGTTGCCGGCCAGGCCGCGATGCGGCGCATCAACGAGCGGCTGACGATTGCGCTGTCGGCAGTGCAGGCCTCCGTGTGGGAGTACGACGCCGCGACGAGCCAGCTCCATTGGGACGAGCGTGGCACGGACCTGTTCGGCATCGACCCCAACGAGAGCCTGCGGGCCTGGGAGCGCCACCTCACGCCCGACACCGCGCAGCAGACGGTCGACGCGTTGCGTGCGCACATGAAAGATCCGCAGTGCCTGACCTTCGAGGTGGAGTACACCATCCGCCACCCGCAGCGCGGCTTGCGCCACATCCGCTCCGTCGCGCGCAACGAGCGCGATGAGAAGGGCCAGCTGGTGCGCACGATCGGACTCGACCTCGACGTCACCTCGCAGCGCCAGACGGCCGGCCGCGCCGAGGAACTGGCGAGCCGGCTGCAGCTCGCGATCTCGGCCTCGCGGCTCGGCATCTGGATGCTCGACCTGCGCGAAGGTCGCAGCGAGTGGAACGACGAGCTCTACCGCATCTACGGGCTCGACCCCCAACGCGTGGCCCCCAGCGTTTCGGCCTGGGAGGCCATGGTGCACCCCGACGACCGCGACCGCGTGCTGAATGCCGCCATGCAGACCTGGACGGGGCAGCAATCGGACGTGAACGAGTACCGCGTCGTGCGGCCCGACGGACAGGTGCGCTACGTGCGGACCATCCTGCGCAACGTGCGCGACGCTCAGGGCCGCGTACAGCGCGTGGTCGGCGCCACCTTCGACGTCACCGCCGAGAAGCAGGCCACCGAAGCGATCGAGCGGGCGCGCATCGCGGCCGAGGAGGCGAACCGGCTCAAGAGCGAGTTCCTCGCCAACATGAGCCACGAGATCCGCACGCCGATGAACGCGGTCATCGGCATGACCGAGCTGGCGCTCGGAGGCGCCTTGCCGGCACGCGAGCACCAGTACATCGCCAAGGCCAATGCGGCCGCGCGCAACCTGCTCGGTGTGCTGAACGACATCCTCGACTTCTCGAAGATCGAGGCCGGGCGCCTGGAAGTCGAGCGCACCGAGTTCTCGTTGCACGACGCGCTCGAACGCGTCACCGACGTGGTCGCGCTGCACGCGGCGGAGAAAGGGCTCGAACTCGTGGTCGACGTCGACCCCGCATTGCCTGCCCGGCATGTGGGCGACCCCACGCGGCTGATGCAGGTGCTGACCAACCTGCTGTCCAACGCGGTGAAGTTCACCGAGGCGGGACACGTGCTGCTGCGCGTGCTGCCGTCGACCGCCGCGCCCGCTTCGCCGGACGAGACCCGGCTGCGTTTCGAGGTCGTCGACACCGGCATCGGCCTCAGCGAAGAACAGCAGGCCCGCCTGTTCGAGGCCTTCACCCAGGCCGATGCCTCCACCACCCGGCGCTTCGGCGGCACGGGCCTCGGCCTCGTGATCTGCCGCCGGCTGCTCGACCTGATGGGCGGCACCATCGGGGTGCGCTCGCGGGCCGGTGCCGGGTCGGTCTTCTGGTTCGAACTGCCGTTGGGGCACCCCCCGGTGCCCGCCCCCGCACTGGCCCCCGTGCTGCCGGCAGCGCAACGCCGCTGGGTGCTGCTGGTGGACGACGACGAGGTCTCGCGCGCGGCCATGGTGCGCCTGCTCGTGGCACGCGGGCACGAAGTGGCCGAAGCGGGCACGGCGCGCGATGCCCGGGCGCACTGGCAGGCACGCCGGCCGCGCGGCCTGCAGCATGCTGCGGTTGTCGTCGACGCCGGGCTGCCCGACCGGGCCGGTCTGTCACTGGCCGCCGAACTCGCACGCGACGCGCCGGCACCGAGGTTGATCCTCACGTGCCGGCCGCACGAATACGACGCGCTGCGCAGCCAGGCCACGCCGCTGGCCGCCCACGCCTGCCTCACCAAGCCCGTGCTGCCGCTGCGCCTGTTGGGCACGCTCGACGACGAACCGGCTGCACCGGGCAGCGGCGCTCCATCCGTGCTGCCGCCCGTGCCCTCGTTGCGTGGCATGCGGGTGCTGCTGGCCGAAGACAACCCGCTCAACCGGGAGCTCGCCATCGAGCTGCTGCAACGGGCCGGCGTGCAGGTGAGCACCGTGAGCACCGGCTCGGAAGCGCTCGAGGCCGTGCAGCGCAGCACGTTCGACGCGGTGTTGATGGACGTGCAGATGCCCGGCATGGACGGCTTCGAGGCAACGCGCCGCATCCGCGCGCTCGGCGGCCATCTGGCCTTCCTGCCGATCATCGCGATGACGGCCCACGCCATGGCGGGCGACCGCGAACGCTCGCTGGCCGCCGGCATGGACGACCACCTCGCCAAGCCCATCGACACCGCGATGCTGTTGCGCACGCTGCAGCGCTGGGGGCAGAGCCACGCCGAAGCCCACCTGTCGACCTATCCGGTGCCGCTCGGCGAGCCGACCTTGCCCGCGGCACCGGCCGCCCGTGTGCTGGACGCCGAGGCCGGGCTGCAGACCTGCGGCGGCATGGACGCGATCTATCGCCGCGCGTTGAAGCGCTTTGCCGAGCTCTACGAGCACAGCCCCGTGCGGGCCGACGATCCGGTCGACACCCAGCAACGCGAAGCGCACAGCCTGAAGGGCGCGGCGGCCACCCTCGGCATGAGCGCGCTGAGCGAAGCCGCACGCCAGGCCGAGATGACCAGCCGCAGTGGACAGCCGCTGACGCCGGAGCACATCGACCGCCTGGCGCATGCCATACGCGAGGCGCGTGACGCGGCGCTGGCGCACCTGGCCCGGTAGGGCTCGGGTGCTTCAGGCGAGCGTCACATCCTCGACCGGCGCGCCGGTCAGCGTCACCAACTGCTGCGGGCTCAACCGGAACACGCCGTTCGGGTGGCCGGCCGCCGCCCAGATCTCCTGGAAGCGGAACAGCTCGCGGTCGATCAGCAGCACCGGCGGCTGCGCATGGCCTATCGGCGAGACGCCGCCGATCGTAAAACCGGTGCGCAGCTTGACGAACTCCGCGTCGGCGCGGCCGAGCGGGCCGACCAGCGCGCCCACCTTCTTTTCGTCGACGCGCTTGTCGCCGGAGGTCACCACGAGCACCGCGGCCTCGTCGCTCTTGCGCCGGAACACGATGCTCTTGGCAATTTGCGCCACCGTGACGCCCAGCGCATCGGCGGCTTCCTGCGCGGTACGCGCGGCCACCTCCAGGTACACCGGCACGTGCGGGTGCCCGAGCTCGCGCAGCAGTTGCGTCACGCGCCGGAAGCCTTCCGGCCGCTGCAGCAGCACCTCTTCGCTCATGCCGCACCTCCCCGCTTCGACAGCACCGCGTTCGCGACGCGCGACACCGGCTTGCGGCCCAGCACGTCGGAGATGAACTTGCCGGCATCGACCAGCTTGTCGAGGTCGATGCCGGTGTCGATGCCCAGACCGTGCAGCAGGAACACGACGTCTTCGGTAGCCACGTTGCCGGTTGCGCCCTTGGCATACGGGCAGCCGCCCAGCCCGGCGACGCTCGCGTCGAAGGTGTGCACGCCCATCTCCAGGCACGCATACACATTGCCGATGGCCTGGCCGTACGTGTCGTGGAAATGCCCGCTCACCTCGGCCAGCGGATAGTGCTTCAACGCACGCTCCATCGCGGCCTGCACGCGCCTGGGCGTGCCCACGCCGATGGTGTCGGCGATGCCGGCGTGATCGACGCCGATGTCCTTCATCAGCCGCACCACGCGCTCGACCTCGTCGGCACTCACCTCGCCCTGGTAGGGGCAGCCCAATGCGCACGACACCGCGCCGCGCACCTTGATGCCCCGCTCATGCGCGGCCTGCACGACCGGCCGAAAGCGCTCGATCGACTCTTCGATCGAGCAATTGATGTTGCGCTGGCTGAAGGCTTCGCTCGCGGCGCCGAACACGACGATCTCGTCCGGCTGCGTCGGCAATGCGGCTTCGAAGCCCTTCATGTTGGGCGTCAGCACCGAGTAGCGCACGCCGGCTGCGCGCTGCACGCCGGCCATCACCTCGATGTTGTCGGCCATCTGCGGCACCCACTTGGGGCTGACGAAACTGGTGACCTCGATCTCGCGCAGGCCCGCGGCCTGCAGGCGGTGCACCAGCTCGATCTTGTGCGCGGCGCTCACCGGCTGCTTCTCGTTCTGCAGGCCGTCGCGCGGCCCCACGTCCACCAGGGTGACACGATCAGGAATCACTTTTGCACTCCACTCGGCAAGACTTGCGAACGCACATTCTGCAGGCTCGGCCCGCTGGTTCAACCGGCAGCCTTGAGCCGCAGCAGCTCGGCGCCCTCGCCCACCTGGTCGCCCACGCCGTAGAGCACTTCCTCGACGACGCCGTCGGTCGGCGCCGCGATGGTGTGCTCCATCTTCATCGCCTCCATCACCGCCAGCGCCTGCCCCTTGCGCACCGCATCGCCAACGCCTGCATGCAAGGCGATCAGCTTGCCCGGCATCGGCGCGGTGAGGCGGCCGGCATCGTGCGTCCCCTCCGCCGCATGCGCGATCGCATCGATCCACGCCAGTGCGGCCGAACCGTGCGGCGCGAACACCGAAAAACTCTCCCCGTGCCGGTACACGGTCAGCTCCCAGCGCTGCGTGCCGAGGCTCACGTCGAACCGCTCACCGCCGAGCGCCCGGCTGCGCAGCGCGTGCTGCGCGTCGCCGAGCACCAGCACGTGCGAACCGTCGTGCTGGTATTCGAGATACGCCACGTGGCGCTCGCCGCCCACGTCCAGCTCCATGCGCCGGCGTGCCACGCCGTGCAGACGCCAGCCGTCGCGACGCGACCAGGGGTCGGCCCCTTCCAGCGCCGACTCCTCCGCCAGCATGCGGGCCGCCACCCCCGCCACGGCGCACGGCAGGTCAAGGCCCGCGCCGCCGAACAACACCTCGCGCTCACGCTCGATCAGCGCCGTGTCGAGATCGGCCTGCGAGAACGAGCGTGTGCCCACGACCCGGCGCAGGAACGCAACGTTGGTGTGCAGGCCGACGATGTGCGTCTGCGCCAGCGCCGCATCGAGCCGGGCCAGCGCCTGCTCGCGCGTGTCGCCATGCACGATGAGCTTGGCGATCATCGAGTCGTAGTACGGCGAGATCTCATCGCCTTCGCGCACGCCGGCATCCACCCGCACGTCAGCCACCTCGAATTCCGCCGCCTGCGGCGTGCGGAACACGCGCAACCGGCCGGTGGCGGGCAGGAACTGCGCCTCGGGGTTCTCTGCACAAAGGCGCGCCTCGATCGCGTGGCCGCGGATGCGCAGGTCCTGCTGCAGCGCCGGCAGCCGCTCGCCGGCCGCCACGCGCAACTGCCACTCCACCAGATCGTGCCCGGTGATCGCTTCGGTCACCGGGTGCTCGACCTGCAGCCGCGTGTTCATCTCCATGAAGTAGAAGCGGCCATCCTGCTCGGCGATGAACTCCACGGTGCCGGCCCCCACGTAGCCCACCGCGCGCGCCGCGGCGACCGCCGCTTCGCCCATCTCGCGGCGCCGTGCTTCGGTCATGCCCGGCGCGGGCGCTTCTTCGAGCACCTTCTGGTGCCGGCGCTGCACCGAGCAGTCGCGCTCGAACAGGTAGACGTAGTTGCCGAGCGTGTCGCCGAACACCTGGATCTCGATGTGGCGCGGCCGCGTGACGTAGCGCTCGACCAGCACATGGTCGTCGCCGAAGCTTGCTGCCGCCTCGCGCTTGCACGATGCGAGTGCCGCCTCGAACTCCTCGGCGGCAGACACAGCCCGCATGCCCTTGCCGCCACCGCCGGCGCTGGCCTTGATCAGCACCGGGTAGCCGATGCGCGTCGCCTCGCCTTGCAGGAACGCCGGTTCCTGCCGGTCGCCGTGGTAGCCGGGGACCAGCGGCACGCCCGCCTTTTCCATCAGCGCTTTCGCGGCCGCCTTGCTGCCCATCGCCGCAATCGCGGAGGCCGGCGGGCCGATGAAGGCAATGCCCGCATCGGCACACGCCTGCGCGAAGTCTTCGTTTTCGCTGAGGAAGCCGTAGCCAGGGTGGATGGCCTGCGCGCCAGTGGCGCGGGCGGCGTCGAGGATGCGCTGGTACTGCAGGTAGCTCTCGCGCGGGGCCGAGCCGCCGATGTGCACCGCCTCGTCGCAGGCGCGCACGTGCTTGGCGTTCGCATCGGCGTCGGAGTAGACGGCGACCGTCTGGATGCCGAGCTTGCGCGCGGTCGCGGCCACCCGGCAGGCGATCTCACCGCGGTTGGCAATCAGGATCTTCTTAAACATGCTGGTCTCCCGCGGTGAGATCGCCTGCGCACGCTGCGCGTGCCATGCGTTCTGGCTTCGCCGCTGCGCCGGCTGAGGCCGGCTGGTCACCGCGGTTGGCGATCAAGATCTTCCTAAACATGCCGGTCTCCCGCGGTGAGTTCCTCTGCGCACGCTGCGCGTGCCATGCGTTCTGGCTTCGCCGCTGCGCCGGCTGAGGC
>NZ_CAMLJQ010000033.1 GCF_946480305.1 uncultured Caldimonas sp.
AACTGTCTGCTTCGCCAAAACCGACAGGGCACCGCGCAGCGGGGCCGGGATGCGCGGCATCCGTTGATGCGAGGAGGACGCACATGAGCCGGCACCTCGTCATCATGGCGGCCGGCACCGGCGGTCACATCATCCCGGGCCTTGCGGTGGCGCATGAAATGCAGCGCCGCGGCTGGACGGTGAGCTGGCTCGGTACCACGCAGGGCATGGAAAACCGCCTGGTGCCGGCGGCCGGCGTGCCGCTCGACACGATCGGCTTCAGCGGCCTGCGCGGCAAGGGCCTGATGCACACGCTGACCGGCGGCTTCCGCATGCTCGCGGCCTTCGTCTCGTGCTGGCGCATCTTCGGCCAGCGCAAGGCCGATGCGGTGCTCGGCATGGGCGGCTATGTGTGCTTCCCCGGTGGGGTGATGGCCGCCGCGCGCTTCCTGCCGCTGGTGCTGGTCAATGCAGACGCGGCCTTGCTGATGAGCAACCGCGCGCTGCTGCCGGTGGCCGACATGACGGCCTTCGGTTTCGATGGCGCGGCGGCCACCGTCAACAAGCGTGCGGTCGTCACCGGCAACCCGGTGCGCGAGGAGATCGAAGAGATCCCCGTGCCCGCCGAGCGCTTTGCAGGCCGTGAAGGCCCGCTGAAGGTGCTGGTCGTCGGTGGCAGCCTGGGCGCCAAGGTGCTGAACGAGACGCTGCCGAAAGCCTTGGCGTTGATGCCGAAGGCGCAGCGCCCGCTCGTCACGCACCAGACCGGTCAGCTCAACCGCGACGCGGTCAAGGCGCTGTATGCGGCGCAGGGCATCGACCCGGACAACGGCGAGGTCGAAGTGCTGCCCTTCATCGACGACATGGCCCGCCGCCTGGCCGAGTGCGATCTGATCGTGTGCCGTGCCGGCGCCGTCACGGTGAGCGAGTTGTGCGCAGCCGGCGTGGCGAGTGTGCTGGTGCCGTTGATCGTCAGCACCACCTCGCACCAGCGCGACAACGCGCTCTACATGGCGCAGCACGGTGCGGCCCTGCATCTGCCGCAGGCCGAGCTGTCGCCCGAGAAGCTGGCGGAAACGCTCCAGGGCCTCGACCGGCCCGCGTTGCTGGCGATGGCCGAGAAGGCCCGCACATTGGCACGGCCACGCGCTGCAGCCAAGGTGGCCGACGAGATCGAGAAGCTGGTGAACAAGAAGGGAGGCGCGCAATGAAGCACGCCGTCAAACACATTCATTTTGTCGGCGTGGGCGGCGCCGGCATGAGCGGCATCGCCGAAGTGCTGTTCAACCTGGGCTATACCGTCTCGGGCTCCGACCAGAGCGACAGCGCGACGCTGCGTCGCCTGGGCGCGCTGGGCATCAAGGTGATGATCGGGCACGAAGCGGCACACATCGAGGGCGCCGATGCGATCGTGACCTCGACGGCCGTTCGTGGCGACAACCCCGAGGTGATTGCCGCGCGGGCCAGGCGCGTGCCGGTCGTGCCGCGCGCGGTGATGCTGGCAGAGCTGATGCGCCTGAAGCAGGGCATCGCCATCGCCGGCACGCACGGCAAGACGACGACCACCAGCCTGGTCGCAAGCGCGCTGGGCGAAGCCGGCGTCGACCCGACCTTCGTGATCGGCGGCAAGCTCAACAGCGCGGGCGCCAACTCGCGGCTCGGCACCGGCGAGTACATCGTCGTCGAGGCCGACGAGTCGGATGCGTCCTTCCTGAACCTGATGCCCATCATCTCGGTCGTCACGAACATCGACGCCGACCACATGGAAACCTACGGGCACGACTTCGCGAAGCTGAAGGCGGCGTTCGTCGAGTTCCTGCACCGCATGCCGTTCTACGGCGCGGCGATCCTGTGCGCTGAAGACGCCGGCGTGCGCTCGATCATCCCGATGATTTCGCGCCCGGTCATCACCTACGGTTTCGGTGAAGACGCGCAGGTCCGTGCGGTCGACGTGGAGGCGCGCGACGGGCAGATGCACTTCACCTGCCGCCGCCGCAACGGCGTCGCGATGCCCGACATGCGCGTCACGCTCAACCTGCCGGGCGAGCACAACGTGCTCAACGCGCTGGCGGTGATCGCGGTGGCGACCGAGCTGGAACTGCCCGACGCACCGGTGCAGAAGGCGCTGGCCGAATTCAAGGGCGTGGGCCGTCGGTTCCAACGTTATGGCGACCTGCCGTCAACCGATGGCGGGCATTTCACGTTGATCGACGACTACGGTCATCACCCGGTGGAGATGGCCGCCACGCTCGCCGCGGCGCGCGGTGCCTTCCCGGGCCGTCGCCTCGTTCTCGCATTCCAGCCGCACCGCTACACCCGCACGCGTGACTGCTTCGAAGACTTCGTCAAGGTGATCGGCACCGCCGACTCGGTGCTGCTGGCCGACGTGTATGCGGCGGGCGAGCCACCCATCGTCGCGGCCGACGGCCGTTCGCTTGCACGCGCGCTGCGTGTGGCCGGCAAGGTCGATCCTGTCTTCGTCGACGACATCGCCGCAATGCCGCAAGCCATCGCCGATCACGCGCGCAGCGGCGACGTGGTCATCGCGATGGGGGCCGGCTCCATCGGCGGGGTGCCTGCGCAGGTCGTCGATCTCTTGAAAGGGAAAGGACAACAGCCATGAAACTCGATCTTGCGTCGATCGACGTGAAGGCACTCGGCAAGGTCGCCGTGCTGATGGGTGGTCATTCCGCCGAGCGCGAGGTGTCGATCATGTCGGGCACCGGCGTGCTGAACGCGCTGAAGTCGCAGGGCGTCGACGCGTACGCGTTCGACCCGTCCGAGCGCGACCTGGGCGAGCTGAAGCGCGACGGCTATGCGCGCTGCTTCATCGCGCTGCACGGCCGCTATGGCGAAGACGGCACGGTCCAGGGTGCGCTGGAACTGCTGCGCATGCCGTACACCGGCTCCGGCGTGATGGCCTCCAGCATCGCGATGGACAAGATCATGACCAAGCGCATCTGGCGCTTCGAGGGCCTGCCGACGCCCGACTGGCGCATGGTCTCCAGTGCCGACGAAACCCGTGCCGCACTGGCCGCGCTCGGCGCGCCGATGATCGTGAAGCCGGCACGCGAAGGCTCGACGATCGGCTTGACCAAGGTCACCAGCGTGGAGCAGTGCGACGCCGCGTTCGCGCTGGCCGCGCAGTGCGACCCGGAAGTGCTGTGCGAGGAGTTCATCGACGGCGACGAGACCACCTGTCCGGTGCTCGGTGAAGGGGCCACCGCCCAGGCGCTGCCGGTGATCCGCATCGTCGCACCCGAGGGCAACTACGACTACCAGAACAAGTACTTCACCGACGTCACGCAATACCACTGCCCAAGCGGCTTGCCCGAGGCCGAGGAGCGCGAGATCCAGCGCATCGTCGTGCAGGCATTCCGCACGCTGGGCTGCAGCGGCTGGGGGCGTGCCGACGTGATGATCCGTCGCTCCGATCGCAAGCCCTTCCTGCTGGAGGTCAACACCTCGCCGGGGATGACCGGCCATTCGCTGGTGCCGATGTCGGCGAAGGCCGCGGGCATCAGCTACGAGCAACTGTGCCTGTGGCTGCTGTCGCAGGCAGCGTTGAAGTTGTGAGGCATATCGTCTGATGCAAGACCCCGCCGCCACCCCGCTGGACATCCGGCTGATGAACGTGACCGCCGCCGTGCTCTACACGGTGGCGGCGGTCGCGTTCGTCTGGCTGGCCGTGTCGTGGGTGACGCGCTGGCCGGTGTTCGCGATCCGCGCGGTGCGCATCGATGGTGACGTGGCGCGCAACAGCGCCACCACGATCCGTGCGAACGCGGCGCCCAAGCTCGCCGGCAACTTCTTCACGATCGACCTTGGCCGCACGCAGCAGGCGTTCCAGTCGGTGCCGTGGGTGCGGCACGCCTCGGTGCAACGCGTGTGGCCCGACCGGCTGGCGGTGAAGCTCGAAGAGCACCGCCCGGCCGCATTCTGGGGCGAGAACAAGCTGGTGAACACGTTCGGTGAGGTGTTCGAAGCCAACCTCGGCGACGTCGAGGACGACAACCTGCCGACGCTGCACGGGCCGGAAGGCAGCGCCGTGCAGGTGCTGCAGTTGTACGGACCGCTGAACGACCTGGTCGCGCGGCTGGACACGCGGGTCAACCGGCTCACGCTGTCGGCGCGCGGTTCGTGGCACGCGGACCTGGACAGCGGCGCCAGGCTCGAACTCGGCCGGGGCGACGCACCGGAGGTGCTGGCACGCGTGGAGCGCTTCATCGCGACATGGAACCAGGTGATCGCACGCTACCCCGGCCCGCTCGAATACGCCGACCTGCGGCACCACAACGGCTATGCGGTGCGCATCAAGGGCATCACGACCACCGTGCCGGAGTCAAGAAGGATTAACTGAGGGCAACATGGCCAAGGAATACAAGGATCTCGTCGTCGGCCTCGACATCGGCACCGCCAAGGTGATGGCGGTCGTGGCCGAGGTGCTGCCCACCGGCGAGCTGCGGGTCGCGGGGTTGGGCGTCGCGCCGTCGCACGGTTTGAAGCGCGGCGTGGTGGTCAACATCGACGCCACCGTGCAGTCGATCCAGCAGGCGCTGAAAGAGGCCGAGATGATGGCCGACTGCAAGATCACGCGCGTCTACACCGGCATCACCGGCAGCCACATCCGCGGACAGAATTCCACCGGCATGGTGATCGTGCGCGACAAGGAAGTGACGCCGATCGACGTGGCCCGCGTGGTCGAGACCGCCAAGGCGATCAACATCCCGAACGACCAGAAGCTGCTGCTGGTGGAGCCGCAGGAGTTCGTGATCGACGGCCACGAGGTGAAGGAGCCGATCGGCATGAGCGGCGGCCGACTCGAGGTGAAGGTGCACATCGTGACCGGCGCGCAGAGCGCGGCCGAGAACATCGTGAAGTGCGTGCGCCGCTGCGGGCTGGAAGTGGAGCAGCTGGTGCTGAACCCCAGCGCCTCGGCGGCCGCGGTGCTGACCGAGGACGAGAAGGATCTCGGGGTGGCGTTGGTCGACATCGGTGCCGGCACCACCGACGTGTCCATCTTCACCGACGGCGCGATCCGCCACACCGCGGTGATCCCGATTGCTGGCGACCTGATCACCAGCGACATCGCGATGGCGCTGCGCACGCCGACCAAGGACGCCGAGGAGATCAAGGTCGACTACGGCGTCGCCAAGCAGCTGCTGGCCGACCCGGAAGAACAGGTCGAAGTGCCGGGCCTCGGCGACCGGGCGCCGCGCATGCTGAGCCGCCAGGCATTGGCTGGCGTGATCGAGCCGCGCGTCGAAGAGATCTTCTCGCTGGTGCACCAGGTCATCCGCGAGAGCGGCTACGAGGAGCTGCTGTCGTCCGGCATCGTGCTGGCCGGTGGCTCGGCGGTGATGCCCGGCATGGTGGAGCTGGGCGAGGACATTTTTCTGAAACCCGTGCGCAAGGGCATCCCGACGTATTCAGGGGCCCTGTACGACATGGTGGCCAATCCGCGTTCGGCCACCGTGATGGGATTGCTGGAGGAGGCGCGCCTGGCGCGTGTACGCGGGCACCGGGCGGCTCAACAGGCCGGCTCGGTGCAGACGCTCTTTGGCCGAGTCAAGGATTGGTTCATAGGGAATTTTTGAAAACCGCCCGGGCAAAGCACCCGTTCGGTTCCGTTTTGGTTTTGTGTGTGCAAGGCAACTGCTAGCGACGAAGGAGGTCCAACATGCCTATTGAGATGATCGAGGAATTCAATCTGGGCACCCAGATCAAGGTGATCGGGGTGGGTGGCGGCGGCGGCAACGCCGTCGAGCACATGATGTCGCACGGCGTTCAGGGCGTCGAGTTCATCGTGGCCAACACCGATGCGCAGGCGCTCAACCGCTCGGCTTCGCACAAGCTGATCCAGCTCGGCACCACCGGCCTCGGCGCCGGCGCCAAGCCGGAAGCGGGCAAGGCGGCCGCTGAAGAGGCCGTGGACCGTATCCGCGAAGCCATCGATGGCGCGCACATGCTGTTCATCACCGCCGGCATGGGCGGCGGCACCGGCACCGGCGCGGCACCCGTGATCGCCCGCGTGGCGAAGGAGATGGGCATCCTGACCGTCGGCGTGGTCACCAAGCCGTTCGAGTTCGAGGGCGCGCGTCGCATGAAGCAGGCCGACACCGGCTTGTCGGAGCTCGAAGCCAACGTCGACTCGCTGATCGTGGTGCTCAACGAGAAGCTGCTCGAAGTGCTGGGCGACGACGTGACGCAGGACGAAGCGTTCGCGCAGGCCAACGACGTGCTGCGCAACGCGGTCGGCGGCATCAGCGACATCATCCACATCCCCGGCCTCGTGAACGTCGACTTCGAAGACGTGAAGACGGTGATGAGCGAGCCCGGCAAGGCGATGATGGGCACCGCCACCGCGTCCGGCCCCGACCGCGCGCTGAAGGCGGCCGAGGCGGCCGTGGCCTGCCCGCTGCTCGAAGGCATCGATTTGTCCGGCGCGCGCGGCGTGCTGGTGCTGATCGCCGCTGCCCGCAGCACCTTCAAGCTGGCCGAGAGCCGCAATGCGATGAACACCATCCGCCGCTACGCCGCCGACGATGCGCACGTGATCTACGGCACGGCATACGACGACAGCCTGGGCGACCAGCTGCGCGTGACGGTGATCGCCACCGGCCTGTCGGCGCAGACGCGCCGCCAGCAGGCGCCGATCAGCGTGGTGCATTCGCAGCCGGCGCTGCGCACGGGCACGGACAACATCCCGGTGTTGAACAGCCCCGTGAACGGCCCGGCCCACGGCCATCACCACGACTACAGCGGCCTGAACACGCCCAGCGTCTGGCGCTCGGGTCGTACGCAGGCGGCGGCGAAGGTCGATGCGCTGGCGAGCAACGGGATGGACGAGATCGAGATCCCGGCCTTCCTCCGCAAACAAGCTGATTGAGCCGACGCAGAGCTACTGCGCGGACGGATCTGCCGCCTGTGGTCCTCGCCGTACGGGTGTACGGCTGTGGTCCTCGGCAGCACCTCCGGCCGCTCGCGACGCTCATCATCCGGCCCAATAGGCTTCGAGTTGCGCCACTTGAGCGCAGGGTCTAACCCTGCTCAATAGAATCGCGGACATGCTTCAACAACGCACCCTCAAGTCGCTGACGCGCGCCGTCGGCGTCGGGCTGCACAGCGGACAGCGCGTGGAACTCACGCTGCGGCCGGCTGCACCCGACACCGGCATCGTGTTCCGGCGCATCGACCTGCCCGTGCCGGTCGAGATCCCCGTCTCGGCGGCGGCGGTCTCGGACACGCGCATGGCGTCGACGCTGTCGGCCGGCGGCGACCCGGGCTCGCCCAAGGTGCACACCGTGGAGCATTTGATGTCCGCCTGCGCAGGCTTGGGGCTCGACAACCTGTATGTCGACATCACCGCCGAAGAAGTCCCGATCCTCGACGGCTCTGCAGCCTCCTTCGTCTATCTTTTGCAGAGCGCCGGGATCGAACTTCAAGGCGCACCCAAGCGCTTCCTGCGCATCAGGAAACCGGTGGAAGTGCGTGAAGGGGAGGGCCCGTCCCTGAAATGGGCCCGCCTCGATCCCTTCCACGGTTTCAAGCTTTCCTTCGAGATCGACTTCGACCACCCGGCCGTCGACCAGACCGGCCAGCAGGTGGTGTTCGATTTCGCGTCCGGCCGCTACACGCGCGACATCGCCCGCGCCCGCACCTTCGGCTTCACGAAAGACCTCGAAGTGATGCGCGCCCGCGGCCTCGCGATGGGTGGCAGCATGGACAACGCCATCGTCGTCGACGACTACCGGGTGCTGAACGCCGAAGGCCTGCGCTACGACGACGAGTTCGTCAAGCACAAGATGCTCGACGCGATCGGCGACCTGTACATCGTCGGCAAGCCCTTGCTGGCCGCGTACAGCGCGTTCAGGTCCGGACACGCGCTGAACAACAAGCTGCTGCGTGCGGTGCTCGCCGACGCGTCGGCCTACGAGGTGGTCACGTTCGAGAACGAACGCGAAGCGCCGAGCGGCTTCGCCCAACCGGCTCCCGCCTGGTGAGCTGAAGGGGTACCGACACGATGTTCCCCGTCGTGCGGGTGCTCATCCTGCTGCTGATGCTGGCGTCGATCGGTTGTTTCGGCGCGTACCTCGTCACGAAGCAGAAGCGCTATTTCCGCATTGGTGTGGTCATCGTCAAATGGACGGTGATCGCCGGGCTGGTGTTCTTCGGCGTGTTGTTCATCGAACAGCTGGCCGGTTTCTAGAGCTCACGACCCTTCGCGTTCCAGCACCTCCGCCAGCGCCTGCGCCCACGGGCCGAACGCGTAGGCGTCCATGCCCAGCACGCCGAACGTCACGTGGTCGTGTATGCGCACCGGCGCGTGCTCGCGGCCGCCTGCACCGGCCGGCGCGTAGAACGGCAGCCAGTGTTCATCGGTCGGGTGCATCAGCGCCGCGTGCGGCGCCTGTCGGCGGTAATCGAACAGCGCTTCCCAGTCGCGCGCGGACGACCGCTCGTGCACCCAACCACGGAATTCTGCCGACTCCCTGCGTTCGGGCATGCCTTCGACCGGGCCACCGAGCGACAGCAGCCGCAGGTTGTGCGTGATGCTGCCGGTGCCCAGCACCAGCACGCCTTCATCTGCAAGCGAGGCCAGCGCCTCGCCCACCGCGAACTGAGATGCTGGCGGCGCAAACGGCACCAGCGAAAGAGGCAACACCGGGATCGTCGGCTCGGGCCAGAGATGCATCAGCGCTGTCCAGATGCCGTGATCGAGACCGCCCTCGTCGAGCACCCGGGTGCTCATGCCGGCCGCGTTCAACCGCGCAGCCACCTCAGGTGCGAGTTCGGGGGCGCCCGGCGCGTCGTAGCGCAGGTCGAACAGCGCCTGGGGGAAGCCGCCGAAGTCGTGCACCGTGTGGTGCCGCGCGGCGCCGAGCAGCACGGGCTGGCGCGTCGCCGTGTGGGCCGACACGGCGAGGATGGCCTTCGGGCGGCCGAAGTGCGCGTCGATGGCGCGACCGAGCCGGCCGAAGAAGGTGCCGGTGACACCGGGCTCCAGCGCGATCATCGGCGAGCCATGCGAGACGTACAGCGGGGGCATCGAGCGTGTGTCCATGCCACCCATTGCAGCACCGGCTGCGGTGCCCGGCGTTGAGCCGGCTTGAACGCAGCGTTCAATGGCGACGCAGGCAGCGCGTCGATTAATGCACGGTTAAGAAAGCCCCCCGGTTTGTCGCCGCGTTGGGCTTGCGCTACCGTGCCGGCTTCAGCTTGCAGTGCCCCATGTCGTTCCAGACCTTCACCCTCGCGTGGCGCCAGACGGCGCGTGATTTCCGCAGTGGCGAGCTGCGGCTGTTGATCGTGGCGGTGATGCTCGCGGTGGCGGCGCTCACCGCGGTGGGCTTTTTTGCCGACCGGCTCAAGGGCGGGCTGGCCCGCGATGCGCGGCAACTGCTGGGGGGCGACGCCATCGTGGCGTCAGACCAGCCGACGCCGGCGGCGCTGGTCGAGCGCGCCCGCGAGTCAGGGCTGCAGGCCACGAGCAGTGTGACCTTCCCCAGCATGGCGCGCGCAACCGATGCGCAGGGGGGCGCCAGCCGGTTGATCGCGCTGAAGGCTGTCGGCGAGGGGTACCCCTTGCGCAGCAAGGTGCGGCTGGCCGATGGCGCCGGGCAGGCCGAAGCGCCGGCCAGCGGACCGCCGGCCCCGGGCACCGTGTGGGTCGAGGCGGGCGTGCTGGATGCGCTGGCGCTGCAGGTCGGCGACCCGGTGCTGCTGGGCGACGCCACGCTGCGCATCGGCAAGCTGATCACGTTCGAATCCGACCGGGGCGCCGGCTTCATGAGTTTCTCGCCGCGCGTGATGCTCAACGTCGCCGACCTGCCGGCCACCGCGTTGATCCAGCCGGCGAGCCGGGTGACGTATCGGCTGGCTTTGGCGGCGCCGGAAGGTCGCGACCGCGTCGTGACCGACTACGTTGCGTGGGCGGAGGCGTACATCAAGTCGCAGAACCTGCGTGGCGTGCGTGTCGAGTCGCTCGAAAGCGGCCGCCCGGAGATGCGGCAGACGCTCGACCGCGCAGAGAAATTCCTCAACCTCGTTGCGTTGCTGGCCGCGTTGCTGGCTGCGGTGGCGGTCGGGATCGCCTCGCGCGATTTCGCCAACCGTCACCTCGACGACTGCGCGATGCTGCGGGTGCTCGGTCAGTCCCAGCGCACCATCGCGTGGAGCTACACGCTGGAGTTCGCCGCCGTCGGCGTGTTGGCCAGCGCGCTCGGTGTGGCGCTCGGTTTCGGTGTGCACTACGTGTTCGTGGCCTTGCTGTCCGGCCTGCTGGAAGCCTCGTTGCCCGGCGCCAGTGCCTGGCCGGCGCTGTTCGGGCTGGGCGTGGGGTTGACGCTGCTGTTCGGCTTCGGGCTGCCACCGGTGCTGCAACTGGCGCAAGTGCCCCCATTGCGCGTGATCCGGCGCGAAGTGGGCGAGCTGAAGCCGGCGTCGCTGCTGGTGCTGGCCGCGGGCACCGCCGGGTTCTCGGCGCTGCTGCTGGCAGCCTCGTCCGACCTGAAGCTCGGCGCCATCGCGGTGGGCGGCTTTGCTGGCGCGGTGGCGCTGTTCGCGCTGCTGGCCTGGGCCGCGGTGCACCTGTTGCGCCGCGCCGTGCCGGAGGCAGGCGCGCCGCGTTGGCTGGTGCTGGCCACGCGGCAGGTGAGTGCCCGGCCGGCGTTTGCCGTGCTGCAGGTCTCGGCGCTGTCGGTCGGCCTGCTCGCTCTGGTGCTGCTGGTGTTGCTGCGCACCGATCTGATCGGCAGCTGGCGCGCGGCCACACCGCCGGACGCGCCCAACCGCTTCGTCATCAACATCCAGCCGGAGCAGGGCGAGCCGTTTCAGCAGCATCTGCAGCAGGCGGGCGTGGCCCGGTACGACTGGTATCCGATGATCCGCGGCCGGCTGGTGGCCATCAACGGCCGCAGCGTGGCCGTGGACGATTACCAGGACGACCGCGCGCGGCGCCTCGTGGACCGGGAGTTCAACCTCAGCCATGCGGCGCAGATGCCCTCGCACAACACGCTCGCTGACGGGGCCTGGGTACCCGAGGAGCAGGGCGGCCTGAGCGTCGAGGAGGGCCTCGCCGAGACCCTGGGCCTCAAACTCGGCGACACGCTGCGTTTCGACATCGCCGGCATCGAGACCGAAGGCCGCATCACCAGCCTGCGCAAGGTGGACTGGGCCTCGATGCGGGTCAACTTCTTCGTGATGTTCCCGCTGTCTGCGATGCCGGAAGTGCCGACGACGTACATCGCCGCCTTCAAGGCGCCAGCGGCGGCCGGCTTCGACAATGCCCTCAGCCACGAATTCCCGAACATCACCAACATCGACGTGTCGGCCTCGCTCGCGCAGGTGCAGCAGGTGCTCGACCAGGTGATCCGCGCGGTGGAATTCCTGTTCGGCTTCACGCTCGCCGCCGGCCTGGTGGTGCTGTTCGCGGCCGTGGTGGCAACGCGTGAACAGCGCTCGCGCGAGTTCGCGATCATGCGCGCGATGGGGGCGGGCGGCACGTTGCTGGCGCGGGTTCAACGGGCCGAACTGCTGGGTGTGGGCGCGCTGGCCGGACTGCTGGCGTCGATCGCCGCGGTCATCGTCGGCTGGGCTCTGGCGCGGTACGCGTTCGAGTTCAGCTGGGGCGCCTCGCCCTGGGTGCCGCTGGCCGGCGCCGCCGCAGGTGCGCTGCTCGCGTTGGCGGCCGGCTGGTGGGGGCTGCGCGAGGTGCTGCGGCGCCCGGTGGTCGAAACGCTGCGCAAGGCGGCGGTGTGAAATCCTCGGCGAGAAAGGCCTACAGGTCGTCCCTGCATCGGCCGATATAGCCGGAAATACGGCGGGATTGGCGGTCAATTGCGGCACCGGTCCCGAAACCCCTGCTGCTAGACTGGGTTTGCCATTCGCACACCGCTGCCTTCGTGGACTTCCAACCTGCCTCCTCGGTGCTGAACCTGCGCGAGCTCAAGCTGGAGCAGGCGCTGTCGCTGCTGCAGCAGGCGGGCTACCCCTTGCCGCCACGCGCAGAGGCCGCACCAGGCGTGCTGATGCAGGCGCTGATCGACGGGCTGTGCGACCTTTCGTTGCGCGACGCATTGACCGGGCTGGCCAACCGCCGCCACTTCCGCGCCGTGCTCGAACGCGAGATCGACCGCGTCGCCCGCACCGGCGAGTCCGCGTTGCTGCTGATCCTCGACATCGACCATTTCAAGCGCGTCAACGACACCTACGGCCACGAGGCCGGCGACCAGGTCATACAGGCCGTGGGTCGGCGGCTGGCCGAATGCGTGCGCCCGATGGACACCGTGGCCCGCTACGGCGGCGAGGAGTTCGCCATCGTGCTGCCCAACTGCCAGCCGACCTTCGGCCAGGCCGTGGCCGAGCGCATGCGGCTGGCGGTGCAGGCCGCCCCCATCCGGCTCAAGTCGGGCCAGGACGCCCACGTGACCGTCAGCGTGGGAGGCGCGTTTGCCCCCCAATGGGTGCGCTCGTCCGTCTCGCTGTGGATGGAGCGCGCCGACCTGCAGCTGTATTGCGCCAAGACCGAAGGCCGCAACCGCATCTGCCTGGAACAGGCGCCGGTCAGCAGCGTCACCGCCGAGGAGAAGGGCATGCTCTTTGGAGTAGGCACGGTGAGCGACGCCCTGGAGGCGGCCGATGACTGAAGCCAAGAACCGGATGACAGCCACCCTCGATCCCACCAGCGAGAAGAAGGCCTGGGTGCTGGCCGTGACCAGCGGCAAGGGGGGCGTGGGCAAGACCTTCGTCTCCGCCAACCTGGCCGCCGGCCTTGCCAAGCTGGGCCACCGCGTGCTGGTGCTCGACGCCGACCTCGGCCTCGCCAACCTGGACGTGGTGTTGAACCTGTTCCCCAAGCTGACGCTGCACGACGTGTTCGTCGGCCGCTGCAAGCTCGAAGAGGCCATCCTGCCCGCGCCGGGCGGTTTTTCCGTCGTGCTCGCAGGCTCCGGGCTGGTCGAGTATTCGCGGCTCACGCCCGAGGTGCGCGACAAGTTCCAGAGCGTGGTCGCGAGCCTGATGCCGCGCTACGACTATGTGCTGCTCGACACCGGTGCCGGCATCTCCGATGTGGTGCTCTACGCGGTCTCGCTGGCCGATGACGTGCTCGTCGTCGCCACGCCCGAGCCGACCTCGCTGACGGACGCCTACGCCACCATCAAGGTGCTGGCCACGCAGCAGCGCCGGCGCGAGCTGTGCCTCATCATCAACCAGGTCGCCAAGCCGGGCGACGGCAAGGGCATCGCGCAGCAGTTGCAGCAGGTGATCGACCGTTTCGTGTCGACGCCCGGGGGCGATCAGGTCAAGCTTACGCACCTCGGCGACATCCCGAGCGACCCTTCGGTGCGGCAGGCGGTGCAGAAGCGCCAATTGCTGATCGAAGCGCTGCCGGGTTGCGCGGCGGCCGTCGCCGTCAAGGCCATTGCCGGGCGCATCGAGGCGACCCAGGAGCAGGGCTGAGCGCCGTTTCGGCTGCGCTGCTTCCTACAATCGTCGCGGTGAGTCATTCCGCGAGGGTTGCCATGCACGACCATTCCAACGATTTCGCCGCGCGCCTGCGCGGCAACCGCCTGACCCGGCGCGACACGCTGTGGCTGTTCGGCGCGAGCACCGCCGCCGTGGCCGGCCTGCAGGGCTGCGCCACCTCGCCCGTCACCGGGCAGAGCATCGTGGTGGGTCTGAGCGAAGACCAGGAAAAGCGCATCGACGCGCAGCAGGCGCCGCACCAGTTCTCCCAGGACCTGGGTGCCGTGCAGGACGCCAAGCTCAACGAGTACGTCGCCGGTATCGGCCGCGACCTGCACGAGAACTCGCACCGCAAGCAGATGCCGTATTCGTACCGTGTGCTCAACGCGAACTACGTCAACGCCTATACCTTCCCCGCGGGCGCGGTGGGCGTGACGCGCGGCATCATGACCGAGCTCGACGACGAATCGCAGCTGGCCGCGCTGCTGGGGCATGAGCTGGGCCACGTGAACGCCCGCCACGCGGCGCAGCGGCAGGGCCAGGCCCTGATCGCCCAGGCGGTGGTGGTCGGCATCGGCGTCGCGACGATGGATTCGCGCTGGGGCGCGCTCGCCGGGCTGGGCAGCCAGATCGGCGCCAGCGCGCTGCTGTCGAGCTACTCGCGCGACAACGAACGCGAAGCCGATGCGCTGGGTCAGGAGTACATGGTGCGCAGCGGCTACCCGGCCACCGGCATGACCGAGCTGCACCAGATGCTGGTGGACCAGCAGAAGGAGCAGCCGAGCGTGCTGGCGACGATGTTCTCGTCGCACCCGATGAGCGCCGAGCGGCGGGACACCGCGAAGCAGCTTGCCGAAACCAAGTATGCGAGCAGCCTGAAGGCGCCCGTGCGGCGCGAGCGCTACATGGACCACACCGCCGGGCTGCGGCGCATCAAGCCGACGATCGATGCGTGCAAGAACGGCGAGACGGCGATGTCGCGCAAGTCGTACAAGGACGCGCAGGAACAATTCACCAGCGCGGTCAAGCACACCCCGCAGGACTACGCCGCCAACCTGCGCATGGCCCAGTGCCTGCAGGCGCAGGGCAACACGAAGGAAGCGCAGCGCTACGCGCAGGCTGCCAAGACCATCTACCCACAGGAAGCGCAGGCGCGCAAGCTCTCGGGCGTGTTGGCACTGTCGGCCAAGGAGCCCGCCAAGGCGTATGAGGAACTCGATGCCTTCGACCGGCTGCTGCCCGGCGACCCGGGGGTGACCTTCCTGAAAGGGGTGTCGCTCGAAGGCATGGGTGACCGCGCCCGGGCGGCACAGCACTACAACGCCTACCTGAGGCTCACGCAGGAAGGCGATGCGGCCAAATACTCTGCCAGCCGGCTCAAGGCCTGGGGCTACGCGAAATGAGCGACACATCCGGCCAACCGGCCACCGCCTTCGAGTGGGTCGGCGGCGAAGCCAAGGTGCGCGAACTGGTCGACCGCTTCTACGACCTGATGGATCTGGAGCCGGCCTACGGTGAGCTGCGCGCGTTGCACCCCACGCACATGGAGGGCTCGCGCGACAAGCTGTTCTGGTTCCTGTGCGGTTGGCTCGGCGGCCCGCAGCACTTCGTCGAGCGCTTCGGTCACCCGCGGCTGCGCGCTCGCCACCTGCCGTTCCCGATCGGCATCAAGGAGCGCGATCAGTGGCTGGCGTGCATGGACCAGGCCATGCACGAAGTGGGGCTGGATCCGGTGCTGGTGGAACGGCTGAAGGAGTCGTTCTTCAACACCGCGGACTGGATGCGCAACAAGGGGGCCTGAGGCCGCTCAGAGCGTCGCGCCACCCGACGGGCGCAACAACACGACCAGCGCCCCCGCGCCACCATCCGCAGCGCGTGCCTGCGTGAAGGCGATCACCTCGTCCTTCTGCACCAGCCACGTCCGCACCTTGCCCTTGAGCACCGGCTCGCGGCCGGGCGAGCCGTTGCCCTTGCCGTGGATCACGCGCACGCAGCGCACGCCCTGGCGCACCGCTTCGCGCAGGAATTCGGCCAGTTGCTCGCGCGCCTCGTCGCGGCGCAGCCCGTGCAGATCGATCTGGCGCTGGATCACCCAGTCGCCGCGCCGCAGGCGCTTGACCACCTCGGGGCCCACGCCCGGGCGGCGGAACGACAGCGCCTCGTCGGTTTCGAGCAGCGATTCGACGTCGAACTCGTCGGAGATCGCCTCGCGCAGCACGGCCTCTTCGTCGAGCCGCCGCTGCAGCGGTGCCGCCTCCGGCCGGGGCCGGTCGAGCTTGGCCAGGCCCTTGTCCTTGAGTGCGGTGACGCGGCCCACCGAGCTGGCAAACAGCTCCCGTTCCCGCCGAGCCCGCTCCTCGGCGGCCTTGCGCTGGGCCTCGCGCCGCGCGGCGTCTTCCGCCTGCTGCTGCAGCATCTTCTTCAACGCCCCCAGGTCGGCGAGGCTCCTGGCTTTCATCTCGGTACTTCCTACTGCTACAACAGCCCGCGTTCCGCGAACGACACCGCCTGGTCGCGCCCGACGACGATGTGGTCCAGCACCTTCACGTCCACCAGGCCCAGCGCGTTCTTCAGCGTGTGCGTCAGGTATTCGTCGGCCTTGGACGGCTCGGCCACGCCCGACGGGTGGTTGTGCGACAGGATCACGCCCGCCGCGTTGTGCCACAGCGCGCGCTTGACCACCTCGCGCGGGTAGACGCTGGTTTGGGTGAGCGTGCCGCGGAACAGTTCCTCCAGCGCCAGCAGGCGGTTCTGCGCATCGAGAAATAGCACCGCGAACACCTCGTGCGGTCGCGAGCCCAGCTGCAGGCGCAGGTACTGCTTGACCTGTTCGGGCGACTCGAACGCCGGCCGGGCCTTCAACTCCTGCGCCAGCGCCCGGCGCGCCAGCTCCAGCACGGCGACCAGCTCGGCCCGCTTGGCCGGACCCAGCCCCTTCACGAGCTTCAGGCCGTCCACCTCGGCGTGCAGCAGGCCGGCAACACCGCCAAAACGTTCCAGCAGTTGTTCGGCCAGTTGCAGCACCGAGGTGCCTTTCAGGCCGGTGCGCAGCAGCAGCGCGAGCAGTTCGGCATCGGCCAGGGCGGCGGGGCCCAGGGCCAGCAGTTTTTCGCGCGGGCGCGCGTCCAGGGGCAGGTCCTTCAGGAGCATTTGGAGTGGATCAAGAAAATGCGGCCAGGAACTGCACGGATCGGCCAAAAGGGGCTTGCGCCCCACTTCTACAATGGCGGCCAGTCTACAGAACCAGGATCCAAGCCCGTGGCCGTCGTCCAACCGGGGTCGTTTCTGACCTTGCACTACCGCCTTGCCGGCCCTGACGGGGCCGACATCATCAACACCTTCAACGACAAGCCGGCCACGCTGTCGCTGGGCACCGGCGAACTGGCCCCGGCGATGGAGCAACGGCTGATCGGGCTGGAAGAGGGCACCCGCACCAGCTTCGACATCCCTGCCGGCGAAGCCTTCGGCCAGCGCAACGCCGAGCTGTTGCAGCGTGTCAAGCGCGGCCTGCTCGACGAGCTGGGCGACCCGGACGAGACCTACCACGTCGGCGACGTGGTGCAGTTCCCGACGCCCGACGGCGGCGGCAGCTACGCAGGCGTGGTGCGCGAGGTGAACGACGAATGGGTGCTGTTCGACTTCAACCACCCGCTGGCCGGCCAGCCGGTCACGTTCGAAGTCCAGCTGATAGGGGTGTTGTGACCATGGACCGCGAGATCCTGCTTGCCGAGCCGCGCGGCTTCTGCGCCGGCGTCGACCGGGCGATCGAGATCGTCGAGCGTGCGCTGCAGAAGTTCGGCGCGCCGATCTACGTGCGCCACGAGATCGTGCACAACACCTATGTCGTCAACGACCTGAAGGCCAAGGGCGCGATCTTCATCGAAGACCTGGCCGAAGTGCCGCCCGGCGCCACGCTGGTGTTCAGCGCGCACGGCGTCAGCAAGGCCGTGCGCAACGAGGCCGCCGAGCGCGGCTTCAGCATCTTCGACGCGACGTGCCCTCTGGTCACCAAGGTGCACGTGGAGGTGGCCAAGCTCTTCAAGGAGGGCTTTGAATTCATCATGATCGGCCATAAGGGGCACCCGGAGGTCGAAGGCACGATGGGCCAGCTCAACGAAGGCATCTACCTCGTCGAGGAAGCCGAGGACGTGGAGCGCGTGCAGGTGCGCAACCCGGAAAAGCTCGCCGTCGTCACGCAGACCACATTGAGCGTCGACGACGCGGCCGAGATCCTCGCTGCAGTGAAGCGCCGCTTCCCCCATGTGCGCGAGCCCAAGCAGCAGGACATCTGCTACGCCACGCAGAACCGGCAGGACGCGGTCAAGGTGCTGGCACCGCAGGTCGACGTCGTCATCGTCGTCGGCAGCCAGACCAGCTCCAACAGCAAGCGCCTGCGCGAGGTGTCCATCCGCAAGGGCACGCCGTCGTACATGGTCGACCAGCCGAACGACCTGCAGCCGGAATGGTTCGAGGGCAAGGTGCGTGTCGGCCTCACCGCAGGGGCCTCGGCGCCGGACATCCTCGTGCAGCAGGTGATCGAGCGGCTCAAGGCATTGGGCGCGGTGTCGGTGCGCCGCATGGAAGGCGTGCAGGAGACCGTGCGCTTTCCGCTGCCCAAGGGGCTGGGGGACAAGTCGATGGCCGAATCGTCTCCATCCTCCTCCCACTGATGCGCCGCGCCTCGTAACACGGCCGGCGTCCTGCCGGCCTTTTGCTTTCTACAATCCGTCCACACTTTCGGGACTCACCCATGCTAGACATCACCCAGCTGCGCAAGGACCTCGACGGCGTCGTCGAACGTCTCGCCCGGCGCAAGTCGCCGCAACCCTTCCTCGACGTGGAGCGGTTCAAGGCGCTGGAGTCCGAGCGCAAGACCATCCAGATCCGCACCGAGGAGCTGCAGGCCAAGCGCAACAGCCTGTCCAAGCAGATCGGCCAGCTCAAGGCCAAGGGCGAAGACACCGCCGGCGTGATGGCCGAAGTGGGCGGCATCGGCGACGAACTGAAAGCGTCCGCCGAGCGGCTGGAAGCCATCCAGGCTGAAATGAACGACATGCTGCTGCAGGTGCCCAACCTGCCGCACGAGAGCGTGCCCGTCGGCCGCGACGAAACCGGCAACGTCGAGGTGCGTCGCTGGGGCACGCCGCGCAGCTTCGACTTCGCGGTCAAGGACCATGTCGACCTGGGTGCCCCGCTGGGCCTGGACTTCGACACCGGTGCCAAGCTCTCCGGCGCGCGTTTCACCTTCCTGAAGGGTCCCATCGCCCGCCTGCACCGCGCGCTCGCACAGTTCATGCTCGACGTGCAGACCGGCGAGCACGGCTATACCGAGTGCTACACGCCCTACATCGTCAACGCCGACGTGCTGGTGGGGACCGGGCAATTGCCCAAGTTCAAGGAAGACATGTTCTGGGTCTCGCGCGGCGGCGACGAGAGCGCTGCGGTGCAGTACCTCATCTCCACCTCGGAGATCTCGCTGACCAACACCGTGCGCGAGCAGATCCTCGCGGCCGACCAGCTGCCCGTGAAGCTCACCGCCCACAGCCCGTGCTTCCGCTCGGAAGCGGGCAGCTATGGGAAGGACACACGCGGCATGATCCGCCAGCACCAGTTCGACAAGGTCGAGATGGTGCAGATCGTGCACCCCGAAAAGAGCTACGAGGCGCTCGAAGAGATGGTCGGCCACGCCGAGGCCATCCTGCGCAAGCTCGGCCTGCCGTACCGCGTGCTGACGCTGTGCACCGGCGACATGGGCTTCGGCTCCGCCAAGACCTACGACCTGGAAGTGTGGGTGCCCGCGCAGAGCACGTACCGCGAGATCAGCTCCTGCTCCAACTGCGAGGCCTTCCAGGCCCGTCGCATGCAGGCCCGCTTCAAGAACGCCCAGGGCAAGCCCGAGCTGGTGCACACGCTCAACGGCTCCGGCCTGGCCGTCGGCCGCGCGCTGGTGGCGGTGCTCGAGAACTACCAGAACGCCGACGGCAGCATCACGGTGCCCGAGGTGTTGCGCCCCTACATGGGCGGGGTGGCGGAACTGCGCGCATAAGTGGCTATAATCGCGAGCTTCGCTCAAGCAGCGGACCACAGAACACAAGGAAAGGTGGCAGAGTGGTCGAATGCGCCGGACTCGAAATCCGGTTCACGGGTTCTCCCGTGACGAGGGTTCGAATCCCTCCCTTTCCGCCAGTGAACGAGTGAAAACGGGCCTTGTGGGCCCGTTTTTGCTTCCTACCCCACATCCCTCACCCATCAAGTCCGGAGTCGGTTGGTCGCAAAGCGCGGACAGCCGCGAAGAACCTGAGAGCGTTCTCAGGGTCGATGCCCATTGCCGCCTTCCACCCAACCGGCGGCGCGCGGCATCGGGCCGGCACCCGAGGCGCATGACGTGCTGGCGGCGCCCAGGGGCCCCGTCTTCGCGCCGGACAGCCGACTCCTGCGTCGGTTGATTTGCCGCAACTCCCCATTTCTGCGCCCGGTGATCATTTTCGCGGGTCGTACCTGCGCGATCCGATCAACACGAAACACCAGGGGGTTCGAGCATGATCACGTTGCAGCGCCATGTCAGCTATGGCGGGGAGGTCGCCAAGGCCCCCGTCACGACCGTGGAGGTGGCCGTCGCCTTCCCGGTCTACGCATACTCGGTGGGCGAGGGCGCCACCGCGAAGGGCGAGCGGGCCGACACCGGATGGGTGTCCACTCTGCGCTTCTCGCAGCCGCTGTCGGCTGCCACATACCAGTTGACGCCGGGCAATGCGGTGGTCTGCGGGGCCGACGGTGCCTCGGCCGCGAACGCGGGGTTGTACTACCTGGCTGCGGCGCGCGATGGCGCGTGGACGGATCTGGTGGTGGACATCGGGATCGTGTTCGGCACCGCAGCGGGCGTCACGCTGGGCACCCAGCGCCTGGAAGGCCTGTGCGTTCCGAAGATTGTTTCGCGGTCGCCGCTGACGATGATGGCGGATACCAGCAGGTCGGCGGCATCGGGCGCGGCCGCCGGCGTCGACTACGTGCTCGTCACGCGCAGCGGCTTCGAGGCGATCAGGAAACAGGCAGCCTCCATTTCGGACCATGTACCCGACGCGCTGCTGCTCGGCCTGGTGAGCGTGCTCACCTCGTTCGACGGCGCGCTGCCGTCGATCCGGGCGGCGTCGGCGTCCGAGATTCGCACGGCGACCGAGGCCGCGGGTAGCAGGCTGACGGCCACCCAGGTGGCGAAGCTCGCGCAGCAGATCAAGTCTGCCAGCGACGCTCTGTTCGATTTCAAGCTCCTCATCCCGGAAATCCAGACGCTGAAGATTGCCGGCACGATGACGCTGGTGTTCGACCCGACGCGCGATGCCGCAGCGGCGGATTTCCAGGCGTTCGAGATCACGGCCGAGTGCATCGATGGGGCATCCGACGTACCGCGCCGCGCCGCGTTCCGGTTCGGCAGTGCCGTACGGATCAAGGGCAACGCGGCCGCGTTTTCGCTCGCCGATGCGAGCCCGGTCATCGTCAACGGCTTGCAGGATCTGGTGCGCATCGCGGTGAAGGGCATAGACGGCGCCACGGTCTGGCAGCGTGACTTCAAGGTGGCCGACCCCGAGCTCGCCGCGTTGAACATCACCGTGACGGCGCAATCGGCTGCCACCTTGCAGACCGTGCCGGCCACTGCCGAGCACGGCCGCAGCAAGAGGTTGCGCGGCCAGGTGCTCGTCTTCAAGAAGGAATGCGTGCTCAAAGGCGCGTACGTGCTGATTCAGGCCCGTGCCGAAGGAGAAGCATCGCCGTGGCGCACCGTCGGGGCCGGTACTGCCGATGCACAAGGGAACTTCGCTGTCGCCTATCCCTACGGGCGCTATGGGGCGGCGCGTGCGATCGTGTCCCTGTCACCCGGCGAATACGCCGACATCCCGGTGCGCTCGGATCGCGGCGACGAATCCATCGCCGACGACTTCCTCTACCTGCTGCTCAAAGAGCCGCAGTGCGTGCCGCCGCCGGACGACAAGGACTGCGAATGCGGTGGCGCCTGCACCGATGGCGGCAATCGGCTACCGGACCACGCGGATCTGATCGGCTCGGACGCGTACTCGCAGGACATCGGTGGCTCGTGCGTCAATTTGTCCAAGCCCAACCGCACGATCAGCGAATATGCCTACCGGGCCATCGTGCGCACCTCCGACCCGGAGGTGGCCAACTACACGCTGACGCGTCACGAGGCCGGGCTCGAAACGCTGGACGTCCACCTTGCAGCTGCCATCGCGAGCGGCGCCACCGGTGCGGGCACGGCCGCCGCCTCGGCACTCGCCAATGCGAAGGCCATCTTGGCCAACACCGGCACGGTCTTCGCCGGCCGCTACCTCGCAGCCATGACGCGCGCGTCGGAGCACATCGACGCGCTTGCCGCGGCGGTGAAGGACGGCGCGCCGCCGCTTACGCTGACAGCGCTGGCGGCGATGCTGAACCACATCGATGCGGCCATCGCCGTGCTGGAGGCCTACCAGGCGATGGCCGGCGCAAACGACGAACCGCTCGTCGACGGTGGTGGCGCGCGGGTCGTGGAGGCCGTGAAGGCGCTCAGGGGCCACGCGACACTGGCGATGGATGCGGTCGGTACGGCGGTGCGATACGAGTTGACCGGGAGCGCTGCCACGCGCGAACGCAAGCCCGTCGCCTTGAACAACCCGGTGCAGTGGCAGGACGCGCCCGAGCCGCTGGCTGTGGCCGAAAGCGGCAGTGGCGTCGCAGGCATTCACCCGACGGCGACAAGCTCGATGCTGGCTCGCGCGCACTGGCCGGGGAAGTTCGGCGAAGCCGGGCCGGCGCCGGCCTCGCAACGACCGGCGGGCCAGGTGGCGGCCAGGCTCGCGCAGGCCGTCTCGGTGGCCACGGGCCACATCCTTCACTACAAGGCCGTCGTCAAGGCAGATGGCTATTCGCTTGGCGACCTGATCTACTCGCTGCCGCTGGCGCCGGGGCAGAAGAAGGAGATCGTGGTCTTCGATTCGTCGCACGCGTTGCTGGGCGCCGAGACACAGGCGCTGACGCAGAACGAGCGTCTGGCCATGGGCGTGGTGAGCGAGCGCGACATCGCCGACCAACTCGCCGGCCACATCGCCGAATCCATCCAGGGCAGCAGCACGGCCGATACGCGCGGCATCAGCGCCGGCTTCGGCACCGCGGGGCAGGGCTATGGCGGGGCAGGTGGCGCGTACGGCGGCTCTGGCAGCGCCGTCATCGGCGTAGCGGGCGGGTGGGCACAGGCCAGCAGCCAGGCTCGGCAGGACAGCTCGCGTACCGTGGCCCAGTTTTTCGGCGAGAAGCTGCGTCAGTCCATCCTGCAGAACGCCGAGGGGTATCGACAGCTGAATGCTTCAGTGGTGACGACGGTGCAGGAAGGCCAGCGCTACGGCGTCACGGCCGAAGTCGTGGCCAACCACAACCACTGCCATGCGCTGACGATGATGTACTTCGAGGTGCTGCGCCACTTCGCGGTCTTCCAGGAACTCGCTTCGGTGGAGGAATGCGTCTTCGTGCCACTGCTGCTCACGCGCTTCACCACCGAAAACATCGGCAAATGGCGCGACGTGCTCGCACCGGCGCTGTTGCCCATGCCGTCGGACACCTACCTGCAGCCGCACGTGGCCCTGCCCAACCGCGGACGCCAGCACCCGCTGCTCAAGGCGTTCGACGCCGATCAGCGTTTGCGCACGCACTATGCGAACGTCGACTTCCCGGCGGGTGCGTACGACGAGGAGCGCATCCAGTACATCAAGGGGACAGTCAGACTGCGAGTGCGGCTGCCGCGCCCGCGCACGCGATTTGATCGCATCTTGTCGTTCCCTGTCACCAAGCAGTTCGACGCGGGTGCGGCCGCCGCAGCCGGCGCCAAGTACGCGCAGGACATGGCCGCCTACAGCGCCAAGGCCGCGCTGACGGGGGGGCTGTACACGCTGTTCGTGGCGCCGCCCAGCCCGCCCAATCCAGAGCAGTTCGAAGTGCTGGCGCGCGAGGCCATCGCCGATGCATTCATGCGGCTGGACGCGAACTACCAGACCGTGCCACCGGCGCAATGCATGCGCATCATCGATTTCACGCCACGGCCCATTCCGGTGATGGCGGGCCTGTTCATGGCGCCGGCGGGCACGTTGACGGAGCTCGACTTCTTTGCAGAGAACGCCGACGACAAGCAGCAGTGGCAGCTGTACGCCGACATACTGGGCTACCCCGATGTGGCCGCGTTGTTGAACGCGCACTTCAAGGGCAACCTGATCGCGGAGTGGGACAGGATCTTCCAGCAGGACATCGCGCCGCTGGTCTTCGAGAAGATCATCGACGCGATCCGCCTCGACCACTTCAACACCGACTTCTCCTGCGCGACCAAGTACACCGGAGGCGAACGGCTGATGCTGCTGGACGTGATGGGTACAACCGCCAAGTCGCGCAACCAGCTGCCGGTGCTATGGAACATGTCGGTGAGCGATCCGAACATCCAGGGACTGAAGAACTACGTCACGCTGCAGGTGGAGAGCGCATCGATCGGCTACGCCACGCCTCATTTCAACGGCACGCTGTACAACGGGCCCATTCGCAACGATCTGCTCGACGGCGTGGCGCTGGCGATTCCCGAGAACTCGGAGGACAAGCGCAACCCGCGCAAGGAAGACCGCTTCCTTGCGGCGAAGCTCATCGAGCACCTGAACGGCAACCTCGAGTACTACAACAAGGTGCTGTGGTACCACCTCGATCCCGACCGGCGCTTCCTGCTGCTGGACGGCTTCAGCATCCAGGTGTACGACGAGGCCGGCGTCCCGCTGCCGGCACCGGCGGGGCTGCGCAGCCTGGCCAGCGTGGTGAAGAACGAGGTCGTCGCCGTGGTGGGCAACGCGCTGGTGATGCCGGTGGCGCCGGGCTACCGGGTCAGCGGTTCGTTCATCCGCGCCGCGCGTGCCGATGACGCGAATCTGCCGACGCTGCTCGATCACTACCAGCCGTTGACGCCAGTGCCGCCGTATCGCGTCAGTGTGCCGTCCAAAGGAGTCTTCGCCGAGGCGGTGCAAGGGGCGTGCAACGCCTGCGAAAAGATCGAGACCGACCGGCTGCAGGACTGGCACCGCTTCCCGAACGTCGATGAGCCGGCCTCGATCGGGCAGGTCACGGTGCCCACGCCAGCCATCACCGACTGGAGGGCTGCGTTCAAGGACTTCGCCGCCCCCATCGTCAACGTGCAGAACGCACCGGCGGCGCCCACGCCCGGCGCGGGCCTGGCCGGGCTTTCGGAGTTGCTCGGCAAGGCAGGCATCTTCAAGGACATCACCGGACTCGATGCCAACCAGCAGAACGCGTTGAAGACGCTGCTGTCCAACAACGAAAACGCCAAGGCGTTTGCCGACATGGCCAAGGAGATGGCCATGCAGCAGCACAACACGCAGAACAGCGGTCGCATCATGGACTCCATCGCAGCGGCCAAGCAGTCCGGCGACATCACGCAGGAGCAGGCCGGCCAGCTCACCAAGGATCACCTGCAGCAGCAGATCGATGGCGGCATGACGAAGAAGGCCGATCTGGTCCAGACCCGGCAGGCGCAGACCGGTGCGCTGGCCAAGGCGGCCGTCGATGCCGCTGGCCAGGGGCGCAGCGTCACCGCGCAGACGCAGGACGAAGACGGTGCCCGCGAGTCGGTGACCATCGCCGGGGGACCACCCAGCCCCGCGGTGCTGGCCGAAGCGAAGAACGTGCCCGGTGTGGCGCAGCCCAATGCGAACACGTGCTGGGCGGCCGTGGCCACGATGATGTGCATGTGGCAGGCGCCCGAGCTCTACCAGAGCATCGACGACGTCATGGCGGCCGCAGGCGACAAGTTCGTCGAGCTCTACAACCAGGGTCGCGGCCTGGGTCAGCGTCTGCCCACGGCCTACAAGGCCGAACTGCTGGGGAGACTGCGCATGACGTCGGAGCCCAGCGGCACGAACTATCCGCTGCAAAGCTACATCGATTGGCTCAAGGCCTATGGGCCGCTGTGGATCTCGATCGATGCCGATGACGATCCCGACCATTACTCCGCGCACGCGGTGCTGGTGACCCGGATCACGGGAACCGGCGCCCCGGACGGCCGTGGCACGGACGTGACGTACACCGATCCAATGGGCGCCAAGACCGTCACCCTGCCATTCAGCGATTTCGTGACCAGGTTCGAAGGACTGGCGAAGGTGCCCAACGGCACGGCGCTTTCCATTCAGGTCGTCCACTTCATCGACTCTGCCAGCGACGGCGCCGACGGCGGCGGCGCCAAGGGCGGTGGCCTCGCAGGCGCGGGGGCCGCGGTCGGTGGAGCGGTACTCGACCAGGCGGCCGACATGGCGGGAAGCTATGTCAAGACGATGATGGCCTCGGGCAGCGGGACCTTGCAGTTGCCGAGCAACCAGACGTTGATGCTCGCGGGTACGAAGGAGTCCGACTACAGATCAGGCTTCCCGCTGGCTCAATCGGTACGCCGCTGCCGGATCACGTTCGCCGACGTGGCAGGCACCGGCCCGGGCGATGGGCTCGATGGCGTCTTGACACTGGAATGGATCTCCACGCAATACCTTGGCGCGATCGCGCGGGGTACGCCGGCAGAGATGGTCACGTTCCTGCGGTCGGTCCGGTTCGCCAAGGGCCTCACCGGCCGTGGCACGCTCTACGTCGGCGGCGCTCTGGAATCGGCCGACGTACAGGTCAGCCTGTTCTCGCTCGGCGTCGAGGACAAGATCGCACCGCCCTTCATGAGCGTGCTGGCCAACATCAGCGTGGCCATCAAGGCCAAGTCCGGCAGCGGAGATTCGGTGGTGGGTACGCTGGTGCTTGCCCTGAATCCGGACGATCCAGTCAATTACCGCATCAGGTATCTGCGCACGCCGCACAGGGAACTGATCGCCGAGGTGGACCCGCCGGCCTGAGCCATGTCGGCAGTGCCCAGGACTGGGTCATCGCGGTCGAGATCTGGGCGACGCCTCATTGACCGAGGTGTGATGGAGACTGTGACTTCAGGGGCCGCCCACGGCGGATTGCAAGGGGTGCGCCTCATCGGCACATGAGTTTGCCTTTGTCGTGAGATCCCGAGGACGCTCCAGGCCGACATGAAGCCGGAGCAGGCAGGCCTCTTCGGTCAAGGCGTCCTCTGTCCAGTTCACTGCCGGGCCGGGAAGGCGTCACGCCGTCGGAACGTACGGGGCGATGTTGGCCATCGCGCGCGACACGTACTCGTCCTTCTCACCGACCGGTGCGACGTAGCGCATCGCGTTCCGGGCCTCGTCGGCGCCCTGGAGGCGGGCGATGATCCAGGTGGCGAGGTACTGTGACGACAGGCAGCCGCCAGCGGTTGCAACATTGCCGCTGGCGAAGAACGGCTGGTTCAGAACGCTCACACCGGCCTCTTCGACCCACGGCTTCGTGGTCAGGTCGGTGCACGCCGAGACACCCTCCAGCAGACCGAGCTTGGCCAGTACCAGCGTGCCGGAGCACTGGGCGCCGATGAGTTGCCTGGCCGGGTCGAGCGACAACCTGGCCATCAACGCCGGATCGGCCACCACTTGGCGCGTCTGCATGCCGCTTCCGACGATCACGCCATCCGCGCGGGAAGCCTCCTCCAGCGTGGCCTGGCTTTCGAGGACCACGCCGTTCATGGACTTCACCCGCGGGGTTGGGCCGGCAATCGACACGCGCCAGTCCGGCTTCTTGATGCGGTTGAGGATGCCGAGCGCAATCAGCGAATCGAGCTCGTTGAATCCTTCGAAGGTGAGGATGGCGATGTGCATGGCAGCCGGGGCAGGTGTCGACGAAAACTGCATGCTAGATGCCTTGTTCACTACACTCAAAAAATTGTCATGCATACATTGATCCATGCCCCAGGCAAGGTACAAGCAGGTCGTTGACCGCCTCGCTGCGGCAATACGTGCCGGGCAACTGGCTCCCGGCACGCGCCTTCCCACCCATCGGCAGCTTGCCGCCGACGAAGGCTTGGCGCTCGTCACGGCGACGCGGGTCTATGCCGAACTGGCGGTGATGGGCCTGGTCAGCGGCGAGGTGGGTCGTGGAACGTTCGTTCGAGAGGCCGCGCTGCCCCGAGGGCTCGGGGTCGATCAGCAGGCGTGCGCCGCCGGTGTTCTCGATCTGAACTTCAACTACCCGTCGTTGCCGGAGCAGGCTGATCTGCTGCGGTCCGCACTCAGGCAACTGGCGGCATCCGGCGACCTGGAGTCACTGTTGCGCTATCAGCCGCATGGCGGGCGCCCCCACGAACGGGCCGCGATCGCGCAACACCTGGAACGTCGAGGACTGAAGGTCGCAGCGCCCGAAGTTCTCATCGTGAACGGTGCGCAGCATGGCCTCGCGACGACGGTGATGGCCTTGCTGCAGCCAGGCGACGTGGTTGCGGTCGATGCCCTGACTTATCCGGGTTTCAAGGTTCTGGCAGAGCAACATCGGCTGGAGCTGGCGCCCATCCCGGCTGCTGGCCAGGGGCCCGATCTGGATGCGCTCGATGCGTTGTGCAGACGACGACGGGTTCGTGCGCTGTACGCCATGCCCACGCTGCACAACCCGTTGGGCTGGGTCATGAGCACGACACGTCGAAGACATCTGGCAGCCATCGTGCGGCGCCACGGATTGTTGGTCATCGAGGATGCGGCCTATGCCTTCCTGGCGACGGATCCACCCGAGCCACTGGCCGCGCTGGCGCCGGAGTCGACGGTCTACGTGTCGGGCTTCTCGAAGAGCGTCGCGACGGGACTGCGCGTCGGCTTCCTCGCAGCCCCTGCGGCCTGGATCCCGAAGATCGAGCGATCCATCAGAGCCACAACCTGGAACACACCGGGGGTGATGACGGCCATTGCCTTGGGGTGGTTGGCTGATGGCGCGGTAGACCGACTGGAGGCGCACAAGCGCACCGACGCCGAGATGCGCCAGGCCATCGCCGCGGAGATCCTGGACGGAGTGCGCATGATTCGCCACCCGTCGTCCTACTTCGTCTGGCTGCCCCTGCCTGACGGCCTTCGGGCGGACATGACGGCCATGGCGCTGATGAGTTCGCGCATCGCGGTCTCGACGGCTGAACCGTTTGCGACGGGGGTGAAGATTCCCCATGCGCTGCGCCTGGCGCTCGGCTCGGTCGAGCCAGACCGACTTCGACTTGCGCTGAAGAGGGTCCGTGAAGCGATCGGGGGTCTGTAGGCCGCTGGTGGCAGGCAAGCAGTGACCAGGCGCCGCGAAGCGCTCCACCAACACCGCCTGTACGAGCCGCGACCCTCAGTCGTGCGGCAGCTCCCAGAGGATCCGCTCCACCTCCTCCAGCGGCATCGCCTCTTCGTTGGATGCGCCCAGATCAAGAGCGACATCGGGGAAGGCGACGATGAGCCCGGCGGCGGCCAACTGCATGGCGATGAAGGGCAGGGCGCCGAGGTAGAGCTCGCGGCTGGCGATGTGCGCGGGCGCCACGGAACGCAACGTGTAGATCGCGACGCCGAAGGGCGGGTGCATGAACGACGTCTGCAGCACCATGCAGACGAGCACTGCGAACCACGAAGGGTCGATGCCAAGCGCGGCCACGGTCGGCATGAGCAGTGGCAGCGCGATGAACGCGATCTCGAAGAAGTCCAGGAAGAACGCCAGGAAGAACACGAGGAAGACGGAAGCCAGCAGGAAGCCGGTTGCTCCGCCGGGTAGGTGGGCGAAGAGGTCCCGCATCCACTCCTTGCCTCCCATCGCGTTGAAAGGCAACGCGAAGAAGACGGCACCGATCATGACGAACAACGCGCAGCAACTGATGAGCGTTGTGGTGTCGGCGATATGTCGCAGCGAGGCGCGGTCGAGTTGCCCTCGTGCCGCCGCCAGCAGCAACGACGCGGTCGCGCCGAAGCCGCCGCTCTCGGTGGGCGTTGCAAACCCGCTCAGGACCGAGCCCAGGGTGGCGGCGACGATGAGCAACGGCGGGACCAGCGTTCTCAGGGCTTCGAGGCAGTCCTGCCTCGAAGGCGGGCTGCCGACCCGGGGCGCCGAATTCGGGCGAAACCTGGTCCACGCAACGACGTAGATGCAGTAGCACCCGGCAAGAAGAAGGCCCGGTACAAGTGCTCTCTCGTACAGGCGGAAGATCGGTACGCCGGTGGCGTCGGCAATGACGATGAGCACGAGACTGGGCGGGATGATCTGCGCCAGCGTGCCGGACGCGGTGATGACGCCGGTTGCCAACCAGCCCTGGTACCCCGCCTTCACCATGACCGGAAGCGCGATGACCCCCATCGCGATGATGCTCGCCTGGATCACGCCCGTTGTCGCCGCCAGCACGGTGCCGACGACGATCACGGACAGGGCGAGCCCGCCGCGGACGAACCGCAACAGCTTCGAAAGAGACAGCAGCATGTCTTCGGCGAGGCCGCTCTTTTGCAGCGTGATGCCCATCAGCGTGAAAAAGGGGATCGCCAGCAGGACGTCGTTGAAGAGCAGGCCATAGACGCGCAGCATGTGAGCCTGCACCATGGTCAGCGGGAAGAGGTCCAGCGCGGCACCGACCAGCGTGAAGACGAATCCGTGCACGACCAGCGACAGGCCGATGGGAAAGCCGGTCAGGATGGCCGCGACCATCGACACGAACATGAGCGGTGCAAGCCAGGCCACCGTCATGACAGTGCCTGCTCGCCGACCTGCGGATCAGGGACGTCCTGGCCGTCGTTCGGTTCGAGCCAGCCGAGCAAGAAGCAGCAGCGTCGCAAGGTCTCCGAGATCGACTGCATCGCGAGCAAGGCAAAGCCGACGAACAGCGCGAGTTTCAGCGGCCATCGTTCCAGTCCGATGAGGACGTCCTCCGGGCCTTCCCGTTGCATGAGCGAGGTCAGCCAAAAGCCCCAGTAGCCGTGCGCGAGGTAGGCCGATATCAGGGCAAGCGGCACCAGGAACAGGAGTTCCAGTCGCCAGCGCGAGGCCGGGCTCAGTCTTCGCCAGAAGAAGTCGACGCGCACGTGCTGGCCGCGCATCAGCGTGTAGCCGGCCGATATCAGGTAGACGATGCCGAACAGGTACCACTGCAATTCGCTGAACCCGTTGTGCCCCCACGGCAACAGCTTCCTCGCCACCGCATACGCCACGCAGACGACCGGGATGACCAATGTCAGCCAGCGGACCGTTTCTCCTGCCGCGACGGTGACCCCGTCCAGCGCAGAGACGGCACCGAGAAGAAGTGGCTTCAGTTTGCTCAAGGCGGATCAGATCGTTGACCTCGGATCGGGCGATGCGAGCGGGCATGTCGCTTGTTCGCTCAGCCCCGGTTCACCCACAAGCGCCGTAGGGTAGGCACTTCCCGGTCGCCGACATAGCGAGAAAGGCTGAGGCCTGGATTGAGGTTTTCTCAAGGCATCGATACACTGCCCACGCCTTGTTGGCTCTTGTCGAGAGGTCCATGCTCAGACTCGTGCATCAGACGTTGCGGTCGTTCGTCGCGTTGGCCGAGCACGGCACTCTCTCGGCAGCGGGAGCAGACACGCACCGCTCTGCATCCGCTGTCAGCCTTCAGCTCGCCGCGCTCGAGGCCCAGGTGGGCAGACAGCTTTTCGTGAGGGGGCCGCGAGGCATGACGCTCGCCCCTGCCGGCGTCGAGCTGCTCGCCTATGCGCAGCAACTGCTATCCATTGAAGCCGAGGCGAGACGCGCCATCGGTTGCGTCGGCGTCTATGGCGAAGTGACCTTCGGCATGCCGCAGGACTTTGCCGTCTCGATGCTGGCGGACACGCTCGAGCAGTTCAAGAGCGCGCATCCGGGCGCCAAGGTCAAGGCGCTGATCGAACGCAACAGCGCGGTGGCGGAGCTGATGCGGTCCGGCTCGCTCGACCTGGCCCTGCTCATCGGTCGACGTCGGCACAAGCGCGCACTTTGCGCGGTGATGCGACCGACCCTGTGGTTCGCCCGTCCCGGCTTCTCCTGGGCGCCGACGTCCCCTTTGCCTCTGGTGGCGCTCGAGCGGCCATGCCTGTTTCGTGACGACGCGGTCTCGGCCCTCGAGCGTGCCCGCATTCCCTATGAGGTGGTGTTCGCGACCGGAAGCGTGGAGGCCATGTGGGCGGCCGTGAGGGCCGGAGTGGGTGTGACCGCTCGGATGAAACTCGCAGAGATGAAAGGCGTGGAGAGTGTGGGGCCGCAATTGAATCTGCCGCTGCTGCCACACGTCAGCCTGTCGCTGGCAAAGACGGCCAGAAGCGACACCGACGCGGCGCGCGTTCTGGCATCGCTGGTCGAAACAGCGCTCGTCAACGTCTGAGCAGACCACGTCGCGAGCGGGACGAGGTTGCCGCTGCAGCTCCACCGCAGTCGGCCTGGCTGTCCACGTGCTCCGGGCTTGCGGATCAGGCGGGCACTGCTGCCGGCCGGTTGATCGCGTCGGCCGGCGCGCGGCCCGTCAGTGCCGCGATGATGTTGCCGGCCGCCCGGTGCTCGATGGCCAGGCGCACGTTGTGCACGGCCGAGCCGAGATGCGGCGTGAACAGCGTGTGCGGCGCTTCCAGCAGCGCGGGCGGGATGCGTTCGCTGCGGTCGGGCAGGCCCCAGTCCTCGCAGGCGAACACGTCGGCCGCATAGCCACCGAGCCGGCCGCTGCGCAGGGCGGCGGCCACGGCATCCTCGTCGACCACCGAACCGCGGCCGACGTTGATCACGTATTGCCCGACCGGTGCGCGCGCCAGCAGTGCCGGGCCGAAGAGATGCCGCGTGTCGGACCGCAACGGCACCGCCAGGAAGACGAACTGCGCGCTGCCGACCGCTTGCTCCAGTGTCGCCGCCTGCGTTGCCGGATGGCGGACGTGCGGGTCCACGCCGAGGATGTGCGCGCAGCCGAATCCCCGGAGCCGCTCGACGATGGCCGCACCGACCCGCCCGAGGCCGACGACCGCGGCAGTGGCGCCGTGCAGGCCGCTGCCGTACAGATGCGCGCGCCACCCGGCATAGTCGGCGTGGCGGACGTAGGCGTCGCCGGCGCGCACCTGTCGCGCCAGGGCAATGGCCAGGCCCAGCGCCAGCTCGGCCGTCGGTTCGGTGAGCAGGTCGGGCACGATGCTGAGCCAGATGCCACGGCGGGTGCAGGCTTCCACGTCGTAGGCGTCGTAGCCCTTCAGTGCGCACGCGACGATGCGCAGCTCGCTCGCCTGCGCAAGCACGGCATCGTCCAGGCGGTCGGTCATGAAACCCATCATTGCGCTGGCCCCGCGCAGCTTGACGGCAAGCTGTGCCGGGCTCCACGGTTCCAGCGCGTCGTTCATGTCGACCTGGCCATGGATTTCGAGCCGGGAGCGCACCTCGTCATGGATGCGGTTGGTCACGACGATGCGGGGCAAGGCGGTCATGTGGTCCTTCTTCTACTTGAGCTTGCGGCGCAGCATCGCGCCGATCGCGTCGACGACAACGACGCAGGCAAGAATGGTCAGCAGGATCGCGCTGACCTCGTCGTACTTGATAAGACGCAGTGCGGCCATCAGCTCGAAGCCGATGCCGCCGGCACCGACGATGCCGAGCACCGCCGAGGCGCGGAAGTGGTATTCCCAGCGGTAGATGGTGATGTCGGCCAGTTGCGGCAGCACCTGCGGCAGCACCGCGTGGGTGATGACCTGGAAGCGGCTGGCGCCGGCGGCGTGCGCGGCTTCCAGCGGCTTGGGGTCGACGTGCTCGATGGCCTCGGCATAGAACTTCGCCACCATCCCCACCGAGTGGAAGGCCAGCGCCAGCACGCCGGGCAGCGCGCCGAAGCCGACCGCGGCGACGAAGATGATGCCGAGGATGATCTCGGGCACGGAGCGCAGTGCGGCGAGCAGCGTGCGTGTGCCGCGGTACAGCACCGGGTGGGGCGTGGTGTTGGGTGCGGCCAGCAGCGCCAGCGGCAGCGAGAGCAGCACCGCCAGCGCGGTGCCGGCGATCGACATTGCCAGCGTGTCGAGCAGCGGTTTCATCCAGTGCGGCCAGCGGGTGAAATCGGGCGGCACCATCTCCGAGGCGAGCTGCGCGATGGCGGGCGCACCTTCGATGAAGCGCGTGGCGTCGAAAAAACCGGTGATCGCGAGGGCGGCGACGCACACCGCCGCGACGACGAGCACCAGGCGCCACTGGCGGCCCGCACGCTCGCGGGCCGCGGCCAGGATGGGTGCGTAGGACGGCAACGTGGCACTCATCGTCAGTTCATCCGCGCGAGGTCGAGCTTCAGGATGGTCGCAGTCTCGCGCAGGATGTCGTAGGTCCCGTCATCGGTGGCCACGAAGCCCTCGACGCGGAACGACTTCAACACCTCCTTGTCCTTGAGGTTCAGGAAGGCGCTGCGCAGTGCGGCCTTCAGCTCGGGCGCGAGCTTGCCCTGCATCACCAGCGGGTAGTTGGGAATGGGCGCCGTCACGTCGAGCCGCACGATCTTGTGCGCGTCGATCATGCCGCGCTGGATGAGGCTGTCGAGGATGACCTTCGACAGGGCACCAGCCGGTACCTGGCCGGCTTGTACCGCACGCGCCACCGCGTCGTGCGCACCGAGGTGCACGGGCTTGTAGTCCGTGCCGCCGGTCAGCCCCGCCTTCTTCAGCAGGTGAGCGCGTGGTGCCAGGTGGCTGGAGGTCGATGCCTGGTCGCCGAAGCCGAAGGGCCGGCCGCGCACGTCTTCCAGCTTCTTGACGGGTCCGTCGGCGCTGGCGATCAGCACCGAGTTGTAGGTGGGCGAGCCCTTCTCGATGCCGACGGCGAAGGGCTCGATCTGCGGTGCGCGCGACTTGGCGAGCACGTACGAGAAGGGACCGAAGTACGCCACCTCGATGCGACCGAAACGCATGGCCTCGATCATCGACGAGTAGTCGGTGGTGACGATGATCTCGACGTCCTTGCCGAGCGCCCTTTCCAGATAGGTCTTCAGCGGCTGCGCGTTCTGGATCAGCGTGGCCGCATTCTCGTCGGGCAGCAGCGCGACGCGCAGGCGCGAGGGGTCGCTTTGCGCGTGTGCATGGGGTGCGAGCGCGGCAAGGGCGGCGAACGAGGCGGCGAGCAGGTGGCGGCGGTTCATCATGCGGGACTCCAGGGGAAAGATGAGATGAGGCGACGGCGACGGCTTCAGGCGCCGCTGGGGCCGTAGAGCGCGAGCACGGCTTGCGAGCTCAGCTCGGACGGCGGGCCGTCGAAGACGACCGCGCCGCCCTTCAGGCCGACGATGCGGTCGGCGTGGCGGCGCGCGAGTTCCACCTGGTGCAGGCTGACGACGGCAGTGAGGCCGTCGTTGCGGCAGATGCGCTGCATCAGGCCGAGCAGGTGTTCGGCGCTGGCGGGATCGAGGCTGGCCACCGGTTCATCGGCGAGCAGCACGCGCGGCTGCTGCACCAGCGCGCGGGCGACGCCGACACGCTGTTGCTGGCCGCCCGAGAGTTCGTCGGCGCGATCGAGCGCGCGGTCGAGCAGTCCGACCCGGTCGATCGCCGCAAGGGCCGCTTCCTTCTCGCTGCGCGACCAGGGCCGCAACGTGGCCCAGGCCGAGTGGTAGCCCAGCCGCCCCATCAGCACGTTGCTCAGTACCGTGAGCCGTCCGATCAGGTGGTGCTGCTGAAACACCATGCCGGTGCGCCGGCGGTGCTGCTGCAAGGCGGTGGCGCCGCGCAACTCGCCGATGCCGTCGACGGCCACGACACCCGCCGTGGGACGCACCAATCCGTTCAGGCAGCGCAGCAACGTCGACTTGCCGGCGCCCGATGCGCCCAGCAGCACCGTGAAGCGGCCGGGCTCGAAGGCGAGCGTCGTCGGTTGCAGCGCCTGGGTACCGTTGGGATAGCGCACCTCGACCGCTTCGGTGCGCAGCGCGATGCCTGCGCTGTCGGCAGCCTCGGCCGCCTGCGGCGCGGCCTGCGCCGGGAGTCTCAGGCTTGCGGTCATTCGGGCTCCTCGTGCAACTTCGATGCTCGCCAGTTTCGGGATGGTGTGTGACAGGCGTGTCAACAAAACCGTCACAGAAGGCGAATAAGGTATAGACCTCGTCTATGGCTACGTCCTCATCCGCAGAACTGAAGGCGTTCGACGCGACGGCGCGCACCGGCAGCATGTCGGCCGCGGCGCGTCTGCTCGGCGTCAGTCAGCCCACCATCTCGGCACACGTGACCAGCCTGGAGCAGCGCTTCGGCGTGGAGTTGTTCCACCGGCGCAGCCGAGGTGTGCAACTCACCGAGTTCGGCTCGCTGCTGTACGAGACCACGCATCGCATCACGCGCGCCGAGGAGCATGCGCTGCAATTGCTGCTGAGCGCACGCAGCCAGTACCACGGTCACCTGCGTATCGGTGCGATCGGTCCCTACAACGTCACGCCGATGATCCGGCGCTTCCGCACGGCCTGTCCCAAGGTGCAGGTGAGCGTGTGCATGGGCGACTCGCGGTTCGTGGTGCAAGGGGTGCTGGGCCATGAGCACGATCTGGGTGTGTTGTTGCACCACGTCGACGACGCGCGCGTGCATTGCCTGCCGTACAGGCGTCAGCCCTTGGTGGTGCTTGCGCCGCGGGTGCACCCGCTGGCCTCGCGCCACGAGGTGAGCCTGGCGGATCTCGACGGCCAAGAGTTCGTGCTGCGCGAGCATGGCTCGGGCACGCGGGCGGTCTTCGAGCAGGGGCTGGCGGCCGCCGGCGTGAAGGTGCGGTGCTCGCTCGTGATGGGCAGCCGCGAAGGCGTGAAGGAAGCGGTGGCGCAGGGTCTCGGGCTGGGCGTGGTGGCCGCCACGGCCCACCCTCCGGACGAGCGGGTCGTCGCCTTGCCCGTGACGGGAGCCGACCTCGCCACTCACGTGCATGTGATCTGCCTGCGCGAGCGTCTGCAAGCCTCGTTGATCGGCCGCTTCCTGCAGATGGTCGAGGCCGAACGCGATGTTCGAACGGCCGCCCGGCGCGGCTCCCGTTGACGTGCCCGGGGCATCCCGCGCAGGCTTCACCGCCGCGCGGCACAGGCCGGAGACGGTTCGCCCCGCTCTTCGCGAGTTCGCATCCCCACCAGGAGGACGAACGGTGCCGGGGCACAGTACCGCTTCCGTCTCTCTGGATCGTGCTTGCGATGCTCTCGGACTTCTCCTGCCTCGACCGCCCGCCGGCCTATCTCGACTATTCGCAGATCAGCCACTGGATCGACAGCCTCGCAGGCGAATTGCGCGCTGAAGGCTTTGTCGGCGTGGTGGCGGTACTGCGCGGCGGGCTGTTCGCGGCGCAATGCGCAGCCTTTGCGACCGGGGCGCCCTTGGCGTTCATCCGTTACGACCGCCTGCGGCAAGAAGCCTCGTGGCAAGGCGATGTGCCGCCGCCCGGGCGGCTGCTGGTGTGCGAGGACATCGCCGGCCATGGCCACACGTTGTCGAACTGTTGCGCGCTCGTGCGGCGCACGCATCCGGAGCACCGCGTCCTGACGATCGTGTCCGACGAACTGTCGCGCGTCCGCCCCGATTGGTCGATGCACCGACCCGGCGTGCAGACGGTCCTGCCGTGGGAGCGGGAAGTGGTGTCACCGCAATTCAGACGGGACTACTGGCACCGGGATGGCGCGCACGGACATCACCCGATGCAGCCGGACCATCGCTACCGGCGCTGGGGCATCGACCTCGACGGCGTGCTGTGCGCCGATCTGCCGCCCGAGCGATACGAGCGTGACATGGCGGGTGCACTGGCCGTCAGAGACGGTTTGCCGCGTGCGGATACGGCGCCCCATCTCGCCGCCGAGCAGCATGTGATCGTCACCGGGCGTCCGAAGACGGACCGCGAGCGCACGCGGGCGTGGCTCGATGCTCATGGCTATGCAGGCATCGCGGTGCAGCACCGCGACCCCGACGTGCATGGCCACGACGACGTGTCGGTGGCGTGCCACAAGGCCGTCACGGCGGAGCGACTGGGCATCACGGATTTCCTCGAGTCGTGCCCGCGTCAGGCCGTCCTGATCTCGACTCGCGTGCCGCAGATCCGGGTGTACTGGTGGCGCGACGGCGAGCCTGTGCTCGTCAACGCGCATCCCACCGTGCTCTGACGGGCCTGCCTTCGCGCGGGCCGCCTTCCGTTCGCTCGGTGCAGCCTGCCGCTGCGCACCAGTGCCACGCTTGGTACCGCAGTTCGAGCGTCGCCCCGCCCACCCCCTGCACACTTCAGCACAACGATGGACCTTGCTCAAAGACATCAGGCCTGCCAAGACCCGGAGGACCACGCCGCCGGGGAGCCCTGGCGTGCGGCGCAGGGGCAGCCGTCGCAACCTCGAGAACTGGGTGCCGACACGGTGGGCCGCATCCATGCATTGGTCGACGAGGTCACGGAAGAACTGATGCGCGGCGGGCCAAGCGACCGGCGCGTGTGCCGGCTCGACGCGATCACGCTGCTGATGGCCACCTGCGAGCGTCTGCGCGACGAGCAGGCCGGCGAGAGTCCGCTGATGTACCTGCTGCAGGAAGAGCGGCAGAAGGCCGCGGCGGCACTCGGCCAGCAAAGCGCGCAGGTGCCGGCGCTGGCCTACATGAAGGTGTGAGGTGTGCGATGCCAGTGAACTTTGGTCAGCCGGTGAATGCTGGGGTGGGGAGAGGCAGCGTCGAAGCACAGCGCAAGGACGGACACGATGCGCGGCCCGGCCCTGCTGCTGCGTCGGGCCCGTTGCATCAGGGCGATGGCCCGCCGCTGGCACGGCGCAACGCCGGCACCTCAGGGGCGGGCGTCAAGCGCGTTGCGCTGTCCGAGCTGCAGCGGTCTGCAGGCACACCGACGCACCCGGACACGGTCGCCGCCCAGGTGTGCGGCGATGCGATTGCCGGCCGGCTGTCGATGGCAGGACGCTATTTCCCCAAAGCGCTGACATCCGCCGCACAAGCGGCGGTGAAGGGGCTGCTGCCGCTGGTGTGAGCGCAGAGCGTCAATTCCTCAGCACCACCAGCTTCGACAACCCCAGCAGGTTCACCGGCTGCACCGAGACCACCTGCCAGTCGTGCGCCAGCACGTGCTCTTCATAGCTGAAGTCCGATCGGAAGCCGATACGGTCGGCGACCGAGGTGACGCATCGTTCGAGTGCCCACCAGAACCGGCTGCCGCTGAAGTGGTTGAGGATCAGGATGTGACCGCCTTTACGGCACACCCGACGCAACTCCGACACCAGTTGCGCCGGGTGTGGCGTCACCGAGAGCACGTAAGGCACCGTGACGCAGTCGAAGCTCGCGTCGGCAAAGTCCATCCGCTCGGCGTCCATCGCGCGCAGTTCGATCTGGCGGGCTGGCAGCGCCTGTGCCCGTTGCCGCGCACGGGCGAGCATCTGGTCCGACACGTCGATGCCGGTGACGCGCGCCCCGGCGGGGTAGTGGGCCAGCGTCAGGCCGGTGCCGACGCCGACTTCGAGCAGGTGCTGCGGCTGCAGCGCGCTGGCGGCCTGCGTGAGCCGGCGGCGGCCGGGTTCCAGCACGGCACCGAACAGCCAGTCGTACCAGGGCGCATAGCGGCCATAGGTGCGCCGGACGCTGTCCAGGGTGACATGGTGGTGTGGCAGGGCGGGCGGCCGTTGCCGCTCGGCGGGTATCGAGTTTGCGGGGGGAGGCATGCGTGCCGTCCTTTCCTGGCGTGTGCAAGTTCTTCCCGTGCCCCCTCTCCAGGGCACGAGGATGCTCGCGCTGCGCTGGGCAGGCAAGCCGCGGGACAGGTCAGCGCGGGGTCTTGTCCGCGTCGTCGCGCATCGGCGGCGGAGTGCGTTTGGGCGCGGTGCGGGCGGCGTGCGGCGCGCCCGCCAGGTCGCTCGGGTTGTCGCTCATCGCTTCGTCGAGGTTCTCGCGTTCGCGCACGCGGTCGGTGGCTTCACGGTGCGGCTTGCCGGGGCCGGAGGGGCGGGTGGAGTTGGGCATGCGTGGGTCCTTTCGTGGGCCGGCACCACATGGCCGGCACCCGCTTGATGGCGAGCAACCCTCGTTCCCTGCCGACGGCCTTTCGACCTCTCGGCTCACGCACTGACGCGGTAGCGCCAACCCTTGTAGCGGAACACCGCGGCGCGGTTGCCGATCTGCTCGAGGAACAGGTCGGGCCCGATGCGGCTGCCTTCCTTGTAGCTTTCGCCGTTGATCACCAGCATGCGGTGCGCGGGAACATCCGAGTGCATCCACAGGCTGATCGCCAGCTGCGGCAGTTCTCGGCGGAGCTCGGGCGGCAGCTCCTCCAGTGCATGGACACGGCGGCTGCGCGGCGCAGGCGTTGCGCGGGTGGGCGACGTGGAGGCGGAGGGCGCAGCCGCCTCCTGGCTGCGTGCCACGGCCCGTGTCAAGGGGCCGGGTGCAGCGGGTTCGGCGCTGGAGGCTGCCGTCGAGGGAGCGGGCGTGGGCGCCTCGGCCGGCACCGCCACGGGACGCTGCGCACGACGGGAGGCTGACGCGGCGGCAGGCGCCGCGCCGGTGGGCGCGATCTGAACGACAGGCGTCGGCGGGGCTGGTGCAGGCGGGGCAGGGCGCCAGTTCGCCAGCAACCACGCAGCGAGCGCGGCGCTGACGAGCACGACAGCGGCGATCAGCAGCGCCGGTGGGCCCGCAGGCCGGTCGTCTTCATCGTCGGCCTGGGCCGCGGGCATCGGCGCCAGGCGCAGGCCGGGCAGCGAATGGCGCTCGCGGTCAGCGGCTGCGCGCTCCAGCGCGTTCAGGATGTGCGACACCGTTCACCCTCCCCGCTGCAGGTGGGGCTCGTCGATACCGGTGGCGCGGTTCAACTGCATCAGCGTGTAGGGGCCGGCCAGACCGTCCGGCTTGAGGCCCTGCGCCAGTTGGAAGGCGTGCACCCGCTCGCGCATCGCGGCGTCGAACACCTGCCGCCCCTGCGGCGCTGGCGCGCCTTCCAGCCGTGCCAGCTGCGCCGCGATGCGGTCGACCATGGGGCCGGTGCTGCCTTCGGTCAATGTCTCGGTGTAGCTGGGGGGCACGCGCCAGTAAGTGGCGTAGTAGCCCTGCCAATGCCTGGTCAGGGCCAGCAGCGGCACCCGTTCGCGCCGCCCGCCGGACTGCAGCACGGCGCTGTCTGCCGTCAGGCCGACCAGCAGCGCGAAGGTGGGCGCGCCATCGTCCTTCTGCAGCGCCAGGATGCCCGGCCGGTCGAGCTGGCGGATCAGCCCGAGGTCCATGCGGGCCGCGAAACACCGCACCTGCTGTGTTTGCACCGCGCGGCACGGTTGCTCGCCATCGATGCGCAGGTTCCACACCCCCGCCAGTTCACGCCATGCCTGGCGCTCGTCGGCTATCGGCTGCTCCAGCACCGATGGCGCCGAAGCGGCGGATACCGCGCTCGCCGGCACGGGCGTCACGGCGGCAACAGCGGGTGCCGCCAGCGAGACGGCGGAGGCAGCCGCAGGTACGGGGGCCGGGGCGGGTGACGGGGCAACGGCCGATGCCTCGGCCATGGCAGGTGCCAGTCCGCCCGTGGGCGTGACGGCCGCCATGCCGGCCAGCGCCGCACTGGCCGCCAGACCGCAGGCCCAGACCGCAGCGCGCCGGTAGCGCCGGACCCCGGCACGTTGGCGCTCGACGAACACCTCGCGCGCGGCAGAGTCGATCAGCGCCACATCGACGCGCGGCTTGCCGTCGCCGTAGGCCGCCAGCAGCGCCCGGTCACACAGCAGATTGATGCGCCGCGGAATACCGCCCGACAACCGGTGGATGCGCGCGCGCGCTTCGCGCCGGATCGGCACCGTGCCGCGCCGGCCAGCCACGGCCAACCGGTGTCGGATGTACTGCTCGGTCTCGGCTTCGTTCAGCGGCCCCAGGTGGTAGCGCGCGATCACGCGCTGCGCCAGCTGCTTCATCTCGGGCCGGGCGAGCATGTCGCGCAGTTCCGGCTGGCCGATCAGCAGGATCTGCAACAGCTTGCGCTCGTCGGTCTCCAGGTTGGTGAGCAGACGCAGTTGTTCCAGCACGGCCGGCGACAGGTTCTGCGCCTCGTCGACGATCAGCAGGCACTGCTGCCCTTCGGCGTGGGTGCGCAGCAGGAAGGCGTTGAGCGCATCGATGCAGTCCTGCGAGCTGGGCGCGTCGGTGCTCGGCGTCACGCCGAACTCGGCGCACACGGACTTCAGCATCTCGTGGCCCGAGCACATTGGGTTGAGGATGTAGGCCACGTGGCAGGTCGGCGGCACGTGTTTCAGGAAGGCGCGGCACGCGGTGGTCTTGCCGGCGCCCACCTCGCCGGTGAGCAGCACGAAACCGCCGCCACGGTCCAACCCGTACAGCAGATGCGCGAGCGCCTCCCGGTGCCGCGCGCTGAGGTACAGGAAGCGCGGATCGGGAGCGATCGAGAACGGCTCCTGCTGGAGCCCGAAGTAGTCCGCGTACATCGCAGGGTCGGCGCAGGGTGGCGCAGGTTGGGCTTTTGGGTCGCCCCATGCTAGGGACGCCGCCTGCCGGCGGCAACTCCGAGGATTCGTAGTCGGCTGCGGTTTCTCGGAAAGGGGCGCAGTTACGTAACAGTCCTACAACCCGGCTCGGGGGCGCCGATTACCTCCGCAGGAGCGCCGTCGCTGGCGCCGCATGCGTTTGCGCAAGAAAGGTCCGCCATGTCCCAGCCCCTCCACGCCGAAACCGCCGCCACCGCGCGCGTGCGTGCGCTCAGCCGTCAGGCCTGGAGCGACGAGCACATGGGCGAACTCGATTCGCGTTTGCTGCAGGTGCGCGGCATCCTCAACGTGCTGCTGTTCCAGTACAGCCAGCTCGAAGGCAGCCGCGAGGAATGGCGCAGCGGCATGGCGCTGGTGCTGCTGCGCGTGCGCAGCCTGCTCGAGGAATGCTGCGCGCTGCTCGACGTGCCCGAGGCGCCCGCGAACGGTCTCGAATCGCGCCTGCAGGAGGCGCGTGCCGTCGCCGGCATGATCGAGGAGTGCTTCTTCAAGTACGAAGGCGCCAACGACATGGAGCCGTTCGACGCCGAGACCACCTACGGCACGCTGAGCGCCTGCCACCAGCTGGTGGCGGAGGCTTTCCTGATCATCCGCGCACCGGCCAGCGCGGTGCAGCACTGACGGGCTGCCGAGCGCTCCCCGACCGCTGCTCCGTGCCTGAAGCAGGCACGGGAGAACCGCCCATGGGGCAACACTTCGCATCAGTGTTTCACTGCTCGCTGCGATACCGTGACGGTCCTCGGCGGTGCTCCATCGCCGTCTGCTGTTCTTCCCGATCACGCCATGCCCTCGCGGGCCACGAGGATCACGATGAACCGAGCGTTGAAGGAGATCGCCAAGGCCGTGCTGCCCGCATCAGTGGTGGCCGCCTGGCAGGTGCGGCGCGCGCTGCGCGGCTCGCCGGAGCCCGAACTGCGGCTGCTGCCCGCGCTTGCACGCGGGGGCCTGTTTCTCGACGTGGGCGCCAACATGGGCAGCTGGTGCGGGCCTGCTTCGCGGGTGTTTGCCGAAGTGCATGCCTTCGAGCCCATCCCGCCTCTCGCCTCCGCATTGCGACGAGCCGTGCCGGCCAACGTGACGGTGCACGAGCTGGCGCTGTCCGACCACGAGGGCACCGGCCGCTTCGCGGTGCCAATCTACGATGGCCGCGCCGTGACCACGCGCGCCTCGCTCGAGCGCGATGCCAACGTCGGCTTCGAAGACGAGGCGGTGCACGAGGTGCGGCTGGCGCGGCTGGACAGCCTCACGCTGGTCGACGTCGACGCGATGAAGATCGACGTCGAAGGGCACGAGGCAGCGGTGCTCGCCGGCGCACGCGAGACCATCGACCGAGAGCGCCCGACGCTCATCGTCGAGATCGAGGAGCGCCACCACCCGGGGCAGTCGGAATCCATCATCGAGGGCCTGGTATCGAAGGGCTACTGGTGCTGCTACCTGCGCGACGAGCGCATCGAGCGTTTCCGGCCCGGCTCCATCGGGGAGTTGCAGCCGCTCGACGGGCAGCCCCTGCCGGGCAGGCGCTGCGGCGACTACGTGAACAACTTCGTGTTCGTGCCGAACGAGCGAGGGCACGAGATCGAAGCGATGGACCGCTTCATCGCCCACCTGCGAGATTGACCGCCGGTTGCAGCGCGTCGCGCACGGGCAGCTCGCGCACCCGCTGCCCGGTGGCGGCGAACAGCGCGTTGCACAGGGCGGGCGCTACCGGTGGCACGCCGGGCTCGCCGAGTCCGCCCCATGGAGCGTCGCTGGCGACGAAATGCACCTCGATGGCCGGCGTCTGCGCCATCGTCATCAGCGGATAGTCCTGCAGCCCGCGCTGCACCACTGCACCCCCCTGCAGCGTGATCTGCTCGGCCAGCGCCGCGCCCAGGCCCATCAGCACCGCGCCTTCCACCTGCTGCGTGGCAGTGTCAGGGTGGCACACGCCGCCGCAGTCGATTGCGGCCACGACGCGATGCACGCGCGGCTCGCCACGTTCGTTCACCGATGCCTCGACCACGTGCGCGGCAATGGAGCCGAACGACTCGACCAGCGCGATGCCTCTCCCGCGCCCTGACGCCAGGGGCTCGTGCCAACCGGCACGTTGCGCCGCCACTTCGAGCACGCGGCGATGGCGCGAGCCTTCGGGCAGCAACTGCAATCGGTAGTCGAGCGGGTCCCGGCCCGCCGCGTGGGCGAGTTCGTCGATGAAGCTCTCGGTGTAGTAGCCGTGCTGGGTGTGGTTCACGCTGCGCCAGGATCCGCGCCGCACGTGGCTCGGCACGTCCACGGCGTGGATGCTCTGGTTCGGGATGCGGTAGGGCAGGTGAAAGGCCTCCGACGGCGACTTCACGCCTTCGACATAGCGCTGCCACCAGGCGAGCGGCAGGCCGTCGGGCCCCAGCGTGGCGCGGATCACCGTGGCGGTGGCCGGCCGGTAGGCGCCTTGCGCGAAGTCTTCCTCGCGGCTCCAGATGAGCTTGACGGGGTGGGGGGACATGTCCATCGCCGCCCGCACCACCTGCGGCAGATGGTGCGCGCTCTTCGGCAGCCGGCGACCGAAGGCACCGCCGATCGGCAGCGGCACGAATTCGACCTGGTCGACGGGCAGGCCGGCGAGCTTGGCCAGCTCGGCACGCGCGGCCAGCGCGTCCTGCTCGCCAGCCCACACCGTGAGCTTGCCGTCCTTGAACTGCGCGGTCGCGTTGACCGGCTCCATCGCCGCGTGGTGCAGCATCGGCACGCTGTAGCGCCGCTCGATGACGCGTTCGCGCGGCGCTTCCCACAGCACGTCTTCCGCGTCCCCGATCGACACGACGGCGCGGCCCGCCTCCTCGGCCAACGCGCGGTGCTGTGCCTCGCGCAGTGACTCGTGCGTGACGCCGCCCTGGCCTTCATCGGTGAACACCGGCCGCAACGCATCGAGTGCCTGCTGCGCCGACCCATAGTCGCGCGCCACCACGAGCACCGCCTTGTCCATCTGCACGACCCGCTCGACGTTCGGCATCGCCATCGCGGGTGCCGGGTCGACCGACGCGAGCCGCCCGCCATGCACGGGCGCCGCCTTCACTGCCGCATAGCGCATGCCGGGCAGGCGGGTGTCGATGCCGTAGCGGGCGCGGCCGGTGACCTTGTCCGGGATGTCGAGCCGGGGCACCGAGCGCCCGATGAGCCGGAACTCGGGCGCCGTCTTCAGCCGCGGGCTGGACGGCATGCTCTGCTCGCTCGCGGCCGCTGCCAGCGCGCCATAGCGCGCACTGCGCCCGCTCGCCGCATGCGACACCACCCCTTGTGCCGCCTGCAGCTCGCGCACCGGCACGTTCCATTCACTGGCGGCCGCTTTCAGCAACATGCTGCGTGCGGCAGCACCCACCACGCGCATGCCGACCTGGCCGGTGAAGCGCACCGCCGTGGAGCCGCCGGTGATCTGCAGGTTGATGAAGCGCGCCGCGACGCCGAAGCCGGTGTCTGCCACACCATCGAGCAGCGTCGGCAACTTGCGGTTCTTCAGCACCCAGCCTTCGGCCAGGAAGCGGTTCGAGAACACCTTCTCGGCCGGTGCGCGCTCGGTGCGCACGGTGGACCAGTCCGCGTCGAGCTCGTCGGCGAGCATCATGGCCAGCGCCGTGTGGCTGCCTTGCCCCATGTCGCAGTGCGGCACCAGCACGGTCACGCTGTCGTCGGTGCCGATCCTGACCCAGCCGGCCAGCAGGCTCTGCCCGGGCCCGGCATGGGCACGGGCCTCGGCGGCGGCGTGGCTGTTCCAGGCCTGATAGCCGAGGGCGAGTCCGCCCGCGCCCGCCGCGGAGCTGAGCAGGAAGGATCTGCGATGCATGAGGTGCTCCTTGCAAAGGGGGGGACGCAGGCGGCGGCGTTCAGCCACCCGCCGCCTGGTGGATGGCACGGCGCACGCGCGGGTAGGTGCCGCAACGGCACAGGTTGGTGATGGCCGCATCGATTTCGGCATCGGTGGGGTGGGGCGAGCGGCGCAGCAGCGCGGCGGCCGCCATCACCATGCCCGACTGGCAGTAGCCGCATTGCGGCACCTGCTGCGCGATCCAGGCCTGCTGCAGCGGGTGCAGCTCGCCTTCGGCAAGCCCGGCGCTGCGCGGCAGCCCTTCGATCGTGACCACCCGGTGCCGCTGCGCCTGCCCCGCGGGCATCACGCAGGAGCGCACCGCTTCGCCGTCGAGGTGCACCGTGCAGGCCCCGCAGGCGCCGACGCCGCAGCCGAACTTCACGCCGGTGTAGCCCAGTTCTTCGCGCAGCACCCACAGCAGTGGCGTCTGCTCCGCCGATTCGCAGGCGTGCGTGCGCCCGTTCACATGCAGCTCGATCATTTGCGGCTCCTAGGGGCCGGCGTGGCGTTGGTCGTTTGGCACGCGGGCCCCGGCAGGTGGACAATCCCCGATCCGGCGGCGATTCTGTTCAGGGCGATTTAAGAAGTCTTTAATCGCACCGCCCCACACTCGCGCCGAAACGCTTGGATGAGGTGAGCCGTGCAACTGCTGCTGGTGGAAGACGACGAGATGCTGGGTGAGGCGGTGCGCAACCGGCTGCAAAAGGCCGACTGGCGCGTCGACTGGGCGAAGGACGCGCCCGGTGCCCGGTTGGTGCTCACCGACCACGGGTATGACGCGGTGCTGCTCGACCTCGGCCTGCCCGGTGGCTCCGGGCTCGGCGTGCTGCAGCACATGCGCTCGCGCTACGACCCCACGCCGGTGCTCATCGTCACGGCGCGCGACCAGCTCAGCGAGCGCATCCAGGGGCTGGACGCCGGCGCCGACGACTACATCGTCAAGCCCTTCCAGCTGGACGAACTGGGTGCGCGCGTCCGCGCGGTGGTGCGGCGCAGCCAGGGGCGCGTGTCGCCGCTGATCAGCTACCGCGACATCACGATCGACCCCGCCCGCCGCGCCGTCACGCGTGAAGGCGAGCGCGTCTCGCTCAGCGTGCACGAGTACCGCACCCTGCTCGCGCTGATGGAAAAACGCGGCTGGGTCGTCACGCGCGACCAGCTGGAAGATGCCGTCTACGGCGGCAGCAGCAGCATCGAGAGCAACACCATCGCCGTCTATGTGCACCAGCTGCGCCGCAAGCTGGGCGACGATCTGATCGTCACCGTGCACGGCTTCGGCTACCGCATCGGCGAGGAGCGCGCATGACCAAACCCTGCGTCAAGTTCCATTCGCTGCGCGTGCGGCTGCTGGTCGTCGTGCTGTCGACGCTGCTCGTGTTCTGGGCGGTATGGATCGGCTGCCAGGTCGTCACGATGAGCCGCCACCAGACCGGGCAGTGGGACATCATGCTGCGCGACATCGGCACCCAGATCGTGCTGTCGATGCCGACCGAGCTCGGGCGGCTGAGTACTTCCGAACGCTTCTCGCTGCCGCAGACCGAGAGCTACCGGGGCGACAAGATCAGCTTCCAGGCGTGGCTGAACGGCAAGCGCCTCGCGTTCACGTCGCCCGGCGCGCCCGACACCCCGCTGAAACCCGACTTCGTCGACGGTTTTGCCGAGACGACGATCGGCGAGGAGGAGTGGCGGGTGTATGCCGTCTCCGACGCCACCGGCAGGCTGCAGGTGCAGGTGGGCAAGCCCAAGACCATCCTGCTCGCCGACCTGGAGCGCTGGTCCACGCTGAGCCTCACCACCGCCGTGCTCGTGCTGTTGCTGCTGAAGGCGTCGATCTGGGGCGTGGTGCACTGGTCGTTCCGCCCCGTCACCGCCGTGCAGCGGGCCCTGCGCACGCGCAGCCCGCTCGACTTCAACCCGTTGCCTACCGAGCGACTGCCCAACGAGGTGCGCCCGCTCGTGTCGTCGTTCAACAGCCTGCTGAGCCAGCTCGACACGGCACTGCAGACCGAGAAGCGCTTCATCGCCGATGCGGCGCACGAGCTGCGCACGCCGCTCGCGGCACTGCTGGCGCATGCGCAACTGGCGGCCGAGGCCGACAACCCGCAAGAGGCGAGGGCGGCGCTGCTGAAGCTCACGGCGGGCGTGGAGCGCAGCGCACGCCTGTCGGAACAGTTGCTGGACCTCGCGCGCATGGACGTCTCCAAGCCCGGCCAGAGCGAGCCCGTGCTGCTGTACGAACCCATCGAAATGGTGGTGCGCGACTTCGAGATGGTGGCCGCGCAGAAGCAGCAGCGCATCGTGCTCGACCTCGAACCATGCACGGTGATCGGGCACGTCGACGCACTGGGCATCCTGGTGCGCAACCTGGTCGACAACGCGCTGCGTTACACGCCCGAGGGCGGGCGGTGCGTCGTGTCGTGCCGCACCGAGGTGGTCGAAGGCCGCGAGGTCGTGCGACTGAAGGTGACCGACAACGGCCCGGGCGTGCCGGTCGACGAGCGCGAGCGCATCTTCGATCGCTTCTATCGGGTGCCGGGCACCGGTGGCCGCGGCAGCGGCATCGGCCTGTCGCTCGTGGCGCGCATCGCCCAGATGCACGGTGGACGTATCTGCGTGGGCGAGGGCATCGACGGACGCGGCTTCGGCATCTGGCTCGATTTCGCGCCCGCGCCGCAGCCGCCGCTGCGCCCCGACGCGCGTGGATCGCAGCCTGCGCTGGCGGCCGGCCACGCACCGCAGGCTGCCTGAGCGGCTCACGGCATGCATAGCGTCGACCTGGAGGTGCTGACGCGTTGCGTGCAATGGCGCACGCAGGGCCACCGCGTGCTGCTCGTCACCGTGGTGAAGACCTGGGGCTCGTCGCCTCGACCGGAGGGCGCGATGCTTGCGTTGCGCGACGACGGCCTGGCGGTGGGCTCCGTCTCCGGCGGGTGCATCGAGGACGACCTGATCGCCCGGGTGCGCGAGCACGGCATCGCCGGCGAACGGCCGGAACTGCTCACCTACGGCGTCTCCGCCGAGGAAGCCCGCCGCTTCGGCCTGCCGTGCGGCGGCACCTTGCGGCTGGTGTGCGAGCCGGTCGGCGAGCACTCCGCGATCGAGCTCTTGCTGCAGACGGTGCGTGAGCGCCGGCTGGTGGCGCGGCGCGTGGACCTGTCGACCGGCGTGGCCATGCTCGAGCCTGCCGGCCGCACCGATGTGCTGAGCTTCGATGGTGAGGTGCTGCGCACCGTGCACGGCCCGCGATGGCGCCTGATCGTGATCGGCGCCGGTCAGCTGTCCAAGTTCCTCTGCCAAATCGCGCTCGGCCTCGATTTCGAGGTGACGGTGTGTGATCCGCGCTGCGAGTACCGCGACACCTGGGACGTGCCAGGCGCTGCATTGACGCGCGTCATGCCCGATGACCTGGTGCAGCAGATGCAACCCGATGAGCGCACGGCGGTCGTTGCCCTGACGCACGACCCGAAGCTCGACGACCTTGCGCTGATGGAGGCGCTGCGGTCACCGGCGTTCTACGTCGGTGCGCTCGGGTCGGTGCGCAGCAACGATGCCCGGCGGGCGCGGTTGGTGGAGCACTTCGGGCTCACCTCTGCGGAGGTAGGGCGGCTGCGGGGGCCGGTGGGGATGCGGATTGGCAGCCGGACGCCACCGGAGATTGCGGTGTCGATTGCGGCGGAGGTGGTGGCCGTTGTCAACGGCCGGGGGGCTGGTGGCCGGGGGGCTGGTTGAAGCGGTTGGCTTCAGGTGCGCGGCCGCGCCGGGAGTCCGCCCCGGCGGGCGGGTAACTTTCTTCTGGGCCCAGAAGAAAGTCACCAAAGAAGAGGGCTTGAAGACAAACACCATGCATTCGTCGGACTCGCTGCGGAGACACAGTCCGGTGGGCGGTTGATGACCGCCAG